>NZ_VCRN01000004.1 GCF_009849585.1 Bacillus sp. ZZV12-4809
ATCATATATAGAGAATTTAGGATTATTTGTTTCTGTATTTCAAGATTCATTAACAATTAATTCACTTTCTTTCTCATAACCCTTAAATATAATAATTTCCTTAAACTATTTGGGATCATCAATCTAACTACAAACCTAATAGAATTATTATAAATATAGTCTATTGAATTAATTAAATTATTTTTCAGCATATATTTAAATAATCGCTTTTGAGTAATAAAATAATCCCATCCACCTCTTCGGAGGTAGGTTTCGTTATTAATTCTCATTTTCACCAATGGTTCATTTATATTTTTAAATACAAATCCCTTCTGAATCATTCTAATCCATAAATAGTAGTCCTCATTTAAAAACCAATGTTCATAGTTTCCAGCTTTAAGCACGTCCGATTTTTTAAACATAACACTTGGGTGAATTATTGGGTTTCTATACTTCATTTGCTTACGTATTTCGCTATTTTCAACTTTCACTTCTTTAAATGCCATAACATTATCAGGATGATTTATAAATTCTTCAACAGCTGATCCTATAACACTTAATTCTTTATTTTCGGTAAATAATTGTAATTGTAGTTCGCACCTATTCTTCATAGAGATATCATCTGTATCCATCCGTGCAATTAGTTCATTCTTACATTTTTGTACACCAAAGTTTAAAGCATTACCCAGCCCAACATTATGTTCAAGTGAGTATATCTTAATTAATTGATTATCTTTGAACTCATTTAATACATTTTCAAGTTCATCCGTTAATTTACCATCCTTAATTAGAACAATTTCATCCGGTTTTATAGATTGATCTAGCATACTCATAATACTTTCCCTAAGATAGTCAGGTTGCTCTTTATAGTAAACTGACATTAATACAGAGTATTTAAAAATATTCATAAAAGTTATTTTTCTCCTTACTAAATTCACACGTCTAAAGTGAAGATTTTTCAGTATATCTTATTGATTCTACAAAAAACATAGTCTCATAATCAATTTGCTCATGGTTGATAAAAGAAAGAGGACCGCCAAACAGCTCTTTATCATAAATAAAAGACCCAAATACTTTTCTAAAAATCTCTGAATGCTTAAGTCCTATTTCAATAACCCCATTAAATAACTTTGATTTTATAACTTTTTTGCCATGTATTTTTGCAATTTGTCCTATGAGTTCAGTAGTATTCACGTAATCTTTATTCTGTGGGAAACATATTCCAGAAAGCTCTTTATCAACTAATAGCCTTACAAACTCAGATAAGTTATTAATATAAATCATACTACGTTCATTTTCAAAATGTGGGATAAACGGTAACTTTAAAGCAAAATTTGAAAGCCTACTATAATTACCAGGACATCCCTTACCATATACTATCGGAGGACGTAAAATTGCTACATTAAAATCCTGCGACTTAATTTCTAAGAGGAGCTGCTCAGCTTCAAATTTTGACTGGGCATAAGGAGTCTTTGGTTTTGGTAATGTTTCTTTTGTAATGTAACCTGTTTCAGTACCATACACACCCATTGTACTCAAAAATATAAATTGCTTAACTCCCTCTCGCTTCGCCTTCTTTGCAACATCAATAGTTAAATCTCTATTAATTTTGAAGTACTTATCTATATCATTCTCTTTTCTATGAACAATTGCAGCTGTATGAAATACCACATCGTAACCTTTAAATGACCAACTCTTCCAAGTCTCATCTCTCAAACTAACTTTATCTACATTATACTTATCTGGATATTGTGAAACCCATTCTTCAAAAGAGGTGCCTATATAACTATTAGTCCCTGTTATAAGTATCTTTTTCATTTTGAAACAGTCTCCTCTTTAGTAGTAGCTACTTCAGCAATCCCTTTATTAACATTAACCAAACATCTATCAACGTACTTAGCCTCACCAAAAAGAACTACACCAACAGTCCTAATTATGATTTTAATATCAAGCCACAAACTATAATGATCTACATAGTAAACATCAAACTTATATCTATCTTGCAATGAAAGATATATATTACCGCTGACCTGAGCTAATCCAGTTAACCCCGGTTTCATATTCAACCTTTTTGAAATTTCATCTGTATAATCTTCAAGAGACGCAACACGCTCAGGCCTGGGACCTACAAGACTCATTTCTCCTCTAAGGACATTAAGAACCTGAGGAATCTCATCGATTTTACTTCTTCTTAAAAATTTCCCAATAAGAGTTATCCTATTATCATCATTCATCACTTCTTGTCCCTTAATCATTTTTTCTGATCCAGGTTTCATTGTTCGAAATTTATAAACCATAAAGATTTTCCTATGATATCCTGGTCTTTCTTGTAAGAAGAATATAGGACCTTCTGAAGTAATTTTAATTAAGATTGCAACTATCACCCATAAAGGCAGTAATAATATAAGTATTGATAAAGAAACAACGATATCTAGTAAACGTTTAATAGCTTTTTGAAATTTTTTATCTTCCATGACTATTCCTCAATTTCATAATCAATAGGAATTAAATATCCATCACTTAGTTTTATTGCTCCTTCATTTGCGCTCGTCTGAGCAGACCATATTCTTATTGTCTTTTCTCCATCATTATAGAAAGAACCTGGATATGGATGGGTGACAGCTCTTACCAATTTATCCGCTTCATCCATAGACATACTATTTAAGATCTCACCATCTTCCGGCTTTCTACCTGTCCATACAGTAGCCATTTTTTCATTTTGTTTGGTAAGTGTAATATTGTTATTTACAATATTATCCAAATATTTTGCAATAAGTGTGATATGCATATCATCTACTTTTTTATAAAGTTCAGTTGCTGTTGAATCATTATCAAGGCTAATAACACCTTGACCAATAATATCCCCGGTATCTACACCTTCATCCAACTTGAACATAGTGACACCTGTTTTATCTAATCCTTTAATAATTGCCCAAGGTATTGCTGCTCTTCCTCTACCAACAGGTAATAAAGTAGGATGCATACCAATACATCCATATGTTGGTGCCTCAAGTACTTCTTTTTTAGCAATTTGGGACCATCCTATAATAAACAGCCAATCAATTTGGTGTTGTCTTAGTGCATCAGGAACTTCTTGATCATTGATATTATTAATTTTCAAAAGAGGAGCATTGTGCTCTGCGGCAACATTATCAAGATAAATTCTTCCTGACTTATTTTTTGCTTTTACGTCTTTAAGTGTAATTAACAGATCCAAATTACCACCAATACGATATATTTCTTCAATACAACTTAATCCCAATTGAACACAAGTTGCAAATGCTATTTTCTTCTTCAAATTTATCATCCTCTCTAATACTAGAATCCACGTCTAAAAACACTTTCAAAGGCTTCTGCATAAACCATGCCAGCTTGACCGCCACGGTATGCAGCTAGTCCTTTGATGGCTTCATTACTTCTAGGATGAGGATAATCTCTCATTACTCCGCGATATTGTGCAAGAGCCTCAATTTTTTTATCGATACTCTCTTCACCAACTTCAATAAAAGTGTTAGGTGAAAATTGATTCATAGTTTTGTTTAATCCCCATTCAGTGGATGAAGGAACTTCCATAAATAGTAGCTCCTTTAATGGCTTAACGTCATTTCTTCTTTGGAATAGTCTGACGGCAGCCTGGCAAGCAAGAGAAGTGTGTAAATGGTCATTATTTAAGTCTGCTGGATGATGAGTAAATACGACATCAGCATTTGTCTCTATAATTGCCTTTTCTATAAACTCAACAAGCTTTAAATGTGGTACCATATTAAATTCAATATTAGGGAAGTTACCAGTAATAACTCTATCAACACCAATAATATTCATAGAACTGTTCACATCTTCATTTAACTCTTCAGTGCTTGGCCTGTGATTTCGTGCATTCACATCGCTTGATAGTATACATACGTTAACCGAATATCCTTCTTGAGCAAGCTTATACATCGTAGCTCCTGCTCCTAAAACTTCATCATCTGGATGTGCAATAACAACTAAATATGACATTTTCATATCCTCGCTTATATTTAATATCTGTTCTTCCTTAAAACTCTTTTAGTAGATTAGGACTCACTTGGAATATTTGAAACTATTACTCCAACCAACTCCTAACCACTAAAATTGTTATCTACAAAATTGCCTCCTGGTAATATCTATTCAATCTATCGATTTTTACTTCATAAACACCAAAACCGAGTTTCTTCCTATTTTCAAGTCTTTCTAAGCTCACCTCACGCCACACCCCCGACAACCAACGTGTCTAAGGGCATTACAACCCACAGCAAAGCCTAGTACCTTTTTTGATAAAGACAGAAGACATCACCTTTAATACTTGTTAAAACATAAAAACCCTAGATATACCCGATAAAAAAGGCATATCTAGATTTTTTCCATAATCATCTAGGGTTTGTCTCTGTATTAACTCTCAATGATTTTTAACTCACTAAGCCTTTCTTCCATAAACCGAATCAGTTCATCCTTCAAACCTTCATCTTTCAGGGCCATCTCTATTGTAGTTTTAATAAACCCAAACTTTTCCCCAACATCATACCGTACACCTTCAAAGTCATAAGCAAACACACGCTGAATCTGGTTCAGCTTCTGAATCGCATCAGTCAGCTGCACTTCCCCGCCAGCACCAAGTTCCTGCTGTTCCAGAAACATGAAGATCTCTGGATTTAAAATATAACGTCCCATGATTGCAAGATTGGAAGGAGCAGTTCCTTGCTTAGGCTTTTCAACAAAGTTATTCACCTGGTATCTGCGTCCACTTTGGTCCGAAGGGTCAATAATTCCATATCTTTGAGTTTCTTCAGGTGATATTGATTGTACTCCAATAACAGAAGAATGTGTTCTTTCATATTCATCCATCAACTGACGTAAACAAGGAGTATCACTCTGAACAATATCATCCCCAAGAAGTACCGCAAAAGGCTCTTCCCCAATAAACTTCCTTGCACACCATACCGCATGACCAAGACCTTTTGGCTCCTTTTGCCGAATATAATGGATATCTACTTTTGAAGGCTCTTTCACCTTTTCAAGCAAATCAAACTTCTGTTTTTGAAACAAATTCTCTTCAAGTTCAAAGGAGTAATCAAAATGATCCTCAATCGCACGTTTCCCTTTGCCAGTCACAATAATAATATCTTCAATCCCTGATGCCACAGCCTCTTCTACTATATATTGAATAGTCGGCTTATCCACAATCGGCAGCATTTCTTTAGGCATTGCCTTAGTAGCAGGCAAAAATCTTGTCCCTAATCCGGCTGCTGGAATAATCGCTTTCCGCACTTTCTTCATTTTATCTTCCCCTCTCATTTCGCAATTGAAAGTACTTTGTTTTTTTTCCGATTAGCCAAATTCAGCACAAACTCACTAATCTCACTGTTTGTCATTCCGTCAAACTGCTCAATCAGATAATGAACCTCATTCTCCTGCTCCAACAAAGCCTTCCCAATAAAGATCTTAGGAAACACCGCTTCTTTATGAACTTCTTTTTCATTAAGCAGTTCTTCGAACATCTTCTCACCAGGTCTTATTCCTGAAAATTCGATTCCGATTTCTTCCTCTTTATAACCTGATAGAGTAATTAGGTTCTTCGCCAAGTCAACAATCTTCACCGGCTCTCCCATATCAAGTACAAAAATCTCTCCCCCGCGAGCTAACGCACCCGCTTGCATAACTAACCTTGAAGCTTCCGGAATCGTCATAAAATATCTCGTCATATCCGGATGGGTAACCGTAACCGGCCCGCCAGCCTGGATCTGCTTCTTAAATAACGGTATAACACTGCCCCTGCTGCCAAGTACATTCCCAAACCGTACTGCCACAAATTTTGTTGTACTATGCTTATCTAGCTCCTGAATCACCATTTCTGCAATACGCTTTGTAGAGCCCATCACATTCGTAGGGTTGACAGCCTTATCAGATGAAACTAAAACAAATGTACTTACACCAAATGTGTCAGCAGCTTCTGCAACATTCTTTGTTCCCAGCACATTATTCTTAACAGCCTCTTTCGGATTGTATTCCATCAAAGGCACATGTTTATGAGCAGCGGCATGATATACAACATCCGGTCTATGCGTTTCCATTACTTCAAAAATCCGATCCCTGTCCTGAATATCTGCAATAACCGGCACAATTTCTATTTCACCTTTATGCTTATTTCTTAACTCCATATCAATTAGATAAATGGAGTTCTCCCCATGCCCTAAAAGAAGAAGCTTCTCTGGTTGGAACTTGCATACCTGGCGGCAGATTTCCGATCCAATCGATCCGCCAGCACCCGTGACTAGAACCGTTTTTCCAGTCAACTTCTCTGAAATACTATCAATATCCAGCTTAACTGGTTCACGGCCCAATAGGTCCTCTACCTCAACATCCCGGAACTGATTAACAGATACATTGCCTAGCATGACATCCTCAATCATTGGCATGATGACTGTTTTTGCCTTTGTTCCTGAGCACTCTTCAAAGATCCGCTGCATTTCTGTTTTATTAAGCGAAGGGATGGCAATGATAATTTTATCAATATTCAAAGTTTCCACTGTCTTCGAAATATTTCTAGAACCCCCAACAACAGGCAAGCCATGTATATGTAATCTATACTTTTTTGGGTCATCATCAATAAATGCAACTGGTTTGATTTCAGTATCTTGATTTTTGAGGAGCTGTCTTGCCAGCATTGTTCCGGCAGCACCGGCTCCTACTATTAAGGCACGCTTTTGTTCTATATTTGATTTAATATATCGATCCCGGTAGACACGCCAGGAGAAACGGGAACCGCCAATTAATAATACGTGCATCATCCAGGCAAGCATCAAAGCTCGGAAATATACATCCCCAATTAGCAGCTGTTGCATTATTCCTGTCGTCATGATAGATAGAGATACTGCCTTTACAATCGCCACGAGTTCTCCAACACTCGCATATTCCCAGGCCTTGTTATAAAGCCTGTAAGCAGATGCAAAGAAGTGATGACTAAGCAGCAGTGTGATGGAGCTGACAAGTAATGTTTCAGACTTAATCCACGCCAACGTTGGGTGAAGTGTCAAAACACTCACATATATTGCTGATAAAACAATTAATGAGTCTAATAAAACCAACAGAGTCAGCCGCTTTTGGTACGTCAAATAAATAGCCTCCTTCTAAAATCTTAGTCCATATTACCTACTTAAATTCCATAATTCACCATTATTTGAGCAAAAATAAATATCTAACGGGAACACAGGAATGGTCCTGTACTTTCATTAGATATCTAGGACATTATCTGATAATATAATGTAAGCGGATTCCTAATGGATATTTTTACATATTTAGATTGGGGCATTTAACCCCTCCTCACACCATGCTATTGACAACAGTGTGTCTAAGGTGATTTTACTCACCCACAGCATGGCCGAGTGCCTCCATTGATAAAGGCCAGGAGGCATCGCCTAGTTATATACGACATGCAATGGTTAAAAAATGCCAAGAAACTTTTTACGTTTAATTCTCTCAGGCAGTTCTTTCATTATATTGCTGTTCTCAACTAGGAGCTCTGCGTTCTCTTTAAAAAGATATACCATATCGGGTCCATATTTAGAATCAACAAAATCCAATGCTTCAGCCATTTTAAACGTGCGATTCTTCACGTTGTGAGCATCAGAGGCGATAAAATGGGTTAAGTTAAACTCTATTAATTGCTCAGAAAACTTTTTAATGTTTTTTCCGAAATACCCGCATAGACTTGAGGCCGTCAACTGAGTTAGCGCGCCTTTTTCAACAAATTGATATAACAGATCCGGCTGCTCCATTAATTGCTTATTGCGTTCAGGATGAACAATAATCGGAATCAACCCCTGCAGCTGAATGTCAAAAAGGAGTTTTTCAGCATATCGCGGTACATGGTTAGAAGGAAATTCAATAAACATATATTGGGAGTGGCTAAGGGAAAGAATCTCTCCATTATTTAAACCTTCTACTATTTCCCCATAAATTCGAACTTCCTGACCAGGATGGATTTCCAATGGGATTGATGCATCTCTTAAACTTTTATTTAAATCAATTACAGCATCGATGATTTCATCTTTTGTATTTCGATAGGACTGGTTATGATGAGGAGTGGCAATGATGGAGGAAATCCCCTCTCTAACCGCTTCTTTCGCCATGTCCAAACTGTCTTCTATCGTTTGGGCACCATCGTCCATTCCCGGCAAGATATGACAATGTATGTCAATCATCCCTTCCACTCCTTTCAATATATGACAAAATATCCTTCTTCTGTCATGTTAGCATTTTAACTTCAATACGGTAAAGGGTGTAATTTGTCGAATTCTGTTAATTTGCACCGTAATAATAGTAATGCTGTGATTCTTTCATTTTCTTGTTGTTTAATACGACTCCTAAAAGTTTCCCTTGTGCTGCTTCTAATAGATCTTTCGTTTTCACCAATTGGTCTTTTTCCGCTTTCCCGCTTCCTGCTACGAGAATGGTACCCTGGCATTTATTCGAAAGGATTTGAGCATCTGTTACCGCTAATACAGGAGGAGTATCAAATAAGATTATGTCGAACTCCTCTAAGGCAGCCTTCATAAAATAGTCCATTGCCTTTGATCCCAGCAGTTCAGATGGATTAGGCGGTATCGGTCCACTTGGAAGGATGAATAGGTTTTTCATATCGATCGCCTTAATAGATTCCATAAGCTTCATCTGGTTTGTCAGCACACTTGTTAATCCGCTCGTATTCATAAGATTAAATGTATAATGCACAGTTGGTTTCCGAAGATCCGCATCTACCAGAAGCACCCTTTTGCCTTGCTGAGCAAAGACTACTGCGAGATTGGCAGTTGTCGTTGACTTTCCTTCTCCCGGGCCTGAAGAAGTAACCATTATGGTACGGATTTCTTCATCCACAGATGAAAATTGAATATTCGTCCGGATGGTCCGGTACTGCTCAGAAATTGGAGACTTTGGATCGTTCTTCGTTACAAGTTTACGTTTATGCTCCAACACTTTCTTCTTTTCTCCCTTTTTAAGAGCCAACAGTCTCACCTCTTAACCTTGTTTTGCGGTCGGAACGGCCGTTTTCAGCAGTATCCTCCATTTGGGCAATTACACCTAGGACAGGAAGGCCAATCGTTTTCTCAATATCCTCTTCGTTCTTGATCGTATTATCCAGATATTCAAGCAGAAACGCTAACCCGACACCAGCCATTAAGCCAACGACTAAAGCAATAGCAATATTCAAAAGAGGCTGTGGTTTAACCGGAGCCTGATTTACGCCTACTTCAGCTTTTGCTAAAATGGTTACGTTATTAACGTTCATAATTTCTACTATTTCTTTTTGAAAGACTTCAGCTGTTGTATTGGCAATATCAGCTGCTCTGTTTGGGTCTTCATCCTGTACAGAAATATTTACTACCTGAGAGTTCTGTTCACTTTGAACGGTAATTTTCTGATTCAGCGCAGCCGTTGTCATATCAAGCTTGAGCTCTTCTTTTACTAATTCAAGAATGGCTGCACTCTTAATAATGACATTATATGTATTGATCAACTGCAAATTTGTTTGCACTTCACCTGCACTATATACACTTTGTTCATCTTTTGCCTGGTTAACAAGAATCTGTGTAGAAGATTGATATATTGGTGTTAGAAAAAAGTAACTGACTATTCCGCTGATCATAACTGCCAATATCGCAACTGACAGAATAAGGATTATTCTTTTTTTCAGTGTTTGGAATAGTTCTTTTAGACTAATCGTTTCTTCCATGATATCCTCCTAAGGAAAAATAAATAACAAAACTCAAAATATTATATCATAGCAAGTTGCCATTTTTGTGATTTTTTGTCATAATTTTAATAAAAATGTAATTAACTTGTATCACTATTCCTATTTAACTATAAAATGACATTTTTTGATAGACAGAAATTTTAATTGGGAAATTTTACATTAATAAAATTAATTCCTTTTACGGAGGTAATTATGAAGAAATTCTTTATTTTAGTGCTGGCCATCTCCTGTGGGGCGGTCCTATATTGGGGCAATTCCCACTGGAAAGAAAGAACTGGCCTTTCTACAGGAGCAACTACCAGGCAAGAAACAAATAAACCCGCAGCTCCTGCCGAAGAAGAGCAGGCTACTGATAATAGAATAGATATTGATGAGTTCCAGAAGATATCTGCGAACTGGCCTGCCGATGCCAAGAGAAGATTCGAACAAACACTTTTAGAAGGCATTCCTTTTAAAATTCTTCTTGCGGGATCTTCAGCTATAGGAAGTCTTGAAGATGGCTGGGCGCACTTAACAAAGAAAGAGCTTGAAGAGACCTTCGGGAAGGACGCCATCGAGGTAGACATTCAAGTCTTTGACGGAACTTCAATGGAGTTCAGCAATCAGGACAAAGTTTCCGATATGATTGCTGCAGAGGCAGATCTCATTGTTTTAGAACCCTTCACTTTGCAGGATAATAGTTTCGTTCGGATCGAAGACTCCCATGCTTACATTACTAATTGGGTTTCAGCAGTAAAAGAGAAAAATCCTGATACCGTGTTCATTCTTCAGCCTCCAAACCCAATTTATGACGCAAATTATTACCTTGTGCAGATTGAAGAATTGGAAAAGTTCGCTGAAACTAATGATATTCCCTATCTCAACCACTGGCCTAGCTGGCCTTCTACCGATTCAAAGGAACTCATTCCTTATTTAGACGAAGAGAATGAAGTTCCTAATGAGAAGGGGCATGAGCTGTGGAGTGAGTATGTAACAGACTTTTTCGTTAGCAAATAAAGAAGAATGCAAACCAGCCTAGCCGGTTTGCATTTTTTTCTTCACTTACTAATTTTGGCTAGTTCGGAAGGTAAATATGCAGATCTCCATTTTCAAATGTATACTTTATTTTAAAAGCATCCAATATTTCCTCAAGCGGAAGACCCTTTATCTCCCTTTTTTCAAAAAAAGCTGCTTTGTCTATCTTCAGATTCTCCTGGTTTACTTCTATGCTTTTGCCATTATGTATAACTTTCATTGATTTTCCACTGTTCTCTTTAACATCCATGTCTAAATAATGTTGCACAAACTTATAATCTACATACAGCTCCTTATCATAATAAAAGAAGAAGTCTCTATACGAATAAGTTTCACTCTTATCCGGATTCTCTTCTATACTTGATAGATAACTGCCTGATTTTGTATTGGCCGCGTATGCATTGAGAATGCTCTTTTTCTCTGTAATGGCATAATTATTGATTTTCCTTCCTTCCGGCGCATTAACAAGATTATTCACATCAAAATAGTAAATAAATTTAACACGCGGATATAGTTCAGGAAGATACTTATACATCCGGGTTATCTTTTCAACAGCGAAGTCATCATGATGCTTCCCATCTGTCACGGTGTAATTGGTTGCCCCAAATTCACCAATGACAATAGGTTTTTTATGGTTGTAAGTGTTATATACATAGTCCAATAAACGCAGCGGATCTTCAAAATCCGACTTTGCTTCGATTTTATCATTATGATAGAAAACGTTATAAATATTGACGCCAACATAGTCGACATATTCGTCACCCGGGTAAAATTCATCAATCGTTGATTCCGGCATCGTGAAGACATTCCAGAGCATCATGACGTTAGGGGCTTCTTCCTCCATCACATCATGGACCAATTTCCATTTCTCGATGTATTGCTCTGAATGACCGGAATAAAAGGTCCAGGTTCCGTTCATTTCACTAGCGTATCGCAAAAGGATCGGGACCTTTAATTCACCGGCATCCTTTGCGAATTGCCTCAAATACTCATCATCCTTTACTTCCTCCAGTCCATTATTCGGCTCCCATGCTACCTGCGGGAAGCCGCCTGCCGCGATGACTTCTTCAGCCCACTCCTTCGGAAATGGTTTTCCATACCCGACGTATCTGAAATAGGAAGCATGTGTTTTTCCTGTATGCTTGTTAAATTTGTTCATGCTGGTATTTATATATTCATCCTGCAAAACATAGCCGCCCAGGTAAATGCCGCTTCTCGGTTCATATTTTTCAGCTGGAACATTTTCCTTATGTACAAAAATCGTTGAGCCCAGTTCCTGATCATAAGTTTTTTTTGCTTGCTCCTCTGGACTCTTAATAGAGATGGTGTTTGTTTGCTTATCATAGAAGAAATCCATATCAAATCCCAGATATCTTTCAATAGACTGATCGGGGACATAGATAATGCCGTCTATTATTTCATATCCGCACATTTCATCCTTAGTCAAACTGCAATCTTGAATAAATCCATTGTCATATGTCAGCTTTTTATTTTTATAACTAATCGAAAGTTGATCTTCACTTTCTGCTGTTTTTACAGATGTGATGGTTTTAAAATCTGAAAGGGAAATATAGACGGAGCCGTTCTTTTCACCAATAGGATGCATTAATTTATAATGATTGCCGTCATACATGACACTGTCAGAATATCCACCTTTCAGTTCTTCGCTATTTTGTTTGATTCTATTCCAGATTTCAGCAGGCTCTATGATCATGATTCCAAAAAGGCAGACAATGAAAAATGCAGTCACAACCGAGAGTACTAGCTTTCGTTTCGACATCATTATTAATCCTTTCTTTACAAGTAATTGTCCATTAGGCTTCGGGGCAATCTTCTTAACACCATTCTACAAGATGTGCCCGAAGGACAGCTGTAAAGATTTTGTTAATTTATAGAAAATGTTTGTAAATAGGATGTCTCAATGCTGTTATCTTTATTCACCAAGGAAGTTCCCGTTCACAAGACTTGTGCCTCAGGTTTTTCCATTCAGGCAAAAAAAGAGAAAAGGCCGCAGCCTTTCCCCTTCAATTTATTATCGCTTCTTCACAGTTATTTTTGCCGGCTTCCCGGTATTGCCTGCCTTATCTTTGGCATAAACATAAAGGATTTTTCCTGTTTTCTGTTTGGCTATCTTTACTGAAAAACTTCCTGATTTGGCGGCTTTAGCAGACCCAATTACCTTAGTGCCAGCTTTTACATATACCGTGGAATAAGCTTCAGCTTTTCCGGTTACTTTTGTTGATGATGATGTCACCTTGTTAACGGAAGGCGTTTTAGGCGGCGTTTTGTCCTTCACCGTGATTTTTGCTGCCTTGCTTGTATTGCCTGCCTTATCCTTTGCCGTTACATATAAAACGGTGCCAGCCTTTTGAGCTGATTTGATTATGACAGTGAACTTTCCATCTTTAGCTGCTGTAGCTGTACCGAGTATTGTGCTTCCTCTTTTCACAGTAACTCTGGACCCGGCTTCTGCTGTTCCTGTAATTTTTTTATCAGTGTCTTTCATCGAATTTACTTTTGGTGCGGCCGGAGCTGTTTTATCTATTACTGTTACTTTAGCCATTTTGCTTACATTGCCGGCTTTATCTGCCGCTGTCAAACTCAGTACAGTGCCGGCTTTTTGTGCAGATTTCAAGCTTATAGTGAACTTCCCATACTTATCAGCAGTAGCCGAACCGAGTGTACTGCTTCCTTTCTTGACTGTCACTTTTGACCCCGCTTCTGCCTGCCCCGTTACCTTTTTATCATAATCTTTTACAGGGTCAGCCTTTGGCGATGCAGGAGCAGTTTTGTCTATTACCGTAACATTAGTTGCTTTACTCACATTCCCAGCCTTATCAGTGGCGGTAATCGTTAAGACCGTTCCTGCTTTTTCAGCAGCCTTTAATGCTACACTAAACTTTCCGTCTGTTCCTGCTGCAGCCGTGCCAAGAACAGACGAGCCTTTTTTCACTGTCACTGTAGAGCCCGCTTCTGCCTGGCCTGTTACCTTTTTATCATAGTCTCTTACAGGATCTGCTTTAGGTGCTGCAGGAGCAGTTTTATCTAGTACCGTAACCTCGGTCTCAGGACTTTTATTTCCGGAGCTATCTTCCGCCGTCACCGATAAAACTGTTCCTGCCTTTTGCTTTGCTATTGCAACACTGAAATTCCCGCTGCTGTCAGCAGTTGCAGTACTCAGCAGAGTATTTCCAGCTTTCACTGTTATTTTACTGCCTTCTTCTGCTTTTCCTGTTACAGTGCTATCCTGGTCACTGACCGGATTAACTGTTGGAGCAGCAGGCGGAGTTGCATCCTCTTCCTCACCAACAAAGGTATATGTAATATCCGCCCCTTTGTCCACTGGAATCTCATTTGATGCCTGGATAACAATGGCACCTCCGCCCCTTAAATATGTGGATGCTCCTGTATATAGTCGCGGCTGAAGCTCATTGAAAGCCTGCTCGCCTTTAAATCCATATGGCCCGTCCTGCTGTTTCAGCAGAAGTGCTCCACGGAAATTTGTCATCGTCTTCCCAAATGTAAGTGACGAATCCACATACATCTTCATAACATTTTCTACTGCCCTATAGTCATTATTGGAATCCTTCAGGATTTCTTTAAAGATGGCATTGCCTTTGTTCGCCTGAAGCTTTACGTATTGCCCGAATAAATAGGATAAGGAGTAATTGGCAAGCGTATCTCCATTATTGTCCCAATAAAGAAGCGAGTGTCCTCTGGCAATTGAATTGGAATAGTTGTAATAATCGATTCTGTCAGTCAGAGGCTGCCCTGTGTACACTTCTTCTGCAGCCATGGCTAATGCTTCATCAAGCCAGATGTCCATGCCATCTTCATCGCCTTCAATAAAGACATTCTGGTTGAAGTTGACCATATGCTGAAATTCGTGAGCCAGCGTTTCATAGGATGCTGAAGGATCTTTTGCTGCACCTGTTCCCATTAGCGGATAGGTATCCACATAGAAGATCTCTGATTGATTTGAATACGGAATATTATACAGGTCCCCCGGATAGAAATACCCGGCTACATAACCTCCGCTTCCATTAAATCCATCTTGGATATCATAAGCAAGAATATTAATTTTCCCGTCCTCATTCACGTCCGATTCACCTGCAAAATGGTTTGTAATAACGGGATGAATGTCTTCATCAAACTCTTTGCCAAGGTCTTCAGCCTGCTTTTGTGTCAGCTGGCTATTATTTACCCATACATTCGCTTTTGACCCGGAATAGAGGAGTGTTGCGTTTATTTGATAATCCGCATAGGTGTAAAAATCGTACACCCAGAAATACTTTGATTGGCCCAGCTGATAAGCTGCTCTTTTGCTTTTATAGCTCCCCAGCTGCTTCCCTTTATTTTTCCTTACATCAAAGGGCTTCTTTACATCTAGTCTGTATGCATCCTGCTTCAGCTTTTTATTAGACGCGTATTTATTATTATTGATAGAGAACTGCCCAGTGCTTTGAAAGGAATCCCCTAAAATGGATTCATTGCTGATGATGGCATATTTGTTTGAGGGTCCCTCCACTTCACCTTTATAAAATGGATTTTTCACTTTAAACAAGAAGGCATCTGAATAATATTCAGCAGAAATACTCTTCGAAACGCCTAAAAGTATATATATATACTGCTGTTCCATAAAAGGTGCTTTATCGATACTAGAACTTAAATTTGCGTATTGTGTACCGTTCAAATTAAATTCTGTATACCCCAGAAAATCGAAGCTATCATTTTCCTCACTATAAAACTCAAAGGAAATGATAGGGTCTTTATTATATGCTGCTGAAGATTGATAATATAAATCAACAAACATATCGGCATCAGTATAATCCAGTACATTTTCATACCAAATATGATGATACTTGTTTTGACTATCAAATAATGAGCCTGCAAGCTCACCAGGTTCCACCAAAGGGAAGTCATCTTTTGTTACAGTCCTAATATCTTTGGAAGCCTCTTTAACCTTTTTGGGAGCCCCCTCCTTATGGATGGTTTCCTTCAGACGGCTGGCTTTGGCCGTATTCTCTTTATCCACTCCCAAAACTGTGATGGGCTGGACTGCAAGAAGCAATACCAGAAACAAGCATATTATCCTTTTGAACTGACTCATCTCTTTTCCTCCGCTATTCAAATTCCTATCATTCTACTCACTTTTGAAATTAGTAGAATATGTATATTATATAGGGATATTTATCTAATGGTTGTCGAAAATAGGAATACAAAAATTTTTTTCTATAAAAAAAGCCCCCCTTATTAAGGAGACTCTGTTAATCTCTTTACTTTTTGGATATGAGATGGGCAACCAGAATGTATCTTTGTGGTGCATCCCCAATAAAATCAAATGGGTAGCAGGTAGTAACCGTCAGCATGGCACGCGGTTTAGGGACAATTACCGTCCTGTCGTCCGCATCCACAATCCGCACTTTATTGACCCGGTACTCAAAGGTTCCGGCCTTTGTTGTTACTTCCAGAATATCTCCTTCGCCTACTTCACCCAGCCTTCTAAAGACCGTATCTCTATGACCGGAAAGGACAGAGTTATCTTTTTCCCCCGGCATTACACTGCCGGCATAATGCCCTACGCCTTTTTCAAGCTCATCTTCATCTGTGCCATGGATAATCGGCAGCACGGATTTGATTTTCGGGATGTACAGCTCACCGATTTCCTCGCCAACTTCCGGCTTATCCGGGTATAAAACTTCCTTTTCTTCTTCCTCTTCCACTTTTCCTGCTGCAGAGACTTCTTTCTTTAGCTCCATTTCTCTTTCAGGCGCATTCATCTTATAAGAGATATACCCTTTTCCAACTTTATAGACGCTTGTCGTAGTAAACCAAAGCCCCAGCACAATTAAGCTTAAACTAAAGAAAAGAAGAAGCAGCCGTTTTTTGTGGCTGGCTTCTCTATTCTTTCGGCTTTTCTCTTGCCTCATATTATCTTTCCCTTACTCTGCGGAATAATGTCATGCCGACCATAATCCCGAGCAGTCCAAGAACCCCGTACATAAGATTGTTGGAAGCTGTATTTGGAAGCTTTCCGCCTTTTACTGTTTTATTTTCAGAGGAAGGCTTTTTCACCTTTTCGACTTTTTCCGCCGCATTTGTAATATCCTTGCCTGTTTCTTTAATTAAATCTGAATCAAACATTTCACCTGTGATAATGATATCTGCCAGGAATTCGCCTGCCAGATTATAAATGCTGATTTTCAGCTTGGCATTGATCAGTTCCTTCATATTTACTAACTCAAGAAGAGTCAGGTTCTTTTCAGTACCTTTAGTGATTAGAGTGTACTCTGCTTTTACCTGATAAATGGACAGCAGTTCATCAAAGATTGACAGCAATTCCTCTACTTGTTCTGAACTCAGTTCCCCTGTCTCATCGAACTCTCCAATGGCCATCATCCGATAAGACAAATCCTCCAGCCGCTGCATGGTCTCAGGGCTCAAAAGGTCATCTTCTATTGAAATGAGATGATTCTTCAATCTCTCAATCTCTTCATCTGTTAAATCAAACTCGGCTTTGAAAACTTCTAATAGTTCCAGAATCATATCTTCATCCACAATCTCATCTGAAGTATAAAAAAATACGCTCTCCTCAAGATCACCGACAAAAATGTAATCCTCCAGTTCTTCACCAAATTCTGCAAGCAAGCTTCTTAAAGACTCTTCATTCAACTCATATTCCTCATAGATGAATTGAATGTTGCTTAAATCTGCTTTAATTACTTCGCCAAGGGACTCACTAAGCTCTTGTACAGAATCATAATCTTCAATAGATTCATCATACATGGAAAGAACCATTTCAATGTCTTCCCTCGTAATTTCAAAACCCCTGATTGCGCTAATGTCACTTAAATACTGCTTAAATTCTTCCTCAAATTTCGGACTCTGAGCTGAAGCGGCAGGGCTGAACAAACTGAAAATTAAGACTAAAACCGATAGAACAACGCCTAATCTCCTCATAATCTTCCTCATTTCACCATTTATTCAATACTTCTTCATTATATTTCCTGTTCCTATTTTTTACAATAAACAATTTAAGAGATTTAAATTACGATTGAACTGCTATAGAAGATGAATTATATTTATTACATATATAGGAAAATAGGAGGAGTTATTTTGAGAAAATTGCTATCAGCCATCATTACCCTATGCCTTTTAGCCTCACTGTCTTTTAGCCCGGCAGCTTCCGCAAAAACTGCCAAAATCAAAACATATAAAAATTGCACAGAGCTTAATAAAGACTATAAAGGAGGAGTAGCCCGGACAGCGGGCATTAAGAATAAAGGCGGCAAAACCAAATATAAACCATATGTATCCGCTAAACTCTATGATGCGAACAAGTCAAAAGACAGGGACAAGGACAAAATTGCCTGTGAAAGATAACTGAATCAAAAAAGGGAAGCAGCCATCTGCCTCCCTTTTCTATTTAAAATCGATCTTTATTTTTTTCAAAGACCTTCTTTACCTTTTCCACAACAACCTTTGATCCGCCTTTATCTTCAACGCCTTCTATCATCATTGCAATCAGCAGCTTAGGGGCCCCTGGATTGTAGGCAACAAACAAGCCGTTTTCCTGTCCTTTTTCCTCTGCACTTCTTTTCAGCTCGGCAGTTCCTGTTTTACCGGCAAGCGGATAATCCTTCATATTCGCTGAGTGAGCTGTTCCGGAAGGTTCCTGAACCACTTTGGTAATAGCTGCTTCAACAGTATTGGCTGTTTCCTCACTGATAATATTTTCTTTCCACACCTGATTCTTTTCTTCTTCTCCCATTAATACTGGCTTTATAAGGGAGCCTTTATTTACAATCGGGGTATAGGCTGCTGCCAGATGCAGGATGCTCATCTCCACTTCTCCCTGTCCATAGCCTGAATCTGCCAGTTTGATTTCACTGTCCAGACCGCCAATCTGTGATGCCTCAATCGGGAATGGGAATGGAATCTCCTCTTCAAAGCCAAATTTCTTTAAGCCTGCAGAGAATTTCTCTTTTCCAAGATCAAGTGCTTCTTTAGCGAAATAAATGTTATCTGAGTACATCATTGCTTTTTCAAAATCAACAGGCCCGTTCGGGTCTTTAACACGCGTTACCTGATAGCTTCCCCATGATTTGCTCTTCTGCCATTTTAGGCCTTTCACTTTAATGGTTTCATCAAGTGTCAGTGTTCCTTCAGCAAGACCAACTGCCCCTGTGATTGGCTTCATCACAGACCCGGGAGCATAAGTTTGCTTGAATCGGTTCATGAGAGGCATATCTTTGTTCTCCTCAAGGGACTTCCATTCTTCTGCGGTAAAGCCCAGCGAAGCCTCATTCGGATCGAAGCTTGGACTGCTGACTAAAGCAAGCGTATCACCTGTTACCGGATTAATTGCTGCAGAAGTTCCAGGACTTCCCTTCAGTTCTTCATAAAGATGTTTTTGAAGAGTGATGTCAATCGTCAGCTCAATCGTTTCGCCATTTTTCACAGGTTTTTCTGCCAGTACAACTTCAGATCCATCTTTCTTTGTAATGCCAATTTTGACACCGTTTGTTCCCTTCAGCCGTTCTTCCAGGACTTGTTCTAATCCTCTTTTTCCAATGATATCAGTGGAGGAATATCCTTTTCCTTCGTTCTTCTTTAGTTCATCAGCTGTAATGGGGCCTACATAACCAACCAAATGAGCCGATGCCTCGCCGAATGGATAAACTCTTCCTTTAACATCCTGTTTCAAAACACCTTTTAAGGCAAACACTTTATCCAATGTCGCCTTGTCATCCGGGGACACTTTTTTAATCGGTACAAAGTATCCGGGCTGTACCCAGGCTGCATTCAAGCTCTTGTTAATCTGTTCTTCCGAGATGCCCAAGGCAGATGAGAGACCCTTAATTGTCTGCTCCTTTTGGCCTTCCATTTGCTCAGGGACAACACCAATTTCATATAAAGTTCCGTTCAATGCCAGCGGGTCACCTGTGCGGTCCACAATATCCCCGCGCTGTGCCGGAACGGTGCTGTAGCTAATTTTATCCTCAGGTCCAAGCTCCGGGAAAATATACGTTGAATCCCATGCAACAAACCAGTTCTCCTCATCCTCTTTTTCTTCCTTCACAAGGTTTGCTTCATGAGTGAACTCAATTTCCCCTGCTGCGCTATCCATAGAAGCTGAAAATGGAAGAGCAGCCTTTTCTTCTTTCTTATATTCTTTTTCCATATCTGGTTTATATGTAATCTTCAACTTGCTAATCTCTAAATCTTTATATACCTTCTCATAGCGCTCCACAAAGTCCTTCTTGCTGATAGACTTCTTGGTGCTCTCTGATAAAAACCCATACATTTCATCGAACTCTTGCTTATTCCAATGCTCAACGTATTGGGCAAAACGGTCTTGGGGCTTAACTTCTTTATTGCATCCGCTCAAACTTGCCAAGCATAGAATAGAAATAAGTAAAATCAACCATTTCTTCATGGAAATCCCTCCTTCCTACATTTTACCATTTATAATGGGAGTGATTCCAATACTAAACCATTTACCTAAATGAAATTCAGAACCTAATGTTAAGTCTGTGATTAATTTCCAACAGACAGATTTATCTGTCTGTTGCTGTTATTCAGCCAGCATGTTTTAAAATATCAAAACCCCAAGAAGAAGATTCTCTTCACAGAGCTTTACGGAAATTTCTTATACTCTTTTTCTATTGAAGCTGCAAGCAATGTCAGTAGATCTATGGCCTTTTCTTTAGCTGCACTATTTTTCACTTTATCAGCGGGATTTGGATACGCCTTGCAGCCTGGAGCTGGGGTTTTTCCTGAAACAGGGCTATTATCGGAACCTCCGTGCTCTTTAGAATCTTCTCCTGGATCTTTACCAGGGTCTACTGGGTCAAGGAGGACACCGCCACCAAGGAGGTTATAAGCTTACAGTCATTCAAACGTTCAAAGAAAAATATGGAAACTTTGATATCGCAGGATATCTTTGTGGGGAAAGAATAAGATGAATGGACGATTCTGTGGGATTATAATAAGTGAGAATAACAACGAGGCATTAAGCTAAGATCTAACCCCTAAACTCAATTACTTCTACAAAACTAATCAGTCTCGATTTGCTCTTTTTACTGTATGGCAGCTGTTCTTTTGGACACTTTAAATAGATTGTTGAGGCATTCTTTCTTTATTCTTTCGTGGCAGATGAAGTCATGGCGGATTTCTTTTTCCAGCTTTGATACGATATCTTTTATATGCTTTTCTTTATTTTTTATTTTTTTATTTCTAAGATACGTATCAATCTTTTGTTCAAAATATTCTACTGTTCCAAATAAGGGTCTCATAGATGCTCACCTCTTTCTTTGAATTTGTCTCTCATTAAAACCAATTCCCTTTAGAGCGGCTATTAAACCAGGAAAATTTCTACGCTAAACTTTTTTAAGTTTCGACATGGAATTCAGAAATTTCCCAGGAAAAGATTTTTTTCTGCAAGAATTTACAATAATATATAAATAACTCCTCTTCAGGATGTTGATTATTACATGTTCCCATTTACTTAAAAAGCGCTTCCTTTTAGGTGATTTTATAGTAGAAACTTTCAATCAAACGTTTGATTGAAATGCACCTGCCAGATGCTTAAGTGTAAAGCTACCCTATTAAGGGAACGGCTTTTAATTCCCCTATGCATTCCTAACCTTCAGGAAATAACCTTTTTCCACTCGATTATAGGCAACACTGTTAACTAGCGTATGGTATTTATATTTTGAGTA
Organism: Bacillus sp. ZZV12-4809; assembly: GCF_009849585.1. Taxonomy (GTDB): domain Bacteria; phylum Bacillota; class Bacilli; order Bacillales; family Cytobacillaceae; genus Cytobacillus. The sequence goes on from NZ_VCRN01000004.1 coordinate 21,487, forward strand.
ATAGATATTTATTTCCTTCAAATCTCTAAGTATAGTTTTTTCACTTACATCAAAACGTTCTGCTGCTTCTTTCTTTTTTATTATTTCCCCGCTATTCAACATTTCAAAAAGAGACAAAACACGTATTGTTTTTGCACTTGCTTGTTTAATCACCTCTTTTACTCCCTTCATCAATCATAGGAAAATAATAACATAAACATAGTTCTTTTGTTATATAATTAACCCTGTATTTGTCTTTTAAACCTTACTAATTTGTAAATCCTTTAACTACAGAAACCTTCTAAAGGACAAAGTACCATTAAGGACTGGCGATTATAGTTAAAAACCTTGCTGCAATAACAGCAAGGTTTCATTATATTTATAGGAGCTTCGCATGTTGCCATTATTTAGGATTTAAATCCGGCTCCAATTCTGCTTCAAAAATCCTCGGCCAAGGAAGCTTAACATGAACACTTTCTAAAGAATCGATCGTCCTATAAAAATTCTTGTTCCCTCTTTTTCCAATATAAACGTGTCTTCCATCGAAATGCTGGAACCATTTTTGTGTTTCCAAGGTTAATTGATCATGAACAAATTGATTAACTAAGTCGTAATCTTCACCTAATTCCCATTCACTTGCGCCGATATCGGAAATATATGCCCTTGCTGCAGGGTGAACAATATTTTTATAGCTGTGATCCTTAGCGAATCGATGCAGAAGGAATTCATAATGTGCTTCTGCAGTGTCTTCATAAAGTGGTACACCAAACCCTGAGGTCTGTTCAAGGAATGCAGTACGGGCAGCGGCATGACCGATGGTAATGCCAATTGTATTGCCGGCAGTGTTCCAGCCGCTGTAGGCAAGAATTTTAGTTAGATCAACTTTCTCTGTCAGATGGGTAATAAGCTGAGCATCTGCCCGATTAACCTCAATAACATCTCCGATTGCAACCTGCTTTCCGGTGTTAATAAGTTCATTCGTTCTGTTTACCAATTTTTCAACATCTTCAATTCTCTTATTTTTGTCACTTGAAGGAGTATTTAATAACAGGTGGATGTCTGCTTCCTTTTCATCTTCTGCAATTCTTCCCCCTGAAGCAGTAATATGCTTGATTACATTGTAGTCAAAGGTTGTGTCTTCAAATGGTGCAATCCAGTCCTTTCCGTGAATGCCGCCGTACTCAATATAAAATGTTGGCTCTGTATTAAATAGCTGCGCTACAAATCTGGCTACTAATACAACATCAACTTCATCGGCACCAGGGAATACGGAAACTTGATCTTCCAACCCATACTCTGTTACCTTTTCAACAAGAATCTCTCTTTCGGCGCGATGAAGGCCATGAGGAGCAGCATCATCCTGGGCCAGAATCAAATAATCAATTGAACCGCTGTTAACCCAATCAATTAATAGTTTATTAATTGAGTGATTTCTTGCTCTCGCATTTAGATAATCCTGCAGCACAGGTTCCGGTATTTCGGATTCTAATTTCTCTAATTCAGCTCGATATTCTTCCATTCCCAGGTTAATGACTTGATCATATAAGATTGCCCAGCTTCTGATTTGATCGTAGTATTTCAAGTATTCATCGCTAATGGCTGTTACGGCAAGCCGCTGAATGGTGTCATAAACATATACGGGCTTTTCAGGATAAAGCTCTTTAAGTTTTTTAATTACTTGTATGTCAGAGAGTGCATCCTCCTCGGATTTCACTCCAGTACGGGAAGCAATTAATCCCCCATACGCCAGCATACTGGCTGAAATCACAAACCCATCTGCCTCTTCAGCATTGTCCAATAGCCACTTGCTGATTTCTTCACCGTTTCCGGGTTCCGTGTAAAACCCGATCATATCTTTTGGCGGTGTTATGACTTCAACACCCGCTGTTTTTCCAACTTGCTGCGGAAAATAAAGATTAGCCGGGCGGTCATCCAATGGAACCAGTAGAATCTTAGCTAATCCAGCCTTCTTTTCTGCAGCCTCCATTTCACCTAGATTCCCAAATAACAGCAGGATAGCCATACATGCTGACAGCAAAGTTTTCCATCTACTCACGCATTCTCCTCCTCGTATAATCCAATAACATTATTTCTGGATGTGCCTCTTGATTACTGTAAAACTGCACCACTCTCTACTAATTTTTTGCGCAGCACGCCGGCATCAAGTTCTCTTGGAGCGATGCCTTTAGCCAATGATATAGCTGCTGCCGTACCCGCTGCCTGACCTGTTGCCATACAGCTTGGTGTGAGCCGGGTCGTAGCGAGTGCTTCATGGGTGGTGGAAATACATCTCCCTGCTACAAGCAAGTTGTCAACCCCTTTAGGAATAAGACATCTATAAGGAATTCCGTAGCTTCCATCCCCTTCAATATCATTTGCCTTAACGCCTTTCCCTGTCGGATCATGAATGTCTATTGGGTAGCCGCTTAAAGCGATCGTATCGTCATATTTCCTCCCTGCAATTACATCTTCAATGGTTAAGGAGTACTCTCCGGATATTCTCCTCGTTTCCCGAATACCAATCTGGGAACCAACCGCAGATATGGAGGCTTTCTCAAAACCAGGAATAGTTGTCTGCAGAAATTCTGCCATCATCATGACTTGTTTTCTTCCTTCTCTTTCACCCTTTGTTAAATCAAACACGTCTGTGCCATCGAGACCTTGGACCCTTGTACAGTTAACCAGGACCTCGTCTTCTTCAGGCCCAATAAAAAATAGCACTTGATCACGATTAATAGGAACTCCTGAAGCGTTCCATTCTTTGTAGAAGCCTTGTACACCCGTCAGAGGAAGATCATCTAATTCATTAATAGGCGTCTTCTTATAAAAATTTTCAGGATTCCTTTTCATGGCTTCTTTTACTTTCGAGACATCGACACCCCTCATACGGAATTTCATTGTAAGCGGCTGGGTTTTTTGATCATTTTCTCTTCCCTTTAAGCAGGGGGCGCCTGATAGGTATGCGATGTCAGCATCTCCGGTTGTATCAATAAATTGCTTGGCCCTAACTCGTATTGGACCCGATTTGGTTACCAGGCGGATGCTTTTAATCGTACCTCCATCCACTTCAACTGAATCTGCAAAACTATGAACAAGAACTTCCACTCCGGCTTCTTCAAGCATTTCTAATGCAAGAAGTTTATATTTCTCTGGATGGTATGGAGTGACAGTATTGGTGAAACCAACTGTATCCCGTAAATGCCCCGGAGAACCATCAATAGCCATGAGCCTTTCCACAATCTCCTGAGCAATCCCCTTAATAACCTGTCGTCCCGTTTCGGTATGAAAAGTCATCCATGGATAGACAAGTGCCACAGTCGACATGCCACCCAGAAAACCATACCTTTCAATAAGAAGTATCCTTGCTCCTTCTCTCCCGGCCGCAATGGCTGCATTAATTCCGGCGGGTCCCCCTCCTGCAATCACTACATCAAACTCCAGCTCATTTTTCAAAACGATCACGTCCCTTCAACAATCTATCAGTCTATTATTTTCCTCCTGTCATGCTCACACCTTCAATAAACTGCTTTTGAGCAAAGAAGAAGATAATTAATAATGGAACTGTTGCCATAACAGAGGCACTCATTAACAGTTCCCACTGTGTCCCCACCTCATCTGTAAATAAGGCTAATGCAAGCGGAAGCGTCATGAGCTCTTTCGAATTAATATAAATCAATGGTTCATAGAATTCATTCCAGCTTGTTAAGAAAGTAAATATGGTCAAGGTAGCAATCGCCGGTTTGGCAAGAGGAAGCATAATGCTCCAATAGATTCGGAAATAGGAGCACCCATCCAGCTTTGCAGCTTCTTCAAGCTCTTTCGGTACAAGGAGGAAGAATTGCCTCATGACAAATACCCCAAAGACTCCCGCTGGACCTAAGATTGGTATCCCTATCAGGGGGATATGAGTATCTATCAATCCCAAATCTCTCATTAATAGAAATAACGGGATCGTAATGACCTCGACAGGAATCATCATCGTGCTTAATAAGCATAGAAATAGAATGGAGCTTCCGCGAAAAGATAGCTTTGCAAACGCATAGCCGGCTAATGACCCAAAGAAAATGGTGCCAATCGTGACCAATACAGCAATATAAATACTATTGAAATAAAATAGGTGAAACGGAGTTTTCTCCAGTACATCCAAATAGTTCTGCCAGCGGAAGGGATCGGGTATCCACTGGAAAGTAAAAATCTTGGTCGAGTCTTTAAATGATGTATTTATCATCCATAAGAATGGCACGATCATAATGAGAGATACGAGGGTCAGTACTCCATAAAATATAACTTTTGTTCCAAAACTCTTCTTTCTTCTATTGTTCATGGAAGACCCACCTCTTTCTTAACACCCACTGAGCCAGGGTGAACACTAAAATGATTATAAATAGAATAATCGCAATGGCCGAAGCGTATCCGAAATCAAATAACTTAAGGGCTGTTTCCCAAATATAATAAACAAGAACCTTTGTATGATTCCCAGGCCCGCCCCCGGTCATGACATAAATCTGCCCAAACACCTTCATGGATCCAATCACTGTTAAGATAAGTGTTAAAAATACAGTTGGTGTTATCATTGGCAGCGTGACATACCAGAACTGTTTGCTTTTGTTGGCACCATCCAAATAAGAAGCTTCATAAAGTGTACGGGGCACTTGCTGTAAAGCGGCAAGGAAAAGTACCATATTCAAACCGACATTTTTCATGGCACTGACTACAATAACTGCCGCCATGGCAAGCTTCGGATCATACAGCCATGCCGGTCCCTCAATGCTGAACACACGGAGGATTTGATTAATGAACCCTTCATCGGTTGCGAACATATACTTCCAGATAATGGACCATACTACAATCGATGTCATGACTGGAATAAAGATGGCTGTCCGGAAAATCCCCATGCCGGGCAGGTTTCGGTGCAGAAGCAAAGCCAGCATAAGGGCCAAGATAATATTAACTGGCACCAAGCCGACTGAAAATATGAGCGTGTTCTTCAATACTGTCCCGAACTCAGGGTCTGAAGTTAAACGCTGGTAATTTTCCAATCCAATAAAGTTAGGATCGCCAAGCAGCTGCCAGTCTGTGAGACTCATATAAAAGGAGTATAGCAGCGGGCCTAGCATAACCACCAAGAAACCCAACACCATTGGACTCACAAACAAATAGCCGTAAAAGGCTTCACTTCCTATGAACTTTTTCCTGCGTCTTTTCTTTTCCAAAGAGAGTTGCGCAGAAGTATTCAAGTTTGCTTCCATTCTGCTCCCCCCTATATCTTGTCAATGGCATTCCTAAACTCTGCAACAGAGCTCTTAATACTTTCTGCTGTATGTCCGGTTACAATTGCCCCTAACATAATTCCTTTAACACCCGCTTGAGCAAGGAGTGAAATGTCAGCTGGCACCAATTTTCGCTGCGACGGAATAAGAAGTGGGACATCCACCTTCTCTGCTAAATATTTATAAGCAAGAATATCTTTAAATGTAAGAGGAGACCCATATTCCTCACCAGGCACAATCGATGCTTCAAGCGCAGTTATATCCAGAGACTTTAACTGCCCCATCTTCTCAATATCGTAATCTGATGAGATGGCAAAGGTTTTTTCCATACCGGCAAGCTTCATCATCCAGCTTGGCATGTGGTGAGCATAGATTGAAAAATAATTGAATCCAGCTTGAGAGAGCAGGTTCAATTCACTTTGTTTGATTTCCTCAAAAGAGCCACCAGGTACAATTCCAAGCGGACCGGTATATTCCGATCGTATTTGCCGGAATACTTCCATATAAGATTCTGTCGGGCGGAACATATTACCTGAAGCACGATGATTCACATTTACATGCATTTTCACAGCATCTGCACCTTCACTTAATGCAGCCTGTGCCAATTCGAGATTATTCTCAGGCAAGCTCACAATTAGCGTAACTTCTTTCTCACTAAGATAACTGCTTAAAGAAGAATTCATACTATCACCTCTTATGAATAGGCAAGCGGTTAAGCCTAATGAGGATTAACCGCCTGCTAAACAGTTTATTTCAAAATCGGATCGATTTTTTTATCCATTCCATCGAGAATTTCTTCTGGTTTCTTTAACTGTCCAAACAGTTCATCGAATCCGAATTGAATTGCGTTATCAATTTTCTGCCATTCCATATGGCCTTCCTGCAGTCTTGCATTGTCCATCTCATCAATAACAGCACGCTGAATACTTTCAGCCGGCGGATTGTTAGGCTGATTTACAAACTCATCAGAACTTAGGACAGACTCACGCGGCGGTACAAAGAAGGTAGATGAAGCCGTGATTCCCTCTTGACTCGTTAAAAACTTTAGGAGTTCCTTGGCTTCTTCAGGATGCTTGGACCCTGCAAACATCGTGTAGCCAGCCTGGCCCAGCATTGGGAATCTTCCCTCAGGGCCTTCCGGCAGAGGTGCGATATCCCATTTGAAATCTTTTACTTCGCGGGCACGTGATACATAGCTGTAGACATCAAAGAACATTCCAATTTTGCCGGATTCAAAGCTTACTTGTTCACCAGCTTTCGGATGAGACTTGTCTTTAAACATCATGCGATCGAGCATTTCCAGTGTTTCAACCCCTTGTGGGCTGTTCCACGTAAACTCAGTTGTTTCTTCATTAAATAGGCTTCCTCCGTTGCTCCACGTGTGTGAAAGCAATGCAATCCAAGTATTCCAGTCACGGAAGAAATTAGCTCCATATGTGCCGCTTGCTGAGATTGCTTTTGCGGATTTTTCAAATTGCTCCCAGTTCCATGTTCCAGCTTCCATATGTTCATTTGGTGTCTTTTCACCTGCTTTTACAAACAGGTCCTCGTTATAGAAAAGAACCATAGGAGGCGTTGAAAACGGGAGACCGTATAACTTTCCGTCCTTTTCAAACAGCTCTAAAGTAGATGGAAAGAAATCATCCATGTTATATTCTTTATCTTCTTTAAAAGAAGATACATCTTCTAAAATACCATTTTCTATAAATTGAGGGACCATCCGTTCAGCTGCCCAGCCGATATCAGGCAATTCTCTGCCCGCTGCTAAAACGGTTATTTTTTGCTGGTAATCCGGAAATGGCACACTCTCTAAATTCACCTTGATGTTAGGGTGGGTCTCATAGAATTTTTCAAGGAGCTTATTATACATCTCCTGATGAGCTTCGTTTCCCCATATCATAAAGGTAAGTTCTACTGGTTTATCATTCTTTTTCGAATCTCCGCCTGAGCTGGATGGTTCTGCTTTATTGCTGCAGGCAAATGTAAACGTTGTCATTAAGAAAATTAAAAAAATCACACCTAGCTTCTTCATCTTTTTCCCCCTCTCCTTTGACTCTAATTGTAGAAGGAATAACTCATTCAAAATATCCCTTTGTTCAAAGAAAAAGTATGATTTTAATAGTTGTTGGAATCTTAAGATAACTTTCTGTACTCTTTAGGTGTTACCCCGACTTCCTGTTTAAAAAGTGCCATAAAATGCTTGGGGCTCTTATAACCTGAGAGCTGAGCTACTTCATATACCTTTAAGTTGGTGTTCTTCAGCAGATTTTTCGCTCTTTTTAAACGTTCATCCGTTAAATAGTCTGTAAAAGTCTGATTTAATTCGGCTTTAAACAATTGCCCTATGTATTGGGGATGGAGAAACATATGATCAGCAATGTGTTTAAGTGTTACTTCCTGACCAATATGATCGTGAACGTACTGAAGAATTTTTTGAAACTGTCCGGATACATCTGTATAGGTCTCTTCTTTATCTTTAAAAATACTGGTAATTATAGTAGATAGCTCAACCCGATTAACCGGTTTAAGCAAGTAATCCGTAACACCATATTTAAGAGCTGCTCTTGCATATTCAAAATCACTGTGCCCGCTCAGGATAATAACGGGTACATTCTCAGAGACTTGCCTTACCTTTGAAATAAAGGCTAACCCATCCATTCCTCCCATACGTATATCCGTAACAATTAAATGCGGGATCTGCTGCCGAACCCGCATCAGGCCTTCCTCACCGCTTTTTGCTTCCCATACTTGAATCTCTCCGCTTATGGCCTCTAGTAATACCTTCAACCCTTGTCTAATAATTGATTCATCTTCAACCACTAATACGTTTTTCATCCCATTTTTCCTCCTCCCAATATAGCGGTAAAGAAACAGAGACAGAAAACCCTTTATGCTCTTCACTTTGGATATCCAAGCCGAAATCACTTCCATACAGCAGCTGAATCCGTTCATGTATATTCGGCAATGCCACACCATGATGTGATTCGTTGGAAAGGCTTGGTTTCCGAGCTGTAATAATTTGTTTTAATTCTCTTAATTCCTCTTTATCCATACCCGCTCCATTATCCGAAATGATTATTTTTAATTGTTCACCTATTTTAGAAGCCTGTATTTTTATCTTTCCCCCTGTATTGCGTAATCCGTGGACAATTGCATTTTCAATAATGGGCTGAAGGATTAGCTTGGGTATGACTGCATCCCTTAATGAATCTGGAATGTCCTCAATATAATGCAGTTTCTCTCCTATTCTTACTTTTTGAATGGTGATATAAGAGCTAACGAATGCCGCCTCTTCCTCTAGCCTGACAATTTTCGCTTTGTTGTCCACCGTATACCTGAGCAGCTTACCTAATGAAGCGACCATATCCGATACTTCAAAATTCCCCCTGGTAATCGCCAGCATATTAATAGACTCTAACGTGTTATAGAGGAAATGAGGATTCATCTGGCTTTGCAGAGCCCTAAGCTCCGCATCCTTCTCTCTCAGATTCGTTCGATAGACTTCGGTAACCAAACGGTCAATTTCACTAACCATTAAATTGAACCCTTTCCCAAGATCACCAATTTCGTCATTTGATTGAACCATTACCCGCTGGGAGAAATTCCCCTTTTTGACTCCCTCCATTGCTTCTCTCAGTCTATGAATGGAGCCAACAAGAGGCTTTGATAATATAAAACCTAAAATGAATGCTATTAAAATACCGGCCATAATCACAACGAGAAGTACTTTCCGAAGATAGTTCACTTCGCTAAAAATTTCAGATTTGGGTATGAGCATAACAATATTCAGTCCCGAGTACTCAGATTGATTATAAACCATCATATAATCTACACCTTCAATCGGGATATTGGTATAATTATTAACTTTTATATTTTCAATTTTGGGCAATATGCTGGGAGAAATATCATTTTCCTCACTGTTTGGATAAATGATTTCCTGTTGGTTGTTTACAATGAAAATTTGGCTCTTTGTCTTTGTATTCTTAACCATCTCCTGGATCAGCTCTTGCTTCAAATCTATTTTAATAATACCAAGCGGTGTTTGATCTGATGGATCCCTTATTAATCTAGCGACCGAAAAGACAGCTGTATCCTTATTTAAGTAATAGTTCGGATAATGCAGCGGAAGAATCACATGTTCACCATCTGCTTCTACTATTCTTTGAAGCCACTCGTTATTTTGTTCAAATACTTGAAGCATAATGGTATTGGAATCGAGATTACTGAATATATTCCCATCATTGGCCAGGATGTGTATACCACGAATTTCGTTTCTCATATGAACAAAACTCGAAATATATCGCCAGATTTTTATTCTCTCATTTGCTGGCGGAAAGGGGGCCGCTACCTCTGAAGCCTGGTGATTCTTTAATATATTTATTACTTCTTGATCATATAAAGGGGATAAAGAAATGATCTGCATTTCTTTAATATACCGGTCCAGATTCCGATTGATTTGATCAGCAAGCTGTATAGAATATTCTTCTGCGTTCCTTTGGCTTGCTCCGCCAAATTGATAGTAGATGATACTGCCAAGAATTGAGGCGGTCAGTAAGATTAAGAAGGAGAAAACCAGAATGAGCTTAATGCGGTAAGGAAGAGAGAGCAGCTTTGCTTTACAGGATTTTCTTATTGTTTTTAGATTCATGAAGATTCCCCTTTGTCTGGAACTTTTGCTCTATAGGGAGATGTTCTTCTTTTCTTTCATAAATCCTTCTTTCATTTTAAATGCAACTTTTGTCTTAGCCTTAAATAGAAAAGGACAGAAAAATTCTGCCCTTGAATGAAACTGTTCCTTATTATCAAGCCAAAAAAGAAAATATTAAGGTAAAATAAGTAAAATTTAGAAAAAAATCAAAAATACCCTAGTTTACTCTCGCGCTATTAGGTATAATATCATAGTAATTATTACTTATTTTTCCCGATGATAAGATGCTATTTTTAATTAAAAGTTTGGAGGTGAAATTATGGCTAAAGTAAAGTTGAAAAATCAAGGTGGAGTGGTGAAAGAATTAAAGGTCGGATTCTCGTGGACTACTTTCTTCTTCGGCGGCTGGGTCGCAATGTTTAGGGGGCAGTGGGGAGAAGTAGCAAAATGGTTCTTTTTAAATCCTATTACTCTTGGAATTTGGGGATTAGCACAGTGCTGGACTGCCAATAAAAAAACTGTAATCAGTTATATTGAAAAAGGATACGAGCCTGTTAGTGACAACGATAAAACATTATTGGTGCAGAAACAAATTGTTGCCTGATCCGCATTAATTGATTTCTATATTAATAGATTTACAGACAAAGGATTAATCCATACATATTGGCAATAAAATCCTATTCTTTGAATAGGATTTTTGCTATCTTACATAATAAAAATTCAACAAGATTCTAATAATACATTTTTCCTTTTTTGTGGAAAAAAGTTTAACTTATACCAATATTTTAGCTGGGTTATTTTTAAGCATAACGCAAAACAAAAAAAAGCGGGGATATCCCCCGCTTGTAAATCAATTTTAATGCTCTGACGGAATACCCGTTGTAGAAAATGCAGGACTATGTTCTGAAGGAATACCGGCTAACTCAATCGTTTTGCCAACACTATGTTCTGATGGAATGCCTGCCAACTCTACAGGTGTGACAACACTATGCTCTGATGGAATGCCTGCCTCCTGGTTCCCAGCAAAAGATGCTCCAGCTCCAATTACCCCTAATGCCAATGCTCCAGCTAAAACTAATTTTTTCATGACATTGACTCCTCTCTTATTCAAAATTTATTGAATTATTTTTATACTAACATTTATTGAGTAATTTTTCCATTTCGGATTCTACAATTTGGATAAATTTTTTATTATTTTGCAGTTTCAGTATATAAATAGCTTTTTGAAGAAACTCTACTCCGTTTTCTTTATCGCCTAGTTTTATATAATTCTCCCCAGTTTGATAATGTAAATTGGCAAACAGATATTGGATTTCTTCATGGATGCAAATATCAATTCCCTTTTGGCAATAAATGAGGGATTCCTGGAACTCCCCAATCTCTGTCAAGGCCTGGGATAACCCAAATAGGATCCTGACTTTCCCCCTGCTTTCAAGGATATGCGGCAGCTTTTCCAAATCATTAAGTGCCTTTTTGAACATCGAGATGGCTTCATGGTAATGGTTTTTATCTTTATATAAAATAGCGATACTTGCTAATATTTCGACTTCTCTTTCCGATAAGTTTACTCTTTTTTCGTTGGTAAGATCTAAGGCAGCATGCAATATCTGGATTGCTTTATCAAAATCCTTCTCAAGATAAAAAACACAGATTCCCTGATGCCAAATTAAGAATTGCTTCAGCATGACAGGCTGAAAAATGGGATTATCCAGTTCCTTTTGCACAATCTCGTATATGGCCTGATAATTCCAATTCCGCTTGTGCTTATTAATAATCTGCATAACAGCTGTAGAATAATTTATGGTGGATTTCGAGGCAATATTAAAGAAGTACGTAAGATCAATATTCATTTTATTTGCTAATTGGTTCAGTGTTTCCAGACTTGGATACGCTTTCTCTCTTTCAAAAGAAATAAGATCATCCTCAGAACATATGCCCTCTGCCAACTCCTTAACACTTAACCCTTTATACTGACGAAAAGATTGTAAGCTGTCGCCAATTAAATACTCACTTAAATTCATCAGCTTTCCCTCACTTAGTATGATTAATAGTATTACTTTACCACAAAAAGTATAATAAAGTTTTAATAAAGATTCAGGCGTGTACAGGAACAGAATCAGTTTCAGGCGATGCATTGGATGTTCCAATATATATATTCGATAGTTCCAGCAAATATCCTTTTATTTATAAAAAATTTGTAATCACTTTTTCCTAAAATCAGATTCTTTACTGCCATTCATTCAGCAGTAATTTACGCAAAATAAAAACCCTGCTAAAAAGAGGGTTAATCTAACATTATTAGTCTATTTAATGGTTTCTGCGTTTAATTACCCACTAATTTTCTTAAGTCATTTTCAATCTCTGATAGAAGCTTATTAACGCTCATTTCTTTTTCGCCAACACCAATTTCATATACCTTTGTAAGCATCTCCAAAAAAAGTGCATTTATTGTCTTATGATCTTCATTATCCAGCAACTTTGTAACTCCTCCTATTTTCCTATTCATTCCTATGACATTATTCTATTTCCTTTTTGGTTATTTGACAATATTTTTCCAATAAAAAAGAACCGCCTCCTGCTATGGAAAGCGGCTAAAATTGGAGATTTAAAAGGATTTTCCATTCGTGCAAATAGGGTTATTGCCTGATGCACTTCCTATTTTTATTAAAGCATTATTACGGAATCTATGCTTTCTTGATTATTTATCGTTTTCCATTGGTTTCAAAGTGAATCCTCTTGTTTATAAAGATTTTTAATAGTAAATATAACTATAAGAATATTTTTTCAGGAGGATTTCAATTGGACTTTTCTGCTATAGGTAAAAAAATACGAGAGCTGAGAAAATCAGCAGGCCTTTCTCAAAAGGATCTTGCTAAGGATATATGTACTCAGGCGCAAATAAGCAAAATTGAAAAAGGGGATGTCCTCCCTTTGGCGTCTACTTTATATTTCATCTCTCAAAAGCTAGGGGTTGATATTAATTATTTTTTCGAGCATGGAACAACACCGAGGCTTGATTATATACAGGAAGTTAATAACCAGCTTAGGATAGCGAGGCGCAGACTTGATTACCCCCTCATAAAAGAGATTGTGGAAACGGAAGAACGGAATCCGCTTTTTACATCCAATAAGAGAAATTACCAGATCCTTCTCTGGCATAAAGGGATTTACAAATATCATGTCGATCAACTGCTTGAAGAAGCTCTTCTATATATGGATAGAGCCATCGATTTGACACTCGAGAAAGTGTGGAGTGAAAAGGAAATTGAGATTTTGAACAGTAAAGGAATTCTACTATATGAAGTTGGGAGATACAAGGAGGCTATTGATGTATTCCTTCATGCCTTAAATCATTTAGGAGGGATCATTTATTTAAATGATGAAACAGTCCGCATCAGGCTCCTTTATAACACGGCCAAAGCCTATACAGATATTAAGAACTATGACCACTCTACAAAGCTCTGTCATGAGGCAATTGAAAGCTGTTTAGAAAAGGATCAGTTATTTCTATTGGGCCATCTCCATTATCATGTTGGCTATAATTATGAGCTCAAAGAACAGTTTATTTTAGCTAAAAAGTATATGGAGGAAGCTCTTGATATTTTTCGGTTGCAGCGGGATGAACGATATAATGACTTTATTCGCGAGAAAATTACATTCTTTGACAAAATTCTCTAATAGTCATCACGACATAAGTCGACAGTCCCTTATTATTGTAAAATAATAGTTAGTTTTTTGTATATTCATGTAAAAATATGATCTTTTTGGACGATATATATGATAAAATAGTACGAAAATACGTCCAAGGAGTGATTCGGAAAAGTGAAAAAACAGATGGTTACAATTGCTGCTGCAGCAATGCTTTCTTCTGCCTTTGCCTCTCAGGCTTCCGCCGATACATACACAGTAAAAAAAGGGGATACCCTGTTTCATCTGGCTATTAAATACAAAACGACTGTTACAGATATTAAAAAAATCAATAACTTAAATTCCGATTTTCTATCAATCAATCAAAAACTTGAAATACCAGGGGCAGCAGCAGAGAAGCCTGCAGCCAATCAGCCTTCAGGCAGCACCACAGCACCTGCTAATACAGCAAAAACCTATACCGTTAAAAGCGGGGATACTCTATCTAAAATTGCCTTGAATCATAATATAAGTTTAAAAGATTTAATGAGCTGGAATGGCCTTAGCACACATTTGATCTATCCTGGACAAGTCTTTAAGGTTTCAAATTCTGCTGGAAACACTTCGGGAGATACTCAAGGCCAGACAGGTTCCACTCCAGCACCTTCCAATGACAGCAGTCCAGAGGTATATACAGTTAAAAGCGGGGATACGCTAAGCGCCATTGCTGCTAGATATAAGACTACTGTTCAACAGATTAAAACATGGAATAAATTAAGCTCTGATTTAATCTTGATTGGACAAAAGCTTAACTTAAGTGCAAGCAAGGATTCAAATGAATCTGTTTCCAGCAGTAAGCCAGGAAATTATGAGCAGACAAGCGGAGCTGCAGCATCGGTTTTGGCTGAAGCCCAAAAGCATGTTGGTGTTCCTTACCTATGGGGCGGCCAAACTCCTTCAGGTTTTGACTGCAGCGGGTTCATTTATTATGTCTTAAAGCAGACAGGCTCTAATATGGCACGCTACTCTTCTGAAGGATACTACAGCCGTTCTTTTTACGTGAATACGCCACAGCCTGGCGATTTAGTATTTTTTGAGAATACATATAAGCAAGGCATTTCACACTTAGGCTTCTATGTTGGAAATAATAAATTTATTCATGCCGGCTCATCAGGCGTTGAAATCTCCAGTCTGGATAATTCGTATTGGAAGCAACATTTTGATGGATTTAAGAGATTTTACTAGGACACCTATTTACAGGTGTCTTTTTTTCATATTTTGGAAGGAATATACATATATCTCGAAGAATACTATATAAGTAGCGGGGTCTAAAGGAGGAGCTCAAATGGAGATCGTAGGCATTATTACATTTTTGTCCTTATCTTTATTATTGATGAGTCTTCTTTTAATTTATTCCAAATTCCATCATCAGACGCCGGGCAAGCTGGCTGGGATTATCCTATTTTTCCTTTTGACTGCCTTACCCCTTGTTTATATTGTCAATACCGAACAAAGCATGAATTATGCGAGCAACTACTTTACACTTGGCTCTGCCTTTATGTTTGTGTGGGTGGTTACCACTGTACTCCTGCTTTTTGGCATCCTTTTCAGGTTTCGGTCCGGCGAGGAAGATTCTTTTTATTAGACATAAACAGACCCAGCAGCTCTATGTGCTGCTGGGTTTCTATCTGGAAAGAAAACCTCTTGATGCGTATTTCAGCATGTCTTTCTTTCTTAACTCTGTAAAGTTTTTCTTTTTTAGCTTTGACACTTCAAATGGTGTGATGAATGGAAATCCGCTTTTGAGAAATGGCGGCCGGTCGAGAAGAACCAGTTCCCCTTTCACCACCCCTTCTTTCACTTCCTGGGTCTTTCCAATTTTCAGCCCTGTTTCTATTGTCCTTCTTTCCAGCTTTCCGTTTTGCTGAATTGCATATGTATACGCCCCTTTTTTCACCATCTTTACCGCTTGGACCGGGACCGTCAGGGTATTCTCCACTTCATTCGTTACAATCCGCAAATCGACGTGCTCTCCATGAAAGCTTTCGAATTCCGGTGCTTCGTTCATAGCAATCGTAAACTCATAGCGGCTTTCAGTTTCCGCATGTGGTTCTGATGTTGGATAGTTCAAGATTTTTTCAAGGGTTCCGTCTATTTTTTTGTTGCTGCCTTTTGGGATGATATATACTTTCATTCCCTCTGTAGCTTTATGAATTTCCTGCTCGGTAAAAACCCCTTCGACCTTTTGCTCGTTTGAGATTATGGTTACAACCGGATTTGTGAGGTCATTCTTAATGCTTTTGACTGTTCCCGCTATTTCACTTTCAACTGTTAAATTGGACAGGCTTTCATCGGCAGCATAAATCATATCATCATACTTTTGGATTTCACTTTCAAGTCTGCTGATCTGCAGCTCCTTTTCTGCGATATCGCGTTCAATCGTTTGAATCATATATGCGTTTAGATTGGGTTCATCTTCTTCTGCAGGCGTTAGATCAAGCGTTCTCTTCGTGCTTTCCAAATCTCTGATATGACTTTCTATGCTAATTTGTTCACGTTCCAGTTTTTCTTTTTCTATCTGAAAATTTTCCTTCGTCACGGCTATGTCATCCGGTGAGTATTCGAATAAGCCTGTCCCCGGCTGGACCTCGTCCCCCTTTTCTACTAGAAAGGACTTAAACGTGCCTGTAGTATTTTCATAGTATAAGTGCTGCTCTTCCTTTGGAGCCATAACACCTTTGGCCGGCATAGTTTCAAGAAGATCCTGCTTTTTCACAGCAGACCATTCATCAATATAATAGGTTCTGCTGATCTTATCGCTTTTCCAAAAAATCAGAGCAATATTGCAAGCCAGGAATAGGGCCACACCAACAATCAGCAATCTCACTTTCCACGTCATAGAAGATCCCTCACTTAAATTAACTTTTCCAATTGAATGGATGAGAGTAAAGCTGAAACAATCACGAAAAACAGATGCGTTCCGATCAGCATGAATATAAGAAAACGAGGGCTTCTTTCGGAAACGGCTCGTAAATACTTATATTGCAGGACAACTGTCCAAATTTTGAAAAGTGTAATGGCAGAAAACGTATAGACCAACAAATCTGGAAGTGAGGCAGCCTGAGCCATAATGCCAAGTGAAAATATGGATGATTCATTGTTTAGTCCGAGAAAAAGAAAGAGTGGAATGTTTATTGCTTTTTCTATTAGAAGAATTAGCATAACCATCAGCTGAATGCTGATCAATTTTTGATATTCAACGTCTACCAATGTCCAAAATAACAGAGATGGCAGAAAAATGATTATGGCCGCATAGATGATACTATAAACGACTTGTCCGCCGCCAAAGAACAGCTTGTATAGTTCATACTCACTTCTGGACATATCCGTCAGGCTTTTTGATGCCTGCTCACTTCCAATGCCAAAATAAGCACTAAGTCCAAATACCAGTGCACTCATCAGCATGATCAGCAGAATCTGCTTCCATAACCCTGATAGTCTCTCCTCTTTTCTCAGCTGATGTGAGATCATATAAGGTTCCTTTAACCCTCTAAGCAGCGGTACCCGATAGCCCATAAAGTATCCCCCAATAAAATATCTATTATTCTTTTATTTTAACTTAAAATCAAAATATTGGGAAATAGGTAGAATTGTGGAGAAACGGGTCCAATAACGGATCAATTTATAGCAAAATACCTTCAAGTGCACATCTTTCCTGATAGTTAGTCCTTATTCTACAAAAGTAAGTGTCGGAATTTGCAAAAACTTTTGTTGTTTCAAGTGACCAGAAAGGCGGTATAGTTAAGTAAGAATTTTACAACTATGTCCTTGTCACGAGAGAATTAAAAATCGAGGAGGGCTTACTAATGAAAATAAAAGCTGGAAACTGGACAATGCTGAGTGAGCAGGAGAAATTATTTATTTTGGAAGCTGTCAGCTTTTTTCAGTCTAGAACAAAGAAGAAGTTATAAAATTTATGGGAATCTGTATCTTACAAATTAATAGCAGTTAAAACGGCACCTTTGTATTTGAATACGAAAGGTGCCTAAATTTTTGTGGCTTAGCCGGCTCCACACTCCACATCACTGCTAGAGCCAATTCAATACATAAACATAAATAAAGGCCAGCGCCGTTACAGAAAGAAAGTATGCCCCATTCCATCTGAATGCAACGGTCAGCCCGTTTTTTTGAACACATTGGCTGATGATGATATTCATGGCATTTAGTGGTGAAATGGAAGAAGAGAGCATCCAGGTGAAAATGCACATAAATGCCACACTGACTACCGTAATGTCAGGCATTTCCGCAAAGTTCAGCGAGGTTAGGATCAGCGGGATGACTATGATTTGATGGACTCCAAGAAAGGCCATACACGTTACAAAAAGAATGATGAAGGAGAATAAAATTCCGATAGACTGCTGTGCTGACCAATGCATGGACCGCTCCAGCAGCTGTTTTACTGGTGTATGTGAGACTGCGTTGCCAAATAGGCCCGCGCTTAAAAAGAGGCAAATCTCCATCTTCTGTGCGAGTATTTTACTCTTATATAGAGAAATCTCTTCCTTTACAGCCTTCTTTTGATTCCGCAGGATCATCCAGCATGCCGGCACAATACAACAGACGATACTTACCAGTAAAAGCATCGACTTTTGAGTAACCTGCTCCATAACGATCAACAGGAGCACCAGCCCAAAAACAAAGCCCGCAAGAGTATACAAATCCCTTTTTACAGGCATTGAGTCTCCCTCTTCTCTCTCCAGTGCCGCCGCTGTCTCCACAACCCCAGCCGGACGGAACAGTATCATCCCCACAGCCATCTGCAAAACGGCAAAAACTACACCAAACGCTACATAAGAAAGATACGTGATGTCTAAGTAAAATAACACAATGCCTACTGAAGCAAAGAATGGCGACCATATAATAGCCGGTGTAAATCCTACATAGTAAGACCTTGATAATAACCTGGATGGAATTTTGATATTTTCCACAAAGCCGTGTACAATCCTTAAGGCTCCCATGTTCAAGATGGGAGCCAGAGTCAGCATAAATGAACTTATGCCATAAAAAGTATGGGAGGGGCTGTTCTTCAGCTCATTTAAATACGCAATCACTGTGTCAATAATTCCTTCCCTTCTTAAGGGAATAGACAGAAGCGGTGCCAGAATGAGAATAGCCAGCAGAGCCATGTTCTGAGTTATGCCCTCGATCAGGAGCATGCCCCTGTCTCCGACTGCATAATGAATGCTGATCCCCGCAGAGAATAGGCCCAGTGTAAATATCCTGCCCTTCCTATCCAACAAAGGCATTATGGTGAAAAATACCGCTGCAGCGGCCATATTGAAAATGAAGCTAATGTACATATGGGGTACAAATGCCTCAAGTATATAAAGAAAACACATGCTTAATACGAGAGAAAACCGTATCATAGGAACCCTTCTCTCTATTAGTTAACTCCACTGGAAGGACTTTTAACCGTAACCGGAGCATGACTGCTTAAAAGATTCAAAAATTCATTGCCAAGCTGATCCGTTGAAGCTTTTCCGCCAAGATCCGGAGTTAGTGCACTCTTATGCTGAAGCAGTTCTTTCATCGTTTTCAGGATGGCGTTTCCCCAAGCCGGTTCACCAAAATGATCCATCATCTGGCTTACGGACCAAATGGCAGCAAGAGGGTTGGCAAGACCTTTCCCGGCAATGTCCGGTGCGGATCCGTGAATAGGCTCAAACATGGATGGAAACTCCCTTTCAGGATTGATATTCGCTCCCGCAGCCAGTCCGAGTCCACCTGTAATCGCAGCCCCAAGATCGGTTAGAATATCCCCGAATAAATTAGAGGTAACGACAACCTCAAATCTTTCCGGCTGCTGTACAAAGTAGAGGCTTGCTGCATCCACCAAATAGGAGTAAGTTTTGACATCCGGATATTCTTTCCCTACTTCAATGAACACCTCATCCCAGAACACCATGGAATAATTCAGTGCATTTGCTTTACTGATGCTTGTTAAGGTCTTTTTCTGTTTGCGGGCTTCTTCATATGCGTAGCGAATAATGCGTTCTGTTCCTTTCCTTGAAAACACACCGGTCTGCAGGACGACTTCCTCAGGCTTTCCTTTAAATAGCCAATCTCCTGCCCCGGCGTACTCCCCTTCACTATTCTCCCGTATCACCAAAAAGTCGATCTCTTTTTCCCCTTTGTTTTTAAGCGGTGTCAGCTCCGGGTGCAGAAGTTTAATAGGACGAATGTTTACATACTGATCAAACTCCTTCCGGATCTTCAAAAGCAGGTCCCACAGTGAAATATGGTCAGGCACACCAGGATAGCCTACTGCTCCTAAATAGATGGCATCAAATTCTTTTAATTTTTCAATCCCGTCATCAGCCATCATCTTTCCGTTATCCAAATAATACTCGCAGCCCCATGGGAACTCCGTAAACGAGAAGGATAGACCGGGATCCAGTTCCTCAATTTTTTTTAACACTTTTACTCCTTCTGCCACAACCTCCGGACCTATTCCATCCCCAGGGATCAGGGCAATTTTCCAATGCTTCATCTCATAACCTCCTATGCTTTTGGGCCTCCGGCAACATATAAGACCTGACCGCTAATAAATGAGGATGCGGGACTGGCAAAAAAGCTTGCCGCCTGTGCGATATCCTCTGGAGTGCCTGCTCTATTTACCGGAATTTGCTCTACTTTGGATTCAATTAATTCCTGAAAGGAAATGCCAAGCCGTTCTGCGACTGCTTTTGTCATTTCTGTCTTAATAAACCCAGGTGCAATGGCATTAACGGTAATATTGTATTTTCCCAGTTCAATAGCCAGTGTTTTCGTAAATCCCTGGATCCCTGCTTTTGCCGCTGCGTAATTGGCCTGCCCCCTGCTTCCCAGAGCTGATACGGAAGATAGATTGATGATTCTTCCATATTTGTTCTGAACCATTAATTTCTGGGCATATTTACTGCAGAGGAAAGTTCCCTTCAAGTGAACATTCATGACACTGTCCCAATCTTCGGCATTCATCTTAAATAACAGGTTATCCCGGATGATCCCGGCATTATTGACTAAAATGTCCGCCCTTCCATGCCTTTCCTCTATATAGGAAAAAAACCTTTCCACTTCCTGTTCATTGGTGATATCAGCCTTAAGCATTTCTGCATCAAAGCCTTTTTCCAGCAGTTCATGTCGGGTATCAGCTAAGGCTTCTTCATTAATGTCGACTAAATAGACATATGCACCTTCCGAGGCCAGTCTTCTGGATATTTCCTTTCCTATCCCCCTGCTTGCGCCAGTAACAACAGCCACCTGGTTTTCTTGATTAAACAATGACTTCGCTCCTATCTATTCAAATTCCTGTACAAACATTCAAGCTGCTGTTCGTATTCCTGCACAATATCCTTGATAATGTCTTCTGTCTTTTTAATTTCATCTATTAATCCGATGGTCTGCCCTAATGAGATGACACCGGATTTTTCATTGCCATTTTTGATTAATTCCATATAGGCTTCTCCGCTTATATATGGGAACATCTCCTCTAAAGCTGCTCCGTCTTCTTCCTTTTTCAGCAGCTCCAGCGCACGGTCTGTTTTCATCACTCTCATGGCTTTCCCGATTGATTTTTTCACAAGCACGGTATCTGTTTCCTGAAGCTTTAACAATTTGTCTTTGATCGACTCATGGAGTGCTGTTTCCCTGGAAGCCAAAAACCTTGTTCCCATCTGCACACCTTGTGCCCCTAAAGCAAAAGCAGCAAGAGCAGATTTTCCTGTTGAAAACCCTCCTGCTGCAATGACAGGTATCGAAAGCTCCTTTACAGCCTTTTGAATCAAGGTAAGGCTGGTTACATCCTCTTTGCCCGGATGGCCCCCGCACTCATATCCAACCACGACCACTGCGTCGCAGCCAATCGATTCTGCTTTTTTGGCAAATCTTACTGAAGGCACGACATGAACGACTTTTATTCCGTTTGCCTTAAGGCTCTCCATATACTTCTCGGGGTTATTTCCTGAGGTGAAAACAACGGGAACACGGGCTTCAATTGCCCCTTCCACATAGTCATCCATTGGCTTGCGGATTCCAAGAGCGATATTTACACCAAATGGTTTGGAGGTGAGCTTTCTTGCCGACTCAATATCCTCCAGCATTTCTTCCTTGGACGAAAAGCTTCCAGCTGTTATCAGGCCGAGTCCGCCTGCATTCGATACGGCGGACACAAGCGGGGATGTTCCAAGTCCTTGAAGCCCCCCCTGGATAATGGGATAGCGGATGTCAAACATCTCTGTAATAGCTGTGTGCATCATCCCTTTTCACCTTTTGATAGCTTAAAGGTTCCGGTGCAATATCCAATCAGTTCACCGTCTTCATTCTTTAGCCTGCCTTCAATCAATACCGTGCTGCGATTTTGATGAACAATCTCTGCCTCGGAGTAAACCGTACCGTCCATCACAGACTTAAGATATTGAATGTTTAGATGGAGTGTCGCAACCTCATCATATCCCAGCGACCTGCCTGCCATGCCCATTGCTGTATCCAATATGGATGCATAGATGCCGCCGTGGACAGAATTTCTTACATTTATGAACTCCTTCTGGAGGGGAAGGGCTAATAGAACATGCCCTTCTCTTAATTCTCTTAATTCCAATCCGATAAAGTTCCAGAATGGACTGCTTTCAAAATCTGTTATGACTTTCTTCAAATGTTCTGGTGTCATGTAAATAACCCCTTCCCTGCTTCGGTCAGTTCAGCTCGATTGGCTATTACAGAAAGGTTTTGACCTTGAATGGCACGAATTAAGTTCTCTGCAATCAGCATGGAGGTTTTCCTTGCCGCCTCAAGACTGATTCCGCCAATGTGCGGACTCATGGTTACTTGTTTAAGCTGAAAAAACGGGTGATCAGAAGGCGGTGGCTCATCTGCAAAAACATCGATCCCTGCACCCAGAATTCGATTCTGTTTCAATGCTTCTGCCAAATCTTCCTCGTTGATCACGCCGCCCCTGGCAGTGTTTATCAGTACAGCCGTTTCTTTCATAAGCGACAGTAATTGATAATCTACTAGTTTGTCTGTTTCTATGGTTAATGGGATATGTAAGCTTACTACATCACTTTTAGAAAAAACATTTTCTAAAGAAGTGGTTAGTTCCACCCCTATTCGGTCAGCCGCTTGCTGTTTTTCTGCATTGACTGTTCTGACATACGCCATAGCTTTCATGCCGAAGCCATGGACTAAAATCCTGGCCGCTTTTTGCGCTATACTCCCAAAGCCAACAAGCCCCAGCTGCTTTCCTTCCAATTCAAGTGTAAAATCCCCATCCCTTGACTGAAAGTTCCCACTCCTGGTTTCCCTGTCAAAATAAGCCGTTTTTTTCATCACCGCTAAAAGCAGGCTCACTGCATGTTCTGCCGTGGCGGTACTATTGAGCTTTGGTGCATGCAAAATGGGTATTCCCTTTTTCGTCGCATATCCGACATCAATATTATCAAGTCCGACTCCTGCACCCGAAATGACTTTTACCTGCCGGCAGCAGTCCAGAATGGCCGGAGTGATTCTGGCCGGAGCCCGAAGGATGATTCCGTCGACATGATGAATCTGGAGGTAATCACATATCTCCTGTTCGTTAAATTCGGTAAACTTCTTCACATCAGCATGTTTGTTCAGCAGATTCTCCCCATCTGCGTGATACATGGGGAGAATCTGAACAATATGTGGCCAGTTCATCTCAACACTTCCTTCATGGATATTCTTAAACTTGAAGGTTTTCGATTATGGTGGTAATTCCCTGGCCGCCGCCAATACATAGAGTGACCAGACCATATTTTTCGCCTCTTCGTTCCATCTCGTTCAGCAGCTTTGTCATCAGAATCGCTCCTGTAGCCCCTATCGGATGGCCTAAAGCAATGGCACCGCCATTAACATTCACCTTATTGATATCCATTCCGGATTCACGGATGACTGAAAGTGCCTGAGCTGCAAATGCTTCATTCAGTTCAATCAGCCCCATGTCATCCATCGATAAACCACATTGCTTTAACGCTTTAAATGTCGAGGTGACAGGACCAATCCCCATAATCTCCGGAGATACTCCGCTCACAGCCTGGGCAATGATTTTCGCCTTTGGTTTTAAGCTATATTCATTGACCTTTGTTTCATTCATCATCAAAATGACGGAAGCACCGTCATTGCGGCCGCTGGCATTGCCTGCTGTCACGGTTCCATTTTCCTTAAATACCGCCTTAAGCTTAGAGAGCTTCTCAATATTTGTACTGCGCGGATGCTCATCCACACTAAAAAGCTTTGTTTCTCTTTTTTGCTTATATTCAACCGGGATGATTTCCTTTTCGAAACGGCCAGATTCAATGGCAGCATGCGCAAGCTCCTGGCTGCGAAGCGCAAATTCATCCTGTTCTTCCCTTGAAATAGTATATTTCTCAGCCAGGTTTTCAGCGGTTAATCCCATTGTCAGATTCCCATATTTTTTGATTGGCTGGGAACAAGGCTGGCTTTCGGTATTCGGATCCAGAATTTGTGCATTTCCGGCCTGGAAGCCATAACGGGCGTTCCGGATATAGTATGGCGCTGTGCTCATGCTTTCAGCTCCTCCGGCCACGACTACATCAGAGTAGCCAAGTCTGATTTGCATATCCGCATTATTGATGGCCTGAAGCCCGGATCCGCATTGGCGGTGAACTGTATAGCCTGTAACCTCAATAGGCAGCTCCGCTCTTAAGGCGGCAAGACGCGCAAGATTGGAAGTATCCGCACTTTGCTTAGCCTGGCCAATAATCACCTCATCCACTTGTACCTCAGTATGAGAGCGATTTAATACTTCCCGAATGACCTTCTCTGCAAGATGATCTACTGGGACGTCTTTTATCGTTCCTCCCATTCTGCCAATAGCTGTGCGGACAGATTCGACAATATATGCTTGATTCATTCCTTACACCCCCACATAGGAAGATTCCCGCTTAAGCTCATTCGCAATGATATTGCGCTGAATCTCAGAGGTTCCTTCGTAGATTTTTGTAATTCTCGCATCCCTGTAGTAGCGTTCAATTGGATAGTCTCTCATATATCCGATTCCGCCATGGATTTGCACAGCTAAGTCTGCCACTTTGTTATAAACCTCTGAAGCAAATAGCTTCGCAATAGCAGCCTCTTTCACTACCCTCATTTTTTGATCGGTCATCCAGGCAACTCTGAAAGTCAGGGATCTAAGCACTTCGATTTGCATGCTGATTTCCGCCAGCATATGCTGAACAGCCTGGACTTCAATGATCGGCTTGCCGAATTGCTCCCGTTCCTGGGTATATTGCAGGCAATGCTCCAGAAGCTTTTCGCAGGAGCCAAGGTTTCTGGCAGCCAGGCCAGCTCGGCCATTGGCGAGGATTTTCAGTGCATTGATATATCCCTGTCCTTCTGTACCAAGAACGTTCTCGGCGGGAACCTCCATGTTTTCAAAGAAAAGCTCTGCCGAATGGGAGCCTCTTAACCCCATTTTTTGTTCAACACTCCCAAGGACAAAGCCGGGAAAGTCTTTTTCAACTATAAAGGAGGTAATTCCTTTCGCTCCTTTTGCCCGATCTGTTACGGCCATCACGGTAAAGACGTGCCCGTCAACTGCATTAGTAATATAATGCTTGGATCCATTTAAAATATATTTGTCCCCTTTTTTGACAGCAGTCGTTTTCAGTGCCGCAGCGTTCGAGCCGGCGCTCGGTTCCGTTAAAGCAAAAGCGCCAATCCATTCCCCCGTTGCCATTTTCGGCAAATATTTTTGCTTTTGCTCTTCTGTACCAAGCTCCACTATTCCGACAGAGCCGATTCCCGTATGTGCCCCTATTAAAGTGGTATAGCCATTATGTGTTTTGCCAAGCTCTTCATAAATGGCGCACTTTCCGACCATGTCAAGCCCGAGCCCGCCATATTCTTCGGGAATGCTTAATCCGAATAAGCCCATTTCCTTGGACATCTCCACCAGCTTCTCCGGTATCATATCCTTCTCTTCAATTTCCATCGCCAACGGCTCTGCTTCTTCTTTTACAAATTTACGCACATTTTCTCTTAAAAAATTTATATCTTCAGAAAAATTAAAGTCCATTTTTGTCTCTCCCTTATTGGTTAGTAAACTCCGCCGTTCTTTTTTCCAGGAATGCTGCTGTACCCTCTCTTTTATCCTCTGTCCCAAAAGCTACAGCCTGTGAAAGCTTCTCAATCAGCAAGGCTGTCTCCAGATCAACATCAAAGCCTTTATGTACGGCAAGCTTTGCCAGCTTGATAGCAACCGGGCCTTTTTTAAGAATCTGAGAGGCAACCTCCTCTGCTTTCCTTTCCAGTTCATCATCTGCTGTAAGGTAAGTTGCAAGCCCGATTCTTTCGGCTTCTTCTCCATCAATGATTTTGCCGGTAAGAATCATATCAAGCGCCCTTCCCTTGCCAACCACTCTGGACAGGCGCTGTGTCCCGCCTGCACCAGGAATGATGCCCAGGTTAAGCTCCGGCAAGCCGAATTTTGCTCCCTTCGCTGCGATTCGAATATCGCAGGCAAGGGCCAGCTCGCAACCTCCACCCAGTGCATACCCCTTTACCGCCGCAATCGTTACTTTGCTGGACTGTTCAATTTTCTTGTAGAGCCCCTGCATGCCCGGAATCAATGCCTCAAGCATTTTTCTTTCATGAAGCTGCTTTATGTCCGCTCCCGCTGCAAAGGACTTTTCCCCTGCTCCCTGGATGATGATGCATCTCACCTCATCATTTGCTTCTGCCCAGCTAAAGGCATCTCCGAGCTCCTGGAGCGTCTCCTGATTTAATGCATTACGCTGTTCAGGACGGTTAATGGTCAGCCACATAACCCCCTGTTCGATTTGAACAAGCAGATTTTCGTATTGATGCACGTTCTCACCCCTTAAGAATATTGATAGAATCCGCTGCCGCTCTTTTTCCCCAGCCGTCCGGCTTTTACATATTTGATAAGCAGCGGACAAGGGCGGTACTTTTCTCCAAGTGTCTGGTATAAATACTCCATATTGCGCAGCCGGGTATCCAAGCCTACTAAATCCGCCAGAGCAAGAGGGCCCATCGGGTGATTAAGCCCCAGCTTCAGGGCTTTATCGATATCTTCAGCAGAGGCTACTCCTTCCATCAGCATGTTCATGGCTTCATTGCCGATCAGGCAATTCATCCGGGAAGTCACAAATCCCGGAAATTCATTCACTTCAACGGTTTCCTTCTTAAGCTTTTCACCGACTTCTTTCACCATGCGGACCGTATCATCAGATGTTTCCAGTCCACGGATAATTTCAATCAGCTTCATCTTGTGGACCGGATTAAAGAAGTGCATGGCCACCACCTTATCGGGCCGTGATGTTTGTGCCCCAATTTCCGTTGGACTCATTGTTGAAGTATTGGTGGCCAGAATGGTTTCCGGAGAACAGATGCTGTCCAGCTTTTTAAAAATATCAATCTTCAATTCTATCTTTTCCAGGACTGCTTCAATAACAAGGTCTGCATTTTCCGCAGCAGCCTCTAAATCTGTTTCAAAATGAAGCCGGTCTTTTGCCTTCCCATATTGGTCTTCTGAAATAAACCCTTTTTGAAGGCTGCCTTCCAATAAGCTATAAATATCGTTTTTGGCTTTATCTATTATTTCCAGATTAATGTCATTCAAGTAAACTTCAAATCCCGAAATGGCACAGGTATAAGCAATCCCTTTTCCCATAACACCTGAACCTACTACTGTGATGGTGTTCATTCTGTTCCCCCTTAGTTTGATAATGTATTGGCCACTGTATTTCTAGGTACAAACTTTTGATATAAAAACATTGCCGCCAGGATGGCAAAGCCGATGATGTCTGATAAAAATCCCGGGTTGACCATCAGAAGAGCCCCGATAAAAAGAACGGCTCTTTCATACCAATATGAATGGCGGAACAGCCATCCTTCTGCAGCCCAGGCAATCCCAATAATCCCAATGATGGAGGTTGCAACAGATAGAATAATATCCGGAACGTCTCCAACAAGAAGCAAGGTTTCCCCGTATACAAACATATAAGGGACAATAAATGCCGCGAGGCCAAGCTTTACTGCGGTTAGGCCTGTTTTCATCGGATCGGAACCAGCAAGCCCTGCCGCTGCAAATGCAGCCAGAGCTACCGGTGGTGTTATGGCAGATAACGCTGCAAAATAGAAAACAAACATATGGGCTGCAAGCGGGGACACACCCAGCTCAATTAATGCAGGAATGGTAAGCGGAACCTGTACGATGTATGCCGCAACGGTAGGCAGTCCCATTCCAAGAATGATACTCGTGATCATTGTGAATACAAGCGTAATAATTAAAATTCCGCCTGATAAATCAATGATCAGGCTGCTGAATTTAAGGCCTATCCCGGTAAGCCCAATAATTCCGATGATAAAACCGGATGCCGCACAGGCAATAGCTGTCTCAATGGCAGCTCTGGCTCCTAGATCCAATGCCTTGAAGATCTTAGAAAAAGATAATCTTGTTGCCCCTTTTAACGCGGCAACCAATATCGTCACCCCGATAGAGTAAAGACCGGCCTTCATTGGTGAAGAGCCAGATGCAAGCATGAACACAATCACTACTAAGGGGATAAAGAAAATGAATCCCGTTTTCAATACACTCGAAACCTTTGGAAGGTCCTCTTTCTTTAGACCAACAAGACCCAAACGCCTTGCCCTCATATCCACCTGGAAATACAGGCAGCAGTAATAAAGAACTGCGGGTATTATGGCAGCGATGGCTACGTCCATATAAGGAACACCTAAATAGGAAGCAATGATGAAAGCCGAAGCTCCCATGATTGGCGGCATGATCTGGCCGCCCGTAGAGGAAACTGCTTCCACCGCAGCTGCAAAGTGGCTCTTATAGCCGGTTTTTTTCATTAATGGAATCGTAAAAGCACCCGTTGTTACTGTGTTAGCAACCGCACTTCCTGAAATGGTTCCCAAAATGGAGCTTGCGACGATCGCCGTTTTGGCAGGACCTCCGCGATATTTGCCCATCCCGGCTACTGATAAATCGATGAAAAATTGACCTGCACCCGAAACCTCTAAAAACTTACCGAAAAGGATAAAAAGGAAGATAAAGGTTGCGGATACCCCAAGAGGAGTACTAAAAATACCAGTCACCGTATAAAAGAGGTGATCAATAATCCACATCATGGTAAATTCACGGTGGGAAAGTGAGCCCGTAATCAGATGACCCCAAACTCCATAAACAATGCAAATGAAGATAATAATCACCAGTGTATTTCCAATCACGCGGCGCGTTGCTTCAATCAGCAGCAAGCCGGATATGATTCCTATTGCAATTTCCAGTGCTGTCAGCGGCTCAATATAGCTCATCCGCGATGAAATGACCTGGGAATTCATCACATAATAGGAATAACAAGCAATGGACAGAACCATAAACAACCAATCATACCAGGGGATGCTTTCATTTTTTACCGCTTTTTTGGAAGGCTTATAAATGGCAAATGTTAATGCCAGTGCAAACGCCAGATGTGCCGACCGCTGCAGGATGGATTCAAATACCCCAAATAATGCTGTATACAGATGAAAAAGAGACATTAAAACGGCAATAATAGAAATGATCCTGCCAGCCGTGCCCTTTAATAGGCGCAGTTTGCTGTTCAGA
Source organism: Bacillus sp. ZZV12-4809 (assembly GCF_009849585.1). Taxonomy (GTDB): domain Bacteria; phylum Bacillota; class Bacilli; order Bacillales; family Cytobacillaceae; genus Cytobacillus. Next base: position 50,663 of record NZ_VCRN01000004.1, read on the forward strand.
TTACCATCTTCGTCATATTCCGCAATCATTTTTGAAGCTTCCGCTTCCGTAACGTCGTGTTTTGACATCATTTCACCTTCTTTTTAAAGGATTATTTTGGTTTATTTAAGTGCCCCGACTTCCTTGTAATATTTCTCTGCACCCGGGTGCAGCTTGCCCACGTTGTTTTGCACTGAATACTCTGCATTAAAGTCTTTCATAATCGGGGATAATGTTGTCCATGTATCTTTTTCTTCTACCATCATTTTAGTCAGCTTATAAACCGACTCTTCATCCATTAGATCATCATTCACCAGCAGAACCGTATAGCCGGCAACTGTTTTTACATCTTCTTTCACATTCGAATATGTGCCGCCTTCAATGTCATATTCCAAATATCCTTCATTTAACTCATTCAGGCCTTTAACTGTTTCATCATCCAAAGGAATCAGGCGGATTCCGAGGGTCGTGTCCAGCTCCTGGAAAGTGGAAACCGGTGCAGAAACCATTCCTACAATGGCATCGATATGTCCGTCACGCAGAAGATCGGCTCCATCTGCCGTTCCGATATATTCAATGCTGCCCAGATCGTCATAGCTCATGTCATTCAGCTTTAAAATATCCAGGAATGCCAACTCTCCACTGTATCCTTTAATTCCCGGGCTTACCTTCTTTCCCTTTAAATCTTTTACTGACTTAATATCAGAATCTGCGCGAACAACGATATGGAATACATTTGGATAAAGGGTTGCAACCGTGCTGACGTTATCGACTTTTTCTTTAAAAGCATTGATTCCGTTCAATGCCTCAGGTACGGTTTGGCCATTACTGAATCCAAGAGCAAATGTCCCCTGGCTTAAGCCCAAAAGGTTGGAAACAGATCCGCCCTCTACAACCGTAACGGAGGAATCCGGGTAAACCTTCTTCATTTTCTCTCCCATTGCCCCTGACAATGTGTACCAGAAACCGCCTACTGTTGCAGAACCAAAAGCCATATCCCGCGGGGCTCCCTCTGCTCCTCCGTCTCCGCTTGCTTTACCGCTCGTTCCCGCCTCATCCGAAGAACAAGCTGCCAATACGACTAACATAAAAGCCATTAATACTGCCATTATTTTTTTCACGTTATTTTCCCCCTTAATTTGTTTTCATTTTGTTTTTTTCGAGCACATGAAATTCCGCATCTGTCATCTCCCGCAACGCTTCAATCGAAATATCAGAGAGCATTTCTATGAGGTACATTTTTCCTTCGAGAAATTTAAATACAGCATGTTCGGTGACAATCATGTCTGCTTTTCTTGTACCGCTGCTTGGGAACGATAATTTTTTCACAATTTTTGGACTTCCGTCTTTAGACAGGTGCATGGAAGCAATAATCATCCGCCTGGCTCCCGCAACTAAATCCATGGCTCCTCCAACTCCAAGAATTGTTTCTCCGGGTACTGCCCAATTGGCAACTTCTCCCGATTCATCGACCTGCAAAGCACCCAATACTGCTGTATCGATATGCCCACCGCGAATCATCAGGAAAGAATCCGAACTATCAAAGAGGGATGCCCCTGGGTCCATGGAAACAGGCTTCTTGCTGGCACTGATCAAGTCCATATCAATGTCTTCATCACACGGAGTAGGACCCATCCCAAGAAGTCCGTTTTCTGATTGAAGGTAAACCTTTTTATCATCGAGATAATCCGGAATAATGGTTGGAATCCCGACCCCGAGATTGACGATTTCTCCTTCCTTCAATTCCTTTGCTACCCTTTTGGCGATTTTAATTCTGTCAGATAGACTCAACGTATCTCCCTCCTTTTTTTACATATTGATTGATTACGACATAATCTACGTATAAGTGAGGAGTTACCACTTCTTCCGGTGCAAATGATCCAGCTTCCACAATCTCATCCACTTCAGCTATAACCACCTTCGCAGCCGTTGCCATAACCGGATTGAAATTCCTCGCTGTTTTGTCATAAATCAAATTTCCCAGTGTATCAGCTTTAAGGGCTTTAATAATGGCCACATCCCCTTTGATTGCTTTTTCAAATATGTAGGTTTCGCCATCGATCACTTTCTCTTCTTTCCCTTCAGCAAGCTTGGTCCCGGCGCCTGTCTTCGTATAGAATCCTCCGATGCCTGCCCCGCCGCACCGGATGGCTTCTGCCATAGTGCCCTGAGGAATTAATTCAATCTCCAGTTCACCTTTTGACCAGGCTTTAACCGCATCACGATTAGTGGTAAAGTAAGAGCCTTTCGCCTTTTTCAGCTTTCCTGCCACCAGCAGTTTTCCAAGCCCCTTCCCTTCCTCGCCTAAATTGTTGCTGATGACTGTGAGGTTATCTTTATCGGAATTCACCAGCTCATCAATTAAGGTAAGCGGTGTTCCCGAAAGGCCGAACCCCCCGACAAGCAATGTATCACCGCTTTTAATGTACTGCATTGCATCAGCAGGATTTAATTGTTTTTTCATTATGTTCCTCCTCTTGTCTCTGGGTTTCCGAGTAATTTATATAAGCAGACAATGATTTAATAGCTGTATTTTCATGAAAGAAGTAAGGTTTCTTTGTCTCCTTTAATATGTCAATGGCCAGCTCCCCCTGGTATCCCTGGGACATGAAAATCGGAATAAAAATACTATCTTTTTCCTCCATCAGCTTTTTCATTTGTTCCGAGAGAATTTCATTTTGATAGTCTACCTGGAATGGAAAAGGAACAATGATATTATCGAAATCACCCGATTTATGAAGCACTTCCAGACAGGTTGTTAATTTTGACAAGTCATCGTATACAACTGTGGTCAAATCTAATGGATTCATGAATGACTTCTCTACACCTGTAATCGTTTTCATTTTTTGCTGAAGTTCTGATGATAGAGGCTGAAGCGGAATCCCGTATTTATCGCATAAATCCGCCAGATAAATGGAAGTAGCCCCTGCCCAGGAAAAGATAGCCGTACGCTTTCCTGCTGCCTTTTGGTATGTATCAAACAGCCATGAAAGAGCAACCACTTCATCAATGCTTTCGGCTTTTACCAGTCCTGGGTGATTGACCATATCCCAGGGAATGGAGTAATCATTGTTTCTTCCAAGGTGATATTTAACGGCAATTCTTGAAATCTCCGAATGGCCGATTGGCAGCAGGATCACCGGCTTCTGTTCGATATAGGCCTGGTGCAGCAGCCGGAAAAAACGCTCCTCCTCAGAAATAGATTCAATGATTAATAGAATGGTTTCTGTTGATGGGTCACTAATTAAAAATTCAAAGCAGTCATTAATCGTGATATCCATCTCATTTCCAGGTGACAGCCAATAGGAAAAACCGAGGCCTTTTTCATTGGCATCAAGTACAGCCCGGCCTAAACTTCCTCCATGACTGATCAATCCAACAGATCCCTTATGAAAATTCTTAGGTTCAAAACGGGGTGAAAAAGAGATTCCCCAGTTTCCTATAAAATGATAAAATCCGGGTGAGTTTGGCCCATAAACCGCCGTTTCTGTACCTTTAACAATTTCCTTCAGCTCTTCTTCCCTGTAAATTCCATCCGGCCCGCTTTCAGAAAAGCCGGAGCTGATGATGATGACACTCTTCACTTGTTTTTTTACACATTCTCTTAGGATGTCAGGGGTATGTTTGAAAGGAACAATTACACATGCCAAATCGACTTCTTCACTGATCTCCAGCACACTCGGATAGCAGTGAATTCCCGAAATGGTGTCATGGTTTGGGTTTACAAGATAAATCTCCCCGGAAAACTTTGATTTTTGAAGATTGACCATGACACGTCCCGCATTTTGATGGAACCTTTCCGAAGCTCCTATTATGGCAATGCTTTTAGGGGAAACAAGCGTCTGCAATGATCTCATGATTTTAATAATCCCCCTTCTAATTTTTTTACCTTTCGAACAATGGTAGAAGGATTCACTTCCAGCACACGGGCAATGCCCCGATAGGATTTCTCTGACTGTGACGCCTTATAGATCAGCTCTCTTTCAAGCAGATCTACAGCTTCTTTTAGCGGTAATAATTGATTTACGACAATGGCTTGATCCTGACTCATTCCTTGGTTATCGCCTTTGCTAAATAAAGAAAGAACCTCCTGCTCCCCCACTTCGGGATTCGAAGCTGTTACGTATATTCTTTCAATCATATTGACGAGTTCCCTTACATTCCCTGGCCACTGATAATTAGTCAGAACCTGTATGGCTTTCTTGGTGAATTTGAGATGTTTGTGGTATTTTGCTGCAAACATCCTTGCATAAGCATCAATTAGGATTGGAATATCTTCGACTCTTCTTCTTAATGGCGGAATTGCTATGGGGATAACATTCAGCCTGTAAAATAAGTCCTCCCGAAAACTTCCTTCCACAACCAATTCTTTAAGATCCCTGTTGGTAGCTGCTATTACCCGCACATCAATCTTTGTCGTTTTGGATGATCCTACCCTGTTAATCTCCATTTCCTGCAATACCCTTAGAAGCTTGACCTGCAGGTGGTTTGGGATTTCCCCAATCTCGTCCAGAAAGATGGTTCCATTATCTGCTTGTTCAAATAAACCGGCTTTTCCCTTTTTTAAGGCACCTGTAAAGGCACCGCCTTCGTATCCAAAAAGCTCAGACTCCATCAGTGATTCAGGAATAGCCCCACAATTCACCTTAATAAATGGCCCTTCCGACCTCGGACTCGACTGCTGGATCAGCTTGGCGATTTCCTCTTTCCCCACTCCCGATTCACCTGATAATAGAACCGTTACATCCACCTTTGCCACCTGCTGAACGGTCTCAAGCAGCCTTTCCATTTCGGGTGATTTGGCTATGAACGTCTCCGATCTCTCGGAAAGATGCATATGCTCCAGTATCGACTTTGTTTTTGCCAGCTCACTTCTGAGTGCATCGAATTCAGTCATGTCCTTCACATTGATAACAACTCTTTCAATTTGATTGCTGCTATTCTTAATGGGATTTGCCGTTATAATTAATGAATTTTTATTGTCTTTACTTGTTTCCATGATATTATGCGGTCTGCCCTTAGCTTCTACCTGCCGGGCGATATCTTTTATGTAGTCAGGAGTCTCATTTTTAACATCAAAAAGCTGCCTGAAACTCTGGTTGCATTTAATAATGGCTCCTTCCCCATCCGTAATGCAGATTCCGTCTGTAGAGTTATCCAGTATCGTTTCCTGTTCCTTCAAGAGCTGCTTGACGGATTCAAGTTCACTCGATACAATTTCGATTTCTGAAATATCCTGAAAGACACCAACCGCTCCCACAAGAGTTTTGCCATCATAGAGCGGTGTTCGATGGGTTAAATATTTTCTTTTTCCTACCCGGTACTTTTCTGTATGTCCCTTTCCTGTACGGATAACATTCAATAACCCGCTTGGAGTGACAACATCTGTCAAAAACTTGCCAAGGGCTTTCTCCTTAGTTGTCATAGCCATTTTTTCTGCCGGAGGATTCATTGAGGTAATCCTTCCCTCCAAATCGATGGAAAGAATCCCATTATGTGCCGAATTAAAAATAGCATCCATTCGATTGAGCTCCACCTGAGAAGTTCTGGCATAGGCGGCCAGATACTGTTCTTTTGTCAGGAAACCGGTGATCTGCCTGCTTTTATTAAGGATTGGCCAGATTTCCTGATCATTGAGCTTTATATTGTTTAATTCATCCATTTCGTTAAGGAAACAAAAGTCAGTCTGGTAAATTTCTGATAGTACCTTATGTTGATTTAACAAACCTTCTAATAGATTATGCTCTGTAAAACATCCCGCTAACTCATCTCTAACGTTATAGACCAGCCCGCCTTTCATATGGGATTCAAGTAAGGTTTTTGCAGCTCTATCGATGTAATCGTTTTCAAAAAATTTAATAGAAGTACGAGTCATCGCGTCTTTTACTAACAATTTTCCCGCTCCCTCTGAGTGATTCACTCATAAATTAATAATGCAAGAAGTATGCCAACATTAGAAAATTAATAAAATGCTGATATTTCTCATATTTTGTAATATTTAAACTATATATCCAGTAAAAAAATGATGCAATACCGCAACAGGTGTTGCGGCAACGCATTAAAGGTTGAATAAAACAAGTTTGCAAAAGGGAACAGCACCTATTCATCCTGTTTATCCTTTTAATTTCGTTGCGTTTTTGCAACATAATATGATAGATATAAACAAAATAAGACACCTTTTAATAAAGGTGCCTCTTATGACTAGACTGTTTCACTTACGAATTCCAGTTCAGTCTTTATTAAAGCCATCGGCAATACTTTTTTATAAATTTGACGAATATCTTCTTTATCTGCTTTCCGAGGATTATTTGGAATCGTGCCTAAATCATTCATTGCATCTTTAGTTAAGCGATCTACCATTTCATCAGTAAAATCTAGCTTTAGATAACTAAAATCCTCTGGAATATCCAGAGCTTTATTAAACTCTTTAAGTAATGGAGCAAGTTGCCTTGCAGTATTTCTATCATTCTCGAATGTCAGCGACGGTTCAAAAATCCTTGCAATATTGGCATACTTTTCATAGTTGGCTATTAAGTTATGTTCTATAATGTGCGGCAGCAATATGGCATTCGCAAGTCCATGAGGTACCTGATATAAAGCCGACATAGGGTGCGAGCAAGAATGGACTAGTGCTACGCCCGCTATTCCAAAGGATATACCTGCCATTGTGCTGGCCAGGTGTATTTGTGCCCTGGCTTCAAGATTATCCGGGTGCGCATAGCTTGCCGGCAAATTTTCCTTAATCATTTTGATTGCTTCAAAGGCTAATCCATCTGTAATCGGGTTTGATTTCAGTGATGTATAAGACTCAATGGCATGCACTAAAGCATCCACTCCAGTAGCAGAAACGACATGCCGCGGAAGAGGAGTGGTTAAACTTGGATCGATAAAGGCCGCCTTTGGTGCAAGCATAGGGGAAGCGATTACATATTTTCTGCCCGCCTCATTATCAGTGATCACCGAGACCGGAGTCACCTCCGAACCGGTTCCAACCGTAGTAGGAATAGCAATGAGTAAAGGAATAGCTTGGTGAAGGGGCTTTTGACCCCGGCGATAATCCAGTATGTGTCCTTCATGAGCAACTATCACACTAACAGCTTTTGCGAAGTCCATGGGGCTTCCTCCCCCTATGGCAAGGATCATTTCGCAGGATTCCTGTTTATATATCTGTGCTCCCTTCATAACAGTCTGAGCATGGGGATTCGGCTCGACTTCAGCAAACACTACTGTATCAATGCCGTTCTTATTTAATAATGAGGTAGTTGCATCTATTATTCCTGTATTAAGAAGTCCTGGGTCAGTGGCAACAAAGACCTTTGCTTTTTGAAGGCTCCGTATTGTATCTGGAAGCTTATGTTTAACACTATTAATGCCATAGATAATTTCTGTTGGTATGGAAAAATCAAAATTTTGCTGACTCAAATACATCTAATTCTCCTCTCTTTCTCCAAATCTAGTTTAGTCCGAAAAAAAAAGCTGTTTCATTACATAATCTCATTGGTGAGTTTACCCAAACCGGTAATTTCAAGTTCCACTATGTCCCCAGGCTGAAGCCAATTTTGAATATCCGTTCCTAATTCCAGGATACAGCCCGTACTAACAGTACCTGAACCAATGATATCTCCAGGATATAGGGTAGCCTCCGAGGACGCCCGCTCAATCATTCGTCCAAATGAATGATGAATATGTTTGAAGTTTCCCTTAGACAGCTGCTTTCCATTAACTCTAGCTGTCATTTCCAGGTTTAATCTATCTCCATCGCGGAATTCTTCCAATTCATCCTTTGTCACAATATACGGTCCAATCGATGTAGCAAAGTCCTTGCCTTTGGCTGGTCCTAATCCCGCCTTCATTTCCCTCATTTGCAGATCACGTGCAGACCAGTCATTCAAAATGGTGTACCCTGCTATATAATCATCAGCTTGTTCAGCTCTTATATTTCTGCCTTCTCTGCCTATGATACAAGCAATTTCCAATTCATAATCCAGTTCACTGCATTGGGCCGGGCGCTGAATTTTCTGATTCGGCCCTGTAATGGCATGGTGATTCGTAAAGTAAAACACCGGAATCTCATACCATTCTGGCACAACATTTTCCCCTTTTTTGGCTGCTATAGTCGCGATATGGCCTTCAAATGCCATAAAATCCCGCACACTTCTAGGGTTCGGCAAAGGCGCTAAAAGTTTAATATCGTCCAGTTTGTACGTACCCAAATGATCAAGGTCAGCAATATGGCTAGCGAGTTTATAGTTTTCTTCAAACCGTTCCAGAAAACCAAGTATTGAGCCAGGCAGTTTACCCCCGCTTGCCTTTTCCATATCAAAAACTTGTTCTTTCTCTATCCACCCTGATTTAATTGTCCCGTCCTTGTCTTTAAAGGTTATTAGTTTCAAGAAATTCACCCTTTCATTTAATATGATTTATATAGTATTGAGAGGCATTTAGCTGATGAAGGAGCTTCCTATTAAACTGTTTTTTAATTTCCGCTTCTTCATCTTTTCGATATTTAAAAAAACCTTCGCCGGATTTTAACCCCAGCTTTCCTACAGATGTTTTCTCTCTTAGCAGAGGACTGGAGAATTGCCTATTCTCCATATCTTTCAGCAAATTATCACCTACCGTGCACCATATATCCAATCCGCCCATATCAGCAATCATTAATTGCCCTGTTGTGGCGTATCGAAATGCCGGGCCAAACATTAAAGCTTTTTCAATATCCTCGGGAGATGCAGCTTGCTGCTCCATCAGTGAAAATACCTCTCTTGCCACACTCTGCTGAATCCGATTTGCCACCAGACCAGGAATATTTTTTAATACTTCTATACATTGTTTGCCGATGGACATATGCAAACTTTTCACATCTTCATACACATCTTTATGGATATTTCCAAAATTTGAAATTTCCACAAGAGGCATAATATGCGCAGGGTTATACCAATGAGTTATCAGGATTCTTTTTTTTCTCATTTCACTTACCTTTACCATCATGCTCTCCAAATCCAAGCTTGAAGTGTTGCTTGCTAAAATGGTCTTTGGAGGGCAATAGTCATCTAATTTTTTTAAAAGATCTTGTTTTAATTCCAGATTCTCAGGGACGGCTTCCACCACAAATTCTCTATCTGCTACTGTTTCTTTTAAGCTGGTATAGAAATGGATACTCTTGAGCGTATTGATTTTATTTTGGATATCTATATTTCCTACTTCCTGCAATAAGTCCAGCTGCCTTTGAATCTCATCTTTAGCCTTTTCAACACTTTTCCAATCCGGGTCATATATATTTACATTAAGGCCATAGATCGCAAAGTTAAGGGCAATACTGTGGCCCATTGTTCCTGCTCCAATAACAGCTATTTTTTTAATCATCGGCAAGTCTCCTTTTTCAGATATGATAACTGCCTTCAATTTGCACCTTTTTTAGTTGCGAATGTGCAATAGGAAAAACAGCGCTCCAGGAAAAAGCGCTGTTTTCTCTATAGTTCCAAAATGGCTGTTATATGGATGACTGGACTTTTGCCATTTCAGTTAGGATTTCAGCTACACGCGCACCAACTTCTGAAGTGGAAGCAGATCCGCCGAGATCTGGAGTAAGAACCCTTTTCTCTTCCAAAGTTTTTTCGATGCAGCTGAGCAGATTTTCTCCTATATCGTTAAAGCCGAGAAAATCAAAAAGCTGGCTGGCTGACCAAATTGCAGCCAGCGGGTTGGCTATCTCTTTCCCTGCGATATCCGGTGCTGAACCATGAATTGGCTCAAACATTGACGGGAACATTTTTTCAGGATTAATATTGGCTCCGGCCGCCAGCCCCATGCCTCCTCCTAGCGCTGCACCCAAATCTGTTAATATATCTCCAAATAAATTGGAGGTTACAACAACCTCGAACCTTGCGGGATCTTTAATCATGTACATAGCTGCTGCATCAACAAGATAGGAATAGGTCTGAACTTGGGGATATTCCTTGCTCACCTGCTCAAACACTTGATCCCAAAATACCATGGAATAATTAAGTGCATTTCCCTTACTAATGCTGGTCAGTGTTTTCCCTGCTTTGGATGCTGTTTCAAAAGCATAACGGATGATGCGCTCAGTACCTTTCCGTGAAAAGACCCCTGTCTGTAAAACGACTTCTTCGGGTTTGCCTTTAAAAAGCCAATCCCCGGCCCCTGCATACTCACCTTCACTATTCTCACGAATGAATAGCATATCGATGTTTTCTTTATTTCCGCCATTAATGGGACAGGGTGCCCCATTTAATAGTGTGATGGGTCGAATATTTACATACTGGTCAAGTTCCTTCCTGATTTTCAAGAGCAGATCCCAAAGGGAGATATGGTCTGGCACCCCTGGATAACCGACGGCTCCCAAGTAGATTGCATCAAAAGACTTTAACTGTTCAATCCCGTCTTCATCCATCATCTTTCCATTCTTTAAATAAAATTCACATCCCCAAGGAAAATACGTAAATTCGAACTGCAAATGACCATCCAGCTCTGCTGCCTTTTTCATAATCTTGACGCCTTCATCTATTACTTCCGGTCCAATGCCGTCACCTGGGATAACGGCTATCTTAAATGTCTCCACTCTTATCAGCTCTTTCTATTTTTATATGAACCTATTTATCATTCTTCAAGATTTACAACGACCGTCACAGTTTCTACGAGTTCTTGTATGGCATAAGCCGGACCTTCCTTGCCATTTCCGCTTTCTTTCACGCCTCCATAAGGCATTTGATCAGTCCTGAAGCAGCATGTATCATTAATAACAACACCGCCTACTTCAAGCATGTAAGGAATTTTATAAGATAAACTCAGATCTGAAGTATATATTCCGGCCTGCAGGCCATACTTCGAGTCATTCACAAGCTCAATTGCTTCTTCGATTGTTTCGTAATCTGAGACGGTAACGACAGGAGCGAACACCTCTTCATCCGAAACTTTCATCCCTTTTCTCACATTTGTAATTACGGTTGGGTAAAAAATACTGCCTTCTCGTTTTCCCCCGGTTAAAATGAATGCTCCATCCTCTTCAGCTTCCTTGACCCATTGCTCAATGCGTTCAGCTTCCTTCACATTGATCATTGGGCCAACATTCGTATTCGGGTCCAAAGGATCTCCCACCTTAAGATAGGAAACCTCCTGCAAAAACTTTTCTAGGAACCTCTCTTTAACAGATTTCTGAACAAAAATTCTCTGAACTGAGATGCATATTTGCCCGGCATGTGCAAATGACATTTTTGCAAGCTTGGCAGCAGCTTTATGAATATCCGCATCACTATGAACGATAGTGGCAGAGTTGGAGCCCAGCTCTAAGGTGGCTTTTCTTAATCCAATTGTTTTCTGAATATGTTTGCCTACTCCAGGTGAACCTGTGAATGTATAATGCGCAATCCTTTCATCATTCAGGAGCTGTTCACCGACTGTACCCCCGCTTCCTACTACACATTGCAGGTATCCTCTCGGAACTCCTGCTTTCTCGAGCAGTTCACATAGTTTTATAGCAATCGTTGCTGTATCAGATGCCGGCTTAAGAATAACTGGATTTCCCGCTGCCAAGGCCGGAGCAACTTTATGTGCAACAAGATTTAGAGGGAAGTTAAACGGGGTAATTGCTGCTACAACTCCCACAGGCTTTTTTATTGTATAAAGGAATCTTCCCTGCACGTTATAATTTGGGATAATTTCTCCTACGAGCTTTTTTGTTTCATCAGCAGCAATTTGGAATGTCGATGCTGAGCGATTCACTTCTGCTCTTGCATCAGTGATAGGCTTCCCGCCTTCCTTGGCAATAATTTGAGCGAATTCTTCGGCATGACTCAGCAGCAGCTCTGCTGCACGCATTAAAACCCTATAGCGGTAATCCGGGATAAATGTTGTATTTTTATGTGCGTATTCAGCAGCTGCAATTGCTTGATCCACCAGCTTTTCATCAGCAATGCCAATCTCTGAAAAGAGCTCTCCGGTGTATTTGTTATATACTTTGTGTGTATTTTCCGATTGAATCCATTTTCCATCAATAAATAGCTTTTCATTTAAAATACTTGTCTGCATATTTACCTCTCCAATCCTATGGTTAAATTAAAGAATTTTTCTTCGTCAATGCCTCTTTGACTCTTTTGACAATATGGCCAGATGAAATTTCGTACTTTTCCAGCAAGTCATCATTTTTAGCTGACTCTGAATTTAGATCTTTTACACCTACACGAAGCATAGGAACTGGCTTCTCTTCTACTAAAACCTCTGCCACTGCACTTCCAAGACCGCCGTAAATGCTATGCTCCTCTGCTGTAACAATAACTCCTGTATTTTCTGCAGCTTGAACAATTGCTTCTTTATCAAGCGGCTTAATGGTAGGCATATGAATCACTGCAGCAGAGATTCCATCAGCTTCTAATTGTTCTGCCGCGGCTAAAGACCTGCTGGTTTGTGTTCCTGTAGAAATGATGGTAATATCCGTTCCTTCTTTTAAATGCACCGCTTTGCCGAATTCAAAGTGGTAATCTTCATTAAAAATGATTGGATAAGGGTCACGGGCAAGGCGCATATATAATGGCCCTTCGTATTTATGTGCAAACTCCATCATTTTTTCCACTTCTGTACTGTCTGCAGGTGCGAGAACAACCATATTGGCAAGTGACCTGAAAATTGCGATATCCTCCAGCGATTGATGCGTTTTTCCCGTTACCCCTGTCAGCAAACCGCTATAGGCTCCAATCATTTTCACGTCTAATTTCGGCTGAGCAATTTGTACTTGAATTTGATCAATGGCACGTTTAGACAGAAATGCAGCAAAGGTAGCCGCCCAGGGCTGCAAGCCAGTTGCAGCCAGTCCTGCAGCCACACTCATCATATTCTGTTCAGCGATGCCCATTTGCAGAAATCTAGCAGGATTCCCTTTTGCAACAGCATCTATTTTGGTTGAGTTAGCCAAATCTCCATCAATCGCATATACCTTATCGGACTCCAGAGATAATTTGAGCAGTGTTTCTCCAAAAACGTCCCTCATTGAAACTTGATCTTTAGAAAGTAAGCTTTTCATTTTTGAACCCCCATTTCCAGTTCTTCTGATGCGCTGCTTAACTCTTCATCTGTCGGAATTCTTGAATGCCATAAATAATCTCCTTCCATAAATGAAACACCCTTGCCTTTAACCGTGTTTGCGATAATCATAACCGGTTTTCCTGTTACCTCTCTGGCATGACTTAAAGCTTCACTAATCTCCTGATGGTTATGGCCATCTATCTCAATGACATGCCAGCCAAAAGCTTCCCAGCGCTGTTTTGGCTTATTTATCGGAGTTGCTCTTGAAGCTCCTTCACCTTGCCATCCAAACTGCTGAAGCTTGTTAAAGTCGAGAATAACCACCAGATTATCCAATTTATATTTAGAAGCAATATCTGCAGCCTCCCAAACCTGGCCTTCCTGTGACTCACCATCACCAATCATGCAATATGTGCGGAATTTTTTATTCTGAAGCTTTGCACCCAGGGCCATTCCGACGGCTGCAGAAATCCCTTGGCCAAGCGAGCCTGTTGACATGTCCAGACCTGGAAGGGTATTCATATCCGGATGAGCCTGCAAACGGGAATTTAATGAATCAAACGTTTGCAATTCCTCTGTCGGAAAATATCCTCTAAGTGCTAAAACTGCATAGAGCCCAATTGCTGAATGCCCCTTTGATAGTACAAATCGATCTCTCTGTACATCTGTAGGGTTATCTGGATTTACATTCATTTCATTAAAATACAAATTTACGAGGACATCAGAAGCAGACATTGGACCTCCTATATGTCCTGCTCCTGCATGATGAACCGTCTGAATAATTAGTTGTCTTGCTTTAGATGACTTCTCAATTAAATAACTTAATTTTTCTTCGTTTAATGGGATACTCATTTAAATCCTCCTTAGGCTTTGTTCTATTAATTTAGTTAAGCGCTTTACCAAATGTTGAAAAAGGAACAAGATAAGGAAACTTATCTTGTTATAAAGAACTTAGAATTTTGCTCGTAGCTCGTATTTTCCTATTTTAATAGCGAAGGCAGCCAGGTAGAAAGCGGCGGAAAAAATGAAATAACGAGCACATCGATAATCAAGATGAAAATTAATGGGATTACCGCTTTTCCAATTCTTACAATTGAAAGTTTTGTAAGCTGGGATACAACAAATAAATCAATCCCTACAGGCGGAGTTACCAATCCAATCGCTAAATTACAAACCATGATTACTCCAAAATGAACGGGATCTATTCCCAAATTGACTGCAGTTCCCAGTAACAGCGGAACAAATATTAAAATCGCTGCTCCCCCTTCCAAGAACATGCCTGCTACAAACAGAATGATGTTTACGATAATAAGGAAAATATATTTATTTGTAACAACATCGGATATTGAACCATATATCATTCCTGGAACACCATTCATCTCGATGAAAAAACCAAACAAGCCGGCAGTTCCAATAACTATCATGATGATTGAGCTGCTAATGGCTGATTTCTTTAAGGTATCAGCCAGCTGCTGAATAGTAATATCCCGATAAATAAAGAATCCGACAACAAAAGAGTAAACAACTGCAATAACTGATGCTTCTGTCGGAGTAAATACACCTGAATAGATGCCTCCCAGCACAATAATAGGCATTAGAAGTGCAAGAAACGATTTCCTAAACGACACGAGGACATCAGGGAAGCTCTTCTTCTCCTCCCCAACATAGCCGCGGCGGTTTGCGATGATATATGCACTGATCAGAAGCGAAAAAGTAATTAATAAGCCTGGAAGGATCCCGGCAATAAAAAGGTCCCCTATAGAAACTTCCGCAGCGACACCGTATAATATCATGGCAATACTTGGCGGAATGATAATCCCTAAAGCACCTGCCACCGCCTGATTGGCCGCAGCATACTCAATTTTGTAACCTCTTGCCACCATAGCCGGGATGAGAATAGAACCAATCGCCGCTGTTGTGGCAGCACCTGATCCTGAAATAGCCGCAAAAAACATTGATGTAACGATCGCCACCATAGCTAATCCGCCAGTAAAGTGACCCACCAGAGCACTTGCGAAATTAACCAGTCTCTTCGACATGCTTCCAGCACCCATCAAATTTCCGGCAAGAATAAAAAACGGGATGGCCATTAATGGAAACGAATTCATGGAAACAAATATTCTCTGCGGTATTATTTCCAATGGCAAAGTATCATGCATCCAAACCCCTAATGCCGTGGATAGCCCCAATGAGAAAGCGATCGGCACACTTAGAAAGATAAAGATGAATAGAGATATAAAGAAAACAGGCAGCATCGTTTCACACCTTTCTTTCTATGAACTCTTCCAAAATACATGTGATGGAGTTCAATAGAAGTAATACGCCTCCCAGAGGCAAAGAAAGGTAGATAAAGAACATTGATATTCCTGTACCAGGAGCAATTTGATTGCCAAAGCTTTGCGCTACCTTCCATCCAAACATGATAATTACCGTATAAAAAATGATGGAAATGAGATGGACTATAACTGTCAGCCATTTCTTGACTCGTCCCCTTAACATTTCCGGTACGACTTCAACAGATATGAGCTGGTTTTCCCTAAGCGCAAGTGAGGCGCCGATCATTATCATAAATATCATTAAGAATCTTGAAAGCTCCTCTGACCAGGCCAAAGAAGAGCCGACTACGTAGCGTGCGATAACCTGCCAAAAGATAATAATAGTCATAAATGCCATGATAAAAGCCAAAGCATATCCAAAAAACTTGTTCAGCATATCGATGGTTCGAATATACAATCCGGGTATGCTCTTCATCTAATCAACTCCTTAAATGAAGAGGGCAACAAATCATTCAATTCATCATTGCCCTCTCAGTAGCCTAATAATCCAGATTTTTTACTTTTTCAATGATTTCTTCCCCAATTTTTGGTGCCCACTTTTCATAGACAGCATCGGTTTTCGCTTTAAAGGATTCTTTATCCGGCTCTGTCAGCTCCAATCCCTGATCTTTAAGGAATTTGGCTGCTTCATTTATTTTATCTTCATTTGCCTGTCTTCCAATTGGTTCTGCATGTTCAGCAGCTTTTATAACCGCATCCTGCTGATCTGGAGTAAGACCATCAAAAGTAGCCTTGCTTATAGAAATTGGGCCAGGCGCATATCTGTCCTCCAACAGGGCAACATGACTTTGCACTTCAAAAATCTTGGATGTTTGGATGGTTGCTAATGAGTTGGAATGACCGTCAATAACTCCTTGCTGTAATCCAGTAAATACTTCAGTCCAGGCCATTGGTGTTGCATCTGCACCATAAGCCTTCCATGCATCAATTTGCAGCTCATTTTCCTGAACACGCACCTTCAGCCCTTTTACATCTTCCACACTGTTAATGGCGTTATTTGAAGATGTTGCTACAAAACCATTTTCCACCCAGCCAAGCACCTTAACATTTGTCTGCTCTTCAAATTTTTGAGCCAGTTCATCTCCAATTTCTCCATCTAGTACTGCATGTGCATGCTCTCGATTATCGAATAGGAACGGCAGATCAAACATATTAAATTCCGGAACCCAATTTCCCATAGGACCTGCAGATTGAATAGCCATATCCAGAGAACCCATTCCCATTAATTCAAATACTTCTCTTTCTCCGCCAAGTGCATTATTATAATGTATTTTTACTGTCATTTGATCATCTGTTAAGTTCTCCAGTTCCTCTTTAAATGCCTTTGCTGCTACATCAAATTTTGCTCCCTCAGGCTCAGGAATACTTAATTCCAGTACAGTTTGCTTTCCTTCTGCTGCATCTGCACTAGCCGATTTCTTTTCTGATGATCCCCCTCCGCACCCTGCTAAAGTCAAAGTTAAGATCGTTGCCAGTGAAGCCGCTTTCAATGCTTTTTTCATTTTAAATCCCCCTTTTTATTTTTAGAGCCTTTTGAAGATAAACTCCTCAAAAATAACTCCAAATTCTAAAATCCTCTTCTATTAATCTTGTAAATGATTGGGATATACCATGACTTTTAAACTTCCGCTTCGGTTTGTATGAGCCTGGTTCATTGCTTCCTGGATATCTTCCAGCGGATATTTATCTGTGATGATGGGTTCTATCTTGCTGCCGATAGTATCTAGCAGGCTGATGGCCAAAGGGTAGGTATTCGTATAACGATAGACAGAAAAAAGATCTATTTCTTTTTGAAGCATTAATGTGATGTTGAGAGGCACTTCTTCAATTGCCGGAAATCCGATAACAACAACGGCGCCGCCTCTTTTCGCGGATTCAATTGATGATTGTAATACTTTAGCGTTTCCGGAGGTTTCTATAATCATATCAACGCCTAAGCCCGAGGTTATCTCTTCAATGAATGCATTCAGATCTTCATTTGCAGCGTTAACTATCTTTGTAGCGCCAAATTTTCTGGCTGTTTCCAGCCTTAATGGCTCGATATCACTGACAATGATCTCCTTTGCACCAAATGCTTTTGCCGCTATGACGGTCATCAAACCTACAGGTCCCATACCTGTAATGGCTACGGTGGAACCAGGAGTTAAGCCTCCGCGTTTTACGGCATGGATCGATACGGATAATGGCTCTGCAAGAGTTGCATTTTCGTAAGATAAAGAATCGGGAATTGGAAATAGAAAATCCTCCCGGTGTCTTAAATATTGAACGAAAGCCCCTTTTACCGGCGGTGTAGATAAAAACTGCACGTCGGGACATAGGTTATACCTTCCCTCTTTACACCATTCACAGTTCATGCAAGCAACACCCGGTTCTACAGCTACACGATCTCCAACCTTAAATTTTGTTACTTCTTCACCTATAGACACAACGATTCCTGCACACTCGTGTCCTTGTACATGCGGATACTGGACATATCTTTTGCCAATGCGCCCATGAGCAAAATAATGAATATCCGAACCGCATACCCCAACGGCCATTAACTTGACCAGTACTTCTTTACCAGTCACATTAGGGACTCTTTCTTCTTCAACACTAACTTCCAAAGGTCTTTGCAAATAGGCAGACTTCATTGTCTCCGGAATAAGAACATCTTCTTTTTCACTAGCTGCCAATTTTGTCTTTGACATCTGGCTTCCTCCCTTCGGAATATATCAATTGCATTTAAATGAACTTTATGAGGAATGGCTTAAAAGCACCTTCCCGCATTGCTTTTGTTCACATAGATCAAACGCTTCTTTCCATTGTGTCAGCGGAAGCTTATGGGTAATGATTGGCTGAAGGTTTACTTTCTTTTGATCTAATATCTGTATGACTCGATTCCATGTTTTCATGGAATGTGCAAGAGAACCAAATAGCTGTATTTGTTTGTACAAAATGATATCAAAATCCATTGTGATTTCTTTGCCTGCTATGCCAACTTGAATATGCTTGCCCCGTTTTTTTAAAGCTTTAAGGCAGCTATTGATTGATGGGGCAGCACCTGCACATTCTACCGTTACATCAGCACCCATACCATTCGTTTCATTCATCACAATGGATTGCAAGTCATCAACTGTTACATCAACGACAACATCTGCTCCGAGTTTTTTGGCAATTTCCAACCTCATTTTATCTGCAGATGTTCCTGCTACAATGACTTTACAGCCTTTTACAGCCAGCAAGGACAAACAGATGAGGCCAATAGGACCTGGCCCGGATAATAAAACGGTATCGCCAACTTGAATATTTGTCAGCTCTTCAATGGCCTGAACCGCACAAGCGAGAGGTTCGGATAATGCCGCCTCCTCAAGACTTACATTGTCAGGAATCTTATAAACCATATCTTCTCGAACTACAGCATATTGCGTAAAACTGCCATCCACTCCATGCCCCATTCCCCGGCGTTCTGAACAAAACATGTAATATCCTGTTTCGCAGTAATGGCAGGTGCCGCATGTAATGGCAGTTGACCCAAGCACTGCTACCCGATCTCCCGATTTCACCTTTGAAATATTTTCTCCTGAATCAGCTACAACCCCCGAGAATTCATGACCTATAATGACAGGCGGATAACTTTTAAAGGTCTCATGGTAAATATGTAAATCCGTGCCGCAAATCCCCGTAAACTTCACTTCGATTTTCACTTCATTTGGACCCATAGTGGGTTCATCAATGTCTAAAAGGTCAATATTTCCAATCCCTGGCTCTGTTTTTAGAAGTGCCTTCATTGCATTCTCCTCCTTCAGTACAGTAAGCGCTTACCTTTTTCTATAAAAATAAAATCAAGTGGAAAAGTTTCAATTTAATCATTGGTTAGGGGCCTTTTGTTAAAGCGCTTACTTTTCGAAAAAAATAATTTTTCACAAAATGGAAGGCCTTTTAAAAACAAAAAGTTCTTTTAAAGGCCTTTTAAACCCTCTGCCGATCTAGACCAATGCTTTTAATTACCCTTCTAATTTAAAGAGGGTTTTCACACATTTAGTTAAGCGCTTTATCAAAGGTGTTGATATTATTTTATTCATAATATTATAAAAAATCAATAACTTTTATAAATTTTCTAATTTTTCTTTCAGGTCTTTATTCCTGTTTTTTGCTGTGGAATTTCGGGTGACTAGAGAAGGCAGTAATGTCAAACGCATTTTTTCTTTTTTTTCTCCTTTAATCATCGAAATGATCAAATCCAGCACTTCTCTTCCCATATGCTGAATTGGCTGGGCAACCGTAGTTAATGGAGGCTCTACAATTGTAGCAATAAGAGTATTATCGAAACCCACAACTGAAATATCCTCAGGCACACGCATACCCTGTTCTTTAACAGCCTGGATTGCTCCGATTGCCAATAAATCGTTGCATGCAAAAATAGCTGTTGGCGGCTTATTGCCTTTAAGATATTTAGCTGTCATAAATTTTCCAGGTTCAACATGACTAATCCCATTGATATATTCAAATTCCTGGGTAAACTCTAAATTACTCTCTTCTAATGCCTGCTTGAATCCCCGCAGCCTCTCCCTGTTGCTCCAGACATCCCTGGCAATCACACCTATGTTTTGATGGCCAAGTTCTATTAAATGGGACGCAGCCAAGTAACCGCCCATGAAATCATCTAATGCAACCGTATTTATTGAAAACATTGGAAGATCACGTGCTACTATCGCTACAGGAACATCTTCCTTTACCAATTCTTCCACTTTATTTAAATCTTCAAATCCAGATGCTAAAATGAAGCCATCCACACTTTTTCTTTTTAAAAGAGCAAGATATTTGTTTTCCTTTTCTGTTTGGTAATCAGTACTGCAAATAACAAGGCTGTATCCAAATTCATGTGCACGATCCTCTATGCTGCGTGCAAGCTCTGAGAAAAATGGATTAGCAAGATCCGGAATCAGAAGGCCGATTGTCTTTGTCTGTTTTCCCATTAATGCAGAAGCCATCATATTGGGCTGATAATCCAGCTGTTTCATGACCTCCAGTACTTTCCTTTTTGTTTTTTCTCCAATTCTTCCGGTATTATTAATAACTTTAGAGACGGTAGCAATTGAGACATTTGCTTCTTTTGCAACATCATATATGGTTACTTTCATGTCCTCTCTCCTTGTTCCATCTTAGCTGATTTCATCTGTGTCTCAGATAATAGTTTTTAGCCTACTATTAATCATCAAAACACATTTTAGTTAAGCGCTTTCTTTATCATTTATTATTATTAATCAATTTTCCAAATATATCAATAGGTTATGATTATATTTTTGAATTTTCGAAAAATGATGCACCTTGTCCAATGAATTCAATCGGCAAATTAAAATGCAAAAAAGGATTCCACCCGAAAGCGAAATCCCTTTTGATAAAGCATATTATGAAAACAGTTTAATCAAAAAGCTCAATAAAATCCCCACAACCCCAAAGTCCGAATCTCCAAAAGTAGTTCCTTCAAACCCTAGTGATCCCAGTACCGGCAGCAATAAGGCCGGAAGGAATGAGATTAATAGACCGTTGGCAAATGCTCCGATCATGGCTCCTCGTCTGCCTCCAGTTGCATTTCCGAAAACCCCTGCCGCTGCACCTGTGAAGAAGTGCGGAATCAGGCCTGGCACAATTATTTTCAGGCCAAATAATGGAAGAAGGAACATGGAAAGCAAACCAGCTACGAAGCTGAATAGGAATCCGATAATAACTGCATTTGGAGCAAAAGGGAACACTGCCGGGCAATCAAGGGCAGGCTTCGCATCTTTAACCACTTTATCAGCGATTCCTTTAAAAGCTGGAACGATTTCTGCAATCAGCATCCGCACACCGGCAAGGACTACATATACACCAGCTGCAAACGTAATGGCCTGCATAAGCGAGAATACAAGGAAGTTAACTCCGCCGCTCAATTCAGATTCTACATAGCCTTTTCCGGCGATCGGCGCCACAACCAGGAAGAGAATCGTCATTGTGAGAGACATCGCAACAGATGTATCGCGCAGGAATCCAAGTGATTTTGGCACTTTGATATCCTCCGTCGATTTGGATTTATCCCCTACACGCTTTCCAATAAAGCCGGAAACAAAGTAGCCGAAAGATCCAAAGTGGCCGACAGCTATGCTGTCATTGCCAGTGATTTCGCGTACATACGGCTGGACAAGCGCAGGCATGAATACCATTAATAATCCTAGAATAATAGACCCGATAATGATCAATGGAAGCCCTGTTACTCCGCCAGTTGCAAATACAGCTGAGATCAGGCAAGCCATGAATAAAGTATGATGGCCGGTAAGGAAAATATATTTAAACGGTGTAAAACGGGCAATTATTATGTTCATGACCATCCCGAAAAGCATGATCATCGCAGTTTCTTTCCCAAATGTCTGCTGGGCAATCGCTACGATGGCTTCGTTGTTCGGAATAACGCCCTGGATATGAAAAGCCTTTTCAAACATTTTTCCGAAAATATCAAGTGAGCCTATTAAGATGCTTGCTCCTCCATTCAGGATGAGAAAGCCCATAATCGTTTTAAGCGTACCTGATATGACATCGGCAATGCCCTTCTTCTGCAGAAGCAAGCCAAACAAGGCGAATAAACCAACCAGGATGGCGGGCGTGCCCAGTATATCATTCATGATAAAATCAAACATGTTTACCCCTCCTTTTAAATCCTCTGTATCTATCTTTCATCTAACAGTTTTTCAGGTTATACTATATTTGTTCTTTTTATTTTTCAGCGGGCGAGTCTATCGCCTGCTCTTTTTTTCTCTATTATGATAAATGGGATTCCAATGCAGCTTTTAGCTCGTTTTGGTCAAGGATGTTTGTCAAACCAATGATCGTTCTTGTTCCGTCATCCAAAGTGGAAATCAGGTCTTTAGATCCCAGGTAGATATCTGCTTTTTCAGATTTAGCCGTAGTTAAATCAGTATGTGAAACATCTGCTTCCACTCCCAGTTGGCTTAAAACTGTTTTCACATTCATTTCTACGATAAAGCTGCTTCCAAGTCCGTTTCCGCATACTACTAGAATTTTTTTCATTTTTATTTCCTCCTTAGTCTTGTGAATATTGATTAATAATTTCTAATACGTCAGCTTGAGTATCAGCATTCTGCAGTTTTTCAAGGTTATCGCTGTCAGACAGCATTTTAGACAGCTGGGATAATGCTTTTAAATGGGTTTCATTATCGATGGCTGCCAGCACAAAGAATAATCTTACCTGATGCTCCGGCTTTTCCGAAAAAGCACAGCTTTCCTTTAATTGCAGAAAGCTCATTCCCAGCTTGTTCACGCCAGCCTCAGGGCGGGCATGAGGAAGGGCAATTCCAGGCGCGATGACAATATATGGTCCCATTTCATTCACGTTTTCAATCATGGCATCAATGTAATGCTGGCTGATGGATTGATCGGCCAATAGCGGCTGTGATGCCATTTGCAGTGCTTCCTGCCAGCTTGCAGCCGAATCTGCAAATTGGATTTTATCGGCGGTTAGAACTTCATTTAACATTGGCTTTTGATCCACCTCACTTTTTGCTTCTTTATTTGATTGATAGTAGACTTTTAATTCCTGGATCAGCATGCTTTCGTCATTTATATCTGCATGCTTCCGGATAATGTCCATCAATGCGTCTATGTTTTCTGATTTCGGCCTTTTTTCTGATGCCTGAACCTGCTTAAGCAGAGATTCCTTCTCAGACGGGTTAAGAATCGGATTTACAATAAACACCGGTACATGTTTCCGGGATACTGGCGTGGTCGAAATGACAAAGTCCAAATCAGCCAGGGAAGCTTTCTCATATTCACGGACGGTGTATACATTCGCCACATCGACAAACGGCATGAGATCTTCAATTTGTTTCTGAAGGATTCGTGACGTGCCGATTCCGCTGGCACACACCACAGCCGCTTTTTTGCGGGCTTCCACCCTGACGCCTTCTTTATCAATCCAGCCTCCAAAGTGCATCGCAATATAGGCCGCTTCATCATCAGATACTTTTTTGCCAAGCACGTATTCAAAATGATGAACCACTTTTTTGGTTAGAATAAACAGATCCTGATAAGACTCCTGTACAGATTTGGATAATGGATTCTCCAGTTCGATCCCATATTTGATTCGGAAGTAAGCGGGCTTTAAATGAATCAATAAATTCCGTTCAAGCTCCTTCCGATTTTGGAAAAATACGCACGCATATTTTTGAAAATCATCGACCATTCTTACTGCCATTGATTTAAGGATATCAAGGTCCTGGTTTTCCAGCTCATGTGTATCATAGTCGCTTATTTTCGCACCCAACAGGTAGGTTGCAAGATAACAGGCTTCATCATCAGGAACTTCAAGCTGGAAACCGCTTTCAATTTTCCGGCAAATAAATCGAGCAGCGGTGTACTCTTTTGTTTCTTTAATGACCTGTTTTTCAACAGGATCCATCTTGATGTATTTTTCCTGGTTAAACCTTTTGATCAGCATAAATATATGGGCACTCAGCGTCTCCATTACTTCATCTGTGTAATGAACACCGGAAAATGATTCACTTTCATTCAGAATCTCATAGATCGTTTCTAAATCAGTACGCTGAAACATTTCAGGTGACAGTCCAGGCGTGTCCTGGATGGTTAACTGAACTTCGGATAATAGATCATTCCAGCCGCGATTGGTTAAAACCTGTGATAGGCAGTAAATCAGCATTTTCCGCTTATCCTGCTCCTCACCGGCAATAAAGTAGCCTGAAGATTTATGGAAATTCAACTGAACCTGGTACTGGTTAAGCTGCTTTTTTAATTCCTTGATATCTGCCAGAAGCGTACTTCTGCTGACACCCAGCTTATCCATCAGATCCTGCAGATAAATGGTTTTCTCGCGGGTCAGGATGAGTATGGCAGTCCAGGCCATTCTTTCTTTTCGTGAAAACTCATAACCGGCAGCTTTATCAAACGAGTGTAACCGCTGTTTAACCTGCTGCTTTTCTTCTTCATCAAGAAAAAATCCAGCAGCACGGATATACTTCAGCTCATCTAAACCCTGGTCTTTGAGCCAGCTATTAATTTTGTCAACATCATAATAAACGGTCCGCTTGGAAATCTGTAATTCTTCCATAAGCTCCTGCGGAGAAACATGTGTAGGCGCATGGACCATTTTCGTCAAAATCGTCATGCAGCGCTGGTCAAGAATCATCGGGAGCGCTCCCTCCTTTAACTGATTCTATAATAGTAAGTTTGCAAAAAGTCAGACTCTAAATTCATCGAATTGTCTGCTTACTACGTATTATACTCCTGTATTACACAAATTGAAGTCCGAATTCTGTAAGGTGGTTTTTGCAAGGATTGGACTCATGGATAATCAGCTGAAATAAAAAAACTTCCTGATTGAATAGGAAGTGGAGGATATGCTTATTCATTTCCCTTAACAATGTGTCCATCTGCATCATAAACTGTAACCTCAACCGGCAATTTAATTTCATCTTTCTCGAAAACAGCATACCAAACCCACAAGTTATCCCGAACAAGAAAGCGGGTTGGCTGGATATTTCCCTCACTGTTAATTATGATGGTCTTGGCATCATCTTCAGCAAATCCATATAGGATGGCAAAATCCTTCTCAGACTTATTATCTGCCCGCCAGTCGATGGCTCCCCTATCTCCTTTTTCTTCGCTGAATTCCTGGAAATCCATCATCGGATATATGAACTTCTTAAATTCTGTAAATTCCTGATTGGTCAGAACAGGGATAATTCCCGAATTGGTTTCTGCAAAAACCAAGCGTGAATGGGGGTCAACCAAAAGAATCCGCTGGCAGTCTTCGCCAAATTGTTCTAAAACTCTTTCACAGATATCCTTTTCCAGGGAAACAGCAGGAATGACAGGCTTTGCAGGTTCTGCGGTGTATGAAGCCAAAAAATAAATTACACCGAATATTAATCCTAAGCTGAGTACTGCCAGTAAACTTTTTTTCATCTCACTCACCCCCCTCTAATTCTTATCATATTATATTTTTCAAGAAATAAAAGATAAAAAGAAAAAGCGAATCCCGCATATGCTCCAGCGAAATTCGCTTTTCAAATTAAAATGTAAAGTTAATCAAATTCTCCCGCTTCTCCTTAAGCCCTCTCACAGTCCCCTCATAGCTCAGCAGATCCCCTGTGAGGGTTTCATTCCGATCCTTGATCATTCTTGTGACCTCATCCGGATTCGGTCCTCCCTGGAGGCCGCGGATCTGTACAAAGTATTCCGGAGAAATGATTTTCTTCCACTCATCCTCTGACAAGGACACGGGAACATATCCCTGAATAATTTCATTTACATCCGCCACTCTCCAGTCGCACAGCTCTTTCTGATCTTTCACGGTTTGTTTCGAAATATAGCTGGCAATGGAGTGGGCTTTCCGGAATGGGATGCTGTAGTCTCTTGCCAGGGTGTCAGCCAGTTCGGTGATCGTGATGCACGATTTTTTGGCCATTTCTTTCGCATGCTCTTTATTGACCTTTAATGTAGCAATCACGGCGTACATCAGCTTTAATACCCGATTCGCATTATTAAAAGCGCGATACAGATGGGGCTGCAAATCATCTTCAGTATCGACTATATCACCGAATGGCGTGTTATGAACCATGTTCATGGCTGCATAGGCCTCACCATAGGCACTGCTGGCAATGGATCTGGAATGCTCAATGGAAACCGGGTTCCGTTTTTGAGGCATAATGCTGCTTACCTGCACGTAAGGATCCGCCACCTGGAAGGTGCCAAACTCTCTTGTTACATGCTGGAGGAAATCCTGGATCCACCGGCCGGTATTCACCATGCAGGTCATAAGAGCTGATGACGTTTCCAGAAGATAATCTGCACCTGCAATTGAGTCGTATGAGTTTTCAATAATTCCTTCAAATCCCAATAAGTCACGGGTGCGGTCCCTGCAAATCGGGAAGCCCGTCGTTGTCAGGGCTGCAGCACCGAGTGAAGATTTATTTACAGTTTTATAGGCAGCCCACAGCCGGCTGACATCCCTTTGAAGGACATCATAAACAGCCAGCAGATAATGCCCCAAAGTGGTCGGCTGGGCCGGCTGTGTATGAGTATAGCCGGTCATATAAGTCTCTTTATGCTCTTCAGCCTGCTCCAGCAATGCCTCACTAAGCTGATAGGCATTGCCCAAAAGCTCGAGGAGGTGTTCTCTCAGGACCAGCCGGTACATCGCGATTCCCATATCATTTCGGCTCCGGCCAATATGAATTTTCCCAGCCAGCTCATCACCAATCTCCTCTCCTATTTTCGCTTCCACCATAAAAAATAGATCTTCAAATTGAGGCTGATAGGATAGGGAGCCTGGGTCTGACATTGCCACTTTGTTTATTCCCTTCAGCATGGTTTTTGCTTCATCTTCCGGAATGACTCCTTGTTCTGCCAGCATGATCACATGTGCCCGGTGAATATCGAACATAGCATGGAACAGATAGTCCCGCTGATCATTAAATACGGGCATCAGCAGTTCTTCTGCATATGTTTTGCCGGGAAACACATGGCCTTCCTTATTAATAAAATCTTCTAATTTGCTCATTATTTCAACTCCGTTTTAAGACAAGAATTCCGCCTAAGCTGGTGGAGCACTTTCTATGAACATAGTATATGCATGGACAATCAAAATGCTGATAGTGCACTTATTGTAAACGGCAATGGCAGTGCAGGCTCTTGCGGCTTTCCCTTTAATTTCTCAATGTGATTCAGCGCACATCCACCCTCTTCTATATATTGTAAAATATTCCTGAAGAGAGGTGCCATGATGGAAAAGAACTGGTCTGTTTCCCTGGAGCAGGGGGAGTATGCAACAAATATAGATCTGCTGATCAATGATGCTATGGCAGCTGTCAGCCAGACAACAAAGGGATATTATGTAAATATCGTCACACCGGCTAAACTGGGAAATCCAAATGACTACTTAACAGATGTTTTGCACTTGCATTTTGGAAATACAATAGACTCTCAGTTTATTGATCAATGCGGATGCGGGGGTTACGTTTTAAGGGTATGGAAAAGCAAATGAAGGATCTTACTATTTTATGTGATTATAAGAATCGGCAGGTTATTTTAAATTATTATTACGAAGATGAGCTTATCACCCGGGATGGTACGGACTTTGATTCCATCTATGTACATCAAGGCATCGTTTATTTTATAAAACATAAAAAGCAGGTTTTGACCATAAACTCGAGGAAGTATCGAAATGCATTGATTGGTGAGGGATTTCAGAATTATTATGTTATGCGGAATGATAAGGAGCGCTTGGATATTTATATTCCTTAGAGAGGAGCTACAAAGGCTTTTGCAGCTTTTTGCATAATACACAGCCTCCACAATAAATCAGACCCGCCAAACCTGGCGGGTCCTTCTATTTAACTCACTTTAAACCTCTTAATAGAATCCAGCAATTCCTCCGCCATTCCCGAAAGTGAAGCAGCAGATGCCGCAATTTCTTCCATGGACGCCAGCTGCTCTTCTGTCGCAGCGGATACATCCTGGCTTTCGGCTGTCGTGACAGCAGCAATTTCTTCGATTGCGTTTACAAGTTCTACCACCTGGTCAGCACCTTCGGCCATGTCCCTGATGGATGTGGAAACTTCCGCGATCTGGCCAGAAACGGTGTCTGCAAATTGCTGGATGTGGCTGAAGGCATCACCTGCATTGTTCACAAGGTCTATACCTTTTTCCACTTCAGCTGTTCCTTTTTCCATTGATGAGATGGCTTTGCTTGTGTCCGTTTGGATGGTTGAGATCAGCTCGCGGATGCTTTCGGTTGACTTGGACGATTGCTCTGCAAGCTTGCGGACTTCATCAGCTACCACGGCAAAGCCTCTTCCGTGCTCGCCTGCTCTTGCAGCTTCAATGGCGGCATTTAGTGCAAGCAGGTTTGTCTGGTCAGCAATTGCAGATATCACGTTGACAATCTGGCCAATTTCCTCCGAACGCTTTCCTAATGTATGGATAATAGAGCCTAATTCAGAGACTGTTACATTAATGTTTTTCATCTGGTTCGTGGAAAGGTCGATCGCTGTATTTCCTTTTACAACCACTTTATTTGTCTCATTCGCCGTTTTGGCCACGACATTTGTGTTACTCATAATTTGCTGAATTTGGCCCGACATTTCTTTGACGACAGTCGTGCTTTCTTTCACTTTTTCTGTCTGCTGCTCAGTTGCAGAAGCTACTTCCTGAATGGAATTGGCCACCTGTTCTGTTGCCATGTTGTTTTGCTCCGAGCTCGCCGTCAGCTGTTCGGATGATGCTGCCAGATGGACCGCTTTTTCACTAACCTGGTTGATCAGCTGCTGCAGCGATAGAACCATCTTATTAAAGCTTTCACCCAGTTTGCTGATTTCATCTTTGTTCCTGACAATAAACTTCTGGGTCAGATCCCCTTCGCTGACTTTATCGGTTGCCGCGATGAGCTGATTGAGCGGTCGCGTTATTGAACGGACAATAATATAAGAAACCAGTGCACCCACAAGTACGAAGATAGCAATAAATATGACGGTCGACACTAAGATAGGCTGAACAGATGCCGTTACTTCCTCCACGTTCATTGTCCCAAGAACCTTCATGCCTGTCAGGGCATCGGTGGTAAAATACATCTCTTTCTTTTCGCCATCAAGCGTGTACTCCACCTGCCCCTTTTCCTCTTCCAGGACTTCCGGCAGCCAGCTGCCTTCTGCCTGTGTGCCCGGCTTCTCCTTCGGGTGCACTAAAAAGCTTCCCTCTGCGCTTAAAATTGCTGAATAACCCTCTTTTCCAATTTTAATATTATTGGAAAGCTCACTAAGAGCAGATAAACTTAAGTCAATTCCAATAACACCAGAGCTGTCTCCAAGCTTTTGGGCTACAGTGATGAGGATATTTCCGCTGACAGCATCAACATATGGCTCTGTGATAAAGGCTTTTCCCTTTGCCTCCATTGCTCCCTTATACCAGGGGCGTGTGGTGGCATCAAAGTCAGACGGCAAATCTGCACGCGGGTAGATGACTAAATCGCCATTTTCAGAACCGGCATAAATAGCCACGGCCTCCGGATGAAGCTCTTTATACTGGCTAAAGGCATTTACCGTACCCTCCAGTTCACCCTCTGTATAAAAATCCTTTTTGATCCTTTTTGAAAAGTAATTCGCATCCCCCATCTTAGGCTTAATAAAGCTGATGATAAATTGATCAAGGATCTTAACATTCTTATCGGCACTCATGGAAATCTGGTCCTTTATCTCATCATGTGCCTTCTGATAGGATATGCAGCCGATTGATATAGAAGGAATTAATAGAATAATAATAAATGATAGTAATAATTTCTTTCTAATCGTAAATGAAAACAGCGACCCATTTTTTTTCTTATTTTTCAGTTTCATGATTTGGCCCCTTTAAAAACTTAGTAATTTACCGCCTTCACCTGCGAGATGGCACCTTCCAGCTTCTCATCAACGACTCTGGCATCGTCTATATGCCTCTGGATCAGTTCGTTCACTTGGTCAAAAACCGACTTTGTATCCGCAATCTCACCTGCCACCTCCCGGGAATACCCCTTCTGGATGTTAATCATTTCCATCACTTCACTGACTTCTGATTCCACTGCATGGATAATGTTTGTAATCGAATCAATTTTGCTGGTAGTCTGGCCGCTCAGGGACATGCCGTCTTTAATTAATTCAGTGCTTGCGACAGTTGAGTGCAGCGTGGCTTTAATATCATCCTGAATATTTTTTGTCAGGGAGCTGATATTTGCCGTGCTTGTCGCTGTGCTTTCGGCCAGTTTCCGGACCTCATCCGCTACGACCGCAAATCCTTTTCCCTGTTCCCCGGCACGTGCCGCTTCAATGGATGCATTCAAGGCAAGAAGGTTCGTTTGCTCCGCAATATCTTTGATGACCTGAACAATCATCTCAATCTCTTTTGACCGTTTGCTTAACGCCTCCATTTTCTGTGAGTTCACTTCAAGCTGTTCTCCCAGCTGCTTAATCAGCTGTTCAGACTTGCTGACGGATCCGCGCCCTTCCTCCGAGCTTTTGACCATCTCTTTTGCAGATTGAATCAGATTTCCCCCTTTATCTGATAAGGTGAGGCTGTTTGAAAAAGTAGCTTCGCTATGCCTTTTTACATTTTCAAAACCGTCTTTTATTTTCAGAACCAGGTCTCCCAGCATATAGTGCTGACCATTGACGATCTCATGCTGGCTTACTGTAGTTGTCAAATCTTCATTAAATGATTGGATTAGTGTCTGATAATACTTTTCTCTGCGCTGAAACTCGTCTTCAGCCAACTGAAGTTTTGCTTCCAGTTCCCGCTTTTCATTCTCCAGCTGCTTAATCTTTCCTCTTCCGAACATCCTTATCTCCCCATCTCCTATATACTCCTTTATTATATCGACAGAATACGTGAAATTTTGTGACCTTTTTCACTCTTTTTTAAAATATATAGGACTTTGTAATTAACAAAAGTCTCTTTTCGTTTAAATTATTGTTTATCCTCATTAATGTCGTCCCGTTGATTTCCGCTCCAGGATGCTCGCTTTCCGCGGGGCGGGCGCTGAGCCTCCTCGACGCTTCGCGTCTGCGGGGTCCCACCTGTCCCGCTACTCCCGCAGGAGTCTCGCACCTTCCGCTACAATCAACTCAGAAAATATAATACAAAAAGCATCAAACCTTGCAAAAACAGCCTAAAAAAAGAGACACCTGCCTAATATGGCAGGTGCCTCTTCTCTCTTATTTTTACCAGCGTGCAGTCAGCATCTTTCTTCTTGTATAGAATTCCACGCCATCCGTTCCGTTTGCGTGAAGGTCTCCGTAGAAGGAGTTTTTCCAGCCGGAGAATGGGAAGAAGGCCATTGGCGCCGGTACGCCGATGTTCACTCCAAGCATGCCGACCTCGATGTTTTCTCTAAAGTAGCGGACGCTGCTTCCGCTGTCAGTGAATAAGCATGCTCCGTTTCCGAAGTCGGATTTGTTCGTAAGCTCGATCGCTTCTTCAAGGTTTTTCACACGTACTACAGAAAGTACCGGTGCAAAGATTTCTTCTTTCCAGATTTTCATAGATGGATCTACATGATCAAAAATCGTTGGTCCGATGAAGTAGCCGTTTTCGTGGAAGGCTTCATCTTTGCGGCCATCCCGGACAAGGGTTGCTCCTTCTTTTTCGCCAATTTCAATGTAATTGCTTGTGCGTTCCTTGTTTTCCTGGCGGATGACTGGGCCAAGGAACACATTTTCATCCAAGCCGTTTCCGATTGTCAGCTCACTCGCCTGCTCATTTAATTTAGCTACCAGCTCGTCGGCAATGGAATCCACGGCCACTACCACCGAGCAGGCCATGCACCTTTCACCTGCTGAACCGTACGCAGCAGCGATAATTTCCTTAACTGCACCATCAAGGTCTGCATCTGGAAGCACGATTGAGTGGTTCTTGGCACCAGCCAGCGCCTGAACGCGTTTACCTTTTGCTGTTGCTGATTTGTAAATGTACTCGGCCACAGGCTGAGAGCCAACGAATGAAATCGCCGGTACATCCTGATGGTCAATCAGGCTGTTTACCACATCATGTGCACCATGAACAATATTGAAGACTCCAGGCGGAAGCCCTGCTTCTGTGAACAGCTCTGCCAGTCGGTTAGCAAGGATTGGCGTTCTTTCTGAAGGCTTTAATACAAATGTGTTGCCGCAGGCAATCGCAAGCGGGAACATCCAGCACGGAACCATCATCGGGAAGTTGAAAGGCGTGATCCCGCCAATAACGCCAACCGGATAGCGGTACATGCCTGATTCTATGTTTGTCGCAATATCCGGAAGCTGCTTGCCCATCATGAGGGATGGAGCACCTGCTGCGAACTCCACACATTCAATTCCCCGCTGCACCTCGCCATAGGCTTCTTTAAAGTTTTTGCCGTTTTCTTGTGTAATCAGCTTTGCCAGCTCGTCCCAGTTATCTATTAAAAGCTGCTGGTATTTAAATAGAATTCTCGCTCTTTTGGGCACCGGCGTTTTGCTCCAGGTTTTAAAAGCTTGCTTGGCTGCCTGAACGGCGTTATCGACATCTTCACGTGTGGAAATCGGTGTGCGGGCCAGCTCCTCGCCAGTTGCAGGGTTTGGCACCACTTCGAATTTATCCGTGTTGGCATCCACCCATTCGCCATTGATAAAGTTTTTTAATACCGTTGTTGTTGTCGCTGTCATAAGTAAAATCCCCTTTCAAAATTAAAAGATAGAATATAAGAATATTGCCAGGAATAGTACAGCCGTTGGCATTGCTACACTTAAAATAAATATTGGCCAGTAGGCACGTTTGTGGGTTTCTCCGCATATCGCCCGGATTGTTGTCACCACATAGCCATTATGCGGGAGTGAATCCAAGCCACCGGATGCAAGCGCTGAAATCCGATGCATAGCACCCGGGTCCAGACCCTGAGAGAGATACATTGGCGCCAGGATCGGCAGTGCAATCCCCAATCCGCCGGATGCCGAACCGGTAATACCGCATATCAGCGTAACGGCTATCCCCAGTCCCATTAATGGCGGCCCCGGGATATTTATCAGTGCATCCACGAACGTATCAAACGCGGCAACCTGGGCTGCAACACTTCCAAACCCAACAACCGCACACGTATTAGCGGCTGCGACTAAGGCATCCTGGGCACCCTTGGCAAGTGCCTCCCAAAATCCGACCAAATACTTCATCATCAACAGACAAGCAAGAACGATGCCGCTGGTTAAGGAAATTAATGCGGCAGCTGTCGAAGAAGTAAAGTTGGCAGCCGTATTTAAAATCGCAATTACCGATGCCAGCGGCAATATGGCCAGGATGACATTCGGATAATCCTTCACTGCCGGAGCTGCATCCGGCCTTTGCATTTCCACCTCAGATTCAAGAGCTGCTGCCGATTCATTGGCACCGGACGGCTGATTCGGCAAGGAGAATACCTCCCCATTCCGAACTGCTTTTTTCACCATTCTGCTAAGTAAAATACCACCTATAACCATGATCAAAAGAGCCATTAGCGCCCCGATAATTCCGCCTGCTGTCGGCTTTGTTCCAAAAAACTCTGTTGGAATCAGGTTTTGGATCTCCGGTGAGCCCGGTGCTGTCATCGTAAAAGATATCGATCCAAACACCAATGCCGCCGGGATGAAACGATGCGGCAGATTGGCCACTCTAAATAGGGAAACAGCGATTGGATAAACGGCAAAACCTACTACAAATAGGCTGACGCCTCCGTAAGTCATAATCGCCGCTGCTGCCACGACGGCAAATACCGCTTTTGATGGCCCAAGTGTATCCTTGACCCAATTCGCGATGCTGTCAGCCGCCTTGGTTACCTGCATAATTTTTCCGAATATGGCACCCAATAAGAAGATGAGGAACCATGAGTAAAAATATCCTGTAAACCCTGTCATATAATGCTCTGTCAGGGCTGTTTCAAGGTTCAGCCCTCCTGTAAGAGCAACTACAACAGCACTGATAATGGCGGCAATAATAATATTTACGCCTCTCATCGTTAAAACCATTAATAAAATCAGCGAAGCGATCAACCCGAGCATCCCAATCATCCGTATGTCCCCCTGTTACACTTTCTCTGTCTCAGAAGAAAACTGGTAATTATAGCAAACATGGTAAAGCTCTTCGAGTTCGTCTTTATTCGGAACTCTTGGGTTGTTGCCGGGGCTGCCGCTGTCGATGGCGTCGTCTGCCATCTTGGCCACTGCACTCTTAAATGCTTCCTCGTCAATACCCCATCCTCTTAAGTTAGGAATATTTAATTTTCGGCAAAGCTCTTTGACGGATTGAACAGCCACTTCCGCAGCTTCTTCATTGGTAAGGCTTTCATCATCAGGCTGAAAAATCCGGCCGATATCCGCTAAGCGGTCCACACATGCCTCCTGGCTGAACTCAAGAACAGCCGGCAGGAGCATGGCATTCGAGATTCCATGAGGAACGTGGAATAATGCGCCAATCGGACGGCTCATGCCATGCACAAGACATACCGATGCATTTGAGAACGCCATTCCAGCCTGCAGAGATCCAAGGCTCATTGCTTCCCGGGCATCGACATTGTCCCCTTCATTGTAAGCGGTTGAAATATTTTCCACGATCAGCTTCATAGCCGATATCGCCATTGTGTCTGTCATCGGATGCGCCTTTTTGGAAAGATACGCTTCGACCGCATGACTTAGCGCATCGACCCCTGTTGCGGATGTGACATTCTTTGGTGATGAAAGGGTGAGCAGCGGATCCACAATCGCAACATTTGGCATAAAGGCGGGCTGTTTGATCATCATTTTGACATCATTGGATGAGTTTGTGATGACGGTTACATCTGTCGCCTCAGAGCCAGTCCCGGCTGTGGTCGGAATCGCTATGTGGGGAACCGGCGGATTCTGAACCAGTTTCTTCCCACCCATATACTCGCCGATATAACCGCCATTTGTTGCTAAGACTGCTATGGCTTTGGCTGTATCGATACAGCTGCCGCCGCCTACTGAAATGACAAGGTCACATTGCTGTTTTTGAAACAGCTCGAGCGCTTCTGCTACATACTCATCAGTTGGCTCTGATGCTACCCCGAGATATACCTCACTTTGCACGCCAGCCTCCTGAAGATAGGTTCTGCATTCGCTTACATATCCTAGCTGGTCCATTATTTTATCGCTGATTATTAATGCGTTTTTCCCTCTGAGTGCTGCTTCCTCGCCAACTTTTTCGGAAGATCCCCTTCCATAAAAAATCGTTTCCGGCACCCGGAAAACTGCAGGTTTCTCCATAGAACATCCACCCCTTTTTTTATTACCTTTATAACTTGCAAGGAGCGTGCCAACTTTGAAACCCGCTAAAATCAATGTTTGTTGTTTGCAATACTGTAGTCACTACACTACACCTGTAGATTTTTTGTAGTGTAATCACTACATCTCATTCAGGTTATGCCATGCTTTTTCAGCTTTTGATAAAGGGTAGTCCGATGAATTCCAAGCAGATCTGCAGCTCTTGATTTATTTCCGCCCGCTCTTCTTAGGGCATCCAGAATAATTTCAGACTCCCTTTGACTGCCCAGTAATTTAGCTTCCTCAATAGACCCTGCTGCCAGGGCCTCTATTTTGAGAGTGGCTTCCGGCTTTTTCAGCATCTCCGGCAAATGATGATAGTCAATAACCTTCCCATCCACCAGGGTCACCAGCTGTTCCACCGTGTTCACCATCTCGCGGATATTCCCTCTCCACGGATGCTGGACAAAAGCGTTTACCGCCTCAGATGTGAATAGTTTTCCAGATACCTGATACCGCTCGCAGATTTCCTTCAGGTAATGGACCAGCAGGACAGGTATATCCTTTTTCCGTTCCCGCAGCGGAGGGATATGGAGCTGGATGATATTCAGCCGGTAATAAAGATCCTCCCGGAATTCCCCCGTTTCAACCATTTGCATCAGGTTGCGGTTTGTTGCGGCAATCACTCTGACATTGATTTGATATTTCTTCAAGCCGCCGACTCGTTCAGCTTCCTTTTCCTGAAGGACCCGCAGCAGCTTGGTCTGCATAACAAGCGGCATTTCACCGATTTCATCGAGAAAAATGGTGCCGTTGTCTGCCAGCTCAAACTTCCCGGGCTTGCCTCCCTTTTTCGCCCCGGTAAAAGCGCCTTCTTCATAGCCAAACAGTTCGGACTCGAATAAATGCTCCGGAATGGCCCCGCAATTAACACTGATAAAGGGTCCGGTGGAAAAGGGGCTGAGATGATGGATGCTCTTGGCGAACATTTCTTTTCCTGTCCCGCTTTCCCCCGTGATAAGGACAGTAGCTGCAGTCCGTGCAGCCTTCCTTGCCAGCCGTTTCACTTCCGTAATCCCTTCACTTGTTCCAATAATTTGGTCAAGGGTAACCCGGCTGTCATTTTCCTTTTTCTTTGAGAAAAGGTCGGGCTTAGAATCTTGTTTTTCCTGCAGCTTTTCATAGATTTTATAAACTTCTGTTACTCCCTCAAAAATCAGCATTCCGATGGCCCCGGCAATCCGGCCTTCCTTCCAGAGCGGAATCCGGTGCACCACCATGTCATGCCCCTGGATGTTCTGGAGAACCCCGCGTTCGGCTATCCCGGTCTTTACCGTTTCATGAAGATGCGTGTTATCAATGACCTCAGTGACATGCCTGCCAATGGCATCCTCCCGCTTAATGCCGGTAAAACGGCTATAGGCTTCATTAAATTCCTGCAGAATCCCGTTTTCATCGACAACCGCTATACCCTCATAAGCGCTTTCCAAAATGGCACCAAGTGCACCTTCGGAATTATGCTGCTGCCTTAGCTTATACAGATATTTGGAGAGTCCATCCAGGATATCCCTGGCTGTCAGGATGCCGAGGAGCCTGCCATCTTCACCTGTGACAGGAAGCTGATCATATGGAAGCGACATGATATCGAGGATCGAATCATCCGGCCGGACAGCTGCCTGATTCGATTTTGGGATGCTGCCAATTAAAGCATCTCCTGGTTTGCCCTGGGCAAAGTAGTTAAGCAGCTTCCTGGATGTAATCATTCCTACCAGTCGATTGGTTTCATCTGTGACAGGAAGACATTCCAGATGA
Source organism: Bacillus sp. ZZV12-4809 (assembly GCF_009849585.1). Taxonomy (GTDB): domain Bacteria; phylum Bacillota; class Bacilli; order Bacillales; family Cytobacillaceae; genus Cytobacillus. The sequence goes on from NZ_VCRN01000004.1 coordinate 87,597, forward strand.
AAATCCGCCATCATCTTTGAAGCCGCTGCCAGTGTCTGCCCCGGATGGATGCAAAACGGGCTTGGTGTCATCCAATTTTTCACTTTTAGGTGTTCATCATGAAGCAAGGTCTCTTTTTTATCAGAAATGGATTGAGGCATATGGAACCCCCTGTTAATCTTAATTTTCTAAATTATAACACTTTTAAAGAAGCAGATAGATTCCTATACGATTTGTGAGCATTACTAATAGAAACGGGAAATTTGTAAATAGAGCATTCCGGCACAGCGGGCGCCGCCGGATTTTAATAGAAAGAAAGACAGAGAGCCTAAGCCCCTCTGTCTTTCTGCTGCAATTTAGAAAATTGAGAATAAAATCACCGCTAAAATAACACCAAGGATTGGCACAATCACAGTCAATGCGCCAAATGCCGGATAGGCATCCTTATGGGACTCACCGCATATTGCCCGGATGGTTGTCACAACATAACCGCCATGCGGCAGGGAATCAATGGATCCGGATGATATCGCTACCACACGGTGAAGTTCACTTGCATTGACACCCATATCCAGATAATGCGGCGCCAAAAGCGGCAAGGCAATTGATTGGCCGCCGGAAGCAGAACCTGTCAGACCGGCAATGACAGCTACAGCCAGTGCGCCGCCGATTAAAGGGCTGCCCGGAATATTAGTCATGGCATCAACCGCACTTGCAAAGGCAGGGGTTGCTTTTGCCACACCGCCAAAGCCGACAACGGCTGATGTATTAGCAATGGCAATCAATGCGCCAATGGTTCCTTCGGATACAGCACCCCATACATTCTTGAAATACTTAAGATTAAGAAAATAGGTTGCAAAACAGCCGCTTAATAAGGCAATAATCAAGGCTGACTGTGCTAATGAGTCATGGAAAATAAACGAAATTACAAGGACGACCAAAAGCGGTATCATGCTTAATAATGGGTTGGGCAAGTTTTCACGGATTAGTGCAGAATCTGTTTCTCTTGCCTCAAATTTTTCTCCATTGCGAATCGCCTTGTTAATCATTTTCTTCAGCCACCAGTATCCAAATGCCATCATAAAGACAGCAACAATCAAGCTGACTTCCCAGGCAGCATATGGGGAAGTGCCCAGGAACTCAATCGGTATCCAGTTCTGGATTTCCGGGGAGCCGGCTGATGTCATCGTAAATGTAGTCGAACCGAAGGCAAGAGCTGCCGGAATGAATCTTCTTGGCAGGTTGGCTTCCTTAAATAGGCTCAATGCCATTGGATAGACGGAGAATGCAACAACAAACAGACTTACGCCGCCATAGGTTAAGACCGCACAGGCAATGACAACGGCTAATGCAGCCCGCTTCATGCCAATCTTATCGATAATCCATTTGGAAACACTGTCTGCTGCCCCGCTGTCCTCCATTAGTTTTCCGAAAATGGCCCCGAATAAGAACATCAAATACCAGGATGTAATAAATCCGGCAAACCCGTTCATATAGTTGGTCAGAAAATTGACCTCTCCCTCGCCTGCGAGCTGAGGAAAGATCGACAATCCACTGAATATTGCAACAATAAAAGCTGAAAGAGGGGCAGCAAGCAGCAGGTTCATCCCTCTCATCGTCAAATAGATGAGGAGCCCGATGCCCCCAAGCAATCCAATCATACTTAGCATAAGATCCTCCTATCAGAAAAGCGTAAGGCGCCCGCCTATCTAGGAACGCAGACTAAAACCGCCACGTCCTGCGGCAACGTCTGCATGACCCGCATCCTCCCAAAAGCTGCCGCTTTCGGTCGTACGATGTTTTTGCTGACGAAGCCTTCCATGTCCTGCGGGCCACAAGCATAAGACAAGCCGGCTGAAAGGTTGTTCTTTAACCTTTTAGACGGATTGGCTTAGACCTGAGAGCCGATGGCGCCTGGAGCTAGACAATTATCGAACTTCTAAGATGTAAAATGGGTACAACGAAAACCCCAGCCTTTTCTCCTTCACCTTCTGTCCGCTACTGATCCTCTTTCCACCAAATGGCCTTTTACTCTTTGGATTTCAGGAGTGTCCGTGTCCCCATTAATATGCTCCAAAAGAAGGTTAATCGAATAATCAACCATTTCGTCGACCGGCTGATGCCAGGTGGTTAATTCATAAGATGACCAATCCGACATTGCCACATTATCAAAGCCTACAACAGATATATCCTCAGGAATTCGAATTCCCTGCTTTTTCAGAAAATCCATTGCGCCAAAAGCAGATATATCATTTGCACAGAAGATGGCATCTATCTTTTTATCCTGTTCCAGCAGCTTTCTGGCAGCAGCAAATCCCCCTTCATATGAATAAAGACCGTTTTCGGTTAGAAATGAAGAGATGCCGTGTTCTGCCAAAGCTTCCTGGAAGCCATTTTTCCGATCAACTGTTGTGGATGTATTCATCGGTCCGGAGATAAAGGCGAGATTTTCATGTCCTTTTTCTATCAGATAGTGGCCAATCCTTTTCCCGGCAGCAAAGTTATCGCATACAACAGCACTGCTTAAGGAATCGTTCACATATCGGTTAAACAGGACGACCGAGATGCCATTTCGGGTAAACTTCTGTACAGTCGAAGAGGTTAATAGCGCATCTGTGATGATGGCTCCCTCAACGCTGTATTCAATTAAATGGCTCACTTCATCCTCTTGGATCTCGTTATTCTGGGAGTTGATAAACATAACCTTGTACCCTTTTTCGGCAAGCCTGCTGTAAAACTTATCGAGGATTTCCGGATAAAAAGGGTTCTGGATATTCCGCATGACAACTCCAATGATGCGGGACTGATTGGTGATCAGGCCCCGTGCTATGGCATTCGGCTGATAGCCAAGCTGTTCGGCAGCATCCAGAATCAGTTTTTTCTTTTTAGGTGAGATACTTGAATTTTCACTAAAAGCCCGGGATACGCTCGATTGGGAAACGCCTGCCAATCGGGCGACATCCATGGCTGTCACTTTTTTATTTTTCAACGCATGTTCCTCCTGCCTTGATCTAGACAGAGAAATTATAACAGATTTTGCTTACTTCACGAGGCTGCTGTAGCGCTTCACACGAAGGTCAGCCTGTGCCTGGTGTCCTTTAAAGCCTTCAAGTTCGCATAGACGGGATGCATATTCACCGATTTTTGCACTCGCTTCCGGAGTTGTTCTCTGGTATGTGCATGTTTTCAGGAATTTGCCTACCCATAGGCCGCCAGTGTAGCGGGCTGCCTTTTTCGTCGGCAGCGTGTGGTTTGTGCCGATTACTTTATCCCCGTATGCCACATTTGTTTCAGGCCCTAGGAATAGTGCACCGTAGTTTGTCATGTTTTCAAGGAAGTAGTTCGGGTCTTCCGTTAAAATTTCCACATGCTCATAAGCCAGTTTATCCGCTTCCACTACAGCTTCCTCCAGGCTGTCTACAAGAATGATAGAACCGTAATCCTTCCAGGCAACGCCTGCTACATCTGCTGTTGGCAGAGTCTCCAGCTGGCGTTCGATTTCTGCCACTGTTTCGTTCGCCAGCTTCTCTGAGGTTGTAATTAGACATGCTGGAGAGTTAGGTCCATGCTCAGCCTGTCCCAATAAATCCGTTGCAATGATTTCTGCATCGGATGTTTCATCCGCAATGACCAGAACCTCTGTCGGGCCTGCAAACAGGTCGATTCCTACTCTTCCGTATAATTGACGCTTCGCTTCCGCTACAAATGCATTTCCAGGTCCAACAAGCATATCAACCGGCTCAATGGTTTCTGTTCCGATTGCCATCGCACCCATCGCCTGGATTCCGCCGAGGATATAAATCTCGTCTGCACCAGCCAGATGCATTGCCGCCACCGTTGCAGAAGGAATTTCTCCTTTAATCGGAGGTGTGCAGGCGATCACGCGCTTAACGCCTGCCACTTTCGCCGTCAGCACACTCATGTGGGAGGAAGCAACCATCGGATAGCGTCCGCCGGGAATATAGCAGCCGACACTGTTTACCGGAATATTTTTGTGTCCAAGGAACACGCCAGGCAAAGTCTCTACTTCAATGTCCTGCAGTGCTGCTTTTTGATGCTGTGCGAAATTGCGGATTTGTTCCTGTGCAAATTTAATGTCATTGATTGTTTGTTCGGGTACAGATGATACGATTTCCTGGATTTGCTCTTCCGTTAATCTGAATTGCTCCGGTGACCATTTATCGAACTGCTCGGAAAGTCTGCGTACCTCTGCATCTCCGTTATCTTCGATTTTTTTTAAAACTTCACTAACCGATTCTCTTACTTTTACATCTGCTTCCTGTACCTCTTGATCGTTTTTACCCTGTTTTAGGAAAGTTGCCATTTTGATATCACTCCTGTTTTTAATTTTGAATACGTATGCAAACATCCGCAAAAATTAAATGGCTGTCCATCCGCCATCTACTTTTATCGTATCGCCTGTAATAAACTTTGATAGATTGGAAGACAGGAATAGGGTGGCTGCGGAAACATCTTCGGGATCTGCAAGTTTTCCAAGCGGGATCCTGCCGTAGACTTCCTTTTCAAATTCCTTATCCTCAAACATCTTTGAAGTCAGCTCTGTTTCGATAAAGGTGGGAGCCACCGCGTTTACATTGATGCCATGTGATGCCCATTCCACCGCAAGTGCTTTCGTCAGCTGCACCATGCCGCCTTTGCTTGCACAATAGGCCGCCCGTTTATAGTAGCCGACAAACGCCATCTGGGAAGCAATGTTGATAATCTTGCCGGATTGATTGGGAATCATATACTCGGCTGCTTTCTGGCTGCAGAAAAACGCTGCCTTCAAATTGGTGTCTAGCGTCAGATCCCAATCCTCTTCCGTCACTTCCATGGCTGGCTTGGCCCGGTTAATTCCGGCGTTATTGATCAGCACATCGATTGAGCCCATATAATCCACAGCTGCTTCTGTCATTCTTTTAATCTCTGAGACATTATTTAAATCAGCGGAAACATAATAGCTATTAGTATTAATTTTTTTCAGCTCATCGGCTGTCTGGCGGAGTGCCTCTTCATCTCTCCCCACAATTACAACCTTCGCTCCGTTTTCAGCAAAGGACATGGCGATATCTCTTCCAATTCCTTTGCTTCCGCCAGTCACGATTACCGACTTATTCTTAAGATCCGGAAAGTATCTCATACCATTTCTCCCTCAGGGATTCCCAGATCCTTCTTTAAGAATCGGATCAGCTCAGCTTCCCTTTTCTGATTGTACTCTTTGGAAAAAGCCTCATCCCACTTGTAGTAGCCTTCACCCGATTTATCGCCGAGCTTCTGTTCTTCTACAAGCTTCTTTAAAATAGGCAAGGATTCCTCCGCACCGGAAAGATGCTGGAACAAATAATCAGAGATAGCCGAGAAAACATCCAGTCCGCCCATATCGGCCGTCATCAAGGGACCGGAAACCGGCAGCCTTCGTCCAATCCCATAAGTAACGGCATCATCAATATCTTCTTTGCTCGCAATGCCTTCCTCCAGAAGATATTGGGCTTCACGGAATAGTGCATATTGCAGGCGATTGCCGACAAACCCGGGAATCTCTTTTTTTACTTCGATCGGCTTTTTCTTCATCTGCATTAAAAGCTTAAAAGACCTTTCCACTGCTTCATCGCCGGTCTTCTCACCGCGGACAACTTCGACAAGAGGAATCAGATGAGCCGGATTCCAAAAGTGTGTCACTACAGTACGTTCCGGGTGAGCAGTCTCTGAAGCAATATCCGTTGGACTAAGGCCGGAAGTATTGCTTGCGAGAATGACATCAGGAGCACATAGAGCGTCCAGACGTTTAAATAAGTCAATTTTTAATTGAAGATTTTCCGGTACAGCTTCAATTACGAAAGTTGCACCTTGAACTGCTTCTTCAACAGAGACAGTCATTTTAATATTTTCCTGAATGTGGCCAGCTTCCGATTCGGATAAAATACCATTATTGAGCATAACCTCAAGCTTCTTCAGCATGTTGGTCCAGCCCTGTTCCAAGTCGGCATCGCTGATTCCCTGCATTGTCACACTAAATCCGGCCCAAGCCGCATTAAGTGCAATGGAATGGCCCATCGTGCCGCACCCAAGTACAGCTATTCTCTCCAATCGCTCACCAACTTTCTGAAATTTCTAGTTTTTGAATACGTATTCAATATACAATGTAAGCGTTATAATTTCAAGATAAAATTATAAATTGTAAATATTTATTATCTTTCAGATTAGAAATCAATCAAACGTTTGATTGATTTTAAAGGACGTCGCCAGACTGCTTTCGTTCTTTTAATGTAAACAATACTAATAGAATCGGGATACCTGCAAATAGAGAAGCTCATTTTGCAAATAGATTGCTTGACCTGCAATGGCCAAATCCGCAAATAGTCCGTTTCGCACAATAGCCCTTATAAAAAAGACAGAGAGCATAATCTCCCTGTCTTCCCAGATACGGTTATGTATCTAAAAACGTCTTCCCCTTGAGCTGATTCAATGTCAAAACAAAGTCGTGCAGAAGCTTGTAGGAGTTTTCCATATCATCCAGGTCGACTACCTCAATCGGCGTATGTGTATAGCGGGATGGGATGGAGATAACCCCTGCTGTGACGCCTTTATTTGTCATATGTATGGCTCCGGCATCTGTTCCGATTCCCATGAAGACTTCATGCTGATAGGGGATATCTCCTTCTTCGGCTACTTTTTCGAGATGCTGAGTGACAAGCGGGTGGGCAATCAGGGATTTATCAGCGATTTTGATGCAAGGGCCGCTGCCAAGGATTCTCGTGCCTGTCATGAGCACGTCAAATGTGTCGCTGGTTGGCGTTGTATCAAGTGCCAGCGCAAAATCGGGCTCTACAGCTGCAGATACAACGGATGCTCCTCTTAGCCCAACTTCCTCCTGAACCGTAAAGGCACCATATATGTCGCCATGCTGAGCCCCATTTCCTCCAATGTTTTGAAGCAGACGAATCAATAGGGCGCAGCCTGCCCGGTCGTCCAAGGCTTTGCCGGTAACGCGATTATTTCCTATTTTCTTAAATTCGGTGCCATAGCTGATGGGCTGTCCAACCTTGATTCCCATTTCAGCTGCTTCTTCTGCTGTACGGGCTCCGATATCAATATAAAGATCGCGGTGGCTGGAAATGCGCTTTGGATCATCCCATTTCACATAGTGGGCCGAAATAGTTCCGATCACTCCATCGACATTGCCTTTTTCAGAACGGATTTTAACCGGCAATGATAAAAGAATACGGTCATCAAACCCGCCTAATTTTTCAAACCGAATTAACCCATTCTCTTCGATTTTCTTCACGATAAACCCAATCTCATCGGTGTGAGCTGCAATGACTAAAGAAGGAAAATCCGGATTATTCCCTTTCTTTTTTACAATCAGGTTCCCGACTGAATCGACATGGTATTCATCCACATAATCCTTCACTTCATTTAAAATAAATCTTTGTACATCCTGTTCAAAACCGCTCGGACCTACTATATTGCATAACCCTTTTAATAATTCATACACAGTGAAACCCTCCCTTTGATATGAAAAGAAATCCCCCGCTTTTGCAGGGGCTTCCGGCTGTTAATTAGTCAGGTAAACCTTTGTAAAATCATCATCTTCCATTGGATGTGCAGAGAATCCCTGGACATAGGCTGCCATTGCGATTGGCGGTGTTGTATGTGCCAGCGTCACCCACGGGGCATCTTTATGAAAAATTTCCTGAGCCTCCTGGTAAAGCTTTGCCCGTTCATCCTGGTCAAATGTTACACGTGCATCCTGCAGAAGCTTTGTAAATTCCTCATTTTCATAGAAGGCACGGTTACTGGCAGGTTTCTCCGTATTCGTTGCACTCAGGTTCGGGAACAGGAAGTTATCCGGATCGGCCATTACACCTGTCCAGCCGTATAATCCCATAGGATGTTCCCCGTTTCCGGACTTTTGAAGGTACGTTGCCCATTCATAGGTTACAATTTCAGCTTCGATGCCGACCTTCTTCAAATCTGACTGGATGGCTTCTGCCACCTTCATTGGCTGCGGCATATACGGCCTCGGATTGCTCATCGCCCAAAGCTGAGTTTTAAATCCATCTGGATAACCGGCTTCTGCCAATAGTTTTTTCGCTTCTTCCACATTCAATTTGTAGTCTTCAATGCTGTCATTATAGCCCCATAATACGGATGGGAACGGGTTTTTCGCCACTTCAGCATAGCCGTTGTAAAACGCATCCACAATGGCTTGTTTATCTATGGCCATATTGACTGCCTGGCGGACTTTAACATCATCAAAAGGTGCCATTTGTGTGTTCAGAACCATGTAGCCAATGTTAAAGCTTGGGCGCTTGACAAGACTTAAATTGGAATCAGCTTCAATGGTCGTGGCATCATCCGGATTTAACCCATCAATGATGTCGACTTCACCCGCTTGAAGAGCTGTAAGGCGTGCGGAATTTTCCGGAATAACGCGGAAGATCAGCTCATCCAGGTATGGACCTTCACCTGCATAATTTTCATTTTTCTTCAGCACTATTTTGTCATTGGTTTTCCAGCTGTCAAATACAAATGGGCCGGTTCCCACTGGATTTTGATAGAATTTGTCGCCATGCTTTTCGATCGCAGCCGGACTTGCAATTCCAAACATAGGGATAGCCAAATAGCTGATAAATGGAGCTGTCTTTTCAGTTAACTTAAACTCTACTGTTGATTCATTAACTGCTTTTACATACTCGATTTTATGGTTTGGATCTCCTTTAAACCCTCCATACAAGAAAGGGTAGTACGGAAAATCCCCGTTGTGGTAGGGGTTCTCAGGATCCATCCACCGATCAAAGTTGAACACGACAGCTTCCGCATTAAAATCGGTTCCATCCTGAAACTTGATGCCCTTTTTCAGGTTAATAGTCCAAGTCAGTCCGTCATCAGAGACTTTGTGGGATTCCGCTAATCCGGGCTGGACTTCAAGATTTTCATCATACACAAAAAGTGTTTCAAAAATATTGCTAGTTACACGGATGGATTCGCCATCTGTTACATTGATGGGATCCAATCCAATTGCATCAGCACCGCGGGCATAAATTAAGGAACCGCCCTCTTTTGGATCGCCGCTGCTGCTGCCAGATGCTTCTTCACTGCTGCCTGAACATGCTGAAAGCAGCATCGAAAAAATCAGTAAAATGCTTAATACTAATGAAGACTTCATTCTCATCGTTTTTTCCCCCTTGTAATTTCTATGTAAGCGGAGCTGAAAAGTAAGATAAGGTCATTTTTAGACTTTTCATACTTTTTAATAAAAATCAGTATATCTTAGATTATCGAAATATTCTACTATATTTTTAGAGACGAAATACTTATTTTTGAAAGCTTGTCTTATCAACTTCTCTACTATAAAGATTGTAAGCGATTACAAATATTTTCAGACTTTCTAATAGTTATTTAGATTACCTTAAACAAAAAAATGGCCCAGTCATCCTGAGCCATCCATGGAAACTAGATTTTATTAGAGATCCATAAAATAGTCCTTATAAGGCTATTTCAATATCCAAGACCAGGCTTCTTCCAGCTGATGGCCTTCAAAGTATTCAACCGTGATCCCCGGCAGGTAGTTCGTGAGCTTTGAAAAAGTGCCAATCCAGTCTTTATCACTTACAACAGCGAATTTATTAAACTGCTTCCATCTTTTTATATCAAACCCCATTCCTTCCGCTGCACCCTGGAAGGTTGTTCCGTCCACATCTGTCATGATGGCCAGGATATTGAATTTCTGGTCTTCTTTAAAATTTTCTCTCACATATTGATCCAGTTTTTCAGCATCCTCCTTGGTTGCATTGCCATTAAAGGCTAAGGCAATGGTAGAAGGAGAGCGGGATTCTATCAATTGAAGCATAAATGATTACCTCCAAAGTGTTTTATTGAGGTAAATTCCCGATTAAACGGGCTTCAAAACTAGCGTTGGGGTGTTTTTATTGAAAAATGGTGTGTTATTTGCAGTATTCACAATTGGGGCCTATTCCAGCAAAAATAGAACCAGCCTTCCCGGGCCGGTTCTATACCTTATTTCTTGCTGTAAAATCGGTCCCGGACCTTTTTGAGGCGGGCATGATAGTTTAATATATCGAGTCTTGCTTTCTCTGCTTCCGGTGCGATCGGACGGAGCTTCTCAATTTCCCAATAGTCTATAATGACATCGAGAACCTGATCAAAATATTCGAGCGGGCCGTAATTGGCTTCTTTTGCAATGATCGCCATGCGGTTTTCAAAATCCGGCATGACAGCACCCGGCATTTTAAAGTTCATGATGACGTTCGCGAGATAGTAGCAATAGTTAGGTTCTAATTGCAGGTGGTGTTTTATAACGTCCCTGTAAAAAGTATAATGCAGCGTCTCATCCTTAGCCAATCTTCTCAGCAGGCTGGACAAATCCTTATCATGAGGCCCTGCCACCTTCGCGACATTATAGTAAAACACCATGGTGGCCAGCTCCTGCATGGAGGTATATACCATTGTTTCAAATGGGGTATGGAAATCCGGGTTCCAGCCATTTTCCACTGTTTGCTTGTGAAGCTGGTGAAGCCTTCCCGGATGGACATTCCGGGTGATTAACAGATAGGTTTCAAGCAGGTTGGAGTGCTGATCCTCTTCCGCTGTCCAGGTATGCACAAATTCCTTAATAACACTCAATGACCCTTTAAAGGTCTGGTCCAAATAAGAGGTGAACCATGGAAGATTCACTTCTGTCAGGAGAGCTGTCTCCACTGCTGTAATGACGGGCTCCGGAAGCGTCACCTGGCTCTCATCCCATGGTACTCGCCGGAAATCCATGGCTTTATCCCACGGAAGAAATTCGTGATAGCCCCAATCTATTTTTTCAGCCCGCTTTTTGTGCTCCTCATACAATTCCCTTACCTTCGGCTCCAGACGAAAATCAAGATGATTTGTTAACAAGTGTAGACCCCCATCGCTATTCTATAGCTAACTATTATGACCTGTTACTAAATTTACTATAGCACATTAGTTCTTTAACTAACTAATATAAAAGTCGAATTTTCAGGAAATTGGGACTTTAAACATGCAAATTTCTGCGTCCTTTCGACGTCAATCTCCAGCTGATGACAGCGTTCGTTTCGACATTGGTCGATGTCCTAGTGGGTAGGGTTCACTCTAGCAGCCTGCCGCTATTCTATCTTCAGTTCTGATCTTAGGCTGATACTCATGTGATAAAAAGAGGGAACTCCTATAAGTTAGATTTAAAATAAAAAACTTCTGTTAGAGAGCTTAAATCTATTAAAAAGCTAAACTGCCAGCTCAAGCTATTCCAAGAATTAATAAGCTGTTATTGGTGCACAACAAAAAAATCGCTTTGGACCTGCCAAAGCAGTCTCATTTCATATTGTTTTATAAAACATATTAAAAGAACTGTTTTAACTCTAAAACAGTTCTTAAGAATACTTCTTATATAGGAAAAGAAATAAGACAAGGTAGAGAAAGGCAGAGTTTTCCACCTTTCTTCCCTTGTCCGTTCCATCCGATTTCATCGGAATTTCCCAAAACCAAGCGTGGATGCTCTTGCAACTAGACGAATATCCAGAGATGGCTCAACCGGCAATGATTGATCATCCTCTATTCCCTCAATTTTACGAATGAGTTTGTTAGTGGATACTGCCCCGATATCATAGATAGGCTGTTCAATTGTACTAATTTCCGGCTCTACCATTTCGGTCAGCTTGATTCCATCAAAGCCGATTATTGCGACTTCCTGTGGAACTTGGTAGCCCATTAGCTTAAGAGCTTTGAGACAGCCGATCGCCATTAAATCATTGCCAAGAAATATCCCGTCAACATCTTTATGCTGGTTCATAAGGACTTGAGTCAGCAGTTTGCCGCTTTCTAATGTAAAGTCTCCTTCGCAGACGATAACTGCATCCTCTGGAGATTCTTTTCCATTCCTCTCGGCCCAATCAGTAACTGACTCCACATATCCCCGTTTCCGTTCAGAAGATGGAGGGAATGACTTCGGCCCGCTGATATGGGCAATCTTCTTGCAGCCTGCCTCAATCAAGTGCTCAACAGCCAGCCTGGCTCCTTTATAGTTATCTAATCCAATCGAGTCACAGGTGTTATCTTCGGCTGCACGGTCAATTCTTACAAAAGGAGTTTTCGAGTTTTCAATAGCCTTCACGACTTTTTCGCTCATTTCGAACGATGCCAGGATAAAGCCATCAACATACCGGTTTTGAAGCTGTGTCCAAAAATGATTATCTTCCATATCCCCGTCCTGGGTATTGACCAAAATGATGCTGTACCCTTTTGATTTCGCCACTTCTTCAATTGCCACGACAAGCTCTGGAAAAAACGGGTTTGTAATATCAGGGATAATCAGGGCAATCGTACGAGTTTTCTTTTTCGCTAATCCTCTAGCGATTTCATTTGGATGATAATTCAGTCGCTCCATCACATCACGAATCTTAAGCTCCGATTTTTGGCTGATATATCCTTTATTGTTTAAATACCTGGATACTGTCGCTACGGATACGCCTGCCTCCTTTGCAACATCCCGAATGGTAATTTGTTTTTCTCTCACGCAAAATTCTCCTTCGAAAGGATTCTTGTGCTCTAACCTATTTATTCATTTCTTTTACATGGAAACTTCGCACTGTTGTTTCCCCTTTTTCCAGCAGGCCAAATCCTGCCATTCCATATTCATTTCCCAATCCATCGAAATCCAGAACCCGTTCTCCATTGATTTCTATCTGAACAGCAGTTCCTTTGCTGATGGCCTTAACGTTATATATAGCTTCATGATTCCATTCATATGAAATTGTCTTTAAGCGCTTAAATCCAAAGTTATTTTCAATTAATGAAACCTGATTGTCACCATCGAATCCTGCCCAATAATAGCGTTCGGTTCCAATTGCCCGAAGAATGACCCCGTGGCTTTTTCCGGAAACAGGCTGAAAACTTATATCCAGTTCAAGGTCACGGCCATAATAGTTCCCTGTAAAGGAAGAAGTATCTTCTTCACCTGCAGCAGCTTTCATAAAACCATTTTCCAGCGTCCATTCGCCACGGTGATGAGCAAATGGTGTTACACATTTGAATTCCATGGCTTGTTTGGCAAAATCAATGGAGTAATCTGCATTGCCAAAGATCCGGAACTCGCCGATATAAAACTTTCCAAATGAACGGTTATCTGCAGGTGATGGACTCTCAACAATAAAGCCCACCTCATCAATCAATGCTCCATCAGTCTCCGGGATCACAAATTCAATATCAAGCCACTGCTGATGGTTTAATGTGATGGAGTCCAGCTTCACATCACTCTTTGTGTAACTATTGCGGACATAAGGAGTCAAATAAACATCCGCCCCACCTTGCCATTTATCCATATACACCTTTGCCGAAACCTTTTGTCCACTGTATGCAGAAGGTGCAAAGGTCGGCTTATATTTCTCATCATTAAAATCTTCACGGCGATAGAACGGCTTGTAAAATATTTTACTTGAATCCCCTTCTATAAATCTGTCAAACAAAACAGACAATGAGCCCCGGCGTTCCTCAATGCCTAGATCATTGCATGGGGTCAATAATGTCTTAAAAGCATTATTCGTCTTAAAGCCGTGGGTTGATCCCGGCAAGGTAAAATCCAGGTAAACTTCCCCGTTTCGGATGCTTTCCACTAATCTCTGTGGAGCTTCCAGCCCATTCACCTGATAGCCCAGAACGGCAAGCTCTTTACAGAAGGTCGGGATATCCAGCACATTCAAATAGCCTGACACGCTGGATGTCGCAATCATATCGTTGATTGGCTTTCGATAATGACCTGGAATTGCATCAAGGCCGGCAAAAACTCCTGCGATAGTTCCTACATTTCCTGCATTACAATCCGTATCCCAGCTGCACATCGTAGCTATTTCAACAGTCCGTGCTAAATCCCCTTTTCCATACATGAGGGCCAGGGCACATACGCCGGCATTTGGGATGATATGGCATACTCCCGTGTACTTATCATAGCCCCACTCATTTTCTAAATACTGACGGCACTTCCGGAAATCCTCTTCTTCCGGATGCTCCTGATAAAAATCAATCACAGCTTTCACGACAGCATAATAGGTGGAATCTTTTGGAATTACGGATAATCCTGCTTCGATAATAACATCCATGCTTTCAGCTGAAAAGGCTCTCGAAATACACGCTGCCATAAAGCGCGCCCCATATAGCCCATTTTTATCATGAGATACACTTGCCGCTATCTCAGCATAATCGGCTGCCTTTTGAATATTATCAGGAAAAAGCAATCCCCATGTATCGATAAAGATTTGTCCGCCAATCTGCTCAGCCATAATGATGCCATTGACTTCAGCCGAACCAGACTTTGGGGCAGGGATGCCTTTTTTAAGGTTTAAATAGGCCGTATGCTCTGTGCTGATTTGGTCTCCGCCCCACCAAAACATACCGATTCCTTCCCGCGAATAGTTCAGCCAGGCTCTTGCAACATCCTGCGGTGTCAGTTCCCGCCCCCGTGCGTCATCTATTAATGCCCGGATAAAATAAACCGGACCATTGGCATCATCGTCAGCAGAAAAGGTTTTATAATCCTTCACATACCCCCGGATATCGCCATGAATTTCCTGGATTTTTTCATATGACCATTCATTTGGCTCCAGTGGTGCCCCGAGCCGGATTCCAATATTCATTCCGAGGAAGCCGGCATAGACTCTCTCTACATAGTTTTCAGGCAACAAATTACTCAACTCCCATCCCCAAAGTGTTTTAAAGAAGGTTTTTTCTTTTTTCATTCAGCTGCAGGTCCTGCTCAATAATCAGCCTAGCAGTTTCTGAGAATTGGTCTGCTGTCTCGAGTAAATTCATTTTGTTCGTTTCCTGTAAAAGCTCAACATCTTCAGAACGAATAACACGTTCTCCGTACATTGCACCTAAAATAACACCGGCCATTACCCCGATGGAATCCGTATCACGGCCAGAGTTTATGCCATCTAATATAGTTCCATAGTAATCCCCATCATTTAACACCATGAACGCTAACGCCATTGGCAGCTCTTCAATGGAGAAAAGCCTGCTTGGTGTATAGTGATTGGAAGGTACACCAACCTTCTCCATTTTGCGGTGAACATCGTCTTTCATTGGCGAGTATGGTTCTATCACATTTTGGAATGTAGAAATAACCGTATCCATATCTGCACCTTCCGAATGCAATTTCCTGGCAGCTGCAGTTAAATCACGGATTGCATTCTTTGTTCCATCCTTAGCAAAATAAAGGGCTGTCTCCACAATTTCATCTACTGTCACATTTTCTTCAAAAGCCTTTGCCACACAGGCTGCCAGCACCCCAGCAGCTTCCAGGCCGTAGCTGCTTTGATGTCCCATTGCAAACAAAATCGCTTCATCATAGGCAGCTTTCGGATTTCCGGCATTGACGATTCCAACTGGTGCGATATACATCGCAGCCCCGCAGTTGATCATATTGCCAATTCCACCTTCACGCGGCTCACAATTGGCTAATACATGACGCATGAAAATATATTTTTCCGGGTAGAAGAGACGATCAATAATGAGCGCTTCTCTTCCAAACTCAGGGATATACGTTTTGTTAAAAGCGATTTCCTTCACAAATTCGTTTCCCATGTCATAGGCATCTATATGTCTTTTTTCTTTGTTATAGACGTTTATGAGAGCAACAGTCATTAGGGTGTCGTCTGTAACTGTACCGTTGCCCCTTCTTCTGCCCAGATTTAAGTCAGCCGGGTAATCTTCCTTGTACCATCTGGTACGGAGCGACTCAACCCTCTTATACATTTTTTTAATCTCTTCATAGCTTAATTTTTCAACAGGTGCTCCCATCGCATCCCCAAGTGCAGTGGATAGCACAATACCTCTTACACGTTCTTTAAAAGTAACCATATGAAGACTCCTTTTTTACTGTTGTGTTTACTCTTTTCCACCTAGAGAGTAATAATCAGTCTTTGACTCCACCCTCAAAAGCACCCTTTGCATAATACTTTAATATCAACGGATAAATGAGCAGCAAAGGCACAACCGAGATGATGATCGTTCCTGCCTGCAGAGAAGCGAAATCAAGCGTTGCTATCTGATCATAGGATAGGAAGTTTTGTGCTCCCAGCAGTGATGTATTATCACGTTCTACTACAAATTGCCGAAGTACAAGCTGCAGTGGCCATTTGCCTGTGTCCGTTAAGTAGATTGTCGCCCGGAAGTATTCATTCCAGTGGTAAACTCCATAAAACAGACCCATTGTTGCCAAAGCCGGCTTCGATAAAGGCAACATGATTTTTGTAAAGATACGGAAGTGCCCGGCCCCATCCATACGCGCTGCTTCCAGAATACTCTCAGGAACATCCTCAAAAAATCTCATCATAATAAACAAGTAAAATATATTGATTGTCTTATAAAGAATGAGAGAAGCGTAAGTATCCAGCAATCCAAGATTTTTCACCAGTAAGTATTCCGGTATTAATCCTGGTTCAAATACCATGATGACAATCAGGAAGATCATGACAAGATTGCGGCCGGGAAACTTCGTTCTTGCCAGCACATAGGCTGTCATTGCAGTAAGCAGCAGATTCAAGGCTGTACCCACAACGGTTATAAATAAGGTGTTAAAAATACTTTTTAAAATTAGCGGGTTTGATAATAAAATTTTGTAGTTAATGAGTGAAAATCCTTCAGGAATGATACCCAGGCCGCTTAGTTTATGGACTTTGAGAGGATCTGATAACGACATTGCCAGCAAGTGAAGAAGCGGAACTAGCACAGTTAAAGAAACTAAAAACAAAATGCTGTAAATAATAATGGTTGATACACTCAATTTTTTTAATTTATTCATCATCGTTCCACCTCCTACCAAACACCTTTACCAGAAATTCTTTTTGAGATAAAGTGTGTGCTTAAAATTAAGATAACCCCAATTACACCCTTGAAAAGGCTCGCTGCCGTTGCATAAGCATATTGGCCATTTAAGAGACCGATTCGATATACATAAGTGTCTAAAATATCAATCACGCTGATGACAGACGAATTCATCATATTAAATACCTGATCAAAACCGGCATTCATGAAGAATCCCAGATTTAGAATAAAGACTGTCATGATTGTTGAAGTTAAGGAAGGCAATGTGATGTATCTCATTTGCTGTATTTTAGATGCTCCGTCAATTTTGGCAGCTTCATAGAGAGACGGGCTTATTTTCAGAATGGCAGCCAAGTAAATTATGGAGTCCCACCCTGCACTGCGCCAAATTTCCTGGAATACCAATACCCAGCGGATATGGTCTTTACTTGTCATGAAATCAAGCGAAGGCATATTGAAAAAGCTGCGAATTACGTTTACTCCGCCAACTTCCGGATTTAGAAATGCAATCCAGATTCCTGCAATCACGACCCATGATAAAAAGTGAGGAAGGTAAACAATGGACTGAACATATTTTCTAAATTTGCCGACTCTGACTTCGTTAATCAATAAAGATAAGATAATCGGAATCGGAAAGAAGAATACAATCTTCATCACACTAATAATAATGGTGTTTTGTAATACATCCAAAAAGGCTGGGGAGCTGAATAGAATCTTAAAATGCTTCATCCCGACCCAAACATTATCACCGATAATCCGGTAATCCTGAAATGCCAGCTTCATTCCAATTAACGGAACGACGTGGAAGATCGAAAAATAAAGAAGGGCTGGAAAAAGCATAAGATATAGGACCCAGCTTGATTTAATTTGCTTCAGTATGCCCTTTTTCATCTTTATACTCCTTTTCCTTTACAAATTGAGTCACTTCATTTCGCTTTGGCATTCCCGTTTGTGCACCCTTTTTAGTAACCGATAGGCCAGCTGCTATGTTGCCAAATCGTATGCTGTCTTCGAGGCTGTTCCCTTCGGCAATGGCAACAGCGAAAGCGCCTGAAAAGGTATCGCCGGCTCCCGTTGTGTCAACCGGACTTACCTTAATGGATGGAACTAATCTGATCTCTGCGCCATCAAAGAAACGAACTCCCTCTGACCCGCAAGTAATGATTAGTTTATTGGGGTGCTTTTTAAGGAGCTCTTCCATTGAATCATCGGTGTTAAACACTAGCTTGTATTCGTGTTCATTCGGTGTAATATAGGTAACCTTGTTAATAAGCCCTGGGCTGAGTGTTTGTGCCGGGGCCGGATTGATAATAATCGTTTTTCCTCTTTCATAAAGGAGCGGAACCAAATACTCTATCATGTCTAACGGTGTCTCGAGCTGAAATACAATCACATCGCAGTTCAGAAGCTCTGATACAGAATTTTTTACATAGTCAACATTGGTCTGTGTATTGGCACCAGGTACCACAATTATGCGATTTTCACTTTGACAAAGCTCAATAAACGCTGCTCCTGTAGGCAATCCTTTTACAGATTGAAGATTTACCAGATTGATATTCTCATTCTCCAGCTTTTTGATAATGAAATCACTATTCTCATCATCACCAACCGATCCGAATAAGGACACATTTCCGCCAAGACGGGCTGCTGCCACAGCTTGATTGGCCCCCTTGCCGCCAATGGATAAAAAGAAATTCTCACCCAGGACGGTTTCTCCTAATTTAGGCAGTATCTCGCTTTCAATAAAATAATCCATATTGATGCTTCCAACAACGGCTATTCTCTGCATGTTCATCATCCTAATCAATCAGTATATTCATTAACGGTGCATGCTGCTGTGCGCCATAAACATCCCTGTCTCCAACTGTTCCAGATGAGATATCTCTTAGAATTGTAATCTTAATTCCAAGTGCCTGATCGTAGAAAACGAGATGATCTATCTGGTCGCAAGTAAGGTTATATAAGTCACAAATGGTTTGTTTATTGATTTTCCCCGAGTCCTTGACTCGCTCATAAATTTCCTTAGAATCAAATAAAATATCGAATGTCAGCTCGAATGGTCCTGCATTTTTACTTCGTAAGACTTTAGCTAGATCAAATAAAGCGGCCATGTTTTCATCCCCTTACAAATACTCAATGACAAATGGACTTTCAGTGATTTCCATTAGGTGATAGAGAGAAAACTCATACACAGGTCCAAACTCTACATCACTTGGAGCAAATGGAAAGGCTAAATTACCGGCTGTTGATTTCCGATTTTCATACCCGTAATGAAGAAATGTAGATCTCACACTCGAGCAGATACTGTTTGCAAGTTCTTGTGTTTTGGCTACCACTTCAAACATGACGCCAATCTCATGTCCGTGGAAAGGTGCACTTTCTCTTGAACCGAGCACTCCATTTTTCCCATAATTATAGAAGTTGATAGAATAATCTTCTTCCGGGATATCCTCGTAATACTCTCTAACCTGCTCTATCACAAGCTCCTCGATTCCTTCGATATTTTCTACTAAAATCGGGTCACGGACACCAGCGATAACAAAGGTTCTGTATGCAACCTTTCTCGCACCTTCCAGCTTGATGCAATACTGATCATTTTTTTGCAGTTTACTATTTTTCACCTCGACAACACCGTCGCTCACTTGGGTAAACTCGCATTGGCTAAGATCAAGGATGATGCCTGGCCCATGTAAAATAAATGGATGTTCTTTTTCATAAAAGGTATGGGCACTTACACTAATCGGCGAGCATTTACGCATAGGGTTCAGGGACTGAACTGTGAAGGAATCTTCCTTTAGTGTCCCAACGATACAATCCTTTGTTGTCCCTGGTTCTGCACATAGTGCACCGCATTCCAGAATCTTTCCAAGATGGTAAGCGAGACCTGGATCTTTGCCGCGGTATATTCCAACTGCTGCAAAGGGTGACGGGTCATATGCCCTTCCACAGACAATAATGTCAGCTCCGTTTTCGAGAGCTTCCAAAATAGGCTCATGCCCCATCTGTGCAACAATGTTGCTGGTCTCTAGAATGATTTCATCTGTAAGTGACGGAATGTTAGGCGTGAGAGGATTAATTCGGCCCTCATGGTTTGCTTTCATAATTTCTTCCTGTGTAAAATCTGCCCAAATCATGGCCATTTTAGCTGTTAAGCTGCGTTCTTCCAGAACTTCCTTAATAATATCCAATGTCCACTCCATATGCGGCTTGGCACCAGCTCCGCCAGCGGATCCGATCACAATCGGAATCCCCCGTGGAACTCCATTTTTAATGATGATATCCAAATCTTTTTTGGTTGCCCGGCGGCTCACAATCGCCACACCCGCACCGAGTTTATGCGGACCGGCATCAGTCGAACCGGCATCTACTACAATTCCATCAACCTTTTGCCCGTTCTCAAAAGCCCTGTTAAATGACTCCTCCGGAAATCCATATCCTAATATTCCGCACGGTGAAACAATACGTACATCACTGCTAGTCATAGTATTAACCTCTTTTTTAACTGGTTTTTTGTCTGTTGAACACTTTGGTATGTAACCGGTTACATATTGTCTTAAAAAAAGGGGTTATCAAACCCAGAGAATGTGTAACCGGTTACACATTTATATATTTATGGTACCTTCCAACAGCCATTCCTGTCAACCTATTATTATCGTAATGTTCACACTTTTATAAACCAATACCCGATTAAGATAAGATGCACGATTACATATTCAACCTTTCAGTATATCGTGCATCTACATTATACTTCAGTCCTTTTAATAGCTGGCCAATTTAGCAGCAACACTCTTTAGGGATGTCCCTTGTAAACTGGGAATACAAATTCCTTTAATTTTGTCTAATGCTTCTTTCCAGGTTTCCGGGACCGCATTTGCCCCCTCTGAAGCTCCAGCTAGGGCACCAACCATTGCAGGCATACTATCTGATTGCTTCGGCAGTAAGGATGCCAGCTGAATTCCTTTTTGCAGATTTCCTTCTGTACTTAGGAAAATGGCGTAAGCAACTGAGAGTGTCTCAGGAGCAATATTGGCATAGTTATAGACAGCATTGACCACTCGTTTTTGCCATAGAGGTATAGCTGCAAATCCGTCCCCATTTGTTTCATCTAATACATTTAGGGCAAGCTCCATTTTTCTTTGAATCCAGGTATTTTCCGGTACGTATTTTAATCCTTCTTCTACTGCCAACTGCGGAGAAGCGCCTGATAGGGCTGCAGCTATGCTGGCTGCCATGGCCTGTGCTGCATAGATGCCATCTTCAGCATTTGTGATAGAAGCCATTTTCTGTGCAATATTTGCAGCTTTTTCAGGCTGATCTTTAAAAATAAGACCGATTGGAACCGCACGCGAAACAGCACCATCATCATAGTGATGAGGATTATCATTGCCAGATGCCGGTGGAAGGATTCCTTTTTTAATGTTTTCAATAGAGGCTCTCTCACTTACGCCACTCCATATTTCCTGTTCAGCTCCAACTATATATTGCATCCAGCCATGAAGTAATTTTTCTTCTGTTACTTCATTTCCGCAATCCAGAAGGATTTGGGCTGCCATGACCGCAAATTCTGTATCATCCGTTCCGCACAGATCTAAAATTTCCTCGCTCAGAGCATGTGTGAAGGGCAGTGAAATTTTATTAATCCGATGCTGGTCGGTAATTTGACTAAAGCTCCATAAACGCTTTCTTCGCTTAGGAGGAAGTACGA
Source organism: Bacillus sp. ZZV12-4809 (assembly GCF_009849585.1). GTDB lineage: Bacteria > Bacillota > Bacilli > Bacillales > Cytobacillaceae > Cytobacillus. The sequence continues at coordinate 109,129 of NZ_VCRN01000004.1, forward strand.
GCGATCTATGATACATCGCAGCAAAGCCTGTCGAGTCACCCATTGCCATACCAAGAAGAGAACCGTAAATTTTATCATAGGACATTACTCTTTTCCTCCTATTAATACATTTGTTAAATCTTTGGCAATATCTCGAACGTCTATTCCCTTCATGGCCAGAACACATCGTCCGCGGATAATATTAATTCTGTCCTGCCAAGCCTTTGGCACAGCATCGGCGCCATGTAACGCTCCTGCCATGGCGCCATTCATAGCCGCTATTGTGTCAGAATCTCTTCCGATATTGACTCCGCCCAGGACAGAAGGAATATATTCACCCTTTGCTGCGGCAAACAATCCATAAGCGAGCGGAATAGCTTCCGGTCCCATATCAGCCCAAGGATAGTAAAAAACCGAGATCTTATTATAGAGCTCTTCCATAGCATCTTGAACATCGTTATACTTTAAGCCAATTTCTACAGCCTCGTCGATTTTTCGATGGGTCCAGGAATCCTTAGGTATATAATTCATTCCTGTTTCAATTACTTTTTGCCAATCCTTTCCCGTCATGGCGTAAGCAACACTTGCGGCCACAGCTTGACCGCAATATACTCCATCCCGGTCGTGGCTTACTCTGGCTTCAATCTCAGCCAGCCTGGCTGCTTCCTCCGGATTTCCGGCACAAAAAATGCCAATTGGAGAAATTCTCATGGCTACTCCGTCACTCCACATTTGATGGTTATCAACCCCAGCTGCAGGAACGGCAAGCCCTTTTCGCAGATTAAAGATCGCCTCAACTTCACTAAAGCCGCCGCCTTTAAAGCCGCCTTCCTGGGAGACAAGATAGCGTGTCCATTCTCTTGTCATATCCTCATAGTTTAGTTTGCTGCCATATTTTAAGATGATTTTTGCAGTCAGCATTGTATATTCGGTATCATCTGTTCCCACTGGATCATCATTGACAAAATCAGTAACCCAGCCGTATTTTTCCTTTATCTCTTCCAAAGCCAGGCCTTCGGTCGGAGCTCCCAGCGCGTCACCGACTGATAATCCTATTAAACAGCCATAAACCTTCTTATACCATTGTTCAAATTTCAAATGAGGCCCCCCTTTGTCAAAGTTTGCTAAAAAAATAGCGGAGATCGGAGTCTCCACTATTTTTTTAGGATTATTTTAAATGTTTATTTGCCAGTTCTGTAATCTCTTTTCCGCCTGCTTTGTTCCACTCTTTCACGAATTTTTCGAAATCAGAGATTGGACGTTTGCCAGTAATGATGTCCGTTGTATATTCCAAATATAGATTTTGCATAGCATCCCAGTTAGCAACGTATTCTTCCGGGATTATGAAGCTATTATCCTCTTCATAAAACTCTTCTGCTGATTGAAGTGATTTTTCTGCGGATTCACTTAATAATGGTGTTGCTTCATCTACTGGAGTAGCTGGTGTATAATCAGCCGGCTCCCAGAATCTTGCGAACCATTCACTGTAATATTTATCAGTAAGCTGAAGCTTTCCATCCGCTTCTTTATAGTGCTCGCCTTCAAATCCAAATCGGTCAATCATTTGTCCCTCAGGGCTTGCCATATAATCCAGAATCTTAAACACAAGGTCTTTATTCTCAGAATTTGCAGAGATGGCAATACCTCTTGATTCTTTCGTAACATCTGTAGCACCAAAGCCTTGATACTCACCCTTTGCAGGCGGCAGTGTGACTAATGACGCTTCTTCTCCGCTCACTTGAACCATTTTGCCTTCATAAATATCAATTACTTTTCCAGCTGTACCAGGGATAATCGCTGCATCTCCATCAAAAAATGCTTTTTCCTTTGTATCCCATTGCTTTGTTAAATATTGAGGGTCCAATAGACCTTCTTTATATAACTTGTTATAGAACTCCAGCTTTTCTTTTTGCTGCTTTGAAACTCTAGAGAATTCATAAGATCCATCTTCTTTTTGCAGCCATGTCTTATTGATCCCAAAAGCCATATCGAACATATAGTCGATTTCTGCTATGTCGCCGGCAACCGTAATGGCATATTTCGGTTTATCACTGCCAGGCTTCTTGTCAACTAACTCTTTAAAAAATGCATAATAATTGTCCACAGTTGGATTTTCCATTAGTGCTTTAGAAGTCTCCATTTTGTTAAACCAGTCTCCTCTAATGACAGGAACTTTAGGAGCAAGCGGTTTAATCCAAAGCAGGTATGGATAATTTTCCAACCTCTTTTCGTTAAATGGCTGGATAATATCTTTTAGGTATTTTGATTCCTTGATGTATGGTCTTAAATCTTCTAACAAGCCTTGATCAGCCATGGCTTGATCTCCGCCTTGAAAGTAAATCATGTCAGGTATATCTCCGCTGTTGAGCAGCAAGTTTAACTTCTCAGCATAATTGCCTTGCGGGAGGTCGACTAATTCAAAATTCACTTTAATATTTTCATCTTCAAGGAGACCCTTTTCAATCGCATCATAATACTTTTCTGATACAGGGTTAGAGCTGTTATCATCCTTCATTACAACACGGATTGTTGTACTCCCATCTTTATCTTTTTTACCTCCCTTACCTGCATCTTCTTTGTTCGTACAAGCTGCCAGTAAACCCAAAACCAAAATGAGGCTTAGCATGGCAATAAAAGATTTTCTCATCACTTTTCCCCCTTGAAAATTTTTCATATTCTAATTTGAATCGACTTACTCCCCCATAAGCAATCATCCTATTAGGAGTTTGATAGAGTAAAAATCCAGCTAGTATTCCACAAGATGTAACCGGTTACACATTTAGCTATAAAAAAGCTATTGCTTACAATCACCAATCAGATGAAATTGTTAAAACATTCATATCCCACTGTGTAACCGGTTACATATTATATTCCCTTTTAGGATAATTGAAAGTGGTTTTAAAGTCAACTACAAAATATTCAAACTATTTCGTGCCAATTAGAGCCAATCTTATTGAGATCCTTTTGATTTTGGCAAATGCCGAATTTAAGCTTGTGGACTACTGAATTTCTTGTATTTTGCTCCTGGTCTATAAATTCAATCAAACGTTTGATTGAATTTACGTTTTTTTCTTATTTCCCTTTTACGGGAAAATCAAAGTCCCCCATAATCCCAAAGAATAGGGGGAACCTTGCTGAGAATCAGTTATTTTTGATTTGCGCGTTCTCTTGATTTCATTTAAGTCAAAACCTTAACTCATAAACCTTCCGCGGCCGCCCGCGCTGCCCAGGCTGTTCTTCACCCGTTACTTTTGCGAGACCGAGGCGCTCGAGCTCCGCCATAATTCTTCTCGAGTTGCGCTCAGTATTTTTGAGCCACCTGGAAACTTCCTGCGCAGTGACAATCTTCTTTTTGTAATGCCTTGAGAGGTAATCAATTTTGGATACGATTGCCGGATTGATTTTCGCTTCCTTAAATCGTTCTTCCCATTCCTCTCCCCATATTCGCTGCTGATAGGCAATCGCCTCTTTGCCGCTTTCTGAAAGGTGTTCCTTTATTTGCTTATTTTCATCAATGCTTATTACAGGGGAGGCCTTTTGGTCCCGTGCATATTGAAGGGCCAGCCTGACATTCTGCTCTGCATCATATGCCGTCAGTCCATAACCCACACCGATTCTTACCTTCAGCTTGCTGTGGGATTTCGCTTCTTCTATAAGAGAATACATGGAATCCTCCTGAAAGTGCATGTCCATTTCGCCACGGGTTGTATAGATAAAAAATAGGCCATCCCCGATCTGCACAAACGAGCCCTGGACCTTCTCGGCATAATCAAGCAGGACCTGCTTCATTTCCAGCTCATGCCGCTTCATTTCATAGGTAAAATGCTGCTCATCCAGTGAATTTGCAGAATGAACGACTTCCATGCCCATAATCGCTATCTGCGAGCGCTTATACCAATTGGACTGGCCTCTTTCCCTTAAATAGCGGAGCACCAGTTTGATTGCGACAGGAGACGGCACCACCCGGTAACAGGGGATCCCCAGCGCCCTGAGCCGATCATGGACTTCCTGAACACATGTTAAGGCGACCTCCGTTTTTCCTTCCTCATAAAGCTTTTGATGAAAACGGATGATTTCCTCTGCCGGCTCGTATTCATGATAGGAAAAAGTATGAATGTTCAAATCTCCTAAAAAGTATGTGTTCTTAAGTATATCTAACTCGGATTCCTGAATGGTGTCCAAGCTTGCCTGCTGAAATCCGCCCTCCCTGATATGAGCTTCAAGGAGTGTGCCCAGAAGGCTGGAGCCATACAGAGGGGGAAATTGGGCATTTTCTTCCCCAATCAGCCCTTTAGAACGTGCGTAATAATAAGGGGCCTGTCCGGAGAAAAACCATAAATCGATTTCCGCCTTATGGTCCCTGATGATGTTTTCTGTTTCTTTTGTTTCCTTATAAACATATGGAGTCATTTCAAGCTCGCTGTATTCACGCGACAAGGCAAGAATGTGTCCAACGGAGTCTTCCGGCCCCACTACCCCAACGCGAATCTTCATTACTTTCCACCTGCTTCTATCTTTATCTGCTTGTTTCCATTTTTAAATAATGGGCCAAAATCTTTGTACCCATTTCCAGATCTTCAATCGCTGCAAATTCCTCAGGATGATGGCTGAGGCCATTTTTGCATGGTATGAATAAAAGCCCTGAAGGCCATTTGGCCGCCATATTCATGACATCATGGCCTGCTCCGCTTTCAAGCACCAATGCTTTATATCCTAACGATTCGCCTGAATGCTGCAATCTCCGCATCACTGCCTCATCCAGCTGAATGGATGGATTATGAACAAGCGTTTTTACTTCTATTTTAACACCAAAGGATTCTGAAAGCTGATCACATTTCTCACGGATAAGCTTCTCCATTTCTTTTTTCAGTGAATCGTCCACACTGCGGATATCGATTCCAAGCTCAACCGTTCCTGGAATCACATTCATGGAGTTAGGCTTTAGTTCAAAGGTGCTTGCAGTTGCCACAATCGGCACGGAACTTGAATCCGATAAAGCAAGAGCTTTCTCGGATATAAACGAAACGAGAGGTGCCGCCGCGACAAAGGCATCCTTTCGTTTGCCCATCGGGGTCGTCCCTGTGTGCCCCATTTGACCATTGATAATGACCTTTAAGCGAATTGGACAGGCAACTGCCGTAACTGCTCCAAAGTCTGCACCAGCATCCTCCACCCTCGTTCCCTGCTCAATGTGAAGCTCAATAAAACTTTTTAAATCAGATTCAGTCCGTTCAGCTGCGTCTATGACATTCCATGAAAGCCCTATGTACTCGATTGCCTGGCGGATGGTAATACCATTCTCATCTGATACATCTTCCACTTCTTTTTTATTAAGAAGTCCGCTCATAGCCTTGCTGCCGATGGTGGATACGCCGAAGCGGGCTGATTCTTCAGAAGCAAAGCAAATGACCTCTATTGGGGCAGCAGGCTGAAACCCTTCATCCTTTAAAGACTTCACGGCTGCCAGACCGCAAAGGACACCAGCCACTCCATCATATCCCCCTCCGCCTTTCACCGTATCCACATGAGAGCCTACAGCAACTGCAGGTGAAGAATCTTCGGTTTCCCAGCGGGCAATCGCATTTCCCGCTTCATCTCTTCGAACCTTGAGCCCCATATCCTCTGCAAGGGAAACAAATACATCAATGGACATCCATTCTTCTTCCGTGTAGCCTAGTCTGCAGAACCCATCAGTCTGGTTCATGCTGTCAGTTAAGTTCAATGCTTTCAGGTGCTTATCCAGCCATTCTTTCATTTTCCTTACTCCTCCTCGAATATCATGAAGAAAATGAGGCAGATTGCTCTGCCTCATCAGTCCCTTAATGTAATTTTTTTAAAGCTTCAAACAGCAGCTTGACGGCATTCAACATCGTGTCTTCCTTAATATCAAACTTTTCATTATGATGGCCAGCTGCCAGTTCTGTCCCGAAAATGCAGTAAGTGGCCTGCCCTCCAGATTGCTGAACACGCTCTATAAAAAAGGTTGCGTCCTCAGAGCCTGCCGGTGAACCGTCTTCAAGAATGCTTTCTTTTAAATAGTCAGCTTCTTGTGCACATGAATGCAGGACACTGGCCAGCTCTTTTGATCCTTGAGCGCTAATGGCTTCGCCCACAGTCTGAATCTCGTACACTACTCCATACATTTGGGCAGATCCTGCGATAACAGCTTCAGCCTGGGCTTTGACATATTCGTTAATTTTTGTCGTTTCCCCGCGTGTTTCAATTTTCAGCACCGCTTTATCTGCGATAATATTGCGGCCTGAGCCTGCATGCAATTCACCCACATTAATGCGGGTTGCCCCTTCTGAATGGCGCGGAATAGCATAAATATTTAAAGCGGCAGAAGCAGCTGCCAGCAGGGCATTTTTCCCTTCTTCCGGATTTCCGCCTGCGTGGGATGAAACTCCTTTAAACGTTACATCAAGCTTTGACGTGGCTAAAAATCCGTTTTTTGATGCCACAAACTGCCCATCTGGAACTCCTGTGCCGACATGTGAGGCAATTAAATAATCCACATCATCAACAACTCCTGCTTCGGCCATTGAACGAGCCCCGCGGGTGCCTTCCTCGGCGGGCTGAAAAATCAGTTTGATTTTCCCCTTTAGGCTCTCTTTATGTTCAGCAATTAAGCTTGCCAGCCCAAGCCCGATCGCTGTATGGGCATCATGTCCACAGGCGTGCATGGTGTTTGGAACTGAAGAGCTGAATCCTTCTTTTTGAGGAAAATGGCTGTCTTCCTCTGATTCAAGGATCGGCAATGCATCCATATCCACACGGAAGGCGATGGTCGGGCCTTCCTTTTTCGTATCCATCGTCGCGACAATACCGGTGTATCCCTCTTTGAAGGGTTCAATATACTCTTTTTTTGCCCCATTTTCGAGAGCCCATTGGTAGTGTGCTGCTGTTTCCTCTTGGTTCGGCTTACCCATAACATAATCAGCGGACATTACCTGCCTGCCCATTTTAAGCCCGAAGCCAAGTTCATCCAGGATTGATGCGACAATGGAGGCTGTGCGCATTTCCAGGAATCCTCCTTCCGGGTAACGGTGAAAATCGCGCCTCCACTTTTTTAGTTGATTTTCAAGATTACTCACTACTTAATCACATCCTATTTTTATAGATACGGGCCGATTCCCGGACCAAACGGAATTCCAAGGAAGACGAACACTAAAATCATAATGATCCAAGTGATCAGGAACGTAACCGAGTACGGCAGCATTAAAGAAATGAATGTTCCAATTCCCGCTTTTTTGTCATATTTCTGCATAAACGCCAGGGCAATAACCATATATGGCATCATTGGTGTCACGATATTGGTTGATGAATCTGCTACACGGTAAGCCACTTGCGTAAACGCAGGGTGATAGCCAAACTGCATAAACATTGGCACAAACACAGGTGCTTCAAGCGCCCACTTAGCTGAACCTGAAGTGATCAGGAAGTTCAGGGAAGCTGTAAAAATGATGTAGCCGATAATTAGGCCAATTCCGGTAAATTCCACGTCTTTTAGGAATTCTGCTCCATTTACTGCTACCCAGGTTGCGATATTAGACCAGCTGAAGTAAGCGATAAATTGGGCGATTGCGAAGATTAAGACAATATAAGACGCCATATCCTTCATGGATTCAGCCATAAAATTGGCAACATCTTTACTGCTCTTAATATTTCCAACTGTTATTCCATAAACAGTACCGATAATGATGAAGAAGAAGAGAATAATTGGAATAATGCCATCCAGGAATGGAGATGGAACCAGACCGCCATCTTCATTGGTTAATGGGCTATTTGGTATAAGGATCGCTCCCACAATAAGGGCAATGTAGGCGAACCCGGCAATCGTTGCATTCCGCAATGCCTTGCCTGCATTAGGCGGATCTTCCTTAATTGCTTCTTTAACCTCATCGCCTTTGTATTCTCCAAGACGCGGTTCTATGAACTTCGTCGTGACTAGTCCCCCGACAATGGTTAAAACAAATACGGAAACAATATTAAAATACCAGTTATCAATTGGTGTAACGACAATATTTTCGTCAATAATCTTGGCAGCTTCTGTTGAAATCCCTGCCAACAGTGCGTCCGTTCCCGCAATGAGCAGGTTTGCTGTAAAACCGGCACCTGCGGATGCATACCCTGCAGCCAAACCGGCAATTGGATTCCGGCCGATTTTGTAGAAGACCATTGCGGCAAGCGGCGGAACCAGGACCATCGCAGCATCTGATGCAATATTCCCCATGATCCCGACAAACACAACGGTGTACGTGATTAATGCAGGAGGAGATTTTAAAATCGTCTTCTTAATGGCATAATCCAGCATGCCGACTTTCTCGGCAAGACCGATCCCGAGCATCATGGACAGAACCAGTCCAAGAGGCGCAAATCCGGTGAAGTTATCGAGCATGGAAGTCAGGATGAAATTCAGGCCTTCTGCAGATGCCAGGTTCTTAACCTCGAGCTCCTCTCCAGATCCCGGATGGACAACAGTAGCACCAAAGGCGCTAAATATGGCTGAAACGATAATAACAAGCACTGCGAGCCCGGCAAATAATATGAATGGATCCGGGAGCTTGTTGCCGACCTTTTCGACTCCATTAAGAAATCGCTGGGCAATCCCTGGTTTCGTGTTTTCTGATACCACTTTCTCTCCTTGCTTTTGTGTTTTCATATACTCCCCTCGCTTTTCTGTTTTTGGATTTGTTACTGGTAAATGAAGCTGCGTTTGTTTCCCATGCGGCGTCCTTGTTCGGACAGGTGTTTTGGATTTCTGCTTTCTGTGTCCGAAGCTGCTTCGAGTTCGGACACTTAACCCGGAATTTCCGCTTTTTCTGTCCGAAGCTGCTCCAGGTTCGGACTCTAAACCAGAGATTTCCGCTTTTTCTGTCCGAAGTTGCTCCAGGTTCGGACTCTAAACCAGAGATTTTTGCTTTTTCTGTCCGAAGCTGCTCCTAGTTCGGACTCACCTCGCTCCCGACCAAATGGAACCTACTTTAAAGTTGATGGCTCAACTTCTGCAGGAATTGGACATGTGTAGTGATTAGCTTCCTTAAACTTTTCGAATTCCTTTTTGATAGCTTCCAATTTCTCCTGGTCTGTCAGCAGTTTTATAGCGGTTAATGCCATAGCTTCTGCTGCCCGGAGCATTCCTTTATGGGCGTAGCTGCTGATGCCTTGAGTGGTCATCTGCCATGTATGCAGCGGTGTCCCCAGTGCTGATGTTGAGGCTGTCAGCTGTGCGGTTGGGACGACCCAGCTTACATCAGAGACATCAGTAGAGCCGGCAAGGACTTCTTTGGAAGGTTCATAGGCAGATATGGTTTCCGCCAGGTATTTTCCTTCAAACTCACTGCCGTCCCCTACATAGCCAAATCCTCTTAAAATATCTAAATAGCTTTCTTTCTCACCATCTGATAGGGTGGCCCAAAGTTTTTCGGCAAATGCCTTTTCCTCTTGGTTTGGTTTTTCAATGCCGGCTTCCTGAAGGCTTTGATAGAGTATTTTTTCAAGGCTGCGGTTTGGAATATAGTTGGAGCATGCCTTGTCAAACTCAATGGTAAGCTCTGTTTCTGTCATCAGAGCCGCTCCCTCCGCGATTTTGCAAACCCGTTTGTAGATTTCATCCACCTGCTGAACCTTTGGCGCCCGGATCAGATAAAGGACTTCGGCATCTGCCTGTACGACATTTGGCGAGATGCCCCCTGTGTTGGTGATGGCGTAATGCATTCTGGCTTCCGGCACGACATGCTCGCGAAGGTAATTCACACCTACGTTCATGAGCTCAACCGCATCAAGGGCACTTCTCCCCAGGTGAGGCGAGTTCGCTGCATGTGAGGATAAGCCTTTAAAACGAAAATAAACCTGATAGTTTGCAAGACTGGATAAGCTCATGATGCTGTTCCCTGGAGAGGGATGCCATGTTAAGGCAGCATCCACCCCTTCAAATACTCCTTCGCGGACCATGAAGGTTTTCCCGGAGCCGCCCTCTTCGCCAGGACAGCCAAAGAACTTAACAGTCCCAGGCATATTGTTTTCTTCTAAATATTTTTTTGCTGCACAGGCTGCTGCAAAAGCTCCTGTCCCCAGCAGGTTATGCCCGCAGCCATGACCGACATTCAGCTCGGTTGGCTCGAACGAAGTTTTGTTTGGCACCTGCCCCAATCCGGACAGAGCATCGAATTCACCAAGAAACCCAATAACAGGAGCTCCGCTTCCGTAAGAAGCTACAAAAGCGGTTTCAATATTTCCAGCATTCCGTTCCACCTGGAATCCTGCTTTTTCGCATTCAGATGCCAGGAATTCTGCTGATGCATACTCTTCAAATCTAGTTTCCGGATGATGGTAGATATACTCACTGATTTTCTCAAATTCTTCTTTGTTTTCAGACAAAAATAGTTTTGCAAAGTTCATGATTTCCTCCCTTAGTTCTTAATGGACGAACCGCCATTTAAGATGTGAATAAAAGCATCGACCGCAGCCAGCAAAGCTTCTTCCTCAAAATCGAATTGAGGATGATGGTGTGGAAAATCCAGCTTCGTCCCAAACAGCATAAACGTAGCTTTGCCGCCATGCTTTTGAACCCGGTTCATCATAAAGCTGACGTCTTCCGATCCGGAGACAGGGACAGAAGGCAGCACTTCTTTCACAAGCTCGCTTGTTGCACACCATTTAGTAATTTTCGGAATCAGCTCTTCATCACAGACAACCACTTCTGTAACTCCAACTGCTTCGATTGTGCAGGACACATCATGCATATCTGCTGCAGCCTGAATAATCCGTGTCGCTTTTTCGGCCATATATTGAGCAATCTCAGGTGTCTCACCCCGCACTTCTATTTCCATATAGCTGTCTCCCGGTATGATGTTCCGGCCGCTCCCTGCAGTAAGCTTTCCTACATTTACCCTGGTGACGCCATCATGATGGCGCGGAATAGCGTAAAGGTTGTTAGCAGATGTCGTTGCAGCCAATAAAGCATTTTTTCCGAGTTCCGGGTTGATGCCGGCATGTGAGGAAACTCCTTTAAAATAAGCATTGTATTTAGTCGAAGCCAAAAATCCCGGCGTTGTGGCAGCGATTGTCCCAACCGGCAGGGACTTAATGCCAATATGGCCTGAATAAAAATAATCAACATCATCAAGCCAGCCTTTGTCCGTCATCGCCCGAGCGCCCCGTCCACCTTCTTCAGCCGGCTGAAACAAAAGGGTAAAACGGCCCTTAAGATGATCACTATGGGAAGAGATATACTGAGCTACCCCAAGGCCGATGGCAGTATGTCCGTCATGGCCGCACGAATGCATCACATTCTCTTCTTTTGAGACAAAATCATATTGAGCTGGACGATGGGCACGATCTGCAGATTCGTGTATCGGCAGGGCGTCAATATCAAAGCGAAAACCAACATGATCCCCTGTTCTGCCAGTATCCCAGACTGCCACAAGTCCTGTATTGCCGCCGCGCATTTGAGCGAGCCAGGACTCTTCAACTCCCCATTCCCTCGCCTTTTTTTCTTGAGCCTCAAGATCAGCTTTTGCCGGAAGCCCCATACGGGAATTCTCTTCAAGGGCGTCTTTCCCTATATAAAGTTTGAAACCCATCTTTTCCAGTTCTTTTCCGATCCGGTATGTAGTGATATACTCCATGAACCCCAGTTCAGGCAAAGCATGCAAAGTGCGGCGCCATTTGATCAGCTGGGGAGATATTTCCTTTAAAAAGCTGCTGTCCATAAAGATCCCCCTTCTTGATTGTTATTTCGGACATTTTCCGTTTCAATACCTTAAATGTAATATACACATATTGTTAGAAAATTCAAAGTAAACATTTAATAATTAAACAAAAATCTTTGTATAAAAACACTTGAGCAAAAAAAAAAGCGAAATACCCAGCTATATAAATAGCTGGGTATTTCGCGTCCTAATGAACTTCCTAATTCCGCGCTCCCGTCATATCGTCTTTTTTAATCCCTAAACGTTTCATTTTCCGTATTAAATTTGCATGGTTGACACCCAGCTGAGCAGCAGCTGATCGAATGCTTTTGGAATTGTCCAATGCAGCGATAATTCTGTTTCTTTCGTACTCGTCCAGGGACTCCTTCAAGTTCTTAGGCTCTGGTTCTCTCTGTGTTAAATCGGCTTCACTTTCAACTGTATTAAAAGGATGGGCAAAATCCCAATTCTCCTTAATATTTTCTGGCAGATCGTTAGGTGTAATGAATAATGAAGTAGTCGACACGATTAAAAACTCCATTACATTTCGAAGCTCCCGGACATTTCCCGGCCAGGCGTATTTGGTTAAAATTTCAACCACTTCCGGCTGTATTTGTTTTTGGATTTTATATTGGAGGCAAAATTCACTTAAAAAGTGCTCAACCAGAGGTGAAATATCTTCCCTCCGTTCACTTAAAGGAGGAATTTCAAGATGAATGACATTGATTCTATACCATAAATCCTGACGGAACTTTTTCTCCAATACAAGTTGTCTCAGGTCCTGGTTAGTGGAACAGATCAATCGAAAAGAAAGCTCTCTTGGCTTTGTATCCCCAATACGCGTTACCGTCTTTTCCTGCAATACGCGCAATAATTTGACTTGCAGCGGCAACGGAATATCTCCAATTTCATCCAGTAAGATCGTTCCATTATTGGCTTGCTCAAAAAAGCCAGGCTTTCCTTCTCTCCGTGCCCCAGTAAAAGAGCCGCTTGCATAGCCGAACATTTCCGATTCGAATAATTCAGCCGGTATAGCACCACAGTTTACCTTGATAAATGTTTTTTTATCTGAAGAGCTCAATTGATGTATCATGCCCGCCAGTACTTCTTTGCCGGTGCCCGACGGCCCGGTTATTAATATATTCGTAGGAAAAGGAGCTACCTGCTTAATTTTTTCATAGAGCTTATGCATAGGGGGACTGGCGTATATTAAAGAAGCCTGCTCTTCCTCATTACTTGCTGTGAGTTTATCGGCATGACTTTCATTCAGCTGCTGAGCTTGTCGTAATTGTTTTTGCAGGTGATGCAGATAGGTTACATCCCTCACGCTGGTTACAATCATTTTTACTTCCTGGTCCTTGTCCAAAATAGGATTAGCAGTGACCACAAAATACTTTTGTTTCTTAATCAATTGAATGATAGTTGTTTTCTTTTTTGATTCCATTGCCATTAACGCAGCTGAACGATCAAAGTATTCATTCAAAACCAGGTCCTTGATGTTCTTCCCCACAACCTCTTCTCTCGCTATACCAGTCATGTCCTCATAGGATTTGTTTGCTTCTAATACAACTCCATTCCGATCGACAACGAATAAACCATCTGAAGAAAAATGGATAATAGACTTGAGGTTTTCATTTATTATCCGTAATTTTTCCAGCTCGTCGAACAATTGTCTATCTTCGCTATGCATATCGGCTGAACCCAACAGAACTCCCTCCTTATAAACAGTTGTCCTTTTAACACCATTATGGTTACAAATTGATACCACCCATTTCATTATACAATATAAAAACAGTTGATTTTCAAGAATATTCAGTTTGGCACGAATATTGCAAATAATATTAGCGAGTAACTTAAAAAGGAGTGATGTATATGGACATACATATGGCAAGACTTGATCTTCCGTCCCTCATCCATGCCGGAAGAGGGAGTATAAATCAGCTGCCTGAATTTGTCCTTTCCACCGGCGGAAGCAGAGTTTTTGTGCTGATGGATTCATTTTTAGCACGAGCACCCGTAAGTCTTGATGAAAAGGTAAGAGGCATTTTAAAGAAGGTGAATATTGAAAGCGTTATCTTTAGTTCCTTTTCGGGTGAACCGACAACTGAACATGTAAATGCCGCTCTGGAAATCATGAAGGATTTTAAAGCAGATTGTGTCGTTGGGATTGGCGGCGGCAGTGCGATGGATTTATCAAAAGCCGCATCCCTATTTGGAAAAAGCCAGGATCTTAGCTGGGCAGAAATTGTAAATAAACCGATCCTGGACCGTTATCCGCTCCTGTTAGTCCCAACAACAGCTGGCACTGGTTCAGAGGCTACAAAGGTTATGGTTATTACGAATACGGACTCAAACCTCAAAATGAATCCAGGCCATAAGGATTTAATTCCTGACGCAGCTATCCTCGATCCAGAATTAACTTTGAGCTTGCCAAAGGCATTCACTGCCTATACCGGACTTGATGCTTTAACACATGCAATAGAAGCGTATGTTTCCACAAGGGCTACAAGAATGACAGACTTTTTTGCATTAGAAGCCATACGAATGATTGGAAAATCACTCCCTATTATTTATGAAAACGGAGAGAACCTGGAAGAAAGAGAAAATATGAGTATAGCAAGCTGCTATGCGGGAATTGCCTTCTCCAATGCATCAACAAATTTGGCTCATGCGGCAGGAAGGTCACTGGGAGCCCGGTTCCATATCCCGCATGGCCTGAGTGTAGCTCTGCTGCTGCCATTTGTAATGGAGTTCAGTCTGGACTCTGCAGAACAGCGCTATGCTGAAGTGGCTGTTGCTCTGGGAGCTTCCCCTTCATTAAGCCAAAAAGAATTGGCGGAACAATCTATCCATCTGATTTATGAGTACAATACTAAATTTAATATATGGACTGATGGCCAAAAATTTATCAATCTCGAGGATTTGAAAAAAGAAATTTCTGCTTTATCTAGAGATGCCTTGTCAGGGAACGGGATTTTGACCAATCGAAAAGTCCCTTCTTATGAAGAGCTGATAAAGGTATTTGAGAAGTTGGCCAACAAATTATCTTATGTGTACAGCTGATTTTATCGAGTAATTCCCTGTTAATTTCGGTACCTGGCAAATTATAAATATACTAAATCAATTTGGGAGGAATACAAATGTCAAAAGTTGAAACTAAAAAGGTGATTAATACAAAACTAAAAATGACACCAAGTGAAGCGATTGTTGAAACATTGGTTAAAGAAGGCATTACACACATTTCAGGTATTTTAGGATCTGCTTTCATGGATATGTTAGACCTATTGCCGGCTGCAGGCATCAGGTTCATTGGTGTGCGGCATGAACAAAGTGCGGCACATATGGAAGACGGATACTGCCGGGTGTCAGGAAAAGCAGGAGTAGTGATCGGCCAAAATGGACCGGGAATCACCAATATGGTGACATCCGTTGCCGCTGCCAATCAGGCTCATACTCCTATGGTCGTCATCTCTCCTTCTGCTGGTACTCCAACAGTCGGCTGGGATGGCTTTCAGGAGTGTGATCAGGTATCGGTTTTCAAAGCTGTTACCAAAGAAACAGTCCGGGTTACTCACCCAAGCCGGGTGGCAGATTGTCTCCGGACGGCATTCAGAATTGCCTATGCAGAACGCGGACCTGTTTTATTTGATATTCCACGTGACTACTTTTACGGTGAAATTGAAGATTATATTTTGGAACCGCATCAATACCGTGTCGATGCCCGCGGCTGCGGCTCCGCTGAATCACTGGATAAAGCGGCTGAATTATTGGCAAATGCAGAATATCCAGTCATTATATCCGGACGCGGCACAGTAGACTCAGATGGCATTGAAGAGGTAAAGGCCATCGCTGAGCACTTGACCATCCCGGCAGCTGTATCCTATATGCACAATGATGCATTCCCTGCTGATCATCCTCTTGCTGTCGGGCCGATTGGCTATATGGGTTCAAAGGCCGCTATGCACACACTCAAAAAAGCCGATGTTGTTCTGGCAATCGGGACTAGATTATCCGTCTTTGGAACACTTCCTTGCTATGATATTGACTACTTCCCAAAGAATGCTAAAATCATCCAGATTGATATTAATCCAAGAAATTTAGCCAGAACGCATCCTATTGAAGTAGGCATTATCGGCGATGCTCGCGAAGCAAGCAAGGAGCTTTTAAAGCGGATTAAGAATCTAGCTCCAAATGCCAGCAAGAATAAGCAAAGATTAGCAGAAGCAGCAGAACTAAAGCAGCAGTGGGAAAAAGAGCTTGTCGACCTTGCCATGGTTGAAGGCTCACCAATTAACCCGCGCCGGGCATTATTGGAGTTAACTAAGGTGCTTCCAGAAAATACTATTGTTACAACTGACATTGGTAATGTTTCCTCAACCGCAAATGCTTATTTAAAATTTAATAAACCTAGAAAACATATAGCTGCCCTTACCTTCGGAAATACTGGGTTCGCTTATCCTACGGCATTAGGCGCAAAGCTGGCTAACCCGGATTGTCCTGTAGTAGCTATAGTCGGAGATGGTGCTTGGGGAATGAGTTTACATGAGGTAAGTACAGCAGTGGAAGAGAACATTCCTGTCGTGGCATGTGTCTTTAATAATGGAGCATGGTGCGCAGAAAAGAAAAACCAGGTTGATTTTTATAACAATCGTTTTGTAGGTGCAGATATCCAAAACCCTGATTTTGCAGAAGTAGCCAAGTCAATGGGAGCTGTCGGCGTACGGGTCGAGCGTCCGGAGGATGTCGGGCCGGCCATCCAGAAGGCCATCCAATCAAATATGCCGACTGTTCTTGATATTCAGGTGGACGGTACCCAGCTTGCTCCACCATTCAGGAAGGATGCATTGAAAATGCCAACCCGTCTATTGCCAAAATATGCTCACCTTGACTATAGAAATTGGTAAGCAGACATGCTTAAATAAATACATGATCGAAATGGGCCAGGACTATATCTCCTTCCCGTTTCGACCATGTTCCACTGTATTTTATCTGAATATTCAATAAATTATCTATAAATCCTTTTTGCATAATGGTTCATCAGCTTCATTTGTTTTAGAGTGAATTGTAAGCTTTACCATGGGGAGTGATTGAATGAAGGCGAAACAGCACTCTATTATTGTCGCCCTGGCTGCTTTGATTTTTTTGGGGTTCGTTTTAATAGGGAAAAATGCATTAAACCCTGAGGCAAGGGCTGAGCAGCAGGGCGTAATTACTTTAAGGCTTGCTCAATCGAAAGCAGGAAACCATCCTGTATCTAAAGGAATCGATAAATTTGCTGAACTGGTAAAAGAAAAGTCAAACGGAGAATTAGAAGTTGAAACCTTCCATGACTCCCTCCTTGGCAGTGACAGAGAAGTGATTGAAAGCGCCCAGCGAGGCAGTCTTGAAATGGCCAGCTCATCGACGCCAAATATGACTAGTTTTACAAACTATTTTACAGCGTGGGATCTTCCTTATATTTTTGAAAACAAGGAAGAAGTGTATAAAGCAGTAGATGGGAAACCTGGTGAAATTATCCGTGAAGAGCTGGAACACTCCGGATTTAAGGTCATATTCTTTCCCGATTATGGATTTCGGCAGGTTGTGAATAATGTCAAGCCCATCACTCTTCCAGAGGATTTGGAAGGCCTAAAAATACGGACAACCAACTCCAAAATAGAACAAGCTGATTTCAAGGAATTTGGAGCAAGCCCGACACCTGTTGCCTGGTCAGAAGTTTTCACCGCATTGCAGCAAGGCACTGTTGAAGGTGAAGGAAACAGCTACTCTTTATTATGGGATTCTAAGCATCAGGAAGTTCTAAAATACGCGACAGAGGTTAATTACAACTACAGCTCTGATATTGTCGTAATGAATAAGGAGTTATTTGATGGGCTGTCAGAACAGCACCAGAACATTATTATGGAAGCCGGAAAGGAAGCGACCGTTTGGCAGCGTGATCTAGCGAATGAAAGAGAGGATGAAGCAAAGCAGCAGTTCCTTGATTATGGCATTGAAATCTATGAACCTTCTCCCGAGGAAATGAAGATCTGGAAACAATCTGTTCAAAATGTATGGGATGAATTTGTGAAAGAAGGTGCTGCAGACCCAGAGTATGTGGAAACCATTTTAAAGACTCTTGGAAAAACAAAAGAAGAAATCTTTAAATGACCGTTATTCTGCATCTGGCAATCCCCCATTTTTGGGATAAGGAGTTGAAGTTATGAATCAAAGTTTACCGACTGTGAACAGTACGGAGAAGCAGCAGCCGCCAATCCTGCACAGCAATAGCCGGTTTATCAAGTTAATCAAACTCATTGATGCCCGTTTTGAAGAAATATTAATTGTCGCAGGCTTTTTACTGTTTATCTTATTAATCAATCTTCAGGTTATCAACCGCTATGTCCTCCCGTTTATTGAAATTGCAAACATAACAACCTGGACAGAGGAAACGTCCCGGTATTTATTCATTTTTGTATCATTCCTGGGTGCCAGTCTTGCGATTAAAAAAAGGGATTCTATCCAGGTGACTGCCGTTGTTGAACGTTTTCCAGCCGGACTGCAAAAGTCGATTCAACTGGCCAATTCGATCTTTATGCTTCATTTCAGTTATATGATGGTAACAAATGGGTTTAACCTGATATCATTTCAATTTGAAACAGCGCAAACAACTCCAGCCCTTTCCATCCCGATGGCCATTCCATATAGCGCTGTGCCAATAGGCTTTCTGTTAATCGCTTTCCGTCTAATCCAAAACCTTCTTCATGACGCAAAGGATATGGAAATCAGGGACGGAATCATCGGTGCGGCGATTGCCTTGTTCATGATCCTTCCCGTTCTATTTATGCAGGAAACCAGCATCGCTCTATTATTATTTGGATACTTTGTATTATTTATTGTGATCGGGATGCCGATTGCCTTTGCTTTAGGGATCAGCACCTTGACTACCGTCCTTGCAACCAATGCCATCCCGATTGATTTTTTCCCGCAGACAGCATTCACCAGCATAGACAATTTCCCAATTATGGCTGTTCCTTTTTTCATCGCTGCCGGAATTATAATGGGCGGCGGGAATATCATCAAGAAATTACTAAAGCTCTCAGATGAATTATTAGGGTTTCTTCCCGGCGGATTAGCACTGGTTGCTATTGTCACAAGTATGTTCTTTTCTGCCATAAGCGGATCCGGTCCAGCAACGGTAGCTGCGATTGGCACTTTATTAATTCCGGCCATGATTAAACAGGGATACTCACCGGGGTTCGCAACAGCAGTTGTTGCAGCAGCCGGAACCATTGGGGTCATTATCCCTCCAAGTAACCCGCTTGTCATTTATGGAGTCGTTTCTCAAGAGTCAATCTCCAAGTTATTTATTGCAGGGATCTTTCCAGGGATTCTCACCGGGTTTGCGCTAATCATTGTTACATTTTTCATATCAAAAAAGAATGGATGGCAGAGCGATAAAACAAGCTTCAGCCTCAAGAACACACTCGCTGCCGCATGGGATGCAAAACTTGCCCTTCTGGTTCCCATCTTTATTTTAGGGGGAATTTATGGAGGCTTCATGACTCCGACAGAAGCTGCGGCTGTTGCGGCTGCATACGGAATTATCATTGGCATGTTTGTGTATAAAGATATGAACTTAAAAGGCCTTTATCACAATCTTGCAAAGGCCGGGATCACATCTGCTGTTATCATTCTGTTAATTGTCATGGCCAGCATATTCGGCCGCTTGATTACCTTGGAGAAGGTAGCAGAAACCGTCGCCAATTTTGTCTTGTCGATCAGTGACAATAAATGGGTCATTCTCCTCCTCCTCAATGCCTTGCTATTGCTTGTCGGACTAGTCATGGAGGCCTTGGCAGCAATCGTTATCCTCACACCAATCTTACTGCCTATGGCCATAGCAGTCGGAGTGGATCCCGTGCACTTTGGCTTGATTATGATCTTTAACCTTGCAATCGGATTTATCACTCCGCCTGTAGGAGTTAACTTATTTGTAGCCTCAGGGGTAGCCAAACTAAAGATCGAGGAAGTCATCAAAGGGGTTCGGATGTTACTGGTTACCATGATAGCCGTACTGCTCCTGGTTACCTATATTCCAGACATCAGCCTATGGCTCACCGGATTTATGAAGTAAACTTCATTTCTTTTGGATGTGGCCTGCTCATTTTAATAATCTGAGCCCTAATATACCTCACCCCTTTTGTATCTAAAAGGGGTGCTCTTTTTAGGCAGAGGTTATCACAACGCCGTTAGAATATGGTAATATCCCCGCTATCTAAACAGGAATTATTACTCCTGCACCAGCACAGCTATTTCCATGATTACTTCCCGCCCGTAAACGAGATTCCTTTGATAAAGTAGCGATTAAAGAATGCATACAGAAGCAGAACTGGAAGCGTAAAGACCATGGACGCTGCCATAATATAGTTCCAGTAGCTGACAAACTGTCCTTTAAACGTATTCAGCCCCAAAGGAAGAGTATACATTTCTGTATCGGTCATGACGATCAGCGGTCTCATAAAGTCATTCCAGAAGCCCATGAAAACAAAGATTGCCTGGGCAGCCAGAGCCGGTTTGGCAAGAGGCAGCACTACCTTAAAAAAGATCCCCAGTCGGCTGAGCCCATCAAGCTGTGCAGCTTCCTCCAATTCCTTCGGGAAATTGATAAAGAATTGCCTCATCATGAAGATAAAGGTCGCATTAATCATCGCCGGTACGATCATTCCCTGATAAGAGTTCAGCCAGCCCAATTCTTTCAGGATTAAATAGTTGGGAATCATAGTCACCTGCGCCGGGATCATTAACACGGCCAGAATAATGATAAACAGGGCCTTTTTACCGGGAAAAGAAAGTCTTGCAAGGGCATAGCCTGCCATAGAGTTAAAAATGATATTTAAGAGTGTCCCGATTACCGCGATGATAAGGGAATTCAAAAGCCAGCGGGGGAACAAATCCTGCTCCACAAATATTTGCTGATAGTTTGCGAGAGTGAAGTTTTTCGGAATAAAGTTCATAGTTCCGCTAATAATTTCTTCCAATGTCTTAAATGAGGATGACAGGGCCCACAAGAACGGAACAAGTGTGGTGACAGCATATAGAACAAGAATGACGTAAAGAAGACGCTTGCCGAATGATTTTTTCCTGGAATTCATGTCCGTTCCCCCTTAATAAAGTGATTCTTCTTTCGAAAATTTGCGCTGGATCAGCGTGGCAAGCAGGATAATGATGGCCAGTGCAAAAGCCAGTGCAGCTGCATATCCCATTGTTCCCAGTGACTTGAATGCATATTGATAGATTAATAGAACGACTGTCAGGGTTGAGTTATTTGGCCCTCCGGATCCGCCGGAGAAGATATACGATTGATCAAACAGCTGGAAGGTTCCAATTAACCCCATGATGACAACAAACGAGGTAACCGGACGCAGGAACGGAACCGTTACATAAAAGAACTTCTGAAGGGCATTGGCCCCATCAAGCTCTGCTGCTTCATATAAAGAATCGGGAATATCCTGAAGAGCTGCGAGATAAATCACCATAAAGAATGGCGCCGTTGCCCAAATATTCATCAGCATGATTGCATTTAATGCGATATCAGGATCTCCTAAAAAGTTATACCCGGGAAGTCCGATCATTTCCAGAAGGTTGTTGATCAGACCTTCTTTGTTATACATCCACATGAAAATTAACGTTAAAACGGCAGAAGAAGTTAACGTCGGCAAAAAGTAAACAATCCGGAAGAACTTCTCCCCTTTTAAGCCGGCATTTAGCGTTGCCGCCAATATCAGAGCTAAAATCGTCTGGCATGGCACAACAATCAGCACATATTTCGCCGTATTTTTTAATGCAATAAGAGCCCTGTTGTCTTCCATAATTCTGGCAAAGTTTTCAAACGCCACAAATTCAAAGCTGGTTTCGCCAAGAAGCTGAACTTTGTTGAATGATAGGAAAATAGCATAAAGAATAGGCCCAATGATAAATAGGGCTAACACAAATAGTGTTGGAGACATAAACAAATACCCTTGCCCGGCATCTCGTAATTTTTTCTTAGAAGATCGTTTGTTCATGAGTATTCCTACCTTCTATCTGTTTGGATAATACTTTCCTTAACGGACGGTATTGGCACAGATCCGAAAAGAAAGCTGCAGCATCCCATTATGAATGTACCTGACACCATAAATGGGCCAGGTACGTTTCATTTGGATATGTGCTTTATTGAATTTCACTATTTGCTTGCTTCTGTGCTTCCTTCAATGCCTCATCCAGCGGACGATCTCCAAGGAAAGCAGCAATGAATTGGTTATTAAAGTTATTCATGATAACCGGAAGGTTCGCACCTTCCTGCCATACAGTGGCATAAGAGGCTCCAGCAACAAGCGCACCTCTTAATGGATCTTTATCATAGCCTAGCTTTTCTGCAACCGATTTGCGTGTTGGAAGGGCGAAGCCTTTAGAAGTCCATGTTTCCATTCCTTCTTTGCCAGTCAGGTAGGAAATCAGCTTCCATGAAGCTTCCTTCTTCTCAGATGCTGCATTCATGACATAACCAACCGCATACGCCATGGTCCCCTTTTCGCCATTTACGGCTGGAAGCTCAGCGGTACCGTACTCCACATCAGGGAAGGTATCCTCTAAGAATGGAATAGCCCAGT
The DNA here is from genome assembly GCF_009849585.1 of Bacillus sp. ZZV12-4809. Classification (GTDB taxonomy): domain Bacteria; phylum Bacillota; class Bacilli; order Bacillales; family Cytobacillaceae; genus Cytobacillus. The sequence continues at coordinate 131,432 of NZ_VCRN01000004.1, forward strand.
TCCCTTCAATGACCATTGCCGCTTTCTGCTGGCCAAACATTTCGCCGCCCCAGTTTGCGCCTACTTCCGATGCCTGTGCAGAGGTTTTGTCATTAAGATGCTGATCAACGATTGGCTTTAGTGCTTCCACTATCTCAGGTGAGGCAAAATTTGCCTTGCCATCCTTCACCACATCGCCGCCGGAAGCCCGGGCAATATGATAAAGCCGGGCAAGCTCAGGCGCAACACCAAATCCGTAAACGCCTTCCTTTGTAAGTGCTTTGGACACTTCGCGCAGCTCATCCCATGTTTTTGGAACCTCTACACCAGCTTCTTCAAACATTTTTTTATTATAGAAAAGAGCTAGAGTAGAGTAATCCTTTGGAAAACCGTATGTCTTTCCATCCACCTGGAAAGCTTCAAGCATCGGCTTTTCAAAATCTTCAATATCAAAGTCGTCTGTGACATATTCGTCTAATGGCTCGACGACACCCGTTTCAATCAATGCCGGCGCTTCAAGTGCGTCCAGGTAGAACACATCCGGACCTTCACCGCCAATCAGGCGTGTTTTTAGAACATCCATATACTGCTCAGAAATCACTTCATGCTTTACATCAATGTTTGGAAATTTCTCTTCGAAGTCGGCTATGGTCTGTTTCAGCAGTTTTTGTTCAGATGGGTTGCCGCCCCATCCTGCAAGCGTTATTTGAACCTTTTCTCCTTCAGACCCGCCAGAGCCTTTTGAGTTCGCTTCATTTGACCCGCTGCATCCAGCAAGAAGTGCCCCCGCTAACATTGTCGTAATGCCTAAACCAGCCAACCATTTTTTCTTCATCCTTCGTAACCCCTTTCATTTCCCATTGATTTTTTGTAAAAAAGAATTTATTGAGTTACCTTCGTCTGCTTCACGATTTTAAAGCCCGTTGTATTTTCTAATATGGATGTCTGTATTTCTTTCCCCTGTCTCTTAACAGAGACAGAAAGGATCCCTTCCCCAATTTTGATGTTAGTGACCGTCAATGTATTCATTTCATTCAGCAGCATGGGGCTCAGCTGAATTTCCCTTTTTAAGCTGTCCGGGAAGAGGCCTAGCAGTGATTGGACAAATACAAGCGGCGTACCTGCTGCCCAGGCCTGCGGTGAACATGCAACCGGGTATTTAACAGCCTTCCCGACTTCGGCACTATAGCCGCAGAACAGTTCAGGGAGGCGATCGTACTCAAAATACCGGGAAGCCTGTATAAGGCCTGTCATTACTTTTTTAGCATCTTCAGAGAAACCAAGTTTGCTCATTCCCAGCAAAATCATGCTGTTGTCATGAGGCCAAATACTGCCATCATGGTAGCTCATCGGGTTATATCCCGCTTCTCCTTCACCCATTGTGCGAATTCCAAATCCTGAAAACATTTTCCCACTCGTCAGCGTGCTGCTTACTTTCTCTGCACGATCTTCTGCGAGCATTTCAGAATACAGGACATGTCCCGGGTTGGAGGTAATCGTTCCGACCTGTTTTTTTCCGCCATCAAGAGCAATGGCATAAAACTCCTGATCTGACATCCAAAATTCCTTTTCAAACGCTTCCTGAAGTTTTGCTGCCTCAGCCTTAAGCCTGGAAGCTTCCTCTTGATTGCCAAGCTTGCTATATATGGAGGCAATCCCCTGCTTTGCCTGATAGACATATCCCTGTACCTCGGAAAGTGCTATTGGTGTTTCGGCATAATCACCATTTCGATGAACGATGGAATCTCCTGAATCCTTCCAGCCTTGATTGGCAATGCCCTTTGAGGATTCCTGATGATATTCCACAAACAAATCGCCATCCCGATCTCCATACTGATCAACCCACTCCAGCGCACGCTTGACGTTTTCTTCGAGCTGGAAGAATGTCTCCAAATCCCCAGTCCACTTCACATACTCTGTTAATAGAACAAGGAATAACGGTGTCGCATCAATCGTTCCATAGTAAGGAGTGAATGGAATCTGATTCATATTCGCAAGCTCCCCAAAACGGATTTCATGCATAATTTTCCCCGGCTGTTCGTCTCTCCAGGGATCGACTTTAGTCCCTTGCCTGCTTGCCATTGTAAATAATGTTCCTTTTGCCACTTCGGGCTGGAATGCAATCATCTGAAGTGCCGCAATCAGGCTGTCCCTGCCGAACGGAACCCCAAACCACGGCAGTCCTGCTACCGGGAAATTTCCGTAGCCCATGTCTGTCAACAGCACCCGCAAGTCCGATAAACCTCTATCCACAAGCCTTTGAAGCGGCTCGAAATCTGTTTCAACTGATGCAAGCCCTGCAGACCAGCTCTTATATGAAGATTTGAGCTCTTCAAGAGCTTCATTTACAGGTAAAAGGTCTGTTCGCGTTTCTCTATTTTCAAGCGGGATCACCATGAAAGTAGTCGATTTGGATTCCTGGTGCTGAAGGGTAAGAGCAAAGGTAATTTCGCCGCCTTCTTTTACTTCTTTAGGTACAAGAGGGGTATCCCATTGAATACGCGTTGCTCTCTTGATATCATCTGCCCCGTTATAATGGAATGTCAGTGAATTTTGATCCGCTGTCTGGCCAGTTCTTTTTCCTACATCGCCTGTCTGGAAACCGCGGACGATAAACATATCATTAAAATCCACATCGGCTTCTATGTTTAAATCAAACGTCACCGGTTTTGGAAAATAGTTCTTCGCTGTGACAGTTTCATATAACACGTCATCATAGATAAATCGCTTTCTCTCAATCTCAATGGATTCCCTCCAAAGAATCAATTCCCCATCCTTTTCCTGGTGCGGATTTGTTGAGAGTATGGAGGACATATAGTTTTCAGATCCATCGGAGTGAAGAAGAATCGGTTTTTCATTGTTGATCCGGACGTTAAACTTACTGAGAAAACGAGTATCATTCTTGTATAAACCTAAGCCGTAACTGTGATCTGCCGTGATATCACCCTGTTCATCCGTTAATAAGAATAAGTTATTCTCTTTGATCACTCTGTAATTCATTTTGCCCCTCCTGCACCTTCAATTTTCATGGCTCTTTTCTAAAAGGTTGTTGTTTTTGTTTATGAATTTAGCCCGTTGATTTCCGCTCCAGGAACATGCTTTCCGCGGGGAGGAATGTGAGCCTCCTCGGCTTCGCCTGCGGGGTCTCACACTTCCCTCTCCTCCCGCAGGACATTGAATTAGCTTCCCCGAATGAACACCGCACGAAGGAAATGCGTCAGCATTTTCGAGGAGTCAGTTCCTTCCGCTCCAATCAACTCAGCAAATTAAACCAGCTTTTCAAAAAGCAACAAACTTTACAAAGCAGCCATTACATAGATATTTTATTTCCGAAACGTTTCGGTTTTTCTGTAAAAAAATTTACCAAAACGTTTCGGATTTACACTTAAGATAAAGTTGGCTGTCCTTGCTGTTCAGCTCGGTCGGCCAACATTTATTTTTTCGCTTCTGCTGTACTTTCTCGTTCCATTAGCTCTGTTTTCATAACCAGACGATGTGTGTCTGTCTCGTTTTGAAGCAGCCCAATCAGTAGTCTTGCAGCTTCATATCCCAGCCCGAACTTATTCTGAGCAATCGTCGTCAACCCCGGACTAACATATGAGGCTAATAAAATATCATCGTATCCTATAATGGAGAGCTCTTCCGGCACCTTCAAATTAAGCTCCCTCGCCGCTGCTATTGCGCCGATAGCCATTAAGTCACTTGCACAAAATAGAGCAGTGATTTCAGGATGATCGTTCAGCAATTGAAGTGCTGATTCCTTCCCTTTCTCTTCTGTAAACCCGCCATCTGTTATATATTCGGGATTAAAGCTAATTCCTGCTTTATCGATGGCCCTATGATATCCCTGCAGTCTTTCACGGCTGACAAAGGCAAATTCATGGCCATTAATCATGCCAATCTTTTCATGGCCAAGACCAATAAGATGCTTCACCGCTTTTTCTGCCCCCAGCACATTGTCTGTCGTTACATGGCTGACATGATCTGATTCAAGCGGAATATCGATCAATACACAAGGAATATCACTCTCTACTACTTCCTTTAAATATGGATCATCAGTGCGGATCCCCTGAATAATAACACCATCCACTCTTCTCTCGCGGCAAAGCTGAGTATATGTCTTTTCCCGCTGCTTGGAGGAATTAGTATTGAATAAGATAAGATCATAACTAGATCCGGATACATACTCATTAACACCCGCAAGAACCTCAACCATAAAATTATCCTTCACGCTTTCCTTTGTAAAACCTGATACCAGCAGCCCAATCGTCTGTGATCTTTTCATTACTAGACTTCTGGCAAGCGAATTAGGGCTGTAATTCAATTCCTTTGCTACTTGAGCAATCTTTTTTCGGGTACTTTCACTAACATCCGAGTATCCATTTAACGCCCTTGAAACAGTCGTAACAGATACCCCTGCCTTCTTTGCAATATCCTTAATTGTAGTCACTCAGACATCTCCCAAAACGTTTCGGTTTTTCTATAACCTGACTATACAACATGAAGAAAACGATTACAACTATTTTTATAAAATTCTAAACTATTACGCTTTATTCGGCTAACTCCTTATGCTAATATACCTAAAAAGTGTAAAATTACATGATTAAACTGTAAGAATATAACTCTATCCTTTAGAATAAGGGTATCTTTTTTAACAGCATAATCCTTTAAAGGGGGACAGGTTACCAATGCAAAAGATCATAAGAATTTTACTCTGCAGTGCAGCTTTATTATTCATGCTTGGAGGATGTTCTGGTGCGGATAATAATCGGGAAAGGAAACAAGCCGAAGAATCCTCTGCTGCCAGTGATACGTTCATCAGTGTTCAGGAGTATACAGGAGAAGGCTACTTCCTTGTTAATGGTAAAGTAACAGGAGAGATCGCAGAACGAAACCGGGAGCAGATTACGAAAGCTGCTCAAAAGTTTTTTCAGGACAAGTATCAAATTGAAGTAAAGGTACATAACCTTGCAGGCGGACGTGATAGCGTGACAGTTTTTCTCGAATCTGCAGGAGAACCCCATTTTTATACCTATGCTGTTGTCCCGATTGCTGTAAAGAAAAAGAAAGTATTGGCAGATCAAATTTGGGCAGACGAGAATGAGGTGCAAAATGCCATTAAAGGCGGGCTCTATCAAATGATTTTCAGCGAAGAATTCAAGAAACTTGATCATTACCTGGAATCACTTAAAGCAGAAGGACAAGTGACAGGCAAAACAATAGAAGCCCTGCAAAACACAGGAGGAAATGGATATATGACTCCCTATTACTTTATCGTCGTATCTAAAAATGAGGAAGCCATTAACCCTGTGTATGATCTATACCAAAAAAATCATAATGAAAGCTTCGAAAGTCTTAGAAACGCTTATGATGCAAGTAAATTTTCAGCTGACAACCTGACAATCAGCATTCAATTGTTTATGAAGGATAAAAAAGCGGAACCAGATGAAGAACTGTTTAACCGGGTAACAAAGGAACTGCAGGAAATGAATAATATTCCTAAAGGCTCCTATGGCTTTTACCTTAATGACAACTTTATTCATAGAGAAACCGCCAAAGGAGTTAAAGAGAACTCCCTCCGGAGAGGCTTTCCGGATTATATTATTAAAGATTAAGTGATGCAGGTACAGTAGTCGGCACTTATAATATACTTGATGTTCAGAAAGATATGTATCTAGTGCAAAAGAAAATAAATATTTTACTCTGCAGTGCAGGAATTTCAATCATGCTTGGAGGATGCTCCGAGATGAACTTAAATAACAATCAAGAAAACGAGCAAGCAAAAGAAACACAGGCTGCCCCTACTGATGATTCTCTGATTAGCGTTCAGGATTTTACGGTGAAAGTTATGCACTTCCCTATGGAAAAGTGACGGATCAAATTGCTGATGAAAATCTTGATGGTATAAAGGACGCCACAATTAAGTTTTTTAAGGAGACATACAAAACAGAGGTAACAGTCCATAATGTGGTTGGAGCTAAGGACGGGGCTACTGTGTTTGTAGAGTCTAAGGGTGAGCCTCATTTCTTCACATATGCTGTTGTCCCGATTAATGTAAAAGAAAAGAAAGTGATGACAGATCAGATTTGGGCCGATGAATTCCAGGTGGAGAATGCCATTAAAGGCGGATTATATCACATGATTTTTAGTGAAGAGTTCAAGCAGCTCGATAACTACTTAAATTCGGTTGCGGCTGATGGACAAGTAACTGGAAAGACAAAAGACGCTCTTCAGAATGCTGGCGGGCAAGGATTTATGACACCCTATTACTTTATTTCCATGACAGATGAAGAGCTGGCTTTTAAGCCAGTCTATGACCTTTATATAAATAACCCTGACGAAAGTGCAGAAAACTTGCGGAGTGCCTTTAATGAGACCCAGTTTGATCCTGAGAATCTCTTTATAAATATACAATTTTTCATGGCTGGCAAAGAAACTGAACCAAACAAGGATATATTTAATGGAGTCGTGAAGGAACTCGAAAAGATGACTTCAATTCCTAAAGGTTCTTACAGCGTATTCCTTAATGATAATTTCATTGATAAAAAGAGCGCAGATGGCACTAAGGATAACACTTTGGAACGGTCCTTCCCTGACTATATTATAAAGGATTAACGATTGGGAGATTTCCAGACAGGTTTCTAATTGGAGCTTATAAACTGAGCTGAGCGGCAGCTCAGTTTCCTATTTTTTAAGGCCCTGCTTTCCCTTCAAGATTCAATCAAATGTTTGATCCATTTTATCTCACTTCATCCCCTCCTTCTTACTTAATTAATATTATTTAATATAATAGCCCCGTTCGGACTCTAACTATTTTGTTTCAGAAGCTGACCCTAGTTCTGACACTAACCCACGAATCCTTGCTTTTGGTGTCAGAAGTTGACCCAGGTTCTGACACTAACCCACGAATTTTTGCTTTTTCTGTCAGAAGCTGACCCTAGTTCTGACGCTAACCCACTGATTTTTACTTTTTGTGTCAAAAGCTGACCCAGGTTCTGACACTAACCCACGTATTTTTGCTTTTTGTGTCAGAAGTTGACCCAGGTTCTGACACTAACCCACAGATTTTTGCTTTTTGTGTCAGAAGTTGACCCAGGTTCTGACGCTAACCCACTGATTTTTACTTTTTGTGTCAGAAGCTGCCCTTAGTTCTGACACTAACCCACGTATTTTTGCTTTTTGTGTCAGAAGTTAACCCAAGTTCTGACACTAACCCACGTATTTTTGCTTTTTGTGTCAGAAGTTAGCCCTAGTTCTGACACTAACCCACGTATTTTTGCTTTTTGTGTCAGAAGTTAGCCCTAGTTCTGACACTAACCCACGAATTTTTGCTTTTTGTGTCAGAAGCTGACCCAGGTTCTGATTTTAACTACTGGATTTCCCCTTTATGTATCTAAATCCCCAAACCTCTCACTGACTTTCTATCTATTTTTTCACCAAAAGGAGTAATTTTACACAATTAAAACTGTAAAAATATAACTCTACCCGTTACAATAAGATAAACTTCGATTTTTAGGGGGACTTGAACCAATGCAAAACAAACTAAGAATCTTACTCTTCAGTGCCGGGATGTCATTGCTGCTTGGAGGGTGTATTGGTCAGGAAAGCAAAAAAGAAACAGAATCTTCCCAGATTAGCGTTTTGGATTACACGGGTGAAGGCTATGCACTTCCATATGGAAGAGTGACAAATGAAATCGCTGATAAGAATCTAGATGTGATAAGGGATGCCACAATCAAGTTTTTCAAAGAGAAATATAAGACAGATATAACGGTACATAATGTGGTCGGAGCTAAGGATGGGGCCACTGTGTTTGTAGAGTCAAAGGGTGAACCACATTTTTACACCTATGCAGTAGTGCCAATAGATGAACTGGCAAAGAAAGTATGGACGGAAAGGATATGGGCGGACGAATTCCAGGTAGAGAATGCCATTAAAGGCGGGCTGTATAGCATGATCTTCAAAGAGGAATTCAAACAACTCGATAACTACTTTGATTCACTTGCAGCAGAAGGTCAAATAACTGGAAGAACTGTGGAATCCATTCAAAATGTTGGTGGTCATGGCTTCTCAACCCCTTACTATTTTATTTCGCTAGCCGATGAGACAGCTATCCAGCCTGTATACGACCTTTTTATGAAAAGTCCTGATGAAAGTACAGATAACCTCAGGAAGGCCTTTAAAGACAATGCATTCTCGGCCGAAGACCTTTTCATTAATATCCAATTATTTATGGCCGATCCTAACGCCAAGCCGGATAAAAAATTATATGACCGTATTATAAAAAACCTTGAAGAAATGAACTCAATTCCAAGAGGTTCGTATAGCTTTGTCCTTAATGATCATTTTATTGATAAGCAGAGCTCTAGCGGTATGGGAGATCATTCACTCGATTTAGTGAATGATATTATTAAAGAATGATATTAGTTCAATTATTCCTTTGGGAGGACATCTAACTAATGAATAGAAAAACAAAAAAGGTACTCTTCAGTGTTGGCATAACCATCCTGCTTGGAGGATGCTCCGGAATGATTAACTCAAATAACAACCAGAAAAATGAGCAAGCAAAAGAAACACAGGCTGCCCCTTCTGATCATTCTCTAATTAAGGAAGCCCTTCAGAATGTGGGCGGGCATGGATATATGACTCCTTATTATTTTACTGAAGAGGCTATTACACCAGTTTATGACCTTTATATAAATCATCCTGATGAAAATACAGAGAATTTAAGGAAGGTCTATGATGAGGACTCATTTAATCCTGAAAACATCAAAATTAACATTCAGTTATTCATGGCTGACATGCAGGCAAACCCGAGTGAAGAAATTTTTAATCATGTTACGGCAGAGCTGGAAGAGATGAACTCAATACCAAAAGGCACTTACAGCTTCTCTCTCAATGATAATTTCATTGATAAGCAAAGTGCAGAAGGCGCGAAAGATAATTCTTTAAAACGCGGATTCCCGGATTACATAATTAAGAAATAAAGCAGGTCAATATTCTCCAGGCCTCCATTATCTATAGCAGGCATTGGACTGCAACTATTTATCTATTTTCTTACTTACACCAACCTGACTTTCTCCCTAATTTTACCTAAAAAGTGTAATTTTCCACGTTTAAACTGTAAAAATATAACTCTATCCGCTAAAATAAGGGTTATAACTTTGAATGGCACATTCCTTTAGGGAGGACATGTAAATAATGCACAAAAAAACAAAAATTTTACTCTGCAGTGTTGGAATATCATTAATGCTTGGAGGATGTTCTGGTATGAATAGTACGAATAACAATCAAGACACTGAAAAAACGAAAGAAACACAGGCTGCCCCTTCTGAAGAAACTAGGATTAGCGTTCAGGAATATACAGGTGAGGGCTATGCATTACCATACGGAAGAGTGACAGATGAAATTGCTGAAAAAAATCTTGCTCAGATCGAGGAAGCTGCCATCAGCTTCTTTAAAGAGAATTATAAGACAGACGTAACAGTGCATAATGTGGTGGGTGCTAAGGATGGAGCCACTGTGTTTGTAGAATCAAAAGGTGAACCGCATTTCTATACCTATGCTGTAGTACCAATAGATGAACTGGAAAAGAAAGTAATGACGGAAAAGATATGGGCGGACGAATTCCAAGTGAAGAATGCCATTAAAGGCGGTTTGTATAACATGATCTTCAAAGAAGAATTCAATCAACTCGATAACTATTTTGATTCACTTGCAGCAGAAGGTAAAATAACTGGCAGAACGAAGGAATCCATTCAAAATGTTGGTGGACATGGTTTCTCAACTCCTTATTATTTTATTTCAATGAGAAGCAAAGAGGCAGCTATCCAACCTGTATATGACCTTTTCATGAAAAATCCTGATGAAAGTACGGAAAACCTCAGGAAGGCTTTTGAAGAAAATTCATTCTCGGCCAAATACCTTTTCATTAATATTCAATTATTTATGGCAGATAAAAATGCAAATCCAGATAAAAAGTTATTTGATCAAATCATAAAAGACCTTGAAGAAATGACTTCAATTCCTAGAGGTTCTTATAGTTTTGTCTTAAATGATAATTTTATTGATAAGCAAAGCTCCAGCGGAATGGGAGATAATTCACTGGACTTACTGAAAGATATTATCAAAGAATAAAGCAGGTGAATAAATGAATACACTTAATGGTTCACCAAATAAGAATATATCCATAAACAATGATAAAGATTTGGTTGAGCTAGCTGGCTACCATGCCTATACCTATCCCCAAAGGGGGGATATTCTAACAGTAAATGGAATAGATTATCAGGTTCGCCACGAAAACTATGAAGATCCAACAGGGCTTGATGCAATGACAATTATGAATATGGATACAGAAGAAATGTCCATCATCTATGTAGGAACGGATGCAAGCGGTAAATATGGAAAAATGGATATTCTAACAGATGCACAGCTTTTAAGTGACCTGACTCCAGCTCAGCTGGCAGCAGCCAGAAACTACTATAACGAAATGAACAATGAATATAAAGAGGTTGGCGGCGTCCAATCGATTGCAGGAAATTCACTTGGAGGCGGTCTGGTCGGCGCTGTCGCCATTGAAAATCCAGAGGTTAAAGCCGTTACACTTAACCCTGCCCTCCTTCCCGAGGGAATGATGGACCCCGATAAAACCTACGACAACATTACAAACTACTTCAGCAGCTACGATGTGCTGACGCAAACCTTGATCGCATTAAATCTGCATGACAGGATTCCTGGCAAGCAGTATGAAATTTTTAATGGCATTCCTGAATTTTCAAAGCTTGCAACAAATCATACAGGCTATTTAAGAAATGAAGATGGCACGCAGTTCTACGTCATTGGTGAAGTTGGCAAGCCAGGCTATGGAAAAATCTATATCGACGCTGATGCCCATATTGTATCCAGCATCTGGACAGGAGTACCTCTGTATGGGGGCCACTCAGAACGCATTGAGATCAACAAGGAGAATCTGGATCTCCTCGCTTCTTCCCTTCAAAGCCATGTGATGGAAAGATTAAACCTTGCTCACGAATATCTGGGCAATTCGGTTGCCATAGTAGATGATGAGGCCAGCCGTTATTATGAACGGCTCACCCGCCTGCAGAAGATTTTCGAGGAGATGTTTGAAAACCTGATCAGTGAACCGCTGTTTATGGGGATTACCTCCATCAGCAATCGATTAACAGCGGAAATCGATCATTTGATTTCTTTGTTAAATGTGGCGGAAAGCCATGCAAAATCATTGAATTCTATATTGAACTCTCCGCCTGCCGAGCTGCTTGAACATATTTTCCGGACGAACGTCAGTGTGGAAAGCATCTTTAATGAAGTTCGCAGCTTTTTATATGATTTAAAAGCAGATGTTCAGGATCTTTCCAAAAGCCTGATCCGGATTATTTCCAATAAAATCCCTGAATTGTTTGAAGGCGGAAAAGAGCTCTGGTATGATGCTGTAGTCAGTGAGCTAAAAGCCCATTATGGAATCGTAAACAATAACAGGGATAAGCTTCTAACTCATATTAGTGAATACCAGAAACAAGTCCAGGACGTGGCGGCTAATTTTCACGACAAGGACCTTTCCCTCGGACAGTCGATTAAGAACAAATCCACCCATTCCCATTCCATATCCGTACAGGGGACGAATACGTATAAGCTGGAAGATTCCCCTTATATGGAGCTGAGGATGAAGATTAAGGACTTCCAGATGGACACGGCTTATTCTGCCTTCACTACATCAACACAGGCACTTCTTCTTCCTTTATTGCATCAGGGATGGGTAATCACCTTGAACATTGAAACTGCTTTGGAGCTCCTTTCGGGCACTATCAAAGGAGCAACCAAATTCGCATTGGACTACACCATCCCCGGCAAGTTATTCGGTCTGTTTACAGACTTTGATGATAAAATCAGAAACAGCGTCAACAACGCACTCGAGCCGCTAGACGAATTGGCCGGCACGATTGAAGGCATTCGCAAAGGGTTAAACCGATTAATGACGGAGTACCCTACTCTTTTAGAAAATTTTAGACCCTATGTTGAAACCGCACTATTTAATAACAACGGCTACTATAACGTTCATCTCTACAACCTTGCATCCATTGCTATTTTAAGAGAAATGGAAATGCTGTTTGATGATGTGGTGTATCAATTAGGAAACCACAAAGCTGAAGCGATTGAGGCATTGTGTGAGGTTTCTAAAAAGGTGAAGGGTAATATGGGGATATTGTATGAACAGGTAGATCGCGGAACGATTTAATTAACAAGTTTAAAAACCGGGCTGTGTGGCAGCCCGGTTTTTCTTTTTAATATTTAACTAATTTGCAGATATAATTTTCTTTATTCCTACTAAGGAGGCCCGTTATCTCATGCACAAGAGCACAAAAGTTTTACTCTGCAGTGCTGGAATATCTTTAATGCTTGGAGGATGTTCTGGTATTAGCAGCTCGTATAACAATCAAGACAGTGAAAAAGCTAAGGTCCCCTCTGAAGCCACAATGGTAAGTGTTCAGGAGTATACCGGAGAAGGCTATGCACTTCCGTATGGCAAAGGGACGGATAAAATCGCTGATGATCATTTTGCTCAAATAGAGGAAGCTGCTATCAAGTTTTTTAAAGAGAACTATAAGACGGCCGTAACCGTTCATAACGTAGTTGGTGCTAGGGATGGGGCTACTGTGTTTGTAGAATCCAAAGGTGAGCCGCATTTCTATACGTATGCAGCAGTTCCAATAGATAAAACATCCGAAAAAGTGGATCTTAGTAAAATTCAAGCTGATGAATATCAGGTTCAAAACGCCATCCAAGGCGGTTTATATCATATGATATTCAAAGAGGAATTTAGTCAGCTGAACACTTACCTCCATTCACTTGCCGAAAAGGGGAAAATCACCGGGAAAACTGAAGAGGCTTTGCAAAACGTGGGCGGGCATGGCTTTATGACACCTTATTATTTTATTTCAACAGCTTCCGAGGACGCAGCCATTAAGCCCGTGTATGACCTATACATAAAAAATCCTGAGGAAAGCATTGATAACCTAAAGGCTGGCTACGATGAAAGCTTATTCGATAAAGAAAACTTTCAGATTAATATTCAGTTGTTCATGAAGGATAAACAATCAGTACCTAGTAAAAAGATATTTAACCAAGTTACAAAAGACCTTGATGAAATGAAAAACATCCCTAAAGGAACATATAGCTTCTATTTGAACGATAATTATATTCATGCAGAATCATCTGAAGGTGCTAAAGACAATTCCCTGAAGCGGGCTTTTCCCAACTATATTATTAAAGAATAGAAGCAGCTAAATAATGGTCTATTTGCAGGTTTTGGGCGGCTATTTACAAATTTCATTCTCTATTCACCATACCCCCCAAGCCTGCAGCCTGTATGCTTCCTTTATAAAAAGCACAGTTCAATCAAACGTTTGATTGAATTATACTAGCCCTCCAAATGCTCTTCTATCAGCTCTCTAAAAAGCTCATTCAATTCCTTATTCTTCTGCCCCTTAAGCCATTCCACCTGGTTTATGGGCAGGTTTAGTTTAAGTGTGATTTTTTCATTCGGCATCTCGATCTTTCGAATCTCCTCCAGCGTAATGCCAGCTTCAATATCGGGAAAGTCCGGCTGATCCTCTCTTATTCTCTTGAGTCCTTCATAGGCCTCTTTCGGGTCCGCTTCGCAAACTAAGCTCAGCCGGGGCAGCTTTCCAGTCACAACTTTTAGAAACATAAAAGAGCTGATCTGCCCGCCGTCTTCCAATTCTATTTCTGTGATTAAACTTTCCCTGTCTTGATATTTTCTTAGAGTCACTTCGCTTACAATCATGTCTACTTCCAATGTACTTCCGGAAGACGATTCAAAGATATAGATAGAACTGCTAAATATATAGATTTCTTCCCCATCAAGATTTATCGATTTTATAGCAGACATCCTTGTTCCTCCATAAAATTCTTCAAAACTATTTTTTTATTCTCTATTAATTTAACATACAAAGCCCAGCGCTACTACGGTTGCCTCATGCAGTCCCTATTATTCAGATTTTCCCCTTCTATTCCAATAACTACTAAAAAAATAGGGTATAGTCCCGATAACAATAGTATGATATGCCACTGATTACGAAATTCATATAAAAGGAGGCAAGGATTTTTCCTGACACTTAGCCTTTTAGGTGTTTCATGTTTCGGAAGAGTTATTTTGCAAATGCACACTTCATCTTTATCATGCATAAAAATTATTAATAATGACAGGGAGTTGTCTACATGAACAAACTGCGCATCTGCTCATTCGCATTGATTGCCCTTCTGATCACAGCTTTCTTTTTCCTGCCAAGCACGCAGGCATCAGATAAGGTTCATACCGTTTCGTCCGGCGATACCGTTCAGTCCATCGCTGCCAAATATAAAATATCACCAGTTCAGCTTATGAAGCATAATGGATTGCCTGATGAAAACCTCTATCCTGGCCAAAAGCTGCAAATTAATTCTGCGACTTATAAAAGTGCCCAATATCAATGGTATGAGCGGGGCCGGCAAATTGCAAGCTACGCCAAAACGTTTGACGGTTTTAAGAAGGAGATGGGCGAAGAGTCTCCTGAAAAAGGGTTTGATTCCAGCGGACTTATTTATTGGACCCTCTCACAGCAAGGGATCCCTCTGGATCGCACGACCAATGAAGGATTTTACAAGCTGGGAATGGATACAGCCTCCCCAAAAGCCGGGGATCTGATATTCTTTGTAAAAAAGGATAAGACCGGAAAAGTAACGGAAGTGATGACAGGCGGAATATACCTTGGAGACCAGCAGTTTGTCCATTCCGGATATGGATCTTCAGCCGTTAAAGTAAAGTCTGTGTCTGACAATTGGTTTAAAGACTACAGTTACGTCTTTAAAACCTTCACACCTAAAGGAGAACATATTGTTCAAAACGGGGAGACATTAAGCAGTGTAGCAGCAAGATATAATAAGTCGGCTGCTGCTGTAAAAATACTAAATGGACTTCCGTCTGACATCATCCTTGAAGGGCAATTTTTGCAGGTATATAATGAGCCGCTTTTCCCTTTCTATTCTGAAGAGGATGCTGCTTATGATAAGGCCATCGATGTTATCAAGTATGCCTACACATTTAGAGGCTATGAATATGTATGGAGCGAGGAGAGCCCTGAAACAGGCTTTGATTGCAGCGGTCTCCTTTATTATGTTATGAAGCAGCATGACTTGCCTATCACCCGTGAATCCGCGGCATCCTATTCAAGTATGCTGGATGTAACTTCTGAGCCGAAAACCGGGGATTTCATATTCTTTGAAAATACCGGCTCCCGCACAGGCGTTACACATGTTGGCATTTATCTTGCTGAAGGCTATTTCATTAATACAACAGAGAGAGCCGGGGTGCACATCTCTCACCTATCCTCATCCTTCTTTACTGAAAAGTTTCACAGTTACGGGGATATCAGCTCTCTTTTTCAATAAGAGCCAAAAAAAGACTGCCTAAACTCACTAGGCAGTCTTTTTTAATCCAGCTCTTTTTCTTTATATTTCTCTGTTGCTTTTTCCAGTGCCTTTAAGAAATCTTTATAGTTGTCGGTCTGCTGCTTTCGGTTGTTCATGGCAAAGTCACGGTCTTTAAAGAAGCTTTTCCTGAGCTTGGTTGAAAGCTCCAGCTGAACTCCCCCGCCCTTTTTGCCGCGGTTTACAATGTTTTTCTTGCCTGTTCCGCCAAGCCGGTCAGGTGCATCTTCCACATCAAACCCTGCATCATCAAGGGCATCTTTTACTAACTTCATATACTTCTTATTTCTGCCGCCAACATAGACCTTTTCGTCATTCACATCACGGTGGCCATGTATTGAAAGGCTAGTTATGGCCTTTTCCGCCATTTGAACACCTGCTGGCTCATCATAAAGAGTAGATGTTATATGGAGAATACTGTTGTCTTTCGGCTTCAGCCCCTCAAAGATATAGGTGCTGGCATCAAGCCTTTCACCCAAATCCTCAGCCAATTCGCCGGTACCGATTTCAATATTGCCCCCATGTATCGCAAAAATGGCCACTTCCGGCTTACGCTCGTAAATCTTGATCCGATAATCGATATTCTCTTTTTCATATTTCTTCAATTCAGCAAAGCTGCGATATTCTTCAGGTCCCGAATTGCCGGGCAGCAATGATTTGATGAGAAGTATCAGCAATATAATAACGATGCTAAAAAGACTTATGCGCAACATGGAAAAAACTCCTTACTATAAGAAGAAGTAAGCAGATGAGTTCCGCTTACTTCTATGACTTTTTATGCTTGTCCATTTTGATGCTGCTCAATTTTTTTCTGTTCATCAGGTGTTAACGTATCTGTGCGCTTAAGTGTGTTCATTGTGAATAATAATGTTCCAACAAGTACGACTGGCAAGATCCATCCTGTTACTTTTTTTACTGTGTTCATGTCCCTATTTCCCCTTTTCTTGTTCTGCTCTCCAAATTCCGCTTCTCCGCGGGTCACCCGCACCGGACATTGTTTTTTCTTTTAGGCTCATAATGAGCCCCTGAACTCCCCCATAAAACATAGGAGAAGATTTATGGATAACCTGATAACCCCTATTCTCTAACTCTGACAAAACATCCTTAGGGAATTCAGATTCCGTATAGATTATGCTGTTTTCAAATGTAAAACGGTCACGATTCACCATTTCCTGAAGATCCCCTTCTCCCTTTGCATAGGAGTAAATCACCTGCATAAGGATCTGCGGAATTCTGTTTCCGCCAGGCGAACCAATCCCGATGACTTCATCAGGGCTGATCATGACAGTAGGGGCTGTAAACGTTCTCGACCGCTTATTGGGTGCTTCCCCATTGATTCCGCGATTTGCGAAATTCTTCAGCTGGTCATTCAAAAAGAATCCATTTGTATACGCCCCGGAACCAAAATAATTACTTAAGGTGTTGGTCGCGGAAATCACCGTTCCCTCCTGATCCATGACAACAAAGTGGGTCGTGCTCTCATGCTCTTCCTCTTCTTCCTCAGCATACTCGCTATCTTTAGCGAGATTATCCTCGAGAATTGAAATGTGTTCATCTGTGATATATTTTGAGATTTCCCCTGCAGTTACGCCGTCTCCAATATGGACCCGGCGATCTTCATAGGATACTTTTGCAATCTCACCGATTCTGTCAATATAATCAGCCTGGTTCCGCGAATTCAAGCCGGTCTCCTCCGCCAGCTTCAGCATTTGAAGCAGGGTTGTTCCCGAAAAAGGCGGGGGAGCCGTGAATACTTCATAGTCTGCAAATGACCCTTGGACAGGCTCTGTATGCTTCACCTTATATCGCTTAAAATCATCAAGCGGAATGCCGGTTTTCGCTTTGACCGCTTTTGCAATATCCCCCTGATAAAAGCCTGCACTGCCTTTTTCCTGAATCACTCTAAGCGTTTTAGCCAGATCCTTTTGAACAAGTATTTCCCCGGGCAGTATGGCTTTTCCGTTAGGGTAGAAGATCCGCGTACTGTCTGAATACACTCTGTATTTGGCTGTCTCCAGCCGATGGGAAAATCCCCGGTCAACCGCGAACCCTTTTTCGGCATACTCTACGGCCGGATCGATCAGTCTTTTCATATCCATCGTGGCGTATTGTTGATGGATTACCTCCATCCCGGCGACCAGTCCGGGAACACCGAAGACTCCGCTGCCGTTATAATTTGAAGGAGAGCTTTCCCTGTAATCGATAAAGTCAGGCTCACCTTCAGCAGGAATGATCAGCATTCCCCCGCCGCCTCCAATTCCTGAGGCGAACGGTTCTACAACGCCCAAGATGTAGGAAATGGCAATGGCAGCATCTGCTGCATTGCCTCCATTCTTCAAGACATCCATCCCGACATCTACCGCAATCGGATGTGAGGCACTGACCCCATAGAATGCTTCCGTTTGTTTTTCCAAAGTGCTTTTTTCAGGGGACACGTTCGTACAACCGGTTAACAGGCAAACAGAAACAATCAGCCGCCAAAAAGTTCGGTTTCTCAATACGGTGCCCCCTTAAAGATTAATTTTCTTTTTCCTGCCTTTTTTTCATGCGATCAATTACATGCTTATGATTGGCAATAATCTCGATTTTATTATCCTTCTTGGACCAATATACATTTTCAGCGGTTTCTTTCGTTAATTGATTAAACACCCGAAGCTGGTCAAAATAGCCTGTGGCCAGTCTTGGGGCAGCTTCTTCTATTTGAAGAGGAATCACATCGATTGATGCTGTACCATCTTCCGTCAGGTTATACTGGACCATCGCAGAATCCTTTGTACGGGTCCACCCCTGATCAAATACGAAATTGCCTAAGCTGTAAAAGATGATTCCATCTTTGTATACGTCAAACGATTGAAGCACATGGGGATGATGCCCGATGATGATGTCAGCCCCGGCATCGACCATTGCTTTCGCCAGCGCTTTCTGGCGGGGAGTGGCTTCCGTGTCATACTCCTGTCCCCAGTGGACATTAACCACAACCAAATCGGCATTTCCATGGTCTTCATTTTTTGCCTTTTCAATCATGTCAAATAACACATCAGGATTTGCGCTCAATAGACCGTTTCGATCTTTTGTCGCAATCGTCCCCTCCACAAATGCGTCGGTGAAACCAAGCGTTGCCACACGAACACCATTTACATCCTGATAGTTGATATGCTCTTTGGCTTCTTTGCGGTTTTCTCCTCCGCCAACATACTCCATATTGTAGCGGTCAAACACATCCAGGGTGTCGCGAAGTCCTTCTTCCCCATAATCCATCAAGTGGTTATTGGCAAGGTTCATGACCGTAAAGCCTGCATTTTTAACCGCATGGATGGCATCCATATCAGTGCGCAGGTGAATGCTTTTTTCTGCTTTTTCATATTTATTAACATCATCTTTTAAGATGGGATGCTCAAAATTCCCGCTCACATAATCGGAAGCATCAAAATACGGCTTTACATGACGGAATAAATAATCTGCTCCATGCCTTTTCGTCACTTCTTCCACATGCCGCCCCATCATTACATCGCCGACCATCGTCATCGTCAGCTTCTGATCTTTCCGCGGCTCTATATCCTTCACTTCATCTGTTCTTCCAATCCATGTCGAAGCGACCAGGAAGATAACCAGAATAGGTAAAACAACAGCACTATAGCGAAGGTTTTTATACTTCGTTCTTTTGATAAAAATAAGCAGTTTTTCCTGAAAATTTAAGGTTCGCTTCATTCCATTCACTTCCCTAGAACAAGTAGTACACGTTCATGATTCCGAACGTTAAACCGGATAACAGAAGCGTACTGCCAAGCGTTAATGGCATTCCTTGTTTTTGAATTGTGTTGGCGATTAATCCTGGTACAATGATCCCGATTCCGCGGAATTCAAAGATCTCAAATGGCATGACAGGGTAAAAATAATCCAGTATCAGCTTCAGGCAAATCCCGGTTATCAGCATGGCAGCAAATTTTCTTCTGCCATATAAAATCACCCATCGGCCAATGCCGTGTGTCACAATTAAATAAGTTAAGATACTAATCAATAAGACCACAACCATAAATACGGGCTGGTTAAAAACCAGTGCTAAATATCCAGGCACAACAAGGCCTGCAGGCAAGACACCTGTTTTTTCTGTAAAAATAAGACTTAGTGTTACCCCCAAAACAAGGGCAACATATAAATCGGCACCAAACATTTGTATCCCTCCCCTTAACTTGCTTTTCTTTTAATATCCATTCCTTTAATGGCATCGATCAGCGGCTCTGCTGAACCATGAATATTTCCGACCCCATAAACAATTCTGTTTTCCAAATAAGTCTCAAGTTCAGCCATAATTTCTTCCGTTGTATAATCTTCCAGATCCAAATACACTTTTGTATCCAGCTTGCCTTCCGCATGAGCATCTGTGATCGGCTCAGTTGTCTGGCCTATGGCCACCACAACCTCTGATTTAATATAAGGAAGAACATCACGTGCAAACTGTTCCGTGCGATCCACCCGGTCTGCACGGCAGTTCATGATGACAATTGGTGATTCTGTGCTATACCCCAGCGTGCTCACACGCTCCCAGATTCTTAAAGTAGATGACGCATCATTGGCTGCAAAGCCATTCACAAAGAAGGACGGATTGGCATTATCGCCAAAACGGGTAATCCTCATTGCCCCGGGGTCAGGATGTGCATTCAGCATTCCCCGGAATGCCGTTTCTTCATCAATTCCAAGCGCCTCGGCCACAGCCAATGCAAGGGACGCATTATCAGGGAATACCATGTAATCAAATTTACGCAGGAATTCCTCTGTAATTCTGGAGTTATCCGCTACAATCACTTTCGTGTTCCGTTCCTCTGCAATTTTCCTGAACAGGTCCAGATACTCACTCTCGATTGTAACCAGGTGGCCATTATAAGGAATGGTTGCTGTAAAAGCTTCCGCCACCTCATCAAGAGTAGGACCCATCACATCCATATGGTCCTCAAGCACATTCACGATAACGCCGATATTGGCCTGGATCATTTTGTTCTGAAAGGTCAGCTGATAATCCGGCTGTACAGCCATACACTCACAAACAAGCGCTTCAGTTCCGAGTTCAGCCACCTCTTTGACAACCCGGCGCTGCTCACCGATATTGGGACCTTCCGGCCGGCGCTTAATCGGTTTTTCTTCATCTGTATGCCAGTAGATCATCCGGGCTGAAGTACCCGTGGTTTTACCGACTGTTTTATATTCCGCCTCTTGAATCACACCAGTGATCAGACGGGTAACAGTCGACTTACCGCGTATACCGTTCACATTTACGCGGACCGGGATTGAATCCAGCCTCTTCTGGTGCTTTCGCTGCTCAACAATTCCATAGATTACGAGGAATAACGCACATATTATGATGAGAGCCATTTGAACAACCTCTCTTTAGATTTATTTTTAACACTGTACAAGGCTACATGGTTTCAAACCTGTATACAACCCGGAAATTATACTAAAATACTAAATAGGTCTTCTATAACCACTAACGACTCTGACGGGGTTTCTAAATCTTTTTGCATTGGTACTTTATTATTAGATAACTATTAAACTTTGTATTTATATGTTTATATTTCTTTAAATGTAAGGAAACTGGTATCTTAATATAATTTGGGTTTGAAGTATAATTGTGTAATTTGAAGGGTTTTTTAGTTATTATGTAATCCAAAGAAGCCCTGCAGAATCTCTGCAGGGCTTCCTTAATCGTACTATTTAGCTAAACCGTTCACTTTTTTCATTTTCCCTAGACTGTAAGTATGACTTGGGTTCAGGTAATGGCGCTTCCCCAATCCATTTGTTTATATATAATTTTCCTTTGACCTATCACCCATACCCTCCATATAATTGTCTTTGTATATACATAGGATTAATGGCCCCAATTAAAATCAGAGGGTTTTGCTATCAGGTCTTTCTTTGTCCGAAAGAATGCAAAAATTCCAACTTCACTTTCAATTTGTTATCAAAAGAAAGGAGATGCTAATGAATACAACCAAAGAAAAAACCGTTTATTTGATTTCAGGCCCCTGTGGAGTCGGTAAATCCACCCTTGCCAAACTGCTGGCTCAAAACATACAAAAAAGTGCTCTTATCAAAGGAGATGACTACTTATCCATGTACGGAGAAGGGTCTGAACCACCTTGGGCTGAGATGTTAGCCATCATGTGGAAAAATATCCTCTCGACCACACAAATACTTATTCAGCACGACTACAGTGTTATTATCGATACGGTTGTTGAAGATGAGCTGGAATGGTTTTGTAAACATTTTGCCCATCAGAATCTCCATATTAAATATGCAGTTTTACGAGCGGATGAAAACAAGTTAATCGAACGCTTAAAAAAACGGGGAGATCCACAGTTAATAGACCGTTCCCTCTTTTTGCTGGAACAGCTGGAAAACACACCGGTTAATACGCCATATCTTTATGATACTTCACATAAAAAGCCAGCTGAAATCGTAAAGGATATTATTAACCTTTCACAATTTAACTTGGTCACTCAATAGCAGTTCATAAGAGATTTCACTTAAAGAAGGGTGGAGCTGATTGTATTGGAATGGAAAATTAATCAAACCAGAACAGAACAAGTATCCCGATTTGAAATAATAGAAGAATCGGTTACCTTGCCAAATGATACAGAATTCGATTTTTCTTATATTAACTTTGCCAAAGGTGTCTGTATTTTGCCGATTACTGATGATAGGAAGATTCTTTGTATCCGCCAATATCGTCATGCGGTAAAACAATGGCAATGGGAATTGCCTGCAGGAATGATTGACAATGAAAAGGACGATCCTCTTTTGACTGCAAAAAAAGAGTTAGAGGAGGAAACCGGTTATCAGGCACAGAAATGGATTCCATTTGGAAGCTTTTATCCATCACCTGGCTCAACTTCGGAAGAAATCTACCTATTTGCTGCCACTGGCCTTAAGGAAACCGAGCAAAGGCTGGAACCAACTGAGTTCATTGATTTATATGCACTTGAAGCAACTGAACTATATGATTTAATCAATAAAGGAGAATTTCAGCATGGTGCCGGAATGGCTGCCATTTTAAGATACTTAGTAAAGAAGGAATCACTTCTCTGAACATGTATCTGTTCCACCCGCGGAAACCTAAGAACTCCTTCAGCTTAAGCTTTTTTCAGCTTCGAGGAAATCTATTATTTTTCGGGAAATAAAATGTTTATTCGCCAATTTTCTTCCTGATTAGGCAACAGATATCGCCCGGCGGTCTTATTTCACTAAAACAAAAAACCTTGCCGCTAATCAGCAAGGTTTTTCTTATTATTGAAGTCTTATGGATGTGAAACGATAAGCTCACATTCTCCGCTTACTGTAAATTCCCCCATACCCACTGGTAAAATAACATGGCTGCCCTTTTTAAATGAGTAGCTTTCCCCATTATGAGTGAGAGAGCCTTCTCCTTTAATGACACTCAAAAGCAGGTATTTGTCTTCAAAATTAAATGCTGCGGACCCTTTAACATCCCATTTATAAACAGAGAAGAATTCAGATTGTACAAACGCTGTAATCTCAGCATCATCCCTCTTCTCTACCTTGGGAACACTCTTGGAATCCTGGTGCGGGACAGCTGTAACATCAATTGCCTTATCCAGGTGAAGGTCACGCAAGTTCCCTTGATCATCTCTCCGGTCATAGTCATAAACACGGTAGGTGGTATCAGAGCTTTGCTGTGTTTCTAGTACTAGTGTCCCTTCACACAAGGCATGAATAGTTCCGCTTGGCACATAGAAAAAGTCACCCGGCTTGATTTTCACTCGGCGAAGAAGTTCATTCCAATTCCCTTCTTCTATCTGCTCCACCAGTTCTTCTTTTGTATTGGCGTTATGGCCGAAAATCATGTCTGCATCTTCTTTACAATCAATGATATACCAGCACTCCGTCTTTCCCAGCTCTCCATTTTCATTAGCCATTGCATAGGTGTCATCAGGATGCACCTGAACGGACAGATCCATATTGGCATCGAGGATCTTTGTTAATAGCGGAAATACTTCTCCTTGGGGATTTCCAAAAATTTCAGGGCTCTCTTTCCAAAGCTTATCGAGGGTTTTCCCTGCAAATGGACCATTCTCGACTTCAGATGGCCCATTAGGATGAGCAGATATTGCCCAGCATTCACCCGTTTTATCACTTGGAAGGCTATAGCCAAATTCCTTTAATGCTGTTCCTCCCCAAATTCTTTCTTTAAATACCGGCTTTAAAAATAGTGGTTTCACAGTTGTTTCCTCCATATTTAAATTAGTTTTGTTCTATTAACGCACGTTTAGCAAGCAATAGGGAGCCAGTAATGCCGGCCCGATCTCCTAATCCAGGGCTTACAATATAGTCCGATAGCTCAGGCAGTGATACATACTCCTTCAACAGCTCCGGCAAATATTTATAGATCGATGAAAACACTTGAGATTGATTCATGACACCGCCGCCAAGGATAATCTTCTTCGGTGAGAGAATTAAGATATATTGCATGAGTGCTTGTGCGATATAGTATCCTTCCAAATCCCAGACTTCTTTCCGGTCTGCCAAGTTCACCCCTTTATCTCCCCAGCGCTCTTCAATGGCTGGACCCGCAGCCAGCCCCTCCAGGCAATCGGCATGGTATGGACATTTCCCATTATACGCATCATTTGGATGACGCCGGACTAGAATATGACCCATTTCAGGATGTGAGTGACCTTGCAGCAGATTCCCCTGAACAACCGCCCCAGCACCGATACCTGTTCCTACAGTTATATATAAGCAGCTATCCAGACCCTTTGCTGCACCAAGGGTTGCTTCGCCTAATGCAGCAGCATTTACATCTGTATTAAAACCTGCAGGTACCCCAAATGCCTCTTTTATTACTTGCAAGAAAGGATAATTTCTCCATTCCATTTTAGGGGTAGAGGTAATGCAGCCATAGGTCTGGCTATCCGGATTTACATCGATCGGTCCGAACGAACCAATACCAATGGATTCTATATCAAATTGCTTAAAGAACTCAATAACCCTTGTCATGGTTTCTTCCGGAACTGTAGTAGGTATTTGAATGGAATGCTCAATAACACCCGTTTCATCCCCCACAGCACAAACAAATTTCGTCCCCCCGGCTTCTATTGCTCCCAGCATATCGACCATTCCTCCCAATAAAAAATGAATTTCCCTGTTATCATTTGAGCTCGCTATTACCTTCGGCTTTCTCCAAATGAAATAAAGTGTCGGTACCATTATGACATAGACTATAGGAAAAATACTAAAGGATATAGGTAAAAGCTGTTCAAGATTATAGTAGTTTTTCATGCCTAAAAACAGAAAGACACCGATAATTCTTCCATCCCCGGGCAGATCTTCAGCGACTAAGCTAAAACTTCTCTGTTATATCTGTTTTGTCACTATTAATAGCCGTAACTTTCAACGTATTCCATGGAATTTCCATTCCTTCAGCCTGACTTACTTTAACAGTCTTTACCTGGTTCGGCAGCAGATCAAAAAAGTTATCATCCATAACAAGCTGCTGTGCATCCATTTCAATTGTAACCATGCGAGCCAAATGATCTGTTGAAAGAGTCAGCTCATTGTTTTCTTTATTGTATTCAACTATTATGTTTACATCAGGCAAGTTTAAATCCTTTTGATCACAGAAGTAATAAGTATTTTCGCAGGTCCTATTCTTTTTAGAACGGAGGATCATTACGGCCTCCTCCGGCAAAAGCCCTCCCAAAGCCTCTTTTTCTCCAATCGTATCCAAATGATAGGATATATTCTCCGATATAGAGACGCTCCATTGCTTCGAAAACACCTCTTCACCATTCAAGCGATACACGGCAATCTCAATTTGGTCGTCGTAAATCTCCAGACGGTCGTTGACAACCCAGATTTTTAAGTCCTTTCCCCGGTCATGGTCAATCGTTAATAGAGTAGGATTGAAAAATTTCTTCGCATAATGGTATGAAGCTTTTGGCAGGAGATAATAATCAATGACTGACCAGCTTGTGCCAGGCCAGCAATCATTTAGCTGCCAAAATAACGCCCCGCTTGTCTTTGGTTTATTCCGGCGATAGTGTTCAATACCATATTTTAACCCTTCCGCCTGGGTCAGCATGGAATAAGAAATATACTCATCAAGATCCTTAGGAACTCCAGTGTATCCCTCCATCAAAAGCATACCTTTTGGATGGTGTATATCTTTATTCCTGTATGCCATCTCTTCACTGCCCCAAAAGAATTGGTCCTTAGGGATATTGCGCTCAAGCGTATAGCGGTTGGACGAAGCATGCATTCCAAATTCACTGGCAAAGGCTGTCGTATCTTTCTTGAAGTTTCTAAATGACAGTCCTTCAACACTATAATCCACGCTCTGCGGCTCCCCAAAGGTTCTGGGCTCAATATTCCCGTGCCAAACCTGCCAATTATGGCTATCCCCCTGCTCCCTGGAGTTGTGGTCATTTCCGCCAAAAGGAGAGCTCGGCCAGAACAAGCGAGTGGGATCCAGCTCTTCCAAAAGTTCAGGCATTAGTTCATGATAGATTTTTTCCCCGTAAAAAGGGTCTTTAATTTCACCAGAAGAAAACAATGCTTCATAAAGCCAGTCATTTTCATTATTTCCGCACCATAAGGCCAAACAAGGGTGATTCCTCAGGCGTTTGACGACATGTGTAATTTCATTTCTGACATTGAGCATAAAGTTCTGGTTGTAATCCGGATATAGAGCACAGGAAAACATGAAATCCTGCCAGACTAGGATACCAAGACGGTTACATTCTTCATAAAAAACATCTCTTTCATAGATGCCGCCGCCCCACACCCTAAGCATGTTCATATTGGCGTCTTTTGAGAGCTTAAGCAAATGTTTATAGCGCGAATCCGGAACTGATGCTATGAAGCTATCAATCGGAATCCAATTGGCTCCTTTAGCAAAAACCTTCTTGCCATTCAAAACAAATGTAAAGCAATGATTCCCCATTTCATCCTTTTGAAGGACTTCAATCGTTCGAATACCAATATTCTCCGCCCTATCATCAATCTTTTGATGATCTGCATATAATTCAATATTTAAATGGTATAGGTGTGGAGTCCCGATATCATGGGTCCACCATAGCTTTGGGTTCTCAACTTCAAACACAGCAATAGCCTTTTTGCCCTTCAGCTCTGCTCTGCTGGTAAACCGGTCTTCTTCACCATATGATAACTCCATCTCAATATGTAAATCTGTTTCTTTACTATATGTTTCGATGTCCACCTCAACTTCAACGAGTGCTTTATCTTCCAGAATAGAGCATGTCTTTGCAAAAACAGAGCCAATTTTGCCATACTTCCTTTTCTTTAAATGGACATCTTTCCAAATCCCTGCTGTAACAAGCCGAGGCCCCCAGTCCCAGCCAAAATGGCTTTGTGCTTTCCTAGTCCATATCCGTTCTTTGCTGTATCCTGACCAATAATATTGAACTTTCTCTTTTACATGCTTGTGAATCGGGTCAAATTTTACTGCAAGAACATTTTTGCCCTTTCTTAACTCCCTTGTCACTTCAAAAGTATGACTAATAAACATATTGTCTGTTGAGCCAAGCTCGACGCCGTTCAAGTAAACCGTTGCGTATGTATCAAGCCCCTCAAAAACCAATTCATACTTTTCTTCTTTATTCTCTAGTCCATTAAAATCAAAAGCCTTACGGTACCACCATACCTTTTCCTCTACCCACTGGCATTTCAAATCATTATGTCCATAAAAGGGATCGTCGATCAGTTTCCGGTCAATTAAGGCTGAATGAACATCGCCAGGAACAGAGGCAGTCATCCAGAAGTAATCAATATATTCTGGAGAGGCCACTTCTAAATCCCTCACTGCCCCAACATCAAAATGCTGAATTTTCCAATTGTTGTTTAACTT
This sequence comes from Bacillus sp. ZZV12-4809, assembly GCF_009849585.1. Lineage (GTDB taxonomy): Bacteria > Bacillota > Bacilli > Bacillales > Cytobacillaceae > Cytobacillus. Next base: position 158,796 of record NZ_VCRN01000004.1, read on the forward strand.
CATAGAAATATAACCTTCCCATTTCATTTTGGAATTGCCATCTTAATAGATAAAAGGCCAAAATCAACTATTTGATTTTGGCACTCCTATTTCAACTATTTAATATAAGTCAGTGATTCTAAAATTTCCTTTAAGCTTAACTCGGCACATGCCATTGAGGTATCAGCCACTCCATAGAACATTTTGACAACGTCTCCTTCAACCAATGCACCGCATGAAAAGACAACATTACCAAAGAATCCTTCTACTTCATAGTCTGCCTCAGGCTCCAGGATTGGCTGATCAGAGCGGGCAATGACTTTAGTTGGATCATTTAAGTCCAGCAATACAGCTCCCATGCAATAACGGTGGTCAGCAGTAGCACCATGATAAAGCTCAAGCCACCCTTTTTCTGTTTTAATCGGAACAGCTCCACCGCCCATACGGGCACTATCCCACATACCTTCACGCAGTCCCAGCAAATGCTTATGATTTCCCCAGTGTAAGAGATTCGTGGATTCAGCAATCCAAATTTCAGGCTCTCCTGCACTTTTTGGCACCGGCCGATGGAGAGCATAATATTTACCATTAATTTTTTCAGGAAAAATTAGCACGTCCTTGTTTTCCGGCGCGAAGATCATTCCATGATGCTCGATCGTCACAAAGTCCTTTGTCGAAACCATGGATTCTCCCACCCCTGCAGGTGATGCTGCACTGAAATAAATATAATACGTATCATCAATTTTCGTAATACGAGGATCCTCAATTCCAAAGGTCTCCAATTCATTTGACGGATAGACAAATGGTTTTTCATCAATCGTAAAGTTATGGCCATCTTTGCTTCTGGCAATCCTCAAATAGGATAAGGAGGTCAGATAAGCAAATCCGCCCTTTGCTCTGCTTTTTTGAATCGTGCGGGGATCAGAAAAATTGAATGCAGGATCATGAATATCAAATTCCAAAATTTCAAGCTCATTTGTTTCAGGATTATAGACAGGTGACTTTACAATGTCCGGGTCTTCACTAATCGGACGCTCCGCCACACGCAATAGCATAATGATTTCATCATTAAACTGAGTAATTCCGGCATTGAAGGCTCCAATAACTTCAAAGTCACTTCTATGCGGTTTTACATCCATGGGTGTTACTAATGGGTTTTCTTCGTATCTATAAACATGCATGGCTGGTTTCTCCTCAATTTCTTCAGTTTGTTTGTTCATATTGTAAGAACGGATCCTTTATCGTAATTTTTTGAGCTTCCGCATCACTGATTCCAGCATACAAATCAGCTGTTCCGTCAGGGTTCCTCACAATTCCTCCACTGAACACGACATCAGCTAAATCCGGACGCTTTGAAGCACCAGGAAGGAAATCGCTCCTTGTGGCGATCAGTTCCATATCTGAAATTCCCCCTGTTTGGGGATCAAGTGCGAATACCATTGGATAATAGTGGCGATCGCCTGCTTCATCAAAGGATGCCACATGTCCAAGGACACCCACCAATCCGTTTGCCAAAAGATGCGGTTCGTTAGCTCCTCCCCACTCTTCATCGGTAAATTGTCCCTTAAGCAATGGAGCCTCATTAATGACATCAATGGTCAGCTCATTTAGTGACGGGATTCTTGTCCATCCAATCTTTCCTCTGCCGCCTTTTTCTCCCTGAGGCCTTGTTAGAACGCCAATGCTTCCATCTGCCAGTTCTACAAGCCTGAGGTCCTTCATGCCATCCGGTCCATTTGAAAATTCCTGCAGGTCTGAAATCGAGCTGCCCCTATAAAGAACCGTTCTCCAGCCCAGCTGGCCTTCATTTATTGGATGAGGAAAAATTTGAACTCCTCCCAAAACAAGCTCTCCAGATATCTTTGTGAAAAAGGGATCCTGTAATTCTAAAACAGGTGCACCTTCTCTCGGAATCCATTCACCATCTCTATTCACGAAGAAATAAACACTCGAGTGCTCACTGTCACGAGATTCTACCCGTCCAGCAATAACCGGCTCACCCTCATCTTCAAAAGGTGCCGTAATATTATAGACATCTCTATCACCAATACCTGTGAAGATGATCTTTTCAGGGCTGACAGGCTTTTCCTTTGAAGAAAATTCCTTCAATAGCTGTTCGCATGTTTTGACATTGTCTTTGTTTAGGACGGTCATTAGATTGAATCCTCCTTTAAAATAATGGCCTCATTTGGCAATACGTCTAAAGTCGCACCGTTAACAATGGCTTCCCGCTTATTCGAAAGCAGTAAGCTAACATTTTTTTCTCCTATATACAAAGGCTGCACGTCCTCCGAAAAGTTCAGAGCAACCATTGTTCTTTCAATCTGATTCCTTCTCATGAAGGAAATCATCCCATCCTTATATTTCAGAAATTCATATTCGCCGGTTTGCAATGAAGATTGCCTCTTGCGCAGCTTAAGTAAACACTTATAAAAAGAAAGCATGGACTGCGGATCCTTTTGCTGATTTTGAACATTTATTCCCAGGCTTTCAGCCGGAACCGCTATCCATGGACGGACCTCAGAAAACCCGGCATAGTTTTCAGCGCTCCATTGCATCGGGGTCCGGGACTTGTCTCTGGATCTTTCATTCGCCAAGGCCAATGCTTCTTCTTTTGACTTGGCTTTAATGGCTTCCCCATAAGCCAGCCTGCCTTGGACATCCATCATCTCGGAGACATCATCTGCAATCCAATCCAGCATGCCAATTTCATCACCTTGATAAATGAAAGGTACTCCTTTTGCAGTAAGCATCAGAGCGGCAATTACCTTCGCCCGGTCTTCACTTCCGCCAAAACGGGAAATATGGCGTGACATATCATGACTCGAAAAAAACAGCGTAGGCATTTGATCAGAATCATATGCCTGTTCCGTTTCGGCTAATCTGCGAAATAGCTGCTCCGAATTGAATTCGCTTATGCTCCCTATATTAAAATTAAAGGATACATCCAGCTTCCCGGTTCCAGAGTAGCGCTTTAATATGTCAATATCTTCTGACCCGACTTCTCCGACCAGGAACTTGCCGGGATATTGATGAACCTCCTCGGCTATCTCTTCTATAACGGTTAAGATGCCTTCCTGGTCTTTGTCATATAGGTGAATTTGTTCCTTCTTTTCAGGATCAAAAGGATTATCCCGGAAGGTATCGTTTACCTTTAGAAAATTGATTACATCCAGACGGAAACCATCTACTCCCTTATCAAGCCAAAATCTCATTACATCAAACATTGCCTTTTTCACTTCAGGATTGGACCAGTTTAAATCCACCTGTTCCTTTGCAAAGGCATGATAATAATATTGGCCGGTATTCTCATCATATTCCCAGGCAGAACCGCTGAAGAAAGATTCCCAGTTGTTCGGTTCATCCTTCCAGATATACCAATCACGTTTCGGATGATTCCTCGATGATTTAGACTCTTGAAACCATTGGTGCATGGATGATGTATGGTTTAACACAAGATCGATAATGACTTTGATATTCCGCTTATGTGCTTCAGAAATAAAATATTCAAAGTCTTCCATCGTCCCATATTCCGGATCAATTCCATAGTAATCAGAAATATCATATCCATTATCTACTTTTGGGGAAGGATAGAAAGGAGTAAGCCATAGGCCGTCTACCCCTAATTCCTTCAAATAATCAAGCTTTGATGTTATTCCCGTAAAGTCCCCTACACCATCCCCATTGGCATCTTTAAAGCTTGGCATATATATTTCATAGAAAGCTGATTGCTTCCACCATTTAACCATTATTTGTTACTCCCATCCCAGCTTACTTAAGTGTAAATTGCATACCTTCCTGGAACTTTTTAGCGAATAGCAAGAAGATGATAATAATCGGCAATGTCAATAACACAGACGCCGCATACATCGGCCCTGGGTAACCGCCGTACGGACCGAACATTTGCGACAATAGAACGTTAAGTGTCAGCATATTGTCACTGTTTACCACAATCATATCCCATAGCAATTCTGTCCATCTTTCCATAAACAGGAACAGGAAGATAACAGTCGTAATGGATTTGGACATCGGGAGTACAATCTTGAACATAATTTGCCAGTCACTTGCACCATCCAGCTTAGCAGCTTCTATAAACGTATCCGGAATGGCCCTAAAGAAATTGGTGTACATGAAAACAGCCCACAAACTCATTGCTTTCGGCAAAATCATTCCCCAATAGGAGTCATACATCCCCACTTTTTGGATAACTAAAAAGGTAGGAATCAGCAAAATGATAGCCGGAAAAAACATTTGAAAGAGAATAAAGTTATTAACCGTTTCTCTCCCTTTAAAGGGAATCTTCGCTAATGCGTACGAAACCATCACAGCAGACACCATCATGAGCAGTGTTGAGCCGGCTGACACTATAAAGCTGTTAAAAAATGCATTAATCCACGGCCTTGGAATAACAGCCTCTCCTCCACCCAGCAGCCACTCATATGATTTCAGCGTAAACTCAGTCGGGAAAAACTTTTTATCGACCAAGTCCCATTCTGCAAAGGAATTCAGCACCATATAGATATAGGGATAAATCATAATAAGCAATAAAGTTACGGCGAACAGGTAACGGAAAAACAATCCTTTTTTCTTAGTTCCACCCATTTCGTTTCCCCCACAATTCCAAGAGTTTTCGAATGATATAAATGGCAGCAAAGGTCACAACCGAAGCGATGATCGCTATAGCGGAAGCATACCCGGCTTGAAGGTTTGTAAATGCCTTAGAGAAGATCTCCATTTGCCAAGTGTTAGTGGCAAAGTCTGGCCCTCCGCCCGTTAACTGATACACTTCTGTAAAAATGCCAAAAGTCACACCGATCGATAAAATGAATACAGTAAATAAGGCTGGATAGAGAAGCGGGAACGTAATTTTCCAAAAACGCTGCCACGGGGTTACCCCATCGATCATAGCCGCTTCATAAACATCCTTACTAATGCTCTCAAATCCAGAAGTGAGGATTAGCGCATAATATCCAGTGAATTTCCAAGCTATAATAAGTGCCACAACAAAAAGGGCTGCTATCGGTGATCCAAGCCAGTCAATATCCAGTCCAAATTGGTTTCGCAAAAATTCATTAAGGGGACTGTTATAAGATAGGATCCCTTTAACAATCAAAGACGAAACAACACCTGATGCCAAATAAGGCAGGAAAAAACCGATTAAGAACAGACCTCTGAATTTAGGCAGTCCCTGCACAACCAGAGCGACAACAATCGAGAAAGCAATAACTAAGGGGACAAATACAGCCATGAATTTAAACGTAACAAAAAACGCACTTTGCACACCCTGGCTTTTAAATGCCGCCACATAGTTTTCCACACCCACGAAACTATACGTCGGCGAGATTAAATTCCAATCGGTTACAGATAAATATAATGACCAGATCAATGGTATTAAAAAGAATACAATCGCGTATAAAAGATAAGGACTGGCAAAAAGCCAGCCCAACCATCCTTGTTTCCTGCTCATTATTTTAGAGCCCCCTCAATGGCCTCTTGCATTTCCTTCCATCCTTCTTTTGCATCTTTTTCACCTTTTACAACTGGATTGAAGGCATGCTGTCCAATAAATGTCTGAATATCATTGTATTTAGAGTTATCCATTGGCGGGATTGCATTCGGAACTGCAGCGGCATACGGCTGTAATGCTGGGTTGTTTTCAAAGAACGCTTTGAATGTCTCATTTGTTGTCAGATCATCTCGTGCAGGCGGCAATTTCGTCTTTTCAAGCCATTTCAAATCATTTTCAGGATTGGAATAAACCCAATTAATGAACTTCATCGCCGCTTTCTGCTGTTCTTCTGTTGCAGACGCATATACGACCAAGCCTTTAGTATCAGCAAAAGTTTTTACATCTTCTGTATCCATATCATCCGGAACTGGCGGAGTTGAAAGTGTATAGGTTTCGTTCCATTTCATTTCCGGGAATTTATCAGCCCAATATGAAATCGTCCATGGCCCAATGTCTGTGAAAATACCTAATCCGCTTTCGAATGGATCTTTAGCTTGTCTAACCATTAAGGCATCTTCTTCCCGCAGGTCATTCACGAAGTTAAGTACTTCAACGCCAGCTTTCTCATCAGCAGTAAAATCAGAGCCTTCTACAAATTTATTTCCATCAGATGCAGCGTTATAAAGCATAAAGAAGTCAAACCATCTTTTCCAGGCTGTCGGGTCAGCCAAATCCGGTTTTGCCCATACATATTTATCCGGGTACTTTTCCTTTAGTTTCTTTGCGACATCAAGCATTTCACTATACGTTTTTGGCGGCTCGTTAAAGCCTAATTCTTTTAGAACATCTAATCTCCATCCAAATAACATAGCGTTTGAGTAAATAGGCAATACATATTGATGGCCGTCCGCGAACTCCCATCCCTTCATGGTTTCTTCCATATTTCGGTTCTTCTTCACTTCATCCCAGCCATCCAGCTCATCAAGCGGCAGCAGTGCTTTACTTTCTGCCAGCTGAGCTGCAAAACCTCGATTAATATTTTCTGAAATCACAGGTGCATTTCCGCCGGCAATCGCTGATTGGATGCTGGCTTCAGATGTTGGGCTTTCTTTCATCGGACTAACATTCACTTTGATATCCGGGTTCTCTTTTGTGAACTCTTCGGCTACTTCTTTCCAATACACCTGCTGTGTAGGGTTTGGTGCTGCCCAAAATTCAATTGTTGTTACTCCATCTTTTGAAGCACCGCTCCCTTTCTCCTGATTACTGCATGCAGCAAGTCCAGAAACAGCAAGCGAAGCTGCAAGGATCATCGACGCCATTTTTTTCATCTTCATCCGATATTCCCCCAGTTAATTTTTATCTTTTAAATAGTAATTCCCTAAAATAAGTAAAATCGCCATCCTGCCATTTACACTATTTTTCTCATGACTCCGCCTGATTGTTAGCGCTATCATAACCTTTCAAAAAAAAGTATAATAATGAAGACGATTTCCAGCTCACTTTCAAAACTTACCATTACAAATACCGATTGGTAATTATTAAATAATTATTTTGTAACCTTACAAAACCAATTATTGCACCTTATTTTTCAAAAGTCAAACAGAATTTTCAGTATTAATTAAAATCACTACTAACTGGGTCAATATCAACTCTCAAAAATATATTGCCAAAATAATTTTGTAACGTTACAATATAATTACAAGAGTAATTACATATAGCGATTAACTAAAGGAGGTGTTCGGATGAAGAAAAAAGTAACCATGCAAGATATCGCGGATCGGCTCAATATCTCAAAGAATTCTGTATCACAGGCACTAACAGGAAAACCTGGTGTAAGTGAGGAAACAAGGCAGCAGGTCAAAAGAATGGCAGATGAATTGGGGTATTCCTACTCATTAAATCGAAACACGAAGCAAACTGGGAAAAACGGGATGAATATCGCCTTGATTGCATCAGATTATGCTTTTTCTTTAAAAAGCTTCTTTGGTGAAATCTATTTAAGTATTGAGAAGGAAGTTAAAGCACGTAATATGAATTTATTTATTGAGTCTATTAATCAAGATTCAAAAGAAAAGCTGACGCTTCCTGCAGTATTATCCAATCATGAAATTGATGGAATCTTAATATTGTCTCATATCAGTACGGAGTATATTTCAAAAATACTTGATACCGGGATCCCTACTGTTTTAATAGATCATCATTCACCTTATCTGCATGCAGATTCTATCTTGACCAATAATCGCTTCGGCGCTTTCAAGGCTGTTGAACATCTTATCCAATTAGGCCATACAGAGATTGCATTTGTAGGTGATATACATGTTTCTCCCAGCTATCAGGAAAGATTAGAAGGCTATTTACTTGCGCTAAATAAGTATAAGCTTCAGCCTAATCCCGACTTTATATTTAAGGATGCAAAGGAATCCCAGGAAGCAAACAACAACCTTTTTAATGATCTTTCGAAAGTCCCAACTGCCTGGTTCTGTGTAAACGATGGGCATGGGTTCCTTATATCTTCAGGATTACAGCAAAGGGGCTTCCAAGTTCCAGCAGATGTATCCGTGTGCAGCTTCGACAATGGACAGCTATCCCAAATAGCCACTCCCAAGATTACAACCGTCGATATCGATTTAAATTACTATGGCAAAAAAGCAGTCGAACAGCTGTGCTGGAGAATAGAAAATATGGCAGAACCGATGCACGAGATCTTACTGCCGACCGATTTGATTATCAGGGAATCGACTGCACCCAAGAAAGTGGAAAACCAATAATTTGAACCTGTTTCTGTAAACAGGTTTTTTCCCCTGGAATTTTCCAGCAGGAAATTTTAAAGAAGACGAGGAGGAACAGGATGGATTGGAAAGCATCTGCAGATAAATGGGCTTCACATTCGAATTTAGACAGCAAGTTGGCTGGAGAATTAGCACAAATTCCAAGTTCCGAACTTGAGGAACTTTTTTATAAGCATTTAGAGTTTGGGACAGGGGGAATGCGCGGCGAAATCGGTCCTGGCACAAACCGGATGAACATCTATACGATTCGCCGTGCCGCAGAGGGCCTTGCCCGATACATATCCGGGGCAGGCGAAGAAGCAAAAAACCGCGGAGTGGCAATTGCTTATGATTCCCGCCATAAATCACCGGAGTTTGCCCTGGAAACCGCTAAAACATTGGGGAAACACGGTATTAAAACATACCTTTTTAGTGAACTGCGGCCAACACCCATCCTTTCGTTTGCTGTAAGGTATTTAAACTGTTTTGCAGGTGTAGTTGTTACAGCCAGCCATAATCCGCCTGAATATAACGGATTTAAGGTCTATGGGGAGGACGGGGGACAAATTCCTCCACAGGCTGCCAATACCATTATTGAGTATGTTAATACAGTTGAAGATGAGCTGAAAATTGAGGTTCCGTCATCAGAAGAACTATTGCGAAATAATCTTTTAACTTATATTGGAGAAGAAATTGACCAGGAATACCTTTCAAACTTAAAAAGCTTACAACTAAACCCGGATGGTGTCGCCAAGGACTTAAAAATTGTTTTTACTCCTTTGCATGGCACGGCAAACAAGCCGGTTCGCGAAGGATTAGCTGCGTTCGGATTCCAAAATGTGATCGTTGTAAAAGAACAAGAGCTTCCGGACCCCAACTTTTCAACCGTTAAATCTCCAAACCCCGAAGAGCATGCAGCTTTCAAGCTTGCTATCCAATATGGGAAATCAATCGATGCTGACCTCTTAATGGCCACCGATCCCGATGCAGACCGTTTAGGCGTTGCGGTTAAAAATAAAAAGGGAGAATACATTGTTTTATCAGGCAACCAAATGGGAGCCCTTATGCTTGAGTACTTGCTTTCCCAGAAGAAAGATAAAGGGACTCTTCCTGCAAACAGTGCTGTGATTAAAACCATTGTCACCTCTGATATCGGACGGACCATAGCAGAGCATCACGGCATACAAACAATGGATACACTGACCGGCTTCAAATTCATCGGTGAGAAGATTCATGAATTTGAGCAAACAGGACAGCACTCCTTTATTTTTGGATACGAAGAAAGTTACGGGTATTTAATCGGCGACTTTGTCCGAGATAAAGATGCTGTTCAATCTGCTGTTTTTGCTGCTGAAGCAGCAGCTTATTATAAATCAAAGGGCATGACCTTATACGAAGGCCTTCTGGAGATTTTTGAGAAATACGGATACTACCAGGAAGCTTTGGAGTCTATAACTCTAAAAGGAAAAGACGGTGCTCAGCAGATTGCACATTTAATGGAAGCCTTTAGAAAACAGCCTCCGCAGGAAATTAACGCTGCAGCAGTTGCCAGAATTGAAGACTATTTTTTAAGCTCCTATTTCAATTTGGACTTAGGGGAAAAAGGCGTTATCGAATTGCCTAAATCAAATGTATTAAAATATCATTTGGCAGATGGCTCATGGTTCTGCTTGCGTCCTTCAGGAACAGAACCAAAAGCGAAGTTTTATTTTGGCGTGAAAGCTGAAACATTGGAGGAAAGCCAGCTTAAGCTTCAAATGCTGCAGCAGGCAGTAATGAAGAAAGTATATGAAGTTTTAGAATAAAGGTATAATGCTTGGCTGAACTACTAGTAAAACAGCTGCAAACCAAGGTTTGCAGCTGTTTTAAATATCCCCTCAACGAAGGGCTTTATGGCATAACAGTTTCCGTTTGGATCAGCTTGGTCATTCTTTGAGATCCCTAACTTATCAGCTATATGCTGTATGGCTGGTTTCTTCATCCAGGACATACAAAAAGAGCCGGCAGCACCGGCTCAATTATATATTATTTTATTTAATGAATTTCCTCCAGAAGCTTATAAGCTTCCTCTTTTGAAGCTGCAGTTAACAGCTGATTCCTAAAATCCTCATCCATCAACTTACGGGAAAGCATCTGTAGGATTCTCAAATGAGCGTCCCCTGCAGCTTTCTCTGGAACGGCAATCATAAAAATCAGCTTTGCATCCGAACCATCCAGGCTTCTCCAATCAACACCATCACGTTTGATGCCAAAGGCAACTGCTGGCCGCTTAACGGCATTTGATTTCCCGTGAGGAATTGCAATATTCATTCCAAGCCCCGTTGAACTCTGAGCTTCACGATTTAAGATCGCCTGTTTAAATTCTGACTTTGAACTCAAGATCCCACTTTTATCAAAATGCCCAATCAATTCATCAATTACTTCCTCTCGGGTAGTTCCTGCTATGTTAGGCTCAATGAGATTCGTATTCGTGATGTCTGATAATTTTTTGATCTCAGCATCCGAAGGACCTTCTTCTATTTCAGCTTTGTCTTCAGTTTCATTTAATCCTGTATTTTCAGCACCAGCTGGCACTACAGCATCTTCCACATCCTTTTTTAGCGCAGTAACCATTAATGCCGTTACTACAGAACCTACAATAGCTGCTACAAAGAACATTACCACATTATCAACCGCGCCCAACGCAGCCACAATCGGTCCGCCATGTGCCACACGGTCCCCAACATTTGAAATCATAGCGATAACTGAACCAGCCATTGAACCGACAACAATACTTGGAATCACGCGCAAAGGATCCTGCGCAGCGAAAGGAATCGCACCTTCTGTAATACCGAATAGCCCCATTGTAAAAGATGCTTTCCCTGCTTCTCTCTCCGTAGGACGGAATTTGCGTTTGTTAATAAAAGTTGCCAGTCCAAGTCCAATTGGCGGAATACAAATGGCTACCGCAATCGGACCCATAATTTCATAATTTCCTTCTGCAATCATTGCTGAACCAAATAGGAAAGCTACCTTATTGAATGGGCCGCCCATATCAACAGCTATCATAGCACCAAGGATCAAAGCCAATACGATCGAGCTTCCGCCTTGCATGCCGGCAAGCCACCCTGTTAAGGATTCAAACACCTGAGCTACAGGGGCACCAATTACGTAAATGAATAATAGCCCAACAATAACAGATGAAAGGATCGGAATAAAAATGATCGGCATGACAGGCTGTACTGCTTTTGGAACTTTCATCTTTTTAATAGCAAGAGCCACATATCCGGCCAGGAAACCGGCAATAATTCCGCCGATGAAACCCGCACCTGCTTCACTTCCATAAAAGCTTCCGTTTGCTGCAATGTAACCGCCGATCATTCCGGGCACAAGTCCGGGACGGTCAGCTATACTCACTGCAATAAAGCCCGCGAGAATTGGAACCATGAACATGAATGCCGCTCCGCCCAGGCTTTCTACCTGTTTCCAGATCGAATCTTCAGGTATAACAATTCCTCCAGGTGTCTGCTCTCCGCCTAGCGTTAAAGCAAGCGCAATCAAAAGCCCTCCTACCACGATGAACGGCACCATATAAGAAACACCGCTCATTAAGTGCTTGTATATCGGGTTTTCTTTTTGTTTACCTTTAGCGGGCGCTTCTTTGGACGCTGACTCCGGTTTATATATAGGAACGTCCCCATTTTGAATCTTCTTTATTAGCTCCTCAGGTTTTCTGATCCCATCCTGAACACCGGTTACAATCACTCTTTTACCTGCGAAACGCTCTTTTGGGACCTCCTTGTCAGCCGCGATAATAATTCCGTCAGCTTCAGCAATGTCCTGTTCCGTTAGTGCATTTTCCACACCAATAGAGCCCTGTGTTTCAACCTTTATATCCACGCCCAGCTCTTCGCCGGCCTTTTGCAAATTCTCTGCAGCCATATACGTATGGGCAATACCTACTGGACAAGCGGTAACTGCTAATATTTTAGCCATGGTCTAACCTCCTGGTTGTCAAAATCTGATGTAATCGCTTTCCTATATAATAAATCTAATCTTGTCCTTATATTTTTTTTATTTTTACCGGAACTTACGGTAAAAAGGAATTTTTTCATAAAAATAGACAGTGGAACTGTCATTCCACTGCCCGAATTCTTATTATCTTCATTCCATTTCTTCCAGCAATCTAAAAAAGTCTTTACCATTTTCTGCTGCAATCAACTCATAAACAAGATGCGGCGATTCACTAATCGCGGCAATCCCGCCAATAATATTTCGGATTTCACCCTGGTTTTCTTTTGAAATGGCGAGCATGAAGACAAGAGAAACTTGTTCATTTCCCCATTCGATTGGCTCCTTCATGATCCCTATCGCTAAAGCGGTCTTATAGATCATGGCAGGATCCCCATGAGGAATGGCAATGCCCCCGCCAATTGCGGTAGCTGAATTCCTTTCACGATTGACTGCACTATGGATAAATTCTTTTCTTACATAGTCTTTATCGTAAAGAGCCATTGCCAGCATTTCAACAACTTGGTACCTATGTTCTTTTTTAACATTAAAAAATATTAATTCTGGCACTATAAATGCAGAAAAGTTAATTTGCTTCTGCTGCTGGCTTACTTTCCTCTTAAGCCTCTCCACAAATCGGCTTAACTTATTCTTATCTTCTTGTCCAAAAAGAGGTGAAATCTGGATATACTCAATGTCTTCTTCTTCAAGAGGAACTGTTGAAATGATGAAATCAGCTTTATGCTCCTTCAAGGCATCTGTAATCTCCCTTTTGCCAATGCAAGCAACTATCTCAATATCCTGATATTGCTGTTGAATTTTAGCTTCAAGCAAATGTGACATCCCGATGCCCATATGGCAGACAATCAGCGCCTTCTTTTTCTCCACTTTTCTATTCCCTTCCATTCGCTCAATAGATGCTTGAAAGTGCAGAACAATATAAGCAGCTTCATCTTCGGGGATTTCCAATCCGATACTATCTTTCATTTCCTCAAGTGCCAGGATTACCATGCTGAACATATAGGGATACATCTTTTTTATATTTGCAAGCAGAGGGTTTGTGATTGGGAACCCATATTTAATGCGGCTAATAACAGAATGCATATGGACAGCAAGCCCATTTTGCAAAATAGGATCTTCCTCAAATGGAAAGAGTGTCAGATTTCCCATCATCCGCACAAGCTGGCGGACAACCTCCTTAGACTCTTGATCGTACTGCAGAATCTGCTCTGATTCTTCTGCCCGCTTTCCACTGATAAGATGCCACGTAAAATAGATTCTCTCAGCCTCAGGGAACCTTAGCCCGAATGCCTCTTCTAACTGTTTAAAGAACCAGATGGCATATTGATATTCTTTTCGGTTCAAAGCCGTTGCCCTTTCTGAAGCCTGAACAAAAACAGGCGACTTTTGCCTTATCCGCTTAACCATAATCAAAGCATGAACAAGCAGGCTATCCAAGGCTTCGGCGGTAAAGCCGATACTGTATTTTTCCTGCAGCGACTTAAGCGCTTCTTTTACAATCGCAATTTCATAAGAAAAGAATAGGTCCAGCACGATATTTTTTCTATTTGAAAGAGTGGGTATTAACTCAGACAGGTGTGCCATGGCATTCCGTTTCTTTAACTCCGGCCCTTCAATCAGACTGCCGATCCGCTGCTTTGACACAACCTCAAGGTCAAAACGCTGTAGCCAATAGGTAATTGTATCAATATCCTTTTTAATAGTAGTTTTCGGCACATAGTAACGGTCTGCCCAATACTGAAGTGTAATGGCCTTTGTGCTGGCCAACAGCTGAAAAGCCATCTCAAACAGCCGCTCCTCTGCCGTTTTCTGCTCATTTGAAAACAGGCTGCGCAACATCTCCTTACGTTCTGATTCATCTATTTCAATTGAAATTCCAATACCAGGCTTGCGCCGAAGACTGACCCTTGATTCCTCCAAAAATTCCTCCAGCCGATCCAGATCATTCCGGACTGTTTTCTCAGAACAATCCAGGTCTTCAGCCAAATCCTTTATCTGCAGTGCCCCTTCCTCGTGTAGGAGCAATATTTTAAGTAGTTCCCTTTGTCTATTGTTCATTCTTGCACCTGCTAATAAATTTGATATAGGTAAAGTTTATCTTTGTTTGAGAGTCTAATCAAATGAGGTGGGTACAGCATAAAGAGGAAAAAGCCTGCCCTTTTACAAAGAGCAGACTTCTGATTGGTGAATTCTTTGTTAGAACATAACCGTCTTCGATTGGTTTTGCTTTGCCGCTACTGTAAACTGATTGTCTTCAACACTTAATGGAGAAAGAGTATCTTCATTTAAGTTTACTTCTTTAACCTGATCTACAGTAAGGTTTATTCTAAATGAACCTTTCTTTTCAGTGTCAGTTGGATTAAAGAACCTTACTACAAATCCATCTTCTTTTTCTGCTTTTTTCAAAACACTAAGGACTGTCGTGGTGCTTGTTTCCTGAAGAAGACTAAAGCTCAAGGGTGTGTGAACATCCTCCTGATTCAGCTTCATCGCATTATGAGGAATCTTATTATATGTTTCAATAGGAGTAGTATATTCCTTTGCGGCTCTTCCCACGTTTGCTGATGCGGTTGACCCTTTATGCGTTATAATCGCAAAATCGAGTGTAAGCTTTCCTAGCATTTGTGAATCTGGTGTTGGCAGCTTAATTCCGGATGGACGACCTGGCCTTCTGAGCATTTCCTCTTTTCCAAGCACACCGATACTCCGGAACAAAGTAATGGCAATCGTATCATACTGATCCCCTATCACTTCATATTCACGTGTGCTATTCGTAAGCACACTTATCCCATGCTCATTATCTGACAACCCAATAAACGATAGCATTGGATAGATGGAATCCGGACGCTCATCCCAGCCTTCCTCCTTCCAGTAATCCATCGCAGTATCATATACATCCCGCTTAATAAACCCAAACTGGTTATCCGAGACAGAGAAGGAAGAAGCAATGCCGGTTGGAATTAAGGTGCGAAGACGATGGTCCTTCGCCTGATTATCAATTTCCGCCTCAACTTTAATGATTGGCTGATGATTTGGAATCGTGATCTTCCAGTGAATATTTATATACTTGTCTGATTTTTTGTTTTTGCGATTTTCCAAATCACCTGGGACATCCATTTTCAACTGAATATCCAGCTTTGCTTCGTATTTATTTTGACGCACTTTCACATCAGCCTCGGTGTCGTCGCTGTATAGTAAAGTTTCATCAGCCAGAGGGGAGAAGTCATATTCATCTCCATCGTCCCCGCCATTTTCCAATAAGAGAACGTTGTCGAATTCCTTTTGAAGCTTCTTATCATAAATTTTCAGCGTGCCATTCGGATTCACAGAAACCTCATAGTAGTCGGTATCTACTAATTCTTTTTCGGCAATAGTATGATTCATATCGTTTTCTTCATTAACCACAAAGTATGTCTTATATCCCATTGCAGGAATTGAATCTTTTAATTGAATCGTATATTGATAGAATGGATCATAGTTTCCATAATGAACAATCTGACGATCAATCAGACCAGGGTCCATGATTTCTTTATTGCATACTTCAAAATGAATTTCGTTTCCTTCTCCATCTTCCAGTTTAAAGGCATCCAGCTTCGTTATCACCTTCGTTGTAACCACTTCTGCCCGTTCATACGGAAGAAGGTTGAAAGCTGTCAGGCGATCTTCTTTACGTTCAGTGGCAATAGAATCTGTAATTTTCCGCTTATAAAATTCAATAAGCTGATCAGTTTTTTCTTCTGCCAGGAAGAAGCGGCTGACGATTTCACGATGGACTTTATCCGAGCAGCAGCAGCCAATGCTGTCATGGGCATGATTCTTCATGATTTCTTTCCAAATCAGTTCAATCAAGCCATGATGGTATTCAAATCCCAATGAATACGCTATGGATGCCAGCGGTTCAAGGATATTCGTGATCTTGTTTTCAATCCTTGTATTCGCAGCCTTAATATCCATCCGGGTTGAATAGATGCTTCGGTGAACACGCATGTACTTTCCATCTAGAAATTCGCCCTGAAGGGTTGGCAATGTTTGATTTTGTTCTAGTTGATCAAATACATTTTCGTATTTACTTAAGAAAAACTCGCGGTCTGGATATAAGCGCTGCAGCTTCTCAATAATCGTAAAGATATTCTTCTGAATAGGCATCTGATCATGGCCATTCGGAAGGATAATGTTATCCGTTGTCGCTCCGCGATCAAGAACAGAAAAGTATTTATTAATACGTTCTTGAAGCTTCTCTTCATCCTCAGGCAAGTATTTCCCAATCGCATAACCTAGCGGAAATAACTGTACTAATACCTTTGAGCCGTCATCGCTTTCCCAGTAAAATTCCGTTTTATCTGTGCCATGGCGCTCCGATGTTCCGCGCCAGAAGATAGAAAATTTAATATCAAATCCATTTAGGATTTGGGGCATTTGTGAAGATTGCCCGAATGAATCAGGAAGGTATCCGATTTTCATCGATGAACCGAATTCTTCACTATCTTTTAATCCATAAAGGAGATTACGAACAATGGATTCTCCCCCAACTACCATCTCATCTGTTTGGGTATACCATGGCCCGATAATCAACTTGCCAGCTTGAACTAACTTTCTGACACGTTCTTTATTTTCCGGTTTGACTGCAAAATAGTCTTCCAGAATAGAAGTCTGGCCATCCAAAACATAGTAGGGGTAATCTGGATTGGTCTCAAGCATTTCCATGATTTCTTCCATGTTATTAACTAAAAGGATCCGTGACTCTTCTGTTGAAAAATACCATTCTCTGTCCCAATGCATATGGGGTACAATATGAACTTTTTTCATGATGTCCTCCAAATAAGATGGTACCTAAAGCGTATTCTTTAGGTACCATTTTTTATTTTTATAGCTAAAAAGGCTTTAAATATTATGCAGCATTCTGTGTTTGTACAGTTATGCCATCTTTTCTTAATTTACTTTTTCTTGTTGCAATTAATAAAATCATGGATATCAGAGCTCCAAGCAATGCTGCTCCGAGCCAAATGCTGGCTGCGATAAAAATAGGCTGACCTTGAACAAGGGCGAGAGAGAATATACCGGCTCCAGGCACATTCAAGCCGATGTTAAAGTAAGCAACGATAGCTCCAGTTACTGCCGAACCTGCAATTAAAGAAGGGATAACGCGTAAAGGATCATTGATCATAAATGGAATCGCCCCTTCCGTTATGCCGGCCAGTCCAAGCAGCCATGTTTGCTTTCCTATTTCTTGTTCCTGTTTCGTAAAGTACTTTTTCCCAATAATAGTCGCGCCCGTCACAGAAAAAGCCGAAACCATCTTGACTGAAGCGAACGCGGCATACGGGACAATATTCCCGCTTGCCATCGCACCAATACAGAACGTATAGGCTGCTTTGTTCACTGGTCCACCCAGGTCAAACGAAACCATGGCACCAAGAATGGCTCCTAATAAAATAGCATTTGCACCAGATAAGCTGTCCAGCCAGTTAATTAAGCCCTGATTCAATAATGCCAGCGGCTCTCCGACAACAAATAGCATAATGGATCCGACCACAAGTGTTCCCACAACTGGATAAACCCAGAAACTGATGAACCCTGCAAATGTGCCTTTAGGCTGTACCTTTTTCTTTAAATACTTTAAGAAGAATCCAGCAAGGAAACCACCGAGCATCCCTCCGAGGAAACCACTGCCAATCAGGTTGGCGGCTACACCTGCTGCAAAACCAGGTCCCAGTGCCGGCTTATCGGCAATCGAGTATGCCATGTATGCGGCTAAGATCGGAATCATCAGCTGGCCAAGAAGCCCTCCGCCAAGCTGTCTAAGAAGCCATAGCCAGGAGCCTTCCTCTGCGTATACACCTTGCAGCCCAAAAGCCTGCGAGATTAGAACGGCTGCGGCCAATGTCATTCCGCCTGCAACAATAACCGGAATAATATAAGAAATACCTGTTAAAATCGAGTCTTTGATCTCAGACTTAAATGACTTTTCGCCACTTTCTTCACCAGCGGAATCACTTCCCTGATCCGGGATATATTCTTTTTTCGGATTCTTTTCCGCTTTATCCAACGCTTCCTGCAGAAGGCTCTTAGCATTTCTAAGCGGCGCTGCTACAGATGTTTTGACTTTAGGCAGGTGAGCAAAACGGTCTTCTTCCTTTACTGCCACATCATTGGCATAAATAATGGCATCTGCCTTTTTTAGAAGTTTCGCTGTATGCCGGTCTTCAATGCCATTTGCCCCCTGCTTCTCAACAAAAACATCAACACCCATTTCTTTTCCTGCCTTGATTAATGCTTCAGCAGCCATATAGGTATGGGCAATGCCTGCCGGACAAGCTGTGATTGCTAATACGGTTTTATCTAATTTATTTTCAGCAGCACTACTATGAACATCCTCTGTTTTATCAAGCCGTTCAAACAATTCTGTATTAGTTTTTGCTTGCAGTAATCCGTTTTTATATGATTCATTTGATAGACGTGTAACAAACTCAGATAGCAAACTTAAATGGGTGGAACCAGCTTCCCTTTCTGGAATGGCCAGCAAAATGACCAGCTGAACCTTGTTGTTCGGATCAATGCTTTCCCAGTCTGCTAACGGGGTCTTGAGAACTGCAATGGCAAAAGCCGCCTCCTTAACAGATGCAGACTTCCCATGAGGAATAGCAAGTCCGCCTTCAAAGCCTGTCGGCGAAAGCTTCTCTCTATCTAATACAGCTTGAAGAAATTCTTCTTTATTCGCTAATTTTCCCGCGTCACCCAGCTGTTTGACTAAGTACCTAATAGCTTCCTGCTTTGATTGGAATGAGTCTCCGGTACTGATTAAGCTTGGTGAGGTAAGTGCTTGAAGCAGCATAAGGATTACCTCCTAAAATCGGTATTTGAAAGCACTTTCATTTATGGTTCCAATCTTATCAAAAAAAAAATAAGAAGATGAATTCTTCTTATTTTTACACGGACACTATTCTATAAAGCGTTTTCATGTGTATTTATACACATCTTTTAGAAATGGTCCCAATAAAGTTGAGAAATCGCCTGCAGAACCACCATAAGAGGTGTTTTATCTGTAATATTGTACCCGTTCATTACTTTTTTGGGAGAGTAGCAGTATAAATTGAAGGAAGCTAATTTCTCCAAGGAATTACGGCTAAAATGAGTCAGTGACACGATTGTAATTCCTCTCGGTTTTGCTTGCTCAGCCATTTCAAGAACCTGCTCGGTTTCACCAGATAAACTGATTAAAAAGAGCACATCCTGTTTATTCATTTCTTCGATTCTGTGAAGCACTTCATGGCGATGAATAGAAAATTCAGCACCTTTTCCAGCCACGCGCAAATTCCGGACCATCATCTCACAAAAATCAGCTGAATCCCCCACCCCAAAGAAAAGAACATGTTTGGCATCATGTATTAATTTGCTGATTTTTTCTATTTGCTCCATATCCAAAAGTTCAAATGTCTTTTGGATTAGATAGTAGGAACCTTCTTCATTCACAACATTAGAAGTATTAATTTCATCTTTAATACTATTCTTAAGATGTGAGAAACCGTCATACCCCAGCTTTTTTGAAAGCCTGGTGATGGTGTTGGGAACAGTGAAAAATGCGGCAGCCAAACTTTGGATTGATTTGTTAACAAACTCAGGCTTATTTTGGAGGATATATTCAATAATCTGGTCATCCGTATCATTTAGCTTATATTCATATTTATGTACACGTTCTTCAAAGCGCATCCATTCTCACCTCGCTCAATCTAGAACTGTATTTATTATATCAAATGAATGAGGCATAATTACTTATATGTAAAGTCTTGTTTTTTCTTTGAGACATCGGTCACTTCAATTTTGGTAATCAGGCTGTCGCGGAATCAATATTAAAAAAACCGCACACCAGCCATGGTGTGCAGTTCAAATTGCCATTCTGATTACCTATCTATTTATGATAACTAGCTTTTTTATGTTTTCTGCTCCTCTAAGATCCACTAAATCGCTTTTCTCAATAATAACTTCTTTCACTTCTGCACCGGTAAAGTCAACGATGATTGGCTCTTTCTTAGGTGTTACACGGACACTCACATTCTTAAGGCCCTCCCCCTGCAGGACAGCAGAATTTTTGAGCCAGATGCCATTTTTAATCTCTGCTGTTTTTTCCACATTAATAAAAGAAATCTTATTCACTACTAATTTCTTCTTTTTACCATCAGTAAGATTATATTCCTTTTCAAATTCCAGCTCTGTTACAGGAGGCAGGCTGTCCACATCTACAATACGCCCTTCCACTGCGGGTGTGATAGTACCCAGGCCGGATAGGTGGTCGGCAAAGTTTTCCCAGTCAGACAGTCCAAGATCTGTTACCCTGCCCTCCTGGTATGCTTTTGCGAAGACTGTATATCCATCTCCGCCTTTGGCTGTGAATGCATTCGTAGCGATTGTGTAGGATTGATTGTCCTGGATTTCAGTGTAAGTGCCCTGTTCATTTTTATATTCAATTGAAACAACACGCTCGCCAGCAGGCTTGGCAGAATCAAATTTTACTTTTGCACCTGACACGTGCAGGAATCCGCCGTTTTCTGCCGGATATTGTCCTACGCTGATTTCAAATGCCTCTTTTAATTCTGTTCCTGTTAGCTCCATTGTGGCTAATGTATTGCCGAATGGCAGAACAGTGATTACTTCGCCAACTGTGATCGGCCCTGCATCAATACCTGCACGAATGCCGCCTCCATTTTGGAGAGCCATGACGACGTTGCTGTTATACTGCTGGGCTTTTGCCAGCATGCCGTCTGTAATCAGATTGCCCAATGGTGTTTCATTTTTTCGTACACTTGGTCCTGTGTTGTCTCCGCTTGTACGCGGATTCTCAAGGGCAGCCAGGGTTTCTGCTCCGATTTCCGTGTTTTTTAATTCTTCTATTTGTGAAGAATATTTTTCAAGAAGCACTGCTGCCTCAGGGTCCTCTGCTTTATCCGCTATTTTAATAAGCTGGCCTGCATGCCCAACTACCTTTCCTGCTTCGTCAAATTGTACATCCAATGTCCCGAGGTAATTATTGTACTGACCTGCTTGAACAATGACAGTAGGATCCTTTGCTGCACCCGTTTCGTCCGCTGCCACAACCACCGGCTCATCTAATTGCGTATGGCTGTGTCCTCCCACGATCACATCAATCCCATCTACCTGAGCAGCCAAAGTTAAATCATTATCCACATTTGGGTTATCATCATAGCCAATATGAGTTACAGCCACTATTTTATTGATTCCCATGCCCTCGAAAGCTGCTACAGCTTTTTCTGCTTCTTCAAGATAATTTTCGAAGGTAACATTGCCTGGACTGGATATGCTTGCTGTTTCAGCTGTCGTTAGTCCAAAGAATCCTACTTTTTCGCCATTCACTTCTTTAATGATGCCATTATATATTTTTCCATCATCAGGTTCACTCGATATAAGATCACTGAATAACCCCTGCAGGTTGGCATCTTCAGAGAAGTTCACATTTGAACTGACCAATGGGAATTGTGCACCTTTTATGAAGTCAGCCAGTGCTTTGTGTCCTTCTGCACTCGAACCTAAGTCAAACTCATGATTACCAAAAGTCATAATGTCATAGCCCATAAGATTCATAAATTCAAGATCAGCCTGCCCAAGGAATTTATTAAAATATAAAGTTCCGGAAAAAACATCTCCTGCATCAACCAGCAACGCTTCCGGCTTTGCTTCTCTTACTTCCTTTACCGCCGTCACTTTTTTTGCGGCACTATCCATATTTGCGTGTGAGTCATTGGTATGCATTAGCGAAAGCGTGAAATTTGAAGCTGAAGTCTCATCTGCTGAAACTAAACCTGCAGGAACGGCTGCAGACATTGTTAATGCTGCTGATAAGGCTACTGTAGATAATACTTTGATAGGTAATTTCATAATAATATGCTCCTTTCAATTTTCGGATTGAAAGCCGGAGCTGCTGCACTCCGGCTCCACTGTTACGCCGCTTTCTCATCCTCATAAGGAGACTCCATTATCTCCCCGTCCGAATCTTTGAAAATGATATGAGATGGATCCGCTTTTTTCCCAAGTGTCCATTTCTGCACATTTTCAGCACCGCGGATTTCCACGACTTTGTCACTTTCGATCATAACTTCTTTGATTTCAGATCCTGTCAGATCCACAACTGCCCCTTTGTTGGCGGAGCTGATGACGACTTTTGTATGTTTAAGGCCTTCTCCTTTAACTGCAGCTGATTTTTTCAGCCATAGGCCTTCTGAGAGGCGGGAGCTTCCATCCATAATAACTAATGCATTATGTGGCCCTGCCACGAATTTCTTTGCATGATAGTTTACCAGATTGAAAATATGATCATATTTAGGCTCTTCCGGCTTGGCTGCAGGCTTTAGGCTTGTCTGAATCAGGACAGGGTCATGGTCACTCGCCCGGCCGTGCTCTTCCATGAAGCCAGAGTTAATATGAAGAATATCCACTTCTGTTTTCTTGGCCAGGTTGTTGGATACTAAAATATGATCCAGCACCTGTGCATTTCCCTGATAGTTGTAAGTATAGCGCTCTTCTGCAGGAACTTTTTCAATCAAATTCGTCAGTTCCGCGCCCTTTAGAGCCTGTAAAGGTTTGGAGAACTCAAAATCGTTAAAGTCGCCAAGCAGGACGATATTAGCATCAGGGTCTTCAGCTTTAACACCCTTTACAAAGCCGTTCACCACGTTAGCTATTTTCATGCGCTGGATTTCACTGCTTAAGACAGGCGGCTGCACCTTACCGAATAACGGAAGATCTCCGCCTTTTGAGTTAAAGTGATTAGCTACTACAATGACGCTTTCGCCTTGGAATTCGAACTGCGCCGCTAATGCTTTACGGCTATTTTCAAAAGCTTCATTAGTTGGATCAATGCGTCCTGGGTTTAGTGTCAGTTTGCCGTTTTCAAAATCAACTGCATCAGTTGCTGACCCTTTTTCACCCGGGGCTAAGGTTACCCGTTCTGCGTTATAAAGGAAGCCGACACGGATGTTTCCTCCAGGCTGACCGCCATCCTGTTTATCTATCGGAGCGATGTCTGTGTATGTGTAGGCTGGACCGCCAAGCTCTTTAATTTTTGCAATTAATAACGCAGCACTTTGGTCCGCTTCTGTTGTGCCGCTATCTGTTGGTCCATCATTATCCTGTACTTCTGTCAGGCCGATAATATCCGGCTGCTTCATGTTGTCAACAATTGCTTCTGCTAATCTCGTAACCTTTTCCGCATCCGTTTTGGTTGAGAAATTCTCCACATTATAAGACGCGATGGTTAATTGGTCTTCTTCCTTATCAAGGCTTGTTTCTTCCCTTACTGCCGAACCTTCAACAAATTCCGGCAATGAGTCTGCATCACTTAGTACTTTATAGTTGCTAAATCCGTAGCTGACGACCCCCTGGATGCTGCCTTTGAAGCTGTCGCCCATTTTGGCAACAAAATTATCATCATTAATATCCAAAGTAATTCTTTCCGGGTTAAAATCGTATTCTGAAATGCGAAGTCCGCCAGCTGATGTGTTTGTAGCCACATCTCCAGGGACGACTGAAAGTTCACCATAATTTTGCGGGGCAACTACTTTTGCGTTGTCCACCTGTACAAGCATTCCTTCCAGGCTTTCAAAAAAATCAATTCCATCCTCTTCCGGATCAAATTCACCAAACTCATCGTTATCGATCACTTCAGTTGGCAGGTTCTCTTTACTCAGAATGACAGGAGCCGGAAGCTCCTGGCCTGACGCTATTTCATGGATGGCTGAAGCATTAATTTCGGTTACAGGCAAATCTGTCTCAAGCTTTTCAGCATAGCCGTCAAGCACCCACTCTTTCACCTGTCCTGAAACGGATACCACATCTCCTGCTGATACACCGTGTCCTTTTTTATAAACCAAAATTCCTTCTGATGTTTTTTCATCCTCATCAGGCTGCTGATCCTGCATGTAGAAATTGCTGCTGTCCACTACCTTAGTGACAATTCCTTCAACATCTGAAACCTGCTGGTTCGCATATGGAGAATAGTGGCCTGCACCCTGAATATCATGAATGCGCAAATCTTCGAGCCCAATCATGTACTGAAATACGGATACCTTACTGTCTGTTAAACCGTCTTTGACAGCTATCGCCTTGATTGTTGTCTCTTCATTAATGAGGATGGGATCAGAATATACTGTGCTTTCAGCAGTTGGTTCTGTTCCATCAACTGTATAATGGATTACAGCCCCATCAGTGGAAGACGATAGTTCTACTGCTGTTCCAGCTTTAACAGGACCACCCTCAGGGGAAGCTGTTACCGCTGAAACCTGTGGAGTTCCCATATCTTCTACAAACGTATAAGCAGTTGGGCTTTTTAAACCTGGAGCTGTAAAGTATGCTTCAAGTGAGCCTGTAATTTGTACTTTTTTCCCCAGATTCTCAGGGTTGTCCTTTAAATTCAGCTCTGTTCTAATAGAATTATTCGGCAATTGAACCGGCAGTATTTTGCTTGGGTCTGTTTCACTTGGAGAATCGGCAATGGCCAAATTTGTATTAACTGTAAATGGTCCCGTATGGGTATATTTCGGCCCATTTGCAGTCGTTCCAACAATATACCCTTCTACTGTTGCTGTTCCGCTATTATCCGCAATCGCTTCTGCCACTGACTTCACGTCTTCTGCACTAGCTTTGGCAAAGGGGCTAAATAGACTAAGAATTAAAGCAAAAACACTAATAAAGCTGATTAACTTTATTCGCTGCTTTTTAATCATGAGATCCTCTCCTATTTCCTTATTTTAAAGCGTTTTCACGTACTACCACTCTAGTAAATCACTCTTCTATTTGGCATACAATCTGATATTTGTAAAAATTGAGTAAATAAGTAAAAATGAGAAAATATTCATATTTTTTAATAAGGAATAAGACCTCTATAAGAGGCGCTTGCTAGACTTTTAGGACCAGAAGATATTTTTCTGATTAATTTCAATAAATAGACTTTTATAGGGATAATTGTAAATATTGGATAATAATAGTGCTGATTTACTAATGAACGAAGTTAATTGAGGGCCCATTCCGGATAGGGTTTGCATCAACCACAATCAAGCAAGCAATATTCCAACAAAAAAGAACCTCCATTGTGGAGATTCTCTTACTAGATTATTTATATACTTTAATCGTTACTGTTTTGCTGCCCCATTGAAGAGCACGCGTTTTATTCGGGATGAACACATCAATTTTATTTCCTCTTACGGCAGATCCTTTGTCACCTGCGATTGCTTCCCCATATCCTGGCACGTAAACTTTAGAACCTAATGGGATGACTTTTGGATCGACTGAAATAACCTTGGCGTTCGGGTTCTTTTTCAAATTGATTCCTGTATAAGTAATGCCGCTGCAGCCTTTGCAGCTGGCAGTATAGGCAGTTGCCTTAACTTTAATTTCTTTATATGCTTTCGTTGAAGCAGGCTTTACAGCCTTCTTTTTAGGTGCTGCAGTTTTTGCTGAAGCTCCAGTAATTTTTAGTTTTTGGTTAATCTTAATTGTATCTGAAGTTAATTTATTCCATGACTTAATCTGCTGTACTGAAACATTATGTTTTTTAGAGATTGCCCAAAGCGTATCCCCTTTTTTTACTGTATACGTATTTCCAGCGGCTGAAGTGACATTGGAAAATCCAAACGATAGAAAAACAGCTGTTACTAAATAGATTACTAATTTCTTCATGATATCTCCTTTATGTCCCTTGATAGGAACATATTAACACCGAAATATAACAAGTAGATTTCAGTAAAACTCTTTTTTTATTACAAATTAAAAGTAATTTAATAGTTTTGTAATATAAATTACCACATTTTCATTCGCTTTTCCGCCACAGAACCACATAAGGCACCTTTTCCCGCATGTGCAAGGTAAGGTGCCTTATATTAATAGGCAAAATTATGACTGCCGATTTGTTTAATAACCGTTCTCGTAAATATCCACTGGTCAGTAGCTGTATAAGGATTGTAATAATAAACGGCACCGCCGGTAGGATCCCAACCATCAAAGGCATCTCTTACCGCCTGATATGCAGCAGCATCTGGCTGCAGCCAGTACTGTCCGTCATTCACAGCTGTAATGGCATTCTTTTGGAAAATGACATTTGAAAGAGTATCCGGGAATTCACTGGATTCCATACGATTGAGAATGACAGCGGCAACTGCCACCTGGCCTTCATAGCTTTCCCCGCGCGCCTCCCCATAAACAACATGAGCCAGCATGTCCACATTCCTAAGCATTTCTGCCGTGTTCACTCCAACAATGCCATCAGCTGCTAAACCGAAATCATACTGAAAGTTTCTAACTGCATTCTCTGTTACTGTTCCATAATATCCTGTATGGTCTGTATTAAAATAGCCAAGCTTTTGTAATGCTGATTGAATGTATGTAACCTCCGGACCTGCTGAGCCATTCTTTAATACAGCAGCATCTGCTTTCGGCTGGCTGAAGCTCAGCACAAATACCATTGCTGCGACGGCCGTAATCCATTTTATGTAATTCATTTAAACACTCCTCATTATGTAGTATGTCGAGCCGTGCTTCCCTCCTTTGCTCACCCTTTGTATTTTCCCTATGAATTACTTAGGAAACTCGTTCAAATGGTTTAATTTTCCGGATAGGACAAAGGAACAGGCGGATAATAGGAAAAGCCGCTCTCTATAGAGAACGGCCTGCATTTTATATTTTAAACTTCTCCACCGACTTTTCCAGCTGTTTCGAAAGACTGCTCAGCTGAAGGGTCAGTTCTGAAATCTTACCTACTGCATCCTCCTGCTGGTCTGTTGAGGCTGCGACCTCGCGGGAAATTTGTGCTGTGTCTTTTGACAGACCCGCAAATTCATCAATAGAAGCAGAAATCTCTTCTGAACCTGCAGAGAGCTCTTCTGTTACTGCAGAAACCTCCTGAATTTCCCCGGTCACGCCTTCGACTGCATGCAGGATCTGATTGAATTTCTCTCCGGCACTATTGACAAGATCTGCGCCTTCTTCCACTTTACCTGAGCTCGCATGCATATTCCCGACTGCCTGTTCAATAGATAATCTGAAGTGATTCAGCTTTTCGGCAATTTGTTCAGCTGATGCTTTTGAGCCTTCTGCCAGCTTTTTCACTTCCTGGGATACAACCGCGAAGCCTTTGCCATGTTCGCCTGCCCGTGCAGCTTCAATAGCTGCATTTAATGCAAGCAGATTGGTTTGCTCCGCGATGCCTGATATCAGGTTCACGATACTCTCAATTTCAGTAGCCTGTGTACCGAGCTCTTCTATAAATAGAGAGGAATCGTTTACCGTTTTTTTGATCTCGTTGATCTGCCGGATGATAGACTGAATTTCATCAAAACCTTCTTTTACCTGCTGTGCAACTGTATTGGATTGTTCGCTCACATCTGTCGAAGCTTCTGCAATGCGCTGTATGCCTACAGCCATTTCTTCAATTGCCTTGGCTGATTCCTCGCTTCGGATCAGCTGTGTATCAGTAGCTCCGGCCACTTCCTGGATTCCTCTGACAATCAGGCTGCTGGCCTGGCTGATTTCTTCCACCTTATTTTCTATTTTACCCGAAGAAACCAGGAGTGCTTCTGAGGATGATTTGATGTCTTCAACCATCACTTTTGTATGGTAGGTCATTTTTTTGAAAGACTCTGTCACGAGCCTAATTTCGTCATTTCCTTTTACTTTAATTGAACTTGCCTTCTCTTCCGCTCCGCGAAGATCGCCATCAGCCATTAATTGCGCGGCTGAACTGATGCTTTGCAGCGGGAGCAGTCTTTTTCTGACGAACCAGGCCAAAATGGTGACCACTCCAAGGATTAACAGTATATTTATTACCAGATTCATCGGCAGCACTTCCAGGAGTACTTGGTCTGTAATGCTGCTAACATTCTCTGCATTGATATCCACACCCAATATCCCGATTATTTTTCCATCCGCTTTAATGGGTACGAACGCGGAAAGGTAGTCTCCATAATCAGGATCGTGAACGATTGGTGAGCTTGAAGCTTTTCCATCCAGGACAGGAGCAATATCTTCGTATGTTGTAGCCGTTGTCGGTGTTTTAATGTCTGCAGCAATATCGGAGTCATTCGGCAGACCATCCACCATAATAAAGAGTTCTTTCTTCCCGGAGTCAGCCATTAAAGTATAGACGTAAAATGCGCCTGTTTTCTCGCGGAAATCATTCAGCTGTTCCCTGAGGTCCCAATAGGTTTCCGACTGATTGGGATTCTTTAAAAACTCCTTATATTTTTCGGTTTCCATCTTTGAGACAATATTGTCTGCAATGCTTAGGCTAAAGTTTTCAATAGAGGACTCTACTGAACTTTTTGTGCTTAAATAGAGCATAGAAATGTTTCCGAGTAAAACAATTGCCATTCCAAGAGCCATGACCAGTGCAATTCTATTGCTGAGCTTTTTCATAAATTTCACTCCATCAGTAAATATTTCATATATGAATTATAACTTTTAACCCGGTTAAATAGCACTAGAAAAATCGAAAATACAAAAAAATACTGAAACCATTCTGGCTCCAGCATCTCACTTAATCTATTATCATCTTTAAAAAACTTTCGCCTTCCTCAGTCGCAGGCAATCCGAAAAACTCGCTGAATGTTGCCCCAACGTCAGCCATCGAGTTTCTTTTTCCGATGTTAACCGGTTTTACCCGCTTACCGGCAGCAAGGATCGGGACGTATTCCCTCGTATGGTTGGAATGGCCGATGGTCGGGTCGTTGCCATGATCGGCCATGATTAGAATCAAATCGTCTGTTTCCATTCTGGGCAGGAATTTTGCGAGCCACTGATCGGTTGTGTTGAGCAGACGCGCATACCAATCTGTATCCTGGGCATGTCCTGCCAGATCTGTTTCCTGTATATTGACCAAAAACGCAGCATCCTCTTTTTCTTTTACATACGAATTCTCTAAAGCCTGCAGGACTTTTTCTGTATCAACAATGGGATTTGCCGGCCCTTCGCCATGCAGAACATCCGCCGTTTTGCCAATCCGGTGAACTTTAAGGCCATGGCGGGCAGCGATCATCGGAAATTGTCCGTCTATATTTACACCGTATCCCATATGATAGACTTCATAGCCTTTACCGTATACCTTTGCCTTCGGGGCATCTACTCCCCACTGGCCTGGATTTTTCTCCTGTACAACTGACAGGATATGTTCAATGGTCGTATAGGGTCCTCCAAACGCAATGACCCGGCTGGTGTCTAAATTCCTGCGGACAATTTTTCCGACTTCCTTTAATTTCTTGAAGGGCATTTTATTAAAATCTGCCGTTAAATTGATGATATTTCCGAGCGAGGACTCAAGGTTATCCCCGATGACACAGGCACCATCCACTAAAAGCACCGGCCGGTCACTCCATGGATATTCAACCCGATAGCCTGCTACCATCAATGCCTTGGCGAGATCAGAATGAATATCCTTCATTAATCTTTTATTCGAGCGCTTCGGGCAGCTCCCGGCAATTTCCTGATGCCCGAGATAGGTGTCTGCCCCGTAATGGGCTAAGGCAGAAAAGCCGTAAGCATTGGCAGGAGCTGCAGTCCCATCTGCAAGTGCCCCCAGTCCAAGCCTATATAGCGTGGGTATTTCTAAAAAATCAGCCGACTCCCGGATATGCTTATAGGTATTGGCCCTGCAGTCAGAAGGATTGAACTCTCCGCAATCCTCCATTGCGCCAATGCCAAAGCTGTCAATCACCAGCAGAATTGCTTTTGCCATCCTTACCACTTCCTCTCAAAGTGAACCAGCTCCGGCTTTCCGCTTTGAATTCCTTTTACCAGGGCAATATGGGCCCTGGTGACGAACACCTGGGTCCGGAAAGAGAAAACAGCAGTATCTCCTTCAGAGACTTTAAAACCGTTCGGTCTCTCAATTGCACCATAGTAGTCAATCGCTTCAGGATCAGGCTCGATTGCTTTTACATGCTGCTTCAATATATCTTTTTCATTGCTGCCGACGAGGCACCCGGTTAAGTGGGAACGCCCGTAATAGCCCCCGCCAATGACATAATAATGATCCTGATCCTGGTGGGACACTTCCGTTACATATACAATGGCAGGTTTCTCGGGCAGATCCCGGTAAGCATGCAGCGGGGTCGTTCCGGTAAGGGCATGTCCCGGTTCCCCATGTGTTACCCCCTGTTCTGCCAGGAACGGAATGGTTTCACAGCTGGTCGCACTTGGACCGTTTACCTGTTTTACAGTGATGCCCTTTTTCTCTAGAATGTCTTTTGCTTTTAAAAGGGTTGTAAGGTTTGGAGTCGGTTCCATGCTTTTCTTATCTTTAGACAGCTGAAAGTTCGGGAAGGTTGTAACGCCTGCTATGTTAATCCCGGAAAGGCCAGCCAGTACGGTAAGCTCTTCATCCAGCTTTTCCAATCGAAAGCCGCCCTGCTGTCCGGGATAAATCATATCACCTTCTGCATACACCCTAAGAAGTACATCCTGAACCACGCCTGATTTTAAAGCCGCATCAGAAAGCTGTCTGGCACGTGCAAGGGAAAATAGGGTAATGACTTCAGGATTCCATGATAAAGCTTCTTTCCATTGATTTTTCCCCGGCTGAACCAGGTGGCCGACATTTCCGATTTCAACTCCGCCTTCTGCCAATGTTTTAGCTTCGTCAAATTCAACAGCAACCGCCTTTTCGATGCCGTGCTCCGCAATAAACTTCCCTATAAACGGAAGCCTTCCCAGCTGTTTGCTCATGAAATAGAGCGTAAAATCATGATACTTTGCTGTATCAGCCAGAGCCTCTGCATTCTCTCCAAGGATATCAAGGTCAATCACGTACGTATTCGGGGGTATAAGCCCGCTTTGATGCAAGGTAACTCCTGATTGAATCAGCTTAGGATTTCTGCGCTTTGTTACATCTAAAAACATGAAAGTCTCCCCCTTTATATACGGGTATCAACGATGCTGCACTTCTTTTGCAAGAGGTATCACTTTTTCCAGAATGCCGATAATTGTTCCTGCTCCTGATTTCATTGGATTGATGCGCAGTCCATATTCCTTCAGCTCAGGCTGCGCTTCCAAAAAGCTTCCGGAAACGCGGTATATCATCGGAATGATTTCATATTTTGATTCTGCCCCAACCGGATGGGTGGCCGCCCCATGCTCGTCACTGATGCTGATCACATGTTGAGCGATCGGATCCTCCAGCTCTACAATAACGTTTTTGGATTGGGCATTCGTCATGTAGGCGGAGCGAATGCCCTTTACAGCCCCTTCATTCAGATGGCGGCAGAGCTCTTCCACCTGCTCGTTCTGAATAGCCAGTGACACAGGTGCGAAGGTCATCATTCTTAAAAGCTCCATAGCCTCGTAGCCCTGAACCTGGCCGCCGCCCGAGTAGTTATAGTGATGCACCCGTTCGAGGGCGTCTTTCTTGCCGGCAATGACCGCGATTCCTTCCGGCCCAAGAAGCTTAAAGCCAGAAAAGGTGGAGTAGTCTGCTCCTAATTCCACACCAATTCCCTTTGTCTTCAGTGCACAATAATTATCGTCTACGACGATTGGAAGATCCGGGCGTTCTTCCTTCACCATTTTAATGACTTCAGCTAGTTCATAATGATCTGTCGGCTGCTGGCGGGCATGCTGAATATAGAAAACTTTAGGATTTTGGTGATTTCTGATGGCCGTTCTGATTTCCTCAATATGGTTGTAATTAGCCTGGACTGTTTTAATGCCTAAGATCCTTAATGTTTCTTTCGTCGTCGTATACACAGGTGCCGTGTGAATGAACATTTCATCCCCAGGAGACAGGAGCATGCTGAGAATAGTGCGGATCGCACCTGTTCCGGCTCCCCTCACAAGGGCACAGTCTTCTGTTCCAAAGAAATCTGCCAGTACTCTTTCCACGAGATACGTCTGTTCCGGCCGCTTATATTGGGGTGAGACACCGAGGTCTCCCATCGAAAGAAATTGCCTGCCCTTGAAATAGCGGCTCATTCTGTCGACTAGCTTAAATTGCTTTTCCTGAGCTTCCTGTATCGATAAGCTTGGCAAAACTGAATCTGCGTACTTTAATTGGGCTCGGTTGTATGTGGACATTATGATCGCTCCCTTATTGAAAAAGCTCTGGATGGATTAACCGTCAGGAACCGATGAAGAATGCTTTCCGGAACGCCCGATTCTTTCAATTTTGGAATAAACGTCTCAAGCACAAGACCGTAGCCCGGGCCTCCGTTCTTCTTCCAATGCGATTTACGGGTTAAATCGGCTGAAAGCAGAATTTGATTTTCATAGCCGCGTTTTATGAAATCCAGGAGAAAAGCAGCTCTTTCTTCATCAGGACGGTAATTATTTTTTCCGATCGTATCAAACGCAATATAAGCTCCTGTTTCCAAAACAGCGAGAACCTCGTCTTTATTCGGGTTGAGATCCTGATGGCCGATGATGATCTGACCAGCTGGAAGTCCATGCTTCGTCAGCAGCTCCACCTGTTCGTAGCCAAGTGTTCCGAGCGTTGTATGTGTGGTTACCGGAAGGCCGGTTTCGACACCAGCCATCGCGGCACCAATTAAGAGCTCGTGTTCGATTGGCTTCATTTCATTTTTGCTTGTGCCCACTTCCCCGATGACACCGGGAAGTATGCCTGTATCTCCGATTCCTTCCGTTGCTTCTTTGATAAAATGCTGCGCAAACTGCTCTGCTTTCCAGCCGTCGGCATAGTGAGGGATATATGGGTCTTTATAAAAGCCAGTACATGTAATAAGGTGAACTCCTGTTGCCTCGCTTAGCCTTTTTAGCACGGGAGCGTTTCGGCCCATGCCGTCATTTGTCACTTCCACCATCGACCTTCCGCCAAAACGATAGAAATCCTCCAATTCCTCACGCATGCCCTGTTCATCATCCAAAATAGTATCGGGATCTTTTTTCACTCGCGAAAGATCAATGGAGAGATGCTCGTGAGCCGAGCAAATCCCCAATTCTTCCGGAGCAATTTTTCCAAGTACGGTTTGTATCATGGCAGTCCGCTCCGTTTCTAATTTTTTTACTGAGGTATGTTCATGATTCCAAGTGCAACCAGGATATTGGCAATGATTCCGACTGCAATGGCACCCACAGGGCCGACTGCAATGCGGACAATTGGGCGTCCGGCCGCTTCATTCAGCAAATAGAAGCCGGCAATGAAGAAGAAGCCGAACCCCGGAGCAATCGCGTTGGCAGCATTCGCTCCGCCAATTAATAGCGCTACTTCCAAAAGCTTGGTCATCGCACTGCGTATATTTTCTCCGGAATTACGGACACCGGGATATTTATCAAGGAATCTCGCAATGGAGCTTAATAGCATTACTTCTATGAAAATAATAATGACACCGCCGATTAAGGCTACCCAGACATTCGGGGAGAAAAATCCGACGACGAAAATGAGTGTGAATCCGACTGGGCTGTATACACCTGTTGCGATTGCTGTACTGGCGACAAGCGGGATAAAGCCTAGCGCACGGGCAGCCGCGGCAATTCCGGCATCAGTTGCTTTGCCTTCCGCTAATAGATTTAAAGAAATCGGATCTCCGGCCATGATCCATAGATTGGTAGCAGCTGCAATGAGACCGCCAATGATCATAAAGAACCCAACATTTTTTCTGATTTTAGCCACCTTGTCACTGAATACCGCAGCAAGGTCGATAGAGGAGCCTTCTTCCGCTTTTTCTTTCATGGCAAAAACAAGGAGGAAGATCATTCCTGTGATAAGAGCCATTCCTTCCTGGTTCAGTGTGACTGTTGTGCCTGAAATCGTAAGAACTCCGCTTTCGTTCAGCCAGACAGCGAGCTGGCGGATCAGCGCTGACACAATAAATGTGATAACCCCTTTTTTCACGCTAAACTGCATGGCAACCGCAAGCGCCGGGAATGCCATAAATGTAACAACAACCGGCGTTCCTACCGCTCCCATGGCTTCAAGGAAATTAAGCGGCAGATAATCGAACAGCTTCACAAAGCCCTCGAGACCGATTAACAGCCCTGCTCCATAAGCACCGCCAATCACTGCCGCAAGCGGTGTTCCCCATTTATTCTTCGGTGTCAGCAATCCAATAATATCAGTCCCCAGCAGGATACTGTGAACAAGAATGATACTGGCCGAGAGTGTAAACGGTATTCCAAATCCGATTACCAGGCCGAAGCTCATCGCAAAGGCAGTGAAGGCAAGATCCCGTCTCGTCATCCGCCCTTCAACATGTTCTGAGACAATTGGACGAAGGCCATCATTGAAAACCGCAATATTCATATTGGCCAACACAGCAGCAACGGCACCAATCAGGATAATTAATGTCATTTCCATTTCTTTTTCCCCCTCAAATAAAATGGATTAGCTTTTATTCTTTAAAGCTTTGATAATCATAGGCACAGCAACCTCTTTATGGTCAGCCGTGAATCCAAACGCTTTTTTCCCTTCGCTGACAGCGGTTACAATTTTATCCTCAACCGGCTTTTTCCCCGGCATGGAAACCGTCTCGCAGTTCGGCTTGCCGAGAAGGGCAATCGCCATGGCTAAAGCACCGCCGCCTCCTGTATGGCAGGCCCCTACATAATAATCTGCCTGTCCTGTCTTAACGGCCATCGCCGCTTCGAGATCTGACTTGACCATCGTTGTTATGCTGCTGTCAATCTCCTTTATTAAACTCTCAATCTCTTTTTTATCAACCTGTCCGCCAACTACAATCTTCATCTTAATTTCCTCCCTTGTTTAGTTGCAGTACATTTGTGTAATGGATGAGCAGAAAATCGATTTCCTCTTGGGGGAGCTGTTTCTTCCATTGCTGCTGTACAAATTCGATTTCCTTCATTGCTGTGGATGCTTCCGGTGACTGTTTGACTTCATCCAGCAAAGCAGGATGGGGAGCCTCTACTAGTTCTTCCTTTTCAATTCTCGTCAGAGCTGTCGGCAAATGCGTGAAAAGCATCTCAGCCCCGTCTATGGCATCCTTTCTCAAGTGTGACTGTAAATGCATAAATGCTAACGTGCTTATATCGGCTGCTTTGGTGCTGACCACAGTTGAAGCTAAAAGGATATCCATTCTTTCTTTGAGCTGGTTTATATCCATTCTTTTAACCCCTCCAAAATACAGTATTTAGTATATTAATAGTGCTAAGAAACTAGAACATAGTTTCTTAATAGTGAGGATATTTTTTCTCTTCCTCCACTAGCCTTTGGATCTCTTCCACTTTACTGAACTGGAGCAGCTGGATTTGTTCTCTGATATTGGTTCTTTCACTTTCAATGACTATGGCCGCTGTGTTTGCTTTTCTAGCCAGCTCCTTTGCCTTTTTTGATTTAAAATCAGAGGTGGCAAACGTTTTTAGTGCTCTCGCTTCATCAACGTTCCAGACCGCAGCATCAATACTGCCGTTCTTCAGCATATTGAAAAGCTGCATGTAGTCTACCTTTATTAATTCAACGTTGTGCTCTTCACATTCAAGGAGGGTAATATTGGCCTGGTCGGCAGATGAATAGTCAATTCCGACTTTCATGCCATCTGTAATCTCATTGCTTTTATGATTCGAAAAGAAAACTTTATGGGATGTTACATACGTTTCCGGCCCAAGGATATGGAGAATTTCTAAGCCCTCAAACTCCTGAACAGCCTCTTCTGCGGCCAGCTGGGACATGATGGCAAAATCGTATCGCCGGGTTTTTAGGGATTCGACCCGCCTTCTCGCCCCTCTCATATAAGCAAGTCCAGACTTCTTGTTGATTTCCTCAAACCCCTCGACAATACCAGTCGCCAGGCCTTCATACTTGCGGGAATATGGAAGCGGCATTACCCCCATCACCGGTCCGATGCCGGCAATCTCATACAGCAGGTTGATGTCCCTCTTTTTCAAAAAGGTACCAAGATGACCTCTGGATTCAAGGGAAATAGCATGCAAATCTTCCAGCACCCTTAATGCCCCCTGCACCGTTCCACGGCCCAAGGATAGCTTCTCTGTAAAATCACTTACCCGGGGAATTCTCTCTCCCTCAGAAAACCGGATAAGCTCCTTTGCAATAAACTTGGCGGCCAGCCCATTCTTTGAATATAAACTTTCCCAAATACGGCTCATTTCACAAAACCTCTTTACCTTCAGATCAATATACGAAAAACTGTATATTATGAGTTTAGCTGGTATGGGGTTTTATTTCAAGAGTTTTCAAAAAATATTGGTGACATCGAAAAAGTGGTGGTGACATCGAAAAATGGTGACAGGCACCACC
This sequence comes from Bacillus sp. ZZV12-4809, assembly GCF_009849585.1. GTDB lineage: Bacteria > Bacillota > Bacilli > Bacillales > Cytobacillaceae > Cytobacillus. The sequence goes on from NZ_VCRN01000004.1 coordinate 195,217, forward strand.
CGAATTATGTCGAATTAAAGGAATTCTCCCTAAAGGAAGAGAATATATACAGAGATAATAACGAAAGGAGCAAAAGAATGGCACGCCCTAAAAGAATTTGGAGTCCAGATCACTATCACCATGTGGTCAGCCGTGGCAATTGGAGAGCAAACTTGTTTGAAAACGAATCAGATTTTATCTCATTTTTGTATATCCTCCACTACACTCATCGTTCTGCCAGCCTCGAAATTGCCAGCTACTGTTTAATGTCAAACCACTATCACCTCATGCTAAAAACTAAAGACGTCCCACTTTCCAAGGTAATGAGAACCATTAATAAGGCTTATGCTGATTACTACAATAAAAAATATCAAGTCCAAGGCCATTTATTTGAGAAACGTTTCTTTAGTAAGCCTATTTATGATCTTTATGGGCTGCTGGAAGTGAGCCGCTACATTCACTTAAATCCTGTTGAAGCAAAAATTGCAGATGCTCCGCAACACTACCGCTGGTCAAGCTTCCCCTGCTTTTATTACTCACAGAAGCAAACTCCTGATTACCTTAACCTCAAATCCATAACAGATCTATTTTCTGGAAACGACGAAAATATGCAAAAACAAAATTACTGCAGGTGGATGGTAAAAGACATTAAAATTGAACAGCTCAATAATATTTAGGTTTTCACCATAGGAATAGGGATTAGTGGTCTATAACTGGTATAGGTGCCTGTCACCCTGTTGTTGTACAGAAAATTCAAACAATTAATCATTAAGACCCATGATTCCCATAATTAGTAAAAGTAGAAGGAACTGTAACAAATTTTGTCAAAAGGGAGTGGATTTAACTGAAAAATAAGCTTATTGCGTTATCACTGGCTTCTGCTTTAAGTTTTTCATTATTCCCGGGAGAAAGTCTTGCCGAGCAGACTTCGCTAGCGAACCAGGTGAACATTCCTGGCGCTCACGCAGTTTCAGAACAATACTTCGACGGGGCCGGCGACAATTGGCTCACTACTAAGAATCCTCTGCAATTTGAGCAGGCAACCCTATACGGCAATATCGGTCTGGCTCCTTATCTATGGGGAAATGCTGAAGAAGGAACGGGCTGGCATCAAATGTACAACCCTGCTTCTGTCACGGGAACTCAGGTAAATGGGATTTTTGAAGATGCCCAGTTTGTCATCCGGGTTCCGGACCACTGGAATGGCCGGCTGGTCGTTTCGGGAATTCCGGCTACGCGAAATGAAACGTCAACCGACCTGCTTTTCAGCGATTATGTACTGGAAAAAGGATATGCATTTGCAGCAATTGACAAAGGCACCCAGGGCGAGGAGGATCCAGCTGACCCATTGGCAAAAGTAAAGAATGCGCTGGCCGGTGAGGATGATAGTGTTGCTGAATGGCATCAGCGATTCCGCCAGATTACAAAAGCCGCACAGCAGTACTTAGCCAGCCATTACCCAGATGGACTGATCGATCCAGATTCCTCAGATCCGGCAAGTGATTTAATATTGAAAGACCATAAAATTCCTACATATGCGATGGGAATTTCCAATGGGGGCTACGTCGTGCGCTATGCCCTTGAAAATGACAATCCAGAGAAAACCGGCGAACCCCGCCTTTTTAATGGAGGAGTCGATTGGGAAGGCGTTTTATGGACGGAGAAAAAGGAGAATTTGATCAGCTCTCTGACCACTGTTGTGAATCATTCAGAGGAAGCTTTGTATGGCAGCGGCAAAGAACAGAAAAAAGCGGTGAAAGAGCTATACAAAGCAGGATTGCCAAAAGGGTCGGAAAAACTGTGGGCCTACCATGACCAGGTATACTGGTTTGTCTCTCTGAATATCTATCGCGATCATTTTGATCCGGAAGCACCCGGCAGGACGGAATGGAGCAATTACCTGAACTTCTTTAATGGTGTGAGAGACCGGTCCTATGATCATATTTTTGAAGATTATAAGTATGTAACACGGCCGAAGGAAGTGAAAGAAAATATTAAGGCGGTGGCCAATACCGGGGATATTGAAGTGCCGCTCATCTCTTTTACTGGATCACTGGACTCGCTGATCTTCCCGGAAATCCATGCTAAGGGATATCAAAAGCTGGTTAAGAAAGCCGGAAAGCAGGATCTGCACCGCATGTACACAATCGAGAACGGGAACCATGTTGACAGCCTTGTCTGGAACCCAGGCACCGATCCGGATCAAGAACTTCAGCCGCTGCTGCCATACGCTCATCAATCATTTGACCTCTTAGTTGATTGGGTGGAAAATGGCAATGCGGCCCCTGCGAGCAAAACGGTTGATGCACCGGAGAACCCTGTGAAGGTTGTTGATTTGAAGACTGGCGAGGAACGGGATCCGCGTTAGGCTGATTTCCTAATCAGCTGGTACATTTATCAGATCACTCTCGGCAGCAAAAAATCGAGTATATGGTTATATACTCGATTTTTTCTGATTAATCTCGTTATTTTGAAATCTCCAAAGAGAGATTAACCAATTTTCTCAAGCGTTTTATATTGCAGGCTCTTCCCAAAGAATTGGCCAAGCTGTCCAATTAAGTCCTGGAATACCGGGTGTTCGTGATACATAAAGTCATTGTGTTTTCCTTCAATAAGGAAAAGCTGCTTTGGTTCAGTTGCTGCCTCGTAAAAATGGAGTGATTCTTCTACAGGATGAAGCAGGTTTTCTTTTCCATGTCCGATAAATAGTGGGCACTCGATCGCACTCGCTGTTTTATCTGCATCCAGCTCGATAATGGATTCGGTAAACTGCAGCTGCGTTTGTTTTCCAAATGGTGACAGCGGTGCAAGTTCTTTTTGTACATAATCATTTGTAGCAGGATCTAACGGATAATGAATAAATGGGTCCTCATATTTAGAACTTCCAGTTGTAACGCGGTGAATACGGTCTGCTTCGACCATGTTTTTAATTTCTATCCAATCAACATAGGAATGGATGGACTTCAGCCATCTTTCTCCATTATAGAAACCGTTAAGACCCGCTACCGCTTTTACGCGTTTGTCTGCTGCGGCAGCGCGCACAACGTTTGATGCACCCATGCCCCAGCCAATTAACCCGATATTTTCAGGATCTACTTCATCCTGGGTTGTTAAAAATGTAATCGCGTTTCTTATATCCTGCACTTGCTCATCCAAAATAACTCTGCCCTGCTTTCCTTCGCTGTCTGCAAAACCTCGGTAATCAAAGCCCAGGCATACATACCCAAGCTCAGTCAGGCTGCGTGCAAATAATCGGGGGTAAAATTGATTAAAACCTTGATATCCGGAGTTCGGAATTATGGCCGGCCGTTTTTCACCTGGCTGATAATCATCCGGCAGATAAATTGTGCCATCCAGTTTAAACCCTTCACTATAAAAGCTAATTTGACGTTCTTGCATGATAAATCCCTCCATGTTTTTTATTTAATAATGACGTTAACTCATTAATGCTCGAGAGCTTTTCTATTTACTGAATACATTGGTATATTTCATCACACATTTCATGTCCTGCAATTGGCTCTGCAAGATTATAAAACTTATCCTTTTTTTCAATAGATGATAGCGGAAAATCATAGTCTCCTTTTGCCTGAAGGACACTTGATGAAAAGATATGGCCCTTGCTATCCTCAATTTCTATCCTGCTAAGAGCCTTTTTAGGAAATTGCTGATCTAATTCATCACTAATATAGATTTCAATCTTATTCATTGCATTTAAAATCTCTGGATTACCTAGTTCTTTCAATACTTGATTAGGTCCAACCTCTCCTGTCACTAAATAGGCTGCGAATGGAAAAGTGAGATTATATTGGGCTTCTTCTGTATTATTTGGATTCTTCCTGCTTAAGTAGGCAGCTTCAGTAAATGTATAAATTTTAACTTTATTAATTTCTGAATCCCTTAACGCATGCTTTAGCCTTAACTCCTTCAACGCTTCTATCCCCGGCTGTGCCCATCTGCAGCATGCGTAAGGCTTATAATAAAGCTCCTCCACCCGGTATACCTCTCCCAATTCCTGCAAATAAGGCTCTGTTTCCATTGTTTCAAAAAGGGAAGGAATTCCGGTAAACCCCTCCTTCGCAAGGAAGGCGGCACTTATTCCCGTCATGCTTCCCCATCCAATCCCATCTTTGAGCATGGAAGGGTGCTTAATGCAGCGCATCATGGGGGAGTAGGTTGATTGGTATTCGGCAATACCCAGTGCATGGTTTAATTCATTTCCTGTCAATTTCATAATGTGCCCTGAGCCAGCTGCAGCTCCGACAGCTCCCCAGGAACCTGTACAATGGTACTCAGGACGCTCTTGATGTGCGAGAATTCCTGCCCTTATGGCGATTTCATAGCTTATCAGGAGGGACGTCATGAATTCTTCACCGGAAATATTGTACTCCTCCGCGGCTGCAAGAACAGCCGGAAAAACAATAGCACCCGGATGGCCTTTTACAAGGCGATGACCGTCATCCATGTCGAGCGAATTCGCAGCAGTAGCATTGACTAAAGCTGCACCTGATGCACTCATTTTTTCAGCAGATGAAAACACAGAACTTCTTCCAGTTCCCCACTGTCCTTCTGCAAACTTTTTTACCATTTCAAATGCAGCAGTTTGAGTCCCTGCGATTGTGCAGGCAATAATGTCAGCAAGTGCTTCTTTTAAAGCTTGTTTGCCATTTGCATGAACGGAGTTAAATGATTCTGTTCTCAAATACTCCTCAAGCTTTCCAGCGAAAAACGCCAAGGAAATCACTTCCTATAGAATGAGTTTTATTTCACTAACCCCTGCTCTTTCAGCCAGTTACGGCTTACTTCCGTGATATCCTTATGTTCCACATCTACCGAGTAATTTAGAGACATCATCGTTTCATTATCCAAAAGGCCGGCTAATTTGTTCAGCAGTTCAGAAACCTCAGGAGATTTTTCAGCAACTTCCTCTCTCACAACAGGAACCCCATTATATGCAGGGAAAAATTGCTGATCATCTTCCAGAATCACAAGGTCGAACCCCTTAATGCGTCCATCTGTAGCAAAGCCAACTGATACATCTACCTGCCCATCCTTTAATGCGTTATATAGTAATCCGGAATCCATTTTCACGACATTTTTGGATGGGAATCTAAATCCGTAAAGTTTCTGTAAACCCTTTACTCCATCTTCTCGTGCATAGAATTCAGCATTAGAAGCAAATTTTAATTTACCAGGATCATCCTTTACCACTTTGGCTAGATCCGAAATCGTTTTTACACCCATTTTTTCAGCAGTATCTTTCTTCATCAAGATCGCATAGGTATTATTGAAATTCGCTTTATTTAACCAGGTGACCCCGTTTTTCTTATCATTTTCTTTAACTTTTTCATATGCTTTATCGGGATCTGTTTCTACTTCCTGTTTTTGGTAAACCACTAAACCAGTGCCTGTATATTCCCAATAAATATCGATTTGTCCATTCTCCAAAGCAGACCGGACAACAGCACTTCCCATATTGCTTGCTTCCTCTACATCAAAACCGCTTTCCTTTAAATAAATGGATGTTACTTTGGACAGTATCTGCTGCTCAGTAAAATCTTTACCGCCTATTGTCACTTTTCCCTTTGAATCACCTCCGCCGCCTTCACTGTTTGCTGACGAGCTTCCACAAGCGGTTAGGGTAGTTGCCGTCACAATAATTGCCAGAAATAAACAGAACCAACTTTTCACAGAATTTCCTCCCTTAACTCTCATCGCTAGGCTGCTTCCAGTGTTCTTTGAAGCCCTCGCGGAACGATTATTTTTTCCAGCTTCCCCAATAAAACATCAAGAAGGACAGCTAATAATATGACTGGAACCGCTCCTGAAAGCATGATTCCTGTATCATATAATGAAATTCCCGTAAATATCAGATCTCCTAAACCTCCGCCTCCAATTAAAAAGGCTAAAGCACCTGTTCCTACATTAATAACCACAGAGGTTCGGATACCAGCCATGATGGCATACAGGGCATTAGGTAATTCAAGCTTAAAAAAGATTTGCTTGGATGTCATGCCCATTCCTTTTCCAGCATCTATGATTTGCGGATTGACATTCTCAATCCCTGCAACCGTATTTCTCAGGATAGGCAGAAGAGAATTGAACCATAATGCAAAAATAGCAGTCTGCCAGCCTAATCCAAAGTAGCTCATGACTAAAGCCAATATAGCCAGACTCGGGACCGTTTGACCTATATTCGCAAAATTTAATACGATCCAATCAAGCTTCTTGAACTTCGGCCTGGTTATTAGGATACCAAGCGGTATTGCGGTCGCAATTGCAAGAGCTGCAGATATTCCTACCAATTTAAGATGCTGGCCAGTTAAATACAAAAGGTCCTTAGGGTTGTCGATGATGAATTGAAATGCCCCGCTAAAGTATGCCCAGCCTAAAATGGAGATTACGACTACGTATAGACCTGTCTTCACTATTTTTTCGGTCTTTTTCCCAGACATACTGTCACCCCCTTACCTTACAATTGATATATCTTTTGGGTGCACTTCTGTGAATAAATTAAAATCAGACACACACAGTACACCTAGCTTCTTGTTATGGTCATCTACCACACAGATTTCTCCGTTTGGAGCAGACAATATTTGTGATAAAGCTGTTTTCAGATTTTCATTTACTGAAATCACCTGTCCATGCCACTCGCTGTTCAATCGGCTTTTTCTAAATCTGTCGCTTAAGACCATTAAATCTCTTACTTTTAACAATGTTAACCTTTTCAGGGCTCTATCATCTCCAACAAAATCACGGACAAATTCGTTCTTCGGATTAGACAGAATTTCATCAGGCGTGCCAATTTGCATTAATTTCCCGGTATCAAAGATGGCTACTTTGTCGCCTAATTTAATTGCCTCATCTATATCATGGCTGACAAATAGAATCGTTTTCTTCATTTTCTTTTGAATCCGCAAAAATTCATTCTGTAAACGGTCACGAATGACAGGGTCAAGTGCTCCAAAAGGTTCATCCATCAGCATAACAGGGGGATCAGCAGCCAATGCCCTGGCAATCCCGATTCGCTGCTGCTGGCCGCCTGATAATTCATATGGGTAACGCTTTTGAAACTGCCCCGGGTCTAAACCCATCATTTCCATTAGTTCACTGTACCGTTTTTTCATTCGATTTTGATCCCATCCCAGCATCTTGGGAACAACTTTAATATTGTCTTCAATCGTCATGTTCGGAAACAGTCCATTGTGCTGGATTACGTATCCAATGGATCTTCGAAGTTTGATGAGATCCATGGAATTAATATTTTTCCCTTCCACCTCGATACTTCCGCTTGTAATAGGAATTAAACGATTCACCATCCTGAGCAGCGTTGTTTTCCCACATCCTGAAGGGCCAAGAAACACACAGATTTCTCCTGGTTCAACAAGAAAATTTATGTTATTGACGGCTGTTACCTTTTTGTCACCGCTTTCATAAACCTTCGTTACATTCTGAAATTCAATCATTCTGCTTCACCTTCTTTCATAAATCTCGCAGTCTATTATACTTTTATGATTTGATACTTACACCAGAAGAAAACCTTTTCTGAAATCTCCCTAACAAAACATCAATTGATATAGCTAAAATAGAAACTGATATTGCACCTACCTGGATCATAACTGCATAGCTTGTTGATATGCCCCGAGCTATATAGCCGCCCAGGCCGCCTGCTCCAATGTAAGCCGCTATTGCGCCGATTCCAATTGTCAATACGATCGCCATCCGCACACCAGCCATAATGACTGGAAATGCCAGAGGAAGCTCCACCTTTATTAGTCTCTGAAAGGTTGTCATTCCCATCCCGATTGCTGCATCTCTTACATTCGGATCCACATTTTTTATCGCAATATATGTGTTTCGAATTATAGGCAGCTGTGAATACAAGATTAAAGCCACTATGGCTGGCAGAAATCCTATTCCCTGATTAATTAGCGAGAAAATAGGAATCATAATTCCAAACAATGCAATACTAGGTATAGTCATAATAATTCCAGCCACTGCCAGAACTAGACTTGCTAAACTCTCTTTCTGTGAAATATAAATCCCAAAAGGAACACCTGTAATGATTGCGATGCCAACTGCAAGTCCCACTAATTCGATATGCTCCAGGGTCATCTCTAAAATCTCCGGCCAGTTCAGTTGGACAAATTCTAGAATCTCCAAATTCTCCCCCCCTTAATATTTTACTTATATATCTAGCAAGTTCTGTGCCAACTTAAATCCCTTTATTTCATTGAATTTTCTAAATAATTTGTAAAGATATCCTTCTTTTGTGTAAAAAAATATTTACACAATTCACCTGTTAAGCAAAAAGACTGCTAACAGCATCTGCTAGCAGCCCAGGCGAAGTCATATTGTCTCCGAAAAATACTTGTTCATTTTATATAAAAGGCTTTGTCTGGAAATCCCAAGCTTTCTTGCCGCTTTTGCTGGCTGTCCAAGAGATTCATCAAGTGCCTTCAGAATATATTTTTTTTCGATTTCATCCATAATTTCCGGCAATGTTGCACTATCTTCTATTTTAATCATATCATTGGGATTTTTATTTTTAATTTCACGAATCTCCCTTGGAAAATCTTCGATTGTAATCAAATCCCCTTCACATAATACAACCGCCCGTTCTATTGCATTTTCAAGCTCCCGAACATTTCCCGGCCATCCGTAATTCATTAAATGGCCCATTAATTCCCTGGTAGTTTTATAATCTTTTTGATGCTTGCTCCGATACTTTTCAAGAAAATTTTCTACTAAAGGGGGAATATCCTCTTTTCGCTCCTTTAACGATGGAATATAAATATCCACTATGTTTAATCGATAATATAAGTCCTCCCTGAAGCTCCCCTCTTCTACCAGTTTCTTTAGATCGCGATTTGTAGCACAAATAATTCGGATGTCGACCTTGCTTAATTTATCGCTTCCGATACGCATGAAGGTTTTATCCTGTGTTACCTGCAGGAGTTTAGCCTGAAAGGAGGGGGAAATTTCACCGATTTCATCTAAAAAAATCGTTCCGCCATTAGCGGCTTCAAATTTCCCTTTTCGGCTCGATACCGCTCCAGTAAATGAGCCTTTTTCATGGCCAAAAAGTTCACTTTCCAGCAATTGTTCAGGAATCGCTGCACAATTTATAGGAATAAATGGGGCATGTTTCCTTTCACTCAGCTTATGGATCATTTTGGCAATTTTTGTTTTCCCTGTTCCGCTCTCGCCTTGAATGAGGATGTTTGCTTCTGTTGCTGAAACCCTCTCTACCAGCCTTAAAATATTTTTCATGGGACTGCTATTTGCTACGAGTTCTCCATGAGCTTCAGTATGAAGAAGCTGTTCTTTCAATATTTTATTTTCTTCCTTTACACCCAAAAATTCAAAAGCCTTTTCAATTGTAACGAGGAGTTCGTTTAATTTTACGGGCTTGACCATATAATCAAATGCTCCCGCTTTCATAGCTGATACAGCATTATCGATATTTCCATAAGCAGTCATCATGATATAGATTTTGTTAGGGTATAGTCCGATAAATTCCTGTAAAAGTTCTAAACCTGAGGCATCTGGCAGCTTTAAGTCCAAAAAAACGAGATCGGCATTCGTATCTGCGATTTTATTTCGTGCCTCTTGTCCGTTTGCTGCTGTATACACGCTGTAGCCTTGCTTGGATAATGAAGATTTTAGGATTTTCAATATTTTCGATTCGTCATCAACTAGTAAAATATTTTTCATGCTTCTAAGCTCACCTTTCTTCATTAAACTTTGGCATTTGAACGCGTAATACGGTACCGCTTATATCTGAATTGGCCTGAATGGTCCCGCCAAGCTGTGTTGTGATTTCATAAGCTATTGATAATCCTAGCCCAGTGCCTTCTTTCTTCGTTGTAAAGAACGGATTAAATATCCACTTGATTTCACTCTCAGGGATGCCTAAACCATTATCTTTTATTTCAACTAACCAATCCGATTCTTTATCCAATATGCGAACAATTAACTGCCCTCCCTTATCCATAGCGTGAAGACTGTTAATGATAATATTTAAAAACACTTGACTTAGTTTCCCTGCGGTTGCCAGCACAAATGCTTCTTTGTTAGTAAAGAATTTTGAAACCGTAATATTCTGCTCAGCAAAATTGTTTTTTAGAAGCCCTAATAATTCATCCAATACAGCAGCTAAGTCTACTTTTTCCAGCTCATCATCAGATTCCCCCCTGGATAAATTCAGGAAATCAGTTAACAATTGATTTAATCGATCCGTTGTTTCTAATATATCGTCTGTCATTTCCTGAACAAAAGAAGGATCTTGCATATCCAGCTGGATTGCTTCTGCAGCTGCTTGAATAATACTTAAAGGATTTTTAATTTCATGTGCAATGCCTGCAGTCATCTGTCCGAGGGAAGCCAGCTTTTCACTTTGCTTTAAATATTCCTCCATTTTCTTCATATCACTTACATCTCTTAGAATGAGGATAGATCCAATAATATTCTGGTCTTCCCCGCTAAATAAGGAAGAATATATACGGACATCATGCTTTCTGCCGTCCTTATCATATATGTAGCTTTCCTGTTCATTAATTTCCTTTCCTTCTTTTATGGTTTTCCATGACAGGAAATCAGCTTCATTTCTTTTCAGGGGAAGATCAATAATATATTTGCCAATTGCCTCATTTCTGGAATATCCCGATAATTCCTCCGCCCCTTTATTAAAGGTAACAATCCTTCCATCCTTGTTAATCGTAATGATTCCATATGGTATCGATTCTAATATATAGAACAAATGTCTTTCTTTATTTTTCAATTCCGTTGCCATGCTTGCCATTGTTTTTGTAAGATTTTCAAGTTCATCACCCGTATGGAGAAGCTCAAAGTCTGTTCTTTTTCCATCTGAATATTCCTTGGCCTGATTCGTTAAATTCGTAATCGGCTTTATGAATCGAAATGCTCCAAACAATGTCAGCAAATAAGTAAGGAACACGACAATGATAAACCCTTTAAACAAAAGCACCTGTACCTGCCTTGCAGGTTCCATTGCCTGACCGACGGATTCACAAATAATAAGACCCAGTCCGCCTAATGTAATCGGCCTATAGGAAGCGAGCATAAATTCTTTAAACAATAACCCTTCCCATATACCAATTCGATAGTTGCTGAGCATTTGGCCAAGTTCATGATCTTTGAGCGACTCACCAATTAACTGCTCTTTAGTGTGTGCAATGATTGTTTCATCTCGATCTATTAAAATATTTTGTCCCTTTGAACCTATCTTTCCCTCAGAAAGATACTCTGAGAGGATATTCAGGTTCACATAGGCAAGGACGCCACCTTGATACTGCCCCCTATCATCCAGGACTGGATAGGCGATCGCGATCGTATTCCGGCCATCATCGAGGGTAAGCAGATTTGATATGTAAAACGTCTTGGCCCATTTTAACCTCTCTAAAATCTTATTAACGTCTTCCGGAGCAGACTTTTTTACATTTGGTATCGTGGTAATGGAGTTACCTGATTCATCTATGACGTCAATAAATAGATATAGAGGATTTTCAGAAACGAGCCTCTCCATTTCATTTTGGTAAAAATATGTATTCTCTTTAGAATTACTAAGAACGAACTCAGAAATAACACGGATATCATTAATCATTTTGTCAAACATAAAGCTGGTTTTCGTGCTGATGGTCTTTGACAATAATTCATTACGGTATTCGATTTCCGAACGCACAGAATCATTCAATACATTCATGGTCACAAAGTAAATGGATGCCAGTGAACCAAAGACGACGATAAAGGTCATAAATACATATCTTTTTGTTATCTTTGATTGCAATAATTTTTTCAAGAAAATTTCCCCTGTCAATGTCGCCCTGAGATTGATTATTTAGAAAATTATTATGGATACTATTATAGTGAAATAAAAGAAACAAAAACACCCTTGCTATAAGTATTGGTTGTTGATCCATTACTTTGCATGCAAGGGTTCTAATTTCAAACGAAATCCAGATCCGCAACCTCTGTAAGGTGTTTTAATGTAATATGAACATCTTCATCTCTCATTATAGGTAATAATTTCCGTACTTCTTTTACCGCATGATAATCAATTTCACAAATTTGAACAGCTGGATCTCCGTAAGGACAGTGTAAAATGACTTCACCGTATGGATTAATCACTTTTGAATTTCCATAAAACATAATGCCATTCTCAGTCCCTACGCGGTTTACCAGGGCTACATAGCACCCATAAACACTTGCGTAAAATTGGCCAACCCTCTCCCAGCCTGCAGAACTGGAATAGTCACTGCCGAGGCCGCCTTCCGGACTATTAATTAAAGCAATCAATAGAGAAGTGTGGTGGTGTCCAGCAATATGGGGCAATGACGGATGCCAAACATCATTGCAGATTAGCATGCTGGAAATAAAAGAGCCTACTTGATCCAAGTTTACTTTTTTTCCTTTTGCGAAGTATTTTGCTTCCTCGAAAACACCGTAATTAGTCGGATAGATTTTTCTCTGAATAGAGGTAATCTTTCCATTTTGAATCATCATTGCTGAATTGTAAATTAGCTCGCCCTTCCCCTTTTCAACAAAACCGAATACAACATTTACACCTGTTGCTGCAGAAACCTCGCAAATTCGTAAAATTTCCTTCGAATCTGTTGTAAGCGCTGCATCAAATAGCCGGTCTTTGAGATCATATCCTGTTAAAGATAGTTCCGGGAAAACGAGTAAGTCTGCTTTCCCGTTATTCTCATGCATTATTTCCAGCATTTGCGCTAAATTTGCTTGAATATTTCCAAAAAGAGGAGCAACTTGGGCTATTCCTATTTTCATAATCGATCTCCTTTACCATTAGGAAAATATAGACAGGCTTTAAGAAATTCCGCAAGCCTCTGCCAGTATGTCTACTAGATGGACCCCCTGCAATTGGCCGCTGCAGCCCGCCCGTTCGATTCCAAGACGCATTTGCAAAAGACATCCAGGGTTGGTTGTGACAACGGCTGCTGCTTTCGTTTCTTTTACATTCTTCATTTTTTCATCAAGGATTTTCATGGACTCCTCAAAATGGAGAAGATTATATATACCGCCTGAGGCACAGCATTTATCACTGCCTGGAAGCTCTGCAAAAGCAGCTCCTGGTATAGATTTCAATAATTCTCTAGGCTGCTCATGCACACTTTGGACATTTCTTAGATGGCATGAGTCCTGATAGGTGACCACACCGGTCCATTCCTTGATAAAAGGAAGAGGCCCAAATTCCACCAGGACCTCACTAATATCCCTGGAGGCACGAGAGAATCTTTCTGCCCGTTCAGCCCATTCTTTATCATGTTTCATAAGATCTCTATATTCCTTAAGAAGAGCTCCGCAGCCACCGGCATTATTAATATAGTATTGGCATTCCGATTCTTCAAAAGCAGAAATATTTTGCTTCGCAAGCTCCTTTGCATCTTCAATCATTCCTTGATGGGCGTGAAGAGCACCACAGCATTTTTGCGATTTCGGAATCACTACCTCACAGCCGGCTGCTGTCAGAAGCTCGATTGATAATCTATTCGTTCTGTTGAGCAAGGCATCCGAAATACAGCCTGTAAAAAATGCAACCCGTGCTTTTTTTTGACCCTTGGCGGGCATGATGGTTCCTAATTTGCTTCTCTTTAAGGGAGACTCTACAGTCGGCAGCACGTTTTCCATTTGAGCCAGCGGTTCAGAAATCTTATGCAATAATTTTGTTTTTTTCACTGCTTTTCTAATTCCTGACTTTTGATAAAACCATGTTAAATTTCCTATTATCCTCATCCGCTTTGGATACGGAAACACTTGAGATAGGACGAGATGTTTCAGTTTATCATTCATTGTTCCGGCACCATTTTGCTTTCGGTCCTCTGCAATGACGTCTTTTGCTGTTTCTAAAATATGCCCATACGGCACGCCCACAGGGCAGGCCACTTCACAGGCCCGGCAGCCCAGGCATAAATCAATAGGTTCAGACAAGTGGCTTGAAATATCTATTTTCCCTTCGGCTGCCATCTTGACAAGGTTGATTCTACCCCTCGGGGATGCAGACTCTTTCCCCATTGATTTGTATGTTGGGCAAGCAGGCAGACAATATCCGCACTGAATACACTGATTAGTAGCTTCATAGGCCAAATCGTATAACCGATTTCCCTTATTTGAAATGAGAGAAAGCGAATGTATAGATTTATTGGCTTCACTCACCGTTTCATTTTTTTTCAATGGAGCATTCATGTTACACCAGCACCACCTTTGTTTGCCCCGCTTTTGGAAAGATCTTTCCCGGATTTAATATATTGTTAGGATCCCAGGCGTTTTTTACTTTTTTCATGAGATCAAGGCCAGCTTCCCCAAGCTCCATTTCCATATATGGAGCTTTTAGCGTCCCAATTCCATGCTCGCCAGATAGCGTTCCACCGAGTGAAACAGCAGCTTCAAAAATTTCACTTACCGCATTTTCAGCCCGTTTCATTTCTTCGATATTTCGTTTATCCGTTATGATATTGGGGTGTAAATTCCCATCGCCTGCATGGCCAAAAACCACCAAGTTTAATTCGTACTTTTGTCGGATTTGGCTTAATTTCTCCATCATGGCAGGAATTTGGCTTCGGGGAACGGTAGCATCCTCAGAAATTTTAGTCGGTCCCATTTGTGTGATGGCAGGGGAAACCATTCGGCGAGCCTTCCAAATGTCTTCTCTTTCCTCTTCTGTTCTGGCCGTTCTAACAGCAGCTGCCCCCACTTGCCAGCAGATCTCTTCACATTTTTCAATTTCCTCATTTATGGCCAAGGGATGCCCATCCACTTCGATAATGATAAGTGCTTCCGCATTTAAAGGAAGCCCGCACGGACTAAAATTCTCAACGGCCCTTATACATGCGTTATCCATTAATTCCATGGCTGCCGGCATAATTCCTGAAGACAAAATCTTAGTTATAGCGTATCCAGAGTCAACTAATCTGCTAAATGTAGCTAACAAAGTCTTGCGTGCTTTCGGCTTTGGAATTAACCGCAAAGTCGCTTCTGTTACAATCGCAAGGGTTCCTTCAGATCCAACAATTAATCTTGTTAAATCATAACCGGTGACATTCTTTACCGTTTTTCCGCCTGTCCGGACAATCTCCCCTTCGGGTGTAACGACTTCCAATCCGATCACATACTCCTTAGTAGTCCCGTACTTCAGTCCCTTCGGCCCACTTGAATTTTCTAATAAATTCCCTCCAATAGTGGACACTTTTGAACTGCTCGGATCTGGAGGATAAAATAGCCCTGCCTTTTCTGCCTGGCAGTGAATCTCACCAGTTGTGATTCCTGGCGAAACAATGGCTAATAAGTTCTCACCATCAATGATTAATTTTTTATTCATTCGTGTCATATCCAGAACGATTCCACCTTCAACAGGTAGCGGCCCCCCGCTTAAGGATGTCGCAGCCCCTCTTGGATAGACCGGAATTTTATGCTTGTTTGCTATTTTCATAATTTGACTTATTTCAATCGCACTTTCAGGCTGAATGGCCAATTGGGGCAAATATTCACCAAAAGAAGCATCATAGCTATATGAATATAGTTCTTCAAGACTGGTGAGAATACGGTCAGCAGGAATAACTCTCTCAATTTCTCTTAATGCAGCATCTTCCAATTTTTTCACCCTTTCTAAATCCCCAGCAGCATCTTAGGGTTGTCACAAACCATCTTCGTAATCTCATCCTCTGTTATTCCATATTTGAGCATGTATTCTATAAAGTTGCTTAAAGCTTTAACAGGAGCAATATTATGACGCTGTCCGTAATCTGTCACCATTACACATGAATCAGCTCCAAGAACTCTAATGCTCTCTGCCATTTCCTCCGGGGAAATATCGTTGAAGTCTTCACTGCATGCTAAATAACATTTTTCGAGGATGCACCCTTTTTTCACTAATTCCTTTTCTAATTCAAAAGGCACTCTCGCAATACCTAAATCAGTATGCTGAATTAAGATTTTCTCGACTCTTTTCTCAATAGCTGCCTCCACTAATACACTCACTTCATCAGCAGCCAGATGTCCCGTGGCCAGCACAATATCCGCCTCTGCAACCAGTTCTAAGATTTCATATACTTCCGGCAGGAGTTTTTTGTTTTCATCCCAGATTTCAATTCCGGAACCAGGGTGTGTCATAGAGCGCTTACTATTAAAGAATTTGGTTTTCTTTTTACCAAAATATCTTTGATGCTCTTCGGCAGAAAAAGTAGGCATCCAAATGATTTTTGCACCTAATCGGATTGCTGCATCTACTGCGGTTGGAGACAGGCCTCCTGTAAAATAATTGCACACCAGCCCTCCGTAAACATGAACTCCTGGCTCTTTTTCTCTGATTAAACTTGCCCGGTCAACTGTCTGAGCTTCATGTGCCTTTAACACCACACCAGACATCTCAGCCCGCTTTATATCCTCTATTAGTTCCCAGTCGGTTTGCTTCCTTGGAAACAAGCTTGGAGAACTATGAACATGTAATTCAATTGCACCTTTTAATAATGGATGAAGATCTTGTGCCATATCCGCCACTCCTAAGCATTAAATTTATTGTTATGAAAGTAATTTGCAATTTTCATGCCAATTTACATGTGCAAAATGCGGCTTGGAAGAAATATTTTCTGATAATATGTAAAAAAATTATGACAATTTAGTAATTTTTCTTTACAAATCTTCTAACCAAATAGTTTAAGAAGGGATACTCAAAAAAAATCCCTTTCTTGAGACATTACCTGGCTGTCATCAAAAAAGGGATGTAAAACAATGTATTAGTAACTTTTTATCTTACTTATTATTGACTTAACCTTTTAAGTCCTGCTGACAGCCACACCACCACCGGAATCAGCCCAAAGGAAACCACACTAATCCCCGTCCAGCCCCCGGTCTGCCATACAAGCCCGGCAAGCGTCCCCCCGGTTGCAACTCCAAGGTAATAGCTTACGAGATAGATGCTCGAGGCTCCAGCTTTGTGATGGGAAGCCCTCTCATTTACAATAGCTGCCATCAGTGAATGTGCCACAAAGAATCCCAGACAGGTCAGACATAGACCTATTACAATGACTGATAAAGAATGTACATTGGTAAGTAAGGTCCCTCCTATTAAAATGACCGTTCCGGCCGAAACCAGTGTGGTTTTCCTGAAATAAGCAGACATCCTGCCGCCCAGAATGGAACCTGCTATACCAAAGCTGTACGCCAGGTAGGTAAAAGAAATATTTTTTACAGTGAGGTTAAAAGGATCTTGTTCGAGATAAAAAGGCAGGTACGTCCATACTCCTGTAAACGAGAATTGGAGGAGGATTCCCATCGCAAAGGCAGGATAAAGCTTGGTATTTTTCAGATGTGAGCCCATGCCTGACAAGTCTTTTTGAACAGATCTTTTACTGGGCTTAAAATAATGAGATTTTGGCAGAGTCATAAAATATAGGATGAATAATAGAATGGAAAATCCAAATAAGAAGTAAACAGGAGTCTGCCAGCTGGCCATATCTGCAATGTACCCGACGAAGATGCGTCCCGCCATTCCGCCAATGGCATTAGCAGCAATATACATGGTGATGCCGAGGCTGACGCTCCCTGGAGCAAGCTCCTCCCCTAAATAGGCGATAGCTGCTGCAGGCAGGCCCGCTATGCTAAAGCCCTGCAGGAAGCGAAGCACCAAAAAGGTTTCAAAATTAGGCGCAATCGGCAATAGCACCAGCGGCATAATTGTACAGACAAGTGTGATATTCATGATGGAAACCCGGCCAATTCGATCAGATAGAAATCCGAAGAATAACAATCCGAAAATCATAGAAACTACAGCAGCAGACAGTGATAAACCGGCTGCTGCCGATGTAATGTCAAATGAATCCGCCAGCAGCGGCATAATCGGCTGCACGAAATATAAATTAGCAAATACTAAAATGGATGCACTCGTCATCGCAATCATCATTTTTTTGAAGCCGGCATCCCGCAGCGAATATTTATCCGATTCCACTTGTCGAGCGTTTAAAGCAGTCATTTCCCCACCCTGTTCCGTTAAAGCGTTAAATCCATCATACCATTTTATTTCGAGTCACTATACTTTTTTCTCCACGATTCCCGCTAAGAACTTCCCTCAATTATTTTTGAAACAGCGAGCACCTTCATTCCGGCTGTCCTAAATGTTATAATAAAGGAATGTACTTTACAGGGCAGCCTGTTACGTTAATAGGTGCCTTGCTTTAATAAATTCGACAAAATTCGGGTGGTGCCTGTCACCAACAAGGGGGTAGAAAGGATGATTCCGGAGCGGTTTTTGGAGCCTTTGGAGTTTGCAGCGAATGAGCTGAAGGGGCTTTTGCGTGCTGAGAATGAGGAGGATGCGCGCCTGATGCAGAAGGGGCTGATGCTGTTTCGGCAGGGGCTTGTGTATCAGCTTCGCTTTGAAGATGATAAGGTGTTGGCGACTGTTCAGGATGTGACTCCTGCCAAGGTTGAGCTGAATCTGGAGTTCATTCATTTGAGCGAGTGCTCCTGCCCGGCTGAAGGTTTTTGCCGCCATCAAACTGCGGTCTTTCTGCAGCTTCTCTCAAAAGCCAAAAGTGTGTCCATGTGGATTGAAGAGTGGCGGAAGCCGATTAAGGAAAAACAGGCGGCCAAGGATTGGGGGCTTCAAAGAGCGAAGGATCTGCTGAAATCCTCCAGCCAGAAGAAGAAGACAGGCTATGACGGCTGGATTGACGGTTTCGAGGAAAGCTTTACCGAGCTGCTGGAAAAACAGGGTGAGCCCCGTCCATATGTACTTCCTGAGCTTTTCCATGTGTATCTGCGGCGCCTGAAAGCGGGAGCACCAGTGGAGCAGGAATGGAAGCTTCTTTACCTTCTGGTCGGCTATGTTTTTTCTTTTAAAAAGCTGATGGCGCTGAGCAGAAAGTATGGCCATGGCGAGGAATTGATAGACCGCTATTACCGCCATCTCTATCAGTCCCTGATGGAAGACTCCGTTGAGATCATGAATAAGCTGTCAGTGCACTCCCTCCCCTTTGCTTTTGATCAATATATCGAAAAGCTGAAGGATGATTCTGCCGGACTAATTACCGGTTCGTTTGGGATGGAGTATGAACGGACCCATCTATACCGGCTGCTGTGGACGCATTTTTTCAAAAAGAAAGAATGGCGTGAAGCGGAGATTGAGAGGCTGGAACCCTCCCTAAACGAAAAGCCCAATATGCCGTCAGTGGCAGGCTATGTGCACCTTCAGATTCTTGAACGCAATGACGAAAAGGCACTCAGTGTTTTAAATGTGCTCAATGAATTAATGACACCTTATATGCTTTACTGGCTCGATTACTTTTCATCCAATAAGGACTGGAATCGGATGGGTCCTTATGCAGAAGCATTTATCCATAAATTGCGGGATTATCTGAAAACAAATGATGATTATTATGCCTGCATGGATTTTACACGGATGTCCATCAAGGCGATTTCTCCTTATTGCCTGGAAAGCAGCAAAATGGATCTGTACGAGAAAGCCTTGATGGAGACGCTGCCGTACAGCTACAGTGACTATGAATATTTGCTTTTTGAAAAAGGTGAATTCACGAAATGGGCGGATCTGCAGGCGTTCATTGGCTTTGATCTTGATTCTCTTGGCAAGGACCGGATCAGGGAAATCAGCAAAAAGGAGCCCTCCATCCTTCTGCCGCTATATCATCAATCCATCACTGGCCACATTAATATGAAAAACAGAGATCATTACCGCGAGGCTGTCCGGAAAATGAAAAAGCTTCGCACTCTGTATAACAAGCTGAAACGTCAGGAAGACTGGCAGCTTTTTCTTGAATTGCTGCTTGAAAAAACGAAACGTCTCCGCGCTTTTCAGGAAGAATGCAAAAGGGGTAAGCTAATCGATGCTTAAAACGAGATTTCTCCACGTGAAAGTGAAACCAATAAACAATGCCCGCTACCTGATTTTTGCTGTAAATGAAGAAGGGCGCCAGCTTCCCCCGAAGGAATGGAAGCCACTTCTATTTAACCATCACAGGGAAAGCTTTTTCGGAACCATGCTGGATGCTGCAGAGGCAGACGGGATTAAAGGGATCTCTGTAACAGGCTGGCTGCTTGTCACCCTGTTTGCGGCAGAACAATTCAACCGTTTGATTGATTGGAGCTGGGATGAGACGGCAGAAATATTGCTGGCCTCTTCACATGCTCTTTATGATTCGATCGTGGACCAGGAATGGATGCCGGATTTTGCCGCCTGGGAACAGGATCAATTCCGCTGGGCACTGCCGGAAAGTGTGATTAGTGAATTCGGCACAAACTTTTGGGAGCAGACAGTAGAAGGTTCTCCAGTCAGGGAATTTATCGGAGACTTATTTCACCGCTCCCTTGACGGCTATATGAATCAAAACCAGGATGCGAAGGCGCAGTTCGGCGAAAAGCTTGAAGCCTTGCGGAGTGAACATCTCTCACCGCGTGATCTTGCCGCTTATTTTGATGAAGAAAGCTGGCAGGAATGGATTGGGGTCAAAGCAAATGAAGCTCCTTTCTCGATCGGACTTAAGCTGGAAGAGCCCGGGGATATTGATACAAGCTGGGATTTGACCATATTTCTGCGCGGAAAAATGAACCCGGATGTATTTGCCGATTACAAGGACTATTCGAATTATCCGCATGACTGGCATGAATATGAGGATTCAATAGAAAAAGAGATCCAGCGCTGGCTCGAGCTTTTTCCATGGCTTGAAGGCAAGCCCGGCGAGATTTCGACTATGCTGACGGAGGATGAAGCCTGGACTTTCCTGACAGAGGCAAGCGAAACCTTTCTCGCACTTGGCGTGGAAATTCTGCTTCCATCGTGGTGGCAGGCGATGAAGAACGCAAGCCTCAAGGTAAAAGCAAAAGTAAAAGGAACCGGGGGCCATCGCCCCTCGTTTGTCGGCCTTCAGTCTATGCTTGATTATGATTGGCGCTTCAGCATGAATGGAGTTGACTTAACAGAAGAAGAATTCCGGGGCATGGTCGAGGAAAAAAGACGGCTCGTCTATGTTCGCGGCCGCTGGATAAAGCTGGATCCCCATTTTGTCCGCCATATTCAGGATTTAATGAAGAAAGCGGAAAAAGAAGGGCTGCATGTCCGCGATTTGATCGAGCAGGAGCTTATGGCTGACGGGAACACCCAGGAAGACGACCTGGATAATCCTAAAACATTTGCCCGGATTCAGATTGAGCTTAACCGCCAATGGAAACAGATGGTAAAGCAGCTCCGCGATATTAAAAACCTTCCGCTTGAAGAGGTCCCTGCCAGCTTCAAGGGGGATCTCCGACCTTACCAGAAGCTCGGAATGAGCTGGCTGCTGTTTTTGCGCCGCTATGGGTTCGGTGCCATTCTGGCGGATGATATGGGACTCGGAAAAACGATTCAGCTGATCTCCTATCTTTTAAAAGTTAAGAAGGATGAAGACAGCGGCCCCTCTCTCATCGTGTGCCCTACATCTGTTCTCGGGAACTGGCAGAAGGAAATCGAGCGCTTTGCACCAGGCATGAGCGTGTACCTTCATTATGGGTCAAACCGCCTGAAGGGCGAAAGATTTTCTGAAAAAGCTATGGAATCTGATATTGTGCTGACCTCATATGGACTTACCCATATGGATCTCGAGGATTTTGAAGCAATCGAGTGGAGCTCCATTTCGATTGATGAAGCCCAGAACATTAAAAACGCACAAACAAAGCAGTCGCGGGCTGTCCGAAAGTTGAAAGGCAAACACCATATTGCCCTTACCGGAACTCCCATGGAAAACAGACTGACCGAGCTCTGGTCCATTTTTGATTTTACGAATCACGGCTATCTCGGCAGTCTCGGGCAATTTCAGAAGCGCTATGTACTGCCGATTGAGAAGGATGACGACAAAAATAAAGTGAAGCAGCTGCAGGCCTATATCCGCCCCTTCCTGCTCCGCCGTACGAAGAAGGATGAGGATGTGGCCTTGAACCTGCCTGATAAGCTTGAGCAGAAGGAGTACTGCCCGCTGACTGCTGAGCAGGCTTCCTTATACGAGCAGCTTGTCCAGGATACTTTTGCACAGATTGAAAAGCTGTCCGGGTTTGAGCGAAAAGGCCTAATCCTGCAGTTATTAAGCCGCTTAAAACAACTGTGCAATCATCCGGCCCTTTATTTAAAAGAAGAAAAGCCAAAGCACGTCCTCGAACGTTCTGTAAAGCTTGAAAAATTAAGCGAACTCGTCGGCGCTGTTCATGAACAGGGCGAAAGCTGCCTGATTTTTACCCAATATATCGAGATGGGGAACATGATTGCCCGCCTGCTGAAAAAACAATTCGGATTCGACGTGCCCTTTTTAAACGGAAGCGTGCCAAAGCAGGAACGGGATAATATGATCAGCCGTTTTCAGAATCATGAGTTCCCAGTATTCCTGCTGTCGCTTAAAGCCGGCGGTACCGGCTTGAATCTGACGGCAGCAAACCATGTCATTCATTATGACCGCTGGTGGAATCCTGCCGTGGAAAATCAGGCGACTGACCGTGCCTACCGGATTGGGCAAAAGCGCTTTGTTCATGTGCATAAAATGATTGCTACCGGCACACTCGAGGAAAAAATTGATGCCATGCTTGAAAAAAAGCAGTCCCTTAATGACCAGATTATTACGAGCGAGAACTGGATTACCGAGCTTTCAACAGATGAACTGCGGGATCTGGTTCACCTCTCATAGAGTTGATTCAGTCTTCAAGCCCCTTATATGCATTAAGGCTTGGAGGCTGTTCTTTTATTTTTGCATATTCCTGCTTATTAGGCCTTTGCGTCAGAAAAGTGACTTTGCTGCCTTCTTTTATAATAAAACAGGATAGCAGCTCGTATGTAGGCTTCTTGTTCCCCGCGTTAATTGCCACCTGGCTTAACAATAAGTTAAACTTGTAGTGAAGAGTTCTTTCCATATCGTTGAACATGAGTGAAGTATGGCTTCTAAGAGGAATTCTTTGATAGGATTTGTTATTTTGGAGCTTAATGAGCTGAAGCGCATCAAAGAAGCTTGGCTGATGATTGGTATTTAGACATTTATTTTCTGTTTTAAAATACAGATACCCGTTTTTTACTCCTTTATCCATTAAATCACCCCCTTTTATTATTTCAAAAAAATATATTCGACATATTCCGCGAAAATCCTCCTAGTTATTTTTACCTATACCACACAATTCCTTATTTGTGAATAATAATCACTCAATACACTGTGATCTGCGTTCACAAACAGCCTTTTCAGCTGCTATTCCCGCTAAGTTAAAAGAAAGAAAGTAAACGGCGGTGAAAAGGATGTCTTTACCTGAAATACTGAAAAAGTTAAGAACGGACCGAAAGTGGACTCAGGATTTTGCTGCTGAAATGCTGAAAGTGGATCGTTCAACCATCAGCAAATACGAAACAGGAAAGGTCACTCCCACATACCAAACCCTCGTACAAATGGCAGAAGTCTATAAAGTGGACAAGACCTTATTGACTGATAAATTGGAGAACCCCTCCTCCTACTCGGCGGACAAGTCTGTTTTAAAAGAAAACCCCGATGATAAGGATATGGAGATGATCCGGGAAATCATCAGCCATTATCCCGACCTGAAAAAAGCCCTCCTGGACATATACACCTTTAACGAAAAGAAAAAGGCCCTCGCTGTGAGAGTCATTAAGAGCAGCATTCATGCATTGAAGGACTTTTAGGTAGTTTTTAGGAATCATGTAAGGGGAACTCGGTAGAGCTGGGTTTACATTGGACTGAGAAGATTAGGTGCTGGGTAGAAGAGTTGGGTTTCTTTCGACTTTTGTTGCGTAAATTTGGGATGGCAGTTTTGAGTCTTGGCCTGCTTCGGACTTAAAATGCGGAATTCGAGTTTGGGTCCGAACCTTGGACTTCTATGGACATATAATCCGTAAACCCGACATGCTTTGCCCGGTCCTCAATCCTCATCCGACACAGAACGTGAAAAGCCGAGACGCAGGGCTCAAACCTCTCCTAACTCAGAAAGCCTAAATGACCAACACCATGAACCTACCAACAAAAAAATAACCCGGCACAGAGGTACCGGGTTCCAATTTGGGGAGTTTTGAGGATATGATTGATTCTCTATATGGAAGGAATTTGTGTGGACAGCTGAATGGGGGATGCCGTCAGTTCATGATGGAGAAGCGTTTTGGTGTTTGGTGTTTTTGCATATGGCAGTTTTGCATGACCGTTTCACGGATGAACGATTCAAGCTGGAGAACGCGCTTGTTAAGGTCATCGACTTTGTGGTTTGATTTTCCAAGCATTTTGATGAGGCTTTCGAGCATATATTCCAATGCCTTTTCTCTTTCAGACACTTCATTCAAAATGGCAGCTCCTCCTTGGTCACGGACACCGGGATGCCCTCTGCCTTCTTACGGTCAAGGAAGCGGACGGTTTCCGCTACCACCTCTGTTACATAAATCCGTTTCTTTTCCTGATTATCATAATGCCTTGTCTGGATCCGCCCGGTTATTCCAATCAGGGTTCCTTTCCGGCAATACTGCGATGTATTTTCTGCCGTTTTCTTCCATAGAGTGCACTGCACAAAATCCGCATCGATTTCACCCTTCTGGTTACGGTATTGGCGGTTTACTGCTAGCGTCACATTCGTCACCGGAATTCCCTCCTGTGTCCTTTTCAGCTCAGGATCCCTTGTCAGCCTTCCCACTAGGGTCACTTGATTGATCATGGTTTTCATCTCCTCTCTTGATAGCCTTATCATAGCCGGAACTTCATCCCTGTGTAAAAAAGCAAAAATGTGTTTTTCTCAGTGCTTTTTCGGCAAAAACACTCATGAAATTTAGTTTTCAGCCTCTTTTCTGCAAAAAACCGCTTCAAAAATTCGATTTTCAGCATGAAAAAAAAGAAAATTCGACATACTGTCAAATTCGCTTTCAGTTTGGGCTGTGTTATAATTTTTTATAGACAACTTATTTTGGGAGATGGAGGTAAGCCATGAAAACATTTAAACTTGTTTCTCTGCAATTGGTGGAAGAAAAGGGCCTGGTTGATATTGAACTGGATGATGGATTGATTATCAATAAAGAAGATGAAAAGAGCAGCTGGCTCCTGGAGGCTTTTGTTGATAAATCCTATCTTGAGTACTTCAAAAAGCGCGCTGATGACAAAGACGAACTGACCATCCAAGTTGTTATTACCAAAAAAGAAAACGATCCAGCCGCATTCCAAACTAAAATTACCTCTATCAGCGAACTGGAAAACCATATCAGCATCCTTTTTGAGGGATCACTTAGGAGAACGAAAAATGATTACGCCGAATTGCTGCTTCAGGACCTTTTAGATAAGGGATACAGCGGCGACAGCCTGATTGACGAATTCAAGGAAAAAATGCAAAGCAAGCCTCGCCTGGCTGCTGCAAAAAAAGAAAATAAAGAAACTCCCGCTCAGTCATAACGGGAGTTTTTTCTTTTAATTATTACTTATCCTTATTATCTTCATCCTGCATATCAAGATTATCTTCCACAGCATCTTCGCCCGGCTCGTTGTTGTCTTCCATCATGTCCCCGTCGTCATCAGTATTGATGTCGTTTTCATCTGTGTTTTCATTCAGATCATTCACATCTCCATTTTCCACATCACCATTTTCCTCAGTGATTGTATCATCCTCCGGCGGCGGCTCCTGGTCGTCAGTGGCACAGCCTGCCAGTAGCATGGCGGAAAGAACGGATCCTCCGATAAGTGTTAAAAGCTTTTTATTCATCGTAAAAGCTCCTTTCAAATGATGTATTGTTGACCTGCTGCATTGGTCTTCCTTTATATTTCCCAAAAATCGAAACAACTTGCATATTTTTTTACAGAAAAAATCCCGCACATGGTGTACGGGATTGTTTTAGCATTATCTTTCAATCGCAAACATAATTTCGGCTTCCATTGCCACTTCGCCATCCACGGTCGCAACGGCTTTGCCTTTTCCGATTCCTCTGCGGACGGAGAGCAGTTCGACCTCCATCATGAGTGTATCGCCAGGCCGCACCTGGCGCTTCCAGCGGCATTTTTCCACTCCGGCAAAAAAGGCAAGTTTTCCTTTATATTCATCCAGTGACAGCAGTGCCACAGCACCAGTCTGTGCACAGGCTTCAAGCGTCAGGCATCCCGGGAACACATTGTAATTAGGGAAATGCCCATTGAATACTTCCTCATTGGCACTTATATTCTTTTTGCCGACCGCTCTTTTTCCAGGCTCAAGCTCTTCAATCGAATCCACGAACAGGAATGGATATCGGTGAGGGATAATTTCTTTTATTTCTTCTACATTTAATTTCATATGTATCGCTCCCATGTATTATTTAGCACCAGATACTAATAGCTTATATTCATTTTACTAAAAAAACGATGCTGCGCAAAGTGCCAACGAAAAAGAAGGGTTTGCTGCCCTCCTTTTCATTTCTATTCTTTTTCCACCAAATCCATAATATGCGTCCAGGTGGACTTTGTAAAAATATCCTTTACTTCGCCGCCGCCAATGACACCATACCCGACTGCGGCTCCTGCCATAACGCTCAGGAAAATTAAAAGCACGACAATAATAATCCGAAGCCAGATCGGAATGAGACGGATGCGAACCCGCCCTTTACGCGGTGACTCTTCTTCGCTGCTTTCTTTTTTCAGTTGTTCACGCGTCTTGACTGCTTCTTGATTACTGTTGTTTACTGACATTTTATTTCCCCTTTATATCTAACGTATTCCGTTGACCAGTCCCATCATTTGATCAGCCATGGAAACGGATCTGGACTGAAACTGATAGGCCCGCTGGAGGTTGATCAATTCTGTCATTTCCTTGGATAAATCCACATTGGATTGTTCCAGAGAACCCTGGGCCATTCCAATCTGTCTGCGGAGCGCACCGTTCAGCTCTGAAAAAATCCCTTCGCCGTCTATACCCTCAGGCAGGCCAAGAAGATTTTCGCCTTTTTGCTCCAGGAATTGAGGCTTGTTGATTAAAACCACTCCAAGACTGAATTCCTGGATATTCCCATTCGCAGCTTCTGCCAAAAAACTCCCTGATTCAGTCACTTTAAATTTATTCGCCTGTCTATTTATTATAATCGAATTATTATTTTCATCAAGAACCGGAAGTCCCTCCGCTGTCACAAGCATGGTCTCATTGTCGGACACAGGTGTTAAATAAAATGCGCCTGCTCTTGTAAATCTCACTGCAGATCCGTCTTCCGTCTGCTCGAGCACACGGAAATACTGGCTTTCCTTTGTAAAGGCAAGGTCAAGCTGCCTGTCTGTCGCCTTTAATGAACCCTGCTGCATGACCATTTGGGACTGTGCCAGCTTAGCGCCGACTCCCTGCCTGATGCCTGCCGGTGTCAGCCTCCCTGCTTCAGCAGCCTGATTTGGCTGATTATTGAACTGCTGAAAGAGCAAATCAGTAAAATTGGCTTCACGTCTTTTATAGCCTGCTGTATCAATGTTGGCCACATTATGGCTGACAATATCCATCTGCTTCTGCAGCTGGGCCAGTGTATTTGTGGCTGTAATCATAGTTCGATTCATTGTTTTTCCCCCTTAGCGGGTCTGCCGCCGGGCATTACCCGATCCGCCCAATTTCATTTGCGGCTTTCTCCATACTGCGGTCATATGCCTGCAGAACCTTTTGGTTTGCTTCAAAAGAGCGATAGGCGGCCATCATATCCGTCATTGTGCGGGAAGCATCTACATTGGAACGCTCCAAAAAACCCTGCTGCAGCTTGAATTGAACATTCTGTGCATTATAGGCATTTTCAAGAACGCTCTCTTCAGTCACTGCAAAAAGGCCGTCTCCTTCATTTCGCAGGCTTTCGGGATTTTGGGCAAAAGTGATGCCGAGTCTGGCAGTTTCACCCGCTTCACCCGTAATCATACCATCTTCACTTACAGTAAAACGGTCACTGGAAAGCTGAATCCGCTCACCCGCATTATCCAAAATATATAATCCGCCTGCTGTCGTCAAATAACCTCCGGCATCGATGGTAAAATTCCCATTCCTCGTATAGCGCGGCTCGCCATCCATTCCAGCTGCGGTATAAAAGACCGTTCCTCTTAACCCTGTATCCTGATTTGCCGGCATATTAAGATCCAGTAATGCCAGGTCTGTCCCGAGGCCTGTTTCCTTCATATCTCCCTGCAAGAAGGACGGAAGCGTCTCCTGCATATAAACCCCTGTAGTTAATCTGCCAACTTCATTATTAAAAGGAAGGTTTAGTCCATTTTCCGTCGGTATGCTATGCTGCCCCATGCGCTGTAAAAGCATTTCCGGAAAAGCCCTCAAGCTTGTCTGGTCTGCTTTAAAGCCGGGTGTATTGGCATTTGCCATATTATTTGTCAGTACTTCCGTTCTCCGCTGCTGTGCAAGCATTCCGGAAGCAGCTGTGTAGAAACCTCTAAACATCTGTTTCACCTCTATTTATTCCGAACAATATATGCTAGCTCTATTATAAGAAACTTTCCGGCAATAAACATTAAAAATTTGAAGAATCACGTCAGGTTTTGCAAAATGCTGTCCCTATATGTCATCGGATTAAATGGAAAAATGTTTACAACAATCACCTAAAAAAAACCCGCCAAAGTGGCGGGTCCATTCATTATACAAACTTCCTCTTCGGAAGCTTATCAATATTATCAAGCATGATGCCAGTTCCAACGGCTACGCAATCCATCGGGTTTTCGGCAATCAGGACAGGGACTTTCAGCTCTTCCGCCAGAAGCTGGTCGATTCCGTGAAGAAGTGCGCCGCCTCCTGTTAAAATAACCCCGCGGTCAATGATGTCTGCAGACAATTCAGGCGGAGTGCGTTCCAGCACACTTTTAGCAGCCTGAACGATGACATCAACTGATTCTGCCAAAGCACCCTGAACTTCATCAGAACGAACCGTAATGGTTCTTGGAAGACCCGAAACCATGTCGCGGCCGCGGATTTCCATTTCTTCGTTCTTGCCGCCAGGGAATACAGTCCCGATCGTTACTTTAATATTTTCTGCTGTTCTTTCACCGATTAATAGCTTGTACTCTTTTTTGATGTATTGAAGAATTTCGTTGTCAAATTTATCTCCGGCCATCTTAATAGATGAAGATGTTACAATGTCACCCATTGATAAAACTGCGACATCCGTGGTTCCGCCGCCGATATCGACAACCATGTTGCCGCTCGGCTGGAAGATATCCATGCCTGCGCCGATGGCTGCAATTTTTGGTTCTTCTTCGAGGTAAATCTTTTTGCCGCCGCTTTTCTCAGCCGCTTCCTTGATCGCTTTCTGTTCAACACCTGTCACATTTGTCGGGCAGCAGATCAGAATGCGCGGCTTTGATAAAAAGCCTTTTACATTTAGTTTATTAATAAAATGCTTCAGCATCGCTTCTGTTACATCAAAGTCGGCAATAACCCCATCTTTTAGCGGGCGAATCGCCACGATGTTACCCGGCGTACGGCCGACCATACGGCGCGCTTCTTCTCCTACGGCAAGCACCTTGTTTGTATTCCGGTCAATCGCCACTACAGACGGTTCATTCAGCACAATACCGCGCCCTTTAACATGGATCAGCACATTGGCAGTTCCTAAATCAATCCCAATAT
Organism: Bacillus sp. ZZV12-4809; assembly: GCF_009849585.1. Classification (GTDB taxonomy): domain Bacteria; phylum Bacillota; class Bacilli; order Bacillales; family Cytobacillaceae; genus Cytobacillus. The sequence goes on from NZ_VCRN01000004.1 coordinate 224,788, forward strand.
CCCTAGCTAACATTTCTTTTTTTCCTCCTTGCAACATGGCCAGCTTCTGTCCGCACCTTTGAAGGCTCTCTCTATTTAGGCATTCTTAAAGCGAACTTCGCTTATTAATTTTTAGTTAGATGATTATTTCATATTCGTATCAGCAGTTAAAGCCACGCAAAAAAATCAGTTCTTTAATAAAAGAAATGATTTTGCCTGGCATCTCTTTAGGAGTCCTAGTCTTTACGAACCAAGTTCTATCCTAATTTTATATTTTAACACATTCCTTGTGAAAACAGTAACATTTTGACATATTTTGTGAGACTTTTTGAGGGTTTTTGTCGAAATGGGGAAAAGGATGCAGGCGACTTGGTAAGGGGCTTAAATCCATAGAGCACGCCCTGATTCAGGCAATGGAAACAGCTTATGAGCTTTTAGCCCCCGGAGCCGCAATTGAGGTTCATGTACAACATTGAAAATTAAGTGTGACACTGCTAAAATGGCAATCTTTAGCCTTTGACGCCTTTATAGGCGCCATCTGTTTCTTTTCATTTAACTGGCTCTTCTTCCATTTCTTCTTTTTTATACTTCATTTTAGTGGCTTCACCGCCGCGCAGATGGCGGATCGATTTATGATAATCCAGGATTTCCTTTACTTCGTTTGCCAGTTCAGGATTGATTTCAGGCAGTCTTTCCGTCAAGTCTTTATGGACTGTACTTTTGGATACGCCAAACTCCTTCGCGATTACGCGAACCGTTTTCTTCGTCTCCACGATATACTTTCCAATCTTGATAGTTCTCTCTTTGATGTAATCGTGCACACCACTCGCCCTCCCCGATTTGGATGTGAGAAGTGTGAAATGAGACTCGCTTTCTGTCTGGTTATGAACTGTATTCCGCATGAATTCCTGATTAATTGATGTTAATCGTACATGCGCCTGAAAAGCTTGCTTTCAGTTTGCGGTAATTAAACATGTCCTCAACATATTCATTAGTTTTAGTAAAACGAACCCTCACCTCATACATTCTCTTTGTAAGGTTTGTAACAGTTTATTAGCTTGGTTGAGGAAATATGCACGAAAAACGCAATAAGGACAAGGTTTTGTGTAAATTTTTTGAAAATAGGACATCTGGAAGTCAAAATAAGAAATGTTTTCAAAAAATTTTTAAGTTAATTGAAAACTAAACAGCCTAAAGACCAGTGATGAAATTCCTGATTTTTATCGTTGCATCGATGATTTCCGGGATTTTCCGCTCAGATTCGACAAAATCCTTCATTGCTGCATCATTCAACCTGAAGTCAACAAACCACATCTTAGGAAATAGATAATTGCTTATATCTAGTAATCGATGAAGGTATAGAACTATATGTTTTTCCGGAATCAAGATGAAAGAGCCAGGAACTCCTTCCTATTGTGAAGCGGATATATATACCGTACTATTTTTTCGGGAAACAATACATTTAATTGGTTATTAATCCACTATATTCCATAAGATAGGATGAACATAGAATGCAAACACGCAAGGAAAGAATTCAAAATGATAAAAAAAGGAAGCTGAAAGCAGGGGGAATGACTGCAGCTAGCGCCGTTTTTGCGGCATTGATCGCTTCTGCCGGTTTCAGCGCTTCAGCAAAAGAAGCCCATGCATTGACAGGATTCTATAAAGTGAAGCAGGGAGATACTTTATATAAAATCTCCAGGCAGCATGATATGACGGTTAAAGAATTGAAAGCGGTAAACAATCTTAAGTCTAATACCATCCATCCGGGCCAAACACTGGAGGTTCGCATTGAACGTCATACAGGAGAACCTGTGAATAACCAGACAGCTGTTTATACCGTGGTGCCGGGCGATACACTTTGGGGAATCGCCAAGCGCTATCGGATGGATGTCAATGAATTGAAAAGATTGAACAATATAAAAAGTGATATGGTCCTCATCAGCCAAAAGCTGATCATTAAAGGGAATATTTCCAAAACAATGGCCATCATCACCGGTGCGGCAGACAATTTTACGGTGGAATTTAAAAACGGGAATGATTATTTTACATTAAAGGTACCTTATGGAACAGCACAGTCTTATCAAGAAAGGGCAGGTAAAGAAATCCTCGTGGTTTACAAGGACGATGCTCTGATCAATGGACAATAAAGGGATGGAAGGCCGGTTTTAGCCGGCTTCCCCTAGCTAAACTACATCAACCACCCGCTCATCAACATTCCAACCACGTATATCTGCAGCGCTTAATAATGCAGAGATCTCATTTGACTGTCTGTTGCTTTAATCAATTCCCCCCAGGTTTGATAACCCCTCTGCTGAAATTGAAAAAGCAGCTCTACAAATAGGTAAGCGGTCATTAAAGCATCCCCACCTGCCCGATGGCGTTCATATATGCGGGTGCCGAATGCCATGGCATACCTTTCAAGATCTCGCATATCGAAGGACGGAGCAATATATCCCATCAGATCTAGCGTGTCAATGGTCAGGAAATTTTTTAATACAAGCTTTTCGCGTTTACATTCACTCTTTATAGCCAAGGCATCGAAGCTTACATAATGCCCAACCAGGCATACCGCCTCCCTTGATTCGACATACTCAAAGAAGCTCTGAATAGCTTCCAGGGCATATGGGGCGTCTTTTACCTGCTCATCAGTAATAGAGGTTAGTTCTTTTATTTCCCGAGAAATTTGTCGGTTTGGGTTAACATATGTCTGAAAAAGGTCCTTTTCCTGTACTTGCAATCCTTTCACCGGGACTGCGCCAATCTCAATGATCCGGTCTGAGGCAGAAACCTGAAATCCTGTTGTTTCCGTATCAAAGACAATAAAATTTAGATCTTCAAGTGGAGTGGATAATGGAATCGTTTCATATCTTATCGGACATGACACATTTTTCCTGAGTAAGAACATACCAGCCTCCTTCAGTGCTATACTGTGAATCTTGCCAATGCATGACTCTGCAGCTCCTTTAATGTCTTTAAGCTTAGAATCAATTCTTCTTTTTCACGGGTAGACAATCTCAATAATGATACAACGGACGATGGGACCGCACCGTTTTTTTCCTGCTGCCAGCGCCGGTTGACATACAGTGTCAGGATAGTGCTTACAGATTCTATCAAGTCGTGTGTAAACTCCTTTGAAAATACCTGCCTATCCTTTAGGAAATCTATTTTTTCAAGAGGAGTTCCTGATAGTTTTCCATGCGTCAGCGACAAAATTTGCAGGCTGTGATGATAGGGAAATAGAACCTCTTTTTTCATATCCATGCTTTTGCGCTGCAGCTTAAATAAGGACCGGAGCGGCTGACCTAACGCAGGAATGGGCTGTTCCCTTTCAAGCTGTGCCAGCCGGTATAGAAAGATTCTGGATTTTTTCATCTGCTCCAGAATCCTGGCTTCGAATTTTGCATGAAGCTCTTCACTTCCTGAAATTAGCCGATAAGAGAAAAAGTTCTGCGCTGACAGTAAATTGTCATTAGTAGATTGAAGCATCCAGGTCCGCAGCCGCTCCTCCCATACGGACAGTGCCCCCCGCCATTTCTTCTCACTGCACATCATTAGCCCTTTGCACCGTGCGTAACCGGCACTCTCCATGTTAGAAGTGATCCTTTTTCCCAGCTCTTCAAAAAATTCGCCGGCTTCCTTCGAGTGGTTCTCATAAACCAGGAAATGGTCCTGATCTGTGAGCATAAACTGTTCTCCGCGGCCGCTTGAGCCCATGTGATAGAAAGCATACTCGCATGGCTGCTGCAAACCTTTTTCCTTCAGTTCTGAAATAGATAATGCTATGATTCTGCCCGCCAGGCGGTCGTATAGTTTTGTAATGATATCAAGCGCCTTTAATATAGGAACACGGTCTCTTAGTAAGGAATCCATTATCTCATAGATGCCGGTTTTTATTTGCGGCAGGCTGTCCCGATCAGCTTTTTCGATTTTTTGAACCGTCTTTATTACATTCTCATTTTTCTTTCTCAGCAAATCTGATAGTGTCACAATCCCTGCGACCTTTGAATCTTCCATGACAGGGAGGTGTTTGATTCCCTTTAACAGAATCAGTGAAAGGACGTCATAATAATAGGCAGACCTGGATACGGTGATTGGATTGGCTGTCATAATGGTGCATGCCGGAGCCGTCATATCTGCCCCTTCAGCAGCAGCCCATTCCACAATGTCTCTTTCCGTAATAATTCCTTTTAAGCTGTCCTTTTCTGTAACGAGAACCGAACTAATCTTTCTTTTTAGCATGAGCTGGGCAGCTTCCTGAATGGCTGCAGCCGGGCTGACTGCGGCCGCCTCACTGCTCATGACATCCTGAACCCTGATCATGAGCGCATCATTTTCACCATAATCTGTTGCCAGCTTAATCTGTTCTGCAAGTGACGTGTATACATCCTTCAATCTGACAGCTACCTGAGCCAGCAAGTAATCATGAACTGCCGGATCACCCCACCTTTTTCTCACCACTTCAAAGGGAATGAACATCGCCTGTACCTCACTTGAGGCTTTGACTTCAACCAGCTCTGCAGGAGGCTGTTTGGAAACACCCAGGAAATCGGATAAGCTGGAAAAACCAATCAGCTCTCCTGTCTGGATCACTTCGAGCACTTCCTCCCTCCCGCTGTGATCATTTTTCACTACTACCTCTGAAAGACCTTCTAAAAGGAGCAGAAGACCATCACGAGGTGTATTTTTTTTCAGGATCATATCGTTCTTTTTGTAGTGGCGAACTTCGCACATAGATAAAAGCGAAAGGGCTGTGTCAGATTCCACCCCATGAAAAAAAGGGTGAAACCGCACAGCCTCCAGATTGTAAAGGTTATACAGATTTTGATCCATCATCGTTCATCCATACTTCACCATCTTTATATACCATTTGCTCCGGATAGCGAAGATCCATAACTTCCTCCTGAATTTTTTGCGAAGGAGCCGCTGTCATGAGTGAAACAATAATATTAGCAGCAAACGCAGCTGCGGCACCAAACACTCCTGCACCTGTATCAATGATTCCAAGGATTGTAAATCCTCCATATTTAGCTGCAAAGATGTATGCCAGCGTAACACCTAACCCGACCAGCAGTCCTGCAATAACCCCTTGTGAGTTTGAACGCTTCCACCACACACCCAGAACGAGAGCCGGGAAGAATGTCCCTGTCGCGAGCGCAAATGCCCAGGCCACAATCTGTGTAATAGCTCCTGGCGGATTAAGCGCGATCACACCGGCCAAAAGAGTGGCGATGACGATTGACCAGCGGGCAACTGAAAGGCGTGTTTTTTCCGTTGAATTCGGTTTTAGCACCCGGTAAAAAATATCGTGGGCAAATGCAGAAGAGATCGAAATCATCAAACCACCCGCTGTTGATAAAGCAGCCGCCATAGCCCCCGCTGCCACCAGGCCGATAACAAACATGCCAAGATTGGCAATTTCTGGTGTTGCCATAACCACAATATCGTTCGAAATAATGAGTTCACTCCATTGCAGCACACCATCACCATTTCCATCTGCGACTTGCAGCTTGCCTGTATCCACCCACGTCTTCGTCCAGGCTGGAAGTTCAGCAATTTTGCTGCCCGCTACCTGTGTCATAAGGATGAAGCGGGAAAATGCAGCATAAGCTGGAGCGGACAGGTAGAGCAAGCCGATAAATAATAATGCCCATGCACCAGACCAGCGTGCAGCTTTCATAGTGGACACAGTATAAAAACGGACAATAACATGCGGAAGACCAGCAGTACCAGCCATCAGGGTAAACATAAGGGCAAGGAACTGCCACTTTGTTCCATTGGTGAATGGCGCAAAGTATTCAGATATTCCTAATTCGCGATCAAGCTCACCCATTTTTCCGACTATATCACCGTAAGAAATCCAAGGCAAAGGGTTCCCTGTTAATTGCAGCGCCATGAAAATGACCGGAATTAAGTAAGCAATAATTAAGATAATGTATTGGGCAACCTGCGTCCAGGTAATCCCCTTCATACCTCCAAATGCAGCATAAAAGGCAATCAGAATCACCCCGATCATTGTGCCTATTTTCGCATCAATTTCAAATAAACGGCCAATAACCACCCCGGAACCTGACAGTTGTCCGATTGAATATGTAAAGCTGATGATAATGGTGCAAATAGCTGCGAGAACACGCGCTGTATGGCTGTCAAAGCGATCGCCGATGAATTCCGGAACCGTATAGCGTCCATATTTCCGAAGCTGTGGTGCCAACAGGAAGGTTAACAGCAGGTATCCGCCCGTCCAGCCCATAATATAGGCAAGTCCATCATAGCCTAGAAGCATAATGGTTCCTGCCATCCCGATAAAGGAAGCGGCACTCATCCAGTCAGCGCCAATTGCCATTCCATTGAAGATTGGCGGCACTCCGCGGCCGGCAACATAGAACTCGGACGTCTCTTTGGCTTTATTGTAAATGGCTATGCCGATATACAAAGCAAATGTAGCTAAAATGATGGATAATGAGACCAAAAACTGTGTATCCAAGAACATCCCCCTTTTTTTCGATCGATTTTTTTTGACGCCCCATTTATCTCTCTGTATAGCGGAGGGTTGAACATCCCCTCATTTTTCTTTAATTAATGATCAAGAACTTTCCCAGAACTGATTTGTTCATTTTTGTTCTCATCAATTCCATATTTCCGATCAATCGCATCTCCCATTTTGGCATTAACAAACAGCAGAATGATAAACGTCAGTACTGCCCCCTGTGCACCCATAAAGTAGTGAAACGGGAATCCGTTAATGGTAATATCGCTTAAGGGTTCTGCAAAAAAGACCACGCCAAAAGAGGCAAGAAAGCCAATAGCAAAATAAATAATCATATTCCGAGTCTTTTCGCGGAAATAGCTGTCCGCTACTTTTTTATCAATTTTTTTCAAAACTCCACCCCCGGTAAAAATGATAAATTTGCAGTAAAAATGGTTATGAACACATTTTATTGGTCAGGAATCACTCCTTAAATTGGGTATGTGCAGATGAATCACTGCTATTTCACCGGATCGGTTAAACCGACCCGGACAAAACCATTACCTTAAACTGAAAATAAATTTGATTGTATCCATGAAAGGTGCGGGAACAAGGATGATTTGAATGAGGAAGTAAGCAAAGATTGATAGAAATGGGACTGCCAGGAAGATTGGCCTTTTCTTTCTTAAAGCAAGAAATAGACAAGTCCCTGTAATGAGCATCATTGACAGTAATGGAATCAATTTGGTTCCCTCCTTTAGGAAAGCGCTGTCATTATTCTGCTTTCCGTTTATGTTTGAAGATGGGCATCAAAAAATGTTTTCTGATTTCATATAATTTTAAGAAAATTCATACTTCATTATGTACAAAAATCATTTCCAGGTCAAGTCCATGCTGGAAATTTTTTTGAAGAAATAACCCATCCCTTGATATATAAGGGTTTATTTCAGGAAAAATGAATAACGAAAACTTTAGGGCATTAGAGGAAAACACTATAGTAATAATGAAAACCATTTAAAAAAGAGCCATTCCGGCTCCTTATTCCAGCTCTTTTATGATAAGTGTAATTGCGTCCAGCAGATCGGAATCCGACCAGCTTGCCATGCTTTTCTTACTGGCAGCCGCCAGTGCATGGGATGCCGGTATGTGCACAAAACCCGCCGGTAATTCATTGTTTGCCGATTTTAACAGGTGAAGGACGGAATACATTACGTTGTTGCATAGATAAGTCCCCGCTGTGTTTGAGATGGCTGCAGGATACCCCGCTTCCTTAAGTCTATTAACCATCCGCCGGATCGGCAGGGTGGAAAAATAGCCATCGGGACCATTTTCCTCTATTAGTTTGTCTTCAGGTGCGACACCGCTATTATCCGGCTCGCCGTCCTGGCAATTGATTGCGATTCTTTCTGGAGTGATAGCGGTCCGCCCGGCTGCCAGCCCCAGAGAAATCACAGCATCCGGCTTTTCCCCTGTCACTTCCTCTACTATTTTCTGTGGCGCAAGCTTAAAATCAACCGGCAGCAGGCGGCCTAGGATTTCATAGTTTCCTACCGCCTTGCCATCCAGCGCATTCACAATCTTTTCTGTAGGATTAATCGGAAAATCAAGAAAAGGTTCGAAACCAGTTAACAGCAGTTTCTTCATGTATTCTCCCCCTGTATAACACTTCGTTTTTCGAAATATTATACAGGATGAAGATAGAATTGTCTAAAAATATCAGTTCGACAAAATTCGGGTGGTGCCTGTCACCAAAAAAAGAGCCTGCCATTTCGGCAGACTCCCTATGTTTATGCGTCAGTTGATTCAGTTGCTGTGTCTTCTTCTACTTGGTCGTCAGTTTGACCTTCGTCTTCAGAAGTTCCAGCTGGGTCTTCTTCTTTATCAGCAGACTCGTCTTCTTCTGTGTTTCCTGCATTTTCATCTGCAGATTCTTCAGAGGACTTGTCCTCGGAAGGAGCAGCCTCATCGTTTTCTTCAGTTGCACCGCTGTTTTCTTCAGCATCTGCTTTGTCAGCTGTGTCCAGCTCCTGTAAAGAGCTTAGCGGTTTATTGAAGAAATCAAGCGGATTGACCGGCATTCCGTCTTTACGGATTTCAAAGTGAACATGTACGCCTGCTTCTTCATTAAACAAGCTTTCGCCTGCCTTTGCAAGGACATCACCTTGTTCTACCTGGTCGCCAACTTTAACATTCATATCTGTAACAGATTGATATTGTGTTACAATTCCTTTGTCATGCTCTACTTCAATAACATTGCCCAAAAGCGAATCTTCTTCAACCTTAGTAACTTTTCCGCTTAATGCAGCAAGGACATTAAATGATTCTCCATCCTTAGTGGCAATATCAATACCTGTATTCGGATGGTATGTGTTATTGTAAAATACTAGAGCAGCTTCCTGTTCTTCAGCCTTGCCGTCATAGTCATAGAATTGTTTTTGAATGACAGCTGAGTCTGGATCTTTGACAGGCATTACGAAGTTTTCCATTGAACGGTTAACTTCCAATGCTGGCTCGTCGTACTTTTTGCCGGTAATGTCTGTGGCTTCGTAATCGTAGCTGTCAGTGTCTGTAGCGTTATCGCTAGTCTGATACCAAAGAACACCGGTTAGAATGATTGCTGCACTTGCAATGTAGATAGCTGGGAATGCCCACCGCTTCTTCATAAACTTTTTAAAGCTGGAATCTTGAGAAGATCGTTTCTTTTCTTCCTCTCTCATTTATCATCACCTCAGCAATCAGTCTGAACAGATTAAGAGGATTATATACATTTCTTAAAAAAAATTTTTTGGGCTTATTTTTCGACAAACGTTTTCGGATTATGCATGATTTGGGAAAAAATTTTAAAAGGAGTTACTAAAGATGGTTAAGTGGATATTACGTGTGCTGCCTGTCCTATATATGGCGCTAATTTGGGTCTTATCCAGCATGCCGGCTGATGCTGTGGTGGAGCTGCCGGATTTGGCAGTGGACCGGTTTATAAAAGAATCTATGCATCTGATTGAGTTTGGTATTTTGTATGTGCTTCTGGTTCTGGCAGCGCTGACTGCAGGTAAGCTGACGCCGGGAGTGAATATTCTTCTCGCTCTTTTTGCGTGCCTCTACGGAATTATTGATGAGATTCATCAGTCATTTGTACCGTACCGGTCTGCTACTTTAATTGATGCTGTCAAAGATATGACCGGTGTGGCAGTGTGCTGGTATTTTATCAGCAGGGCTCTTTTTTATGGGAAGTTTAAAAGGCTTGGCAAGCTTCTTGGTTTTGTTAGCAGGGCAAAATGAAAGAGCCGATTCTCTTTGAACCAGCTCTTTCGTTTACTTTTTAGCTGTTGCTTTTGTCAGCAGTTGGTCAGAAGCTGCTATTTCTACCCCTTTATAATAGTGGGAAACGATATCTTTATAGTTCTTGCCTTCAGCTGCCATGCCATTTGCTCCGTATTGGCTCATGCCGACACCATGGCCGTAGCCCTGGGTGTTGATGATGATGTTGTCACCTTTGCGTTCCCAGGTAAAGTCTGTTGATTTCAGGCCCAGTTTCTCTCTGATGTCTTTTCCGCTGACTACTTTTCCGTTAATATCCACTTTTGAAACCCGCTGTCCGGCTGTTCGCTCAGTCACTGTGCCGATGGTGCTGTCATTTGGAAGCGTCACACCCAACTTCCTTTCAAATTCCTGAACAGTGAATACCTCTCTGCCGTTAAACTTCGGCGACTGCAGATCCCATTTGCTTTCTACGCTTTTTAAATAAGGAACGGAATTTGGCCAGATGGCTTCTGAATTTTCGGTAAAGCCATTGCTTGTTGAAAAGAAGGAAGCTGTAATCGGCGAGCCATCGAAAGTAAGAATCTGTCCTCTTGTTTCGTTAACCGCTTCTCTTACCTTATTGATCTTCCACTTATAATCCTGTTTCCATAGCTGCCTCAGTTCCTTATCATTTTTATAAACCTGGTGGGTTACTGTATCGTATACTAATGCCCCCTCAGGAAGTTCAACGCTATCTTTATTCATTAACTGCTTCACAATAAATGTCCTTGCTGCCAGCGCCTGAGCCTTCAAAGCCTCTTCTTCAAACTCGGCCGGCATTTCAGATGCTACCACCCCGACAATATACTCTTCAAGCGGAACCTTCTCCAGCTTCTTCTGTGCAAGGCGGTAAACTCCTACCTCTATGGCCGGCCCTTGAGGAATTTCTGCTGCCGTCTCTTTCTTTGTCTCGGTCTTAAGCTCTTCACCAAGCTTCCCGTTGACTTTCCCTTCTGTAAAAGGAATCACAAGCAGGGAAGGAACGATGAGCGTGACGGCAAACAACAGTGCGGCTAGTACGATGAAAGGTTTGAATTTTGTCATGTTTTAAGCCTCCATAGCAAATAAATAATTCGAACTCATTTCATGTTTATGGCTATGGACAAGCTAATATGACAATAGATTAATATTTGCATCTGAAGCGGTGAAAAAGGTGCAGAATAGGGGGTGAAGCTGCGATAAAAAAATATTTTTCCCACCTAAAAGCAGCTTTTTATCTCCAAGATTTTTTGATCTTTTCATTTATGTGCGGATAGGCCAAATTTCTGTACGGATAAACTTTTTTATGTGCGTATAGCCTGATTTATGTGCGGATAAAATTATTTATGTGCGCAAACAAAAATACATAGCAAAAACCGCAGAATCGATTTGTCAGTCCTCTGACAGCTCGATTCTGCGGTTTCAGTTGAAAATGCACGTAAGGCGACTATTTTGACGACTCTAAAAGCCGCCTTGATTGCATTGCTTATGCGTTCATGTCAGAAACAAGACCGTTGTTAACAGGTGTTTCTTCCACTTCTGTAATACGTTCAATATCTGCTCCAAGGCCTGCAAGCTTTTCGTGGAAATTCACGTATCCGCGATCCAAATGCTTCAGCTCTGTTACGCGTGTTACGCCATCTGCCACCAATCCAGTCAGGATTAGGGCTGCGGCTGCACGAAGGTCTGTCGCAGCTACTTCTGCGCCCTGCAGATTGCTTGGTCCGTTCATAATCACAGAACGGCCTTCAATTTTAATATCAGCGTTCATGCGGCGGAATTCCTCCACATGCATGAAACGGTTTTCGAATACAGTTTCTGTAATCACACTTGTACCCTGAGCATGAAGCAATAGGGCCATCATTTGTGATTGCATGTCTGTCGGGAATCCAGGATGAGGCATTGTTTTAATATCAACAGCCTTCAACTTGTCTGGGCCCAATACACGGATGCCTTCAGCTTCTTCAATGAAGGTAACACCCATTTCTTCCATTTTGGCGATTAATGAAGCAGAATGCTCCATAACGGCACCCTTTACAAGAACGTCTCCGCCTGTAATGGCAGCTGCCACCATGAATGTGCCTGCTTCAATGCGGTCAGGAATGATGTTGTGCTCTGCACCGAACAGTACGTCCACTCCTTCGATGCGAATCGTGCCTGTTCCTGCTCCCTTAACCTTAGCACCCATTTTATTAAGGAAGTTAGCCAGGTCCACAATTTCAGGTTCCTTTGCTACGTTTTCCAAAATCGTTGTGCCTTTGGCTAGTGTTGCAGCCATCATAATATTCTCCGTAGCACCAACGCTAGGGAAATCGAGATATATTTTTGCTCCATGCAAGCGGCCTTCAGGTGCTTCCGCTTCAATAAAGCCATTACCAACCTTTACTTTCGCACCCATCGCTTCAAAGCCTTTTAAATGCTGATCGATCGGGCGGGAACCGATTGCGCAGCCCCCTGGCAATGCCACACGGGCACGGCCATTTCTTGCTAATAAAGATCCCATGACTAAAACTGAAGCACGCATTTTGCGTACATATTCAAATGGTGCTTCTACCTTCAACTCTCGAGATGCATTTACTGTTACTGTATTATTTTCAAACTCCACTTCGGCGTTTAAATAGCGTAATACTTCATTAATAGTATATACATCGGAGAGTGTTGGGACATCACGAATTACGCTTTTGCCATCACTTGCTAACAGTGTTGCGGCGATAACCGGTAAAACAGCGTTTTTTGCTCCTTCTACTTTGACAGAACCGCTTAACCTTTTTCCGCCGCGGACGATGATTTTATCCAAAGTGTATTCCCCTCCGCGTCCAATTTCTCTATATTAATATTCAATCGTTATGATGGGTGTGCCAATAACTATGTTTGTCTTGGCGCCCATTCCATTTGTCCGTAATCCAAGCTGCATGTTCATTTTATTGCCATTTGTCTCAATCGATTCATCAAAAATCGGTGAATGTGCTGATGTTGAAATAAATTGTTCTTCTTTTAATGACTCTATTTCTGTCGCATTAAAAGCGTCCAGTAATTGACTTGCAATATCAGGCAAAGACTTATTAATCTTACCATTGAATTCACCCTGGATACAAGAGAAAATTGTGGCATTTCCTCGAAAAATGTCAGAAATCTTGCTATTTATTTCTGCAGCCCGTTTGCTCTGTTCTTGTTTCCACCCCTGACCTTTGGCCTCATAAATGACATACGTCTGAACTTGACCTTTTGTGGGGGTTGATAGAATTTTTACTGCTTCTGACTGAGCATCTGTTTGCTTAATAATAGCTTTTGCTTCCCAGGATTTTTCTGTTTTCTGAAAGCTCCATTCCCAATCAGGATATTTTAACTGCAGTTCATCGGTGAATGCTTTTACTTCCTGAAGGTTCTGGTTTTCCATTTTTTCTCTCGCATGCAAAGTCCAATCTTTGATTAAAATATTCTCGCCCTGTAAAACCGAGGCCATCGATAACAGGTCAAGCTCCCCTTTGGCTACAGTCGTCTTATTCCCAATGTTTATCATCATGAAACCAATAATGGCAATAATAGATAATGTAATGAATGTTTTTTTCATCTGTAAACTCCTCCCCTTAGTACCATTGTTACCAAGGATAGAGTGAGCATACTTGGGAATTGTCGTCACTTTTTGACAAACAGAAAAGGCAGCAAATCACTGTGATTTCCGAGGCTCTTTTTGCCTTTTTATGCATACTTTGAAAACCATTTCACAAGATAGTATGTATGCAGGAAAACTAGCAACAAAAAGATTTTACTCAATAATTGACTAATTGAAAACATGTATGAAGACCTATATTTATGAAAAAATTTGACCGGTCTTGCATCACCTAAAAAGGTGTAATGTGCTGCAGTATAAGCGGGAGCTGCTGGGACCATAAAAGGTAGTCGAGAAAGAAGTTGCTGACAGATGATCCAATTACAATCGAAAGCAGAACATACAATACACGTGCCTGAAAAACATGATTTGCCCGCAATAGGGTTTCAAACCGTAATGCCTGAAGCGCCCACCAGGCCAGCGCAATAAACACCAGATGAGACATAATGCTGATGAGTGCCTGCTGCCCAAATCCTGATATCATCTTCTTCCCTCCTTTAATTCATTGCCACTTCGCTTACCTGCTTTGTGCGCTACAATACCATTTGACGTTTATACTATCAGGTAAGTTTCATAACTGGTTATTTTTTGAAAATTAAGTTTCTTTCTTTTTCGCCGTTTGTATCTCCATTATATCGAAATTGTCGAAAAAACACGAAGTTTAAAGAAGGGCAAACAAAAAGAAGGGGATATCCCCCTCCTATTTTATACCCCTTTTGTCCCTTTTTCGTAAATGTTTTTTAAAACCCCATTTTAAAAAGACCTTTATTGAAAGAAATCAGTAAACTGATTAAAATTGCCCTGCAGGAAATCTAATGCAATATTCGGTGCGACTCCAAACAGGATGGTGGCCGCCAGGCTGATGCCGATAACAGCTGTTAATGCAGCCGGGATCTTAACCCTTCCAGTGTCAGCTGCCGGCCTGAAGAACATTTGCACCATAACACCGAAATAATAGAAATAGGAAACGACAGTTGTCGCAATCATAACCGATACCAGTACATAATGGCCTTCATTCGGCACTAATGCACCCATGAAAATATTCAGCTTGCCAATAAACCCGGCTGTTCCCGGAATGCCTGCAAGTGAAAGCAGGAAGACAGCCATGGCAATGGCCAGGAACGGTGCACGGCGGTAAAGCCCGGCGAATTGGCCGATATCTTCTGAACCCGATTTATGTGTTACATGCTGGATGATTGCAAAAGCGCCCAGGTTCATGAATAGGTAGGCTCCAAGGTAAAACCAGAGCGTATCAAACATGAATAGGGACATGCTTGCAATAACAACCAGCAGGTACCCTGCCTGAGCGATGCTGGAATAAGCAAATAAACGCTTGATATTCCGCTGTCTCAGCGCAATCAAGTTTCCAATAAGCATCGTAGCTCCTGCCAGGAAGGCAATGTAATCCTGAAGAGCCAGGATCATCGGAAGACCTTGTGCATCACCGGATGGTGCATTCGCAAAGATTGAAAACAGAATGCGGATTATAATGATGAATCCGGCTGTTTTGGAAACTACGCTTAAAAAAGCTGTTACCGGTGTAGGTGCACCCTGGTATACATCAGGTGCCCACATATGGAACGGTGCTGCAGCCAATTTAAAGGAAAGTCCCACCACAATCATAAAGAAGGCAAGGCCTAACAGGTAAATATGCTGTTCATTATAGAGGGATGTCAAAAATCCGGACATTTCTATTAAGTTCGTCGTCCCAGTTAATCCGTAAACATAACTCATTCCGAACAAAGTGATCGCTGTGGCGATACTGCCGTTGATCACATACTTCATGGCCGATTCGTTTGAATGCATATTTCTTTTTCTCATGCCTGCCAGAATGTAGGACGAAATGGAAAGCAGCTCAAGTCCCACAAACAGAGTAATCAAATCTCCGCTTGAAGACATGATCATTGCCCCAAGCAATGCCGCCATGAACAGATAGAAAAATTCCCCCCTGAATTCTTCCAAGCCTTCATCTGGCTCATAGCCTAAGGCAATCAGCAGGACCATAGCAGATCCGATTAAGAGCAGCAGCTTAAACGCTATAGAAAAGGAATCCAGCCTGAACGTATCTAATAAAATGGATTCCGGACTATGCCCGAGCAGGCCCAGTAAAGAAACGAGAGCCGCGAGTATTCCGGCAAAGCCGATCCAGCCGAGGATTTTCCGGCTTTGGGATTTCGGCATAAACAAATCCATTAGTGAAAGAGCGGTCGCAACACCAAGGATGATGAACTCCGGCGTCATTATGCCCCATTCATAAGATAATAATGTTTCGAGATCCATCCTTCATCACCCTCCTATCCCAAGCATGATCGTTTCAAGTGTTGATGTCAGCGGTTCGCTCAGTACACTTGGATAAACACCAATCAGGACAATTAAGCCGAATAAGACCAGGACAGGCACGAACTCAAACTTTTTCATATCCGTTATGCCGGCAAAGTCACGATGCGATTTGCCGTATGTGATACCCAGTACCGCGCGAAGCAGGTATACAGCTGTCATAATGATTCCAATTGTACCGACTGCAGCGAGAATCGGCATTTCTTTAAACAAGCCAAGGAAGGCCATAAATTCACTTACAAACCCCGACATGCCAGGCAGGCCGAGTGAGGCCATGGCCCCTGCAAGCAGGAATCCTGCCGTAATCGGCATCCCTTTTGCCAAACCGCCAAGATTTTGAATATTGGAGGTTTGGAAGCGTTCATATAAGACACCTACAAGGAAGAACAATAGTGCTGCAATTAACCCGTGAGAAACCACCTGGAAAATCGCCCCCTGAATCCCTGCCTCATTTAATGCGCCTAACCCGATTAAAACGATTCCCATGTGGGAAATAGAAGAGTATGCCAGCACCATTTTGAAATCAGTCTGAACAAATGCCAGGAACGCTCCATACAACAAGTTCACGACTCCAAGCACAGCCAGCCATACAGCAAGGCTTTGGAATTGCTCAGGAAATATTCCCATACCGAAACGGATTAAACCGAATGCCCCTATTTTCAAAAGTACCCCGGCATGCAGCATAACAATCGATGGCGGAGCTTGTACGTGAACCCGGACCATCCAGCTGTGAAGCGGGAAAATAGGAAGCTTCACACCGAAGGCAAGTAAAAGCGCAATCAGCATACCCATTTTCATATTTTCAGAGATTGGCGCAACCAGCTGCGGATTATCCGCGTTCATGGCGGCCATCAAAGCATCAATATTAGCTGTTCCGGTTCGGGCAAACAGCACCATAATGACAATCAGCAGAACAGCAGATCCAAGTCCGTTATAGATCAGGAAGCTGTATGCTGCATTTTCCTTTTCAAAGTAACCCCATTTCCCGATCAGAAAGAAGGTCGGAATCAAGGTGATTTCAAAGAAAATAAAGAAAAGAATCAGGTTCTCAGCTGCAAATACACCCAGCATGCCGACTTCAAGCAGCAGAAACAGCATGAAGTAGCCCTTCCATTCTTTTTTAATATGAATAGAAGCAATCGCTGCCAGTGTAGAAAGAACAGCTGTCAGAACAACCATGATCAGGGAGAATCCATCAAGCCCCAATTCATAATCAATGGAGAAAAGATTTCCGAGCTGGCCCGAATCACCAAACTGAATCCAGCTTACCTTTTCATTCAGCTGTTCAAGCCCTGCACCTGCCCGGTATTGGAAAAAGGCGATCAGGGACAATATCAACGCAGGGAGTGTTGCCAGGAAGCCAACTGTCTTGATCAATGATTCCTGCGTTCTCGGCAGGAACGATAACACTAAAATACCAAGCAGCGGGGAGAAAACTAAAATGGATAGAAAATAAGCTAAGTTCATTTTAAGTACCCCCCTGTAAACGCGTAGATGACGACTAAAATAGCCAGGCCGACAAACGCCACGGTTCCATAGGTCTGAATCTGGCCATTTTGAAATTTAGAGCCGAGTCTTCCGAGTGCAATCGTAATTCCGGTTACACTCTTTACAAGGCCTTCAACCAGGAATACCTCCAGGAAGCGCAGGAATGAGCTGATAAATTTAGCCCCATTCACTACAGTCAGAGAATAAAATTCATCGATGTAGTATTTATTGTACAGAACATTGTATGAAAGCGGCATTCTGCTTGTAAGCCAGTCACGGGAAAGCGAGCGTTTGCCGTACATGAGCCAGGCAAGGAAGATTCCAAGCAGGGATACAGCTGTTGCCATAATCATTATCCAGGCAGGCCCTTCAATATGGCCATGGCCCAGGGTATGGTTATCTTCCACGAGCCAGTCACCGAGAAATGTTCCAAACCAAGGTGTATTTACATATCCAGCCACGACAGCCAGGACCCCAAGCACTATCATCGGCAGTGTCATGACACTCGGCGATTCGTGGACATTTTTCATATCGGTTCTTGCTTCACCAGCGAAAACCATAAAGAACAGACGGAACATATAAAATGCCGTAAAGAATGCGGCAATTACCGCGAGCCAGAACAGGGCAGAATTCCCATGCGCCCACGCAGCAATTAAAATTTCATCTTTACTGAAGAACCCTGAAAATAAAGGCACCCCGCTGATCGCCAGTGTCCCGATCAGGAACAGAGGGCCGGTCACTCGCAGCTTTTTCCACAAACCACCCATATGTTCAATGTTTTGTGTATGAACTGCATGGATGACACTTCCCGCTGCAAGGAACAGCAAAGCCTTAAAGAAGGCGTGTGTCATTAAATGGAACACGCCGGCTACATATCCGGCAGATCCCAATGCCAGCATCATATAGCCAAGCTGGCTGACGGTTGAGTAAGCTAGCACCCGCTTAATATCCTTCTGGACAAGGCCGATGCTTGCCGCAAAGATAGCCGTAAAGGCTCCTATGACAGCAACAGTCATCAATGCTGTTTCACTTCCTGCAAACAGCGGGAACAGCGCCGCCACTAAATACACACCTGCAGCTACCATTGTCGCTGCATGGATTAATGCGGAAACAGGCGTTGGCCCCTCCATCGCGTCAGGAAGCCAGGTGTGCAGTGGGAACTGGCCCGACTTTCCGACAGCCCCTACAAAAATAAGAATGGCTGTTAACGTAATCATCGTGCCTGAAATGTCACCAGCTTTAACTGCTGCAAAAATCTCATCATACTCAAAGCTGCCAGCCTGCCAGAACAATAGAATCATTCCAATCAAAAGGCCGACGTCCCCAATACGGGTCATAATAAATGCCTTTTTGGCCGCTGCCTTTGCTTCCTCTTTGTAAAAATAGAAACCGATCAGCAAGAAGGAACCAAGGCCGACAAGCTCCCAGAAGAAATACGTCTGAAGCAGATTAGGCGAGATGACAAGGCCCAGCATGGCAAATGTAAATAACCCTAAATAGGCATAGAAAACAGGAAAACGGTCATCCCCCTGCATGTAGCCTTTCGAATACGTATGTACCAGGAAACTGACAAGTGATACAATCACCAGCATCAGTGCATTTAACTGATTAACTTCAAAACCCGCTGTTAACTGAAAATCCCCTATAGTCAGCCAAACGCCTTCTGCTTTATAAGTTGGTGCCGAAAACCGATCAAATAGCACCAATAAGGAATAGACAAGCGATGCCAGGGTAAACAGAATCCCAATATAAGCACTCGCTTCTTTTAGCCGTTTGCCGAATAAAATAAGGAACAAAAACGATAAAAGCGGGAAAAGCGGTATGATCCATGCATTCTCCATCATTATCACAATCCCCTTTTTTGAACACACCCTGTAGCCCGGCGTGTCAGATTTGGACCTTTATCCAGGTCCATTAAGGCTTTGCCGGTTATGGCCGCCTTTTCTTTTTCTCAAGCAGGCGCCAATCCGACTGCATCTTTCACATGTCTTTAGTGCTTCATGGCATCCATTTCATCAATATTAACGCTCTTTTTGTTGCGGTAAAGTGAAATCAGGATGGCTATACCTACTGCCACTTCTGCTGCGGCAACCGCAATGACAAATAGCGTAAAAATCTGCCCGGTAATGGACGGAGTGATGCCAAACTTGCTGAATGACACCAGATTAATATTTACTGCATTCAGCATCAGTTCGATTGAGATCAGGACAATCACAGTATTTCGCTTAGTCAGGGCCCCATACAGACCAATGCAGAAGAGGATTAAAGCCAATGCCAGGTATGCTTGAACGGGAACTGTACTCATTCCTTTTCTGCCTCCTTTTCATCGTCTTTTTTAGCCAGAACAATGGAACCAATTAAAGCGACCAATAGCAGGACAGATGTTACTTCAAACGGAATAATGTATTTTGAGTAAAGTTCAATTCCGATTTGCTCTGTATTATTGACATGAAGGTCATTCGGCGCTGACGGCAATTCAAGGTTATAAATCCCGATGTAGACCGCGAAAGCAAAGCCCAGCACCCCCACGAATACTAACAGCTTACGCCAGCGGCCAGCTTTGGGCTCGCTTGTATCGTTATGGCGTGTCAGCATGATTCCGAACAGCATGATGATTGTAATCGCCCCTGAGTAAATCAGTACCTGGACGGCAGCCAGAAATTCAGCTGAAAGCAGGACATAAATTCCGGCAATACTTACAAATGTAAATACAAGGGCGACAACCATATGCACGACTTTGGTAAGGTTCAATAAAAGCACGCCGCCGATGACCGCAACTAAAGCAAGAGACATAAACGCTAAAAACTCACCTGAAAACGTCATGCTTTATTCACCTTCCGTATATTTTCATCATTTTCATCGAGCCATTCAAGGTTTTTAAACAGCTCATCACGGCTATATTCCGCCAGTTCAAAATTATTTGTCATAATAATCGCTTCGGTAGGACAGACCTCTGTACACAAGTCACAAAGGATGCAAATTTCGAAGTTGATATCATAGGTATCAATGATTTTTCCCTTTTTGGCAGGGTCCGGATGCTTTTTCCCTGTCAGCTGGATACAATCGGTTGGACAAATGTTTGCACACTGATTGCAGACAATGCATTTTTCAGGGTAGAACTTCTGAATTCCCCTGAACCGGTCCGGAAGCGGAAGCGGCTCATTCGGATAGTCATAGGTTACCTTTTTGCGTGTCAGGTTTTTAAGGGTATACGATAATCCTTTCGCTAAACCAAGCATGTTTTTTCACCCCTTTTTAGAAATGCGGAAGGCGCCCGCTTATTAAGGAACGCAGACTAAGACCGCCACGTGGCAACGTCTGCATGACCCGCCTCCTGCGGGCCTCAAGCATAAGACGAGCCTCCCGGAAAGGCGTCCTTTGCCTTTTTGGGAGGATTGGCTTGTGACCTCGAGGATGCGAGTGCAGGCGCTGGAGCTGAACTGTTCTCAAATTCTTAAGACGGCTCACAAATTAAAATATATTCAGCCACTCTTTCAGCAAAGCTGTTAAGAAGATATTCGCAAGCGCAACCGGCAGCAGAACCTTCCAGCCAAATTCCATTAGCTGATCTGCACGGAGACGCGGGAATGTAACACGGAACCAGACCAGGACAAAGATTACAGCCGTAAACTTAAGCGCAAACCATACGGCACCCGGAATGAACTCCAGGAATGGCAGCGGAAGCCACCCTCCAAGGAATAATACGGTTGTCAATGAAGCCATTGCAAAGAAATATACATACTCCGCAAGCATGAAGAACGCCCAGCGGAATCCGGAATATTCAACATGGAAGCCGGCAACCAGCTCTGATTCCGCTTCAGGCAGGTCAAATGGAACCCTGTTCAGCTCCGCTGTGGAAGCTATCAAGAAGACGATAAAAGCAATAGGCTGCCAAATAATGAACCAGCCATTTTTTTGCGCTTCAATAATTTCATTCAGGTTTAGACTGCCTGTTAAAAGGATAATACCTAACACAGACATAACCAGCGGAATTTCATATGAAATCATCTGGGCCGCGGCACGCATCCCGCCAAGCAAAGCATATTTATTATTGGAAGCCCATGATCCGGTGACAATACCGACTGTTGTCAGTCCGGATATAGCAATATAATACAGAAGCCCAACTCCAATATCAGCAAACTGCAGTTTGTCTGTAAAAGGAATTGTTGCGAGAACCATGAATGCCGGTGCAAACGCAATAACCGGTGCAAGAATAAACAGCGGCCTGTCTGCTAGCTTAGGAATGGTGTCTTCCTTTAAAAGAAGCTTTAATACATCCGCAACGGTCTGCAGCAGTCCCCAGCGTCCGCCAACCTGATTCGGCCCATGGCGCAGCTGCATAAATCCCATGACTTTACGTTCCGCCAGTATAGCGTAAGTAACAAATCCTAAAACGACTAACAGCAAAACGGTGGCAAGCAGGAAGAAAATGCCGAAATTCTGCAGACCAGCTTCGGAATAAAGGAGTTTTTCTACCATTAGCCGTCCACCTCCCCAAGGACAATATCAATTGCCCCTAATATAGCAATCAAGTTTGCAATATTTTCGCCTTCAAGCAGTTTAGGGAGAATTTGAAGATTATAGAATGATGGCCTCCGGAATTTTAAACGGTATGGCTCCTTCTTTCCATCACTAGCGATATAGCAGCCGATTTCTCCCCTTGGAGATTCGATTCTGACAAACGCTTCTCCTTTAGGCGCTTTGATGATCTTCGGCACTTTTGCCAGAATGTCGCCTTCTGACGGGAATTGCTCCACCGCTTGTTCAAGGATTTTCAATGATTCCTCCATTTCCTGCATGCGCACATGATACCTGGCCCAAGCATCCCCGCCGTCCTGAACGGCAACATCGAAATCAAAGCGATCATAAATGGAGTATGGCTCATCTTTGCGGAGATCCCATTTTACGCCTGTGCAGCGGAGATTGGCACCGCTCAGCGAGTAGTTTAACGCATCCTCTTTCGTATATTTCCCTACTCCCTTGACACGGTTCATGAAAATTTCATTTCCGGTTACCAGCTGATGGTAGCCTTTGAGCTGTTCACGCATATATGGAACAAACTCTCTTACTTTATCAATCCAGCCTTCGGGAGCATCCCATTTAACGCCGCCGACACGCATATAGTTAAACGTTAAGCGGCCACCGGATATCTCATTCAGCATGTTGATGATCATTTCACGCTCTCTGAATGCATACAGGAATGGGCTTGTTGCCCCAATATCCAGCAGATATGTACCCCACCATACGAGATGGCTGGCAATCCGGCCAAGCTCCATGGTAATGATCCTCAGATATTCAGCCCGATCCGGAATCTCTAAATCCATCATCGTTTCAACCGCATGGACAAGAATATAATTATTCGTCATGGCGGCAAGATAGTCCATTCGGTCTGTATAAGGAATAATTTGCGTATACTGCAGGTTTTCAGCCAACTTCTCCGTTCCGCGGTGCAAGTAGCCGATGACCGGTTTCGCTTCTTTGATGATCTCACCATCAATTTTCAGAACTAGGCGAAAAACACCGTGCGTACTTGGATGCTGAGGTCCAACATTCAATAGCATTTCTTCGGTTCGCAGCATGGTTACACCTCCACATCGTACGGTTCATAGTCTTTGCGCAGCGGATGCCCGATCCAGTCTTCCCCCAGCATGATTCGATATAAATTTGGGTGTCCCCTGAACTTGATGCCCAGTAAATCATACGTTTCACATTCCGGCCAATTCGCTCCGGCCCATAAAGGCTGCAGTGAATCAACAACCGGCTCATCGCGGTCAATTTTGACCTTCAATGCAACAGATTGGCTATTTTTGTATGAGTATAAGTGAGCATACACTTCCATGTGGGTTTCAAAATCGGTGCCATGAAGCTCTGATAAATAATCAAAGCCAAGCTGTTCATTATATTTCAGAAATTCTGCCAATTTAAAATATGGTTCAGCCTTCGCAACCAAAGTCGGCACTTCCTTGGAGAGACTATTTATATAGTAGTCTTCAAGAACATTAGGCCCAAGGTTCTCTTCTATTACCTTCACATATTTATCAAGGTATGGCTGATTAACGGATGGCGCTTTCTCTACAACTGGTTCAGAGTCAGCCTTGCCTCCGGCTGCTTTTGCCTTCGCTGCGGCTGCAGCTGCGGCCTTTGCTTTTGCAGCAGCAATTGCCTTGGCCTTTTCGTCATCAGCAGAACCTCCAGCTTTGCCTGCTGCAGCTAATTTTGCTTTTGCGGCGGCTGCGGCTTTTGCCTTGGCTGCTGCAATGGCTTTTGCCTTTTCGTCATCTCCACCAGCTTGTTTTGCCTGGGCAGCAGCTTTCGCCTTTGCCGCAGCAGCTGCCTTTGCCTTTGCGGCTGCCGCGGCCTTTTGCTTCGCCAGATCCGTGTCTTTTTCTGCCAAAGATTCTTCCTTGGCTTCTCCCTGCTCTTTCGCTTTCAGTTTAGCCAGGGCGGCTGCCTTCGCTTTTGCCGCTGCTGCGGCCTTTTGCTTCGCCAGATCCATATCTTCTGCAGGCGGTTCTTCATTGGCTTCCTCCTGCTCTTTCGCCTTCATTTTAGCCAGGGCGGCTGCCTTCGCTTTTGCCGCTGCCGCGGCCTTCTGCTTCGCCAGATCCATATCTTCTGCAGGCGGTTCTTCCTTGGCTTCCCCCTGCTCTTTCGCCTTCATTTTAGCCAGGGCGGCTGCCTTCGCTTTTGCCGCTGCCGCGGCCTTCTGCTTCGCCAGATCCATATCTTCTGCAGGCGGTTCTTCCTTGGCTTCCCCCTGCTCTTTCGCCTTCATTTTAGCCAGGGCGGCTGCCTTCGCTTTTGCCGCTGCCGCGGCCTTCTGCTTCGCCAGATCCATATCTTCTGCAGGCGGTTCTTCCTTGGCTTCCCCCTGCTCTTTCGCTTTCATTTTAGCTAGGGCGGCTGCCTTCGCCTTTGCGGCGGCTTCTTTTTTCAGCTGTTCAAGATCCTTTTCTCCGCTCATAGGTTAGATCACCTTCTTCCCAGTCTTAGCCTCATAACGGATTTTCTCTTTTAGCTTATTAATTCCATATATTAATGCTGCCGGGTTTGGCGGGCATCCTGGTATGTATACGTCAACAGGGACAATCTGGTCGACCCCTTTTACAACTGAGTAAGATTTCACATAGGGTCCGCCTGCAGTTGCACAGGAGCCCATCGCGATTACCCATTTTGGTTCAGGCATCTGATCATAAAGACGGCGGACAATTGGCGCCATTTTCTTTGTTACTGTACCTGAAACAATCATGACATCAGATTGACGGGGAGATGTACGGAAAAAAGAACCAAAACGGTCCAGATCATAATGCGACGAACCTACACCCATCATTTCAATGGCACAGCAAGCAAGCCCAAAGGTCATTGGCCACAATGAATTGCTCCGCGCCCACGCTTTAATCTGCTCCAAAGTTGCCATAAATACATTACGCTGCAATTCTTCCATTTCTTCCGGTGTAATATTATCCAACTTTAAATCCATTTCAGCACCTTCTTTTTCCATGCATAAACAAGCCCAATTATTAGCATAAATACAAAAATCAGCATCTCAATCAATGCAAAAATACCAAGCTTCTCATATGCCACAGCCCACGGATACAAAAATACTGTTTCCACATCAAAAATGACAAACAGCAGGGCAAAAATATAATAGCGGACATTGAACTGCACCCTTGAATCATGGAATGGCTCAATCCCGCTCTCATATGTGGTATACTTCGTATCATATGGCTTATAGGGCCGTAAAAGCTTGCCCAAAAACAAAGCCACCACAGGCAGTAAAACACCCAGGCATAAAAACACAAAAACTATCAAATAGTTATTCTGGTATAAATTCCAAAGCTCCATGCCCATCCCCTCCAATGCTGAAAATTTTCACAACATTTAAACATGTAACCGTAACCATTATACACCCTACTCTCCCATGTGTCGACACAACCTCAGACTATTATTGGAAATTCTCCCCTAACACTAAAATAGGGTCTCCAAGGGAGAGTTTACATACCTATCATTGATACACCTTCCTTAGATTATATGAGCTTGCCCCCTGTCAATATCCATTAAATTCTTCATTATATTTATCTACCATTAAAAAACAGACTCTCTGCTTTGTCAGTGAGATATGTAACACCTTAAAAATATTTCACCTAATACCGCTACAAGGAAAAACTTTCTATTTAACCCATCTTAAGGTTCGAATGTATCAATTATGACTATTTCTAATGCTTTTCGTCCATCTAGTATGAACATTATGTTGTTTTGCCATTTCTTCGTTATTTTCCTGAAATGTGCGTAATTTAATTATAACTTCCCTGTTCTTTTTCTCAGAATTTTCTGTGCTAGCATAATAATTGTCAACCAAGTTAATAGGAGGTTTAACATGAAAAAGTATTTATATTGTCTGCTCGCGAGCTTAATCATCTGGAGCACAGCAGGAGTAAGCGCATATGCAGAAGAAGTAACTGTAAAAAAAGGGGATACCCTTTGGTCCATAGCACAAAAACATGAGGTGTCCGTTCAGGATATTAAAAACTGGAACGGTCTATCAGGGGATTTGATTCATCCAAATGATAAGCTTGACGTTTCACCTGAAGAGATATACATAGTAGAATCTGGTGATACTCTCTGGAATATCGCCAAAACATATGGGACTAATGTACATAACCTTAAAAAATGGAATCAGCTTAAATCCGATCTAATCAAACCTGGTTTGGAGCTCATCATCTATAAAAATGACTCAATGAAAGAAAAAGCGGCTAACCCTAAGACGGTTGTAAAAGCAGCAAAAACCAATAAGCCTGCAGCAAAAGCAGCGAAAAGCCTGACAGTCACGGCAACTGCCTATACAGCCAGCTGCGAAGGATGCATCGGCATTACAAAAACTGGGGTTAATCTGATCGACAATCCGGATGAAAAAGTAATTGCAGTTGATCCGGACGTCATTCCTTTGGGCTCTAAAGTATTTGTAGAAGGATATGGCTATGCAACTGCCGAGGATATTGGCGGCGGAATTAAAGGAAATGAAATTGATGTGTTTATTCCTGAAGAACAGGATGCAATGCAGTGGGGAAGAAAAGATGTAAAGGTTACGATCCTAAACTAAACAAAGAGAGGTCTCTCACTGCAGGGACCTCTTATCAATTTTTAAGGCTGCTATTTGACCATGTATGTTTCAGATACCCGGCAAAAGGCTTTTAATAGATTATGCATACATCTTATCCGGATCGACTCATCAAATAAGAATACGTTGAATATCTCCGTTTCAAGCATGATGAATATTTTCATAGTTGCATCATCTTTTTTGCTTATATGATTATTTGTAAAATAGCTGATTAATTCTCTTTCATAATATTCTATCGTTCCAAATAATACAGTCGACAAGGATATCACCCCCTGGTTATCACAAGCCTTGTCTTTCTAAGCACATGTTGATACTATATGACTCTACCCTCAAATTTCAACAAATTCTGACACATTTAACGAAATAGTTAAATTAGTTAAAGTGACCTTTGCATTTTAATATAAATGAAATATAGCTGTTTCCTTTGAAATTTAGTTTTGTGATAAGGTTATAGTATGAGCTTAGGTTAGGAGAAATACTTATGACTAAAAACAACTGCCCGGCTGTTCAAAGATTCAATGAGCTCGTTACTAAAAGCAATGAGCTAAAAAGGGAGCTGGATGTGACTCCTTTTGAAGATAAACAAAAGTTCATGAGCCTTCTTAAAAAACTCATGACCGTGCATAAGAATTTGGATCAGTTAACCCTATACGATCAGACAAAATAAATGAAGGACAGGCATATGCCTGTCCTTTCTTCATGAATGAGCATCAACCACTCAACCACCAACATATCAACCATCAAAAAAATTCACCTAAAAAAACAGGCTGCCCTCTTTATGGCAGCCTGTTTCTAATATTAAAAATTAGCGTCTTCTGCGGTTTCTAAGGAATGCCGGTGTATCAAGTGACTCTTCCTTCGGGTCTGAGTGGACGCGGTAGTTATCCTGAACAGGTTCCCGATATTCTCGAGGCTCTCTAACCTGCCGGCGAGTGGCTGGTTCTTCTGCATAATGATATGTATGATCATATTCTTTTTCTGCCGATGGCCTTGAGCTCGGTTTTGCTCTTAACTCCTCTTGTTCATTGAAGCCAGTAGCAATAACCGTAACAAGAATTTCTTCTTTTAGCGCATCATTAATGACTGATCCAAAAATCATATTCACTTCTTCATCTGAAGCAGAAGCAACAATATCTGCAGCCTCCTGAACCTCATACAAGCTGATATTAGCCCCGCCTGTAATGTTCATAATAACTCCGCGGGCTCCGTTAATGGATGTTTCAAGCAGCGGACTTGAAATGGCTTTACGGGCTGCTTCAGCCGCGCGGTCCTCCCCGGTGGCAATTCCAATTCCCATCAATGCTGTTCCTTTGTGGGACATCACCGTTTTGACATCGGCAAAATCAAGATTGATTAAACCGGGAACGGCAATCAGGTCAGAAATGCCCTGAACACCCTGTCGAAGAACATTATCCGCTTCCATAAATGCTTCAAGCATTGGTGTTTTCTTATCAATAATCTCTAGTAAGCGATCATTTGGAATAATAATTAGTGTATCAACAGCTTTTTTCATGGCTTCGATGCCTGCATCAGCATTGGCTGCACGCTTGCGTCCTTCAAATTTGAAAGGACGGGTTACCACACCGATGGTCAGTGCACCCACTTCGCGTGCAATGCGAGCAATAGCAGGAGCTGCACCTGTTCCGGTTCCGCCGCCCATTCCTGCTGTAACAAATACCATATCAGCACCCTTCAGCACTTCACGAAGCTGGCTTTCACTTTCCTCAGCTGCTTTTCTGCCCACTTCAGGATTTGCCCCTGCTCCCAGGCCCCTTGTTAAGGCTGCACCGATTTGCATGGTTACTTCTGCCTTTGATTGATTTAGAGCTTGTCCGTCAGTATTGACAGCAATAAACTCTACTCCCTCAACTCCATGTTCAATCATCCGATTTACAGCGTTGTTCCCCCCGCCGCCGACTCCGATGACTTTGATCGTAGCGTATTGGTCTATATTTGTATCAAACTCCAGCATTGCGGCTCCTCCTTTTATTCAAATAGACTTGCATAATTACTTTAAAAAAGAGAGTAACCTTAAAGGTCTACTCTCTTCTATTGTAAAGGCCTATATAAAAGAATTCGAGTGATTTATCTATTTTTTGGGGAAATTTTCTCAAAATTTGTGTGGTAAATATTTCTGAAACATAATCGGAAGCATCCACAAAGTTTTTCACATTGTTCAAAATTAGAATTTCCTATGAAACAAAAAACACCCCCCAGCTATGCCAGGAGGTGTTGGTTCTTTGTTAGAACTTTCTTTCCGAAACTTCGATACGGTTAATCGCACGCTGCAATGCAAGCTCTGCACGGCGGAAATCAATGTTTTCACGCTTCTGCTCATTCAGGCGCTGTTCAGCACGCTGCTTCGCACGAACGGCACGCTCTACATCAATCTCATCTGCCTGCTCAGCAGATTGCGCTAAAATCGTTACCTGCTCCGGACGAACTTCAAGGAATCCGCCGCTTACTGCCACGAAATCAGTTTTTCCGCCGTTTTTTAAACGAACGGCTCCAATTTGTAACGGTGCAACCATTGGAATGTGTCCAGGTAAAATTCCAAGCTCACCGCTTTGAGCTTTTGTGCTTACCATTTCCACATCTGATTCATACACCGGGCCATCGGGAGTAACAACACTGACTTTAATCGTCTTCATTTTTTACCCTCCTGGTCCAGAATTAGACCTCTACGCCCATTTTCTTTGCACTCTCGATAACTTCTTCGATTCGGCCGACAAGTCGGAATGCATCTTCTGGCAGGTGGTCGTACTTGCCTTCAAGGATGTCCTTGAAGCCTTTAACTGTTTCTTTAACCGGTACGTATGAACCTGGCTGGCCAGTAAACTGCTCAGCAACGTGGAAGTTTTGAGATAAGAAGAACTGGATACGGCGCGCACGTGCTACGATTAGCTTATCTTCATCAGAAAGCTCATCCATACCAAGGATCGCAATGATATCCTGAAGTTCTCTGTAACGCTGTAATGTCTGCTGCACCTGGCGTGCAACTGAGTAGTGCTCTTCGCCTACGATTTCAGGTGACAATGCACGTGAAGTGGAAGCTAATGGATCCACCGCTGGGTAGATACCCATCTCAGAAAGCTTACGCTCAAGGTTAGTTGTTGCATCTAAGTGGGCGAAAGTTGTAGCCGGAGCCGGATCCGTGTAGTCATCGGCTGGTACGTAAATCGCCTGGATGGAAGTAACAGAACCTACGTTAGTAGATGTGATACGTTCCTGTAATTTACCCATTTCAGTAGCAAGTGTCGGCTGGTAACCAACGGCAGATGGCATACGGCCTAATAGGGCTGATACCTCTGAACCTGCCTGTGTGAAACGGAAGATGTTATCCATGAAGAAAAGTACGTCCTGTCCCTGGTCATCACGGAAGAATTCTGCCATAGTCAAACCAGTCAGGGCAACTCGCATACGCGCTCCCGGCGGCTCGTTCATCTGACCGAATACCATCGCTGTTTTCTTGATAACGCCTGAATCCGTCATTTCATGATAAAGGTCATTACCTTCACGTGTACGCTCACCAACACCGGCGAATACGGAAATACCGCCATGCTCCTGAGCGATGTTATTGATTAATTCCTGGATTAATACGGTTTTACCTACACCGGCACCACCGAACAGACCGATCTTACCACCTTTAATGTATGGAGCAAGAAGGTCTACTACCTTAATTCCAGTTTCAAGAATTTCTACTTCAGTAGAAAGCTGCTCAAATTTAGGAGCTTCTCTGTGGATAGAATCACGACGGGCATCTGCAGAAATTGCAGGATCTAAGTCGATTGATTCACCAAGCACGTTAAATACACGTCCTAGTGTTACATCACCTACTGGTACAGAGATAGGAGCACCCGAGTCAACAACTTCACTTCCGCGCTGTAAGCCGTCAGTAGAAGACATTGCAATGGTGCGGACTGTATCATCACCTAAATGAAGGGCAACTTCAAGGGTTAAGTTGATGTCAACTTCAGATTCGTTACGCGCTGGGTTTGTAACAGTCAATGCATTATAGATCTCAGGAAGCTGGCCGCTTTCGAACTTTACGTCAACAACCGGACCCATAACTTGAAGAACGCGTCCTTTATTCATCTTTTTCCCTCCTCTTTCATTTCACGTAATGGGAGACTAAAGGCATCAACCCGTTCTCCACATTTCGTTTGTGTCTAGCTCCAGCGCCTAGCCCCTCGAGGTCATAAGCCAATCCCTTCCGGAAGGAAAGAACAACTTCCAGAAGGGCACGCCTTATGCTTGAGGCCCGCAGGATGCGGGTCATGCAGACATTGCCACAGGACGTGGCGGTTTTAGTCTGCGTTCATTGGCTCGAGACGCTTCCGCTTTTCGTTTTTATTCTAACGCGGCTGCTCCGCCGACGATTTCGGTAATTTCCTGCGTGATGGCTGCCTGACGTGCACGGTTGTAGCTTAAACTTAACGAGTTGATAAGCTCTTTAGCGTTATCCGTTGCATTCTGCATTGCTGTCATCCTTGCAGCATGTTCACTTGCCTTACTGTCTAAAAGCGCTCCGTAGATTAAGCTTTCAGCGTATTGAGGCAGCAATACTTTTAAAATCTCTTCAGCGGAAGGTTCAAACTCATAAGATGTAAGCTTTTTCGAGCTGGAAATATCCGTAAGCGGAAGAAGCTTCTTCTCTGTTACATCCTGTTGAATCGCGCTGACATAATGGCTGTAGTACATATATAATTCGTCAAATGTCTCATCAGCGAACATGCCAACTGTTTTGCTGGCAATATCCTTGATTTCAGCAAATGCAGGCTGGTCCGCAACAGCAACAATATCCAGAATAACGTTCATATTGCGCTTTCTGAAAAAGTCGCGGCCCACACGTCCGATCGCAATGATTGCATACTCATCCGGTGATTTATGGCGCTTTTGAATTGTCTGATAGACATTTCGCAAAACGTTACTGTTGTAAGCTCCCGCAAGTCCGCGGTCAGAAGTGATTACAAGGTAACCAGTTTTCTTGACTGGGCGGCTGGTCAGCATTGGATGTGATACATCTTTGCTTCCCAATGCGATGCTTGCCGTAACTTCCTGGATTTTCTCCATATAAGGCACGAATGACTTTGCATTCATTTCCGCCTTATTCATTTTCGCAGCCGATACCATCTGCATTGCTTTTGTAATTTGACTCGTTTTCTTCGTAGAAGTAATACGATTTTTTATATCGCGTAATGATGCCACAGGTTCTCACCACCCTTTTTCAGATTAGGCCAGCTGCAGCGCCCGGCCCCTCGAGGTTATCTCCGGGGCTGACCAAGGCGCTTCCGCTTTTTAATGTTTGTCAGAACCGAATGCAAACGGAAGGGGGGATTGGCTCCCAGCCCTTACCAGCTCTATTATTCGGATACTGCGAAAGTTTTCTTAAAGTCGTTGATCGCAGATGCCATATCGTCATCAGAAGGAAGTTCTTTTGTAGTTACAATATGGTCTAACAAATCTTTGCGGTTATGGTCTAACCATGAAAGGAATTCAGATTCGAAACGGCGAATATCCTGTACAGGAATATCATCCAGGAAGCCGCGAGTCAGGGCGTAAAGGATTGCAACCTGCTTCTCTACTTTTAACGGCTTGTTAAGATCCTGCTTTAGAACCTCTACTGTACGGGCACCACGGTTAAGTTTAGCCTGTGTTGCTTTATCAAGGTCAGAACCGAACTGGGCAAATGATTCAAGTTCACGGTATGAAGCAAGGTCAAGACGCAGTGTACCAGCAACCTTTTTCATTGCTTTGATCTGTGCAGATCCACCTACACGTGATACAGAAAGACCTGCGTTGATCGCCGGACGTACACCGGAGAAGAATAGGTCAGACTGAAGGAAGATTTGTCCGTCAGTGATTGAGATAACGTTTGTTGGAATATAAGCAGAAACATCGCCTGCTTGTGTTTCGATAAACGGAAGCGCAGTGATTGAACCTGCACCTTTCGCATCGCTTAGCTTTGCAGCGCGCTCAAGTAAGCGGCTGTGCAAGTAGAATACGTCCCCTGGATATGCTTCACGGCCTGGAGGACGGCGCAATAGCAATGAAAGCTCACGGTAAGCAGAAGCTTGCTTTGTTAAGTCATCATACACAACAAGAACGTGCTTGCCGTTGTACATGAACTCTTCCGCCATTGTTACACCGGCATAAGGAGCCAGGTATAGCATTGGAGCAGGCTGTGATGCAGATGCTGTTACAACGATTGTGTAATCAAGTGCACCTTGCTTACGAAGTGTTTCTACTGCATTACGAACTGTAGATTCTTTTTGTCCGATTGCCACATAAATACATACCATATCCTGATCTTTTTGGTTCAGGATTGTATCGATTGCAACGGATGTTTTACCTGTTTGACGGTCACCGATGATTAACTCACGCTGTCCGCGGCCGATTGGCACAAGAGCGTCAATCGCCTTGATACCTGTTTGAAGCGGCTCGTGTACGGATTTACGATCCATAACACCTGGTGCCGGGCTTTCAATCGGACGTGATTTTGTTGTGTTAATTGGTCCCATGCCATCTACTGGCTGTCCAAGAGGATTTACTACACGGCCGATTAGTTCTTCACCAACCGGTACCTCCATGATGCGGCCCGTACGGCGTACTTCGTCGCCTTCACGGATTTCTGTAAATGGTCCTAAAATGATAATACCGACGTTATTTTCTTCTAGGTTTTGTGCCATACCCATAACGCCGTTTGAAAATTCAACAAGTTCTCCAGCCATGACATTGTCGAGGCCATGAGCACGAGCGATACCGTCACCAACAGAGATAACCGTACCTACATCACTCACTTGAATTTCCGACTGATAGTTTTCGATTTGCTTTTTTATCAGCGCACTGATTTCTTCAGCATTGATGCTCATGAGTTTCACCCCTATCTACGAATCTTAGCCTAACAATTGACGTTCAAGACGCTCTAGCTTTCCGCGCAAGCTGCCGTCGAAAATCCGGTTTCCGATTCGAAGCTTGATGCCGCCGAGCAAGTTAGTATCAACTATATTGTCAATACGAAGTGATTTTTTTCCTACCTTAGCTGCAAATGACACAGATAATGCTTCCTTCTCTGCTTCAGTCAGCGGACGGACAGTGTATACTTTTGCATCCGCAATTCCTTTTTTGTCATTCGCCAGGCTTATAAAATGATCTGCCACATCAGAGATATGATCCTCGCGGTGGCGTTCAATTAATATCATTAACGTGTTTAGTACAAACGTGTTCACAGATGCAAATGCTTCTTTTAAAATCTCTTTTTTCTTCTCAATTGAAAGCTTTGGAGATTTCAAAACAGACTTTAAATCTGAGTTATGGTTTACTACTTCTTTCACTGCACGAAGCTCTTCTTCCATTTGGTCAAGAAGCTGGTGTTCATTCGCAAGCTGGAAAAGAGCCAACGCGTAGCGCTTTGCTACTGTGGAGCCCGTCATCGCTTTTCTCCTGCCTCTTGAATGTATTCATTGATCAGCTTTTCCTGATCAGCTGCACTTAGTTCCTTCTCGATAACCTTGGAAGCAATTAGGACAGACAATGAAGCGACCTGCTCGCGGATAGCGGCAACCGCTTGTTCTTTCTGCTGCTCGATTTCAAGCTTAGCAGATTCCTTAATGCGTTCAGACTCTGTGCGGGCAGCCGCAACGATCTCCTCACGCTGCACATCGCCTTGTTTCTTCGCATTTTCGATAAGGCCCTGTGCTTCAGTACGTGCTTCTTTTAAAAGATTTCTTTGCTCTTCTAATAGCTTCTTTGCTTCTGTACGGCTTTCTTCAGCCGCTTGAATTTCACTGGCAATGTGTTCTTCACGCTGCTGCATAATGCCCATTAAAGGACCCCACGCGAATTTTTTCAGCAATGCCAACAAGATAATGAACATAACCAGCTGGTACAAAATGTCCCCGCCGTTAAAACCGCCGCCTGCAGCGCCTAATACTAGACTGTTTGTTAACACCCTCGATTCACTCCCTTCAAGAGTTGTTCCACTTATGAAACGGAGTCATATGCATGATTCCGAATTAGTTTACGGTAAAAAAACATAAAGGAATGGCGAAGGTTCATGGAATGATCTTCGCCATTTTTGAACGATTGGTACAGTATTAATTAACCGCCGATAACCATGAACGCGATAACAACGCCAATGATCGGAACGGCCTCAACTAGTGCAACCCCGATGAACATTGTAGTTTGAAGCATACCGCGAGCTTCTGGCTGGCGAGCCATACCTTCAACTGTTTTTGATACGATAAGACCGTTACCGATACCGGCACCTAGTGCTGCTAAACCGATTGCAATTGCTGCTGCTAAAAGACCCATTATTGAGTTCCTCCTTAAATTGTATGAAAATTTATTTGTTTAAAATGTTTTGTCCATAGAATGAACAGGTATATATTAATGGTCCTGGCTCACTTTGTGTGCCATATAAACCATTGTTAACATACAGAAAATGAATGCCTGGATAGATCCGACAAAGATTGAGAATCCCTGCCAAACAAGTGTTGGTATAACTGCGGCAAGCATTCCGCCTA
This sequence comes from Bacillus sp. ZZV12-4809, assembly GCF_009849585.1. Taxonomy (GTDB): domain Bacteria; phylum Bacillota; class Bacilli; order Bacillales; family Cytobacillaceae; genus Cytobacillus. The sequence continues at coordinate 259,590 of NZ_VCRN01000004.1, forward strand.
CACCGGCATGTGCAAGACCTCCGACAAGCAATGTCAGCAGGATCTCACCGGCGTAAATGTTACCGTAGAGACGAAGTCCCAGTGTCAGAGTATTTGCAAACTCTTCAATGATTTTCAATGGGAACAAGAAAGGCATTGGCCTGATAAAATCCCGGCCATATTCTCCTACTCCTTTAAGCTTTACGCCATAGTAATGCGAAAGCCCGACTACCATTGCCGCTAATGTTAAGGTGATAACAGGATCGGCTGTTGGCGATTTCCACCATAAAGTGTGATCATAAGTGATCGCGAACGGAAGTCCGAGCATGTTTGATACAAAGATATACATGATCAGGGTTAATCCAAGGATATGGAATCTTCCGCCTGTCTTCCAATCCATCGTACTGTTAATGATATTCTTAACAAAATCCATAACCCATTCGAAGAAGTTTTGCATCCCCGTTGGTTTCATGGCCAATCGACGGGTTGAAAGCAGAGCAATAATGAAGACAATAGCACTGGCCACTGTAATCATCAGTATGTTTGATAAGTTAAAATTCAATCCTAAAAATTCTTTTATAGGAGCTTCATGATGCAATAGTGTTCACCTCTCTTCCCGCTATTTACGTAATTGAAAAGATTGAAGAAAATAATCTATCATAATGACAATATAGGATGTCATTAATCCAAATACCACACTGATCAGATGCAGCTTTTCAGGATATTCCAGAGCGATCATAACAGCAAATACTGCTGTAGCCATCCTGGATACCGTTCCAAGTGAACGCACCTTCTCGCCTCTCTCGACTGCCTCTCCAAATTGCAGCGCCTTTCGTGAAATCAGCCACAAATTGAACAGACTTAAGCATGTCCCGAAGATCAAGCCCAGAAAAATAGATTGATAAGGTGTAAAACCCCAGCCGAGAACATATACAGACAACAAAAGGAATATGTATTTTCGCTGTCTTTGAAAAGTTGCTTTGATTTCCGGCATGATGTTCATTCTCCTGTGAAAAAATGTTGGATTAGGCGAAGCATGGCGTAAATCCCGGCGCCCAGCCCAATGAACAAGCCGATTAATAGGAATAAAGGCTCAGTTCCTGCCTTGCTGTCAAGCCATCTTCCGGCGAAAATGCCAATGAGCGTGGAACCTACTAACTGGGAAAGAATGGCGGACATTAAGGCCATCGCCTTAAATGGGTTGCGGTCTTTTTGACGCATTAAAACGCATCCTCCCTTAAAGAGAATGGTAAGAGGGTTTTGAGGCCGTAAAAAATCAGTTAAACATCATGCAGAAGTGGGAAATATGTCTGCAAAAATATTTTGAAAACCCTATCATCTTTTACCCTTTGTAAGCATACAATAGGGCTTTGTCAATGTCAATGCGTTTGGAGTGAAAAAGTTCACAAACAAAAAGGTAAAAATATGGTATGTTCACATATTTATCACATTTAATTTTCCGCTTTTATATTGAAAAAGGAGCGAGAATCTGCATCGCTCCTGAAAACCTTTTTTCGCTTACTTTTTGATCTCCTCTGCTTCTGAAGGCACCGGATCCCCCAGCTGGCCATCCGGCCTCACAAATATATAAGTTTCAAGCCAATCTTCCCGGCCAGCCTTTTTAGCAAACACCTTCGCCAGGTAAAGACCCGGCCCTGGCAGCTTTTCTGCAGGGATTTCCTGCAGCAGCTGTCCCTTGCCGGCATTTCTTTTCCAATCCAGAAATCCCATGAACCGAAGGCTTTCCGAATCAAACATCGCAATTCCGAACTCCTCCGCACCGCCAGGCAGATATACTTCATACCGATACGTTCCCGGTTTATCCCCTTTGCCAATTCCGAATCCCATCACCCTTGGGTAATCAGGCTCCTCAAGTACATACAGGTATGGAACATGGATACTTTCAGAACCTGCTTTCAATAGTAGGTACCCGTCATGGATCTTATTCTTTAAAAGGGTCGGATCTGCAGACATTTTGATTTCGACCTTTTTCTTTTCACCCGGATTCAATCGGAAGGTCATTGGCATTTCCCAATTGATGCCCTGCTCCTTATAAGGTACGGAAAAGGAATAAGACTGCGTTTTTCCACTTATATTTTCAACCGTTATAAAACTGCTGTGGTCATGCAGCCTGTCTGCGATCTGAAATTTGCCGAATTGCATGGAAGCCGGTAATACAAGCGTTTCTGCCTTCAGCGCCTGATCAAGCTGTATCCTGCCGGCCCCCTGCTCATAGGTTCTATATGTCCGTCCTTCCGAGTTCCTTATTAGCTTAGCGGTATTCATGAGTGCTGCCTTAATCTGTTCCGGTCCCCATTCGGGATGTGCCTGTTTCAGGATGGCACAGGCACCAGCCACATGCGGAGCGGCCATACTTGTCCCCTGAAGCGGCAGGTAGCCGCCGGGAATCGTGCTATTTATGGCGACCCCCGGCGCCACAACATCCGGTTTAATTTCCCATGTGGATGTAACAGGTCCGCGGGAGCTGAAGTCGGCCAGGATGTCCCTTTCTTCTATTATATTAGTCCGGGCAAGGAGCCTTCCCTTTTCTTTTAAAAGCTTCTTGATCCTCTCGCCTTCTTCCTTTGAAAGCGCCGCTGCCGGAATAGGAACCTCGCTGTCCAGATTGCCGAAGAATCTGCCTTTTGTGTTATTATAAATAATAATTCCCTCTGCGCCTGCTTCCATCGCATGGACAGCTTTATCCGTAAACGTCATTTCCCCTCTTTCCACCAGTACGATTTTTCCTTCCGCATTCTTCAATTCAACCGTATGCCCGAGTCCTCCATCGACAATTTCATATGAGCGATCAAATTCCCACTCCCTTGAACCCTGCAGCAAATCAAGGCGGATTTCGCGTCCATTTATACTCAATATCGGCACCTTGATTGTTGGTGTAGAGGCTCCGACAGAAATTGCTTTCGACGCCGTTCCTGGAGATCCCACTGTCCAAATATTTGGCCCCGAATTTCCTGATGAAGTGACAGCCGTTATTCCTTTTTCAACCGCTTTATTCAGAGCCATGCTTATCGGAAGGTCTGGCCCGTTTACGTTGTTTCCCAATGAAAGGTTTAACACATCCACTTTATCCTTAATAGCCTGTTCGATGGCTGCTATTACTTGTTCTGTTGTTCCGCTTCCGCCTGGTCCGAGAGCCCTGTAAGCGATAATAGTTGCTTCCGGTGCAACGCCCTGAATCCTGCCATTTGCCGCAATAATACCCGCGACGTGAGTGCCGTGCAGCGTGCCTTGTCCCCCGGCAGCCTTTGTTTCCATCGGATCCTTATCATTATCCACCAGATCGCGCCCGCCGCCGTAGCTTCTTCGCAAGTCAGGATGGTTGTAATCAATGCCGGTGTCAATCACGCCGACTTTCACACCCTTGCCTGTGAGACGCTGATTATTTTCATCATAATAGCCTCTGGCATTAAGGCCGCCAATCAGCTTGATATTGTCATTGGAATGAACATGGTACGTATTAACCGGTGAAACAGAAGTGACTGACTCTAGCTTTTGCAGACTTTGCAAAGCAGATGATTTTCCTTTAACCGAAAAGCCGTTTAAAGCCTGATTGAATGTATGCCTGATTTGCAGCTCAGGATTTTGTTCGATCATTTGTTTTATTTCCTGTTCCTTCTTTGCGTCACTTAATAAAACGATTGCCACTTTTTCTATATCAGGTGACTCTTCCGGTATAGGAGGGTGTGAAAGTGTCCGGGCGGAAACAGGAGTTTGACTGAAGAATAATGACATGACGGTTAGAAGCAGAAACAATTTTTTCATATAAAAACCCACCCTCTTTTTGTTTTAGGGTGGGCTGTATTGATGCCTTGTATGCGTAAATCAATATAAAATTAAGGCTAGTTCAGGGATTCATAGACAATATTAGCAACTTGTTTAGAAAGAGCACCTGTACTCCTGTAAAATCCGCTTGATAAAGGACCATTGTTTTGTTTGTTCGTCAGCAGGATAATCTGAAGGTTTTCCTCTGGGTCTATAATAATCTGTGTTCCAGTAAAACCAGTATGGCCAAAGGCTTTGTCAGAATAGTGATCTCCCATGTACCAGCTTTTGTCCAGCTCCCAGCCATATCCCTGGCCAAAGCGCTGAGGAGAGGTAAAGAGATCAATCACTTCTTTATCATACATGTTTGCTTTTCCATATGTTCCGCCATTTAACATGGTCTGGCCCAATACAGCAAGGTCCCTTGCTGTCGAAAATAAACCGGCATGGCCAGCAATACCTTTATTGCCATAGAAGCTATTTCCATCATTAACTTCTCCAACTAGGGTGTAATTCCTCCAGTATTTAAACATATCCGGGCTTTCTTCAACATAGTAACCGAAATTAGGATCATCAATCATTTTATGCTCATACGGATTTCCCCAGGAGGTAGCCGCAATTTTTTTCTTGAAATGTTCCGGTGGAGTAAACATCGTATCATTCATTTTTAAAGGTTTATAAATATTTTCTTCTAAGTACTTATCCAATTTTTGCCCGCTGACCTCTTCAATTAAAAAACCCAGCATCATAAAGCTAAAATCACTATATCTCCTGTCCGTGCCAGTCGGATATTCAAGTGGCAGCTGATTTATATAATTCAGAACCTCTTCCGAATTATCAGCATAAAGGTATGTCGGCTTCCAGGGAGTTAAACCAGAGGTATGTGTCAGCAGGTCAGCTACAGTAATATCTTCTTTTCCATACTGAGCAAACTCAGGAATAAAGTCAGATACCCTGTCATTGACTGAGAGTTCACCCTCACTAACAAGTTTCATTATACCTTGGGTTGTTCCCATTACCTTCGTAACGGAAGCAAGATCAAACATTGTTTTCTTTTTCATTTTTCTAGGGTTTTTAAGCGTTTCCCCCATATCATACTTTTGTGCATTTCCATACGCTTCCTCTTTGACAATCTTTCCATCCTTGGCTACAAGAACTACCGCACCCGGTGTAACACCATCAGCAATAGCCTCCGTAATGGCTTTATCAATACCCTTCAATTGCTCAGGATCAAAGCCAGCCTTTTTCGGGTGGCTATGACTCAATTTCTGGCCGGACCGTTCTTTGGCATTTACCATATTTCCGGAAAAAGCTGCAGAACTTAAGACTAATGCAAGGACAATTAACAATAACCTTAACCTTTTCAAATCTTCATCTCCTTTACAGATATACCAATATACAATATTCTGTATAATTAATAGTATCTATCTTTCTATTGATTATCAATATAGTTTTTTGTATTTTCAGAAAACAGTACTTTTAGATTATAAGAAAAATAAAAAAGCCATCAAATATGATGGCTTCAGTTTGTAGACAAAAGGGGTTCGGAATAGCCTTATTCCGGACCCTTTTTACTTTTTTATTGGACTTGAAAGCATTTTTTCATGACTGTAAACCTCTC
>NZ_VCRN01000050.1 GCF_009849585.1 Bacillus sp. ZZV12-4809
TGACTCTGGCTGACTCCTTTCTCCTTTTTGTGTCAGAAGTTGGCCTGGGTTCTGACTCTGACTGGCTCTTTTCTCCTTTTTGTGTCCGAAGTTGGAGCAGCTTCTGACTCTAACTGGCTCTTTTCTCCTTTTTGTGTCCGAAGGTGGAGCGGGTTCTGACTCTAACTGGCTCTTTTCTCCTTTTTGTGTCCGAAGTTGGCCTGGGTTTTGACTCTAACTGGCTCTTTTCCCTTTTTATGTCGGAAAGTGGCCTGGGTTCTGACTCTGACTGGCTCTTTTCTCCTTTTTATGTCCGAAGGTGGAGCTGGTTCTGACTCTGACTGACTCCTTTCTCCTTTTTATGTCTGAAGTTGGCCTGAGTTCTGACTCTAACTGGCTCTTTTCTCCTTTTTGTGTCCGAAGTTGGCCTGGGTTCTGACTCTAACTGGCTCTTTTCTTCTTTTTGTGTCCGAAGTTGGAGCAGGTTCTGACTCTGATTGCCTCTTTTCTCTTTCCTATGTCCGAAGTTGGCCTGGGTTCCGACTCTGACTGACTCTTTTCTCCTTTCGGTGTCCGAAGGTGGAGCAGGTTCTGTCTCTAACAGGCTCTTTTCTCCTTGTGTCTGTAGGTGGAGCAGGTTCCATCTCGAACACTCCTCTTTCTGCATTCTGTGTCCGAAGGTGAATCAGGCTCCTAATCCAACGCTCCCCTTCTGCCCAAAGTTGAACCATTCCCATTCACCACTAATCTTTTCCAAGCTTTTTCTGTTCCCAAAATCCAAAAACTTCAGTAAACTATAATTACCAATAAAACCAATGAGAAGGGTCGGAAAAAATGGCAGACACACCAGTTTCGATTCCCCGTCCGCTCGTCAGAACCAATCAATGGTCAATCGTTTTAAGTGTTTTAGCTTCGTGGTTTACCGGAGAAGCCTGGATTCTCGCTATTCCCTTGCTTGCAGGTATAATGGGCCTATTGTTCGGCTTCAATCCGATAATGCGTGCAGCAAGGTATTTTCTTAGAAAAAGTCCTTCGGAGTACATACCCGAGGACTGGGAGCAGCAGCAGTTTAACCAGGTGATTGCCGTTGCCTGCCTGGCGCTTGGGCTGATCAGCTTTCTCTTGGACTGGACAGCTGCAGGGTATGTTTTTACAGCTATGGTTGGTCTAGCAGCATTTATTGCTATTCTGGGCTTTTGCATCGGCTGTTTTATCCGCTTTCAGCTTAATCAGTATAGATACCGAAAATCGTAAGGCAGCCATTTCGGCTGTCTTTTTCATTCCCTATTCACTCAGCTTGTTTCAAAGGACTTTTTAAGGGGTACATATTTCATAAGTCCATTAACCTGAGGTGAAAAAATGAAAACTGCCAGTAAGTTTCTATTAACAAAAGAAGATATGACGAACCCCGATATTGTGCCTGAGTGGGTTATTCAAGAATATAAGACGTTTCATGATACGGTTACAGATACAACCTTCCCATGCTATTTTGGAATGACTGCCGAAAAGCGCGGTGAGTTGAGATATGCCTATATTACACAGGAGGACTGGTCTAATCTGCCGGAAGCTCTTGAATCTTTCATTGAGCTTTTTGATGCACCAAAGCTTATTCGTCATGGGCTGTTTGTTTTTGTGGAGCCGGAAAAAGATGAAAAGCCGCTTGAGCATTACAGAGAGAATTTCTGGAATATCCTTCAGTATTTGCATAAGGTTGATACAAAGCCTTGGCCGAAGGATTACCCGACCGATCCGGACCATCATTTATGGGCGTTTTCTTTTGCGGAGGAGCCCTTCTTTGTGTTTGGCAATGCGCCTGCCTACAAGCAGCGTAAAACGAGGGATCTGGGCAATAGTCTTGTGCTCGGATTTCAGCCTCGCCGCATTTTTGAAGGACTTGAGGGTACCTCTAAAGGCGGCGTCATGTCCAGGGAAAAAGTAAGAGAACGCGTTGAAAAATGGGATGGCCTTCCTACCCATCCAAATATCAGCCACTATGGCGATCCTGAACACCGCGAGTGGAAACAATACTTCATCGGTGATGACATTAAGCCAATTGAAGGGAAATGCCCTTTTCACCATAAATAAATGGCTGTTTTGCACAAATAAAGAACCGTTCCCAGTGAGCGGTTCCTTATTTATGTGTAATATATTGACTAATACGGTTTCCGATTGCGGACAGTACTTTTTTGCCCGTTGACTGATTTTCGAGCCTGTCCACAAGTACTGCAGCATAGACTGTTTTGCCTTTATGGGTAAATATGGCGCAATCATGCTCTATTCCGGGCAGTTCGCCTGTTTTGCTGGCAACTTTGATTTTTTCCGTTTCTATCGTATTGGCCAGTTTATTTTTAAACTGCTGGTTTTCCAATATATACAGTGCTTTTTCAGTATACTTCCCTGATAGAAGCTTTTGCTCTGCCAAAGCCTTTATGCCATATGCCATATCCCTTGCAGTCGTGGTGTTATCCGTTCCTTTTTTCAGTGCTGCAAAATCCATCATCTTTCTGTTTAATGATGTGTTATTAAATCCTAAAGTTTTGATTAACTGATTGGTTTTCTCCATACCCAGCAGCTCAATGATAAGATTAGTCGCGGTATTATCAGACACGATAATCATAAGTGTCAATAAGTCTGTCACCTTGATCTTCAAATCCCGCGCCATTGCCTGCAATACACCTGATCCGCCGACCCGGGCAGAAGCAGTAACCTCCACTTCATCCTCAAGCTGCAGCAGCCCTTTCTCTGCCTGTAAAAGTCCCGCGAGTAAAATCGGCACCTTTATTAAGCTTGCTGAAGAGAATACAGCATCAGCACTTTTTTCAATGAAGCCATCCTCTGTATGAATATATAAGGCAACGCGGCCTTCACAGCTGCTGGCCAATTTAAGAGTTCCCGCTTTGAGAGTATGAAAGTCCATTTTATTTCGCTGCCGCCACTTGAGGCCGGTTATGGTCGCCCGTTACTTTTTCATTATATAAATGGCAGGCCACAAAGTGATCCTCCTCAATCTCCTGCCACTCAGGCTTCATGGAAGCACATGCCTCCATCGCATAAGGGCAGCGTGTGCGGAATACGCAGCCGCTAGGCGGATTCATCGGACTTGGGAGTTCCCCTTCCAAAATGATTCTTTCCCGGTGATCCTCGACATCAGGGTCAGGAATGGGAATAGCAGACAGCAGGGCCTGTGTATAAGGGTGAAGCGGATTTTTATATAAGTTTTCGCTTGTGGTCAGTTCCACTAAATTCCCCAAATACATAACCCCAATTCTGTCGCTGATATGCTTAACCATCGAGAGATCATGGGCGATAAATAAGTAGGTCAGGCCTTTTTTCTTTTGGAGGCCCTTAAGCAGGTTCACCACCTGGGCTTGTACCGATACATCCAGCGCTGAGATTGGCTCGTCTGCAATAATGAATTCCGGATCAAGTGCTAAAGCGCGGGCAATTCCTATCCTTTGCCTCTGTCCGCCGCTGAATTCATGCGGATAGCGGTTGGCATGATCGCGGTTAAGGCCTACATCTTCCAGGAGCTGATAGACCCGCTCCAGCCGCTCTTTCTTATTTGGATATAATCCATGGACCTCCATGGGCTCAGAAATAATTTCCTGGACGGTAGAACGCGGATTTAATGATGCATAGGGATCCTGAAAGATCATCTGCATTTTTTTGTGAAAAGCAAACCTCTCTTTTTCTGTCAGGGTATGAACATTTTTTCCGTCATAAAGGACTTCGCCTTCTGTACGGTTATATAAGCCAATAATCGTACGTCCTGCTGTTGATTTTCCGCAGCCGGATTCACCTACAATCCCGAATGTTTCTCCTTTTTTAATATGAAAGGAGACATCATCAACTGCCTTCAGAGTTTGTCCTTTCCCCATTGAAAAATGCTTTTTTAGATTGTTGACCTGCAGAAGTGCTTCATTTGCCATGTTTATTCCCCCGTCTCTTGCCAGTAGCGTCTAGCTGCACATAGTTCCTTTTCATAAATAGTATCCTTTAAGTCTATTATCTCGATATTTTTACCGGTATTAGGAGAATGAAGCAGCTTTCCATCACCATAATAGATGCCTACATGATGGAGTTTGCCCTTCCCTTCTTCATAAGCAAAAAACAATAAGTCCCCGGGTTCAATGGAATCAAGTTCGACCGGTTTTCCCGCTTCCGCCTGATCATGGGCATCACGGGGAATGATCACTCCATTTGCTTTGCACATTGAATAGCTGAACCCTGAACAGTCATATCCAAAGCTGCTCATGCCGCCCCATAAATAAGGCAGACCCAAGAATTGTTCCCCCGCAGTGATGATATCTTGACCGCTGCCTATGGGTATAGCCTCGATTGATTCAAAGACCTTCACGTCAGCAGATTTTAAATAACCTTCTCCTTCAGGAGTCTGCACCTGGATCCATTCGTTATCTTCTTTTAAAACCGGAAGGATAGTTTGATAGCTTAGAACTAGTTTTGGCTCTCTCTCAATAGAATAGAGTGCTGCTTTTTTATTTTGGATGACAGCGGCGTTTCCACTTTTAAACTTCCAGTCTTCATTCTGAGCCAGCTGGACTTTCGGGATCCAGCCGGGGTATCCTCTTTCATCCTTTGATGAAGGCTGGCTAGGGACAGCAACATGTACCCACCCTTCCTTCTCCTCCAGCACAATTACTTCTTCTCCGTATAAAACTTGTGACTGTACCAGATTCCCGTTGCAAAGCTCCAGGCGGGGTTCATAGGTGAGTTTTTCAAGCCACGAATCCAGGTTAACTGGATTCGTGATGGCCTCAAGGTCTATTTCTCTCGGAGAATCGCTTGCTGTCCACAGGGTTGCAGCAGGAACAGAGACAAGCCACTTTTTCTGATTTCCCAAAACGAATTCCTCCTCTTTAAAATTGTCAGGATGTCAATTCCTGCTGGTTCACTGCTAAGGATACATTTCTGATGCCAAGACCCGGTTCAGATGGCAGGGTAATTTTGCGGCCTGAATAACGGATTCCGCCTTCTACAATTTCTTTTGCCATCATCAATGGGGCGTCAAAATCAAAGCGGGTTATATTCTTTTTGCTGGCGGCAAAGTGGGCTGCAGCCGTAATACCAATTTTGGTTTCAATCATGCTGCCAACCATGCATTCCATCCCGCAAACTTCAGCGAGCTGATTAATAATCTGCGCCTGATAAATGCCCCCTGATTTCATCAGCTTGATATTAATCAAATCAGCACTTCGGGTTTTAATGACTTCAAATGCCTGCTTCGGGGAAAAGACACTTTCATCTGCCATAATCGGTGTATCAACTGCATCTGTAACCTGCTTAAGCCCCTCTATATCCCATGCCTTTACCGGCTGTTCCACAAGCTCAATATTCAAGTCCAGTGCTTCCATTTTCCGGATGGCGTAAATAGCATCCTTTGGCTTCCATCCCTGATTGGCATCCAGGCGGATTTTTATCTTTGATCCTACCCGGGTGCGGATTTCCCGTATTCTCTCTATATCTGTTAAAATATCATCCTTGCCGACCTTTACCTTAAGGACATCGAAGCCTTGCTGCACATAGGAAACCGCATCTTCACCCATTTCCTCAGGACCATTGACGCTTACCGTATAATCGGTCTCTACCTCATTTTTATGGCCGCCCAGGAATTGGTAGAGGGGCAGTTTGCATTGCTGTGCAAGACAATCGTACAATGCCATATCCACTGCTGCCTTTGCACTTGAATTTCCTATTAAAGCGGATTGAATCCCCTGGAAAATTTCCTCATAGTTTAGAAGACTCTTATTGACCAGCATAGGCTTTAATACATGATGAATGGCTGACTCTATGCTTGATAGGCTGTCTCCAGTGATCACCACAGTGGGAGGTGCTTCTCCCCACCCCGCTATTCCGTTATCGCATGTTACTTTCACAACAATCGTTTCAGCTGTCTCAACTGTTCTTAAAGCCGTTTTAAATGGTTTTTTCAGTGGTACCGCAGCTCTGAATGTTTCAATTGTGTTTATTTTCATCTATACCACCCTTTTACTTAACTCCGCTTTCGATTGTCAGCTTTTTACCGGCTGCATCCAATTCTGCCCTTACGCCTAATGGCACAGAAATATGCGGAGAGCAATGGCCGATATGAAAGCCTTTTACAGCAGGCTTTTTCACCCTTTTGATATACGTATCCAGCACTTCATCCAATTCCAGGGAAAGTTCTCTTTCCGGAACGCAATTATTAAAGTCCCCTATGATAAAGCCGGCCGCATCCGCGAGCTTTCCGGCCATATGCAGCTGATTTAGCATGCGGTCGACTGCACGGGGCTCTTCGTTGATGTCTTCAATAAGCACAAGTTTATCTTTCGTATCAATTTCAAATGGTGTTCCGATTGTACTGGCCAAAAGTGACAGGTTTCCGCCCGTTAAGATCCCCGTGGCCCTCCCGTCCACCATTGTCTCCAGTTCTGATATTCCTGCAGGATAGTCAAGGGTTACCGGCTCAAATAGCTGCCTGAAATATTGCCGGGATAGCGGATCCGCACCTTCTTTGCCAATATCAGAGGCGAGCATTGGCCCATGGAAGGTAACCAATCCTGTCTGCTGGCGAATGGCGGTGTGCAGGAATGTTATATCACTGTATCCCCAGAAAATTTTCGGGTTTTCTTTAATCAGATTGTAGTCAATCTGAGACGCAATTCTTCCGGTTCCATAACCGCCGCCAGCACAAATGATGGCTCTGACTTCTTTATCCGCAAACATGCTATGTAAATCCGCCAGACGGTCTTCATCCTTCCCGGCCAGGTAACCATATTGATCTTTTACATGCTCGCCCATCTTTACCTTTACACCAAGTTCATCCAAAAAAGACAGTGATCGTTTCAGGTTCTCCTGATTGGGTGGGCTTGCCGGTGCTATAATTCCAATTGCATCACCTTTTTTCAGGCGCTGAGGTTTGATTGCCATGCTGTCACATCCTTTAAGTTTTATTAGCATTATATGCTCCTGCAGCAAAAGCATTGTTTGGGAAATGAAATAATTGTCGAGGATATAAGCTAAGATTCGGGAAAATGTATTATTTTTCGGGAAATAATCTCGAAACGCGCAAGCAGACTTTTACTTTAAAAAAGGGATGTTCACACGAACATCCCTTTTCCTGTCACTTTCACATCAAGCCGAAGAAGTATTACTTCTTATCTGCCCATTTAAGCTCCATGTATCCAACCGGATGGCGGACAATTCCTGAAACAGCATCATTATAGAGATAAACCTGGTTGTAGAAATGGATAGGGATAATCGGCATTTCTTCAAATAAGATTTTTTCTGCTTCATACATCAGTTCGAAACGCTTTGCTTCGTCTGCCTCATTTTTCGCATCTTTGATCAGCTGATCGAACTTTTCATTGCTCCAGCCAGTGCGGTTCATGGAATGACCTGTCTGGAAGTTTTCAAGGAAGTTGATAGGGTCTGCATAGTCAGCAAGGAATGAACTGCGTGATAATTGGAATTTAAGCGCTTTTTGTTCTTCAGAGAATACATTCCACTCCATGTTGGCAAGCTTTACTTCCACACCAAGATTTTCTTTGAACATTTGCTGAAGTGCTTCAGCAATTTTTTTGTGTGTATCATCCGTGCTATAAGTTAAGGTAACTTCCGGAAGCTTATCATATCCTTCTTCCTTCATACCTTTTTCAAGCAATGCCTTCGCTTCTTCCACATTTGTTTTTACAAGATCTCCTGAAGCTTCACGGAAATCTTTTCCTGAAGGGTCAGCAAAACCATAAGAAACAAATCCGTATGCCGGCTTTTCACCATTCTTTGTAACGAAATCAACAATTTGCTGCTGATCCACTGCCATCGCAAATGCTTTACGAATGTTTTGATTCTGGAAAGGCTCCATGTTTACATTAAATCGATAGAAATAATCTCCAGCCTGGTCTTCAACTTTTGCTTCTCCCAGCAGCTGCTCACTCAGCTCAGAAGGCACATCGGATACATCCAGTTCTCCAGACTGGTACATTTGATATTCTGTATTTGTATCATCAATGATGGCCCAATGAATTTTTTCCAGTTTTACAGTCTCAGCATCCCAGTACTGATCATTTTTCTCCATAACAAAGTGGCTGTCATGTTCCCATTCTGTCAGGTTGAAAGGACCGTTGCCCACAAAAGATTCCGCTTCAGCAAACCACTTCGGATTTTCTGTTGCAACTTTTTCGTTAATTGGGAAGAACGCAGGGTTGGTAATTACACTTAAGAAGTAAGCCTGCGCACTAACAAGAGTAACTTCAAAGGTTTTGTCATCAACAGCTTTTACTTTTACATCATCAGCTGATCCTTCCCCATTATTATAAGCTTCTCCGCCTTCAATGAAATAGCCGAGAAAAGCGGCTGAAGATCCTGTATCTGGATTTAAAAGGCGTTTCCATGCAAATTCAAAGTCACCTGCAGTTACAGGGTCGCCATTAGACCATTTTGCGTCTTCACGGATATGAAAGGTATAAGTCTTTCCGTCTTCTGAAACATCCCATTTTTCAGCAATTGCGGCTTCTGGTTCATGATCTTTTCCAAGACGGGTCAAGCCTTCCATCAAGTTGTTCAGTGCAGTCCATGAAACAGAGTCAAAGCCGATTGGAGGGTCAAACGAAGTCGGCTCCTGGCCATTGTTCAAATAAAGGACTTTTTCAGCACTTTCTTCTTCTTTCTTGCCATCATTCTTGCTGTCTGTTTCTTTGCCGGCATTTTCATTTGCCGTACAGGCTGCCATGACAAATAGCAATACACCTGCAAGCAGCAGCGATAAAAACTTTCTCATTCTTTTTCCCCCTCTTAAGATATATTTCTTTATCTACCAGATGCCTGTCTGACAGCTGATAGAGTCATAACTTTCACTGTACCGGGTCCGGCACTGCGAAAGGAAAAACCTATTTTACACTCGCAAGCATTTTCTGTGCCCGTTCATCCTGGAGCCAGCAATCAACATGATGATCACGGCTTAGATGTGTTTTGTAGGGATAAATACGGTCACATACCTCCATTGCGTATCCGCAGCGGGCAGCAAATGGGCACCCAGCCGGGGGAGCGAACAGATCCGCCGGCGATCCGCCGATGGGAATAAGATCGGATCCATCCAGGTCAAGGCGGGGAACGGATTTCAGCAGACCCTTTGTATAGGGATGCTGAGGATTATAGAAAATTTCCCTTCGTTCTCCGGCCTCCACGATTTTCCCTGCATACATGACAGCAATGCGGTCGGCTACTTGAGCGACAACCCCCAGGTCATGGGTGATGATAATGATGGATACTCCGGTTTTCTTCTGGATATCTTTAAACAAATCTAATATTTGCGCTTGAATCGTCACATCTAGTGCAGTGGTGGGCTCATCGGCAATCAGCACTTCCGGCTCACAGACAAGTGCCATGGCAATTACAATTCGCTGCCTCATCCCTCCACTGAATTGGTGCGGATAATGCTTCAATCTTTCGGATGGATTTGGAATTCCAACTAAATTCAGCATCTCTAGGGCCTTTTTGCGGGCATCCTGCCTTGATATGGTTTCATGCTGCATAATTCCTTCTATAATTTGCTCCCCGATGGTAATCGTAGGGTTTAAAGCTGTCATGGGATCCTGAAAGATCATCGAAATGTCAGCACCGCGGATATCCCGCATTTCTGATTCTTTTAGCTTTGTCAGGTCCTTCCCTTTAAAGAGGACAGCGCCATCTGCTATTCTCCCGGGAGGTGATGGAATCAGCCGCATGATGCTCTGGGAGGTCACACTTTTCCCGCAGCCTGATTCACCCACAATAGCAAGGGTTTCTCCCTTGTAGAGATCAAATGATACACCCCTTACAGCCTGGACTTCCCCGCCATAAGTGGTAAATGTGACTTGCAGGTCTTTTACTTCAAGTACTTTCTCCATGCTGCTACCTCCTTAACTTCGGATCGAGGGCATCCTGCAATCCGTCTCCAAGCACATTAAATGAAAACATGGTCAAGGAGATGAAAAAGGCAGGGAAGAACAGGCGCCACCAGTGACCTGACAGAATGGTAGACAGCCCATCACTTGCCATGGAGCCCCAGCTGGCAAAAGGCGGCTGAATGCCTAATCCCAGAAAACTCAGGAACGCCTCTGCAAAGATGGCCGATGGCACTGTTAAAGTCATCTGTACAATGATAGGTCCCATTGTGTTCGGCAGCAGGTTTTTCTTTATAATCCTCGATGTTTTTGTTCCGAACGTCTTTGATGCCAATACAAATTCATAGTTTTTGATCTGCAGAACCTGTCCGCGGACAATCCGGGCCATCCCAATCCAGCCTGTTACGGAAAGGGCGAATATAATGGTGAACAAACCCGGCCCCATTACGACGCTGATTAAAATAACAACCAGCAAATATGGAAGTCCATAAAGTATCTCAACTACCCTCATCATGGCATTATCTGTTCTGCCGCCTTTATAGCCGGCAATACCGCCGTAAATGACCCCGATTGCAAAATCAATCATGGCTGCCACGATTCCAACGAATAAGGAGATCCTGGCTCCATACCATGTTCTTGCAAAAACATCCCGGCCTAACTCATCTGTTCCGAACCAGTATTTTGAAGATGGCGGAAGATTCTGATTGGTCAATGACTGCTGGGATACACTATGCGGAGAAATCATCGGGCCAAATATAGCCATAAAGGCTAAAGCAATAAGAAAGAATAGTCCTGCCATCGCCAGCTTGTTTTTCAAAAGCCGGCGCCACGCATCCTGCCAATAAGAGAGGCTTGGCCTTACAACTGCTTCCGCTTCATTCTCGTCTTTGGCCTTTGGCACAAACCAATCATCCGGAATATCGGGTGCAAGGTTGCGGTTATCATGCTGTTTGCGCAGTTCCATTAGCTCGCCTCCTTTTTATGAAGCTTAATTCTTGGGTCCAGAACCCCGTAGGCAATGTCCACCAAAAACAGCATGATAATCAGTATCGAGCTGTAAAAAACGGTGGTTCCCATTATGACGGGATAATCACGTGTATTGATGCTTTCAACGAAATACTTTCCCATTCCGGGAATGGCAAATATTTTTTCAATAACAAAAGTGCCTGTCAAAATGCTCGCTGCCAGCGATCCCATTACAGTTACGACAGGCAGAAGAGCATTTCTGAGTGCGTGTTTAAAAACAATTTTCACCGGTGACAGACCTTTAGCTTTGGCTGTTTTGATGTAATCCTGTGTCAGGACTTCCAGCATGCTTGATCTTGTCAGCCGGGCGATGATCGCCATTGGACCGGTCGCAAGCGCAAGAGTCGGCAGAATCATATGCTTCGGGCTAGACCAGGTAGCCACAGGAAGGATTGCCAGGTTGACAGCAAGCTGCTGAATCAATAGTGTGGCAAGGACAAAGTTTGGAACGGATATTCCCAGAACTGCAATGGTCATCGCTAAATAATCAATAAAGCCGTTGTGCCGGAGAGCTGCTATGATTCCAAGGGCAATTCCTGAGAAAACCGCCACGGTCAATGTAACGATTCCCAGTTCAAACGACACCGGAAAGCCCCTTCCGAGCATTTCATTAACCGTCTGGGAGGATTTTTTAATAGATGGCCCGAAGTCAAACGTCACAACCGATTTCAAGTACATCCCATATTGGACATACAAAGGTTCATCCAAATGATAGAATTTCTCCAGGTTCCGCTGGACCGCTTCACTGGTGTTTCTTTCTTCATTAAAAGGCGATCCGGGTACGGAATGCATTAAGAAAAAAGTCAGAGTGATAATGAACCAAAGTGTGACGACCATTGCGATGAGGCGTTTTATTATGTATCCAGTCATTCATTAACACTTCCTAACAGAATGTAGTTCTCATAGCCAGCTCAGTCATCACGAGCATAGCCTGGTATGCTTCAAGAATATCTTTAGCCTGATAGCGGACGATGGTTGTATTTACTTCTATCTCTGCACCAGGCATTAAAGCAGCCCACTCAGCCTGGCCATAATTGGCAAATTCAATTTTCAACACAGGGTTTTCCGGGGGCACGAGCGGTTTGACAAGCTCCCTTTTGCTAAGCGCTTCTGCCGCCTTTTCTCTTAAAAGCTGGCCGGCCTTCGCCGGAGTAAGCGATTTCACCGCTGAACGGGATATCGTCTCTTTGACAACGGCTGTTGTCACATTCGGGATTAATTTCTCTGCTTCTAATGCCGCCTGGTCATCTCCGGCCACCATTAGGACAGGAACGCCATGATAGCCAGCCACATAGGCATTGAAGCCCATTTCTCCGATAGCATGATCATTAATGTACATATGCCTTACACCAAAAATCATAGAGTGGGACATTACACCTCTCATGGAAGCACGTGCATGATATCCAACAAACATGGCTCCGCTAAAGCTTGAATCCAGGCCCTGAACCATTGAATATGGCTTAACATCACCAGTAATCAGCTGAGTCTCAGGGTGCATTCTTTCGATCAGCAGATTGTTCATTTTTGAGTGGCTGTCATTGACAATCACCTCACTGCAGCCTTCTTCAAAGGCAGCTGTCACCACATGGTTTGCTTCGTCCGTCATAATTATCCTGCTGCGTTCATAATTGTGCTTCGATGAGCCGACATGAGTATGATCCGCCAGACCCGTAATTCCCTCCATATCAGCCGATAAATAAAGCTTCATTTCGAATCCCCCAAAAAATTATATTATTATAGTTTTCTATATTGTAAGTTATTTTCATATTTTCTGTAAATTGAATTTTCATAAAAGCTAAATACAAAAAAATCCAGCTATCGGAGATATTCTCTGATAGCTGGATTTCATCTGCGGAAAACAGAAAAAGCAGCTTTACTTATTCAAAATTTGTGTATATTTTATATGGGCATTTTTAAAGGCAACCATTAGGGCCTTTTGTGAGGAGCCGAAATAGCGCCCTTCAATTTCTTCCATTACCTTGTCTGCTTCGAGTATGGATTTGCCGACAAATAGAGATTTAATAAATAATGAAGTTAAGTTGATAGTAGATGAACATTCAGCATCTACAATTTCATCTGTTTCCCTGTCGATCACAAGACCGATAAAGAAGCCGTTGTATTTTTGCATAATCGGATTGTTCAATGATGTTTTGCTGTCTCCGATGATGTAGACGGTATTTTGTCTGTACATGAACTTGCCTCCTGCAGACCCGGATATTATATGAGGCGTTTATGAGGTTATCATAAACATTCATTATAATGCATGGCCCGTACCAAAATTGTAATACAACAGAGGCTTTATTACAATCACTTTTCAATACTTTTCTAAATATTTTATCAATTAAACCTATCCTTTATATCCCTTTTGGCCTGCAAGTCTCAATGCATACTGCAGCAGGTCCTCCCCGCTCATGAGCTTTTCTCCGCCACCCTGTGCAAATTGAGGATTCCCGCCGCCTTTGCCGTTAATTTTCTGCAAAAGTTCTGCTGAAAGGCTCTTCATATCAGATTCCGAATCTGCTCCCTTGGCACAGACAAATTGAAGTTTATCTGCAGTCTCATTAATTAGGATTACATCGGCATTTTCCGATTGTGAAGCGATTAAGCGCGCCAGTTTCTGCAGCTCCTGAATGGTACGCCCCTTAAAGACTTGGCTGACATACTCTCCTTCTTCTGCTGTGTACAATTCTTTTGCCTCAAAAGCCAAAAGGGTCTCCTTTGCTTCTTCCAGCTGCTTCTCCAGGTCCTTCCCATTTTCAATCAAACGGCTCGCCGCCGAAGGCAGCTCCTTCTCTGGTGCATTTAGGAGCTGGCTAAGATATCGGGTGATTTCATATTTGGTCTGAAGCTGCGCTAGTATCCTGCTGCCGCAGACAAACTGTACGCGAATTTTCTTTTTTTGGCGCTCCCAGTCCAATATTTTCACACCGGATACCTGGCCGGTTGAAGTCGGATGTGTTCCGCCGCATCCGTTATAATCAAACTCCGGAATGATCACAAGCCGAATATCTTCACTGACAGACAGCTTCTTGCGGAGAGGAAATTTGGAGGCTTCCTCTGCACTCACCCACTTCGATTCAATTGGACGGTTCTCAAGAATAATGGCATTAGCCAGCCTTTCTGCTTCCTCTGCATGCTCAGCGGGCAGTTCACTGATCTCCAAATCAATGGTTAATGTTTCTCTGCCTAAATGAAAGCTGACTGTTTTATATCCGTAAAGCTCTTCAAATGCAGCTGATAAAATATGCTGGCCGGCATGCTGCTGCATATGATCAAACCGCCGTTTCCAATCGATTTCTCCTGACACTTCTGTTGTGGAGGTGTCCAATTCTCCTTCTAAATAATGCCGGATTTCCCCTTCCACTTCTTCGACATCTACCACTTTTATGTTATTGAGTGCCCCCTCATCATGAGGCTGTCCTCCGCCAGTCGGATAAAAGGCCGTTTCTTTCAAGACGGCATATACTCTTTCCTTTTCGTCTGCTGCCTGATATACAAGTTCTGTTTCAAATGTTTTGATATATGGGTCTTCATAATAAAGTTTTTTCAAAGAGAATCCGCCTTCCTTATGTCTTGTCTAGTTTTAAACTACCGATTATCCAGTTAGAGGTCAAGCCGCTTAGCAGTCAAGGGAGATTTACTAGTAATTTTATCCACGCGGTTTATGTCCGTGAGGAAAAAGGTATGTACACGAATAGATAAACAAAAATTGTTAAGGAGGATGATGAACATGGCAACAAACAAGCATATAGTAGGTGCATATGATACAGAACACGAAGCTATTCAAGCGGTTGAAAAATTAAGAGCAGAAGGATACCGGCCTGAAGATATTTCTGTAATCAGCAAAAATAAAGACGATGTGGAGGCCGTTACAGAAGAAACAGGCACAAAAACAGAAGAAGGATTAGCTGCCGGAGCGGCAACTGGCGGTGTTTTGGGAGGATTAACAGGTCTTCTGGCCGGTGTTGGCGCATTGGCGATCCCCGGAATCGGGCCAATTGTGGCAGCTGGACCAATTGCTGCGACATTAACAGGAGCTGCTGTTGGTGCAGGCGCAGGCGGCATTGCCGGAGCTCTTATTGGAATGGGCATTCCTGAAGAGGAAGCACATCGCTATGAAGCAGATGTCAAATCAGGAAAAATCCTTGTGTTAGTCGATCCTGAAACGAAGTCTGCAGACTTTACTGACGGTTATACAAATGCGGACCGTTCCGTTTTGGATGGTGACCGCACCACTTATACAAATGCTGATCCTTTAAACCCTGGGGAAATTGACCGCGGAACGAATGCATTTAAGGATAACACCAGAAACAGCAGCGGTGTCTGGACAGATGAAAATCTGGATCTAAACCGTCCGCTGAGCGGAAATCCTGAAGAATTGGAAACAGATGACCGGACTGTTTCAGCCTATAACGATGATGTCGATACCCGCTATCGAGATGCATATGATTTTAACAATAGGGATAACCGCAATAACCCTTATAAAGGATAATGGAAAAAGAGCTGCTTCCACATGTGGGAGCAGCTCAGCTTGTGGAGAAAGGTATGATTTTTCCACAAGCTTTTTTTATTTTCTCAATTACTGACTTAAAAATAGGCTTTTTTTATGGAAAAACAATAGATCGC
>NZ_VCRN01000051.1 GCF_009849585.1 Bacillus sp. ZZV12-4809
GATTCTCTTTTCGGTTTGAACATGCCATCCACCATCCTAAGTAAAATTAATTATATTATATCAAATTAACGCGGTGAATTAATAAAGTTAATGATAAAAATAAAAGCTGTCGAGAGTTTCTCGACAGCCTGAGGAGCAGACTAAGTCTGCTCCTTTTTTATATTCAGCTTTGCCTCATTATCAGTTCATCAATCGGTATTTCAGAAAAAGCCCTGTACCGCATAACCTTTTCATGAAAGGAAAGAAAATGCGTCACATCATTAGGAACAGCTGCACAGTGCATTCCTGCCCGGACAGCAGCAATTGATCCATTTACAGAATCTTCGATCGCCAGACTTTCTTCCGGTTCAACGCCCATTTCTTCAAGTGCCTTTATGTAAAGAGCCGGATCGGGCTTTACCTTTTCTACATCCTCTTTTGTTTTGACCGTTTGAAAATGATCCTCTATTCCAAAATGTTTTAAATAATGCTTAACCCACTCTCTGCCTGAGGAGGATGCAACTCCAAGTTTAAGGCCTTTTTCACTGCATTTGCCTATCAGCTCCTGAATCCCATCTCTCAAAATTAAAATATCCCTTTGGCTCTGGAATGCTCTTTCCGTTTTTTCCTGTAAAGATTTGCGATTAACCTTTAGACCTAACTTATCATCTATATAATCAAAAAGAATATCATCTGTTGTGCCAATACCCTTCGCAAAATCCTCCAGCCCAAGGTCAAATTTGTAATCTTCCATCAGGATTTGTTTAAAGACCTTATACCATAAAGATTCTGTGTCTACAATCGTCCCATCAAAATCAAATATTACAGCCTTTATCATTTTGTCACCTCCTCCGAATTCTCTCCTTACATTAGACGCTATTTTCCTGGTAAAGTTACTTCTGCCCCTAGGCGCGTAACTTAATTTCTCGGCTTTTCAAGTATTCTTTTTGTAAGCTTTCGAATAACCTCAGGCAAAATTTCAAAAGTATATGGTTTATAAACACGTTCTGTCCATTTGTGTCCAGCCTTCCCATAGACTCCAAGGTTAATTACAGGTATATTTAAGTCTCTCATCGCCTTTAATGGAATGGGAAAAAGGCTTTTCAAGGCAGGAAAATTTTTTTTAAGAGATTGGATATCCTCGTCAGAGCCGTCAAAAGATAAAAAGCTTCCGTCCGATAAGTAAGGGAAATATTTGCGGACTTTGAATGTCTCGCCTGTATTCTTTGTCTCCTCAGCAAGCACTTCTTCCAGACATTTTTTCAAATACTTGCCTCTTTCTGCAGCCACATCAATCGTGTTGGCAGGAAGAAATGGGGTACCATAAAATAAAATCACTCTTGGTTTCTTCTCAGGGTCTGATTGGTGGAGAGCTTCTACAATATCAAAAGCAATCATTCTGGCATCTGTTTCAATATGGGAGCTTTTATTTTTTGCTTCTTCCATCACACTCACTGTATCGATGCCCTTTTCTTCAAGGTAGACAAGAAAGTCATCTAAAGCCGTCACTTCTGTTCCCCAGTCCAGCTGTCTTTCCGGCAGCTTATTAACAGTCCGAAAATCCTTATATGCCCCTTTCAGGCGGTGTTCTACAGCAATGGCCGCATCTTCTGCAATCATTCTCAGTTCTTTCGAAAGCTGCTTCAGAGGCTTCTCATAGAAAAAGTAATTGAAATAAACCCTGCATCCTACCGCTGTCTGAACGTCATAGCGTTTTTTATCATCCCGCATATATAAACAGCTGGGCGGAAGCACCAGTTCTCCTTCCAGCTTTTCAGTCAGCTGAAAATTCTGACTGATACGCGCAGTCAGCTCCGCAGCAATTAATGTAGGGTCAATTCCCACAAGACTTTCACCTGCGTGAGTCTCCCTTCCGAAAATGGAGAAACACGGCAATATTTTGCCAGCTGTACCCGTATAGATATACTTAGTGTTATCTCCATCATATAATGGCGAGATAAAGTCATTATTAATGGCAGCCATATACTCCAAGCCCATTTCTTCTTTCAGTCTCAGCAGTTCGGAAAGTGCTGCTCTGCTTCCTTTATGCTCCCCCTCCTCATCAGCATTGAACATAACAAGCAAATTTCCATCCAATTCACCGGGTTTTTCCGAGAAAAACAGGAGATTGGCCAGGTGGACAGCAATGCCGCTCTGCATATCCAATGCCCCTCTTCCAAAAAGCCACTCATTGGACCGGGCATCTTCCTTCAGTTCCGGATCAGAATCATATTGTTCAAAAAACGCCTTAAGCTTATCGGGATCATGGGCCATGTCCTGAATCGGACCAAAATCCTCTGTTCCAACCGTGTCCAGATGGGCCAGATATATAATGGTCTTTTTGGTCTCCTTACCCTTGAGTAAGGCGAAAACATTCTTTCTGCCCAGTTCATCTCCGGGGATTGCCTGGGTCCATACTAAATGATTATTAGCCTTAAAAGATGGATACGAACAAATTACTTCCTTTAGATAGTCAGCTTTATGCCCCTCTCCATCTGAATGGTTATAGCTCTCCATCTGCACAAGGGCCTTTGTTAAATATTCGGCCTGCTGACTCAGGTTCATTGTTTTAAGATTTGCATACATTGGCCAACCCCATTTCGTTATCGTTTGACACTAGTGTATAAGCATACTCTATTGATAATCAACACATTTTTATATTGCGGAAAGGAAATCTCGCAAAAGAAATAGTGCTGCTTTTTTCTGTGTATTAGGATGAAACAGATAAGATAAAGAATAATAACAGTAAGGTCTTGAAATTTATATCAAAAACGAATATTATATTATTTGTGCTTTTTAAATGTTCGTATTTATCATTAACACATATAACCTGAAAGAAGTTATAGTTTATGGGGGACTTTTTATGTTCAAATTAAAAGAAAATCAAACAAACGTTAAGACCGAGGTCTTGGCAGGCATCACAACGTTCTTAACTATGGTTTATATTGTGGTGGTAAACCCTGTTATTTTATCTGATGCAGGTGTACCTTTTGAGCAAGTCTTTTCCGCAACCATAATTGCGACTGTCATAGGTACTCTATGGATGGCGCTATTCGCCAATTATCCAATTGCCATCGCCCCGGGAATGGGCCTGAACGCCTATTTTGCCTACTCTGTTGTCGGCACTCATGGAAATATTGATTACATGACCGCATTCTCGGCTGTATTTATTGCCGGTATTATCTTCATTATATTGTCACTTACCCCTTTCCGGGAAAAGCTGATCATAGCAATACCGGATAACTTAAAGCACGGAATTACTGCGGGAATCGGTTTATTTATTGCCTTTATCGGCTTGCGGTTAACCGGGCTGATTACAAGCCATCCAACAAATCTTGTTGCACTGGGAGACCTGCATTCTCCTCAATCTATTCTTGCCCTTGTCGGCCTTGCAGTAACTTTAATTCTTATGACGCTTGGGATAAATGGGGCTTTATTTTTCGGCATGATTATCACTGCCCTTATAGCCTTCTTTACAGGACAGCTTTCTTTTGACCAGGGGTTTGTTTCACTGCCTTCGCTTCCCGATGGAATCATCATTTTAAATCCATTTGAAGCAATTGGTGATGTGATGCAGCACAGTTTATACGCTGTTGTTTTCTCCTTCCTGCTTGTAACGATTTTTGATACGACTGGAACGATGATCGGCGTTGCCCAGCAGGCCGGATTAATGAAAGGCAAAACGATGCCGAGAGCACGTGAGGCCCTTTTGTCTGATTCCATCGCTACTTCTGTAGGTGCTATGTTTGGTACAAGTCCGACTTCTGCATATATCGAATCTTCTACTGGTGTGTCAGTGGGAGGAAGAACAGGATTAACAACCTTGACTGTTGCAGGTTTGTTCCTGCTGTCAGCTTTCTTCGGACCTCTTGTCAGTGCGGTATCAGGTCTTGCTGCCATTACTGCACCTGCACTGATTATCGTTGGAAGCCTGATGATGGGCAGTATTTCTCACATTAAATGGAATGAACTGGATGAAGCATTTCCTGCATTCCTGATTATCTTAAGCATGCCTCTTACATCCAGCATTGCAACAGGAATCGCCCTAGGATTTATTGCTTATCCGCTTATGAAAGTGGTAAAAGGGAAATGGAGAGAAGTTCATCCCCTTGTTTACTTATTCGCAGTATTATTCTTTTATCAGCTGGCGTTCCTGCCGCACTAAACTGACCTTATAAATTAGCTTGTCCAATCCGGACAAGCTTTTTTTGCATTAAACTGCTTCTATTTCATCGCTTACCATTCATATTCTATAGATATATATAGAATGGACAGGTCAGGGTGGTGGGTAAATGATCGAAAAGCTACTGGTAACTTTAATAGGAAGTTTATTATTAGGCATTGGCATTAACGGCTTCCTTGTACCCCACCATTTACTTGACGGCGGCATTATCGGCATAGGGCTGATCCTCCATTATTATTATGAACTTCCCACTGGATTGAGCATGATTGTCCTAAGCATTCCTTTATATGGACTTGCCTGGTTTTTTGAGAGGAAATACTTCTTCTATAGCCTCCACGGCCTTTTGATTTCATCCTTCATTATTGATTTACTATCGGCTTTGCGGGGGCAATTTGAGCTTTCCATATTGCCCAGCGCCATTTTAGGCGGATGTCTGGTCGGTTTTGGGATAGGCCTCATGCTCCGTTACGAAACCAGCACAGGGGGCACAGACCTTCTTGCACAGCTGATGACCAAGCTTCTTCCTATTAACATTGGCGCTTTAATATTCGCAATTGATGGCCTGGTTATTTTAAGCGGATTAAAAATAGTCGGCATGGAAAAATTCCTTTATTCATTTATTACCATAACTTTTGTTGGTGCTATGACATCCTTGACAGTTATTCAAAGGAGCGTCAAATGAAAAAAATCGACAGGTGCCAGGCACCTGTCGATTTTTCTTTATGCTTCTGCTTCTATTTTTTCATTCATATTGTTATAAAGGTTTCCATCCATTTCACCGGTGATTCGGCTCGTTAAGATACCGGAAGTCATGGAGCCGCTGACATTAAGGGCTGTACGTCCCATGTCGATTAGCGGTTCAATGGAAATCAGTAAGCCTGCCAGCGCAATTGGCAGGTCAAGGGCTGATAAGACCAGGATCGCTGCGAACGTCGCACCGCCGCCGACCCCTGCCACACCAAAGGAGCTGATCGCCACAATGAGAATGAGTGTAAAGATAAATCCTGGTGATAGAGGGTTAATACCCACAGTTGGAGCAATCATTACAGCCAGCATTGCCGGATAAATTCCCGCACATCCATTTTGGCCGATGGAAAGGCCGAATGATCCTGCAAAGTTAGCAATTCCTTCAGGAACACCTAGAGACTTTTGCGTTTTAATATTCAATGGCAATGCACCGGCACTTGTTCTTGACGTAAAGGCAAAGGTCAAAACCGGGAATGCTTTTTTCAAATAAGTGATTGGATTTAATCCGCTTAATGTTAAAAGAATCAGGTGAATCAGGAACATAATGGCAAGTGCCACATAAGAAGCAATTACAAATTTACCTAAATTTAAAATAGAGTTAAAGTCACTCATGGCAACTGTTTTCGTCATAATTGCCAATACCCCGTATGGTGTTAATCGTAATATAATCGTAACCACACGCATGATAATCGCGTAGAAAGCATCCACAATTTTTGCAAAGAGTTCAGCCTGCTCTGGTGATTTTCTTCTCACACCTAGAAAAGCAATTCCTAAAAAGGCTGCAAAAATAACAACCGAGATCGTAGATGTTGGTCTTGCACCAGTAAAATCAAGGAACGGATTGGCCGGAAGCAAATCAAGCATTTGCTGCGGGAACGTTCTTCCTTCAATGCCCTGATATGTTTCTTCAAGCTGCTGACCACGGGCAGCCTCAGCATCGCCTTCGCTGATTTGGACTGCCTCCAAGTCAAAACCTGCTGCAGTTGCAATTCCGACAGCAGCCGCAACTGCGGTCGTGCCTACCAGCAGACCGAGAATAAGCACACTTATTCTTCCAATATTATTCGTTAATTTAAGCTTAGTAAAAGCACCTAAAATCGAAATGAAGACAAGCGGCATGACGATCATTTGCAGGAACTTGACATAACCTCCGCCAACTAAATTAAACCAGTCTGCAGATTTGGCAATGACCTCAGCACCCGATCCATATATCAGCTGAAGCGCGAAACCAAATAGGATTCCTAAACCAAGCGCTGTAAACACACGCTTTGAAAATGAAACATGCTTCTTTTGCATGAAAAATAATACGCCTAAAAGCAGAAGCATAATGATGATATTTAAAATTATAAGTCCTGTACTCATCGGACCAGATCCTCCCCAAAAGATATTATATAATGACTTACTATAATTCATGTATTCCTATGAGTCAAGTCGGAATTAAAATTTAAATTTTCTTATTATATATGCTATTTCGATGTGGATGTTCCAGTTTTACGTAAATTAGCGGCATAAACCCGACAGTATTATATAATGCCAGGTTGGTTGTAAGTATATTTTTGTTTAATTATTTTTTAGAGATAGTTCCTTTGTCTTTTCAAAACATTGATCCATTGCACTCATCACCGCTGCACGGAATCCTTTTCTCTCCAGTTCGGCAACAGCTTCTATTGTTGCACCTCCCGGAGTACAAACCTCATCCTTTAATTCCGCAGGATGCATCCCTGTTTCCAGCACCATTCTCGCTGCCCCCAATATAGCCTGTGCTGCAAGCTCATAAGACTGGTCACGGGGCAGTCCTGCTTTTACGCCGCCATCTGCCAAGGCTTCAATAAACATATAAGCATAAGCGGGAGAAGAACCACTGATAGCTGGAATGGCATCCATCTTCTTTTCTTCCATAACAGCTGCTCTTCCAAAACAAGAAAAGATCCTGATTACATCTTTCATCTCCTCATGAGATAATGCTTCATTCGCTGCAAGAACACTCATGCCTTCTCCAACTAAAGAAGGAGTATTCGGCATGGAGCGGACTGCTTTTATTTTTCTATCAAATAACTTTTCCAGGAAGGAAAGACTTATGCCCGCCGCAATCGTTATGATAATTGCGTGGGAGTGAATACTATCTTTAATTTCCTCAATAACCGCAGCATGTGCATCAGGCTTAATTGCAAGAAACAGGATATCTGCTTCCTCCGCTGCTTCCCTATTAGATAAACGTGTTTGTATATCCCATCTGCTTTTAACGTCAGCAAGCGTCTTCTCCGTTTTCGCTGATGCAATAATCTGCCTTGCATTCACCAGATCAGATTTTATAATACCCCCGATTATCGCCTGAGCCATTTTTCCGCATCCGATAAATCCGATATTTTTATTCATTCATGTACACATCCTGTTCTTTATTCCTTTTGCTATTATACTGCAGGTATGGTTATGAAAAAATAGCAAAGGGTAAAAACATAGGACACGAAGCTGCAGCACTAATAATACTTAATGGAGAGATTGACTATGAAGGAAATAATACAATATGCCCCGCTTCCAGAAAGCTTTTACCAAAAGCCGACCCTTCTGCTGGCTGAAGCACTTCTGGGCTGCTTATTGATCAAAGAAACGGAAGAAGGAATTGCCTCGGGCTATATTGTTGAGACAGAAGCTTATATGGGCCCGGAGGACAGAGCAGCACACAGTTTTGGGAACAGGCGAACCAAAAGGACAGAAGTCATGTTCAATGAACCCGGTTTTGTCTATACTTATGTGATGCATACCCATTGCCTCGTTAATGTGGTGAGCGGTCCAAAGGAAAAACCGGAGGCTGTTTTGATCAGAGGGGTTGAACCTGTCGACGGACTTGAGTTAATGAAGCAAAGACGCAAGATGGAAGACCTGAGAAATCTCACCAACGGACCTGGTAAATTAACTAAAGCTCTCGGTATTACAATAGATGATTATGGACGACATTTTACCAGCCCTCCTCTAATGATTGCTAAAGGAATCCCTCCCGGAGAAATCAAACAGGGACCGCGAATCGGGATTGATAACTCCGGAGAAGCACGGGATTATCCCTGGAGATTCTGGAGTGCTGAAAGTCCCTATGTTTCACGGAACAGAAAATAACAGCAACTGCCGGAAAACCTTTTCAGACACATGAGGTTTTCCGGCTTTTTTAATTTGTCTTAGCCGTATACCCTGATGACCAAAGGATTACATTGTTTCTCCACGGACTGGAAATAATAGGAATAAATGTACATTCAGAGAAGAGGTGAATGGAATGAATGCTCTTTATGCTTTTTTGTGGATATTCGCTCTATGGAAGTGGGGTGACTGGAGAAATTGGAAAATATATTACCCCACCATGCTTTTTTTCATATTAGGGGACTTTTTATATTTATATCTGCTCTCAGATATCTACCCGATGTGGACTTATGACCCGCAGGGAATCGATGAGAAAGCGAATCTTACAAACACCCATGTCAGTTTATCCATTATCGCTGTAAAGTATCCTGCCACCATTTTAATCTATTTGTATAGATTCCCTGCAGGCAACCTTATTAAAAAACTGCTCTATATCTCTGGCTGGGTCCTTCTCTATACGGTTAATGAGATTGTTGACATCAAATTAAAATTGATAAAGTATGATAATGGATGGAATTTAAAATGGTCGATTCTTTTCAATGCTGTTATGTTTATTATCCTCTGGGTGCATTTCATGCGGCCAGCTGCAGCATGGGGGCTGTCCATTCTTTTCATCATCTTCCTATGGAGACAGTTCGATGTACCATCAACAGTTTTTAGATAAGTGTCTAATTTCAATACAATTTGTCGATAAAAAAACAAGCAATTTTACTGGACATTTTTGATTAAAGCGTTTATTTTACTATAAAAAGGCAATATTCTATGTATAAGTTTCAATAAATTGGAATGGGATGGTGTTACGGATGGCAAACAAGAAAAATGTTAAATCTCCCGGCAAAGATCTCAATATTGGTGCAAATGTTTCATTAAACGGCCTGGTAACAGCCGTTTTTGATAATATGGTCCATGTCCAGATTGGCGCTAAGATAGTAACAGTTCATGTTAAAGACCTGTATTCAGGATTAAATAATCCATTATTGAATAAACAGCAGGCTTAGTATCCACCATCTCAAATTATACTTCAGAAGGGGCAGCTCGTAAGCTGCCCCTTCTGTTTTTTAGACCGGCTGAACCTGCTTATGCTTCACCGCATCATGTGCATAATCTCCAAGCACTTGATATGCCTTCCAATCAGATCTGTCTAATAATGACACAGCTTCTGCAGATGCCTTAACAATCACAGCCTCTTTTGACACTTTGCTGATGATTTCAATTCCCTCTGGCAGCTCTGTTTGCTCAGCATTACCAAATACAACCCAGATCTGCTGTTCAACAACGTTCTCTTCCGATACTGCTTCCTCAAATGCTGAAGGAAAATCGGCTTTTCCTGCATGAATTAAATCTTCAATAATTGCACTTGCCGTTGGGAACATGCCTGCTCCTGGCCCCTGCAGGCTGATATTTCCGACAATATCTGCATCGATGGAAACGGCATTTTGCACGCCTTCTACTCTGTACAAAGGATGTGCTTCTCCTGTCAGGACCGGCTTTACTGTACAGCGGATAGAATCTTTTTCCTTCTGAATGGATGCTACATGCTTGAACTTCAGGCCCAGC
Organism: Bacillus sp. ZZV12-4809; assembly: GCF_009849585.1. Taxonomy (GTDB): domain Bacteria; phylum Bacillota; class Bacilli; order Bacillales; family Cytobacillaceae; genus Cytobacillus. The sequence continues at coordinate 9,596 of NZ_VCRN01000051.1, forward strand.
GAATCAGCCAAAGTAATTTGCTCAATGGTAATATCAGTAATACCTTCTCTGACAGAGTATTCCTGTGCCGGCGCTTTCCCAAATACCAGCTCGCTTAGAACAACTGCTTTGTAAAAGGCGTCATATCCTTCGATATCATTTTTGGGATCGGCTTCTGCATAACCTTTTTCCTGAGCTATTCTCAGTGCTTCTTCAAATGATAAATTCTCCTCCCTCATACTTGTCAAAATGAAATTGGATGTGCCATTTAATATTCCTTCAATTCGTTCTATCCGGTTGGCATTCAGCAGCTGTTTGATGGTCTGAATGATGGGAATTCCGCCGCCGACAGTTGCTTCAAATCCCAGTGATACATTCTTTTCTTTTGCAAGCCTCGAAAGCTCACTTCCATGAAATGCAAACATTTCCTTATTGGCTGTAATGACATGGCATCCTCTCGATATTGCCTGGCGTAAATATGTATAGCCCGGTTCCCTGCCAACAATGGCATCAATTACGACATCAAGCTTTGGAAGCTCAATGATATCTTGAAAGTCATCTGTTAAAAGCACCTCATCATCAGGCAAAGTATGCTTATTCACATTTTTAACAAGGATGGCTGCGACCTTCACTTCTTTCCCTAATACCGCCTGTAGCCTTCCCTGATGTTTGCTGATCGTTTCATATACTCCTTTTCCAACTGTTCCAAACCCCAATAGCCCAATCGTTATCACTGACATCTCTCATTCCCCCTGGATACAATTTATCGTGCCTGCCGTAAAACAAAAAACCCCTTCCGTCCATTACAGACAAGAAGGGGTTTGAATTTACTATCCGTTCATTCCGCCTTCTTATCTTCGGAAAATGTATTCCTCTGAATTTGGCACCGTGCATAAATGCTGGTTGCCGAGGCTTCATAGGGTCAGTCCCTCCGCCTCTCTTGATAAGAAGTTTCTAAGTATTCAATTTATATGAATGATAAACATTTTTAAGGACTGCGTCAACCTTTTTTTGATAAATTATTTTCTTCAAACGCTTTCACTTTCCCTGGTATCCGTTATGATTTCAAGAAAGTGCTTAAGAATCCTGGCTGTAAGCCCCCAGATGACCTTATCCTGAAAATAATAAAATACTTCTTCTGCTCTTCTTGTCTGCCAATTGTAATTTTCTCCTCCGGCAATCAAGTCAAAAGGAAAATTTTCTTCCGGCTCTACTTTAAAATTCACGTGATATGTTTCCGGCTTTACGTTTTTTAAAAATGAAAGAGGGACAGTAAAGATCTCTTCTACTTCATCAGGGTTCGGCACAATCTGCTCCGGGTTTTGGATAATGCCTGCATAAGGGTAAATAATCTGGCCAAAAGAAATCATGTAATCAAGCGGGGAAACATCTGTGATGCTGTCTTCATCCACACCGAGTTCCTCAGAGGTTTCACGGATGGCCGTATGCTCTTCATCCCTATCTTCCGGATCTATTCTTCCCCCGGGGAAACATACCTCCCCAGGCTGCCTTCTCATTTTTAATGAACGCACTTCAAAAAGGACATGAACCTCATTATTGATCTCAACCAGCGGAAGCAAAATAGCGAATTTCGAATATCGCTCACTCCCTAAAATGATGGGGGTTCTGTTCCTCAGCCTTTTAGCCAGTTTCTCAATCTCCATTTCTGCCCACCTCCAGCAGCAATACATTTCAGTTTTTATATCCTTATCATACTGTATTCTTTGCGTTTTATTAATATATACGGCTTGTCCCATATAAAGATTAAGGCCCATCTGCTGTATTAATGGTCCCTGCCCTTCAAAAGTAAAAGAAAGTTTCCCCGCCTGCAATTCAGGGAAAATAAAAAAATATCAAATGACAATGGGAGTGAAAAATATGCAGAAGAATATATTAATAGGCGGATACGATACACAGCAAGAGCTTAAAGAGGCCATTGAAGGCGCAGGGTCAAATGGGTATCAGAAGGAAAATCTTGTGATCGTCTCAAAGGATGGAGCAAACCTTGAAGCCTTTGCAGACAATTACGGAGTAAACTTGCGAATAGTCGGATCTCAGGAACTGGGCAATCAGCGTTTTCTTGATTCAGTTAAAGCTCTTTTCATGGGGGAAGACCCGGACACAAGTTCCGGAATTGATCCTGATAAAAAAGATGGTACACGGTTTGATGAACATGATCTGGATCAGTACGCAAGCATGGTTTTTGATGGAAAATATGTTTTAATCGCTGACTATTATGGGCAATATCCTGGGTCCCCTCAGGACAATCAGAGGATCAATGCTGAAAACTCTGAAGGATATTTGGAGAGTGCTTCAGCCCGGGAGGCTGTCCATGAATCGGATATCAAGACACTTGCAGATAAATCCGCAGGTACATGCTGTGTCAATGAGAATCATAATCGTGTTCAGACTTCAACTAATTCAGCGATAAAAATCAGCTCAGAATTAAATAGAGATGAGCAGCTTGCCAAGGAAAGGCTTAAATAGCATAGCCCCCTGAAAAGGGGGCTTTTTGCTGAAACAAAAAGAGAGGTTTCCCCTCTCTTACGCATATTTCTTGTTATCCTCTTCCCTTTTAAAGAAGCTCTTCATCGCATGGAATACATCTGCTTTTTGCTTAAGAATATAATATCGGAAATCTTCATTCTTAATATTTTTATAGGCGGACATCAGGGTCGAGTGGCGGTTATACTGGTTGACCTCACCGTATCCAAACATATTGGAGACCTTCATCAGTTCTTCCACCAGCTTGACACAGCGTGCATTATCAGAGGTCAGGTTATCACCGTCTGAGAAGTGGAAAGGGTAAATATTGTATTTGCGCGGGTCATACTTAGCATCAATCAATTCAAGCGCTTTTCGGTAGGCAGATGAACAAATCGTTCCTCCGCTTTCTCCTTTGGAAAAGAAATCTTCCTCTGAAACTACCTTTGCTTCAGTATGATGAGCAATAAATTCAATTTCGACAGTTTCATATTTGGTTCTCAGGAACCGCGTCATCCAGAAGAAAAAGCTTCTGGCCATATACTTTTCCCAGATCCCCATTGAGCCGCTCGTATCCATCATTGCAAGTACGACAGCCTTAGAATCAGGTTTTATTATCTCATTCCAGGTTTTAAACTTCAAATCTTCTTTATAAATCGGGTGGAATGCCGCCTTTCCCTTCATTGCATTGCGCTTGAATGCAGACATCATGGTCCTCTTCTTATCAATGTTACCCATTAATCCAGTCTTTCTAATATCATTAAATTCAATATCCTCAATAATATTTTCATCCTGCTCTTTTCTCTTTAAATTAGGCAATTCCAATTGTTTAAATAAAGCTTCTTCAATTTCCATCAATGAAACTTCTGCTTCAAAATAATCCTCGCCTGCCTGGTCGCCTGCCCCCTGCCCCTTTCCGGGTCCTTTCTGGCTGCCGGATCCGTCACGCGCCACTACATCTCCAATCTGGCTATCTCCATCGCCTTGGCCGACATGTTTGTTTTTATCATAGTTATAACGGATTTTGTATTCATCCAATGAGCGAATCGGTATCTTCACCACTTCACGCCCGTTCGACATTACAATGTTTTCTTCCGTTATTAAATCAGGCAAATTGTTGCGGATTGCTTCCTGGACTTTATCCTGATGACGCTGCTGGTCATCATAGCCTTTGCGATGGAGGGACCAATCTTCTTGGGAAATCACAAACTGATGGTTATTGACATTCGTCATGTTAACCCCTCCTTTTAAATTAAATCTCACACATTACAGCTTTCCAACATACAATATCGCGAGTGTCAAAAAAGATGAAACATCCCCAATTCAGCCGTCTGCCTTCTTTTCATAGACTCATTTTCCGGCAGTCATTCTGTTATTAATGAGCCAATATAAATAAGTGTTTATTACTCTATCATATGCGAGAAGACAAAATAATTTACAAATAATTTTGACAATAAGACGTTCGTAGTATCTTTTGGACAAGCCCATTTTTTAATATGGGATATTCCTAATTAAACAAAAATAAACCCCCGCGATTAGCGAAGGTTCTTGTCTTTATCCTTATTCTGAATGGGATCCGGATATTTATTATAATCCTCTTTTAATTCTTTATTGGTCCGCAAATTTTCCATCTGCTTGCCCAGGTTTTCCATCTCTTCAATATTTTCCGCCATTGAGCTGTTTCTCGGTGTATAATCCTTATCTAATTCTTTCTTTTTCATGAATATCACCTCTGCTGTATTTATACCCGAAATTGTGCTTATCCAAACTTTATACTGAATCTGCAGAATAAATATGGCCAAACGTAAATAGGATGATACAAAGGGGGGATTTTATGAGCGAAATCCTTTGCTGCAGCTGGTGCGGTGAATTATCTTTGTATGAGCGGACCGTTTTTCTTGAAAACAAGCCAATCTGTCCTGAATGTCAGAACAAAAAGAAGGAACCTGCATTAAAAATAGAGAAAAATGGATGAAGAGGCTTTTTTGAAGCCTCTTCAGTTTGTAGACAAAAGGGGTTCGGAATAGCCTTATTCCGGACCCTTTTTACTTTTTTATTGGACTTGAAAGCATTTTTTCATGACTGTAAACCTCTC
>NZ_VCRN01000052.1 GCF_009849585.1 Bacillus sp. ZZV12-4809
TTCAGAGAATATGAAGGTTATTTAGTATACCCTTTTTTAGTATATCACGATGAATTTCGATATTTTAATGAAAAATATTGACAAACTATTAGCTGGTTTAGGATAATAAGAAAAGACCATCAATTTGACAGCCTTGTTCTACTATTACAATCGTGAGTTGAACAAACAAGTAAATCTATTTACTATAATAATCATCCTTTGTGATTCCATAGATTACAGTATCTTCATAGACACCTCTGTATAAGCAACTTTGTTTAAAAGTACCTTCATATTTAAGTCCTAATTTTTCCATTACTTTTGAAGAAGCAGTGTTTTTTGTAAAAGCATCAGCAAAGATTCGATTTAGTCCTAAATCTTCAAATCCAAATTTTATTATTTCCTCACCTGCTTCCGTGCAATAACCTTTATTCCTGTAAGATTTCCCAAGCCAATAACCAAGTTCTCCTTTATTGTGTTTTTTATTTATAAAAATATATATACAGCCAATAAAATGGTCTTGTTCATTAAATATAGCAAAATGGAAACTGTCCTTACTAACCATAGAGTTTTTAATTTTAGAAATCCAGTCTTCAGCAAATTTATCTGGTAAAGGATATGGAATAATCGTTGTTGTTTGTGCTATCTCACCATCTTCTAATAATTTTTGAACTTTGGGAGCATCTTCTAATATAAAATTGCGGATGCTTAATCTCTCTGTTCGGAATGAAGGATTCATCTTTTTAACTCCTTTTCTAACAGTTAAATCAACAACAAAAAAGTTATCCATTAAAAAGACTTCATAACTCTATTTTAAGGACATATTCTCAGCTTCAATAGCATGTATGTAAGTTGTGTCAAATAGAGGCACATCAGAATCCTCCGGCTTTACCAATAATCCAATTTCTGTACAAGCTAGTATAATCCCTTTAGCACCAGATTCGATTAAACCATGGATAACTTTTTTATAATAATCCCTTGATTCTTGACGCATCTTACCCAGACATAATTCTTCGTATATAACCTTGTTTACAATCTCTCTTTCATTGTCATTTGGCACCAAAACTTGTATACCGTTAATCTCCAAGCGTGATTTATAAAAATCTTGCTCCATTGTGTACTTTGTGCCAAGTAATCCGACAGAATTAATTCCTTTCTCTTTAATTTGGGTTGCTGTTGCATCTGCAATATGCAGCAGGGGGACTTTAATTTTCGACTGGATGTCACCTATAACTTTGTGCATCGTATTAGTACAAATGACAATAAAATCAGCTCCCCCCTTTTCCAAAGAATGAGCAGCATTACCTAACACTTCGCCGGCCTTTTCCCAGGCACCCTCTGATTGATAACGTTCAATTTCATGAAAATCCACACTATATAGAAGACATTTCGCTGAATGTAATCCCCCTAATCTTCTTTTGACTTCTTCGTTGATCATCCGATAATATTCAGCAGAAGATTCCCAACTCATTCCGCCAATAAGACCGATAACCTTCATTTTATCCTCTCCATTAACCTTTAATTATCTTCAGGATAATGTTCGATTCACCTGCAAATAATTCCTTTTTAATTCAACAAAATGGTCCGATTGCTGTTGCCCCTTTAGGTCTATAAAGCATCTAAATTGAGTTAGTAACCGAGGTCCAGGCAGATAAAGTTAGTTCAATAATTCTAAAGCGGCCTATATCAGGTGGAATAACTAACCCACTGGCTGTGATTAAATGATGATTTCACTAATTCTGCCTATTTTTTCAACTTGAAATTTATACTACTGCCTGTTCAGGTGGAATAAAATGAATTCTTCCATTTGGACAAATCACCCTATATAACCAGGTATTTCATGACCTTCCTCTTATATACAGAATAAATATAGATTGATATATTCTAATTATTCCGAAAAACGAAAGGAGTCACAAATGGAAAAGTGGCATAACAAATTTATAGTTTACTTTACTGCTCTAGTAATGGCTTTCGGGTTGTACGCAGCTCCAGCAGGTGCTGTTTCTAATTCAGCGAGCCCCGTCGCTGAAAGAGTTTTATCTGTTGAGATTGAGGAAGCGACAATATTTGAATTGCAGCAATCGATGCAGAGGGGGAAGCTAACCTCTGAGGAATTGGTTCATTTCTACCTCAGCCGAATTGAGGAGTACGATGACAGCATGAACTCCATCATTACGGTTGACGAAAATGTATTAGAAGAAGCGAAACAACTAGATAAAGAGCGTAAAGAGGGAAAAGTTCGCGGTCCCTTGCATGGAATTCCGGTAATATTAAAAGACAACTATGATACATACGATATGCAAACTACTGCAGGATCCCTGTCACTTGAAGGGTCCATCCCTCTAAATGATGCCTATCAAACAAAAAGATTAAGAGATCAAGGTGCAATCATCTTAGGAAAAGCGAACCTGCATGAGTTTGCTTTCGGATTCCAAACCATTAGCTCCCTTGGCGGGCAAACCTATAACCCATATGATTTAACTAGATACCCGGGTGGTTCAAGCGGTGGTACGGCAGCAGCTGTTGCTTCCAACTTTGCCGCTGTCGGATTAGGGACAGACACTGGCGGGTCCATCCGAATCCCTTCGTCCTTCAATAACCTTGTTGGACTTCGCCCTACTATGGGACTTGCCAGCCGCGATGGAATCATTCCACTTGCACTATCACAGGATGTCGGCGGGCCGATGGGACGTACGGTTGAAGATGTGGCTGTCGTGCTGGACGCAATTGCTGGCTATGACCCAGCAGATCCAGTTACTGAAGCCAGCATCGGAAAAGTTCCAAAAACCTATACTCATTATCTTAAGAAAAATGGATTAAAGAAAGCTCGGATAGGCGTTATTCGCGACCTGTTTGGGAATGATCCTGAAGTCAATAAAGTGATGGATCAAGTGATTGCGGACATGGAAGCGCTTGGAGCAGAAGTGTTCGAGGTATCGGTTCCCAGTCTTAGTCAAATTCTTTCTTATCCAAGCTTAAGCGGATACGAATTTAAATTTCAATTAAATGATTACTTGGCTAGCCTTGGTCCGGATGCACCTGTAGGCACGTTATCAGATATTATCGAAAGCGGGAAATTCCATCCAAGCTTGGAAAGCGGGTTAAAGTCCCGAAATGAAAGAGAATCATTAGAAAATGATGAGGAATACCAGGACATTATTGCCAATCGCCCTAAAATAGCAAGGGAAAGCTTAATGGAAACGTTTAATGAACATGACCTGGATGCACTGCTCTATCCAACTTCGAGTGCTTTACCGGCACAGGTGGGAAAAAGCCAAGGTGCAGGGAATGCCAATCGCTTAAGCCCTTATTCAGGATTCCCTGCAATCTCGGTTCCTGCTGGCTTCAGTGATAACGGTCTTCCAGTCGGGCTCGAGCTGCTGGGAAAGGAATTCGACGAGCCAACATTGATTAAACTAGCCTATGCCTATCAAGAAGGAACTAACCATCGCAAAGCGCCTGAACTTAAATAGGAGCCTCTTAGACAAGAGGTTCCTCCTAATATCTTTATAATTATTGGGAAAATAAAAAGTGTACAATTTCTTCAATACTAAAGAAGAATCACTTTTTCCTTGACATAAGAAAAGGGATTGCTGGAACGATCCCCTTCTTTAAACATTAGCACCTGTTGAATAAGGAAAAGGTGATTATCGAAGTAAAGACTGCCTGACTCAGCAGCTGACTTTGAGTATAGCACCCTTAGTTTAAGTACAGCCACACAAACTAAGCTTGCAAAAGAAAAAAAAGATGCCACAGACCTTCTGTCTTCAAATTAAGCATCTTTTTTTTATCGTCGGAGTATTCTTATCAAATTAAATCACCTTGCACATATAACGAAACTATTTAATGATTCATTGTCATTTGAGGTGTTCATCAGTTCATAGTAGCTGTTGACCATTGATTGTATCATGGGGGGAGCATGAACGAACTCTTCACGAATGCTATTCGCATAACTCTTCTCCCACTTTGCGTCCTGCAAATACATAGCATTTACAGTACATTGCTTTTCGATATGAAAACCTGCCTCTTCAAGCAACTCTTGAATTTGCATTTTATGAAACAAGTTCTGTATATTTCCGTTATTGATTACGAAGTTAGAGTATAAGGCCAGAATGGAAACTGCACAAAAATGGGAACGCTGAGTTATGCGGGTAAAGTCAAGATCCCATTCAGCAAAGCATATACGTTTAGCAATACTTCTCAACTTCTTAAAATATCGGAGTAGATCATCAGGTCTTTTAAAGTACCAAGAGCTGTGGGATAGCACTGCTATATCAAATACTTCGCTAGAGTCAAATCTGTCAAAATCCATTTCAAAATGAAACGTGATGCGTTCTCCCAATGCAGACTTCTTGATCAAGTCTGTTGCCTTTCCAAGCGTCAAAGGGGAACCGTAATGACGGCTGGCAATATCAATTCCAATAACCTTTCCATCTTTTCCAGCTGCATCAGCTAATGCTGCCGTTGTATCACCTTGGCCACAGCCGATTTCTATTATCCTCATACATTCATTTATCCCAAATGCCTTCACTAAATCTAATCGATGCTGTAACTGGACTTGTTGAATTTCATCTTCTTCAAATAGCTTGTACGTGGTTAAAAATGCTTTTACTGATTCACTTAATCTGATTGATTTCAATGTCCTGCCTCCTGATTTCCAGTAATCTTCAAGGCTATCTTAATACTACAATCCTTTACTTAAAAAGATTTTCCTTCTTCAACTGCCCCGTGGGTCCCATATAGAACTCCTGTAAATAAAAAAAGCACGTAATCCTTGTCGGTTAACGCACCCTCAGCATAATGACCTTATTAGTAATATTTAAGTATGTTAGGAGTACCTATCCCTATATTGTTTACTGATTTAAGGTTAACAATCCTTTTTTACAGGAATCACAAGTATCCAAAATTTGTGTATTAGTTTAAAAATCCAATAAAAAAAGAAAAAATTAAAAACCAAGCCGAATGATTCCAGTGAAATCAGCGAACCTCCCCGATAAACTAAAGCATCAGCAGGAAAACCAAAATAATAATACCCAAAGTCATTATCCAGCCGATATCCAAGGTCAGGAATTATGGGAATTATGATAAGGGAAATAAAGCTTAAAATAGTTAACTTTACTTTTTGTGAATTCATTTTCTTAATGTTCAATAAAACTGCTATTATTAACGCATTGAACAGAAATCCCATTAGCAAAGCTAGGGCATCGGACATCGAACCCACTCCTTGTTAACTCAAAGTGATTGTTTCTTAATTTATTATAACAAACATTTCCAGGTTTTTGTAAATTTTTTATTGAACTATTCTGCCCCGATAGTCGAATAAGAAAAAAGGTTCTGCCGATCCTAACTGGATCTTCAATTCTTGCACCCGTTAGTAGAATATAAGAAAATCAAAAGCATTCTTAATCCTTATGACCATTTTTCTTCATCGTCAATCCATTGATTATTCTTTAAATCAAATGATTTATAATCATCGTGAAAAACAAAATAAGCTGGTAAATTCAATGCATCTCCACCTGCTTTTTTCCAAGATTGACTAAACCAATCAGTAAACGCTTTTTGTTCTAAATGGTCTATCGCTGGATAATTTTTTTCGTAAAAGTTATCGATAAAATCATCCAATTTGTCGTTGTTTAACTGATAATATGTTACATCTGACAATACCTCCACACTACCTGCAAATACAGTTGTGCCATTTCCTTCATAGAAAACTTCGTTGGCTTCTTTATCCATTGAGAACATTCTAATTGATAATTCGAATCTTGTAGGTTCAATGAATACAGAGAAATCTAACAAGTCAATATCAGAAGAGAAATTGTATGAAAGGATTTTTTCTAGATTTACCACCAACAAATCCGATTGTTTCTCAATGTTAGCTTTAATTGAACCAATATAATTATCTACTGAATACATAAATAAACCTCCAAAAAACGTCTTTTACACTACTTTTTTCATAGTCTTCGAAAATCCCCATTTAAATCGGGGTGGAGCGTTTTAATACACGCCTCCTACCTTTCCCGCTCAACATGCAATGTAACCTAAAATGTATCGACGAAGGACAAGTAGTTGAAGGGGAAAAGCCATATTAAAAATTGGTAAAAAAACATTCCCTGCGAAATCTAAAGATGCTGCCAAGAAAGCAACAGTCAATTTTTCTAATGTAACCTTTAAAGCTGGAGGGAAAAATGTTTCAATCAGGCGCATTACTCTAAGATCAAGCTGCCGTCTCAGGTGCTTTAATTACCAGCACTTATAATAAGCAAAACACTAGCTACGGCTCGTAAAATTTCCACAAAAATAATCAAGCGTATAACTCCTTTCTCCCCAAGGCATTCTCTCGTAAACTTGCCCTATTCTGGCATAGAGTTGTACGGCAACGCTCTTTATTATTGAGGATCATTATTGAGATAATGCACCCGTTAATTCAAGATGATACTTTTGATGGATACAAATAAAATAAATATAAATACAACTATACTTAACCAACCGTAACCTTTTTGTCCCTTTTGAAACTCTCTTAATCCCATTACCAACATCGTTAAACCTAAAAACAACATCATATATGGTTGAAACTTAAAATCCTCAGTAATCAATCCATACCCTGCTAGTGAAAAAGCTGTTATTGAAAAAATAATTTGCAAAATTTTCAACAATTAGCCCCCTCCTTTAATACAAGTTACCACACATCACCAATTGGTTGTTTAGCTATTCTTCCCCGTTAGTCTAAAAAGGGAGTACTCCAGTAAAAAAGCACCTTAATCTTATACGATTAAAACACTCCTAGTTAAATTACTTTTTCTCTCTTTTATTCTTCATTAATGAACCTGCAATAGCAGCAAAAATATCGCCAATCATTGTTAATATTGCACTCATTACAATTCCCCTTTAGAAATTGTTTACGGATAAGTACCTTTATATGTTTCAATTTTATTAAGCTAAACTGTCCCGTTAGTCGAATAAGAAAAAGCGATCTATATATACTCGGCCTCGTACTTAAATATATAATTACTTATACATACCGAATATCCAAACAAACAGATACATTTGAACTCCAACAATTATCTACCTGCAAATATATAACTTAAGGATTCAATAATAAATTTAAAAAGGTCGTATATAGCTCCTGCAAAATCATTCAAAAATCTCCTCTACTACAACCCCTCCTCCAAAATTTACTTGTTATAACAGCTTGCCGGGAACGCTGAACACAAAAAGACCCAGCTTCCAACTGGGTCAAATATGTGATTGTTAGGGAAGGTAAATATAATGGTAGGCTTTTAAAATAAAGGAAAACTATCTATTAAGATATTTGCTGTTAATTTTATAAAACTTATCTCTTATCAACTGGTTTGTTTTTATAGTGGGAATAAAGAATATTATCGCAACAAAGATACCTAAGAAATTAAAGGTTCCTGTCCCTATATGAATATACCCCTGCAAAATATAGATAATGGATAGTCCAATGATAAAGGTTATGTTATCTCTTAAACTTATTTTTTTCCGTTGATTACGATCTGTTAAAAACAAAGTAAATTTTTTATTCGTTAAGTAAAAATATATACCTAATAATAGAAAGGCGATGATAAAGAGTATTATTGTATTTTTCTCACCAAAAAAGTTGAAGGCAAAGGTTCCTATGCCAATTAATAAAAAGATCAATACATACGAGTAACCTACAAAGAAGACTGAACGATAGATGCTTTTAATTTCCTCTTTTTCATTAGGGGATTTATTATGTAGAATTGATTGCTCAGCAGCATAGTCTTCACACAAATCATCTAAATCCTTTTTTGTTAGCAACCCTTCATCTTTATTATTTTGTAAATAATGAAGATGTATTTGTTTATGTATTTTCCACTCCAAATAAACATTCAAAGTCATAAAAATGATTCCTAAGACAATAAGATAATGAAAAGGAAGCTCAACGATTCCACTAATAGCCAGGAAATTAACAACTACTATTATGCACCTTAATGCAAAATCTAGGATAGACAATTTTTTAAGTTGGTTAAACTGTTTTCCCCTTGAACTTTCAACCAAAGAAGTGGTAAATAAGATTAACACGAATGGTGTAAAAAACCAAATCGCTGCGATATCTTCCATTCCAGAGATATTTGAAAGAATGATTACAATAAAATTATTTATATAAAAGGAACTATTTACTACCATTAACTTTTTTATCTTCTTATCCATATTTTTATATGTCCTTCCATAATGGATATCAACTACTGCCGTCGTAACTGAGACCTATTCAATTCTATTTGGGTATTATTATATCATTTATCCAAAAATCCTTATTGTATAAAATTGCCGTTAGTTTTATAAGAAATCAAAAGCCCTACTCATCCGAGAGGGGCTTTAATTGCATCCAGGACTTATTTTCATAGCTCTTTTCCTTTTAAGAATTTAGTAGATCTATATATCAAAGATTGCATTTAAAGAAAGTAGAATAATCCATATAATAACAATTACTACTCCAAATGCCCCGAATTTATTATCATCGCTCTTTTCTGTATTTTGATTTTTTATCTTTCTATATATGCTTTGAACTTTACCTTGCTTTTGATTACCGTGTCCCATTGATTTTTCTCACCCCTCAAAGCCAATGATTAATCAACTTTTAATAAATCATCTTTATATACATCAAAAAGAACTATAATAATTAGTAGAGCAAAAAAGACAACTTTTCCATAAGAGATGAAAATGAACATAGTAACACCTGATATATTTTCTAGAAAATAAATATAACTTAATCCTCTTAGTCTTTCATCTAAATAAGAGAGTGAATAAAAACTGATGAAACCTATGCATGTTGTAATGTATATGTTCCGCATTAAGTATTCCTTATTTTCTCCTAGAAAACAGACAATTCCAATTAAAGTAAGTAAAACCCAACTACCTAAAATCCAGAAAAGAAAAAACGTGTCATAGCTCAAATCACTTATATACCTTATCATTCCAATGAAAATCAAAAAAATATTCGCCAATGTCATGACTACCCAACTTATTGATACCGAATAATTTATTCGTCTCCCGATAAATAGTGTAAATAATCCTGTAAGAATTGAAACACATGGAACTATAATCGTATAAAATGCATAACTGTTTCTCATTTCATTCCCAATTTCTTTATAAATTCCAATCCATGAAATACCCAAAAATAATGCAATAAAAATATATAAAATAATCCGCTGATTTCTATTTATCAAACTGACACCTCATATTTAAAAACTACCATTATTAGAAGGACTTAGATGTAAGTACCAGAATCTATTCCTGTTTTGTACTCCATTAACGAGAAAAATAGTTGTTGTTTTGTGCGTTTTTTCTTTTCGTGAAGTTGAGATTATCGAAACTATATAAACATAAACACAGAAAAAGAGCGTCACGAACAAAGCAAACTAAAAAAACGGTACTACATCACTAAGTGCAAATACTATCTTTTATGTTCTTCCAAAAAATTACCATTCATGAAAAAAGTTAATTTATTCCATAATATCATACTTCTTGTAAACTAACCTGCCCCTTTTGTTCAATAGGGGTTCAACAAAAAAATGCCTTAATCCTTCATTGGATCAAAGCACCCGTTAGTGGAAGAAGCAAAATATTTCATTTATGTTTTTCCTTAAAAATCTTTTTAACTCTTTCAATTTGGTCAAGATGTCCACGTATATGGTCGACTCGGAATTCCAACAAATCTTTGAATGTCAATCGCAAACCATCTGGATACACTGCAATTCTCTGAAGTTGTTCAGTTGTCAAATTCTGAAGAATAGGAAGCATACTGGAACGAAGCATTTTAAATAGTAGAAGGTATTCCTCGCGATCTAATTGTTCATAAACCAATGAGCTCGCCCAAGCATCTTGGTCAGGTGCTGGTAAAAGTGGTTCAGGCTCTGACAAAACCTTTTTCATTCTATGTGTAGCCACCAATTCAGAATCTGTTATATGAATAATTATCTGATGTATACTCCATTTATCCTTTCCTGGATTGTACCTAATCTCTTCCTCAGATAACTTACTTATGGATTCCCTCAACATCATAAATCCTCGACTGTACTCCTCAATTAACGCCTCCATCTTTTGTTCCTCCTATACATAATTCAATCTCCCATATTTCAAGAAAAGGATTAATATTACCTGCTTTACACTGGATTTCTTCTTCAACTAAGAGGGCGGTTAATCCCTTCCAGGATAAACGCACCCATTAATTTAAGTACCTTTTCACAAACCATTAAAATACACTGATTATTTAAATGGAATTCACCCCATCAATTTATCTATTATGTATATATCATATGTGAGTCTTAGAACAATCTTTCCCCTTTGTACGCCCACTTTCAATGTGCTGGTAAGCCTCTACAATAACCTGCCCCTTTAAGAAATAAGAAAAGCCCCTGAAATGGCAGCTGGATCATAAAGTAAAGCACCCTTTAATTGAATAAAAAAACATGATTATCAAGCAATCGCACCCTCAACTTACACACCAATTACTTTGGAAGCCTTTGTTCTAACTCACCCTTTTGGCGTAAGTGATGACGAAAATGCATGCCAGCCAAATCATACCATTCCCTTGTATTCAACCAGCCGAACCCTCCATGCTTGACTTTAAAATTTGGGTTTATATTATCCACTTTCGATTCCCATTGGCTCAGCCTTAGAATTAATTGATCCATTCTGCTGATAAGATCCTCCTTGCTGTCTGAATTATTAGGTGGAGCATTCAGTTCATCCGGTAATTTTATTTTAATTGGCGGAAACCCTCCAATTTTAAATAAATGTTCACCAAACTCTGTTTTCCCGAAGGGTTGTTCTTTATTCAAGACGGCACACTTTTCCATATTATCTAGATATTCATGGGCAACACGGATTAAATGGTCATACATTTGCCCAATAGACCAAACCCCTTCTTCCGATATATATCTTAACTGTTCTAATGAATAATTTCGAAGTTCGTTTTTGTAACGATTAATTAGTTTAAGTTCGCTCATTTTAATTCCTCCTTTTTGTTAATTAACACAGCTCTAAATAAACTTCATTTTTTGTATATGTAACAAATTATTCAATATTCGATTACAAATACCTTCTTAAACAAACCTGCCCCTTTTGTTCAATATCGAGTTCTTGAATAAATGCATTCTTTCACTTCTTCTCTCCCTGGAACTATATCCTCCCTGGATAGATAACCCGATATTTAATAAATATGTAAACTACATGTTCTATGGCGTATCTCAAATTAAACCTAGCTTTTCAATATAGTATTTATTCATTCAGCACAATTTTTTGTTTGTCCATACATAAATAAACAGAGATACATAAGATGATTAGGAATTTGATTAATAACGAAAGGAGATTCTATTATGAACCAAACTCATGGAAGTAGAGATCTGTATGAACAAATACAAGCTCAAGAAAAAGTATTGGAAGAACTAAAGACAGTCCTTAAGCAGCAAGACCAAAGACTGCTGGAAGTGCTGGAACAGGTACAAGCCCAGAATGTTACAGAAAATAGCATTCCACCCAGCAACGGTAATCCCCTTAAGGCTTTTATTGAGAATATGGATTTAGAAAAACTAACTAGGATTGCTATTTTTGCAATGGATTTGTTTAAAGATCATGAAAAAGATTAAAAAACAGAGGCTGAATATGATTCAGCCTCTGTTTTTAATTTGCCTATTGGGTCCTTAATATTACAAAGCAGCCCCAATGATGATCAGAAGAATGAATAAGATGACGATTAAAACAAAACCGCCGCCATACCCATAGCCTGATTGAGTACCATTAGACATTAATATCCCTCCTTTTTCATTAATACCATATCCTATTCTTCTTTTTTAAAATGGAGTGGACAAGTTTATCAAGCCATTTGTTGATTTTTTCACAAGTTTTTGAGAATAGAGTAATAGTCTATTATCTACTCTAATGATTCGGTCCCAATTTATGAATATAGCTTCTATTATTAGGTCAACTAACAAATTAGAATTATTAAAACATCCATTGTCATTAATAAACAAAAAAAGCCGCCTGGTTCGGCAGCTGATCTTCAGCATATTCACTATAAAAATCTATTAAAAATAGATAGCTATTGATGTTCTTGGATACATTTTTTGAAGTACGAAGAATCGGAAACCGACCCTTTACTATCATAAGCAATCTTTATAGCAGGATCAATATTCGAGAGGTTTACTCACCTACCATACCGTCATTATCCCGATCATCCATATATGGGTATAACCAATGATCGCTCGTTATTGGCATTTTAAAACCCGCTTCCTTTGCTTCTTTAATCGTCACCTGTTCATTGCCGTTTGTATCTACGCTGGTAATATCACCCTCTGTGGCTGATCCTGTTGATTCAGCGGGTTCGGCAGATTCAGCTGCTTCACTGTCAGTTAAACCGAGTGATGCGTTTACTTCATCAGGATTCACGTTGTCAAATTTATCAACAATCTTGTTGCCTTTTATCGTGTAAGTGTATTGATAACTCAAAGGTATCTGTGTCTGTGTATTTGGATAAGTGATAATGGCTTCAAAGTCTGCAGCACCACCTGCTCTGCTGATTGAATGTTCCATATAAGCCTGATCGCCGTGTCGATTGAGCGTGCTATCTTGTGGAGTGATATTATAAGCATTGGATACCCCTCCAAGAGAATCGGCAATAATATGTCCTTCATCTAATGTTTCGCTCTCAACACCTGGAACCTTTGCCTCATCGCGATAGTATCTGCCTGATGATAATACAGGTTCGCTGCTGTCATCTTGCAGGATGATTTCCTCAGCAATGACACGTACCAGCTGCCCGTATTCATTAGTAAATGCCCAATATTCACGGTCCCCGTACCCAATGTCGACGACAACATTAGGTTCACGATGTCCAGAAAGATCACCGCCATCAACTTCAATAAGTTTGTATCCTGAGAACAGGTCATTATTTGGCTGGGCTGCTGTTTCTTCCGGTGCCGTGGTGACAGTTTCTTCTTTTGCATTATTTTTATTTTCTTCGACAGCTGCTTCCTTATGTGACTCTGTTTCTGCGACCGTATTGGATGTATCTTCTGCGCTGGTACAGCCAGCCATAAGTGTTAATGTTAAAAGTAAGAATAAAATGTTCATATTCTTTTTCATTTTAGTATTCTCCTATCCTCAGTTAAGCTGTCTCAATAGTTGATGACAGCAAATCTGGCATTTACTCGTTCAATATTTATTATCCAATATAAATTGCTATGTAAAAAACGAAGAAAAAGACTAAGAACCCATTAAAAAACAAGAAAAATGACGTGTACCAGCATACACGTCATTTCAGACTGTCGACAAACTCAATGAAAATTGAGCTTGTCTGCAGTCTTTCTTACGATTAGTCAAGCACCTTTAAACCGTTAATTTATTTTCTGTATAAATGAATCCCCTTCAACGTTGTGTTTGAAGAGGG
>NZ_VCRN01000053.1 GCF_009849585.1 Bacillus sp. ZZV12-4809
CGCCATGGGGCTTTCCTGACGACCAAAAAGCTGCGACACATGCAAAAACAGGCGCCATAGAGCCTTTATGGCTACCATAAGGCTGTGACACATGCAAAATCGGGCGCCATAGAGCCTTAATGACGACCATAAGGCTGTGACACATGCAAAAACGGACGCCATAGGGCTTTCATGACGACGAAAAGGCTACGACACATGCAAAAACAGGCGCCATGGGCTTTCATGCTACCAAAAGGCTGTGACACATGCTAAAACAGGCGCCATAGAGCTTTCATGATGACCAAAATCCTGTGTTCCTCTCAATAACGGGCGCCATAGAGATTTTATGATAACCATAAGGCTGTGACACATGCAAAAACGGGCGCCATAGAGATTTTATGACGACCATAAGGCTGTGACACATGCAAAATCGGGCGCCATAGAGGCTTTATGACGACGAAAAGGCTACGACACATGCAAAAACAGGCGCCATGGGCTTTCATGACGACCCAAAGGCTGTGACACATGCAAAAACAGGTGCCATACGGCTTCCATGACCGCAAAAAACCCTGGTTTAATACTCCTTCCGCAAAGACAAACAGCAAATAAAACTGTTTGTTTTTCTTTCTATGCCTTACAATAGATCTTGAATTCTAAATATTGCGAAGGTGAATCCATGGATACAAAATTAATATTAATCGAGGGTCTGCCTGGTTCAGGCAAATCCACTACGGCAGCACTGGCCTATGAGGTGCTTCGGCAACAAGGGATCGATGCAGAAGTATATTTCGAAGGGGATCTAAGCCACCCGGCAGATTTTGAAAGTGTCGCTTATTTAACTAATGAAGAGTGGCAGCATTTATTAGAGGAATTTTATACTTTCAGAGAGCTAATTTTAGAGAAAAGCATTTTAGAAGATGATGGCTTTTTGCTGCCTTATAAGAAGCTTGGGTCTAATATGCCGGATTCATTTTATGACAGAGTATTTAAACATGATATCTATGAGCTTCCGCTGGACCAAAATATGAAACTCATCACTCAAAAGTGGGCAAGTTTTGCCAGGCATGCTGAAAGCAGCAATAAAGTCCATATTTTTGAATGCTGTTTTATCCAGAATCCGGTTACGGTCGGAATGATTAAGTATGGGGCTCCTAAATCAAAGATACAGGATTATGTTTTAGCGCTGGAAAGTTCGGTGAAAAAGCTTAATCCATTACTAATTTATATCAATCAGGATGACTTAGACTACTCGTTTAATAGAGCAATAAAAGAGCGGCCGAAAAGCTGGTCAGAGGGTTTTATGCATTATTATACCCAGCAGGGATATGGATTGAAGAATAATCTGAGCGGGGAAGAAGGCACTATTAAGGTTCTTAAAGCAAGGAGACAGGCAGAAGAAGAAATCCTCAATAGCCTGTCTATCCAAAAGGCCGTACTCAATAACTCTGGATATGATAAATCTTCCCATAGAGCTGCATTAGAGAAGTTACTCATAAACTGCCAAGAAAGGAATCCATGAAAATGACACATCAGAAAGCTTGTCCTTTTTGCAGCCCTCACACGGATCCACACCAGAATATCATTTTTGAAAATCGCACCTGTTATTTCCTTCAGCACGATAAAGAGCAGGACGTTTTGGAGGGATGTGGGGTCATTGTGCCAAAGGCTCATCATTCAGATGCCTTTCACCTAACTGCAGAAGAGTGGAAAGATACATATGCGCTTCTCCAAAAAGCGAAGGATTATTTGGATAAAAAGTTTTCACCGGATGGATACACCCTTGGATGGAATGTCGGTGAAGCTTCAAATCAAACTATTCTTCACAGCCATCTGCACATCATTCCCAGATATAATGATGAACCATATGCAGGAAAAGGGCTCAGGCATTGGCTGAAGCAGCCTGATAATAAAAGGGGAGTAGTGAACAAATTAAAAACACACAGCGCGACTGTGTGTTTTTTAAGTTATTGTATTTTTGGCGGATTGCTCTTGACCTCAAGGACATCCAGAAGAAATACAAATACCGGAATACCGACGATAAGGCCCCAAACACCGAAGAAATGCTCTGAGAAAATCAGAACGATGAACGTATAAAATACAGGCAAATCCGTTTTGGAAGACATAAGCTTCGGGTTTAAAATATAGGCTTCTATCGCATGGATCACCATTATCAACAGAAGGATATAAAACACCTGGATAAAGCCGCCGAGAGAATAAGCGATTGTACACAAAGGAACCAGGGAAATAATCACGCCTGCCACCGGGATTAGACCAAGCAGGAAGATAAGTATAGACAAGCCCATCAGGTGTGGGAAGTCCATGATCCATAGGGCAAGTGTAGTCAAGATGCAATTTACTGTGGCTATGACCACCTGTGCTTCAATTACTTTTCCAAATGTTTGCACAAACTTACCGCCAAAATAGGAAATCTCATTATAAAATGCAGCCATTTTGCTGTGTTTGAACTTTAAAGTAAACTCTGTCAATTTAGGCTTTTCAAGCAGGAAGAACAAACTAAGGATCAGGGACAGCAATACTTGAATCGCAATATGGCTAATATCGGAGAAATATTGAAGCAGGAAAGCAAAGCCCTGTTCGAGATACTTTGTAATTTCATTTGTTTCGAGCATTTGCACAATGTATGTGATGACAATATTGTCATGCTTCTGAGTATAAAAGCTCTCAACCTGCTTAAACAGCTGTGAAATTTCAGATATTATTAAAGGAAGGTACTTAATTATCCCGATGGATAACAGGCCGATAATGCCTATATAAAGGATTACAACTGTCAGTTTTCTATTCAGTTTAAATCTCGATAGGACCAGTTTCACGAGCCTATCCATCAAGAAAGAAAAAATAAAAGTAATCAGGATTAAATTAATCATGCTCCTCGACAAATAAAGAGCCAGAACTATAATTCCAAAAATGACGAAGCGTTTAAAGCCATTATTATTAAGTAGTGATTTAATCGTTTCCAATCTCATTCCTCCACACTTTAGTAAGATTCTTCAAGGTTTCATTAAATGCGGAGATAATTACTCTGAAACATGTAAGGGGTCATGTATTCATTGCTTCTCTCGAATGCAATCGATTTTAGATTCTGAAAATACATGCGACGTTCTTTAAATTTAGTTGTTTTTGCGGTTGTTTTGACTGCAGTTATCAGTGTGCTGCAAAAAGCAGGGTTTTTTAGGGCTGGTGAATCAATGACAATGGCATCTCTTCCCGGGTCATTGAAATTAATCGGCTCCTGGCTTTGCTGCACTGCCGGAATCAAACCGGATAATAGCAGAAAAATGCTGATAAATATTTGAGCCACCTTGTTCATCCTCTTATTATCAATATATTTATTATTTTATAATACTTTTACACTTAATTATATATCTATTTACATTTAAAACAAAAAATTCAGCCCAGAGAAAGGATGAAAGTATTTGAATAGGAAATATGCCCTCATTACCGGCTGTTCCAGCGGGTTTGGAATATTAATGGCCATTGAGCTTGCAAAAAATGATTTTCACGTTCTTGCAACCATGAGGAATTTGGATAAACGCCAAATCTTATTGGAGAAAGCTGATAAAGAGGGAGTGCTTAAGCAGATTTTCATTCACGAATTAGATGTCACTTCATCAGCTTCTATTGAAAATTTAAAAAGCCAGCTGCTTCAATTGCCTTCTATAGATGTTTTAATAAATAATGCAGGCTACGCAGGTGCAGGATTTGCAGAAGAAATTACACTGGATGAGTATAGAGCGCAATTTGAAACAAACGTCTTCGGAACGATTGCTGTGACCCAGGCAGTTCTGCCATTCATGCGGGAACAGGGAGCGGGAACCATCATTAACATCAGCTCCATCAGCGGAAGAATAGGTTTTCCGGGCTTATCGCCATATGCAGCCTCAAAGTTTGCGTTAGAAGGCTGGAGTGAATCTCTTAGGCTTGAAGTCAAGCCGTTTGGAGTAAATGTGGTGCTCATTGAGCCGGGATCTTTCAAAACAGGCATTTGGACAACTGGGAAGAAGATAGCGGAGCCATCATTAAAGAAAGACTCGCCATATTATACCTATATGACAAAAATACAGCGGTACCTTGATCAAGGGGAGCCATCATATGAAGATCCGATAATCGTTGCAAAAAAAGCAGTGGACATTATTAGGGAAAGAGAACCCAGACTCAGATACCCCGTCGGAAACGGTGTCGGAACAAGAATTCGCCTGAAACATCTTCTAAGCTGGAAAAATTGGGAGAAAATCATAATGAAAACACTTTATAAAGACTGAGTACTAAACAAATAACCAGTAATGATTAACCCAACGATAAAAAAAGCAAAAGTTCCGGCTAAAAAGGGATTAAGATTAATGAAGAAATTTGCTCTTTCTTCTGTATTCATATGTGTCGCCATGTTTATTTTTGATTTGGCAATTACATTATTTGTCCAGGCATCGCCATGAGAAAATGAAAATAAGCTCAATGCAAATAGGAGAAAACTGCTGTAGGCTAGGGTATCAAGCAGAGGAAAATTAAGTAAAAATGACACGGCGGCTGCTAAAATGGTTTCTAAAATAAAAAATAATATGGCCCAAATCCAAAACTTCCTGTGCATGAGCATAGAAGAACCCCCTCGATTCGTATTTCATTTTATACGTGATATAGGAAAAAATGTTTCAAAATTTTCCTTTTTTTCTTCTTTTTTCTTAAGTCCCCAATCTCTGATTAATTTTCTTGCATCTAGAGAAAATAAGAAAACTAATCTTTGATCGTCTGGGGGAGTTGGAATGAAAAAGGGAATGAAAAAATATACTATCTCACTGATATCATTCATAGCCCTGCTGCTTGTCTGGAACCAGACGGAAGCTGAAGTATCCGGACCGCCAACCATCCATCTGCGCCTGATGGAAACCACTGATCTCCATGGAAACATGATTGGTTATGATTACGAAGACCGCAGGAAAACAGTAGAATTTGGGCTTTCCAGAACAGCCAGCCTGATCAAACAGGCAAGAAATGAGTCTCCTAACTCCCTTTTATTCGATAACGGGGACATTCTGGAAGGCAATGGGCTTGATGAATATGCCTATAGAAGCCATCCACTGGACCTGGCGAATGTCCATCCTGTTTTTAAGGCTATGAATACACTTCTTTATGATGCTGCAACAGTGGGAAATCATGAATTTAATTACGGAATCGATTTTATGGAAGAAAGCCTGAGAGGAGCTAACTATCCTTATGTGAATGCCAATATCTATGTAGAAGACAGCAACCAGCTTGAGGAGGATGACCTCAATTATTTTAACCCCTACACCATCATAGAGAAGGAAGTAACAGATACATCCGGAGAAAAGCACAAATTGAATGTCGGAGTTATTGGCTTTATTACACCGATTGTTGCTGAGTGGAATAGGGAGTATTTTCGCGGGAACCTAAAAGTAAAAAATATTAAAGAAACAGCCGAGCACTTTATCCCCATTATGAAAAGCAAAGGTGCGGATATCATTGTTGCCCTTGCACACACCGGCCTGCAATCCGATAAAGGGCTGAAGGAGAAAAAAGGCAATTCAGTTCAGGCACTCAGTAAAGTTAAAGGAATAGATGCCATTTTATTCGGACACAGCCACTCTGTTTTTCCTGTTAAAGAAGAGCTGCAGGAGGTGCCGGGAATCGATTTGAAGACCGGAACAATAAATGGAACAGCTGCTGTTCAAGCTGGCTACTGGGGCAATCATCTCGGTCTCATCGATTTAAAATTAGTCTCTGAGGAAGGAGAATGGAAAGTAAAAAGCAGTCTTTCCTCTATAAGGCCTGTATTCAGGACAATCAAAAACAAAAAGAAGGAAGTCATCCCGGCTGATCCGTTGATAGAGC
This sequence comes from Bacillus sp. ZZV12-4809, assembly GCF_009849585.1. Classification (GTDB taxonomy): domain Bacteria; phylum Bacillota; class Bacilli; order Bacillales; family Cytobacillaceae; genus Cytobacillus. The sequence goes on from NZ_VCRN01000053.1 coordinate 5,842, forward strand.
AGATTATGAAAAAAGATCATCAGGAAGCACTGGATTTTTTAAAACACAAAAAATAAAAGGCGCCCAATGGACGCCTTTTTCCTATAAAATCGAGAACTCGTCATTTTTTAAATCAGTAATAAACATATGTCCCGGTGCATGTGTAATCATAATCTCCGGCTTCACATGCATGGCATCTGCCTGGGGAGTTACGCCGCAGGCCCAAAAGACCGGCACCTCTCCATCTTTAATCGTCACGGCATCGCCAAAATCCGGCTTATGTATGTTACTAATTCCGATTGCTTCGGGGTTTCCAATATGGACAGGAGCCCCATGGACAGAAGGGAAGCGGCTAGTCACCTGTACTGCCCGAATAGCTTCCTTCTCTGTCATCGGCCGCATACTGACAACCATTGGCCCTTCAAACCGGCCAGCCTTAACACACTGAATATTGGTTTTGAACATCGGAACATTCCGATTTTCCTCAATATGGCGGATAGGGATGTTATTTTTCAGCAATGCTTCTTCAAATGTAAAGCTGCATCCAATCAGAAATGCCACCATATCATCATTCCAATAAGAATTGATGTCTGTTTGCTCTTCAGTTAACACTCCGTTTTTATATACCCTGTACTTTGGGAGATCAGTTCTGATATCAGCATTAGGTGCAGAGAGCAGAGGAACAGGAGAACCAGGTTCTGTCACATCAATAATCGGGCAGGATTTCGGATTCCTTTGACTGAAAAGGAGAAACTCAAAAGCCAATTCCTTTGGCAGTATGGCAAGGTTAGCCTGGATGAAGCCGTTTGCCATACCAGCTGTCGGCTTATCCCATGCCTTGCTTCGGATCAATTGCCGTGCCTCATCAGGATTAAATTGAGAAGGGGAGTTCATATAAATATCTCCTTTCATACTTATTTAAACAGCTCAGGGATTCCATTAATTAACGAGTAACCACCCATGTAAGCCATGGCAATAACAATTATGACTCCGAAAATCGTCATCCAGAGCGGATGTTTATAATCGCCGACAATTTTGGTTTTATGAGCCGCAATCAGCATAACCCCTAAAGCAATTGGCAGGATAAGACCGTTTAACGAACCAACTAAAACCAGAATTTTGACCGGTTTTCCAATTAAGACAAAGACAAAAGTAGAAATGGCGATAAAACCGACAATCACCCATTTATGATATTTCTCGACGTTAGTGCTCAATGTCCGAATGAATGAGACTGAAGTATAAGCTGCACCGACAACTGAAGTTATGGCAGCTGCCCACATAACGACCCCAAATATCTTATACCCAATATTGCCCGCAGCAAGCTGGAAGACAGAAGCAGGAGGGTTGGATGGATCGAGTGCCAGCCCTTGTGAAATAACGCCCAGCGCGGCAAGGAAGAGGAAGATTCGCATGATAGAAGCGATCCCGATTGCACTTACAGAGCTCTTTGTGACTTCCGGAAGGGCCGCTTTCCCTTTAACACCCGCATCAATTAAGCGGTGGCCGCCGGCAAAAGTAATATAACCGCCGACTGTACCCCCGACAAGTGTGATGATGGCAAGGATATCAATTTTATCCGGAACAAACGTTTTGACTACAGCTTCACCAACAGGAGGCTGTGCTGTAAACATGACATAAAGAGTTAACCCGATCATGACAAATCCTAAAATCTGTGTGAAACGGTCCATTAATCTGCCAGCTTCTTTTACAAGAAAAATGCCAATTGCCAGAATTCCGCTTAAAAGGGCGCCTAATTCAGGCGAAATGCCGAAAATAACATTGGTACCTAACCCGGCACCGGCAATATTTCCGATATTAAAAGCCAGTCCGCCCATGACAATGAGGGCAGCAAGAAAATACCCCAGACCTGGAAGTACATCATTGGCAATATCCTGTGCGCGTTTTTCAGATACAGCGATGATTCGCCAGATATTCATCTGTGCACCAATATCAATAATAATAGAAATTAAAATGACAAACCCGAAGCTCGCAAGCAGGGTTTCTGTAAATACAGTCGTCTGAGTCAGGAAGCCCGGGCCAATGGCTGACGTAGCCATTAAGAAGGCGGCGCCAAGCAATAGACTGGCATTAGATTGCTTTTTCATTCGTTTTCCCCCAATATTTCAATTTGTCTACTTAGTTTATAGTGCAATAAGGCCTGATGGGTGCTATTTATGCTGGCGGGTAGGTTATGAATGGTAATAGTCTGCTTGATGCAATTCCGCCATGAACGGTACTATTCGGCTCGATTAAAGCCATTCGCGGCTGACCATACCGCCACAAACGGCACTTTTCGGCTCGATTAAGGCCGTTCGGGCTGACCATACCGCCACAAACGGCATCAATCCGCTCCCTTATGTGCCGTTCAAGCTATCTAACTAACCAAATAAAGTCCATTCACGCTCGGCAAGTCACCAATTCTTCATAAAACTAATTTCATTTCAAAAACTCACTAATTTTCGCCACCTGGATTCCCGCTTCACTAAGTGCCTTCGGAATATATTGGGCAAACTCCAGAGCGCTTTCCCCGTCACCGTGGATACAGATCGTATTGGCCTCGATAGAAACATCGGTGCCCTGTACACAGTGAACTTTTCCTTCTTTAACCATGCGGATTACCTGTTGAGCAGCAGCGCTGTGATCGGTAATAAGGGCATTGCTTTCCCGTCTGGAAGTCAGCGTTCCGTCCTCCTGGTAAGTTCGGTCTGAAAATACTTCATTGGCAGAACGGAGGCCGATTTTCCTGCCGGCTTTAACCAATTCGCCACCAGAGAGACCGAATAGAATGAGTTCCGGATCCACTTTGTATACTGCTTCTGCGATTGCTTCCGATAACGGCGCGCTTTTTGAGGCCATGTTGAACAATGCTCCATGCGGTTTTACATGCTGAAGCCTGCCGCCTTCTGATTTAACAAATGCATATAAAGCGCCAATTTGGTAGACCACCAGGTCATAGGCTTCCTGAGGGGTAATATTCATATCCCTGCGGCCGAACCCGTGTAAATCCTGAAGTCCGGGATGGACACCCAGGCCGACATTTTTCTCAAGCGCCATCCTGACTGTTTTTCGCATTGTCGCCGGGTCGCCAGCATGGAAGCCGCAGGCAATATTGGCTGAGGTAATGTGGTCCAGGATTTCCTCATCGCGACCCATCCTGTAAGAACCAAAGCTTTCTCCCATATCACAGTTAATGTCTACAATGTGCATGTTAATTTCCTCCTCTGATTTTTAATAATATTCCTTGTTTTAATTCCTTCAATTCTATTTCTCTCTTAATTAGCAGCTGCTGAGCCTGTTCACTTGTTATTTCTGTAAATTGCAAAGCATCTCCGGGTTTCGCCTGCGCGAGAAGGGGGAGGTCAACCGCAGCAACCTGCCCAATTTTCGGGTAGCCGCCGGTTGTTTGCCTGTCAGCCAGCAGGACAATCGGATTTCCGTCTGGAGGAACCTGAATGGACCCAAAATTGACAGCCTCAGATATTTGTTCAGCATGCTCTGACAGTGCAAGTGAAAGACCCTTCAATCTATATCCCATCCTGTCCGATTGTGCCGTCACTTCAAAAACATCATTAAACAGCTGGATCCTGCTTTCATGGGAAAATAATTCAAATTGCCGTCCTCTGGTGATTCTGATTTCCGGATTCCCCACATATTCCGGAATGAGTTTTGAGGAAATGCCCCAATCGTTTTCAACGAAATTTTTATCAAGGAGCTGTTTTGACAAGTATCCCGTCATTTTCAAAGACAGAAGAGAAGGTTTGCCTGTTTCCAGCACATCTCCAGACTTTAATGCTCTTCCTTTAAATCCGCCAAGACCCGCACGCAGATAAGTAGATTTACTGTTCATTATTTCTGGTACGGCAAAGCCGCCGGCTGCAGCCAAATAGGCTCTGCATCCTTTTTTGCAGCCCCCGAATTTAAGTTCACTGCCTTTTTTCACAAAAACGGACCGCCATGTCCGAATAGGCTGGCCATTGATCGAAGGGGAAAGGTCTCCGCCGCAGATTGAAATTAATGTATCTTCCTCAAATGCCAGGACAGGACCCATCATCGTTATTTCCATTGTAGGCTCATTTTCTTCGTTGCCGGCCAGCAGATTGGCCATTCGATGTGAAAAAGGATCCATGGCCCCGCTGGCTATGATGCCAAACTTCTGATAGCCGGTTCTCCCAAGATCCTGAATGCTTGAAAGGAGTCCAGGCTTTAGCACTTTAATCATTGCTCCGTCTCCTCCCAATGATGGTATTCTTCCAGACTGATTGGCCTGAATTTAATTTTATCTCCAGCTTTTAAAAGGGTGGGGGATTCATCCATTGGACGAAACAGTTTTACAGGAGTACGCCCGATCAGCTGCCAGCCTCCTGGCGTCTCAATGGGGTAGATCCCAGTCTGCATCCCGGCAATTCCCACTGTTCGCTCAGGTATTTTCAAACGGGGGGTATCCCGTCGGGGTGCGGCAATTTGCTCTGACATCCCGCCGATAAAAGGGAAGCCTGGCGCAAAGCCAATCATATAGACCAGGTAACTGCCTGAAGAGTGAATGTTTATTACTTCATCAGGGGTAAGGCCGTTATGTTCGGCAACATAGTCAAGATCCGGCCCGAATTCTCCTTCATAGCAAACCGGGATTTCGACAATCCTTGCTTCCATTGGCTTTTTTTCTCCCAGTTCTTCCATTAGCGGTTTTATGAGAGAACATATGAAATCAAATGGAAGCTGGCCGCCGGAAAGCTGATATATCTCATATGGATTGTAAAAAATGGTGACTGTGGTATAAGCGGGGATGTATTCTATCATCCAATCTGGAGGATGTTTCTCGAGAAAGGATGTCAGTGTCTGCACTTTTTGATGTGCATCCTCACTGATTTCATTCCCAAGTTCAATAAGAACTGCATTATCTCCTAAAGGATGTACAGTGTATTCCATATTTTCACCGGCTTTCGCTTCAAATATAGTGAGCTGAAGATTCAAAAAAATTATTCAGTAATAATAAATATCCATTTCCAAAGAGACAAAATACACACTTTATTTCTTCCTAAAATAAGGAAAGTCTAGGTTTAATAAGGTTAGAAGGAAAAGGATTATTAGTAGATTTATATATTTATGCAACTTCTTCAGCTAAAGAATATAATATCATATAATAGACTGAAAATTCTATGTGTGCAAATTATTCTGCCGGAAATTGACCCAGATTCTTCAAAGTTTATATCGTCCGCTAATATGGGAATAAAGAAGGATATTATGAATTAGGGAGAGATCACCATGGGAGCAGAACCGGAAATGAACTTATCTGAAAGATTTGAGGCTGCCTTTAACCGAATTCACAAAGCCTTGAAACAATCTGCTAAACAAGCCAGAACAGATAAATTTTATAAACTGATAGAAATACAGAAAAACCATTCGCTGATTCGATTATATGAGGATGATTTACATCAGTTTGCCAAGCTGAGGAATGCTATTGTCCATGAAAAAATTGATCTGGATTATTATATTGCGGAACCTCACCTGGAAACGGTGGAAAAAATCGAACGGATTGCCGGCCATTTTGAAAAGCCCAAAACGGCGATTTCCATAGCTGCGACACCTGTATTTTATTTTTATGAAGATGGAAAGCTTTCAGATGTACTGGCCATAATCAATAAATTCTCTCATTCGCAGTTTCCCATCTACTCAAGGGAAGAGGAATATTCCTGGCTGCTAACCTCACCAGATATTGTCAAATGGATGGCAGAGCATTTTACTGAAGAGACGATCCAGCTGAAAAAAGTGAAAATCAAAGAGCTCTTCAACAAAAAATCCAAGCATCAAATCGCATTTGCCGGCACGAATACTTCAATATTTGATTTAGAGGATATGTTTGAGGAATCCAGAAATAAAAATGAAAAGCTTGAGGGAATCATTGTTACTGATACTGGAAAGCCGACTGAAAAACCAAAAGGCTTTATTACAGCCTGGGACCTGCTGGAGGCCGATTCAGAAAATTAATACGAAAAAAAGGTGCAGGCAATAGCTGCACCTTTCAGACTGTCGACAAACTCAATGAAAATTGAGCTTGTCTGCAGTCATTTTTGTTTTAAAATAGAAGTAATACGATACTTGAGGTGATTAAGATGCTTTCTAAACATAATCCAATTCAACGGGATCAAATCGAAATGATTGCATTA
>NZ_VCRN01000054.1 GCF_009849585.1 Bacillus sp. ZZV12-4809
TAATGCAATCATTTCGATTTGATCCCGTTGAATTGGATTATGTTTAGAAAGCATCTTAATCACCTCAAGTATCGTATTACTTCTATTTTAAAACAAAAATGACTGCAGACAAGCTCAATTTTCATTGAGTTTGTCGACAGTCTGAAGCACCCAATTATGGGTGCTTATAATAATCTATAAATTTTACTTGGCCTTCCACGGGTGGCGTTAGCCTCTTCACCAACACATTGTGCCAAATCAACTTCGCACATATAAGCAACTATACGCCGTACATTACGCTCTGTCATCTCGAGATGTGTCGCTAAATCCTTTGTTGTAAACTCTTGCCATCCCATTCTTTTAATGAGAGCCAATATCTTTTTATATGTTTTTACGCTGATTGTTCCTTTTTTTAACTTTTTGAGAAGCGTTTCATTATGTGTACGGCTGTCATATTGTAGTTCTTTTTGTTTGCCTGGAGATTCAACAATATTTCCATTATCTTGAACAATTACAATTTTTCGTTTTTTCGTTGCCTTTGAATGTTGAATAGCCCGAAAAGCATTGATTTCTGCCGAAAAGGCAGTCTCGCCAAAGCCAATTCCAACGGCAACAGTAGTATCCGCTTCAAAAGCCAACTTTTGAACGGTATTTTCGAGCGTCATAATTTCCCTCTGAATGGCACCGCGTGAACTAATAATCATGTATCTGCCGTTTCCTTTTTCTGATAAAGAACCATTTAGTTTTTCACAAAGTTGAATCAACATTTCTTTTAGCCGGAGCTCTAAGTACTGTAAATGATAAGGAGTTTTCATCTCCTCTGCCACTCTGTTAAAATATTCAACTTCAATGATTTCAATTCCGATTTGTGTACCTTTAAAGTAGGAAGACCTTACTTTTTCAGAAAGTATCCGAAGCGTTTGCCGTATTTCCATCTTACTACTCGACATCTTATAGGCTGGAATTCCTTTTTCTCGTAAAGCTTCACACACTGACGGAAAACAAGTTAAAGCGCCTTCTGTCTTTCCCCTTTTCCATAAATCTAAATGAAAATTTAATAATTCATTCGTATCAACATTTAAATCATACTCTTTCGTATAAACCTTTGGGATTTTTAAATTTATTTGTGACGTCGCTTCCTCACTAATATTATTTAAGAGCATCGTATCAATACTAAGCTGCTCAATAATTTTTCCTTGCTCATAGATCATCTCTAAATAATATCTATAAAAGCCTGATTCCGTTGCAGGAACATGAACCATGATTTTATCCGTATCTAGGGTTTTTTTTGCAATTTCATAGGGAAGTGGACCAGAAAAAAGCCAAGCATGTACATGAGAATTATGTTCTCTAACAATTTTCTCTACCTCTTCGGTTTCTTCATAGGAAAAAGAGATGAATTCCAGCTCAGTTTTATATTCTTCTGCAAGTTCTATGATTGCTTCTATAGATGTTTTTAGACCGACTACCCCGATTTTATGCATTTGTATAATCGACTTCCTTTATCAATAGACTCCCCGTAATTGTAAGCACTGGCCAAATTAAGGCAGAGTAAATTTACTCTTCTAATGAAAATGCCTTTTTTGATTGATACCAATATAATAGCATATTCGAACTTTTCACATCATCACTCTTTGTAGTCTACATATAAATTTTAGAAGAAGTTTTTCAGAATAAGCTAAGAAAAAATATTTAGAAAATAGATGGCTATGAAGGAAAAGGGGATTATATGAGGTCTCTTTATAGAGTAGTTTCGGTTAAGATGCCTTAAAATCTTAAAATCCTTATATTTAATCTATAATATAAAGAACCGAGCACCTGAATGGATACTCGGTTAATCATCAAAATCCAAAAATTTTAGCAAAATTAGTGATGGCGTTGTTGGTTTTAAAAGAAGGTGAATCCTATTGTTGATTCCATTGGGCTAAATCCAATGGTTTTAAATGTTTTATTTATTTGATTTTCACTCTTTGTAATCGAAGTGCGTTTAAAACGACAGATACGGAGCTGAAAGCCATTGCTGCGCCGGCAAGCCAGGGTGCAAGGAACCCTAATGCAGCTATCGGGATGCCAAGCGTATTGTATGCAAATGCCCAGAATAGATTTTGTTTGATATTCCTTATGGTTTTTTTACTCATTAGGATGGCATCTGCAATACTATTTAAATCTCCTCGCATAAGAGTAATATCGGCTGCTTCCATCGCAACGTCTGTACCAGTGCCAATTGCCATTCCAATATCAGCAACAGCAAGTGCAGGGGCATCGTTTATGCCATCGCCGACCATGGCAACTTTTTTTCCCTGATTTTGAAGTTTTTTAACCTCTTTTGCCTTGCCTTCAGGTAAAACCTCCGCAATTGCAGAGTCTATCCCCACTTCCTCAGCAATTGCCTGAGCCGTACGCTTGTTATCCCCTGTGATCATAATGACTTCGATCCCCAATTGTTTTAAGCGGGTGATTGCACTTCTGGAAGTTTCTTTTATTGTATCCGCAACTGCAACGATACCTGCATATTTGCCATCTATCGCTACAAGCATTGCCGTTTTTCCATTTCCCTCAAGATTTTCCATCTCGAGTTTAGCTGATTGGACATTTATATCGTATTTATCCATTAATCTACTTGTACCGATAAGGAGGTATTTTCCTTCCACTTTTGCTTTAATGCCATAACCGGGAATAGCCTCAAACTCCTCCGGATTAAATAGAGTGATTCCTTTATCTTTTATTCCACTCACAATCGCTTCGGCCAATGGATGCTCGGACTGTCTCTCAGCAGATCCTGCCAGCTGGAGAAATGTTCTTTCTTCAACTTGGCCACTTGTAACCACATCTGTTAAAACCGGTTTGCCATGTGTTACTGTTCCAGTTTTATCAAGGACGACTGTTGTGATTTCATGTGTAAGCTCCAGGTGCTCCCCGCCTTTAAAAAGAACCCCATATTCCGCTGCCCGGCCAGACCCTGCCATTATAGAAGTTGGCGTGGCCAGACCCAGTGCACATGGACATGCAATCACCAGGACGGCAATCAATTTTTCGAGTGCTTCAGCAAAATTCCCTGGACTTACCCATATATACCACACCAGAAAGGTAACAGCTGCTATAGTCACCACAATGGGAACGAATATACCAGAGATTTTGTCTGCCATTCGCTGTATGGGTGCTTTGGAACCCTGCGCTTCTTCAACCACTTTAATAATCTGTGATAGTGCTGTATCTTTGCCAACTTTAGTGGCTTTAATTTTCAGAAATCCATTTTTATTTAAGGTGGATCCAATTACTGTGTCGCCTGCCGTTTTATCAACTGGCACGCTTTCACCCGTCAGCATTGATTCATCCAATGCTGACTGTCCCTCGATAATTTCACCATCGACCGGAATTTTTTCACCCGGTTTTACATAAATGATCTCCCCGGCAATAACTTCATCAAGGGGAACTTCAATTTCTTCACCTTCCCTTAAGACAGTAGCTGTTTTTGCCTGAAGACCCATAAGCTTTTTGATTGCTTCAGAGGAACGCCCCTTAGCCCTCGCTTCAAACAGCTTGCCTAAAATGATTAATGTTATGAGGATAGCACTTGTTTCATAATAAAGCTCCGCTATATGTCCATTGCCCCCAATTGATAAAAATGATTGATATAAACTATAGAAAAAAGCGGCAGATGTACCCAGGGCAACCAGCACATCCATATTGGCGCTTTTATTTTTTAATGCCTTATACGCTCCGGCATAAAATTGCTTTCCTATGAAGAATTGCACTGGAGCTGCAAGCGCCAGCTGGACCCACGGATTCATAAACATTTCTGGTACGTAAATAAATGAGGTAAACTCAAAATGTCCCACCATAGACCAAAATAAAGGGATAGAAAGAATTAACGAGAAAATGAACTTGCCTTTTTGCTTTTCAATCTCTTTTTCCCTATAACCTTCGATATCCTGGTCATTATCCGTTTTTACTTTCGCCTGATATCCCAAATTCTCCACTTTTTTTATCATATCCTGTACAGAAACTTGCTCAGGATTGTATTCAACAGTCCCCGTTTCGAGAGCCAAATTAACCACTGCATGTTTAACACCAGGAAGTTTATTAAGGACTTTTTCAATTCTTCCTGAACAGGCTGCACAGGTCATCCCCAGCAATTCAAACTCTGCTTTCTCCGTTACTACTGCATAACCAAGATCCTCAATTTTTTCCTCAAAAGCGGCAACAGAAGTTACTTCCGGATTATATTTTATGGCTGCTTTTTCCAATGCGAGATTGACACTTGCTTCCTGGACACCATCCAGCTTATTTAGCCCCTTCTCGATTCGAGAAGAGCAGGCTGCACATGTCATTCCCGATATCGGAAGGTGAACCTCCTTAAGGGCCGCATCACCCATAACTCCCACTCCTTTATTTACGAAGTTACCTTACATTTATATACTATACCCCACTACCCTATATGTCAATCAAAATAAATTAGGCAAATTTCTTATTTGTAAAAAAAGAGAACGTGTATTTTATTCACACGTTCCTGCCCGATTAGATTACTCTACATCATAACCTTGATCGTCAATCGTTTCTTTGATTTGTTCAATTGATACTGAAGATGAGTCAAATTGAACCTGCACCTTGCCATTCTCAAGGTCCACTGCTACCTTATCCACACCGGTTAATTTGCCGACACTTCCTTCTACTGCTTTTACACAATGTCCGCATGACATTCCGCTTACTTTCAAAGTTACGCTATCCATATTAATGTAACCCCCTATTATTTTTTCATTAACTTTTGAATTGTGACTAAAAATTCATCAAGCACTTCTTGATCGCCTTCATGGATTCTTTCGACCACACAGCTTTTCAAATGGCCTTCCAGCAATAGCTTTGCTACGCTATTCAAAGCAGACTGAGTTGCAGAAATTTGCGTTATTATATCGTCACAATACACGTCTCTATCAATAAGTCCCTTTATTCCGCGTATTTGCCCTTCAATTCGATTTAATCGGGTCGTCAAATTCTTCTTAACTTTTTCTGAATGATGACTTTTTCTCTCTGATTCAATCGAACAGCAGCTGTCAGCAGATAAGTTTTCGTTTTCCAAATCAAAAGCCATTTGATCAGCCTCCTTTGAGTTTATTATATTATACCCCGGTACCCTATGTAAAGTTCTGAAATTCAAAATGGGATAAATTCCGGATTTTTAAGTATAATTTGCCTTTCATGTTATTGAAAAGCTCTGTTTATACTAACGGAAACACAATAAAAAGGAGGCCGCTGATGTGGATAGAAGGCATGAAAATGCAGAAGACACTGGCAAAGATTTGTATGGAATCGAAAAAGAAATTAGCCTGCAGTCTGTAAACTTTGCTGCTGCTGAAAATAAGTACTTAAATGAACGAACAGAAAATGAATCCAGTCAGGATATATAGATGAAAAGCCGCCAATGCTGGCGGCCTGCAGTCATTTTAGAATTCCGTTAATTCTGTAATGTCCACTTCAGATCTTTCTTCAAGCGGACCGCGCAAATGTACCGTAGCTGTTCTTCCATCCTCATTCAGCTTGTCGATCCACACAGACGTACCATTGTATTTTACCTCGATTTCTGCTGATGATGAAAGAATTTGCTTCACTCGTTTTGCATCCATAAGAACACTCTCCTCAGGTTTTTTTCAGTTTATTTTTTGCATGGTTGAGAAATTTATGCTTAGTTTGTTAAAACGTGTGAAGCAGTCAAATTTTTTTTATGATTTTTAAGTATGTGTCCGAACCGAGGACACATACTTCGGACACAAAAATGCGGGAGAGTGCGGGTTAGAGTCCGAACCCGGGTCTTTTTCTGAAACAAAACTCTGGAATAGGCAGTTGCTGCTTATTCAGGATTAAATAGTTGTCCTATCCTTCCAATACTCTGAATACACTTTGTACAAACAGGTTTTGGCAGTTAGGAGCTGTACATATATGAGCATTTTTCTAGGCTATGTTTTCTTGGGTCTATCGCTTGCAGCGCCAATTGGTCCCATTAATGCTGCCCAATTGGATAAAGGGATAAAGAATGGTTTTTTCCATGCCTGGCTTGTCGGGCTGGGAGCTATGACAGCAGATGCAATTTACATGGCGGCAGTATATTTAGGTGTTGTACATTTTCTGGAGATTCCATTTATGAAAGCTTTTTTATGGTGCTTTGGGTTTTTTATCCTGATTTATACGGGTGTAGAAACTTTAATAAGCTCCGGCAAAGTAGTATCAAGCGTCAGGACTAAAAATGAATCTAAAGTTAAATCCTTCATGTCAGGCTTTCTCATGTCATTGTCAAATCCTCTAACTATACTGTTTTGGCTCGGCATCTATGGCTCAATTCTTGCAAAAACAGCTGCTGAGTATGACAAGGCCCATGTTATTTTATACAGCGGAGCAATTTTTACCGGTCTTCTTCTCTGGGATATTACAATGGCAGCAGTCGCAAGCAGCTTTAGAAGATTTTCAACGGGAAAAATTCTCGCTCTAATATCAATACTATCTGGAATTTCCTTGATTGGTTTTGGAATTTATTTTGGATTGCAGGCTTATAAACTTTTGTTTTAAATAACATATCCGGGCAATTCGGAGAAAAAAGATTAAGATTATTTTGAGGTAAAGTATTATTAAAGCTGTGCTCCAGTTTAATTATTTGCATTGAACAGATTTCGTTTAGATAGAAAAGCATTAAGTAGAGCAGCACCTATATCTTCCTCGATAAATCACCAATTAGGTTTTTCTATTCTAAAAATCATGAAACAACATAAAAAAGAGCACCCATCAGGTGCTCTTTCATTTGCCCGGCAGCGTCCTACTCTCACAGGGGGACAGCCCCCAACTACCATCGGCGCTGAGAAGCTTAACTTCCGTGTTCGGTATGGGAACGGGTGTGACCTTCTCGCTATCGCCACCGGACTATTTGGCTGAAGAAACTTCGTTCCCTCAAAACTAGATAATGTATGAAGAAGCGTTTTGCCGAGTATTCACCAATGACTTGTCTAGCTTCGGCTCCTAACTTCTCGGCCGTTTCGATCCGTCCCTCCAAACCCAAAACCAGGATTTGAATGGCCGGCTCTCCAACGTCTCTCAAAGTTGAACAGTCGCCTCCGCTTTTCATTTTGGTTAAGTCCTCGATCGATTAGTATCAGTCAGCTCCACATGTCGCCACGCTTCCACCTCTGACCTATCAACCTGATCATCTTTCAGGGATCTTAC
>NZ_VCRN01000055.1 GCF_009849585.1 Bacillus sp. ZZV12-4809
AAGAAAATGGCCAACTGGACTTGGCAAGGTCCAGAAATGGCCTAAATGATAACCTCGGAGAGGTCTGCAATTCTCTGTAATTACTTGAAGTCCTACAAATAATCAAAAAAAGAGTTCGGAATGAGACTATTCCGAACTCTTTTTGTCTACAAACTGAAGCACCCTATTAGGGTGCTTATTGGCTCTCATTCTATATTATTTGTTGTTACGTCAATCTACGGGTGAGAGTTCTGAAAATTTAACCAATTTAATTTCATTATCTCTTTTTATTTCGCAATACCCACTATCATAAATCCAATGAATAATATAAATTTTTGATTCAAATATTACTTTTGTTCCTTTGTTAAACAAATAATCTATCCCCCGAATTCAGAAGAGAGCCTTAAATAATTTATCAATGAATCCGTTTTATTGTCAAAATGCAATTAATGGAATTAGATTATACCATTATAAAAAATCATCCTACTTAGCAGGGCGATTTTTTAAATAATCATAAAATGTGGTTCGGCTGATTCCAATTTTCTCTGTTATTTCTTTAACTCAATTGGGAAAAACGGATAAAGAACTTGTTCGTATGATACCAACAAGCTATGTGGAATTAAAGGACGTAAGAGAGCAGCTCAAATTATTATATCATGGTTATTTCGAGTTTGAGGTAGAAAGATACAAGCAAGCAAGAACACTCCTGAAAGAAGGTAATCAAACGAAGAAATTGTTGAAAAAACAAACATAAGTTTCTATGAATTAGAACTGGTGAAACAACAGCTTAAGCAATACGAGGAAAAGTTTATATGGGAATTGAACGCAGAACAGTGACAGTTATCAAAGATGACAATATAGGAGTGAACAAATGAAGAAAATTTTATTAATTTTAGCGATAGCATTCTTCACTGTTGGTAGCGGTGCTTCTGCAGAAGTTGCAGGTGAAGGAGAAGTAATAGAAATAAAAGACAAAACTACAAAAACATTTATGTACCAAATACTATCGATGCCATACATACACCATGTTGCATCAGATTTTTACCATAAAAAATACAATGCGGAGTCAATTGGATGGGGAGGTCTTGAATCAGAAAATATTCGTATCTGGATACAAGAAGCTAAGCCCAATCCAGGTGAGGCTAGCTATACCCACATTGTAAAAGTATATATCCCATATGAAAAAATTATTATTAACGATAAAAAAGAAATAAAAACAGCTGATACGTTTGTTTTTGCAATCGATGGAGATATGTTTTCACTTTGTTCTGAGTCGCATCAGCAATACCTGCAGCTGCGTATGCTGCTAGTGCTACAGGTGGTGTAAACGCTGACAAACAAGCAAAATAGAATACAAACATATGTGCAGCTAAAGGAGATACTCCCATCTGAATTAATGCTGGGGCAACAACTGCGGCTGTTATTAAGTAGGCTGCGGTTGTAGGAAGTCCCATTCCTAATATAATCGTTGCACACATAGTCATTACTAAAGCCAATGCTAAATTATCCCCAGCCAATGATAAAATCAATGAAGCAAATTTTAGCCCAGCACCTGTTAAATTTAAAACCCCGATGACGAGCCCAGCAGTTGCACATGCGGCAATCATTCCAAGAGCAGATTGGGCACCGTCAGCTAAACAATTAATGAGTTTTGAAAAGGTCATCCTTGTATGCTTTTTAAAAAAAGATACAATAATTGTTGATGCAATTGCCCAAATTGCTGCTTTAATTGGACTTGTATTTAAAATGGTCATTGTAAAAATTAGAACTAACAATGGGATAAATAAATGACCTTCTTTTATAAGAACATTTTTTATGTTCGGAAGTTCATTTTTAGGTAAACCCTTTAAGCCTAATTTGGCCGCCTGTAAATCAATCATAATCATGACTGTAAAAAAGTATAATAATGCGGGTACGATAGAAGCATAAACGATATTAAGATAGGAAGTTCCTAACAATTGAGCCATAATAAAAGCGGCTGATCCTAATATAGGCGGCATAATTTGTCCGCCAGTTGACGCTACTGATTCCACCGCACCAGCATAACGGGAGGGATAACCTATTTTCTTCATCAATGGGATAGTAAAAACACCCGTTGATACCACATTCGCCACTGAATTTCCAGAAACTGAACCAAATAAAGCACTTGAAACAACAGCTGCTTTGGCTGGTCCTCCTCTTTTTCCACCAGTTGCACCAATTGCAAAGTCTATAAAAAACCTACTTCCTCCAGTAACTCCTAAAAAAGATCCAAAGAGTATAAATAAGAATACAAAGGTTGCGGACGCACCGATGGGCACACTAAATATTGCATCCATACTATTTAAATAACTTAATATACGATCCCAGCTATACCCCCGGTGTCCAAGGTCACCAGGAATATACTTTCCAAAATGTGCATACAGGATAAAAATTAAAGCTAGGATCGGGAGAATTAATCCCGTTGTTCTTCTGGTAATTTCCAAAACAGCTCCAATTAAAATGATGCTCACTAACAAGTCCAATGGGGTAGGGGCGACACCTATTCTATAAATTAATTCGTCCATTTCAATAATTAGGTAAGAACCTGCAAATAAAACTAGCAATATAAAAATATAATCAATAATGCTAGCTAATAAGCTTTTATAGGCTGACCTCCTCATTGGGTAAATCATAAATATCAATATTGCCCCAAGTCCTAAGTGGACTGTGTATAAAACCCATGGTGTAATTGGATAAAAGCCTAGCACATATAGGTGAAATAACGACATAAATACTGCTATAAGGGTGAAAAGCTTTAACTCTATCCCACTAAGAGCTTTCCTTGAGCCAGAATTCTCTTGAATCTTCAAATCAGCTATTTTTTCTTCAGACACGGCGAACCTCCCGATAACAGATTCCTTTAGTTTGAAATTTTATCTCATATTTTGTAGATACATATTATTTGTTAGAAAATAAAGGATTATATATAATTATAATGGGGACTTCTTGACCTTTTTTATTAACCAAGAAGTCTCCTTTTGGAAAATTATCGAACTCCCTTAATTTCTTTCTATAATAAGAAATTTCTATTTTGATTCAGGAGGCATAAGGTGATCAGGAATTTCAACTCCAACTTCCTTATAATACTTAACTGCACCAGGATGGTACGGGACAGTACTATACTTAACATTCTCAACCAGCGTTTCTTTAGCACTTGGGTCCACTGCTAATAAGTCTTCATGTTTTTCAAATGTTGTTTTCACCAGATTATATACTAAATCTTCAGATAATTCAGATGATGCAATTGCTATGTTCCAAAAGCCTGGCAGTAAAATATCTTCTTCTTGGTGCTTATAAGAACCATTCGGAATAGTTGCCTCAGACCAATAAGGATACTTTTCTAGTGCCTTTTTCATTTCATCTTCAGTTAAACCAATTTGCTGAACTTCGTGCGTAGTTTCAAGATCAAGCATGAAAGGCCCCGGTACTCCTGTGACCGCAAAACCAGCATCGATTGTTCCATCACGTAAACCATCAACTGCGGTATTAGTTGGTATGGCATTAACCCTAGCCGGCTCTGATCCTAATACCTCTAATAGCCCATTTCCTGCTTCAGCACTAGTACTTCCTGGAGCACCTGTACTAACATTTTTACCATCAAAGTCGCTAATGCTAGTAATACCACTATCTTTTAAACTGTACATATGCATGACACTAGCATACATTGGAAAAATCGAACGAATCTTAGTATATTTTTTATCTGCCCAACCTTCTCCGTTATAGGCTTCGCCTCCAAGCCAAGCGGTCACAAAGCCTAAATCCATCTCTCCATTTTCAATTAATTGAATATTTGCATTTGGACCACCTGTAACTTCTACAGCAATGTCAGTACCTGGGACATTCTTTCCGATAATATCTGCCCAGCCGCCTCCCCATACATAGTAAGTACCACCTTGACTAGAAGTGCCTAAGAGCAATCTATGTTCTTCTGCTTTTTCCTTATCAGTACTTCCGCTATCATTAGTTTTCGAAGTGCTACTTTGAGAACAACCTACAAGAGCAAGAGTTAAAGCAGCAACTATAATAAATAACTTTGACAATGTGCTTTTCATTTAATTTTCTCCCCCTATCAATTTTTTATTAACTCAACCCTTTCCTTATTACTCTACTAAACCTATTAAATCTTGCCCCCCCTTTACCTAGTTAGTATTTTCACACCTGAGCTTTTGACAATTGTTGCTTTTTATATTGAAAAATACCTTGATGCTCAGTTAACCATTCTTTATCCTGCTTGAGTACTTCATTTAATTTTTGCAGCTGTTTTTTAACTTCCTCTGGCGCTGGGCCACCAATTGTATTCTTTGATTCGACATTATATATCGGATCTAAAGCCTTTTGAATACCGTCTTTAGATAAAATTATTTCTCTACCTAATACTAATTTTGATATATCCTTAACGATCTCTGAGTTTATTTTAGAAACCGGTATTTTTTTATCTATCATTTCACTTACTAGGTGCCCTACAACCTGATGTGCTTCTCTAAATGAAATATTTGCCTCGCGAACGATTGTATTAGCAAGCTCAGTAACTGTTGAGAAGTTCTCTAATGAGCGAATATACATTTTTTCTTCATTAAATTTTAATGTTTTGATTGTCGCTGTCATAAGGTGAAGACAAGAGTCTACCTCATAGAAAGCATCCCATAGATATTTAAAGCTTTCAGTGGCATCACGACTATGTCCATAAGAAGTGTTCTTTAAACAACTAGTTACTGAAACTAAAGCAGCAATTATATGTCCTGATTTTGCTTTGATATGCTCTAATGTAATTGGATTTTTCTTCTGTGGCATGATGCTGCTGCTAGCAGCTACCGAATCCCCTACTTCAACAATTCCAAATTCATCAGTAGACCATATGTATAGGTCATGACTAAAACGACTTAAGTTGTTCATAAATATATTCATAGCTGAAAGCGCTTCTAAAACGTAATCTCTAGAAGCCACGCCATCAATTGAGTTAGCCATTGCGTTGTTAAATCCTAGTAGTTGTGAAGTTTCTTTGCGGTCAATATTAAAAGATGTTGATGCCATTGCTCCGGCACCTAGTGGGGAGGTGTTGGTCTGGTTGAAGGATTGTCTAAATCGTTTAAAGTCTCTTTCTAATGCTGAGAGAATAGCCGACAGATAATGAGCAAGTGTTACTGGCTCTGCAGGTTGCATATGAGTATAACCTGTTAAAACAGTATAAAGCGTGTTTTCGGCTATTTTAATAATTTCTTCTCGAAGCTTAATGATCTGTTCACAAATGCTCAGAAGATTATCTCTGCTGTTCATCCTTGCCAAGGTGGCATATAAATCATTTCTACTTCGGCCGGTATGAAGTTGACCACCAACCTCAACACCTACTATCTTTATGAGAGCAGCTTCTATATTAAAATATAACTCCTCTAATTTAGGGTCTAATTCTAAGCTAGAGGCACCCTTTTGATTTATCTCTTCAAGCGCCTCCATAATTTTCTGCCCATCCTCACGCGTAACAATTCCATTGGAAATTAACATTACTAAATGTCCTTTATTAATATCCATAATATTAGTAAAGGATCTCTTTTGCTCAGCCTCTAAAGCTGGCAAAAGAAGATAATTAATTACCTCATCTGAAAGATCAACTTTTAATCTTTCTCTCAAAAAAATCACTCCTTTGATTTTAATATTTAAGAAACAATTTAATCTCAGAGTTGAATTTCTGAACTAAATTGGACTTTACATCTGTCTCCCCTAATAATACTAGTAAATAAAATAACTGGACTTCCTTGTGGGGTCATTACTAACTTTGTTATCTTTAAAGCAGGTTGATTTTGTTCTACTTCTAAAATTTTTGCCTCAAAAGAATCTAGTAGCACAGGCTCAATAGAGTTCTGATATTTTGTCATTATAATTCCGTATTTTTCAGTTATTAGATCAATAAGCTTTCCTTCGAGATTATTATCAAGCAAGTCTGGAATAAGACCAACTGGGATATAAGATTTCTCAATTGCAGCAGGCTCATCATTAAAAAATCTTAAGCGAATGATTTCAAATACTTTTTCCTGATCTTTTAAATTAAGCACTTTTAATTTCCCCGCTGTACCCTCTATAACATTTATACTAATTGGAGTATGCTTTGTTCCTAGTTCTTCAGGAAAAGTAAAGCTAATAAAGTTCCCCTCAATTTTAGGCTTAGAAACAAAGGTGCCCACACCTTTCTTTCTTGTTAAAATACCTTCGTTAACTAACTCCAATATAGCCTGCCTCATGGTAGATCTACTAACAGAAAAGTTTTTTGCTAAATCTACCTCATTCGGAATTTTATCACCACTTTTCCAATCACCATTTTCGATTTTTTCCCTGATGAGCTCCTTTATTTGGTAGTACAATGGAATGCCACTATGTTCGTTAATTAATTCCTTCATCTTAATTCCTCTTTATTCAAATTTTGTTTTTTATTTCTCCGTTTATTACCTTTTTAACATACCAAAACCAATTGCACTATTGAAAATTTTAATGATTCGAAATATAGGTTCTATGACTTCTATTTTTAGAATATTATCAAGACTTTGTATGTACGTATGTTCATATGTCTGTACATATTGGTATTATAAAATATGATTTTTCAAAACACAATAAAAATTTTTAATTTTTAATTTGTTTTTTGTTTTTCACCCTCTTCCTTTTATGAACTATTTACTGATGTTGCAAACATTTAGTGGAATCTGGTGAATAATAAAAACCCCTCTCAAATTGGTCAAGCCCCCATATAGTGGAGATATTAAAAAACCGGAGCTGTTTCCTTTTGGAAATGGCTCCCTTTCGGTTTTATTTTAGTTATTTCATTCTT
>NZ_VCRN01000056.1 GCF_009849585.1 Bacillus sp. ZZV12-4809
TTTCGTACTTATCAACTCTATAAAGTTAAACAAGCTGGATAGCGATATTGAGAAAAACCGCGTATTTAAGAGATAAGTGTTTGTTTATTGAGGGAGGTTAGCTCAATAAAGATTTTCCCTAATTATACAGATTTGTTCTAAAATGAGTTGTCTTAGGTACTATCGAGGCAGGAAAGGAAAAACCATAATAAAAAAAGACCAATAAGGTCTCTTAAAGGGAAAATTCTAAAGTATTCAATAAAGAATCAATTTTTGTATTAAAAGTAAAAAAATAAGGATTGTTTTCATCATCAAAGGTAACCAAATAGGGATCCTCCTGTTTAGGAATTATAATTATAATTTCATCAATTAAAGTGTTTATCCATTTATTTTCCAAAAGGTAAGACGGTTCTAAAGGGATTTTAACCATATAACCTTGGTTTGGAATAGGCTCAAATTTTTTCACAACACCATCTATCCCTTTTATTATTTTTTCAGTTTCTAATTGAACGTTAGAATTTGTTGGGGTTGTTTTTATTATTTGATTCTTTTCAATATCAAACAGCTTAGCAATATTATTTCCCTGGGCGTTTACAGTAGATAAGTTAAATTGAAACAGAGCAACAAAAATTAAAATTATTCCTTTACGAAACATATTATCCACCTCAGCTAGGCGTTATTTTAAGATTATTTTTAGATTATGCCCTATTGATCTAAAGAGTATTACGTATTGATTCCTTCCAATTGAACAAACGGGGCAGGTTAGTGGAATAATGGCTTTCATATATCTGGTACACACTTAAAGGAGATTTGGAATACTCCTTTGAAAAACAAAAAAGCTACCGTAACTTTTGGTAGCTTTACTTTTCTTTAGTCTTGAGCAAGCTTATCCCTATTTAGTGCAACAGGAGGTTTCTCCAGCCACTCATTTTTTATCATAAAGGTTTTTATATTTTCTTCATATTGATACACATCTGCAATTATCTTTGCATATGTTGTTTTTAAATCTTTTCGGATACTTACTGCTGCACTATATCCATAACTGGCGATACCATCACGATTAAGTTGGTCTAATAGATAAGATATTAATTTATCTGAAAAAGGAGATGTTTTACCATCCAAAACATTCGTATCCCAAGTCATTGAAATAGGCAAATCATTTTGAACTAAAATATCACCTAATTTGTCTATAATATTTATAGATAATTCTTTTCCATGTTGCAATAAACTCATTAGTTGCTGATTAGATGTAGATTGTATAAATCCAATTAATAAGTTTTTACCAATATAATTCATAAAAACATTTTTGTGTAGCTCATTTGCTTCTCTTGCCGTTAATTCTCTATTATCATTAAAGAAGTTACCCAAAAATCCTTTATCTGCAATTGGGTTTGTTTCATGAGTGGAGGTAATTGAAGGAGGTCTTACAAATACTCCCTTTTCCAATAGAATGGTTGTTGTACGTTCAAATAAACTTGAAAGGTTTTTTAACTGTTCGTGGAAAAAATTGCGGATATCCTCCCTTACGGAATCGGATAGTGCCATACTTGTTAAGGACATTCCAATTTTAGACAAATTATTTAAATAAAATAGTATAAAAACATCCGTATACATCTTAGGGGCATTTGGGTTTAAATCATCTTTAATGTTAAAGCCTTTAGGAATTGGATAGTTTTCACTTCGTAGAACAGATTCAAAAAATTGTACAGCAGATTTAGAAATAGAACCCGCCTCACTACAAAGAGATTTAACTTCTTCTTGTTCTGATGTTAAGGTAAGATACTCCAAAACAACATTTGACATACTATTATTCATTAACTGTTCCCAACAATGTGCTAACTCACCCGCAGTTAACTTTGCAGCTTTTGTATTATCCATATAATCAATTCCTTTTTAAGATTAATTTTATATTCTATAACAAGTATTGGTATTTTTTTATCATTTATGTAATATTGCATGGAAAATTAATAATTTTTTGGTTTGACAAGGGAAAAATCCAAGAGGGCATTTCAAATATTCAGTAATGGGGACTTTAAAAAAGTTTGTGAAATATTGTACTTAAACTAAACCAGCTAATAGTTTGTCAACATTTTTCAATAAAAAGAATAATAACGTCATGATATACTAAAAATGTTCATGCCAAATAACCTTCCTCTATGTTTAATTTGGAAGGTTTTGTTGTATTTAGTTAGATATAGTTTTTAAACTGTATCTTGGAAAATAGTTCTGCTTTTTAATAAGGCAAAAATCCAATGTAAGAGCTTATTAACACATGCAATAACTGCTACTTTGAAGGGTTTTCCTTCTTCACGTTTTTTATCGTAAAACTCTCTTAATCTTTTATTGCGTGCGATGATTTTATCAGTCGTTTTCTTTTTACGAGCATCACGAATACCACTTTGCACTGCCATATACAAGGCATGTCGAAGTCTACTAGAACCTCGTTTGGTAATTCGATTTACAGATGCAGTAAACTTACCAGAAGAGAAAACACTAGGATCTACTCCAGCGAATGCAACGAGCTTTTTGGCATCATTGAACCGATCTATCTCACCAATCTCGGAAATAATCGTGGCGGCGATTTTCTCTCCAATTCCAGGGATAGACTGCAGTATATGATATTCTTCAATTTCTTTAGCGAGGGCATCTATTTCACCTGCAATCTTAGATAGATGCTCTTGGTATTGAAGAACGATCTTGACTAATAACTCTAGATTAAAAATATTACTCTGGTAGAGGTTGCTTTGAAACGGATTACGAAGGGCTGCTTCCCTTAATTTTTTGGCCTTTTCGTTTGCCCATGCATCTGAACGACTCATACATAGCGAAGCTATTTTCTCTGTTATTTCTCTTTCACTCACACTTAACACTACTTCTGAAGTAGGAAATTCTAATAATGTAAGCAATGAGACTTTGGAATATAAACTTCCAAAAACTCCTCTATATTCAGGAAATACCTGATCCAAAAGGGTATGCAGCTGTATTTTAGTCTGTGCTGATACTTCGGCAATACTTTCTTGTTGTCTTGTTAGATTACGAAGATTTAATAGTTGAATTCCTCTTTTTTTATAAGGCTCTAATTCTTCTTTATAAAACAGTTCGCAAAGGTGAAAAGAATCAATTGTATCTGTTTTTACCTTCCTTAAACTCGAACTTTTGGCTCGATGGGAGATAAGAGGATTGACAACAATATAAACAAAACATTGCTCCTCAAGAAATTGAATTACAGGAAAATGGTAATGTCCTGTTGATTCTAAAACCACCGTTGGCTGATGACCACCAGCTGAACTCTCTACTTCATGAAGGAACTCTAATAAACTACCTAAACCATCAGTATTGTGTTTGATACTAAAGCTCTTACGATACGGTTTGCCTTTGTCTAAAAATGCTTGAACCTGACTTTCACCTTTTGAAACATCCAGACCAATGACTGGATTCATAATCATATCTCCTCCTTTGTAAAACAACAATTGTCGGTATCCCCTAAGTCTTCTTGTAATGTCATAGGTTCGCTTGTTAAACGGGATCGTTGTCCCAACCAGCCTGAAACATGTTTATACAAGTAGGGGGTGAACAGTTTAGTTGACGGGATTTAACCCACGGGTGCGACGTTCTACCCCGACTACCGTAATATTAAGACCATAAATAAAAAGGTCAACCAGAAATATCTGGCTAACCTTATATTACGAACGGGTGCGTTCGTATTATAGAGTTAACCAGTTTTTACTGGTTGCTCTTTTTTTTATAGGACCTATTATTTCAGTAGCCAGGGTAGAACGTACGGGTG
>NZ_VCRN01000057.1 GCF_009849585.1 Bacillus sp. ZZV12-4809
GCGATCTATTGTTTTTCCATAAAAAAAGCCTATTTTTAAGTCAGTAATTGAGAAAATAAAAAAAGCTTGTGGAAAAATCATACCTTTCTCCACAAGCTGAGGAGCCCATTGGCTCCTATTTGCTTTTAAAAGTGCCTTCTTTTTCCGCTATCTCTTTTCAGCATCGTCCAAAAATTGCTTAAGCGCTTCCGAATTCTCTTCAAAATCAAGCTGTAGAACCGAACCGGCATGTTCATATGTTTTATTTTCATAACTATCTTCAACAGGTAACCTAAGTGTTTCAATATCAGTAACAGGATTCCTTAAAAACTTCACACCCAGTGATAATGCTTCTTCAGGTTTCAAGTCGGTATCAACGTATTTCATTGCCTGGCTGATAACTTCCGGAAACCTTGCTAAACCGGCAGGTGATGCGAATTGGTTCATCACTTCATCTTTAAGAGCAATCAAAATCTCCTGCTGCCGGTCTACTCTCCCAAAATCACTTTGTCCATCATGGCGAAATCTCACATATGATAATAAGTCGCTTCCTTTAAGCTTCTGTTTCCCCGGCTCCAGATCAAGTCCCATATCTTCAATCATGGCGGAACTGACTTCAGCTTCGATTCCGTCCGGTGCAATGGCATCAAGCATTGCAGGAAATCCCTTAAAATCAATTATAGCAGTATGATCGATATGGACTCCGAAGTTTTGTTCTATTGTATTCTTTAATAAATCCTTGCCGCCTATATAATAAGCATGATTCAATTTGCTGTACATATATTGATAATCCGGTATTTTTACATAGCTGTCCCTCATTAGAGAAACCAATTTAATGGACTCTCCTGAAGGATCATAGCTGGCCAGCAGAATGGCATCCGAACGTGATTCCTCTTCACCTCTGCTGTCAACACCAATCAGCAAAAAGTTTTTCGTTCCATTTTCACTCGCTGAAGGCTCTTTATTCTCCTTGTCGGACTCACCGATCTCTGTCTCCTGCCCTGTATTATTGTTATCTTTTTGCTGAAAAGATGTGCAGCCGGAAAGTATAGCTGCAGCAAGTAAAAATAATATGATTATTTTTTTCAAGAAAATCACCCCTGCGCTGCTTTATAGAAAAGTTTACTACCATTGTGGGAAAGAGAAACGCTTTATATACCCTTTTTCTGGAGCATCATTACTTAAACTATCCCCACCTGCTAGTGTTCGCCTGAAGAAGGAATTTCTCCGATTGACAATGACAGAAAAAGCTCTCCGAATCGGAGAGCTTTTGAAATTAAGACCCTATTTGTTTCTTCAGCACTTCAGCTGCTTTTTGAATTTGCGTATCATTTTGATCAATTTTTTCACGAAGTTTCTCCATCAGTCTAAGAGTAGACTGCCCTGATAATACTCCATTTTGATCAAGCTTTTCAGCGGCCTGGAATGTCTTGACAGCATCTTCTGTCTTATCATCAAAGAAGCCGTCTACTCTTCCAGGATCATATCCTAAAGCTTTTAGCATTTGCTGTGCTGCTTTAACCTGAGCTGAAGAAGCAGAAAGCTTTAATTCAGTGTCAGGATTAATAAATGGCAGTGTAGCATATTCCGGCAATGCCACTTTGTGGTCAGGCGTTATTCCCTTTTTGTGAATCCAATTTCCCTCCGGTGTCAGCCATTTTTCAGTAGTGAACTTCATGTTTGACCCATCGGAGAAGTCCTGTGCACGCTGGACAGTGCCTTTTCCAAATGATTTTTCACCGATTAACGGGACATCTGCTGATTCATGTACGGCCGCAGCAAGAATTTCTGAAGCACTGGCACTTCCTTTATCAATCACAACCACTAATGGTATATTAGGATTTTCTTCTTTCTTTGATTTTATTTCTTCTCTATTTCCATTGCGATCTTCAATTTGGAACAATATCTCGCCATCCGGGACAAACAGGCTCGAGATTTCCACTGCCTGATCGAGAAGGCCGCCAGGATTTTGGCGAAGGTCAAGGACCAAACCTTTCATGCCCTGTTTTTGCAGTTCATTTAAAGTTTCCACCAATTCTTTAGAAGTATTTTCTGAGAAGGTAGTAATCTGAACTTTTGCAATACCATCTTCAAGCATTTCCCCATAGACGGTTTCAAGCGGAATAGTGTCGCGTGTAATGGAAATATTCATAGGCTCATCTGTGCCGGGACGCTGAATTGCCAGTTCTACTTTAGTTCCTTTTTCCCCTCTGATCAGCATAACAGCCTCTGTTGAGCTCATCCCTTGAAGGCTTTTTCCATCAACTGAAAGCACCTTGTCATTAGGCCTAAGCCCGGCTTTTTCAGCAGGTGAACCCTTCAATGGGGATACTATGACTATGTAGCCTTCCTGTTCCTGGATTTCAGCTCCGATTCCTTCAAAAGAAGATGAAATACTTTGATGAAAACTTTCGGCTTCTTCTTCATTCATATAGTCCGAATATGGATCATCCAGCGCTTCAAGCATACCGTTAATTGCACCATTAATAAGTTTATTCTGATCCACTTCCTGGAAATAGTTTGCTTTAAGGGTATCATAAGCTGTATATAGCTTATCAAATTCCCTTCTCTCGCTTGTTCCCACATCTACTGCCTTTTCGTCTCCAAAGGCAAGTGCAAAGGTAGTAATTCCTGCTGAAAGGAACACAATAAAAAACAGCAGCATAACAAAATGAAACTTTTTCATGCGGATAAAACCTGAATGGTTATTATCTGGTGCTTCAGAAGTTTCTTTGTTTAAATCTTCATTTTGCAAACTTTTCACCACTTTCGTCACCGTAAAATAACTATGTACAATCCTTATTGATTAGAATAACATTTATCGAAAAAATAACAAAGAAAAATGTGTGTAAAGCTTGAAAGAGCGCCAGCATAATCTGCTTGGCGCTCTTTCTTTTGTCAGGCTACTCCATAGCCCTGGTCTTCTATCGCTTGTTTTAAATTTTCCATATCAGATTTTTCAGGGTCATATTCGATTTCTGCATAGTCATCGTGAAAGGCAATCGCGACGCTTGCCACGCCATCGATGGATAGAAGGGCATTTTTGACGGCCTCTTCACAATGGCTGCAGGTCATGCCTACCACTTTAAGTGAAACTTTTTCCAAAGCATATGCCTCCTTTTTACGAGTAACCTTAGTTTTATTAATACCTCATTTAAATAGGCTTATAAACATCAGGTAAACAGACAGCCCGCCATGCCATACTTAACCACATTGTAAAGGCGTTTGCTCAGTAAAATAAAAGGTTAATGTTTTGCAGGCATAAACATATTTTATTATATGGTGATTCAAAAAACTCTCCAAATCCTGTTCCAGACCTTTGCTCTCCCATCACTTTCTTAAGGGGTGATTTATGATGTTAACAGCCGCAATATTGTGGATAAGCTTCTCATTTTCTCTAATCAGCATAATAGCCGGAATCTTGAATCAGTCATGGAAACTTGCTCTATTAAGTTTTTTTCTCCTGCTGCCATTGGGATATGTCTTAACAGGGGAAGAAAATGTGCTTCGTATTCTGTCAGCCCTCCCCGCTGTACCCATTATTTTAGCAGTTATATTTTATTTTCAATCAAGAAATTTAAAGGAGAAAGGCAAATAAAAGAGGCCATCTTGGCCCCCAGCTTGTGGAGAAAGGTATGATTTTTCCACAAGCTTTTTTTATTTTCTCAATTACTGACTTAAAAATAGGCTTTTTTTATGGAAAAACAATAGATCGC
>NZ_VCRN01000058.1 GCF_009849585.1 Bacillus sp. ZZV12-4809
CACGTGCCACATGCTTGAATTTCGCGATATCCACCCCTATAATCAGGGTGTAAGGAGTAATTTGAGCAATCTTCTTATTCTGGTTATAATTCATTTTAAAGCCTCCTGGTATTTGAGTAATGTCCTTTTCGCTTGCCGGCTTCAGGACTCTCTCATTCTACCAAGAGGTTATTTTTTTGTTCAAACTCCATTTTCCTTCATTACAGGAATGCTGCCCCGTTTGTTCAATAAGAAAAAGAGCTGCTGCAGCATCCCATTTACTAAAAACAAATACCTTAAGTGAATTTTTTACAATATCTTTCACAAATTGGTTTTAAACTCCTTCTCGTTACACTATAATGTAACTATAACAGTTAACTGTAACAGATGTGAAAAGGGGGTCAATCTTACAATGGAATTCTATACAGCTCAGGAAATTACAGACATTTTAATAAAAGAAGGAGCTGACATTAACCTACGAACCGTTCGCTATTACACGCAGCTTGAGTTGGTGCCACCACTTGAACTGCATGGCAATAAAAGAGTCTATACTGACAATCACTTACATTACTTTAGGGCTGCCCTAACATTAAGCAAAACAGGAGAATCATTAGCAAGTATCCAAGAAACTCTGTCTGGCCTTTCGATTGATGAAATAAAAGGGATTGCTGAACAGTTTTCCTTTTTGAACTCAGAGAGAATTGTTCAACAACATTTGCACATGGTTAATGAAGATATTTATATTACCATCAACAAACACCTTTCAGCTGACGTTAGACAAAAAGTGATTGACTCAGTCACGAATGTGTTAAAAGGAAATAATCATGAAAGTTAATTTAGCTCTTTCAAAACAGCAGATAGAAAATGAAGAAGGAATGACTCACCTTTGTATTAGTCTTGATCCCCTCCCAAAACAGATAATTGGTCAACTTCAGGTAAAAATTCTTCTACCAGATGGGCTACATAGAGTTACTAACTTAAACGGATTGCCTGAAGAGAATGGGTTGATTATTGTTAATAACCTCACAGATCCGTTAGACATACTATTTGAGATCTTTACCGAACAGCAGCTGCACGAACATGAGGTTGAAATTGTGGTAATTACCACCTTCACTGACCACCAACAGGAACTTCAGTGTGTAAAAAATCATATTCACGTACAACTCGTGGATCCAGAAGACATTAGGTGCCATTCCCTTAATCAAGAAGTTGCAGCAAAGATTTTGAATATATCTGAACGTCAATCATCTCAAGGAGGAGAAAAAATGAATCTTATCCCTTATGTTGTTGAACAAACGAATCGAGGCGAACGGTCTTATGACATCTACTCTCGATTATTAAAAGATAGAGTTATCATGTTAACAGGTGAAATCAATGATCAAGTGGCCAACAGCATTGTTGCCCAGTTGTTGTTCCTTGATTCTGATTCTCCTGAAAAAGATATATCTATTTATATTAACTCACCAGGTGGTTCCATCACAGCAGGTTTAGCTATTTATGATACGATGCAACTGATAAATGCACCAGTCAGCACTTTATGTATAGGTATGGCTGCTTCAATGGGGGCATTTTTACTGGCTGGAGGAGAAAAAGGAAAACGATACTCCCTGCCTAATAGTGAAGTAATGATTCATCAACCTCTGGGAGGAGCAAGAGGTCAAGCTACAGAAATTGAGATAAGTGCAAAACGTATCTTAAGACTTAGAGACCATCTAAACACTATTCTTTCAGGACGCACAGGGCAGCCTAAAGAAAAAATAGAAAGAGACACAGAACGGGATAACTTCCTAACGGCTGAAGAAGCTATAGATTATGGATTAATTGATAAAATCTTAACCCATCATTAGGAGTGATTAGCATGGATGAATCCAAGACTTTTACGGTTGAATATGAACTAGGCGGAGTGGTGTTTTATCAACAGGTTCAAGCAAAGGATATTGAAGAAGCAAAAATCAGGGTTAGGCAACTCCGATCAACAGCAAACATTCGAGCAGTTACCCTGTTTAATGAAAAGAAAATTGATTAACTAATGAGGAGAGGCTACATAGCCCTCCTCATTGCTTTTCATTTAGTAAGTAAGAAATGTTAATTTTCCACTACACACTAAAAAAAATGTCCTTCTAAAACAAAACTGCCCCGTTTGTTACATAAGAAAAGGGCTTCCAATTATTTTTAACAAAACATCAGTTAATTCAATTAGATTTAGTAAGATTTTTGGTTACCATTTAACATACTTTTTAAGAAATCTATCTTCCTAATATCTTTATTATTATTTTTATCTGCTCGATAGCTATCCTTGGATGATGACTCGTAAACACTTAAATACTGTTCAAGATTTAGTAAGTAATACTTTACCTCTTCCATTTCATGCATTTCTAAATCCTCTAATTGTACTCCGGCAAAACTTGGTAGTGTGTCAGTAATGCCAAACTCAACTGTTAATCCCTCTGTAGAGAACTCATGCTCATGCAAATCAATCAAGCTATATCCCATTGATTTCATAATGTTCACAATTTCATTCCAGTTGTGTATATTTAATTCAGGCGGTACTTCCCACCCTCTTACATCACCAGGTACATGAATATCTAAGTCTTGAGCATCCCAACTTTTTCCTGTAACGATTTCTAAACCAACCGAACCCATTAACAATGGGATAATCTCAATATCATTTAGTTTCTTTGCAATTTTAATAAACTCATTAAATTTATGATTATACACTTGTCCCTCCATATTTCACTTAATTTCACAAAAAATATTATTACATTAACCTGCCATGTTTGTTCTAGTGCGTCTCTTTTAAAACGCTCTTATAAATGTATCTTTACACTTTGCTTGAGAAAATCATATTGTTTCTGATTTGTATCCAAGAATGCCTCTTCTCTATTTGAAGGAATGTCCATATACCTGATATCTTCATTGAACTGTGAAACAGTAAAATCATAACGTATACCATTTATTTCGTTGTAAAAATGCCATCCTTCAAATAACGGGGTCTTTCTTATAAGTCCGCCTAGTAAATCATTTACTACTAACGCTGTTACACCGCATTGGCCTTTAGCCGGATTGTCTTTAGTCCATTTGAAACTTGATTTGATTGACCAAGATTTTAATAATGCTTCTTGCAGCTTCATAAATGTTGATTCCCTCATTTAGATCTCCTTTATTAATTTTCAGATTGGTTTCTAATTCAACAAACCTCCCTCAATAAACAAACACTTATCTCTTAAATACGCGGTTTTTCTCAATATCGCTATCCAGCTTGTTTAACTTTATAGAGTTGATAAGTACGAAA
>NZ_VCRN01000059.1 GCF_009849585.1 Bacillus sp. ZZV12-4809
TTCAGAGAATATGAAGGTTATTTAGTATACCCTTTTTTAGTATATCACGATGAATTTCGATATTTTAATGAAAAATATTGACAAACTATTAGCTGGTTTTGTTAAATAAGAAAAAGCTGCCTGGTTCGGCAGCTGGATTTTAAAGTAAGGCACCCTATAGTGTAAGTACATTTTTTACAATGTTGTTTTTTATTTTAGGGATGCTGCCCCTTCATTTGAAGAAGAATGATAATTTAAGGGTCTGTATCCAAAACTAAAGAAAAAAAAGTATATTACTTACATTAATTACTGGGAAAATCATCTCTAAATAAAATATTATCTTTTTAATCTCAAATTTCTTATTAATTCTTCAATATTCTCAGCAATATTTTCAAATGTACCTCTTTCAAAATCTTCTAATTGAACTATTCCACTATTGTTCTCAATTACCAACAACAAACCATTTCCCTCAATCCCAAGAGGTATCTTCTCTAAACTATCCCCATGATTTTTTTTATATCCTTTCAAAGATTCCTTGAATGAACTTATCTCATTATTAGGTATGACAGGTTCTAATTTAATATAGTTTTCTTGATAAAAACCATCTAAGTCTGCAAACCAATATGAGTTAAAATAATCAACAATTGTTTTATGCAATTTTATGTCAAATTCATCTTCTATACTTGTAAAATCTTGTGAAACAGTCATTTCTACAGGTTTCCATGTGATATATTCATCCTCATCGACTTTACCTTCATAAATTATTAGGTTATCTTCACTACTAATAGGTGTTTTAAATAAAAAATCCAAACCTTCCTTTGCTACTTCTTTCCTCAACTGAAAGTATTCTTGCATTGCTTCTTTTATTTTCAATGTTATCATCCTTTACTTTTTTAGAAATTTTTCAAGTAATTCAGCATATTGACTATCATTTCCCCAAATACCTGCAGCTTTTTCTGCGTTATGAATTCCACCTGTCCCAGGATGTAACTTTGAAGGGACTGCAACTGCCTGCCCACCCCCACCTACATGGTGATGGATTAAAGTATCATTGTATAATTCCTTTATATCATATTGCGGGAAATGTTCTCTAAACGCTTTATCATTAATAGGAGAAAAACCCAAGTTGATTTTTTGTTTATTTGCTTTACTTAAACTCTCTGGATGTTTATTCATTATTTCTTTCCAATAAAAGTCTTTATCACGTAGCCAACCTTCTGCATTTGTTCCTGATTTCCCCTTACCTACATATGGCATTTCAACTGTAATTCTAGGGTCAGCAGTATATTTTTCTTCTAGTTTTTTTAAATTAGCATTTCTATAAGTTCTTATATGCTGGTTAGTAATACCTATTCCCTTAACCCCAAACACATCTTCAGTCACCATCTTGATTTTCGTCAACGGATCAAAAAGAACATTGTAAGGCACCGGCCCTCGAGCTAGTCCCCCTCCTGCCATGGCTGGTGTCTGAACCGGCGTGTAAATCGGTAGTGCCTTCTCTCCTTTACCAGCCTGGCGAACTGACTTGGCAATGGTTCCAGCCTTCCCAATCCCCTTATCACCAAGAATGCCAATTCCCAAGGAAGTCAGGCCATAGGTAAAGAAAGCTGTCCGGCTTTTGGTATCACCATTTATGACATCCCGCTCCCAGGCGGTGGTGACAGCGGACCATATATACTTCGGCATATCCAAAGCCCGGCGTACTTTTCCTATAGGGTCATTAATAATGCCTAAATAAAATTCCTGGTGCTTCCTTTGGTTTTCAAGAAGCTGGTCACGGTTAAACAGCACTTCATTGCCCAAAAACAGCGGACTGAACGGTCCCATGATGGTTCTTCCCAGCTCATAGGTTGACTTCAAGCCTTCCCATGTATCTCCTACAGCTTTGCCAGTCCCTTCAATGGCACCTTCAGCTATATCCTGAAGAATACTTTGCTCACTCTCTGGGTTGGGATTCGATATATCCTCGTGGAAATCC
Organism: Bacillus sp. ZZV12-4809; assembly: GCF_009849585.1. Lineage (GTDB taxonomy): Bacteria > Bacillota > Bacilli > Bacillales > Cytobacillaceae > Cytobacillus. Next base: position 1,958 of record NZ_VCRN01000059.1, read on the forward strand.
TTCCAGTTGAGAGATTTAGGCTGATATTGGGCCAGAGATAAGCTTCCGCTTTGGAACATGCCCGCCATTTTTTGGATGTACTGGTTCATAAGGGATAGATCTTGCAGGAGAGGCTCCAATGCAGCCGTTTCCCGATGGTCGAAGTCCTCCAGTTTCTCAACTGTTTCTCGGCTTGAATCCTCGGCTCGCTTTGATGCCTGGATAAAACGGCCATCCTCCAGCCGCGGAAGCACAACAATATCGCTTACGGACTTCATAATCTCATTTGCTTCCTGTGTTAGATCTGCGGTAATTTGCAGGGTGCTTCTCAGCCCCTGTTTGAGCTCATGCTCCAGGAATTCCTGGCGGATAAAGCCTGAAGGGGAGGGTTCAAGATCCCGCAATGAACCTATGAAACTTTTTAAATAGGATTGATACTCGCCAATCCAGGATTCAAGGAATTGCAGAAAAGGCTGGTGGCATTCCTGGTAAAACGCACGTATAGCCTGGCCGCCCTGCCCTTTAAAAGCATCTTCAAGAGACACCAGCTCCTGGATGGATACCTGAACTTGATTTACCTGATCTTTAAGGATAGATAATTGATTGCTCGTCTTGTCGATTCCTGCAAACAAGGAATCTGCTTCTAATACCTTCAACAGAATCAGCTCCGCATTGTAAATTACATTTTATTCCATTTTATCTTAAAGGACTCGGGCAATTAGTTGAATAGGAATTTTGGCATGAATTAGTGTAAAAAGTTCCTTAAAAATTGTTTATTCCATTAAATATGCTGTAGTCATCATTGATCCCGACTTAAGATAAATACATAGCTGCATAACCCACTCTTTATTTTTTTGGCTGTTTTCGTAAACATTGTTGCTTACCATCAGGTTATAACAAAGAAAACTCGCATTAGAAAATTGCGAGTTTTTGTTATTTAAGGATTTGCTAATTCAACTAAACCAGCTAATAGGAGTCAAGAACTTCTTATTAAAAATTTTTTTCTTCCGTGTTATACTTTGGAAGGCACGCCAAATAACCCTCCAAATACCTTT
>NZ_VCRN01000005.1 GCF_009849585.1 Bacillus sp. ZZV12-4809
TCCTTATTTTTTTCAAAAACAATCAAAGCCGGTGACATTTTACTCGTCGTAAAATGTCACCGGCTTTTTCATTTCAGAGGTGGGTTTTGTCCCAGCCTCCAACTGCTGGTCTGCACTATCTGAAATAGCCGCCATAGTAAGCAAATCCTCCAAAAACAAGCAGCAGGATCAGCAGTACAACTGCGAGGGCCAGCCAGAAACCGCCTCCTCCATAATAACCGCATGGATAAGGAGGGGGAACTGGATAACAGCCATAACCATAAGGCATCACCAATTACCTCCTTTCGCCTTCTATTACTAAGATATGTAATTACTGGACAATCGTTTAGGCTTTTGTACTAAATCAGCGTTTAAATATCGCTTTTTCATAGCACCGCTATCAAAACAGTTCATAGAATATACTATAAGGAATATTATGGGAGGAGTGTTAAATGAAGATTATCTCGATCTGCGAGAAATGCAAAGGCACAGGAAGTATAACAGCATGTAAATTTCTAAAGAAAACCTGCCCTGCATGTAAAGGGTCTGGCAAAATGACAAAACACCTTTCCGATATAAAGTATAAGGAAAGGAATAAGTTTTTTCTTCACTCTTAGCATGAAGCCATTCATTAGAACCCTTCCATAGGCAAGGGTTTTTTATTTTATGCTGAAATACTATATAATGACATCGTTAAGAATAACCACTGAAATGTTAGGAATTGGAGTGAAACGAATGAAACATGGCAGAACGATTTTAGCGTTTCTCCTTTTATTGCTCGCTGCCGGCTGTTCGAATGAAGAGCAGCAAAGTAAGAAAACTGCTGAAAAGCCTTCAAATGAAAAGACCGAAGCTGCAGACTACAGTATTATTGAGGCCTCTGCTCAGCAAATCGAGCATATTCAAGGAATTGGATATCCCGGAAATGATACCGGACTTTATCTTTCATCCAGTGAAGGCTTAAAGTTTTTCAAAGATGGCATTTGGCGCGAGACCACTTCTCTTAACCATGATTATATGGGGTTTCAGTCCGTCAGAGATGGATTCATTGTCAGCGGCCATCCTGATAAGAACTCCGTAATAAAAAACCCTCTTGGTATTGTGAAAAGCTCAGATAAAGGAGCTTCTTTCAAAAAACTGGCTTTTAGCGGAACAAGTTCCTTTCCTTTTTTAGCAGCCGGGTATGATAGCAATATTATCTATATGATCAATCAGGAAAATAACGATGAGCTCAAGGCAGGTGTATACCGTTCCCAGGACGAAGGCAGAACATGGGATCCAGTCAGCTTAAAGGGACTTGAGGCCGATACACTTGGCATGATCGCTGCACACCCAACTAATCCTGAAGTCATGGCCATGTCAACAAGAAGCGGCATCTTTTACTCACAGGATAAAGGGGAAACTGTAAAATTAATATCTGAGCCAGTTATGGCTACAGCCCTTACATTTACGCAAAACAGCCTGTACTATGCCTACGCAGATCAGGAAAAGGTTCAAATGAGCAAAATCGATCTTAAAACGATGGAGAACACACAGGTTAAGATCCCTTATCTTAGCTATGACAACCCTATTACATACATTGCTGCCGATCATAAATCTGACGGAAAACTTGCTGTTTCAACTTATCTCAAAGATGTATATGAATCTGCAGACCGCGGTGAGAACTGGAAGCTCTTATTGAAAAACGGCAGAATAGAATAGCTAAAGGGACAGTCAAACTGTCCCTTTAGCTGTTATTTTTCCTTTTTTCTTTTTCTGCCCGATAAAACTCATGAAACATTTTCATTAATGCTCTCTTTTCAATTCTGGAGACATAACTTCTTGAGATGCCAAGCTCTTTGGCAATTTCTCTTTGTGTTTTTTCTTTTTGCAGGTCCAGACCGAACCTGCCGACAATGACTTCTTTTTCTCTGTCATCTAAAACATCAATGTACTCCTTCACTTTTTCCAGCTCCATATTCAGCTGAATTGTATTAATAACATCTTCAGATTCTGACTTAAGAACATCAATAAGAGATATTTCATTGCCTTCTTTGTCCTGCCCGATAGGATCATGAAGGGATACATCTTTTTTTGTCTTCTTCAGTGCCCGCAAGTGCATTAGTATCTCATTTTCAATACAGCGGGCTGCATAGGTGGCAAGCTTCGTGCCTTTCCCTTCCGAATAGCTCTCGATTGCCTTTATCAGTCCGATTGTCCCAATTGAGATCAAATCCTCAGAATCCTCTCCTGTATTTTCAAACTTTTTTACAATATGGGCAACCAGTCTGAGATTATGTTCAATAAGCATATTACGTGCATGCGAATCACCTGCAGCCATTAATCGCAGGTATTTCTTTTCATCTGCAGGAGACAGCGGTTGAGGAAATGCATTATTTTTTACATAAGAAACAAGAAACACTATCTCCTTAACCAAAAACCCGAGTGCAGTTAAAATACCGGACATCGTTCCACCCCCGCTTATAATGCGTTCAAAAATGCCTATAACTAATTCCTATGTAGAGATGGAGTTGTTTTTGTCTGTCCAATTTAGATAATTTCAGCAGAAAGAAAATCCGCGACTTATTTTTTCGGCCATTAGATATCTCCATTAAAGCTTTTGCAAGGGTGTTAGTATATAATCAACCATGAAATGATTCTTAGGGGCCGGCATGCGTATACATATCTCCCTATAAAGTATTTAAATAATTGGCACGAAAGAGGTCTTGATAATTTGAATGGACAGAGAGTAATTTTAGCCCTTGTATTTTTTATTGTTTTTCTTGACAGCCTCGCAAAGTTTATATTCGAAGGTTTTTCTTTAAAGACCGTAATGATATTGCTCGCAGTTACTGGAATTGTCCTATACCTCTGGGTTTTTCCAAACAAAAAGAACTGACTCCCCAATCCGGAAGTCAGTCCTTTTTCTTATATTGCATTTTACTCTATTACACTTACCTCAGCACTAATGATGCAGCCGATAGTACCGCACATAACTAATCCCATTACGATCCAGAACATCTTCCACACCCCTTTTTAAATTCCTTATTTTCTTTAATGTAACATGGTTCTCACCTAAGAAATTGGAAGGAATGTGAACATTCTGTTAATCTCCGTCACGTGGAATAGTTCTTTTTTTTCGGAATATCAAGGTTAAAATTATAACATGTAAAGACATGTGCCTTACCTCCTAACCGGTTACTGCTTTGTTAGGTGGAATCTTTCTCCACCCAGAAAATTGCCTGACGTCCCTGTAAAATGTACATCATATAACAAACCACCTTTCTTATTTTTTTGTCACTTAAATTAAAATGGACGGTAAATAGAGAATTGACGATCACGGTTTTGGTCAATAATCTTTTTAGCCATTTGCTCGCGAACAACGTCTTCTGCCGATAATTGACGTTTTTTTATTGTGACTGTCAAAAATAATATATTTAGTGTCATTAGGTATCCCACCTCCTCTTTCATATCCAGCCTATAGGCACAAAAAAGCCGCAAAGAGATATACTCCCAGCGGCCTGGCCATTTAGGCATAAAAAACCGCAGGGCACAATTCTCCCTGCAGCATGGATATGTAATGTCAATAAAGCAAATCTAAGCGATCCATTCCATGTAGGTCGAATTTGTACAGTATTTATTTAGCTGTGTTTCTAATACAATTGCTGTTAACATCATTTCATTCGACCTCCTTTTAAGAATTTTCACTTATAATGGTAATTATATCCACGGTTATGCAGTTTGTAAACCTTTTTTGTTCATTTTTATTAAAAATCTTTATAAATGAAAAAAACGCCCGGAAATCCGGACGCTGACGTTCTTTATTTTCTCATGAGGTATTCCTGGCCTTCATCCATTTCATTCAACTTCGTTCTGCATCGTCTGGAAAGGATAAAGAAAAGGATTGAACCTATAAGGAAAGCTGAAGAAGATCCAGCCATGATATATAAATCAGTAACTGTATTTGAAGTATCAGGGATAATTAATCCAATATAAAGAAACGCGCCGACAGCGAGCATTGAAATTCCGAACCGCTTGAAATCCACCATTTTTTCATATAATTTCTTTGCTTCGTTCATCATTTATTATCACCTTCTATGAAAGACTATAATTCTACTCTAACATATTTAGGAAGAGAGAAGGGGATGTAAATAATGTAAGACTGGCAAAAAAGGGAAAAGCGAATCCTTGCACGAGCATCTGTCCTTTTTTATTTGTTATTCTTAAGGACATTTACTATCTTTATTACAAGTGTAGCAGAATGAAGTGCTGCCTTCTCCAAAAATTGCTCAAATGAAACATCGGATTCTTTTCCTGCAATATCTGAAAGGGCACGGATAACAACAAATGGCGTCTTAAATTGATGAGCAACCTGCGCAACCGCTGCTGCTTCCATTTCTACTGCCTGAAGGTCTATAAACTTATCACGGATATAATCCACTCTTGCCGGATCATTCATGAAGGAATCACCTGTTGCAATTAACCCTCTGACAACCTGGATATCCCCGATTTCCTTGGCGCATGCTTCTGCAATCTGCACGAGGCTGTGATCGGCTTCGAATGCTGCAGGCAATTGAGGTACCTGGCCATATTCGTAGCCAAAGGCGGTAACGTCTACATCATGATGTCTAACCTCAGTCGAGATGACCGTATCTCCCACATTTAATTCAGGATTAAATCCTCCAGCTGAACCGGTGTTAATGACATAATCAGGCTTGTACCGCTCCAAAAGAATGGCAGTCGACATAGCAGCATTTACTTTGCCTATTCCAGAACGGAGAAGCACTACGTCCGCATTATTCATTTTCCCTGCTGTAAACTCGCATCCGGCAACAGTTTCCTGCTGCTTATCTTCTATTTTATCTCTAAGTAATGTAACTTCCTCTTCCATTGCTCCAATAATAGCTATTTTCATGTTAAAACCTCTTTCTAATTTTTCTATGCCTTTGAACACATACTTTAGTAATACCATGCCCATATACTTTATGCAAACTCTATTCTACCATCATAAACCGGATGTTTACCATATTCGTTAATGCATTCAAGCATATGCCTGCCAGGTTTTAAGAGTTGCCAGACTAAAACTCCCCCCATAAAATAAAGATAGTATCGAAGGGAAGGGGGAACCTTGATGAATTTCCAGTTTGATTTAATAGAAGATAAGGTTGAGTTTTATGAGGCACCTACTTTAAAGGAGCTTGAAAAGAAGGTAAATATACAGATTGAGCATAATAAAGCCATCCTCTTATCTGTCCACCATGTTTCACATCAAATGCATCTTGACGAGAATGGAAGGACCTATTTCTCAGCGGTGGTCCACTATAAAGCAAAAAAATAAGGACGCCTTGGCGTCCTTATTAATTAATTTATCTCATTTAAGACCTCTACTCTTGATGGCTTCCATCCTTCTCCGTCAACCCAGTCTATATAGACACGATATTTTTCACTTTGATCTTTTGTGGAAATTGTCCCCACAGAGCTATTTGGCCCATTATTTCCGAGGAACCAAACAGTCATATTACCCTGTTCAATACCTGTAGCATAAGAAATGGCACTGAGCATTTCCTGCCAATCTACATGATTTTGATCATAAACAGCGGTATGTTCTCCAGTTTGGGAAGTTCCGACTGGTTTCCATGCTGGATTTTCAATCGTTTTTTCAACGTCAGGTCCGCTTCCGCCTTCTGTTACGACTTGTTCTTTATCTTCTTGATTCTCTTCTTCAGCATTTTCTTCTGATTCTTTTTCTTCTTCTTCAGACTCTTTATCTGCTTGCTTTTCTTCTTTATCCTTATTTTGCTCTATTTCATTGCCCTTATCTTCCTTGTTATTCTCATTTTGCTTCGATTCAGATGCTGTCTCTTCATTGGCAGTAAGCTCCTGGTCATTATTACCGCCAAAAAATATTTTGGCTGATACAACAATAATAAGGATAATAACAAGTGCGATAAGACTATTTAAGATAATATTGGTTTTTTTTCTTTTTTCCCGCTTGCCAAAACGGGATTCTCTGCTATTCCCTTTCAATACTTTCTCCTCCCCAATCTATTATCAGACTTATAGGTATAATAAAAATGAGCGGAATTTATTAACCCGGCCGTCTGCATAAAGGCTATTGCCCGAACAGCGGCTGTCAACATTCTAACATGGAATAAGGCTAACTTAAAAGAAATAACCTGTGGACACCAGGTACTGCCAGCATTAAATGGACGACAGCCGCATACGGAAAGTTACAATATACCATAATTATTTAAGAGCCTGGAGAGCCAGATGGCGGATTTTCTTTATTATGATTATAGTTATAGATTTCTTTCACAATATCCGCAAAGAGCGGATTAACTCCTCCTTTGTCTTCAGTAACTTCCAAATTCACGGTTACTAGAGCATATTTTGGATTTTTGTATGGAAAGTATCCAGCAAACCATTTATTGTGAAGCTGCTTTCCATCAGCCATTATGCCTGTTTCTGCAGTACCGGATTTGCCTGCAACTTCGAAAGGAAGCTCTTTAAACCAGCGGCCGGTCCCTTCTTCATTGATGACTACTCCCCTTAGCAGCTTTTGGAGCTTCATAGCGGTATATGGAGCAATGATATCTCCCTGCAGCTTTTGTTTTTCGAATTCTATAAGAGATGTACTGTTTTTATATTCAATCTCTGATGCAACCCGGACCATTTCTTTTTCCCCTCCTCTGGCTATAGTTGCCATCATGTTGGCCACAGCCAGCGGAGTAGCCCTCACTTCATGCTGTCCTATCCCTGTCAGGCCTGCAAAATTACTGTCTTTTTTAGCATCTTCAGATAGAAACACCCGACCTTTTTCTTCGTCTTGCAGCTGTTTAAAATCGCTGAAGTGATAAATATCTCCACGCCAGCTTACAGGACCTATTAATGACAGTTTTTCTGCATACTGCTCAAGGAGATCCGGGTTAATATCCTTTAACTCCTTAGCAATGGATGCAAATGTATTATTACAGCTCCTGGCAAAGCTCTCATCAAAATTTAGCATCCCGTGCTGATATTTAAGATCCGGTTCCCCATTTATCTTCCTGCTGCAGTCATATTGCCTTTTAGGATCGTCCAGATCATGATCAATTGCGGCTGCTGCCACCACCGTTTTAAAAACAGATCCCATGATCTGCTGTTTAATCATATGATTAACCGTTCCTCTGCTTTCTTCATCAAATGGATTATGCTTATTAAGCGCTGGACGCGACACCATTGCCAATACTGAATTCGTCTCTATATCCAGAAGGACAATGCCGCCTTTCTTTATCCCATGCTGATCCGCCAATTTTTCTGCCATCATCTGCAAATCATAGTCCAAAGTTGTCTTAATATTGACCGGATAAAAGGGGTTTGCAGGCTCAACATATTTTACATCAATGCCAAACAGCGGTCCGCCCGTTCCATCCACATGATAGACAAGTTTTGATGCCCCTTCAGGAAGCAGGAATTCATCAAAGCTCTTCTCCAAGCCAGTAATCCCAATCATTGTGTCGGAAGACAGATCTTTGTCCGGATACCTTTTTTTAAGCACGTCCTGATTTTGACCGGTAATTCCAATTAGCTGGGATGCCGGTTTGTCGGAACGGCTGTATTTCTTATCAACAGCAAAGACACCCGGAATTTTCAGGTCATTGATTTTTTCCATTTGAGCGTAAGACAGCTGAATGGGTTCCGGGCTCCCAAATGCAAAAGGTTCTTTTGCATTTTCAACAGAATGCCGCAAAGAGTATTCCGAAGCACCTGTAATTTCAGATATCCTCTTAATATCCCAATCCATTCTTGCGAGGAAGGGGAATAATATAAGAACAGATTTATTTTCGAATGTTAAGGGATTACCGCTGCGATCAAGAAAATCCCCCCTCCCGGCATCGATAATCATTTCCTGGGAACGCTGACGGACACTCGCTTCCAAAAGGTTAATTCCCCTGTCAGTAAAATGCTCTGTTGAAACCAGCTGCAGCTGTATCAGCCTTCCCAATAGAAAGCAAAGTACAAGGAAACTGACGATAAGCCAGCCAACTGCTCTTTTTCTCCACATAAAAAACACCTCGTCAAAAGTTTTGACGAGGTTTTCTGATTTCAAACCAGCTATTCTTATTTAATGGAAACAATGCGTACGTTCATTTCTCCTCCAGGAGTCTGAACAGTAACTTCGTCTCCAACTGTACGCCCAATTAGGCTTTTGGCGATTGGAGAATCGTTTGAGATTTTTCCTTCAAAAGGATCCGCCTCCGCACTTCCTACGATGGTGTAAGTTTCTTCATCTCCATCAGGAAGCTCTACGAACGTAACGGAACGGCCAAGTCCCACAATATCTCCAGCCATTTCTTCCTCTTGAATGATCTTTGCATTGCGGATCATATTTTCAAGAGTGGTGATCCGGCCTTCAACAAAGGCCTGCTCTTCTTTCGCTGAGTCATACTCTGAGTTCTCGGAAAGGTCACCGAAGCTTCTTGCGATCTTTATACGTTCAACCACTTCTTTGCGTTTAACCGATTTTAAATATTCCAGTTCCTGCTCAAGTTTTTCTTTACCTGCCTGTGTCATTGGAAACACTTTTTCTGTAGCCAAAACCTTCACTCCTTCGAATTACACATCCTTAAAAGTATGTGTTCTATAATGTATGTACTTCTTTTTATCATATTTTCAGGAAAATGAACAGGAGCGCGTCCTTTTTTAAAGGGCGCGCAGATCATCTTTTTATATTGACTAGCTCTGAAAGATTTAGCTGCTGACGATTATATTGAGGTCAGGTAAGCACTGTCTTACACAGCCACTCGGTAAAAGGATAATTCCTAGAGAACATTTTCAATGCTATTGTTTCATAAAAATGACTTTTGTTCAAGAATTGTTTGAATTTTTGTGACCATTAAATCGATGGCAACGTAATTATGACCGCCTTCAGGAATAATGATGTCAGCATATCTCTTCGTCGGCTCAATAAACTGATTATGCATAGGCCGAACCACATTTACATATTGTTCTATGACTGAATCCATGGTGCGTCCCCGCTCTTTAATATCCCTGAATAAGCGCCGGATAATACGCAGATCGGCATCCGTATCCACATATAATTTCATATCCATCAGATCACGGAGCCTCTCATCCTCAAGAATCAGAATGCCTTCTAAGATAATGACATCCTTCGGTTCAACTTCAATTACTTCTTCAGATCTTGTATGCATGGCATAATCATATACAGGCTTTCTAATCGGCTCATATCTCAGCAGGCTTTCGATATGTTCAATAAGCAAATCGTTATCAAATGCAAGCGGATGGTCATAATTCGTTTTCAATCTTTCTTCAAAAGGAAGATGAGTCTGATCCTTATAATAATAATCCTGCTCGATCATAAGGATGGAATGTCCTTTGAATCGATCATAAATCGCTTTGGTTACGCTTGTTTTACCTGAGCCGGATCCGCCGGCCACCCCTATTACAACGGGTTTGCGTTTCATAGATTAGAGCTCCTTTCGCATCATGTTGTCAGGGTAAACCGGCTTATCAACCTTAAATTGAACAATTTGAAGCGGATGACGTGCAGCATCCAGCTCATGGCCTTTTTCATCCCAAATTTTATCGATGACTTGTGTAAAGTTCTCAATTTCAGGGCCAAAGAACTCGACTTCCTCACCAGGCATAAATTTGTTTCTCTGCTGAAGAGTAACAATCTTTGTATCCGGATTGTAATCAAGAACAAGCCCCACGAAATCGATATTCGTCTTTTTGCTATGATTTCCAAACATTTGCTCTTTATACCCTGGGACTCCTTCAAAGAAAGCGGGTGCTGTTTCACGGTTAGCACATTTATCAAGCTCTTCAAGCCATTCCTGCCTAATCTGGAAGTTATCCGGATCTGCACAATATGCATCAATTACTTTACGGTACACACTTACTACAGTTGCAATGTAATGGATGGATTTCATGCGCCCTTCAATTTTCAAGCTGTCAATTCCCAGTTCAATCATACGGGGAATTGACTCTATCAGCTTAAGGTCTTTAGGACTCATTGCAAATGGAGCATCTCCTTCGCTGAATAAAGGAACTTCATTCTCGCCTTCAAGCTGGTATAAGTCATAATCCCAGCGGCAGGACTGGCAGCAGCCGCCCCTGTTGGAATCACGTGCTGTCATATGGTTGCTTAGAGTACAGCGTCCGGAATAGGCAATACACATCGCCCCATGAATGAAGGTTTCAATTTCAATGTCAACCTTCTCCTTCATTTCTTTAATTTCCTCCGCACTTGTTTCACGCGCAAGAACTACACGCTCCAGCCCTTCTTCCTTCCAAAACTCAACTGCCTTCCAGTTGGAAAGGGATTGCTGCGTGCTTAAATGAACTTCAATTTCCGGTGCAACACGGCGGCAGGTTTCGATGATAAGCGGATCAGCCACAATGATTCCTGCTACTCCTGCTTCTTTGAGGCCAAGCAAATATTCCTCAAGACCATCAATATTTTCGTTATGAGCGAAAATATTGGTTGTAACATAAATCTTAGCTCCATATTTTTTGGCGAATTCCACGCCTTCTTTCATTTCTTCAAAAGTGAAGTTGCCTGCATTTGAGCGAAGGCCATATTCCTGACCGCCGATAAACACAGCGTCCGCACCATAGTGAACGGCGATTTTCAGCTTTTCAAGGTTTCCTGCCGGAGCAAGCAATTCAGGCTTTTTTACAATAACCCGTTTGCCGTTGACAATTTCGGAAATTTTATCTTTTACCGCTGCCATAGAGCTTCCTCCTCTTTCTTTTTTATATTATCAAATCAGTAGACGGTTTCTTTAAAGAAGAATCCAGTATCCAGCGGGCGATTCGCGGGCTGAATTTCTTCAACTTCAGTGAGAAGTCCATCCTTACTTTCATCGTATTGGTCCGGGTCTTCAACACATAAGTCAATAGCTTTTCTGTAGAGTTTTGTCACTTCAATGATATATTCAGGTGATTTTAATATCCCGTCAATTTTAAATGAGTCAATGCCAGCTTCAATCATTTCCTGCAGTTCATCTATAATGCAGATGTCATTTGGACTCATGATATGAGTGCCATTTTCATCTTCGAAAATCGGGTATTTATTTTCCCGCTCCTTATCGTGAAGGAACATACTTTTTTCCTGTTTGCGGTTTTCAATCTCAAGGGCTTTTCCCTGGTATTCATAGTAATTACCAAGCAGGGAGCGCTTTGACTGGAACATGGCAGTCATGCCATGAACCTGCACTTCTATTTCTACGTCGGCATTTTCTTTTATTTCAATGATGGCATCCATATTAACCTCTCTAGCAAGGACTGCACGTTTAGCGCCTTTTCTGCCCCAGTAATTGCAGGTATACCAGTTTGTAGCAGTTGTTTCAGTATTCCAATGGAGCTTCATGTCCGGGGCAGCCGAGCGCGCAGCCATTAATACAGCCGGATCCCCAAAAATGATAGCATCAGCACTTACTTCTTTTAAGAAGCTGATATAACCTTCAAGCTCAGGCACTTTATCATTATGAAATAATGCGTTCATCGCTACATACACTTTTTTTCCGTGTCTGTGGGCGATTTCCACCGCTTCCTTTACATCTTCCCTTGTGAATTCCCCAGCAAGCCTCAGTCCATATCGCTGTTCCCCTACAACAAAGGCATCTGCGCCTGCAGACACAAGTGTCTCGATATCTTCGACACTTGTTGGTGTCACTAACAGTTCAGGTTTTTTCATTCTAATCACCTCTTTTTACTAATTGCCACGCCATCCCCAACAGGCAAAATAACTGTATGGTATTCAGGATGACTCATTAACCACTTATTAAACAAATCAATTTTTCTAACCATATTCCGAATGCGCTTATTTTCTATTTCTGATTCACACACAAGGCCTTTAAAAAGGACATTGTCTGTAATAATCACTCCGTCATTGGAGAGAAAGCGGGAATAAATTTCAAAAAAGCGCTGATATTGGCCCTTTGCTGCATCGATAAAAATAGCATCATATGGTCCGTATTTTTCAATGTCTTCTCCGACTTCAAGGGCATCTCCTTTTATGATCAGGATTTGCTCCTTTTTCCCTGCCTCATCTATATACTGTTCTGCAAGCAGGTAACGTTCCTCATCGCGTTCAATTGTTACAATTTTCGAATCTGGGACAGCAAACGCCATTCTTAGTGCTGAATAGCCGATTGCAGTGCCTACTTCAAGAATCATTTTCGGTTTTTGAATGCGCAAAAGCTGAAGCATTGCCTCAATTCCTACCAGCTCCATAATCGGAACATTGTGCACTTTGGCATATTGCTCCATTTTGCCCAATAACTCGGATCTTTCGGGTACTATTTCCTCTATATATGCATGCAGCTTATCGTTCATCAAGCTGGCTTCACCTCGATCAGACGTAATATTATGATCAAGCTGCGGCACAAAGATACTCACGGTCGCAGCCGCTTTTCTATTTAGGCATGAAAAAAATAGCGTTCACAGATAGGATGTGAAAATGCACTGTACTGCATTCCGGCTAGATGCCTTATCCATGCTTGTCCGTGATTCACGCTATCGGGAAGCCATATAAATCAGTGGGGAGTGCTTTCTCCCTGCTGATTGTTAGTTTAGGCCCACAGGAAGTTGGTCATAAAGACGTTGCCACAGGATGTGGCTTTTAGCCTTTGTTCTTCTTTTAGAGCCTTTACGGGCAGTTTTCCCCCACTTATCCTCCCTTGTTTCCTCTGAGTCTTGAAGTGGAATCTTACACTGCCTGTAGACTGGGATAAAACACCTGATCTATTTTACCATAAGTAAAAGGGGAATGCCATATCTGCACATTCCCCTTCCTTAATTTAATTATTCGATATATGCTGTGCCTTTTTTTGATTATGCTCGTCCAGTGTCTTTGAGAAAAGAACTTCTCCTGTTGATGTGGCCAGGAAGTATAAGTAATCTGTTTCTGCAGGCACCAATGCTGCTTCAATTGAGGAAACACCTGCATTTGAAATTGGCCCAGGTGTCAGTCCAGGATACTTATATGTGTTGTATGGTGAGTCGATCTCTAAGTCTTTATATAAAACCCTGGATTTATGCTCACCATGGGCATACAGGACAGTCGGATCTGTCTGCAGTGGCATTCCCGTGTCAATCCGATTGTAGAAAACACTCGCAATCTGATCACGGTCTACTTTTGCCGTTGCTTCTTCCTCTATGAGAGATGCCATTGTCAATAGTTTGTGTGGAGTGTATTCCCGTTTGTCCATATCAGCACTATACTCTTTCATAACTGATGCAGTTTTATCAAGCATAACTTTGACAATTTCCTCTATAGTTGTATCTTCTTTGTAAAATGGATAGGTCGCCGGAAATAGGTATCCCTCAAGAGGATATTTTATATTTTCAGCCAGGATTTCCTTCGTCAGCAATTCAGGATATTCCGCCATTAAAGACTTAATAAAAGCTTTATCATTAAGCTTTTTCAAGACATCTTCAGGTTTTTTATCCGTTTTTTCTGCAATAATCCCCGCTATTTGCTCCAGCTGTTTTCCTTCTGGAATGGTGATTTTGAATGCTACCTCTTCCATTACCTTGCCTGTTTTTAAGCTATCCAGGATCTCCTTCATATTCATTGAAGGCTTCAATGAATATTCTCCTGCCATGAATCCAGCTTCATTTTTAAATTTCACATAATATTTAAAAACACGAGCATCCCTGATAATTCCATTCTCTTCGAGAACAGTGCCAATTCCTGTAACAGATGATCCGATTGGTATCTCTACTTTCTTGGACTTATTATTATCGGGATCAACAGGCTTTAAAGCTGAATTAATATAGAAATATCCGCCGCCGATCACTGCAGCAGCTGAGATCAATAATATAATTGCAACTATCAGTACAATTTTACGGACCACTTTTGCTTCACCTTGGCGCTCAATCATTTTTTGGCGTATTATATCTTTTTTCCCTTTTTGATCGTCTGCTGACATCTCATATCCCCCCCGTTCCAAAGACGTTGGCTTTTTAAATGGCTCTTTTCATAAAAAATGTTGTTAACCTTTCCATTTTATCCCCTAACTCTCGCGGGAATTTGAATAGGCTTCCTTCCTTGTGTGAACAATGCATGAATGTATTTCGATGATCTCACCTTCGCTGCAATTATTACAAAACAACAGCCCCGTCATTATAGCCTTGTGAATTAACTGCATTTCATGCCAACTTGCCTAGGAAAAACTTCATTCTTTATGTTTCCTGATACGTCACGGCTTATTATACTATATTTTCTTTTTGAAGTCGCAGGATATTACAAAAACCCAAAAGATTCGCCATTAAACTTCAAATTTCACACTTTGTATTTTCACTCAATTCACCGGAGTAAATAAGCAAAAAAAAAACTGGCCCGGGGGCCAGTTTTTTAATCTTCCTGCTCATCAAGGAATGTGTTTAACATTTCTTCAATTAGATCCCATTCCTCTTCTGTCTCGATTGGCTGCAGTTCTCCATCCTTGCTGTCTTCGCTTGGGCTGAATGCTGATGCGTGAATTTCAATTTCTTCATCATCATTTTCATCTGCCCCTACTGGATAGTAAAGGACATATGACTTGCCGAATTCATCCGAATCAAACGTGAACAATACTTCGCAAAGCTGCTCGTTGCCTTCCTCGTCAATTACAGTAATGTTGTTATCTCCATGGTTCATTTCTGTTCACCTCATTAAATTTGGCTATTTAAAAAGCCTTGTAAAATCATGACGGCTGCCATTTTATCAATGACTTTTTTCCGTTTTTTGCGGCTTACATCCGCTTCCAGCAACACTCTTTCAGCTGCCATTGTTGAGAGGCGCTCGTCCCATAATATGACCGGAAGACCAAATAGCTTTTCCAGCTCTGAAGCAAAGAACTGGCTGGCTTCGCCGCGGGGGCCAATGGTTCCATTCATATTTTTAGGCAAGCCGACAACAATTTTACTGACTTCATGCTCTTTTATTATTTCACCAATTCTTTCAAAACCAAACTCTTTTTCTTCCTCGTTGATTTTGATGGTTTCCAAGCCCTGCGCTGTCCATCCGAGCGCATCGCTTAGAGCGACACCGACCGTCTTAGAGCCGACATCCAATCCCATAGTCCGCATGTTTATCCCTCACGCTGCTGTTTTAAGTATGATTTAACCAATTCTTCGATGATCTCATCCCGTTCAAGTTTACGGATGATATTGCGTGCATCCTTATGGCGGGGAATGTAAGCCGGGTCCCCGGATAGCAGATAACCGACAATTTGGTTAATGGGGTTATACCCTTTTTCCTGGAGGGCACCATATACTTGAAACAGAACTTCATTCACATCTTGTTCGATTGGTTCTTCAGGAAAATTAAACCTCATTGTTTTATCAAATGAGCTCATATCTTACACCTCGCTTTTCTGTATGACGGATAGGATAGCTAATATTTGCCGGATTTAATCCGGTGCATAGCCAGCTTGTCCCCCTCTTCATAACGGTTTGGCTGCCGCCTGAATAAACAGAGCGATCATTAAATAATCTTGTTCCTGACAGGAAAACATGGTGAAGAACAAGCTGTTTCTTCCTGATGATGAACAATCTCTCTTGGTTACCTCCATTTTACACTACTTTACAGGGATATCAAACGGATTTAACCCATTCTTCCACAAATTGCAGAGCACTTTCAAGTTTGTCAGGGTCTTTTCCGCCAGCCTGAGCCATGTCAGGACGGCCCCCGCCTCCGCCGCCGCATTTTGCAGCAACTTCTTTGACCGCTTTGCCCGCATGGAAGCCTTTTTTGATCAGATCATCTGTCACCCCGGCAATAATATTCACTTTTCCCTCGTTTACACTGCCTAATACAACCACAGCAGATCCAAGCTTTTGTTTTAAATCGTCAGCCATATTGCGAAGGTTATTCATGTCTGATGCCTGTACCTTCTCAGCAAGAACAGTAATGCCATTGACTTCTTTCACCTTTGATACAAGGCTCCCTGCTTCAATATTGCCCAATTTCGCTGCTAAAGATTCGTTTTCACGCTGCAGCTGCTTCATTTCTCCGAGCAGTACATCAATTCTTGCTGACAAATCTTTAGGATTAGTCTTTAATTTGCCGGAAGCTTCTTTTAAAACGGTAATCTGATTATTCATAAGCTTGTATGCAGATTCGCCAGTTACCGCTTCTATTCTGCGCGTTCCAGCGCCAATTCCGCTTTCTGATTGGATCTTGAACAATCCGATGGAAGCAGTATTCGGAACATGGCACCCTCCGCAAAGCTCAAGACTGTAATCCCCAACCTGAACAACACGGACAATCTTGCCATATTTCTCGCCAAATAGAGCCATAGCCCCCATTGCCTTTGCCTCGTCAATATCCTTGTAATTGATATCAACTTCAAGGCTTTTCCAAATTTGTTCATTAACAATCGCTTCAATTTTCTCAAGCTCTTCAGAAGTAATTTGCCCGAAATGAGAGAAGTCAAAACGCAGGCGATCCGGCCCTACCAAAGAACCAGCCTGGTTAACATGACCTCCCAAAACATCCTTTAAAGCCTGATGCAGCAAGTGAGTTGCAGTATGATTCTTGATTATTTTTGAACGGATTTGCTCATTTACAGAAGCTAACACAGATGCTTCAGCCTTCAGTGTTCCTTTTTCAACGACAGCTCTATGAAGGTTTTGTCCATTCGGAGCTTTTTGAACATCCTTAATGGAAACCTTTAAACCTTCTGATACAAGAGTACCCTGATCAGCAATCTGTCCGCCGCTCTCTGCGTAAAATGGTGTTTCATCCAAGATAATCTGAATCTCTTCACCAGCAAGTGCTTCTTCGATTAATTGCCCATCCTTCACAATTGCTGCAATTGTGGCATTTGTCTGAAGCTTATCATATCCGACAAATTGGCTTTCAGTTTTCAGCTCGCCTAATACCCCACCCTGGACCTGCATGGAATCTACATCCTGACGCGCTGAACGTGCACGCTCACGCTGTCCTTCCATTTCCTTTTCAAAGCCGGCATGATCCACTTTCATACCTTCTTCTTCAGCATATTCCTCCGTTAATTCAACCGGGAATCCATACGTATCATAAAGACGGAAAACATCTTCACCCTGAATCGTATCACTGCCCTTTTCCTTTTCCTTTTTAATAACTGAAGAAAGAATGGCAAGGCCTTCATGAAGTGTTTCATGGAAACGTTCTTCTTCGTTCTTGATGACCTTTTGAATAAATTCTGTCTTTTCTTTTACTTCCGGATAGAAATCATCCATAATTTCACCGACGACCGGCACCAATTGATACATGAATGGTTCATTTATATTGATTTGTTTAGCATATCTGACAGCACGGCGAAGCAGTCTTCTTAATACATAGCCTCGTCCCTCATTAGAAGGGAGAGCACCGTCACCGACTGCAAATGCAACTGTGCGGATATGGTCAGCAATAACCTTAAATGCGACATCCGTTTCTTTTGAAGCTCCATATTTCCGGCCTGAGATTTCCTCTGTTCCACGGATGATTGGCATAAATAAGTCTGTATCAAAGTTAGTAGGCACATTTTGAACCACAGATGCCATCCGCTCAAGCCCCATACCAGTATCAATATTTTTCTTAGGAAGCGGGGTATAAGTGCCATCAGGATTATGATTGAATTCAGAAAATACCAGGTTCCATACCTCTAAATAACGTTCGTTTTCCCCGCCTGGATATAGTTCAGGATCATCCATGTCATTTCCATATTCAGGTCCGCGGTCATAGAAAATTTCTGTATTTGGTCCACTTGGACCTTCTCCGATATCCCAGAAGTTTCCTTCCAGGCGGATAATTCTCTCTTCCGGCACTCCCACTTTTTCCCTCCAGATATTAAAAGCTTCATCATCTTCAGGGTGAATCGTAACAGAAAGCTTTTCTTCTTCAAAACCGATCCATTTTTTATCAGTCAAAAACTCCCAAGCCCACAGGATTGCTTCTTCTTTAAAGTAATCCCCAATTGAGAAGTTGCCCAGCATTTCAAAAAATGTATGGTGCCTTGCTGTTTTGCCTACATTTTCAATATCATTGGTGCGGATGGATTTTTGGGCATTTGTAATCCTTGGATTCTCAGGAATGACACGGCCATCAAAATATTTTTTCAGAGTAGCGACACCACTATTAATCCATAGAAGGGAAGGATCCTCGTGCGGAACAAGAGATGCGCTCGGCTCAACATCGTGTCCTTTCTCCTTAAAGAAATCCAGGAACATTCGGCGTATCTCAGGACCTGATAATTGTTTCATTTTAATCAACCTCCTAATATATGTAAATAATTTTAAAAACAACAAAAAAAGCCCTCATCCCTGGACAGGGACGAGAGCTTGCTCGCGGTACCACCCTGATTATGGAAGTTAAATGAATAATGACCAGATTCTTATCCGATTCATTAGGCAATCTCCCATCTCTCAGATCCTTAACGCGGAAACACGGCAGGGATTAGCTGCACTCAGGATTAGCTTTCTGTTATCCTTCATCTGGGAGATCTTTCAGCCATGGAACTCCCTCTCTTTTATAAATGCAGTATTGCATTCATGCAGATGGCCTATAACATACTCATTCCGTCAAAATGTTTAATATATAACTTTATAGACGCATTATAGCGATTTACCTTTATTGTTGTCAACATCATGATGAGGTTCCGCTGATTTTTGGCTGTTTATTTTTTGAAAAATGTTTTTTTGCATGTAAGATACTGACTTTTATGACCGCCAAAATCGGAACTGCAATAATCAAACCCAATATCCCCCCTGCTTCCCCGCCGGCCAGAAGTGCAAGCATAATGAGAAGAGGATGCATATGCAGACTTTTTCCAACAATCAGGGGTGATAGGATATTCCCCTCGAGGAACTGAAGTACGATTATAATCCCCATTGTTATGACGACCATTTTAACCGATAAAGCAGAAGCAATAATTACAGCCGGGACCGCTCCGATAATTGGGCCAAAATAAGGAATTACATTGGTAACACCAATTATGGTGCCTAGCAATAGAGGATACCGCATATCAAAAATCCAGAATAGCAAAGAGGAAATGGCCCCAATGGCTGCACATACCAGGAGCTGGCCTCTGATATAGCTTCCTAGTGACTTATCTATATCTCTTAAGAACAACACTCCTTCTTTTCTCCATTTTCTCGGTGTCAAATACCAGGCCGCTCTTTTCATAATCGAGAAATCTTTAAGGAGATAAAAGGAGATAAAGGGGATTACTGCGATAATCACAGCATAGTTCAATACATTAAGAAAAAATGTGATTACCTTTGATAAAAGATTATTTAACCGTTTCTCTATAGCTGCAATAATATCATCAATCCTGGTTTGCAGGCTGTCAGGCCATGTTGATGTTTTACTTTGAATCGTGTCGATCCACCCGCGGTATTGATTTGCAAATTGAGGGGCATTTTCCGCCAGATCACGCAATTGATGGATAAAAGCCGGAATCCCTTTATACAGAGTAAATCCTATCCCCCCGAAAAATAAAAAATAAATAATAAAAACAGCAAGCCCCCTATTTAGGCCCGTTTCATGCAGTTTTTCAACGATCGGGTGAAGAAGATATGTAATAAATGCACCTATGACAAATGGAATCAATACGGCAAATACGATTTCCAGAATGGGCATCCATAATGCCTGGAGCTTTAGGAAAATTAAAATTACAATAAGCAAGAGAAGCAGAAACCCAAGCCGGTAGTACCATTTCATTCGAATATTCATTATGGCCCGCCTCCTTGTCTTTATTGTGATAGCTTACCCGGGATTTATGCATTAAGAGAACTAAACCGCGCAAAAAAGCTGGCCCTATGTTAAGAACCAGCCCTGATCATTTTAAAATAAAGCTTTTGTTATTCTTTTTTGAATGCGTTTCATTTTTCGGCCTGATACCATATTATTTTTTTGGGCGTAATTATAAGCAGCCATGCCTGCCCCAAGCATCATTGCAGAGGTTAATATTTTGTTCAAACTGGCTCACCTCTTCCGTTAATTCTTACGAAAGAAACCGGCGCTCATCTTCTTCAAATAAATCATCAAGGGAGCTAAGCGTACCATCTTCCTCAACTTGATGGGTGTTAATGATTCCTTTGGATAAAGAAAGTTCTATAAAGCAATTCCAGCAATAATATTGATTAATCCCGATTTTCCCAATATCTTTGCTCTGGCAATTAGGACATTTCAGCACGAAAAAGACACCTCACTATTTTACATTTACAATAATGGCGTCTTTTCCAATTGCGGGCGGGTCATCGGTTTTTATGACACGTTTTCCTTCCAGCACATCTGAAAAGAAGCCATCCGACAGTTCGTACCCTACAATCGTGCCCAATTCTTCCCTAAAATATACATCCTCAAGCAAACCCAGCCGTTCTCCTTCCCGGCTCATAATCATTTTGCCCGTTAGCCGGTTATGGGTCTCACAGGTATAATCATCATGTTTAGGAAGTGCCTGCAGAACTGAAGAATCCTCAATCATCACTCCATCCCAGCCGAAAGATGTCACGTCTTCAATATTGATGATATATGTTTTTTTCAAAAGAGCGCCCTTTCGCAGCAGTAATCCCAGTACTTTTCCAGTGTCTGAAATGGATAAATCGCAGATAACGCCTGCTTTGTCGCCGGTTTTCAGCTCAAAAACCGGCAGACCTTTTAATAAAGAAAATGTCCGCAAAGAGAATCCCGCCTTCCCGAACATTTATAGTTTTCACTGCTCCTAAGAAAACATAACGGAAAACCATTGCCATGGGAGCCAAAAAGTATCGTTAAGAACGTTCAGCAAGATTGCATAAGCCTACTTTCTGCTGTACCTCGGCTTATTAAAACGCTCGTTTCGCTCTCCTCCGTCTGACAGCTCCTCTGAAAACTCATAATCCTGTTGCGGCTGTCTGCGCCGTTTTACTCCGTGGAGATTGAGAAGAGATGTTCTGTTTTTCCTTTCCACATTTATCTCCCCTTTTTATATTTTTGATTTAACAGCTAAACTTCATGCTTGCTTTGATATACAAAAAGAACAGTCTTTTATTGTAGACTGCTCTTCTTAGCTATATTCTTTTTCCATAAAATCATACGGTGTTATATTTCCCATTCCTATCATGGGATCGGCTTGGAGAAGCTTTTCTTCGAGAGAAAGGGATTCCGAAAGAGAAGGTTCAGCTGCATCATCATGTTCTGTTCCATCATTAAACAGAATTGCATCTCTCAGCTTTTCAGACAGAGTGGTCAGACGTGCCTGTTCATCTGCACGTTCCACACCGATCTTTAATGCATCTTCTTCACCGCACATTATTAAAAACTGTCTGCTGCGGGTAATGGCGGTATAAAGGAGATTCCTTCTCAGCATCCTGTAATAGCTTTTAACTACAGGCATAATGACAATCGGAAATTCACTTCCCTGCGATTTATGGACAGAGCAGCAGTAAGCATGCGTAATCTGATTTAGATCCTGCCTTGTGTATGTAGCCTCCGCACCATCAAAGGATACGACAATCATATCCTGTTTTTCCGTATTTTCTTTCGCGTAAAAAATAGAAACAATTTCACCCATATCCCCATTAAAAACATTATTTTCAGGCTGGTTGACAAGCTGAAGAACCTTATCTCCAATCCTGTATTTCACATCCCCAAAGGACAGCTCTTTCCTTGTTCCATCGGGATTTGGGTTCAGTATTTCCTGCAGTATTTCGTTTAATCTGTCGATTCCCGCAGGGCCGCGGTACATTGGGGCAAGCACCTGTATATCTTTTGAAGAATATCCTTTCTTTTTGGCATTCAGAACAACCTTTTCAACTACATCCGCAATTTGGCCGGGCTGGCATTTGATAAAGGAACGATCCGGCTGCTGCGCAGTGATGTTCTGAGGAAGCTTGCCTTTTTTCATTTCATGGGCCAATTCAATAATGGAGGATCCTTCAGCCTGCCTGTATATATCTGTTAAACGGACAGTTGGAATACGCTCTGATCGCAAAAGATCCTTCAATACCTGGCCTGGACCCACGGAAGGCAGCTGATCCTCATCACCGACAAGGATCACCTGCATATTGTCAGGCAGAGCTTTAAAAAGCTGATTTGCAAGCCAGACATCTACCATTGATGTTTCATCAACAATTAATATCCTGCCATCCAATGGACTCTCCTCGTGCCGGTCAAATCCCTCAGATCCATTCCAGCCAAGAAGACGGTGAATGGTTACAGCAGGCAGCCCTGTTGATTCTGCCATCCGTTTTGCAGCCCTTCCTGTCGGGGCTGCCAGCAAAAAGGGAAAAGGCTCTTCCTTTTTATAATCTTTCGGTTCCAGGGAGCAGCCGTGAAGCTCTGCATATAATTCTACAATCCCTTTGATAACGGTTGTTTTCCCAGTCCCAGGCCCACCGGTCAATATCAGCATGGGAGACATAAGAGCTGTTTGAATGGCTTCCTTTTGAGTCGGCGCATATTGGACACCCAGACGCTCTTCCAAATTCCCAAGAGCTAAAAGAAATTCCGACTCAGGAAACTGTTCATCATACTGGGTCTGCTTTAGTATCCGTTTGATATTGGTTACTAGCCCTTTTTCGGAAAAATAAAGAGAAGGAAGGTATACTTTTTGGCCTTCAGCCTTGATCTTCCCTTCCTCTTCAAGCTTAATCAGTTCATTGGATATATCCCTGTATTCAATGACATCATGCTTATTTTCTTCAAGCAGCTTCTTCACACTCTGCAAAAGAGGTTTTGCTTCAATATAAACATGACCTGCCTGCATGCTCTCAGTTTCAAGTATATAGAGGCAGGCTGCTTTTATACGATCAGGATGATTGCCTGATATGCCGATTTGATATCCCAGTTCGTCTGCACGGCCAAAGCCGACTCCTTCTATATCCTCAACCAGTTTATAAGGATTGTTTTGAACGACATCAATTGTCATTTCTTTATACACCTGGTAAATTCTCATGGAAAGCTGAGGACCAAAACCATATTGATTAAGTGCAATCATGGCTTGCTCAAGGCCTTGGTGCTCCATTAGTGTGTCGTAAAGAGATTTAGCTTTTTCAGGTGACAGTTTGGGGACTTTATCGAGCAGAGATGGCTGATGAAGGATTCGCGTAATAGCATCTTCTCCAAGTGTCTCGACAATTTGCTCAGCGGTTTTCTTGCCAATCCCTTTAAATAATTCACTTGATAAATAATTGGCTACACCTTGTTTCGTCTGGGGAAGATCCTTCCTGTAATGGCTTGCATGGAATTGAATGCCAAACTTAGGGTGATCTTTAAATTCACCATAAAAAATATAGGTTTCATGTTCATGCATTTTTGGCAGATAGCCGGTAATGACCGCTTCTTTTTCATCATACGAGTCATTCGTTTCATCAACCCGAATACGCAAAACCGTATATAAATTTTGCTCATTATGAAAGATAGTGACCAAATGTCTGCCTTTTATGAACTTTCCCTGTTCGGCAAAAAGATCCATGGAATCCTGTTTTTCCATTTCCATCCCCTCCCCCTATAAACATTAATTTAATTCGCTGCCGCCCTTTTCAATCAACTTTTTCCCATAGCCCGCAAGCATATGGTCCGGCTGAATTTCCAGTGCCTTATTTAAGTATAAAAGTGCCTTTTTTTCTTCTTCTTTAAATCCATATGCTACTCCGAGATTGTAGTAAGCATCTGCATGTTCTGGCTCAATTTCAATGCATTTTTTCATCTGCTGGATAGCTTCATCAATGTAATCCAGCTGTGCCAGACATAACCCATATTGGAAATGGGCTTCGGCATCATTTTCATTCAGTTCCGCACTGCGCTGCAAATAAGGCAATGCCAGTTTCCCCTGGTCTAGGGCTGTAAGGGACATGCCAAGCATGAAAAAATTATCAGCGGTTTCAAGGCCTTTTTGCAATGCAGTTTCAAACATCTGTTTAGCCTGGTCAAACTGCTGCAATTCATAATATAAATTTCCAGCACTGTAGTAAGCAGCACCTGCATTTTCATCAAGCCCTATCGCTTTCTCGTAGAACTTCAGCGCTTTTTCGTTTTCTCCTACAGCAGACAGCACATTTCCAAAGTTAATATATGAAACAGGATCTGAAGGATTCTCTTCAATTGCTTCCATAAAAACCTTCGCTGCTTCCTCCCATTTTCCTTCTTGCATATATTGAATACCCAATTGGTTTTTATCCATTATTCATCACTCCATTCAAATCAAAGTATAGCATATTTGAATTCCTCATTTCCGCTGTACTCCATTTCCGTAATAAAACCCCGATCCTTTGATAAGAATCGGGGTCCAGGCTTTAATTAGCCGACATAATCCAGCTGCTTGCCATCCTTGAATATTTCATCAATTGTTCCGCCGCCAAGGCACTCGTCTCCATTATAAAAGACAACTGCCTGTCCAGGGGTAACAGCCCTGATTGGCTCTGCAAAAATAACTTTGACCCTGCCATCTCCAAGAGCTTGAACCTTAACCCTGCTGTCAGCCTGGCGATATCTGAACTTAGCCGTACATTCAAATTCCTGCGGCTGTTCTGAATTCGTTACCCAGCTGGTATTAACAGCAATAATGGAGTCTGAATACAGCAGTTCATTGTGGAAGCCTTGTCCAACATACAAGACATTTCTCTTTAGGTCTTTACCGATTGCAAACCAGGGTTCACCTGCTCCGCCAATGCCCAGTCCATGCCGCTGTCCAATCGTATAATACATGAGGCCATCATGCTTGCCGACAACCTTCCCATCCATGGTTTCCATGTTTCCGGGCTGAGCCGGAAGGTAGTTTCCAAGGAACTCCTTGAAGTTGCGCTCACCAATAAAGCATATGCCTGTGCTGTCTTTCTTTGCGGCAGTTGCCAATCCGGCTTCCTTCGCCAGTTCACGGACTTTAGATTTTTCAATATCGCCGATCGGGAACATTACTTTTTCAAGCTGCTGCTGTGTTAACTGGTTCAGAAAATATGTTTGGTCCTTATTATCATCAAGACCTCTCAGCATTTTGTATTCGCCATCCCTGAATTCCACACGGGCATAGTGTCCTGTCGCCAGATAGTCGGCGCCAAGGCTCATAGCATGTTCAAGGAATGCCTTAAATTTAATTTCTTTATTGCACATAACATCCGGATTAGGTGTCCGTCCTGCCTTGTATTCTTCAAGGAAGTAGGTAAATACTTTATCCCAATATTGCTTTTCGAAATTGACCGCATAATATGGGATGCCGATTTGGTTGCACACCCTGATGACATCATTGTAATCCTCTGTAGCGGTACATACCCCGTTTTCGTCTGTATCATCCCAGTTTTTCATGAAGATGCCGATTACATCATATCCCTGTTCCTTTAAAAGCAGGGCCGCCACAGAAGAATCAACGCCACCGGACATTCCAACCACTACCCGGGTATCCTTCGGATCTTTGTTCATCTATTTTCACCTCAAATCTTCAGAAATCACGCATAGAATTGCATGTTTCATATTCTGTCTATTTAACCAGCCGCTTCACGATATTGGCCGTTTGTTCTGCCGCTCTTTCAACTTGTTCTTTTGTATTAAAAAGTCCAAAACTGAAACGGATGGAATTTTGCAGTTTATCTGATCCCTTTCCAAACATGCTGACCAGCACATGGGATGGATCTATGGAGCCTGCAGTACAGGCCGACCCGCTTGATGCTGCTATTCCAGCCAAATCAAGGTTTACCAGCATGGCTTCAACATTTGTTCCGGGAAAGCTTAAGTTTAAAACATGAGGAAGGGAATAATCAAGTGATCCGTTCAGTTCAAAAACAGCACCTTCCTGCTCCAGTTTATTCATGAACAGGATCTTAAAAGAATGCAGTTCTTCCCGCTTAGCTTCCATCTCCTTCTGAGCGATCCGGACAGCCTCCTGGAAGCCTGCAATAGAAGGAACATTTTCCGTTCCTGCCCTTCTCTTCCTTTCCTGTTCACCGCCAAAAAGACGTGAAGAAAGCTTTACATCAGAGTGGACATATAAAAAGCCGATGCCTTTTGGCCCATTAATTTTATGGGCGGACACGGAAAGCAAATCCACCTTCAATTCCTGCACATCAATTTTTTCTAAACCATATGCCTGAACGGCATCGGTATGGAATACAGCAGGATGCTCTTTTAATAAATCCCCTATTTCCTTAATGGGCTGAAGGGTAGCTATTTCATTATTACCGTACATGATGGTTACTAGAATGGTATCCTCCCGTAAAGCTTTTTCTATGTCCTTTACCGAGACACGCCCAAATGGATCAACAGGCAGATACGTTACCTCAAAGCCCTGTTTTTCAAGCTCCTCACATGCATGCAACACTGCATGATGTTCAATCTGGGTTGTTATAATGTGTTTGCCCCTATGGCGGAGTGATTCAGCTGATCCAAAAATCGCATGATTATCAGCTTCTGTTCCACCGCTTGTAAAGATTATGTCATTGGCTTTTGCACCGATACTGTTTGCTAATGCGGATCTTGCTTCATCGACAATATGGCGTGAACTTCTCCCGAAATAATGAATACTTGAAGGATTTCCATATTCATATTTCATCACTTCAGTCATCCGTTCAATCACTTCCGGATGCATTGGAGAAGTTGCCGCATGGTCAAGATATATTCTTTCCATATTAGTTCACCTACTTCAATTCGTCCTGCTGCTTGTCTTTCCACAGAATTATTCCCATATCAAGGACTATATATAAAACATATAAGCATCCGACTCTCCGCCGGTATCTGTATGGCTCGCTAGATCTTCAAGCGTTGTATTATCAAGCACATCCTTTACAGCATCACGAATACGCATCCACAGCTCTCTCTTTGCAGGCTCCTCATCTTCAATTCCTTCCACCGGACTTATTGGTCCTTCCAGAACTCTGATGATGTCCCCAGCGGTAATTTTTGTCGGCTCTTTGCTTAAAACATATCCGCCGTATGCACCACGGATACTTTTAACAAGACCTGCATTCCGAAGCGGAGCAATAAGCTGCTCCAGATAGTGCTCTGAAAGGTCATTCGTCTGGGCAATCGACTTTAACGAAGTGGGGCCTTCCCCATGCTTTTTTGCTAACTCAATCATTATCGTTAAACCATAACGGCCTTTAGTAGAAATTTTCATCAGCTTGCACCTCTATCCTTTTCTCTAAGCATTTGATTCTCTTTAATATCCTTATATCTAAGCTTTGCCAAAAATCGATCAGTTAAAGCCTGGCACTGAGGCAAAGCTGCCCCGACAATTGATCCCACTGCCAAACTGAGCACAATGGTTCCCCAGAATACAGGGCCACCGAGCTGCCATCCAGCAGTCAGAACAGCAATTTCCATTAAAGCTCTGACGTTTCTGACTTTCCAGCCTGTTTTAGCTGTTAATGCAATCATCAGGCTGTCCCTCGGCCCTGCGCCAAGCTGAGCAGAAATATACATCCCCATTCCATAGCAATAAACCACTATGCCGAATCCAAACATCGCCAATTTCCCAGCCATTCCATTAGGAGTCTGCATAAATGGCAAAAGCAAATAGGCGTCAATAAAAAGGCCAATCAGTACCATGTTCAAAAAAGCACCGACTTGAGGGAGTTCCTTTGAAATAAGTGTTGCAGCAGCTAAAATGAATACTCCAACAATAATGGACCAGCTGCCTATCGTCAGGCCAAGCTGGTAGTATAGACCCACATGCAGAACATCCCAGGGGGTTGCCCCTAAATCAGCTGTAATTAACAGCACAATACCCAGGCTCATCACAAGCAGTCCTATTAAATAAACTAAGAACCTGGGACCGATTTGTCCTTTATTTTTCAGTAACATGTGCCCAACGCTCCCCGCAAGTCCTGCATAAGTATATAAAGTTTAAATCCTTAGTAAAGTTATAGACTTTTGACATTATAGCATATTTTAGGAGGAAAAGGGCGGACCGGGCTTGAACAGGACAATGCGGACCTTGGCTTAAATGATTTCACAGCAGGAAATGTTATGGTATCTTAATTAGAAAGCGAAAGATTTGCTGAAAATTGACAGGCAGACTGCAGGCTGCCAGGGAAAAGGCTGGAGTGATTACTTTGAATATTAAACCTCTTGCATTCCGGATGAGGCCGAGAACGATTGATGAAATCATCGGCCAGGAGCATCTTGTTTCAGAAGGAAAAATTATTTATCGCATGGTGCAGGCTAAGCAGCTATCATCGATGATTCTGTACGGGCCTCCAGGTATAGGCAAGACATCGATTGCAAGTGCCATTGCAGGAAGCACCAAATACGCTTTCCGCACGCTAAATGCGGTGTCCAATAATAAAAAAGACATGGAAGTGGTAGCAGCTGAGGCAAAAATGTCGGGAAAAGTCATTCTGCTTCTGGATGAAGTCCACAGGCTTGATAAAGGTAAACAGGATTTTTTGCTTCCCTATCTGGAAAACGGCAGCATCACTTTAATTGGCGCCACAACCAGCAACCCTTATCATGCAATAAATCCTGCCATCAGGAGCCGGTGTCAAATCTTCGAATTAAAGCCGCTGTCTGCAGATGAAATAAAAAAAACGCTCGTAAGAGCACTTCATGATAAAGAACGGGGCCTTGGCGATAAACAAACAGAAGTTACCGATGAAGCACTGACACATCTGGCCACTGCTTCAAACGGAGATGTCAGAAGCTCGCTTAACGCTTTGGAACTTGCTGCGCTTTCAACAAAAGAGGATGAAGAAGGCATCATTAAAATTGACTTATCTGTTGCCGAGGAATGCATTCAGCGCAAAAGCTTTACACACGATAAAGACGGAGATGCCCATTACGATGTATTGTCAGGATTTCAAAAGTCTATCCGCGGAAGCGACGTAAATGCTGCGCTGCACTATTTGGGAAGATTAATTGAAGCAGGCGATCTTCAGAGCATAAGCAGGAGACTTTTGGTTATCGCCTATGAAGATATCGGTCTGGCATCACCGCAAGCCGGACCCAGGACTCTTGCCGCTATCGAGACTGCGGAGAGAATTGGATTCCCTGAAGCAAGAATACCGCTTGCCAATGCCGTAATAGAGCTTTGTTTATCTCCAAAATCTAATTCTGCATACAAAGCCTTGGATTCTGCCATCGCAGATATTCGCGCTGGCAAAAGTGGTGAAGTTCCCGATCATTTAAAGGACGCGCATTACAAAGGAGCAAAAGAACTGGGAAGAGGCTTAGGCTATCTGTACCCTCACGACTATGAAACCGGCTGGGTCAAACAGCAGTACCTGCCTGACAGAATAAAAAACAAAGTATATTATCAGCCTAAGAAAACCGGCAAATTTGAACAGGCATTAGCATCAGTTTATGAAAAGCTCCTTAAATAGCAAGAGGTCCGGCATTAATGCCGGACCTCTACCTTTTTTACCGCTAAGCAGAAACATCCCTTTTATTAAATACATAAAATGCAAGGGCCTGGAAGAGCAGGAAGTAAACTACTATCATTATGATCGAAAATCCAAGCGTCATTTCCTGAACCATCGGCACTCCTTCAAAGTATTGAAGAAGATCTGTATTGGCAAAAAGGCTGTACTTTGCCCAATCATACTTCATGGCAATCAGCCTTGTGACCTGCCCCCCCATAAACATCAGAAACAGGGAAAGCCCGATTGCCAAAGAGCTATTCCTAAAAACAGCTGAAATCATAAAAGCCATGGTTGCAAGCATCAGCACATTAATCGATTTAAGACCATAATAAGATATCAGATGCAGTCCCATGCTTACTTCTTTCACTGTGCCCTTGTAATAATACAAATAAGGAATGGCCTTTTCAGGGAATCCAAAGAGGAGACTGCCCAAAATTGCGGAATATCCAAAGAGGACAGCCAGCACCAGCAGCCCGAATAAAATTACGGTAATGTACTTTGCTCCCAGAACCTTTATTCTTTTGATAGGCCTGATCAGAAGAAGTTTGATGGTTCCCCATGTAAACTCACTCGCCACGATTCCCCCGGCAATGATAATCGTAAACAGGCCTGCGAATTCTATCAGCTGAGAGGTATCCGATACGAATCCCCAGACAGAGTACTCCTGATTCGGTGAAATATCATTATTAATTCTGTATTCGTTAAGGGCAATCTCTCTTTGATACTGTTCCTTCATGTCTCTGGGAGCCATTTCTCCCATTTCTTCAAGCTGTTTTTGATAGCTTTCGTTTTGGGTCTGCAGTCCCCTTTTCCATTCTGTATTATCAGGGACTGTCCCTCCGCTTTCCTGATACTTTATAAAGGCGCCTGCAACAGTCGTCATCACTAAAAGAAGTCCGATCATGACGTATGTACCCGGCCGCCTGAAGATTTTCATCCATTCATTTTGAATCAATCCGAGCATGTTCGGCACCTCCCTTGTATTCAGTAACTTCCAGGAAGCGGTCTTCCAATGTTTTGGTTACTTCACGGACAGCAAATATCTTAATATCTTCCCGGACAAATTCCTTTATCATCTCCGGTATGCTGTCACGTACGAGTGGAAGGAACACTTTGCTTTCCGTGACCTGTATCGGCAATTCAGGGTATATATTTTTTAACAGTCTCTGCGCTTTATCAGGGGCATCCACTTCTACTTCATAGACCTTTTCTTTCCCCTGAACAAAGTCACTGATATGCTGAACATCAATCAATTTCCCGTTTTGAATGATGCCGATTCTATCACACATCATTTCCATTTCAGACAGTAAATGGCTGGATACAATGACAGCCATCCCTCTCTCTTGCAAGCAGCCTCAAGTGATCCCGAATCTCTCTTATGCCTGCAGGATCAAGTCCATTCGTAGGTTCATCCAGGATAAGAATTTGGGGATCATGCAAAAGGCATTGCGCAAGACCAAGACGCTGCCTCATGCCAAGCGAGTACGTTCTGACTTTATCATGTATCCTATCGGCAAGTCCTACAAGCTCAACTGTTTCATCAATCTTTTTTTTCGTTACACCTTTTGACATTCGTGCATAATGGACCAGGTTTTGGTAACCCGTCAAAAATTTATACATCTCCGGATTTTCTACAATGGCTCCAATATGGGAAACTGCCTTTTCAAAATCTGTTTTAATGCTGCTGCCAAGAACTTTAATGTCCCCAGAAGTAATACTGATTAAGCCAACCAGCATTCGAATAGTAGTGGTCTTACCTGCACCGTTAGGACCAAGAAATCCGAATACCTCTCCCTTTTTCACCTCAAAGCTGACAGAATCAATAATAGTCCTTCCATTTATCAC
This sequence comes from Bacillus sp. ZZV12-4809, assembly GCF_009849585.1. GTDB lineage: Bacteria > Bacillota > Bacilli > Bacillales > Cytobacillaceae > Cytobacillus. Next base: position 31,093 of record NZ_VCRN01000005.1, read on the forward strand.
TTTTGTAACATCCTGTATTTCTACAAGAGTATCCATTTTGGAATCCTCCTTTCATCCTTTAAAGTCCAGTACTTACAGACGTCTTTAAAGCAGGGATAGTTATTTGACTACACTATTTTACCCTTCTGCAGCTGAGAATGGAATATTTTCATCTATTCGGGTGACGATAATCCTAACAATTGTATTTCCCGAGGTGGTAATGAAATGAAGGAACGGAAAGACTTATGGAAGCCGGAAGAAGATCAATTACTCGAAGAAACAGTACTTGAATATACATCAAATGGAGATTCAAAAGCATCAGCCTTTAAGAAGGCAAGCAGTGAACTTGGCCGCACTGTTTCAGCATGCCGATACCGATGGAACACTGCCATATCCAAGAAAACAGATTTTGCAGCCCATGAAATTTCAAGCAATAATTCAGAAAGTCAAACCCATGAAACCTCTGGCACTATTCCCCCTGAAAATTTAACTCAGGTCATTCACTTCTTAAGAAATTTTGCGAAAACACAGCCTAAGTCAGTGCATTTGAAGGAAAACAAACGTCTGCATGAAGAGCAGAAGCACTTGAAACTTCAAAATGAGCAGTTAATTAGAAAGCTGAAGGAAAAAGAAGAGGAATATACTAATAAGCTTTTGCAATATGAGGAAATGGCAAGCATACTAAAAGAAGCAGACCAGCTTCTTAAGCAAGAGAGCGTTGAAGATAAAAGGGCTGTTCATTAAATGGAGTGTTTGTAATGCAAAAAAAAATGCACAAAGACCGGCCTGCAGAAGGCCGGTCTCTTTTCAATCATTTACCCGGGCAATCTTTATATCGCTTAAAAGTTCTCTAGTTACATAGCTGGCCATGATTAAACCTGCAACAGAAGGAACAAACGCATTTGAAGAAGGCGGCATTTTGGCCTTTCTGATTTCAGCATCATCTTTGCCAACTGTTTTTCGGACATCTTCCCGGATAACGATCGGGCTTTCATCGGAAAATACAACCGGTACCCCTTTTTTGATTCCTTCTTTTCTTAAACGCGTACGAATAACTTTAGCAATAGGGTCAGTATGAGTCTTGAAGATATCTGCGATCTGGAACCTGGTTGGATCCATTTTATTTGCAGCACCCATGCTTGAAATCATTGGAATACCTCTATTCAAGCATTCTTTCATAAGGTGAATTTTATACGAAATCGTATCGGAAGCATCCACTACAAAATCAAGTCCATAATCGAAGAATTGCTCATAGGTTTCTTCTGTATAAAACATTTTTAAAGCAATAACTTCACAATCTGGATTGATATCCATGATTCTTTCCTTCATTAAATCCACCTTCGGTTTCCCGACAGTGGATAATAATGCGATGACCTGTCTATTCACATTTGTAATATCAACATCGTCCTTATCAACCAGAACAAGGCGGCCTACACCGGAACGCGCCAATGCTTCCGCTGCAAAGGAACCAACTCCGCCGATGCCCAGTACTGCAACAGTGCTATTTTTCATTTTATCTAGGCCTTCTTTGCCAATAGCCAATTCATTTCTGGAAAATTGGTGAAGCATATATATCAACTCCATCAAAAATTTATTAATAATGCATGTATTACTTAATACCCGATAATGAATATATCATACTTGCATTTTAAAGCAAGTAGTTCTATAGGATTAATGAAACTTTAAAGAAGCTTTCTCCCAATAGTGTTAACTGTCCCATCATATTTAAACCTAATCGTTAATTTCAGCTTCAGATAGACCAGTTAGATCATAAAATATCAGCACAAAAAAACCATGCTTACCCAGCATGGTTTTTTAATACCGTATGTACTAAAGAGTCCCAATCGTGCCGTCGCTGTTGATGCCCTCGTTTTGAACCCGCACTCAGCAGGTGGGTGTCCTGTTTCCTGCGTTTGTAAGTCCCCATCCATGAGGCATTTACGCTGCTGGAAAACTCCGGACTCCCGAAGGAATAATGTTGGTCAAAATTTCAGGTTTTACAACGAACACATCAGGACTCTTTATTTATTGATATGATCATATCACACGATTTCGCCTTTTTCAAGCTGATGAATGAAGCAGATCTGGACAGATATATCCATTTTATTCCTTTAAATTAAACAGCTTGCCTAAAATTCAGGAGTAACTTCCTGGTTTAACTTTCTGAAAAATGATTTTTTTCAACTAATTATCCATTAAATAGGAAATTACTCACTTTTTTTCAAATTAAGCGCTAAATTCAACTCGTTAAGCTGTGACTGGCTAACTTCCCCAGGAGCTTCTGTAAGCACACAGCTTGCACTGGCTGTTTTAGGGAATGCAATTGTATCTCTCAGGTTTGTTCTGCCGGCCAATAGCATCACAAGTCTATCAAGCCCCAGGGCAATACCGCCATGTGGAGGAGTTCCATATTCAAATGCCTCAAGCAGGAATCCAAACTGTTCTACAGCTTCCTCTTTTGAGAAACCAAGCACACTGAACATTTTCTCCTGAACATCTCTTTCGAAAATACGCAATGAACCGCCGCCAAGCTCATAGCCATTTAATACAAGGTCATATGCTTGTGCGCGGACTTGAGCAGGATCTTTATCAAGAAGATCTAAATCTTCTCTTGCAGGCATGGTAAATGGATGATGGGCTGCATAATATCGGCCTTCTTCCTCATCATACTCCAGAAGCGGCCAGTCAGTAACCCAAAGGAAATTAAATTTGCTTTGATCAATCAGATCAAGCTCTTTACCAAGCTTTAAGCGAAGAGCGCCAAGTGCATCAGCTACAACATTCTTTTTATCAGCCACAAATAGGAGCAAGTCTCCCGGTTCTACAGATAAAACAGAATAGAATGATTTTTGCTCATCCTCAGTGACAAACTTGGCAATCGGACCTTTTAATCCGTCTTCTTCCGCTTTTAACCACGCAAGCCCTTTTGCACCATAAACAGCTGCAAACTCTGTTAAGGCATCAATATCTTTTCTTGAATACTTTCCTGCTCCATTTTTTACATTAATGGCCTTAACCTGTCCCCCGGAAGCTACTGCTCCGGCAAACACCTTAAAGCTTGACTCTTTCACGATTTCAGACAGATCTGTTAACTCCATACCAAAGCGTGTATCCGGCTTATCTGAACCAAAACGATCCATCGCATCCTGATAGGTCATGCGAGGAAATGGAAGCTTTACATCATGGCCTTTCACTTCTTTCATAATCTTTGCCATCATGTTTTCCATCAGGCTGATGATTTCTTCCTGGCTCATGAAACTCATTTCGATGTCGAGTTGAGTAAATTCAGGCTGGCGATCTGCCCGAAGGTCCTCATCACGGAAGCATCGTGCAATTTGGTAATAGCGCTCAAATCCGCCTACCATTAATAACTGCTTAAAGATTTGAGGAGACTGAGGAAGAGCGTAAAATTCGCCCGGATGCACACGGCTTGGAACTAAATAATCTCGGGCTCCTTCCGGAGTGCTCTTCGTTAAGATCGGTGTTTCCACATCTAAAAACCCTTCACTGTCCAAGAAATCCCTCATTGCTTTAGTAACTTGATGACGCATTTTAAAGGTATCGAACATAACCGGGCGTCTCAAATCAAGATAGCGGTATTTAAGACGGACATCTTCTGAAACATCCGCATTATCGCCAATTACAAAAGGAGGTGTTTTTGCTTCATTAATGATTGTTACTTTTTCGGCTTTAATTTCAATGCGCCCTGTTTTCAAATTCTCGTTGATTGTGCCTTCTTCACGCGCAATTACTTCTCCGTCTATGTCAAGAACAAATTCATTGCGGATTTTTTCAGCTGCTGCAAGAGCTTCTGGAGAAACTTCAGGATTGAATACAACCTGTACAATTCCAGTGCGGTCACGCAAATCCACAAAGATCAGACCGCCCAAATCCCGGCGCTTTTGTACCCATCCTTTTAAGCTTACTTTTTCTCCTATAGCTTTTTCCGTTACTTCCCCGCAAAAATACGTTCGCCCAAACATACTAATTCCTCCTGTAAACACTAGTTTATGATTGATAAAGTACTGTGAATTTCTCTATAAAAGAATCAAGCTCAACCTCTGTTTGTTCTCCTGATTCCATTGATTTTACATTTATTTTGTTTGCTTTCAGCTCATCTTCACCCAGGACAGCAACAAACTTCGCATTCGACCGGTCTGCCGCTTTAAACTGAGCTTTAATTTTTCTGTCAAGATAATCTCTTTCAGCAGAATATCCTGCCATCCGAAGTTTTTGAAGAAGGCCGACTGTATAATCCTTTGCTTCCTCTCCAAGGGATACAAGATAGCAATCGATACCCTTATTAAGAGGCAGATCCACCTTCTCTGCTTCAAGAGCAGCAATAAATCGCTCAATACTTAATGCAAAACCTATTCCCGGTGCTTCAGGGCCGCCAATTTCCTCAGTGAGGCCATTGTATCGTCCCCCGCCGCAAAGAGTAGTAATAGCCCCGAACCCTTCAGAATCACTCATAATTTCAAAGGCCGTATGGTTGTAATAATCCAGGCCGCGAACAAGATTTGGATCGACAATAAAGTCAATATCCAGGCTCTTTAAATACTTTTGAACCTTCTCAAAGTAAGCTTTTGAATAATCATTTAAATAATCAATGATAGATGGAGCAGACTTCATAAGGTCATGTTCACGGTCCTGTTTACAGTCGAGGATTCGCATTGGATTTTTCTCAAGGCGGTTCTGGCAATCCTGGCAAAATTCCCCGATGCGAGGCTTAAAGTGATTGACCAGAGCCTCTCTGTGTGCAGTCCGGCTTGCTTTATCGCCAAGGCTGTTCACAATCAATTTAAGCTTTTGCAGGCCCATGCTTTTATAAAGTGACATTGCCAGAGCAATTACTTCCGCATCAATTGCAGGATCAGCACTGCCGATCGCTTCCACGCCGAATTGGACAAACTGGCGAAATCGTCCTGCCTGAGGGCGCTCATAACGGAACATTGGTCCCATATAATATAGCTTTACAGGCTGGCTTGCATCTCCATGCATCTTGTGCTCAACAAACGATCTAACAGTTGAGGCTGTTCCTTCAGGACGAAGGGTCAGACTGCGGCCGCCGCGGTCTTCAAACGTGTACATTTCTTTTTGAACAATATCCGTCGTGTCTCCAACACTGCGAAGGAATAATTCAGTATGTTCAAATATAGGTGTTCTGATTTCACGATATTGAAACTTCTCACAAAGCTCCCTGGCCTTTTCTTCAATCAATTGCCATTTCTCAACTTCTCCCGGCAGAATATCCTGTGTTCCCCTCGGTATCTTAATTGACATGAAAATTACCTCCTAATGCAAAATATCAGTATGTATGGGTCAGTCTTAGGCAAAATAAAAAACCCCCGCCTCCTTGTATATTAAATACAAGGGACGAGAGTCTGGTATTTCCCGTGGTGCCACCCTAGTTGAAGCCAATAAATAGACTTCCTCTTTTACAGTTAACGCCTGTTAACGTTCAGCTCCTACTAAAGATCAAATCTTTTTCAGAGAGAAACCTACGAAGTGTTCTTTCGTTAAATCATCATGTAAGAATGCTTTCAGCCTGGAGGCATTCTCTCTCTTTTCATGTGGGGTTTAACTACTCTTCTTCATCACTGGTTTATTATCGAAAAGCAATAACGCCTGGTCTGGCGCTTCAGCTAGACATTTAATTATTTTGTCATTTTATTTATATTATAATACGGAGCATTTCCTTCAATGTCAAGACTTAAAAAAGTGTTATGAACGTTCCAGCCTTTTTTTCAGTTTTCTTACATCCCTTAGAGATAGTCCAAACTCAGAAGCAAGTTCTATCATGTTTGAGTTCTGTTCTTTTTGTATAAAATCATGAAAATCCACCCCGAACAGCTGATTTTCACCAGATTGTGCAGACATCCCTTTTTCTCCAAATCTCATTGTGCTCACCCTTTTTTATGTAGTCTGTTCTATTCTTTCCATCTTCAGATGAAATGTTTCATAATAGGATAAATAATTTGGAACTAAAAATGATGGCTGATAAACCGATATTAGAAGGGAATTTGCACAAGGTGCAGAAGTATATTAGGACCAAAGTTATCTTGACGCCCGGCACCTTGTTTGTTTTTCTTTTAATAAGGATTTATTTATGAAAGGAGGCGGTCTGTTGAAGAAAAGAAAGCCACTTATTGCCGTGATATGTCTTATGCTGTTAGCTGGCATATCACTGACGGAAACACAGGTTAAAGCTGAAAACAGTTCGGTAACAATCACCACCAATGATCTTAATGTCCGTCAAGGACCGGGCTTAAGCTATCCAATTCTGGGACAAGCCCAGAAAGGAGATCGATTTAACTTCATTTCCCGTGAAGGAGAATGGATAAAAATTAATTTCCAGGGAGAAGATGGCTATGTCGCAAGCTGGCTAGTTGCCAATACAGCTTCAAGTCAGAAAGAAGAAAAAGCGGCGGATGAGAATTCCCAGGTGGTCATCACAACAGATGGCCTGAGAGTGAGAAAGGGACCTGGTACTAGCTACGGGGTTCTGGGGACTATCCAAAAAGGAGCAGCCTATAAGGCCAAGAGCACTGAAGGAAGCTGGGTTAAAATTCAAACCCCATATGGAGACGGATGGGTAGCAGATGAATTTGTCAAATTCAGCGGCACACAAAAGAAAAGTTCACCGAGCAGCAGCCAAACCGGAGAGATTACGGCAAACTCTCTAAATGTGAGAAACGAACCTTCTCTTCAAAGTGACATCATCGGTAAGCTTAATTCGGGGGAGACAGTTGATGTTCTTTCTCAAAATGGCAGCTGGACAGAAATCTCTTTCTCTGGCAATACAGGGTGGATCAGCAGCCAATATATTGCGGTTCAATCCTTACAATCAGAAGGCAGGCCAAAACAGTCACTTTTTGGAAAAATCGGTACTATAACTGCAACCACTTTAACAGTAAGAAATAAAGGATCACTAAATGGAAAACCAATTGGTTCAGTTGCAAAGGGACAGACTTTTCCCATTCTTGAAGAAGCTGATAATTGGGTAAAGATTGAATTTCAGCCTGGTAATTATGGCTGGGCCGCAAGCTGGTTTATAGACATAACAGCCGAAAAGAATTCTGGTTCTACTCAGCAAAATATAGACGGCAGTTCTGCAATTATCTTACATAACGGATCAAATATTAGAAAAAAAGCGAGTACCCAGTCATCTGTTATATACAGGGCAAATAAAGGGGACAGCTTTGAGATTATCAGTTTAAATAATGACTGGTACGGAATTCGCCTGCCAAACGGCGAAAAGGGTTTTTTAGCAGGCTGGATTGTAACAGTTGAAGGCTCCGCCCCTGCAGTAACCAAGCCAGGAGCAGAAAAGCACCTGAATAATAAAACAATTGTTCTTGACCCGGGTCATGGAGGCCGTGATAATGGGACAACGGGAGCAAGAGGGACACGCGAAAAGGACATTACAATCAGGACGGCTCAGTTGCTTGCCGAAAAATTAAGGGCTGCAGGTGCCAATGTTATTCTGACCAGGAGCGGGGATACCTATTTGCCGCTGCCTTCGAGAGTAGGTATTTCACATCATCATAACGCAGATGCTTTTATCAGCATTCATTATGACAGCACGCCGGACAGGACTGCACGAGGAGCGACAACCTATTACTATCATCCTTTTCAAAAGGAAATGGCAGCCAATATCCATACCAATGTAACAGCGATGACAAGCCTGAGAGATCGAGGCTATAGAGTCGGGGATTATCATGTGATCAGAGAGAACAAACGCAATGCCGTGCTGATTGAACTCGGATATCTCAGCAACCCGGCAGAAGAAGCCCTGATAGCTTCTGCACAGTATCAGCAATCAGCAGCAGCAGGAATCTATCAGGGACTTGCACGATATTTTAAGAATTAGCAAAAGCCCTGGCACTCACTTGGTGCCAGGGCTTTTCAATACGAAGGAATTTTAATTGCTTTCTAAAATTAAGGTTACAGGCCCGTCATTGGTTAATTGAACATCCATCATAGCTCCAAATTTACCAGTTTCTACTTTCAGGCCTTTAGCTTCTAGAAACCTGTTGAAGGCATCATAGATTTTTACGGCATGCTCAGGCTTGGCCGCTTCCATGAAATTAGGCCGTCTTCCCTTCCGGCAGTCTCCATACAATGTAAATTGGGAAACCGAAAGAATTTCACCTTCCTGGTCGAGCAGTGATAGATTCATTTTGCCTGCATCATCTTCAAACACACGAAGATTGGCAATCTTATCAGCCAGAAAAGCAGCGTCCTCTTCTTTATCTTCGTGGGTAACTCCAACGAGCAAAACAAACCCCTTTTTGATGCTTCCAACGGTTTCTCCGTCCACCGTTACACTGGCTTCTTTGCTTCGCTGCACTACAACACGCATTCTATCTGCTCCCTTTAGTTCATAATCCTTCTTACAGCATAAATATCAGGGATTTGCTTTATCCGCTCCACAACCCTTTGCAGGTGGCTTACATTGTGTATAGCAATGGACATATTAATTGTTGCTGATTTGTTTCGGTCCGAGCGGCCTGATACAGCTGAGATGTTGGTTTTGGTTTCATTAACAGCCTGAAGTACCTCGTTCAACAAACCTCTGCGGTCATAACCGGTAATTTCAATTTCAACATTATATTCTTTCCGGTCATTTAATGCTGTTTCCCACTCTACAGGGATGAGTCTTTGTTTCGCATCATCGGTTTCAATATTAGGGCAATCATCACGGTGTACAGAGACACCTCTCCCCTTTGTAATAAACCCGACGATTTCATCCCCGGGGACAGGATTACAGCAGCGGGAAAGGCGAATGAGCAGATTATCAATGCCTGAAACCCGGACACCGGACTCGCGCTTTTTGGATGAAGCAAATGTTTTTAGTTCAGAAACTGCATTTGTAATATCGGAGGTTTGTTCAAGGTCACGTTTCTTGCGCCATTTTTCTGTAAGCCTGTTGGCAACCTGAAGAGCTGTTACCCCGTTATACCCAACGGCAGCATACATATCTTCCTCTGTTGCGAAATTGAATTTCTCGGCAACCCTTTTGACATTATCAGGTGTCAGAATTTCCTTCAGCTCGAAATCCATATTGCGGATTTCCCGCTCAACAAGCTCTTTCCCTTTTTCCACATTTTCTTCTTTTCTCTGCTTTTTGAAGAACGTCCGGATTCTATTCTTTGCCTGAGATGTCTGAGCCAGCTTCAGCCAGTCTTTACTTGGTCCATAGGAATGCTTGGATGTAAGAATTTCAATGATATCTCCGGTTTTCAGCTTATAATCCAGGGTTACCATTTTTCCATTCACTTTGGCGCCGATTGTCTTGTTTCCTATTTCCGAATGGATCCGGTAAGCAAAGTCAATTGGAACTGATCCGGAAGGAAGCTCGATGACGTCCCCTTTAGGAGTAAAAACAAACACCATATCGGAAAATAAATCAATTTTCAATGATTCCATGAATTCTTCGGCATTCGCTGCATCATCCTGGAATTCCAAAATTTCACGGAACCAGGTCAGTTTCTCCTCAAAAGATGAACCTTCATTCACTCTCTTTCCTTCTTTATAAGCCCAGTGGGCAGCAATACCAAACTCTGCAATTCTATGCATATCCATGGTACGGATCTGGACTTCCAGTGGATCGCCCTTTGGTCCAATAACCGTTGTATGAAGTGACTGATACATATTTTGCTTAGGCATGGCAATATAATCTTTGAAACGGCCGGGCATCGGCTTCCAGCATGTATGAATAATCCCGAGAACCGCATAGCAATCCTTAATGCTGTTTACAACAATACGTACAGCCAGCAGATCATATATCTCATTGAATTGCTTATTTTGAAGCGCCATTTTTCGATAGATGCTGTATATATGCTTAGGGCGTCCGGAGATTTCTGATTTAATTGAGACCTCTGACATTCTGTTCCGCATAACATTAATAACATCATCTAAATACTCTTCCCGCTCTGCCCTTTTTTTCTTCATCAGGTTTACAATGCGATAATACTGCTGCGGATTTAGGTACCTCAAGGCTGTATCTTCAAGTTCCCACTTAATCTTGGAAATTCCAAGCCTATGGGCAAGAGGTGCAAAAATTTCAAGTGTTTCATTTGAAATGCGGCGCTGCTTTTCAGCAGGCAGGTGCTTAAGTGTCCGCATATTATGAAGGCGATCAGCAAGCTTAATTAAGATCACACGGATGTCCTGGGCCATAGCCACAAACATCTTCCGGTGGTTTTCTGCCTGCTGCTCTTCCTGTGATTTATATTTGATTTTCCCCAGCTTCGTTACACCATCGACAAGCATGGCCACTTCTGAATTGAAGGCTTCTTCGATATTCTCCAATGAGACTTCGGTATCTTCAACCACATCGTGAAGAAAGCCGGCTGCAACCGTAGATGGATCCATCTCCAGATCAGCAAGGATACCTGCTACCTGTATGGGATGGATGATGTATGGTTCACCGGATTTTCTATATTGTTCACGATGGGCATGCTTGGCAAACTCGTATGCCTTTTTAACAAGCTCTGTATGCTCATCGTTTAAATATTCTTTTGCCCTGTTGATGACTTGCTCGGCGGTCAGAACTTGATCGTTCGCCATGGAATCACCTTTATCTCCCTGAATTTTATGCAGTTGCATAATGTAATAATTTTGTAATTGATCATTAATAACAAGTTATAAAAAAATTAATATTGCTACTATTATCGAAAAAAAAAGTGAAGATGTAAAGGGATAGACTGTTATTTTTATGGGAATAACAAAATTTTTGTCGTTTTTTGTCCGAATTCCTTTATTGTTTTTCCATAAATGGATTTGAAAGCACTTTAAATATTATTTTCTAATAAATTTAAAACGCTCTTTTCGTCTTAATTTTGTTTTCACCTAACAACGCTGCCCGCAGGATGCTGAACGAACTTCCTTGAAAGAAACACCGCACAAAGGAATGCGTGACCACTTATAAGGATCAAGTGCCCACTCCGAAGATCAACTCAGCAAATTATACTAGGTTATGAAAAACAACAAACTTTACGATAACAGCCAATTAAAAAGAGCGCCATTACATCTGGCGCTCTCTTTATAAAAAAATTAATACTGCATCAATGTCAGAATGTCATAGTTGTCAAGCTTTTTACGCCCGTCAAGGTATGTTAACTCGATAAGGAAGGCAATCCCTGCCACTACTCCGCCAAGTTCTTCAACAAGCTGGATGGTTGCATCGATAGTTCCGCCTGTAGCAAGGAGGTCATCAGTGATCAGGACTCTTTGCCCTGGTTTTATGGCATCTTTATGAATCGTTAATACATCTTTTCCATATTCAAGGCCATAATTAACCTTGACTGTTTCACGCGGAAGTTTACCTTCTTTGCGGACAGGGGCAAAGCCTACACCTAAAGAATAAGCCACTGGGCATCCGATGATAAATCCGCGGGCTTCTGGCCCAACAACCAGGTCAATCTTCTTTTCACGTGCATATTCAACAATTTGATCAGTGGCATATTTATACGCTTCACCATTGTCCATAAGTGTGGTAATATCTTTAAATTTAATGCCCGGCTTCGGCCAATCTTCTACAATTGTTATATACTGTTTTAAGTCCATTTTTCTTCCTTTGCCTCCTCAAGTTTTACAGCCCCTTGCATAACTTCATCAAACCAGTCTTTGAGCTGCTGAAAGGATGAATAGAGCAAATCGCTCTCAAGAGTGTATTGTGCCTGTTTAAGCTGATAAGTTCGTGAATCAGCTAAATCACGTTTAGTGGATGTATTGTTTAACGAAATAACACCATTATTTATTTTAACAAAATCCAATTCAAAAAACACTTGCGACATAAAATCTACTGTCTCTCTGCTCCATCCCTTATGCTTGGCAATATCATTCCCATGGCGACTGATATCAATAGAGCCTTTTTTGGCAAGCAGGGCAAAATACCATTTAAAATGGTCTCTTGTTGGTATCGTGCTGAAATAGTCACTGTCTTCTTTATAGAAATGAGCATAAATTCTGGCAGGTTTTTTGCCGGAGAAGACTTGTGCAAGGAGATCCTTTGAAGGCGGCAAATCAACCAGTACAACGTTTGAGCCTTCCAGTTTTATGGCTTCTGCATCTTTTGCAGATGTTATTTTCACCATATTCTCCCCCGCAGCCCCCTTGTATTTGGAAATAGATTCCTCATTAAAAAATATCCAGGTTGTGTTTGCCTCGGGAATGACACTTTGAAGCCTTTCAAGCCGTTTTAAACTCCGGATATCAAACAGCTGCCAGGAGTTTACTGCCATATCCTGAAGGAAAATTTGCGGTTTTTTAATATTGTTCCATTCATTAATGGATAATTCACCAATAACAGAGACCTTGGAGTATGGTGAAATATGCTCATGCAAATGTCCAAGTCCAAAACCGATGCCATCAAGTGAATATCCTTCATTCTCGATTGTAACTTTAATATGTGTCTGTTCAGATCCGATCTTTCTCATAGCGGCAATGTTGGAATTTTGTATCATTACTTTCGGTTTTGCATTCCCCATCCCAAATGGAGCAAGCAGCTGCATCTCTGCAATAGAAGAAAGATTGATATCTTTTAAATGGAAAACCCCGTCAATGGAGGTTACAGGGATAAAATCTTCCTCAGTCAGCTGTTCATTTGCAAGAGTATTCAGTCTGCTTCGCAGATCATCAACCGCATCAATGGATAAAGTCATACCCGCTGCCATCGGGTGTCCTCCAAAGTGGGGGAGGATATCCCTGCATTCAGAAAGATTCTTGAACAGATCAAACCCTTCTATACTTCTTGCAGAACCCTTTGCAAGCCCATTTTCACTGTCATAACTAAGGACAATGGCCGGGCGGTAAAACTTTTCAACAAGCTTTGAAGCTACTATTCCGATTACTCCTGCGTTCCAGCCTTCTTTTCCAACAACAATAACTGAATTCTCGCTGATTGGGAAATTTGTTTCAACCTCATGAACCGCTTGTGCTGCAATGTCATTGACAATAGCTTGCCTCTCTTTATTCAGCATTTCAATTTCTTCAGCAATGGCTTGTGCTTCATAAGGATCACTTGTCAGAAGCAAATCCACAGCAGGATCAGCACTTTCCAGCCTTCCGGCTGCATTGAGCCGAGGGCCGATAGTAAAGCCGATCGTTTCCTCACTAATGGAAGGAAGCTCGATTCTTGCCGCTTTAAACAAAGCATTCAAGCCTGTATTTTTAGTTGATTTCAGTTTTTGAATTCCTCGCTTGGCAATAAGTCTGTTTTCTCCTGTTAAAGAAACAAGGTCAGCAATTGTGCCGATCGCCGCTATTTCCAAAAGATGCTCAGGCATTTCACCATACAGGGCATGAGCAAGCTTAAAGGCTACTCCAACACCGGCAAGCTCCCGAAATGGGTATGTGCTTTCGGGATGCTTTGGATGCACAATGGCCAATGCTTCAGGAAGTTCAGGGCCGGGCTCATGGTGATCTGTAATGATCAAATCCATACCAAGCTCTTTTGCAGATTTTGCTTCATTTACAGCAGCGATCCCGGTATCTACTGTAATAATTAAGCGAATGCCCGTTTCGGCTGCATATTCAAAAGCCGGGATATTTGGTCCATAGCCTTCTGTAAAACGATTCGGTATGTAGAATCGGACGTCAGCACCAAGATCTCTTAGAGCCATCATCATGACAGAAGTGCTAGTGACACCATCCGCATCATAATCACCAAATATTAATATAGGCTCCTGTTTTTCAATGGCTTCTTTTATTCTGGTAACGGCAATTGCCATATCTTTCATTAAAAAAGGATCATGAAATTCCTGCTTATTATCCATCAGAAAATACCGTGCAGATTCAGCGGTATCCATTCCGCGATTAATTAACAGCGATGCTGTAAGAGGAGATATATTCAGATCCTTTGAAAGGAGCTGCACTTTGTCCTCCTGTGATTGCCGAACAATCCATCGCGTTCTTGAATGTAACATACGTTCACCCCTCAGCTTATTAATTATACAAGAGGGGATGATGCGTTTCAATAAGGTAAAATCGGGATAACCCAAACAATTCTGGAAAGAAAATATTAGCAGCTGATCAATTATTGCGTCCAAAATAAAAACTTGAGCAAAAGCTCAAGCCTGTTCATCTAATGTATATCCCTATCCAGCTCTTTTTCAAATTCTTCTTTTTCAGTATTACCTTTTCGGGCACTTCCTGTTTTCAGCTTTTCATTTTCCTTTTTTAATATTTTCACTTGCCTCTGAAGTGAATAGATGCGGACAATGCCCACGGAACCGACAATTAGTCCACCCATAAGGACAGATCCCAAAATCACTAGTATCAGCGGCCACTGGCTTTCCCCAAACAAGTAGTTAACCGTTACATTATCCACATTGATCACTGCAAAAACAGCCACTATTAATGCAAATAAAAAACCAAATAATAAAGTCCATTGAAATTTCATACTATCCTCTCCCAGATCGTTCTCTAATTTATTCGTTCCTGCTATAAGGATTAATGTGAACAAAGACATTTTGAACATTTTCCAATTCAAGCAGCTTGCGTTTTACTTCCTTGCCGACCCGGTGGCCATCCTCAACAGTCATATTAGGATCCACTGAAACTTTAATATCAACAATAACATAATGTCCATGTTCCCTTGCATGCAATTCATCGATTCTTTTAACCTGATCGACGGATTCAGCCGTTTTGCGCATTTCAATTGTATCTTCCTCATGAAGCACATGATCAAGTGTGCTATGAATAGATTCTTTCCCAAGCCTCCACGCCATTTGGAGAATCATTATGGAAACAATAAGTCCAGCCACAGGATCTGCATATTCAAGCCACTCGATCCCCATTCTTCCGCCAATAACCGCACAGCCAATGCCTATTAAAGCGGCAATAGATGAATAAACATCTGAACGGTGTTCATAAGCATTAACAATTAAAGCATCACTGTTTAGTTTCTTTCCCAAATTATACTTATACCGAAACATTGCTTCTTTCACAATGATGGAAATCAGCACTGCAGCTATTGCAATTGCTTTTGGAGGTTCAATTGGAGAAAAGAATGATTCAAATGATGATTTTCCGATTTCAATTCCCACGAGGAACAGCAGGACGGCAACAATTATGGCTGCTATCAATTCTGCTTTCCCATGCCCATATGGATGATCCTCATCCGGCGGCTGTTTTGCGGCTCTCAGTCCCAAATATACAGCAAAGGACCCTGCAACATCCGAAGCTGAATGGACCGCATCCGCCACCAGCGCTTTACTCCCTGAATAAACACCAATTCCCCACTTAAGGGCAGCAAGAATAATATTGCCCACGATGCCGATTATAGCTGCAAATTCAGCCTTCTTAAAACGATCGTTATTTGCCAAAGCGATACTTCCTTCCTCCCTGATCTTGCTATTAGTTTATCCTATTTCCCGGAATCATTAACCAAATTTGCAAAATAGACATCATCCTCTTTCAATGAAAAAAAGCTCAGGCACATGCCTGAGCTTTTGTAATAATTACACTTGAGGTTCGTCACTGACCTTGCGTTTTTCTTTAACAGTATGAATAACGCCTTTTTCTTTCAGTTCTTTGCCTTTCCATACTGCCCAAATCTGTGCAGCAAGGAAAATGGATGAATAGGTACCTGCGATTAAACCGATCAGAAGTGCAAACGAGAAGTTTCTGATTGATTCACTTCCAAACACCAAAAGTGCTACTACTGTAAAAACAACAGTCAGAACAGTATTAACAGATCGTCCCAATGTTTGGCGGAGACTTTTATTTACAACGTCTGCAATGTCTTCAAATGATTTAAGTTTTTTCTTTTTCTGCATATTTTCACGCATCCGGTCGAAGGTTACGATGGTATCATTGATTGAATAACCGACTACCGTCAGGACTGCCGCAATGAAGGTAATGTCCACTTCAAGGCGTGTAAAGCTAAATATAGCAATAATAAAGAAAGCATCATGCAGAAGTGCAAGAACTGCAGGCACTGCCATTTTAATTTCAAAACGGATGGTTACATAGATAATAATGCCGACAGAGGCAATAGCCAATGCAATCAGTGCGTTTTTGGCAAGTTCTTTACCAACTGTCGGTGAAACCGTGCTGACATTTGGATCGGCACCAAATTTTTCATGAAAATGAGTCTTTAATTCGGCTATTTCATTTTTAGTCAGTACACCCTTTAATCTTGCAACACCTATTTCCTTATTATCACCTGAAATGACAATATCATCGGTTTCTAATCCTACGGCAGATAATTCAGTTTGCAGCTCTTCCTTGGTTAAAGGTTTATCAGCAAGCTGCTCGATACGCGTACCGCTTGCAAAATCAATACCGAGGTTCAGCCTGAATACGGATACTATGATGATCCCCACTGCAATTAATACAGCAGACAGAATGAAAAACTTCCTGCTGTGCCCTACAAAATCAAACTTATCAAATTTCGTCGGCAAATCCAGGGTATCGTAATTTTCAGCAATATTTTTAATCTCGCTTTTCTTAACTCCAAACCAGCCTGGCTTTTTATCAAGTGCTTTACTATGGACCCAAAGTCCCATTAGGAGCCTTGTGCCGTACACAGCAGTGATAAAGCTTGCCAGGATGCTTATAATAAGCATGGTAGCAAATCCTTTTACAGAACTTGTCCCATACAAGAATAATACGGCTGCTGCTAAAATAGTTGTGATATTCGCATCAAAGATTGTAGAAAGGGAGTTTTTCTCCCCTGCCTGGAAAGCAGATTTGATTGTCCTGCCCACTTTCATTTCTTCCCTGATTCTCTCATAGGTAATGATATTCGCATCAACAGCCATACCAACCCCAAGAATAAGCGCAGCGATGCCAGGAAGCGTCAATACGCCATTCATCCAGTCAAATATGAGTATTATCAGATAAATATAAAATGATAATGTGAGTGTAGCAATGAACCCAGGAAAACGATATACAGCAATCATGTAGATAAAGATAATCAATACCCCAACAATTCCGGCAAGAATGGTCGTTTCCATTGCCTGCTCACCGAATTTCGCACCTACTGATGTTGAATACACTTCATCCAGCTGTACAGGAAGAGATCCTGCATTTAATAAATCCGCCAGCGTCTGTGCTTCTTCAATTGTAAAGTTCCCAACAATGGAAACGGTATCCTGATTAAAGATTTGGCTTACCTGTGGAGCAGATAAGTATTTTGGATCTTTTTTTGCTGCCTCGGCCTGGAAGGAATCCTGGCCTTCTTCAAAATCAAGCCAAATGACAAGCAAGTTATTTGGAGCTCCCATATTGACTATTTTTTGAGTTACATCTTTAAATTTGCCGGCACTTTTCAGCTTCAATGAAACACTCGGCTTTCCATTTTCATCAAATGTCTGCTTTGCACCATTTTCAGCAAGGTCTGAACCGTCCATCATCAACTGATCATTTACATCTCTAAATGATAAGTTAGCTTCTGTAGACAAAATTTCTCTCGCTTTATTCTGATCTGTTACACCAGCAAGCTGAACACGAATCCGCTTATCTCCTTCAATCTGGATATTCGGCTCACTGACTCCAAGAACATTGATCCGCCTGTCCAGTGCTTCAGCAGTACTTGCAAGGACATCTTTATTTACCTTCTGACCATCTTTTGGCGTGACTTCATAAAGAACCTCAAATCCGCCCTGCAAATCAAGTCCAAGCTTAATATCTTTTAAGATGTTGTTCGTCGTTGCTCCAGCCAGGCTTCCCAGTAATAAAACAATCAGGAAAAAAGCAACGATACGGCTGCGCTTTACCATTCTGAATAAATCCTCCTTAGCTATCGCCCGCTATTTGATATAACAGGCACTCCATCAGCGGCGTGATGCATTATTTACCAAAACTTCATGGGAGGCTGCATAATCTTTAGGTATGCATGCCCGTTAAAAGACTGTTGTTTGATTCACTCGTTTTTTTAAATTTCATTCTATGTATGACCTATGACATGAAAAAAGACCAATTACTCCGCTTTTCATTATGAAACAGATTGTAAAACCTGTCAATTTGTCTTAAATCATGTTAAACCAGGGGAAAACCGGAAAATTCTAATTACTTTAATAGTTTTCTCCGTTCTTCTTCATTCTCGAAAGAAAATTCTGCCTCTTTAAAAGCCTCGATGGTAGCATAGTGGATGTATTCACTCACCTTTACCTCCATTATTTCTTCCACAATTTCAAATAGCCTGACATTTTCTTTTGGTTTTTTCCACTTTTTCTTTGTCAGATATCCCCAGAGTTCCTGTTCAGTCACTTTTTTATATCCCAGAAGCTGAAATTCATCCAATTTGCTTTCCAATGCAGGTTTTACCGTAGTGCGAAAATAATCATATTCATGGCCGATTTTCATTTTCAGCCGCCTCCCCGCCATTAATAACATGGAAATTATGATAGCCTGTCATGCTTTGTCCTCTATCTTGCATATAGATAATTGTATATGATATTACCCATTTTGAGAAGGCAGGGAGTTGAATGTCCAAATTTCTGAAAGGCACCATGATCCTGCTCGCTGCAGGTCTGGTGACCAGGGTCCTTGGCTTTATTAACAGAATTGTCATTGCCCGATTTATTGGAGAAGAAGGTGTTGGCCTCTATATGATGGCCTTTCCCACCATGATTCTTGTCGTCACCATCACACAGCTCGGGCTGCCGGTTGCTATTTCGAAAAGTGTGGCAGAGGCAGAGGCAAGAGGCGATACAGCAAAAATCAAGAAAATATTAATTGTTTCCTTAGCAACGACCATCTCACTTTCCATAGTTTTCACTCCCGCTTTAATTTTGCTCGCACCATTATTATCAGAGACACTCTTTACTGATAACAGGACACACTTGCCTTTGATGGCAATCGCACCAATTGTGCCGATTATTGCCGTTTCCTCAGTCATTCGGGGTTACTTCCAGGGCAGGCAGAACATGAAGCCTGCTGCCTATTCCCAGATGATTGAGCAGATAGTCCGAATCAGCCTGATCGCTTTAATGACTAAGGCATTCCTGCCATATGGAATTGAGTATGCGGCGGCGGGTGCCATGCTGGCAGCAGTTATCGGGGAGCTTGCATCATTGCTTTATTTAATGACCACATTTAAGCTTAAAAAGAAATTCAGAGTCAGGAAACAATTTTTTAAATATGTGTCTTCCGGAAAAAGCACATTTAACGAATTGATGACTGTTGCCCTTCCAACAACTGGCAGCAGAATGATCGGTTCGGTCTCTTGGTTTTTTGAACCGATTGTAGTAGCACAAAGTCTTGCACTTGCAGGTGTTGCAGCAGCTGCTGCTACGAAGCAGTATGGTGCTCTTACGGGCTTTGCCATGCCTCTTCTGATGCTGCCATCGTTCATTACTTATTCTCTGTCAACTTCTCTTGTTCCAGCTATAAGCGAGGCAAATTCCCAAAATAAGATGGGGCTGATCGAATACAGGCTTCAGCAGGCGCTTCGCTTTGCATTTATTACCGGCGGCCTGGCGGTTGTGGTTCTTTACGTCCTTTCCGATCAGCTAATGGAAGTGATGTATGGCTCCTCAAGCGGCTCACATTTTATTAAACTAATGGCTCCCTTCTTCCTTTTTTATTATTATCAGGGACCTCTTCAGGCAACATTACAGGCATTGAATCTAGCCCGTGCGGCTATGATCAACAGTCTGATTGGCGCGGTTGTAAAGACAGCAGTTATCTTTCTCCTGGCGAGCCAGCCTGCTTTCGGGATAAACGGAGTTGCGATGGGGATCTTGACAGGAACAGTCCTGGTGACAATGCTTCATTTTGCAACCGTTCTGAAAGCTATTTCCTTTACTTTTTTCATAAGAGACTATATAAAAACGTTTATTGCAATGGTTATGTCAGGAGGAGCCGGGTTCTGGATGCTAAAAGACATCCTTGCCACTGACATGAATACAGCCGCAGGGGTTATTTTGGTATCCACTGTTATCACAATTGTCTATATCGTCCTTTTATTACTCTTAAAACTGATTAAAAAGAATGACTTGGTCCGTATTCCCGGGATAGGCAAAATGATATCCAGGCTGGCATTCAAATAAAGTGAGATTTCAATCAGCGGGGTGGTTCCTTATCCCCGCTGATTGTAAGTTGATGCCAACAGGAAGTGAGGCATAAAGACGCTGCCACAGGATGCGGCGTTCTTAGTCTTTGTTCTTCTTTTCAGTCCATTACGGTCAGTTTGACTGTGATAAACAAGATCAACCGTACTTATTTTCTTTCATCAAACAAATCAACATAAAATTGGCCATTTTCATAACTGCAGAATGAAATCTCGGATATCTCTTTATACCCTTCTTTGCGAAGTTCCTGACGCAGCCAAAATTCACTTTTATCGATCGTTTCCAGGTTAGTTTTCTGAATCCTTCCATCTATGATTAAAGGGATTGTTATTCCCCCATCTTTACTGTCATTTCTTTCAAAGACTGACAGTGTACCGGAGGATTCCAGGATAGCAAATTCCACATCGGAGATTTTGGCAATATCTTTTTCTCTTAGCTGAAGAAGCAGGTCATCAAAGTTATACCGCTGTTTCCTCATGGCATTTTCATCTATTTTTCCTTTATTAATAATAATTGTTGGCTTACCATCAACTAAGTCCCTGAATCTTTTGCTCTTCAGAGAGAATATGGCCAATACAATTTGCACAACCATCAAAAGGAGCATGGGGAGCACATTTTTAATAATATTTGAATCCGGAGTTTCAATCGCGACAACTGCAAGTTCAGCTATCATGATATAGACGACAAGGTCCAGGACGCTTAGTTCTCCAATTTCTCTTTTGCCCATTAGTCTAAATATGAGAAGGATGACTGCATACAGAAATAAGGTTCGTATAACAATGATTAGATATTCTTCCACTTTTACAGCACTCCTTTTGATGCAATCCTTTCTATTCTTCCGCATATTTGAACATTTATGTGTATATGGGGTTTTTCTTTGAACAATTTCTATTCTATTTTTTCAATGGCTGAATATGCTTGTACTAAGGAAAAAGGCTGTCTTCCCCAAGGGGTGAAAGCTGTTCCTATTTACTCATTAAGAAGGGAGAGGGTTCATATAGAAGAATCAAAGAACTTTGGCAGCGCTGTCCTTTACGGTATTATAGCGATTTTTGCCATAGCCGTTGCCGCCAGTCTCATTTTTTCACTGCTTCTGCGGTTTACATCACTGCAGGAGTCATCCTTGCAGTATATTATTACTGCCGTTTCATTCATTTCTCTTTTTGCAGGCGGGTTCATTTCGGGAGGTAAAGGGAAGCAAAAAGGCTGGCTGCTTGGAGGCTTAACCGGCCTAATTTATTCAATCGTCATTTTCCTTTTTCAATATTTAGGTCATGACAGTTTATTTAATATGGAACAAATGATATACCACACCTGTTTCACACTTACAGCCATGATGGGCGGTATACTGGGAGTGAATCTCAACACTAAGAGAACCGCATAAAAAAGAAGGTCCTGAGTTTCAGGACCTTCTTTTTTGATATTAAGATTTTGCTAATGCATCGCCAGTTGCCTGCGTTACTTCGCGGATAGCTGCACGATCGTATGTAAGACGGCTTCCGTCACCACATTTAATAACCACTTTGTCTTCGTCGATAGCATCAACGAATCCATGAAGACCGCCGATTGTTACAACCTTATCTCCCTTTTTCAAGTCACTCTGCATTTGCTGAACTGCCTTTTGGCGTTTCTGCTGCGGACGAATTAACAGGAAATAGAATAAGACAAACATCAATAATAATGGTCCTAATGTTCCTAAAAGCTCCATTGTTTTCCCCCCTTTCAAAGATCGGCCCAATTTAAGGAGTACTGTTCCTTAAATGAACTCTCTATTATTAAAAGTTCTTCGCGTTAGGCTTATTAAAACCATACCTTTCGAAAAACTCTTCTCTAAAGTCACCCAAGCGATCTTCTCTAATTGCCTGTCTAACCTGCTCCATTAATTTTAACAGAAAATAAAGATTATGGTAAGTTGTAAGCCTGATTCCAAATGTTTCATCACAGCGGATTAAATGCCTGATATAAGCACGGCTGTAATTTCTGCATGTGTAGCAATCGCAGTTCTCATCTATAGGGCCAAAATCTCTTGCAAACTTGGCATTTTTAACAACCAGCCGGCCATTACTTGTCATCAATGTTCCGTTCCTTGCAATCCTTGTAGGAAGAACACAGTCGAACATATCGATTCCTCTGATCGAACCATCGATTAAAGAATCCGGGGATCCTACTCCCATAAGGTACCTTGGCTTATTAGACGGCATAAGCGGTGTTGTGAATTCAAGCACACGATTCATTACATCTTTCGGCTCACCTACCGATAATCCGCCCACAGCATAACCCGGGAAATCAAGAGATGTTAAGTCTCTGGCGCTCTGTTTGCGCAGCTCCTCATATTCTCCGCCCTGGATAATACCAAAGAGCCCCTGGTCATTCGGGCGCTTGTGAGCTTTTAAGCAGCGCTCAGCCCATCGGGAAGTCCTTTCTACTGACTTCTTCATATATTCAAAGGAAGCTGGATATGGCGGGCACTCATCAAATGCCATCATAATATCAGATCCAAGCGAATTTTGAATATCCATGGCTTTTTCAGGAGATAAAAACAGCTTGTCACCATTCAAGTGGTTCCTGAAATGAACGCCTTCTTCTTCAATTTTGCGGAATTCACTCAGGCTGAACACCTGAAATCCGCCGGAATCTGTCAGAATGGCACGGTCCCAATTCATGAATTTATGCAGACCGCCTGCTTCTTCCACGATTTCCTGACCCGGCCGAAGCCACAGATGATAAGTATTGCTCAGAATGATGCCCGCACCCATTTCCACCAATTCTTCCGGTGACATGGTTTTTACAGTAGCGAGTGTCCCCACAGGCATGAAAACGGGGGTTTCAAAAGAACCGTGCGGCGTATGGACACGGCCCAGACGGGCACCTGTTTGCTTACATGTTTTAATTAATTCATAACGAATTGCAGTCAATTTGCAGTTCTCCTTCCATTTGAAGCACATTAGGCCTGCCCCGGACAGGCAGAATAATATTACAAAATGAGCATAGCATCTCCAAAACTGAAGAACCGGTAACGTTCTTTAACAGCCTGATTATAGGCATTTAAAACGTTATCGCGGCCTGCAAGTGCACTCACCAGCATAATTAAAGTTGATTTAGGCAGGTGAAAATTCGTAATCATTCCATCTATCGCTTTAAATTCATAGCCTGGATAAATAAAAATATCGGTCCAGCCGCTTGCTTCCTCAAATCGGCCATTGTGTGCAGAAGCTATGGTTTCTAAAGTCCTTGTGGAGGTAGTCCCCACACTGATGATTCTTCCTCCCTGCTCACGCACTTCATTTAACAGCCGTGCAGTTCCTTCAGTTACCTGGTAAAATTCAGCATGCATTTCATGCTCATTTAAATCCTCCACACTAACTGGCCTGAAAGTTCCAAGACCAACATGCAGAGTAATAAAAGCAATATGCACACCCATATCTTTTATTTCTTTAAGAAGCTGCTCAGTAAAATGCAGACCTGCTGTCGGAGCTGCAGCAGAACCCCGCTCACGGGCAAACACAGTCTGATAACGGTCGCGGTCATCAAGCTGCTCTTTAATGTAAGGAGGCAAAGGCATTTCTCCCAATTGTTCCAGCACTTCATAAAATATACCATCGTACCTGAACTCAAGCACCCTGCCGCCATGCTCAGAGCTTCCAGTACAGACAGCAGTCAGCTTGCCGTCTCCAAACGTTATCTCTGTTCCTTCTTTTACTCTTTTGGCTGGCTTAATCAGTGTTTCCCAGGAATCCCCTTCAACCTGTTTAAGAAGAAGCACCTCTATTTTCGCACCGGTTCCCGTTTTTTCTCCAAACAGTCTGGCAGGAAGCACCTTCGTGTCATTTAATACAAGGCAATCCCCAGCCTTAAGGTAATTTTTAATATCTTTAAAAACACTATGCTGAATATCCCCGGTGTTTTTATCAAGGACCATTAGCCTGCTGCTTGTCCTATCAGCCAAAGGCGTTTGTGCAATTAATTCTTCAGGCAAATGAAAATCAAACCAATCTACTTTCATGATGTCACCCTTCTGTTATTCAAATAGACTACCGGAACCTGCCAATAAAATAAAAGATGGCAGATAGGATAATACTCAGCAATATCGATGTAACGACTGGAAAATAAAATGTCGTATTGCCTTTTTTAATCACTAAATCTCCATGCAGCTTGCCAATATTAATAAACTGGCTTATAAAGCCTATGGCGAAAATGATGGCACCAACAACCATCAGCCACTTCGATATGCCGTTCAATCAGAAGGCACCTCCATTTGAAAATGGAGGTACACCAGGTCCGTTACAATTCTTCCTCTTGGCGTCCGCTGAAGAAACCCAATCTGCAATAAATAGGGTTCATAAACATCTTCAATCGTATGCGCTTCTTCTCCAATGGTCGCAGCAATGGTTTCAAGGCCAACAGGTCCGCCCCGGAATTTTTCTATTATCCCTCTTAATAATTTATGGTCAATATGATCAAGGCCTAAACGGTCAACCTGCAAAAGCTCAAGGGCTTCTTTGGCGAGTGGTTCATCAATTTGGCCGTCCGCTTTGACCTGGGCAAAATCCCTGACTCTCCGGAGGAGCCTGTTTGCAATTCGGGGCGTGCCTCTTGACCTTCTTGCCACTTCAATCGCTGCTTTTTGGTCTATGCCTGTATCCAGCACCTCAGCTGTGCGGATAACAATATCTGTCAGCTGCTCTTCTGAGTAATATTCAAGCCTGCTGAGCACACCAAAGCGGTCTCTTAAAGGAGCCGATAACGACCCGGCTCTAGTTGTCGCGCCAACCAGTGTAAAAGGCGGCAGATCCAGCCTTACTGATCTGGCACTTGGCCCTTTTCCAATAACAATATCAAGGCAGAAGTCTTCCATTGCAGGGTAAAGAACTTCTTCGATAGACCGCGGCAAGCGATGAATTTCATCAATAAACAGGACGTCACCTGGTTCCAGCGCAGTCAGGATTGCCGCCAAGTCACCTGGCCTTTCAATCGCAGGGCCTGCAGTTGTTCTGATATTTACGCCCATTTCATTGGCAATAATAGCAGCCAGTGTGGTTTTCCCCAAACCGGGCGGCCCATATAGAAGGACATGATCCAAGGTCTCCTCGCGTATTCTGGCGGCTTTAATAAAGATCTCGAGGTTCTCCTTTACTTTATCCTGACCAATATACTGCTTTAGTGTCTGCGGGCGCAGGCTCTGTTCAAATGAAAGATCCTGAAGATCAGCTTCACCGGATATAATCCGCTCTTCCATACTTAATCACCTTCTTAATTTCAGCATAAAACGAATCGGCCTTCTTCAACAATTATAGTTTTAAAAGCTTTTGCAGAGCTTTCTTTATGTATTGGTCCGTTGTAAGCTTTTCTTTTTTCAGTTCCGGCGTAATCCTTTTTAGTTCCTTATCAGAATAGCCCAGTGCTTTTAATGCAAGCAATGCTTCTTCCAAATCTCCCGCATGCGCGCTATCAGACTGAATTTTATCCGCTGAAAACAGATTGGGAAAGAAGTCAGGTACAATATCCGGAAGCTTGCCTTTAAGATCAAGAATCATTTGCCTGGCAGTTTTCTTTCCGACTCCAGGAAACTTAACAAGGAAAGCTTCATCTTCATTTTCAATCGCCTGCACTACCTGTTCCGGTTCACCTGATGCAAGAATCGCAAGTGCTCCCTTCGGCCCAATGCCGGTAACATTAAGCAGCCTGGTAAACAGAGTCTTCTCCTCACGAGTCTGAAAACCATACAATGCCATGATATCTTCCCGTACATAATGATAAGTGAATATCCTGACTTCCTGCCCGAACTCCGGTGTATAGCTAAATGGATTTGGCGTTAATATCTGATATCCGATACCATTATTTTCAATAACTACATATTCAGGTCCGATAAAATCGAGCCTGCCTTTTACAAATTCAAACAATGCCTTTCTCTCCCCTAATTCAACTGTACCTCATTGTACCATAAACTTTTTGGCACGAAGAAAAAAATGCTGCAGACACTCTTCTTAAGACTTGTTCTATGCATCCTCTTGATCTTTTCTAAAAGCTCCCTTTAAATCATCTTTAACACTAATACTGCTCATCTCTACACTTGAGCGATAAGCAGCCCGGCAAATTACATGTGCCGAAACAGGGGCAGTCAGAAATACGAAAAATATCCCAAGCAGTAATCGAATACTGAAAAAATTATCTGCAAACAGAAAAAACAGGAATGCTCCAAACAATGTAAACATTACACCCAAAGTGGAGCTTTTTGAAGCGGCATGAGACCGGGTATAAACATCGGGAAGCCGTATAATTCCGATTGCACTCAAAAAACTGAAAATGGTGCCTGTCAAAATTAAAATGGCTGCTACCAATTCACTTGTGACGTCTGCGTTCAATGACAACACCTCTTTCCATAAATCGAGCAAAGGCGATTGTTCCAATAAAGGAAAGAATGCCAATTAATAAAATGACTTCCATGAAGGCATGCGTTTTTAGTAATACCGATAAAATTGCGACCGCTGAAATTAAATTTATTCCTAAAACATCCAAAGCCTGTACCCTGTCTGGTGTTGTGGGTCCTATAACCAGCCGGAAGATTGTTGCCATCATTGAGAGCGCCAGAAATCCCAATGAAAGCAATAAAATAATTTCGATCATTTGCGGGTCACCTTCTTTATCGCCTTTTCAAACCGATCCTTTGATACTATGACAGATTCACTTGATTCCGGAATATCCATGGCATGAATGTAGAACACTTTATTATCGTGGGATACCTCCACAACAACAGAACCGGGAGTCAGTGAAAGCAGCAAAGCAAGCAAGGTTACTTCAAGCTCTCCCTCAAGTTCAGTTTCTATTGTGAAAATCCCGGGAGTGATATTAATTCTTGGCCTTATTACCTGCCGGATGACAAGGATGCTCGAAGTAAACAGTTCCCAAATAAACACAAAAAACAATTTAAGGATGGCTATAAGTGATCTCAAATATAGAGGGGCTTTAAAAAATTTCTCTAAAACGATCAAAACAATTATCCCCACCAGATAGCCGCTGAAAAAGGATAATACGCTCCAGTCATCTTGAAGAAACATCCATAAAAAAGCTATAAATAGATTGATTAACACTTGAATGGGCAAAATGATAACCCCTTTCGAAGAAAATCTGTTTATTCCAGGTGTTACGGCGCAGTCTTCCCTCCAAAGACAGCATCAATATAAAGCTCCGGATTCATTAAGGTTCGGACTGCCAGTTCGGTATATGCAGAGATTCCTTCAGCTCCCAAGCCCAGCAATATGGTCAGCAGGCTGAGACAGGCTATCGGGAACATCACCCCTTTAGTAGTACCTGACTCCATCTCTTCACTTAAAAACGTTTCTCCCCAAAAACAATTCATAAAAATTTTAATAACGGAGTAGAGGGCCATCAGACTTGTTAACAGGCCTATTGCGCCAAGCCAGAAATAGCCGGCTTCAAAAGTCCCTTGCGTTATAAATACCTTGCCAAGGAAACCGCTTAAAGGAGGTATTCCTGCCAGGGATAGAGCTGCAATAAAAAACATCCATCCAAGATATGGGTGATTGCGAATGAGACCGCTCATCTCTTTTAGTTTACCGGTGCCAGTAAGACTGATGATTGTCCCGCCTA
Source organism: Bacillus sp. ZZV12-4809 (assembly GCF_009849585.1). Lineage (GTDB taxonomy): Bacteria > Bacillota > Bacilli > Bacillales > Cytobacillaceae > Cytobacillus. Next base: position 58,710 of record NZ_VCRN01000005.1, read on the forward strand.
TTAAGAAAATAAGCGCCTTAATGATGATGTCATGAATGATATAGTAAACAGAGCCTGTTAATCCCTCTGCTGAGAAAGAGGCTAAACCAGCAATAATAAAACCAACGCCGATAATGACGTTATAAGCGAGTATGTTCTTAATATCCCAATGGGCAACAGCCCCAATCGCACCCAAAATCATGGTTCCCGCTCCCAAAATGCCGATTAAGAGATGGGTAACTTGCGGCTCATGGTAGAAAACCAGGGTAAACACCCGAAAAATCGCATAAATGCCAACCTTTGTTAATAGTGCAGCAAAGACCGCAGCTACAGCCGTCGGTGGTGCACTATATGAGCCCGGAAGCCAAAAGAATAGAAAAAGAGCAGCTTTGAGGCTGAATATGACCAGTAATAAAATAGATATAATAGTCAACAGACCGCTCTGTCCTGTTTCTGCAACTCTCACTGAAAGATGGGCAAAGTTTAATGTTCCGGTAATAGCATAAATAAAGGAAATTGCGACGAGAAAAAGAAATGACGAAATAATATTGGTAAGTACATATTTTATTGACTCCCTGAGCTGTACCTTAGTGCCTCCCAATGAAATCAAAACATAAGAAGAAATGAGCATAACTTCAAAACAGACAAACAGATTAAATAAGTCCCCGGTAATAAAGGAGCCATTAACTCCGGTAATCAGAAATAAAAACAAAGGATAAAAATAATGGTTCTCCCTTTCTTCTCCTATTGACTTGAAGGCATAAATCAAGCAGCAGACAGCTACAATACTAGTTATTAAAAGCAGCATGGAGGAAAACATATCAGCGACCATGCTCACCCCAAATGGAGGCTGCCAGTCTCCTAAGTGCAGGGCCTGAATCCCATCATCTTTATTTTCTCTCATTAAAATGACCGCAATAATTCCCGATCCTGATAACGCAATGAGGCTTAATATTTTATGAAGTATTAAATTCCTCCTGAATATCACCATGACCATACCTGCAATCAGAGGGATGATTATGGGCATAATAATTAAATTATTCATCATGATTACCTCTCATTTGATCCGTATCGTCTGTGCCCAGCACCTTATATGCCCGATAGCTTAACACTAAGAAAAGGGCCGTCGTTGCAAAATTAATAACAATCGCTGTTAATATAAGTGCCTGTGGGAGCGCATCGGTAAATGGAAGGTCCTGCAGCCCCAATAATGGGGGACCTCCCGTTTTCAACCCGCCCATCGTGAGAATAAGCAGATGGACCCCGTGGCTGATAATGGACGTTCCCAGGATGATTCTAAGCAAACTCTTGGTTAAGATTAAATAGGTTCCTATAGCAAAAAATAGACCGACAAGCAGTGACATTAAAGTTTCCATTCTTAGTGATCATCACCTATACTCAGAATTATGGACATCGATGTCCCAATAACTGCCAGCGCCACCCCTACATCGAAGAGCACTGCAGTAGCCAGTTCAGTCTTTCCGAAAACCGGAATGTCAAAATAATCAAATGCCTGTGTTAAAAATGGCTGCCCAAAAACAATGCCCCCCACTCCTGTAAAAACAGCAATTAATACGCCGATCGCTGTAAGCACTTTAAAGTCAACAGGAATATTTTGACGGACTGTTTCAATATCGAATGCCAGAAACAGCAGCGTCAGAGCAGCTGAAAATCCTAAACCTCCGATGAATCCTCCGCCAGGGTTATGATGTCCTGAGAAGAATAGGTTAATCGAAAAGGTAAGGATGATAACTACTGCAACCTTTATAACAGCATGCAAAATGATATCATTTGGTTCTTTCACTTCTTCCCCTCCCCGATAACCTCAGTTTTACAAGTGTATACACTCCTAAGGAAGCAATGCCAAGCACAAATATTTCAAGCATTGTATCAATACCCCGGAAGTCTACAAGTATCGCGTTAACAATATTTTTTGCCCCGGCCAGTTCATATGAATTTTCATAGTAATAGGCGATAGGCTCGAATAATCTTGTCCCATTAGCAGATAATGCAAGAGTTGCCACTACGGCCCCAACACCAAGGGAAATCACTAAATTTATCATTCTGAATTTTACTCTTTCCACTTTCCTCCGCATTTCCGGCAAATGGTAAAAACATAAAAGAAAAAGGGCAGTTGTAACTGTTTCAACCACCAGCTGGGTCAGTGCTAAATCCGGCGCGCGGAAAATGACAAAGAAAAGTGAGACCAGGTACCCAAGTGCACCAACTGCAACTATAGCCGTCAGCCTTGATTTGGAGAATAGAACGGTAAAGGCTGCTGTAAGCATGCTAATAATCAGCACACCTTCATATATGCTGACAGGTGCATTTTTGCCGGCATCAAAGACTGCTCCATCCAGGAACAATATGGAACCTCCAACCAGAATAATAAAAAAAGTGAAGATATATACAAAATAATCGCGTATATATCCGGTCATATAGCCTTTGGTTAGAGAGTAGGACATGTCTTCCATTTTGCCGAGCCCTTGGTTGTAGAAGTTATTGAAGGTCATGCTATATGGGTAGATCGAATAAATGCCAATCCACTTTTTTAAATATAAATATAGAAGAGCCCCTGCTCCGACGACTCCCAGAGTCATAAATAATTCTGCATTCCAGCCATGCCATGCACTGATTTTGATTTCAATTTCCCCAGGCTGAGAATAGGCTGGCAAAACAGCTCCCATTGCGGGCTTAAGAATGTATTGAGATAGCACATTAGGGAAAAAGAAAATAATAATAACCAGGGAAGATAAAATAAGCGGAGGGACTAACATCCCAACTGGCGCTTCGCGGGCTGCTTTTTCCAGCTTTTTCGGCTTGTATTTCCCGGTAAAGGTCTTGAAAATTATAATCATGCAATAGATAAAAGTAAACACACTTGCTGCCCAGGCGATAACAGGAAAAATAACACCTAAGGACTCCATGCTGAATATAGACATATCAGAGGCATTCAACACAGCGGTAAAAAACATTTCTTTACTCAGGAATCCATTAAATGGTGGAAGTCCTGCCATTGAAAAGCCGCCAATGACAGCAAGGGTGAAAGAAATAGGCATCAGGTGCATCAAACCGCCCAGCCTTCTAATATCCCTGGTTCCAGTTTCATGGTCAATGATCCCCACAACCATAAACAAACTTCCCTTAAATGTAGAGTGATTGATTAAATGAAAGATCGCAGCAAGCACGGCTGCTGCATACATTGAAGCTTCATCACCTGTACCGTAATATAGGGACGCTGACCCCATGCCAAGCAGACTCATGATCAGCCCAAGCTGGCTAATGGTTGAGTACGCCAATAAAGCCTTTAAGTCTGTTTGCCTTACAGCGTTAAGAGAGCCATACAGCAATGTTACAAGTCCGGCAATGCTTACAAGCCAAAACCACTCTGCAGTGCCTCCAAAAATCGGCGTCATACGCGCCACTAAATATATCCCAGCTTTAACCATTGTCGCTGAGTGCAGATAAGCACTAATTGGCGTTGGAGCTTCCATTGCATCTGGAAGCCAAATGCTGAATGGGAATTGTGCAGATTTTGTAAACGCCCCAATGAGAAGAAGAATCATGGCAGGCAAAAATAAGGAATGCTCATATATAGATTCAGTTTGATTAATTATTTCACGAATGCTAAATGTTTCTGTCATCATTGACAGCATGATAAATCCGGCAAGCATGGCAAGTCCGCCAAAAATCGTGATATTCATTGATTTCTGTGCCCCATAACGAGATTTTTCCCTTTGATACCAATAAGCAATCAGTAAGAAAGACGAGATGCTTGTCAATTCCCAAAAAACATATAAAACAAGAATATTATCAGAGAAAACCAAACCAAGCATAGCTCCCATGAATAACAGTAAATAGACATAGAAATTGTGCAGTGATTCTTTCAGCTTTGACATGTAATATATGGAATACAGCACAACCAAAGCTCCGATGCCTGTAATAAGCAATCCAAAGACTAAGCCTAATCCATCAATATATGTTGTGTAATTTATTCCATACGATGGGATCCAGGGTACAGAAATAAAAACCGAATCTCCATTTGAAACAATTGGAATATACCTTAGCAAATACAGAAAAATGACTGATGGCACTACTAGCACAAACCAGCCAGTATGTATGCGTGGTGTAACCATTCTATAAATTAACGGAACAAATATTGCAAATATAAATGGAACTAAAACCATTATGTGCAGCCAGGACAAAACGATCCCCTCCCTTTTTATGAATTTTCAGGTGACATTACTGTTTCAAACATAAGGGCATTTACTGTTCTTTTAAAGTATGCTTCCCAATATATCAAACCATTAACTCTGAACTTGATTAATTTTCTTGAATGACATTGACCTTTTAGGTTGCATAAGCTATAGTCATACATAGTTTAAATTATGAAGACAAATATTTTCACATCTATTCGAGGTGAGTTAACAGTGAAAAAACTAACAGGACGAATGGACGAAAGCATTCTTGTCTGTGTTTATTACGGCCCAAATGGTGAAAAGTTAATTCGCCGCGGATGCCAAATAGCCAGTATGCTGGATTGTCCTTTATATATATTGACCATTGATCCAAAACCTTTTGATGAAATGGATGCGGAGAAATCACATTACATCACCAAATGGAAACAATTAGCCGATCACTATAGTGCTGATGCTTTCATTCTGAAGGATAATGAAAAGCGGCCGGTATCAAAAGTCATCACCGAAGTGGCAAGAGAAAAAGGCATTACACAAATAATTCTTGGCCAAACAGCTCAAAGCCGCTGGGAACAAATTGCCAAGGGGTCCATCATCAATGTACTTCTCCGGGAAATCCCATTTGTGGATCTTCATATCATTTCTGTGTCCCGATATCTGAAAGATCAGGAGGGACAGTTTGAAAAAGGCGTTCGTGCTTACCTCGTTAAGGATGGAAGCAACTATCGTGTGACTTTCAAACATACGAAGGATGCTGAATATGAAGGAATTTTCTTTAAAGATCAGGGCACTGACTTTAATAATGGGGTTTTTAAATTTATGAAAGACCAGAAGACACATCAAGTCATCGTAACTGAAGACATTATATCTGACTTAACTAATGTTGATTTAGATGACTCCTTGAATAATGATGATGAATAATGAAATAATTCCTCCTCTGCTGAAATGCGGAGGAGTTTTTTTATCCTTTCACTTCTAGAGATTAACGTCCACCTTTGTTAATTGCTTCTCGCCTCTCTCAATTCCCAGGTAGCGCATTGTTTCTGCTGATGAGTGGTGATTATATATGGACATAATGATCGAAATGGCAATACCTTTTCTGTAAGCATGATAACCAAACGTTTTACGGAGTGTATGTGTTCCGACTTTCCCTTGTATCCCTGCCTCCTTGGCAGCACTATTTATAATCCGATAAGCCTGCTGGCGGGTTATAGGCTGATTATTCTTCTTGGATTTGAAAAGAAAATCGCACTCAGTAAAATCATGCTGGGAAAAATATTTCCTTAATTCCTTTTTCACACTGTTATTTAAAAAATATACTTTCTGTTCATGGCTATTTTTTGGTTCAGCACCATGGTTTAAATCATCAATATAAATAAATTCCTTTATTTCTTTCCCATCTGAAACATCACTGATTCTTAAAGAAAGCAGATCACTGACTCTAATGCCTGTATTTATTCCCAGCACAAACAGCAATAGGTCCCGCTGTGATTGTCTCCTTAAAATCTCTTTGATTTTATTAATACTTTTGATGTCCTTGATAGGATCAACATATTCCACTAGATTCCCTCCTGCATCTAATGTTACTTAATTATATGCTATCAGAAACTATGTAACATTACAAATAATACATATTCCTTTTGGCACAAAAAAATATGCAAGAGGAGCACATCCCCTTGCATGTTTCACTGCTTTAATTCGCCTGCTTTTCACCGGCAGTATAGCTTTTAAAGGTTTCCAGAACTTCCACATATCGATCCTTTGAAACAATTGGTATTCCCTTTTTTAATTCTTCACATTTTGTGCTCTCTAATTTTCCTAAATCGATTTGAAAGAATGACTGAATAATATTCGTTTTTTGCGGCTTTCCATTGAAAATGGTCAGGGTTCCGTCTTCCGTGACACCGAAATACCCATTTGCTTTTAATAACGGTGATATATCATCCATTTTCCTGCGGAATACCATATAATCTATATCCATATCAACAAGCTGCCATTGATCATATTTAGCCCAGAAATCTTCAAGAGACCATATGGTTTCCTTTATCATTTCCTGGCTTACTTCTCCATCCAGATACTCTCTCTCCAAGATGACCTCAAGCTTAAGCGGACCTTCGATTTGTTCAGCTGCCATAGCATAATGAGAAGTGCCGCCAACAGATAAAAAATTAAATGCGTCCGTGTAGAAGAAGAGATAAAAGGAAGCAGATCCTGCTATTAGCAAGCCCCATATGGTTCTCATGATCGATCACCCCGATTAAATAGTAACTTCTTCACTGTCTGCCTGATCCTGTATTTCCCAGATCTTTATGTTTAGTGTGGCCAAAATTTTCATGTTTATCCTGAAATAATTTAATATGTAAAAGGGGCAAAGCCCAGATGCTTTGCCCCTATCGCTAATCTGTTGATTTTACCTGCCAAATAAGCTTTTCAAATCCCAATCAATTTGCTCTCTTGGGCCGCCATCACGAAGATTGTTATCAATGTTTCTTAACCGGCTGAATGTTCCTTCGTCTGTTACCACCTTCGCAGATCTTCCCCGCAGATATGGCTCGACAGCTTTATGAATCGCTTCTTTTGTTTGTTCTTCCTTATCGTAATCAGTCAGATCTACAGCAATCAAAACATTGCTGCCATAGGTAACAGATCTGACGTCCTCAACATTTGGAACAGCTGCTGCAATGTCACCGATTTTTTCAGCAAGCTCGCCTTCATAAGCCTGATAATAGGAATTTTTAGCTTGCCGTGTATTGTCATCGAGATGACCATGGTAATTTGCATCGCTATGGCTAAAACGATTATCTTTCCTAAAAAAGCTTAGATCTCTGTCTGCCATAGGAACAGTAGGGTTTCCGGTGTTTTCATCCCGGACTCTCCGTGCATTATTGTCCACATGGTTACGGCGGGTATTTTCCCCCTCGGCTCCGAGCGTATGATCCATCATTTCTGTCAGAGGCCCATCATTATCGGTACCATCTTCCACCCGGACATTTCCACCGCGATTTTCGTGATTTTCATTCGAGTAATATCCCATGGGCTGACCCATCTCATTGTTTCGATCAACAGCTGCATCTTCATTCGTACCGCAGCCTGTCAATCCCATTGATAAGATAGCAGCCACCGGCACTATAAGCAGTTTCTTGTGCAAGCGAAAAACCCCCTCGCTAATATTACAAGCCCTGAGCATTTCTGCTCTTACTTAGCTTGTGAGCGAAAAGAGGCTTTCATTCTGTCCATTTACGTCCAATTTTGTATAGAGTATTATTGGTTTGTCTCATTAACGGCCATTTTAAGTGCTTTAATAAAGCACTGTCTTTCAGCAAACTGTCCTACAGTTAAATCCAATACAGGACGGATTTTTACAGAATCAAGATACGATCTATCCCTTATTACACGGTTCCATTCCCTGAATATATCTGTTGGATATGCCAATGCATGAAGAAAGCCTTTTTCTTCAAGACTGTATTTAAAGATTGGATATTCTTTCAATTCTTCAAATGACCAGTTCATAAAGGGAAGGATGCGATTTGCATACTGCAGATAATCGGAATGAGGAGACCCTATCGCGACGAGGTCAAAATCAAGCAAATATAAAGATTGATCTTTTGCTCTGAGAAAATTATGGTGTGCTACATCACCGTGCAGAATAACCTGCCTTCCCGACTGAAAAAGCCAGGCTTCTTCTTCAATGCCTCTTAAGGACCAATCTGCCCAGGCCAGTAACTCATTAATAATTTCTTTTTGGACAAAATACCTTACTACTGGGAGATTATTAAGAAAAAGGGTTGCTCTCTCTCTCCACTTGTCTGCCTGCCTATAAGCTGGCACAACCGTTCGATAACGGCTGACGAGCTTCTCTGTTGTATCGTGAAACTTCTTCAGGAGTTCCAGCCCTTTTAACCGATCTGTTTTCAGGTAATAAGTAAAAACTTCCTTGGAAGGCGGCAAATACTCCATACAGCCGTAATAAGTCCTGTCAAAAAACAAAGGCGGTTCCTTGGCAACTTCATAAAAAATATAGGTCTTTGAGAATCCTTCCTTCATTAATGAAGATGTGAATGCTTCCTGGAGTTTTAGACGGTGATAGGATGAAAACCCTTTTAATATATAGGATCTTTGCTGTGTTCTTAGAAAATAGACCTTCTTTCGAATGGGCTTTAATTCTTCAATTTTAAATGGCAGCTGATCGTGCAAATAGGAGAGGAGACGATTTTGTACTAAATCGTCTCCTGCATTATTAACCGTCGTATTCACTGCTTTCGTCTGTGTTTCTTGGCATTCCAAATGCCTCTCCGCCCATTGGGCCAAAGCCTTGACCGAAGCCTGGTCCCGGTCCATAGCCAAATCCTGGGCCATATCCTGGTTCGAAACCTCTAGGAGCATATTGCGGCCCTCCACAGCCGCAATCATTGGAAGCTCCCATCACCGAGCCAGGCATCAATGGCTTTTGAGATTCCATTCCCTGTACCTGTGGCATTTGATGCGGCATTTGCATGCCCATGTCTTCCGCTCCCATTACACCTGGCGGCATCTGCGGCATCATTGCTCCCTGCACCTGTGGCATCTGATGCGGCATTTGAGGCATCATTGCTCCCTGCACCTGTGGCATTTGGTGCGGCATCTGTGGCATCATTGCTCCCTGCACCTGCGGCATTTGATGCGGCATCTGCGGCATCATCGCTCCCTGCACCTGCGGCATTTGATGCGGCATTTGAGGCATCATTGCTCCCTGCACCTGCGGCATTTGATGCGGCATTTGAGGCATCATTGCTCCCTGCACCTGCGGCATTTGATGCGGCATTTGAGGCATCATTGCCCCCTGCACCTGTGGCATTTGGTGCGGCATCTGCTGCCCCATATCTTCCGCTCCCATCACACCCGATGGCATTTGAGACATTGGCATAAACGGTGAAGATTCATCATAATCCGGACTTTCTACTCCAGCCATATGAGGCATCTGTGGCATCATTGCCCCCTGCACCTGTGGCATTTGGTGCGGCATCTGCATGCCCATGTCTTCCGCTCCCATCACACCTGATGGCATTTGGTGCGGCATTTGAGGCATCATTGCCCCCTGGACCTGCGGCATTTGGTGCGGCATCTGTGGCATCATTGCCCCCTGGACCTGCGGCATTTGGTGCGGCATCTGCATGCCCATGTCCTCCGCTCCCATCACACCTGATGGCATTTGGTGCGGCATCTGTGGCATCATTGCCCCCTGGACCTGCGGCATTTGGTGCGGCATCTGCATGCCCATGTCTTCCGCTCCCATCACACCTGATGGCATTTGGTGCGGCATTTGAGGCATCATTGCCCCCTGGACCTGGGGCATTTGGTGCGGCATCTGTGGCATCATTGCTCCCTGTACTTGAGGGAATGGCATTTGCGGGTAACATGGATTATAAGGAAACATCGGCTGATATTGACCTCCTTGTTGTTGTGGGTAAAATGGTGATTCGCTTTCCGGCGATTCAGGACTTTCCTGATACGGCTTTACCTGCGGAAGGATATTAACTGGTTTGGGCGGGAGCTGGGGCTGCGGCTTAGATTCTGAGATTGGCAATGGTTTTTGCTGTGGTTTAGTTTCTGCAGGCTTAACTGGTTTTTCCTTTGCTTTTACCTCTTTTGCGGGCAGAGGCTTCTGCTGCGGTTTTACCTCTTTTGCCGGCAGCGGCTTTTGCTGCGGTGCCGGCTGCTGAATATTCATCATATAATAATTATTTATATCAATTTCCGGCATAATCGGCTTTGGCATTTTTGGTGTAAAGGGTTTTTTGGGAACTTCCTTAGGTGCTTCTGCTTTTGGCGCAGCTTTAGGCACTTCTTTTGGAGTTTCAACCTTTGGTGCTGTTACTTTTGGCATTTCCTTTTTTGGTGCTTCTTTTACCGGCTTCTCCTTGGGTGCTTCCGTTTTCGGCATGGTAATAGGTTTCTCTTTGGCAAAAGGCTGTTCTGCTTTTGGCATTTCTTTTTTGGCACCCAAATTTATTTTTGCTTCCGGTTTTCCTCCAATAGGAGCTTCTTTTTTTATAGAGCCTCCACTTGCAGGAACTTTTATTTTCATACCGGGCATAATCATATCAGGGTTGCTGAGCTGTGTATTCATCTTTTTCAGCTCTTCAAAATTCACGCCGTACTTTTTGGCAATCTTCCAAAGAGTATCCCCTTTCTGTACGATATGGATTTTCACTCTGAATTCCCTCCTATGCATAAGGTGATGCTTACATCTGTGATGGATGGTTGAGGTCCACACGATGGGGCACACAGAAACCTGCCGCAGATGCGGCTTTCTCATTCTGTGCCCTATTCAGCATTTACGGGCATTTCATCCATTTATGTGAAAGGTGCAGATTAGTGCCCGTTAATCTCGATGAGTCCATATAGTGTATGAAGAATTGGGCAAATTGCTAACAATCTACACAAAAAGATATGCTTTTTTTCCCGGAATTATGATTCATCGTTACTCTCTTTACCCTTACCCGCAATGGCCAGTTAAGCAAAAAAAAATCCTCCTGGCGGGGAGAATTTTTTTATTAGATATATGTTCCGCAGAATATGCTTAACACTGTAAGCTAGGTTCCAATGTTAGCGGACAGGGGACTTTTTTACCGCATTTATGGGCGTTCAAGCATCCTATCCAGAGCCAGTTTAGCATATGCTGCCGTTGGTTCTTCGACTTGAATTAGATTTTGGCTATTACCTTCCCAGATTGATTCAAGAGACCAAACCAGGTGTGGCAAATCGATTCGGTTCATAGTCAGGCAAGGACACATATGCGGGTTAAGTGAGATAATAGTTTTATCCTGGTGCCGGGCGATAATCCTTTTAACTAAATTCATCTCAGTACCGATTGCCCAGGAAGATCCAGGCTCCGAATGTTCAATTGCATCGATAATAAAATTGGTTGATCCTGCCATGTCGGAAAGCTCTACCACTTCTCTTCTGCATTCAGGATGGACAATGATTTTCATATCAGGATATTGTTCCCGGACTTCATGAACATTTTCAACGGTAAAGTTTTCATGAACAGAACAATGGCCTTTCCATAGTATCACTTTTATATCCTCTAGTTCCCCTTCATATTCCAGATGATCTGTAGTAGGATTCCATACAGCCATTCCAGCAAGAGGTATTCCAAGATTGTAGGCAGTATTTCTTCCAAGATGCTGATCAGGAAGAAATAGAATTCTCTGCTTCTGCTCAAAGGCCCAGCTTACCATTTTTTCAGCATTCGAAGAAGTGACTGTCGCTCCTCCGTGACGTCCTACAAAAGCCTTTATGGCAGCAGTAGAGTTTACATACGTTAATGGAAGCATAGTATCCCCAAACATATTCTGCAGTTTCATCCAGGCTCTTTCTGTTTGGCTTATATCAGCCATATCAGCCATGGAGCAGCCTGCACGCATATCCGGCAAAATCACTTTTTGATGTGAAGATGTTAATATATCTGCCGTTTCAGCCATAAAGTGGACTCCGCAAAATACAATATATTCCGCCTCTGTATTCTCCTGCGAAAGCTGGGCAAGCTTGAGTGAATCACCTGTAGCGTCCGCAAACTGGATGACCTCATCTTTTTGATAATGATGACCCGGAATGAACAGCTTATTGCCAAGCCCATTTTTTATTTCTCTTGCCCGAACCTTTAGTTCCTTAACAGTCATCATCCGATATTTTTCCGGAAGAATACTTGCTTGTTTTTCTGCTGTCTGAAAAATATTCATCTTCTCCAAACCCCTTTGTCACAAAATTTATTCCACGATAACCTTCACACTTATATCAAGCGATTTCACAGAATGGGTCAGAAATCCAAGGGAAATGAAATCAACCCCCGTATCACTGTATGATTGCAGGTTATCAAGGGTAATTCCACCGGATGCTTCTGTCACTATTCCATTCGGCACGCAGCTAATCCACTCTTTTATCTCTTCCGGACTCCTATTGTCAAACATGATTACATCTGCACCTGCTTCAACTGCTTCCACGACTTGTTCTTTTGTTTCCGTTTCGACTTCAACTTTTACCATATGCCCAATTTTTGAGCGCACTTCTTCCACAGCTTTTGCAATTGAACCGGCAAAAGAAATATGGTTGTCCTTAATCATGACTGCATCATATAGACCATATCGATGATTAAATCCCCCTCCTGACCTGACTGCATATTTTTCAAGCATTCTTAGGCCTGGAGTGGTTTTTCTTGTATCGCAGATTTTTGTATGTGAACTTTTAAGAACCCGGACAGCCTCACTTGTTTTTGTTGCAATTCCGCTCATTCTTTGGAGCAGATTCAAAATAACTCTTTCTCCTTTTAATAAATCCGATACTGGCCCTGCAGCTTCAGCAAGGATTTGACCCTTCTCGATCCTTTCCCCGTCCTTTATCTTTATATTTACTTCAGCCGCCGGATTCAGCACCTTAAATCCTGACCTGATTATTTCTTCACCGCAAAAAATACCATTGTCTTTTGCCAGGAAAATGACCTTTCCTGCCTGGCTCTCCCCAAAAATAAGTTCACTTGTCAGGTCGCGGTCCCCAATGTCCTCAAGAAAATATTGTTCAAGTTGCAATCGCAGCTTTAATTTGTTCATTTTTACCATTCCTTTCAGGTTTTCGGCAGTGAATAATTCTTTTTCCAAGCCATTCTGGACTTTCGAAAGGATAATCCTGCCGGAAATGTCCCCCACGGCTTTCTGTTCGCATTAATGCAGAATCTGTGATCAGATAAGCTGCAATCAGCATGAAGGCCCGCGTTATTTCCTCTATTGATAAATGATCAAGATCTGCCATTATCCATTCTTCAATTTTGCATCCTTTTAGCCAGGCCATCTGAGCAAGAAGCCCTTCCTTTGTTTTGATAATCCCGGCATTTTTCATCATGTTTATTTTAATTTCTTCAATAGATGGCAATGCTTCTTTAACTGGCCAACCTAATTCCGGGTTATGAATATGCAATTCATCAGCAGTTTCATTGAAAGGCTGTTCATTAAGCCAAACCGCAAGCTGCTTGCCGCAATAAAGCCCTTCAAGCAGGGAATTGCTTGCAAGACGGTTAGCGCCATGTACTCCCGTGCATGCAGCTTCACCAATCGCATACAAGCCGGGAATACTTGTGCGGCCCAATAAATCAGTTTTTATTCCTCCCATTAAAAAATGACTTCCGGGAGCAACAGGAATCTTCCCAAAACTTAAATCTACGCCGTTTTCTTCACATATTTTTGTTATGGTTGGAAATCTGGATTTAAAATTTTCTATTGATGAGATATCCAGGAAAACGGTTTTCCCTTTCTTCACAGAATGATAAATGGCCTGTGACACTACGTGTCTTGGGGCTAAATCTCCCTGTGGGTGAAGCCCTTCCATGACAGGACTCCCGTCTTCAGTAATAAGGCGTCCCCCTTCTCCCCTTACAGCTTCAGAGATCAGCCCCCGTGCTTTACCGTCCTTGTAGAGAAGTGTGGGATGAAATTGAATGAACTCCATATCAGCTATCTCCGCACCAGCCCTGTATGCTAAGGCAATCCCATCTCCAGTTACGGTTTCAGCATTGGAGGTATATTCATACAGCTGTCCGCAGCCACCCGTAGCGAGCACAACATGAGAAGAAAAGAATTGATGAACTCCACCAGCATAATCTTTTCCTTTTAGGCCAATGCACTTGCCGTCTGTTCCATTTATAAGCAATTCAAATACAAGAATATCTTCTAAGATTCGAACATTCGGATTTTGATTTAACAGCATAAAATCGATGATTGTTTTTCCTGTACTATCTCCTCCCCCATGAGCAATTCTATTCTCTGAATGAGCCCCTTCTCTTCCTAACGAGATGGATCCTCCAGAATCCATGTCAAACCGGCATCCCTCCTGATTCAGCTCTTTTATCAGGAATGGAGCTTCACTGGTCAGGGCTTGCACTGCATCAGAATTATTATGAAACCTTCCTGCTTCGAGTGTATCCATGCAGTGCTTTTCTGGATGATCATTTTTTCCCAGGGCAGCTGCAACGCCGCCCTGTGCCATATATGAATTTCCATTTATTACAGTCGATTTTGTGAGAATAATCACATTCAAGTCCCGGCGCAGCTTCTTTGCCAACTGCAGAGCGGCTACCCCGCTTCCAATTATTAAAACGTCGGCATTCATAATATTTTACCTCCTGTTTTTACAGGTGTCTTGACACCTATATTTACACAGATTTAGAATTATGACAAGAGGTTTTCATAGTTTAAGAGGAACTTCTGACTTTTTGATTGGTTTAATTAGAAAGAGGAGAGCAGGTGGGGAACATTAAATATTTCGATTATGCCGCATCATGTCCGCTCGACAGAGAAGCGGCAGATGCCTATATAAAAGCCTCAACTGAATACTTTGGCAATACCCGCAGCCTGCATGATACCGGGAGTGCTGCAGAAGAGCTTCTTGAAAATTGCAGGATGGAATTGGCAGGAATTTTAGGCGTAAAAAGTGAAGGAATCTATTTTACCAGCGGAGGTTCGGAAAGTAATTTTCTTGCAATAGCTGCCTTGCTGTCTGCTTCTGAAAAAGCAGGAAAGCATATTATTACAGGAATAGCTGAACATTCCTCTATTCATAGTGTTTTAGAGAAATTACGCTTTAAGGATGGCTATGAAATTACAAAAATTCCTTTTGGCACAGATGGCCGCATGGACCTGAAAAAATTAAGTTCCGCCATCAGGGAAGATACCGTCTTAGTTACCATACAGCATGGCAATCCTGAGATCGGCACATTGCAGCCTCTCATTGAGATCAGCGAGCTTTGCAGGGAAAGGCAAATTTTGCTGCATAGTGATTGTGTCCATACATTTGGCAAAGCAGATTTGAAAGAAGCGGCACGATTTGCTGATAGCCTTTCCTTTTCTGCACATAAATTTTACGGCCCAAAGGGAATCGGAGGGGTTTACCTAAGACCAGACATGCGGTGGAGCTCTTTTTTACCCGGAGTTTCACATGAAAAGGGACTCAGGCCAGGCACTGTAAACCTTCCGGGTGTTGTCGGAATGACAGTGGCTGCACAGAAAGCTTATGCAAATTTAGGCAAACATAACAGCCATTTCCAAATGCTGCGGGAAGTACTGCTGAAGGAGCTTGAACCCGCACACGAGAAATTCACTGTATACGATTTTAGCGGCTCTTACCAGCTTCCTTCTACATTGGGACTTCGGTTAAAAGGTGTGGAAGGACAATATGTCATGCTTGAATGCAATCGGCTCGGATTTTCCATATCTACAGGAAGTGCATGCAGTACAGGCTTGCAAACTGTTTCTAAAACCATGGAGGCACTGGGAGTTACAGATAAAAGAGGCAAAGAATTTATCAGGATTTCCTTTGGGTGGAATACATCTGCCGAGGATGCAAAAGCATTAGGGGAAAAGCTGGCTATCTTGGCCAGTGAACTCGTACCCCTCTAATTTTTTCTTCCTCCTTTCCTTATGTTAAAATGAAATATTATCGGATTGTAAGGGTGAGAGAATATGAATGAACAAAAAAAGGTGCTCGGAGAAGAGCGAAGGACCTTTCTGCTTCAGCTGCTGAAAGAAAGCGGACAGCCCATTACAGGAAGCGAACTTGCCGCAAAAACAAATGTCAGCAGACAGGTAATTGTTGGGGATATCACCCTTCTAAAAGCAAGAAACGAGCCAATCATTGCAACAAGCCAGGGTTATTTGTATCTTCACCAGGCTTCTCCTGCATCAGCAGCCGAGCGGGTCATTGCCTGCCATCATGACCCCGCGAAAACAGAAGAAGAATTGAATCTGCTTGTCGACCATGGAGTTACCGTAAAAGATGTAAGAATTGAACATCCAGTCTATGGTGACTTAACTGCATCGGTTATGGTATCCACCCGCCAGGAAGTTAAGCAATTCATGGAAAAAATCAATTCCACAAAGGCTTCATTCTTATCAGAATTGACAGATGGCATTCACCTCCATACTCTGTCTGCAGCCACCGAAAGGAAACTCGATGAAGCTGAGAAATTATTAAAAGAAGCAGGATTTCTTATTAACCTGGAATAGCTTTAAATATAAAAGGACCCGGAAATATACTCGCCGGATCCTTTTTATTTTTTTATTTATTCCTGCAGAACTTTGCTGTTCTTATTCTGAAGCTGAAAATACGGATAGCTTCCCAGCACCTTAACATTGCAGCCTAATGCCTCCAATTCAGCAGCTGCACCGGGGATCAGGACGTCATCCATTTTCATATCCACATCAATGATAAAGAAATAATTACCTAATCCTGTTTTCATCGGTCTGGATTCAATCTTAGTCAAATTAAGCTTCCTCCAGGCAAATGCCGAAAGCACCTGATGAAGAGCCCCTGACCTGTCAGCCGGCAGCGTCACCATAACAGTTGTCTTATGCCCTTGAAATTCCTTGCGGTCTTCACTGATGGAGAGTTCTTTATTGGCTAAAACAATGAACTTCGTATGGTTATAATCAAAATCATGGATATCCTCTTTAACGATCGCCAACCCATATACTTCTGCAGCTAATTCATTAGCTATGGCACCTGCCCGCAAATCCGGATTTTCTTTTACAAATCGGGCTGCGGCAGCTGTAGAAGTAGTGCTTTCACAAGGAATTCCTTTCAGCTCTTTATGCAGAAATTTATGGCATTGTGCAATTGCGTGTGAATGACTATAAACAGCGTGGGTTTTGTCCCAATCCTTAGCATGAGCCGGATGAACCATAAAATGCTGGCGAATGGGAGCTGTCAGTTCGCCAATAATCGGTAAATCCGCTTCATGGATTAAATAGTCCAATGTAATGTTCACTGAGCCTTCCAATGCGTTTTCAAGAGGAACTACCGCCAGCTCTATTTCATTCTCATTTAAAGCATCAAAGCAGGCAGGAATCGTTGGGTAGGCAACGGCAGTCTCATTGGGAAATAAGCTCCTGGCTGCAATATCTGTAAAAGTGGCTTTAGGTCCTAAAAATCCTAACTTCACGGTAATTACCTCCTTTTTTATCAGACTTATTTTAAATCACTGAAAATTTTCTTTATACTTTATTACTTTAACATATGTATGTGAAATACAAAATAAAAAACGAAAAAAGGGCAGGGCACAGAGCACATTTTTTCATGCACCCGTTCCCAGCACCTCTACTTTTTCTACAAACTCCAATTTTCGAAGCCTTGTCAAGAGTTCCTCAATCTCAATGCCCATTTCAGTTACATTCAGGGAAAGCGTGACATTTGCCCTCCCCTGAAGAGGAATGGTCTGATGTATTGTTAAGACATTGCACCCCGATGAAGCCACAACGCCCAATAAATGTGATAAAGTTCCCGACCTGTCTTCCAGATGAAAAAATAAAGTGATCAGCCGTTCTTTGACAACAGTATGAAAAGGGAACACAGTGTCTCTATATTTATAGAAAGCACTTCTGCTCAAATCAACTTTTTGGACAGCATCCCAAACCGATTCGGCTCTTCCCCTTTCGATCATTTCCTTTGCATCCAATGTTTTCTTCATGGCTTCAGGCAAAACATCTTCGCGAACCAAATAAAATTTCTTATCGAATCTATCTTTTCTCATTTCTCCACCCCGTCAATCGAGAAGGTTAGTCAATAAACTCGAATTCATAATCAAGCAGCTTAACAGTGTCACCATCTTTTGCTCCTTTTTCACGAAGAGCATCATCCACACCCATACCGCGAAGCTGTCTGGCAAACCTGCGGACAGATTCATCTCTTGAGAAGTCAGTCATCTTAAAGAGCTTCTCAATCGCATCGCCTGATACAACGAACACTCCTGCAGGATCTCTCGTGATGACAAATTCCGTTTGTTCAGCTTCATGCTTGTAAAGAACGCGGTGGACACCTGTGTTTTCCTCTTCTTCATGTGACAGCGGGAATTCAGGTGTTTCTTCGACCTTATCTGCAACGGCAAATAGTAAATCCCTTAACCCCTGTCTTGTTAAAGCGGAAATAGGGAAAATCGGATAATCTTCTGCAAGCTGTTCCTTAAATTTTTTAAGATTTTCCTCTGCATCAGGCATATCCATTTTATTGGCTACAATGATTTGCGGCCTTTCTGTGAGGCGCAGGTTATATTCTTTTAATTCTTTATTGATGGTAAGGTAGTCTTCAAATGGATCTCTGCCCTCAACAGCAGCCATATCGATAACATGAACAATTACCCTTGTTCTTTCAATATGCCGCAAAAACTGATGGCCGAGGCCAACTCCTGAATGGGCACCTTCAATTAATCCAGGCAGGTCTGCCATAACAAAGCTGCGTCCATCTTCAGTCTCAACCATCCCCAGATTGGGAACAATTGTTGTAAAGTGGTATTCCGCAATCTTCGGTCTTGCCGATGACACAACTGAAAGCAAAGTCGATTTCCCGACGCTTGGAAATCCCACTAAACCAACATCAGCTAAAAGCTTGAGCTCCAGCACAACATCCCGTTCCTGGCCCGGTTCCCCATGTTCGGACAATTCAGGAGCTGGATTAGCCGGTGTCGCAAACCGGGTATTTCCCCTGCCTCCCCGGCCCCCGCGTGCTATGACAGCTCTTTGCCCGTGCTCAGTCAGATCAGCGATTACTTCCCCTGTATCAGCATCTGTTACGACTGTACCCGGCGGTACTTTAACAATCATGTCTTTTGAATTTCTTCCATGCTGGTTTTTGGACATGCCATGCTCGCCACGGGGAGCTTTAAAATGGCGCTGATAACGGAAGTCCATTAACGTCCGCAATCCCTCATTCACTTCAAAAACAACATTGGCTCCCTTGCCGCCATCACCGCCGGCCGGGCCTCCGTTCGGCACATATTTTTCCCGGCGGAAAGCAACCATTCCGTTGCCCCCGTCCCCGCCCTTTACATAAACTTTGACTTGATCGACAAACATATATTATTCCTCCCGTCTGCAGTATGTCCCATTGTCTGGCACTCAGCCAGATACCGGCACTGACTGGATCTGCTTCTTACACTTAAGAAGTGCCCAGCCTGCAGAGTTTCACACTTAGTATTGCTTTTTTTGGCGGAAATCACTCTCTGCCATTTGCAATAAATGGCACAAATAATTCCAATGCAAGCTCCTCTTCAGCTAATTCCTGAACAGCAGCAGTTATGTTAGTGTTCTTCTTTTTAAAGAACTTTTTTAATTGATCCACATCTGTTAGTATTCCGCTAAAATCAAAAAAGAAACGAGCCCCTTCTTTTTCATGCCTGATGGATACGGATAGATGATTATCATGGTAAGGCCTGACTGATGAGTCTAAAATGGCCAAAAAAGAGCCTGTCCACTCAGAAAGGACAGAGTCATCCAAACGTCCGGCAATGGGGTCATCCAGCACTTCATACTCAAGCTGAAAGTAGTGGTTCTCCCAATTATAAGTTAATAAAAGCGAAGCAAATCCAGGAAGATTCAAATTCGAAAGTCTTGCTTCCTGCTGTGATTCCACCACAATTTCATCTATGATTTCCTTAGCCCTGTCTATCTTATTTAGAGAAAGGTTACCTTTAATTAATTGTATTTTATTCAGCCAGTCATGCCGGGCATGACGCAGCACTTCAATCATATTCCAGTCTTTTTCCATATATGCACTCCTGTATGGTTATTAGGCTGTCAGAAGACTGTGCTTGCTGTAAGTATAACAAAAAACATAAAGACAGTAAGCAAATTTATGTTAAATAAGAAAATATTGCTTATGCGATGAAGAGCTGCTATTAATTCATTAGGTAAATGTGAAGTGCACCGGCGGAATTTTTGCCAAAAAAAGAAAACCCTAACCTTGTGGGCTAGGGTTTTCTCGAAAAGGCTTACGCCTCTTGAGCTGCAGGATATACGCTCACTTGCTTGCGGTCACGTCCAAGACGCTCGAATTTAACAACACCGTCAACTTTTGCAAAAAGTGTGTCATCGCCGCCTTTACCCACGTTTACACCTGGGTAGATCTTAGTACCGCGCTGACGGTACAGGATAGAGCCGCCAGTAACGAATTGTCCGTCCGCACGCTTAGCGCCAAGACGCTTAGAGATTGAATCACGGCCGTTCTTTGTAGAACCTACTCCCTTTTTAGAAGCGAACAACTGAAGATCTAATTTTAATAGCATTTATTCCACCTCCTGCTTTTTGAAGGTAATTTTTATATACTTTCCGTAGTCTTCTTCAATCGTCTGCAATGAAACAACCATGCCTTCAAGCAAAAGCTGCACTTTCTCATTCATGTCATCCTGAAGATCAGGAAGGACACAGCGGAGAAAGCCTTCTCCATGGCCAATCTCTGGTGTCACGCCGGTTAGGGCATGGACAGCATTAATAGCACCGATGGAAACAGCAGATACGCCTGCACAGACAATATCCTTGCCTCTGTTTGCGAAGAATGCATGACCGCTAATTTCAAACAAATGAATATTTCCGGAATCTTTACGAATAATCGTAACATCAATCATCATAAATCGCCTGATTAAGCGTTGATTTTTTCAATCACAACTTTAGTGTAAGGCTGACGATGACCTTGCTTTTTACGATAGTTTTTCTTCGCTTTGTACTTGAATACAGTGATTTTCTTTTGACGGCCTTGTTTTTCAACTTTAGCTGTAACAGTAGCACCTTCAACTACAGGGCTTCCTACTTTTACGCTGTCTCCGCCAACGAAAAGAACTTTTCCAAAAGTAACTGTTTCGCCTGCTTCAGCGTTAAGCTTTTCGATGTAGATAGCTTGACCTTCTTCTACACGTACTTGCTTGCCGCCAGTTTCGATAATCGCGTACATGAACTGCACCTCCTCTTAGACTAAGACTCGCCATCCCAGGCGCCGACACGAAATGCGGGCTTATGTACCTGTTCTGTGCGGTTGTAGCACGGGTGCGCTACAAACATAACATGAAAATCCTATCATATAATGATCAATCATGTCAATAAGAATTATATGATTCTCTTTGTTTGCACCTAATTTGCGTGCCTATACAATTATAATGCTTATGGAGCAAATAGGGAAGTGGGAAATACTGCACCAAAAAAGGCAGGAGGGCCGCTTAACCCATCCTGCATAAAATTAACCCAGCTCATCGGCACTGCCAAACTTGCGGATTACATAAAATGGCTTGCCATTTTCCCTTATAGAGAAAATAATCTTTAAGCCAACGCTGTCTTCAATTCTTTTTTTATGTTCATCATTTTTCCCTGAAAATACCGCTGCTGTGTCTGAGGTGGTTTCAATCAAAACAGCTTCATGGTCACTGCCTCGATGTTCCCACAGTTCCCTTTCTAGCCTGAAGGCAATGGTCTCAGCACTCATTACTCTACCCGTGCCCTCGCAAACCTGACATCTTTCGGTAAGCGCTTCTAAAATGGCAGGCCTTGTCTTTTTGCGGGTCATCTGAAGGATCCCAAGAGGGGAGAACCCAACCAGTTTAGTACGTCTTTCATCATTTTTCAGAGCGTTTTCCATAACAGCAAGAATATGCTTTCTATCTGATGCTTCTTTCATATCGATAAAATCGATCAGGATCATGCCGCCGATATCCCGGAGCCTGATCTGTCTTGCAGCTTCTTCGGCCGCCATTTCATTCGTTTTTAACACAGTGTCCCTGCGGTCCTGTTTACCTGCAAACTTCCCGGTATTCACATCAATGACTGTTAAGGCTTCTGTTTCATCAAAAATAAGATATGCGCCACTATCAAGCCATACAATTCGTTTTAGTGCTTTATCAATTTCGGCTTCAGCATTAAAAGCAGAGAAGATATTTTCCTTTCCGGAGTGCAGCCGAATTGGCAGACAGGTGTGTTTCTGGAGCACATTTTTCAGGTTCAAATCGTCTACGGCAATTTCACCGTGAGCTATTTTCTTAGCCTCTTCGATAATTTCCTTTATAAAAGAATCCGCTTCGTACACCTTTCCAGCCTTCTTTTTCGTTTCTGCTTCTCTTAATAGGTCCCTGTACTCCTGCCTGAGTTTTTCCAATTCATCCATAAGTTCATTTTCTTTCCTGCTGACGCAGGATGTTCTGAAAATTAGACCTTCATTCTCTTCTTTTGCACGATAGCCAAATTGCCGCCAGTTTTCTCTTGCCTCACTATTCTCAATTTTTTTGGAAACTGCAACATAACGGCCGTTTGGCATATATATCAGTGACTCTCCTGAAAACTCAATCAAACCAGACAATCTCGGTCCTTTTGTTCCCGTAGCGTCCTTTTCAACTTGAACAAGTATTCTTTCCCCTTGATGGACAAAGGAAGAAATGCTTCGTTTTTCCTTTACTTGCGAATTCTCGGCAGAACAAACATAGGATGCTAGTTTGTCCCGGTGAAGAAAACCGCTTTGACCTTCCCCTATCTCTACAAAAGCTGCATTTAATCCAGGCATTACTTTAGCAACAGTGCCTAAGTATATATCCCCAACTGATGAACGATGCCTCGGCTGGTCAATAATTAGCTTTTCGACCCTATTATCTTTTAAGTGCACAAAGCGGCGCTCTCTTGATGCATAATTTACAACTAACATATCCAAAACGACTTCCTCACTTTAAAACATTATTTATTAACCAAGATTTGCTCTTCAGTATACATAAAGCAAATCACCTATTTTAGCTGTAAGCACTTTTTCCGCAAAGCATGCATGCAGCAGTTCATTTTCATCCAGTGCACCCTTTTCTTTGCCGTCCTTTTCAACAATGATGGGGTGTTTGCATCCGCGCTGAAATCTTTCCAGTACGTCAATAACCAATTCTTCTTCCCGAACAACGATTGGTTTCAATGTCCGAAAGTCACTGTGCTTCCCATAATACCTTTCGAGAAGGAAGCGGATAAAAACAAACCGGCTCTGCTTCCATTCATGATAAAGCGAAAACACCAAAAAAGCGAGGATTACCCATATATTCAAGTTAACCGGTGAGGTTAGCAGCGTTAATAAAATAAAACTTATCAGACCCGCAGCAGAAATAAAAAGTGTTTTTCTGTGCGCTTCCGGAAATGCCTGATTAAGAGAAAGCCATAAGAAAACAAGCTTTCCTCCATCCAATGGCCAGATGGGAAGGAGGTTAAAAATTAATATCATTAAATTGAATTGAATGAACATATGAAAAATATCAGCAGACATCCAGGAGAGTTCATAAAATAACAGCGCCGCCCCCATCATCCATATATGCTGAAGCGGCCCTGCTATAATGACGATAATCTCCTCTTTCAGCGGCCGGTTCCCGTGTTCATCCATTTCCGCTACACCGCCAAATGGCAGTAGAGCAATCTTTTTTATTCTCCAGGAATAAAGGGATGCAGCAGCAGCATGGCCCATTTCATGAACAAAGATAATCAGCAGCAGCACGCATACCTCTATAAAATGGGCAGTCGCAACAGATAGTCCAATAATCGCCCATAACAATGGGTGAATATGGATATGTTTAATTAATCCTGTCAGTTTATTCAAATGGGATCACCTGGATCGGATCTATAAAATCATCATCTTTTTTAATCGCGAAATAAAAAGTGCCTTTTTCTCCATCATCGGCGTCACCCGCCGTACCAATACCGGTTCCTTTTTCTACGTATTGATACAAATTCACATTAATTTCAGCCAAATTGCCATACCAGGACTCACTTTTATCACCATGCTGAATAATGACTGTATTTCCAAAGCCATCCTTCTTTCCGGCGAACCGAACAAGTCCTTCACTCATTGCTTCAATGGAGGCTTCCTTTCCTGTTTCAATGGTTATTCTCTGTCCATTATCATCAAATTCTTCCAGGATCTTTGCAGAAGCAGGCAATGCATAATCGCTGTTTTCATCAACATTCTTCTCATCACTCTTGCCATCTGAAAATGGAAGCAGGGCAAGCGGTTTTCCAAATTGTTCTTCATACCAGCCGGATACAGCGGCGAATTGAAAATCCTTCTCCATGGCAGTCTTTACAAAATCTCTTGCAGGATCAAAAGTCGCTGCCTGGTTTTTAAAAAGAATGGCAGCTACTAAAAAAATACATGCAGAAGCAAGCAATTTGAAAAGGAACAGTTCCTTGCGAAATAAAGGGTGATTCCCCTCTTCAAGGTTGCTCTCGTATGAAGGCAGCCTGTTGAACCCGTAACGCTCTTCATCTTCTGTCCAAAGAACCGCTGAATCTTTCTTATTCGTGAATCTCTCTTTGTCCTTTTTTCTCCGCTCAATTCTCTTCCGTATTTCATCCGCTCTTGAATTCATATTATCCCCACCATTTCTATATAACTCTATTTGTACAAGTTTATGAGTTGTCCAAATGGAGTATGACTTGAAGTGGTGTCTTGAATAAAAAATAAAGCCGAGGATGGCTCCCCGGCTTTTGTTCTAATGATACAATTATTTTACTCCAAAAAACTTTTTTATTTTTGAAAATACACCTTTATTCTCTTGTTCAAGAGGCTGAAGAGGGACTGCTTCACCCAGAATTCTGCGGGCGATATTCCGGTAAGAAACAGAAGCCTTGCTGTTAGGGTTTAAAGCAATAGGCTCACCATGATTCGATGCCTTGATTACTTCATCATCATCTGCCACAATTCCAATTAAATCAATCGACAAATGCGCAGTTATTTCATCAACATCAAGCATGTCGCCATTTTTCATCATATGGCTTCTAATTCTATTTATAATCAGTTTAGGAGCCTCTACATTTTCCTCTTTTTCAAGCAAGCCGATTATCCGGTCGGCATCACGCACTGCTGAGACTTCTGGAGTGGTTACAACAATTGCTTTGTCTGCACCGGCAACAGCATTTTTGTACCCCTGCTCTATTCCTGCAGGACAGTCTATAACAATATAGTCATAATCCTGTTTTAATTCATCGACCAGCTTTTTCATCTGTTCTGGTGTAACAGCTGTTTTATCACTAGTCTGAGCAGCTGGAAGCAAATACAGCAGATCTTCAAACCGTTTGTCTTTAACTACAGCCTGATGTATTTTGCACCGGCCTTCAACTACATCGACCAGATCATAAATAATGCGGTTTTCAAGCCCCATTACCACATCAAGATTTCGAAGGCCAATGTCTGTATCCACCAGGCACACTTTTTTTCCCTGAAGGGCCAGGGCAGTACCTACATTTGCGGAAGTAGTCGTTTTTCCGACTCCGCCTTTTCCGGATGTAATGACAATCGCTTCTCCCATCCTAGCTTCCCCCTTGCAATCTAGTTATATTAGGTCTCAGATGCATCAATACTTGTAATCTATCTATTGTAATTTGATCTTTTTCATCAATGTAAGCACATTCCATTTCCCTTTTTTCTTCATCCTGATCATTGTCAGGAGCACGGTTAATAAAATGGCTGATTCTTAATTGGGATGGTTTCATAAGTGAGGCTACCACCACGGCTTCATTATTTCCATTGCAGCCGGCATGGGCTATGCCTTTTAGTGCCCCCATAATAAAGATGTTGCCCCCTGCCATAACAGTACCGCCTGGATTTACGTCTCCGATAAGAAGCAAATCTCCAGCCGTTTCGAGAACCTGCCCCGAGCGGATCACCTTTGCAACCGATACAATTTCGTTCTCTTCCTTCTGTTTTTCAGCTTCTTCTTTGGTAATGACATTAGAGCTTATTGACTCAACCATCAGGTTCTTCTTTTGCCTGATTAACTCCCTTAATTCTTCCTGCTGCTCTTCTGTAAGATAACGGTTGCCTACTTGAACCCTTACGGAAAGAAGCCGGTCTTCAACCGATCTGGAGTTCTCTGAAAGCTTTCTGTCAAGTTCTTTCTTCAGGTCTCCGTAAGAGCAGGAATCATCAAGATGCAAAGTCAGTCCGTCTTTGGTGCCTTTTATTGTAACGTTTTGGTTTTTTTTCATTTCAAGATGTTCACCTCAATGATAAGAAACACATTCGTGCTGCCGCACTTTATTTTTAAGCAGGGGTTACTTCAAACACAGTCCTGCCTGAGAAAATCCATAAAAAAATATGTCGATTATCCCTACCCTTATTTGCCCATAAAGGTAGAATTCGACAGAAACCTTCTAAATTCCTTTTTTACTGAAAATTATTCATTTAAAAGAAACCGGAGTAATCCGGTTTCTTCCTCAGCGTTGTGAAATTAACAATTATTCGATTAAGCTATCTGCAAATTTTTCAGAAAGTCTTTTAAGTGGGTAAACAGCT
The DNA here is from genome assembly GCF_009849585.1 of Bacillus sp. ZZV12-4809. Classification (GTDB taxonomy): domain Bacteria; phylum Bacillota; class Bacilli; order Bacillales; family Cytobacillaceae; genus Cytobacillus. Next base: position 84,971 of record NZ_VCRN01000005.1, read on the forward strand.
AATATAATGAAAATGGCATTCAATATTAGAGTTGGCAAGAGACGGGACGAAAGAAATACTGAAAATACCATATCTGAATGGTGAATCAATAAATTCATCTGGTAGACACCGGCCTCAAGAAGGGTAATGCCCAATAGCACGATTATGGAAGCCACCGCTATATTCATATGTAGAATTCTCATTAGTTTGGTTGTAATAAAAGCAATGACCGGAAATAGAAACAAATAAATGCCGATAATTTCAACATACACAATATCAAAAAGCAGCCCGAACAATAGGCTATAAAGAATTCCGTGCTTTTTCGACCCAAAAATAGTCAAAATAAGCAATGCACCCATCAGAAAACGGGGAGCTGCTATTTTTCCGCTGCCTAATAAGTCATACGGAGTTATTTGAACAAATATGCTTTCTCCAATAAATATGGCCAGAAGTATGAGAGGAAGAAGGAATCTTCTCACAGCTCCTCCTCCTTCTCATCAACCATTTCCATTAGATCAGGCTGTAATGCACCTCTTTTAACGACCATTACATGTCCAATATCATAGAAGTCTGCTCCAGGCTTAACATATGCAGTCTGAGTCAGACCAAATTCATCTGGAACTACATCTACAACCTTTCCAATCGAAAGGCTCTTAGGGAAAACACCGCCCAGACCTGATGTAATAACGTTTTGATCCTTTTCAACCTTAGCATCATAAGGAATTCTCTTAAGCAAAAGAAGACCTTTTTCTTTATCATAGCCTTCAATCAGACCGAAAAAGTTATTCTCGCCTGCCTGAATTTCAGCCGAGATGCGATTGGTCGGATCCATGGAACTAAGAAGCTGAACAGTTGAAGTAAAGGTATTGCTGCTTTTTACTTTCCCAATCAGGCCTTTTGACGTAATAACAGCCATGTTGGGTTCAATCCCGGCATTTTTCCCCTTATTTATAATAAGCAATTCATGCCATCTATCGGGGTTTCTGCCTATTACAGTTGCCTGCTTTGGCTCAAATTCACTTAAAGAATCCTTCTTATCCAAAATCTCACGAAGTTCTGTATTATCCTTTTTCAGCCTCTGAACCTCAGACTCAAGTCTTGCAAGTTCATCCAGCCTTGTCTTCAGATCTTTATTTTCTTTGTATGTATTTTGCAAGTCTTCGACATTTTCAAAGAATCCCGCCACATAATTCACTGGGCTGGAAACAGCATTTTGTATAAACCCGGTAGTATCTTTTAAAAATTGTTCAGGCCAGGTCAAATTTTCTCTATCCTTTAAAGAAAATCCAATCAATGCCACGAGAATAATAATGCTGACAAGCAAAATAATCAGGCGTTTGTTCAGAAAGAACTGTGGCATCCTTTACACCTCGAATAGTATTTTTTCAGGAAAGCCTGCGCCATTTAGGCACTGCTCAACAAAATATAACATATATCTGCAAAGATATCATTTTATGCTCAATAAAAAACCAAATTTGAGCCCATACACTATAAAGAAGTGAATGGGCTTCATTATTTTGCTTATTCAGAACTCTATTTATCTGGATTCTTTAGCTTTGGTTTTGAATAAATCAATATGGTCAAGAGCTTTTCCAGTACCAATGGCAACACAGTCCAATGGATTTTCTGCAATAAGGACAGGCATTTTTGTTTCTTCGCTGATCACCTTGTCCAGATTGCGCAGAAGCGCTCCTCCGCCAGTCAGGACAATGCCTCTGTCCATAATATCTGCTGCCAGTTCAGGAGGCGTTTTTTCAAGAGTATTTTTTACTGCATCCACAATCGCATATACTGTATCATTTAATGCTTTGGAGATTTCTTCAGCAGTAATTTCAATGGTTTTTGGCAAGCCCGTCAACAGATCGCGTCCGCGAATTTCCATATTTTCGACGCCTTCCGGATCTCCGGCAGAGCCTACTTCCACTTTAATTGTTTCTGCTGTACGGTCACCGATCATCAGGTTGTAATTTTTGCGGATATAATTGATAATCGCATCATCCATTTCATCACCGGCAATGCGGATCGATTGGCTTGTAACAATTCCGCCCAGGGAAATGATAGCTACTTCAGTAGTTCCTCCGCCGATATCGACAACCATGCTTCCTGTAGGTTCCCAAACAGGAAGATTAGCACCGATTGCTGCAGCGAACGGCTCTTCAATGGTATAAGCGTCCCGGGCGCCTGCCTGACGGGTTGCATCTACAACAGCGCGCTCTTCAACAGCTGTAATACCAGATGGTACACAAACCATTACATACGGCTTCCCTGAGAAGAAGCCCTTATTTTTATTGGCTTGTTTAATATAATATTTCATCATGACAGCAGTGGTTTCATAATCCGCAATAACGCCATCCTTCATTGGACGCAGCGCAACAATATTGCCGGGAGTACGGCCGATCATATTTTTTGCATCATTACCGACGGCTACAATATTTTTAGTATCTGTCTGCAGAGCCACTACCGACGGCTCTCTGACAACAATTCCTTTTCCTTTTACATAGACAAGTGTATTAGCTGTTCCTAAATCTATTCCAAGGTCTCTAGTACCGATTCCAAACATAAATGGTATCTCCCTTTCTGATACAAATTGCTCATTTTCCTAAGTAAGGTATTTTAATGGAATTTTCTTTTATTTTTCTAGTACAATCCGCCTCGAAAATGCAAGGCATCTCAAAAATCATAACCAATATTATAGCGTAACGTCAAATAAAAACATAGTGTTATAAATAACCTTTTTCCTTTAGGCTGACAAATTTATTTTCACCGATGATCAGATGGTCCAGAACATCGATGCCGATTATTTTTCCGGACTCTGCAAGTCTCTTAGTGACTTCAATATCTTCTCTGCTTGGAGTCGGATCGCCGCTCGGATGATTATGAATGCAGATAATGGACGCAGCCGACCTGCGAAACGCCTCCTTAAAAACCTCTCGGGGATGAACGATTGAAGCGTTCAGGCTCCCTATAAAGATGGTCTGCTTATGAAGCACCTGATTTTTTGTATTCAAATAAAGGCACACAAAATGTTCCTGAGACAAAAATCGCATTTCATGCATGACATAGTTTGCCCCATCCTCAGGAGAACGGATAATATATCTGTCATCATAGGTGAGGGTTGAAATCCTCCGGCCTATTTCAACTGCTGCCAGCACTTGAATTGCCTTTGCGGCTCCTATTCCTTTAATGGCCGTTATTTCATCCAGGGATGCATCCTTTAACAGCCGGAGCCCTTCAAAATGGGTAAGCAGCCTATTCGCCAATTGCAGCACTGATTCATCTTTCGTGCCTGTTCTGAGCAATATCGCTATCAGTTCGTGATTGGACAAGCTTTGCGGACCATTTTGGACAAAGCGCTCACGAGGGCGCTCATCCTGAGGGAAATCTTTAATTAAAAGAGAATCTGTTTGCATAATTTCCTCCCTGCCCTCTGGAGTCAGGGAGTTGAAGATGAAAGAAGTATATTTAAGGAAGCGAGTATCCCGCTTTCCTCAGTTCACGAACCGTTCTGGAGACAGGAAGCCCGACAACAGAGAAATAATCTCCGCTTATACTTTTTACAAGCATGCTGCCAATGCCTTGTATCCCATATGCCCCTGCCTTATCAAAGGGTTCACCGGTGCCAATATAAGAGTCAATTTCTTCATCTGTTAACTCCCAGAACACCACATCGGTTTTTTCATAAAATGTAATTTCATTTTTCTCAGGCGTAATGATGGAAACACCTGTATAAACGGAATGAGTCGTTCCAGACAGACTTTTCAGCATATTAAAGGCTTCCATGCTGCTGTCTGGCTTTCCTAAAATAGTGCCGTCCTTAACAACAACTGTATCTGATCCAATTACATAGGAATCAGTATGCTTATTAAATACAGCCTTTGCCTTTCTATGGGCAAGCTCCTTCACGATCTCTCCTGGTTTCAGCACTGGATCAAAACTTTCATCGACATCACTGCTGGAGACTTCGAATTGCAAATGAAGATTTTCAAGAAGTTCTTTTCGCCGCGGGGAAGAAGAGGCTAAAATGAGGTTTTGCATGTAATCACCTTACCTTTATTGTATCAAATTGGGAGATACAGGTTAATCGTATCAAAAAAATGCCAGACAAACAATTTTAAAGAAGGTATTTACGATATTTTTATCATTAAATATCGAATAACGACAAAAAGAAAGAGTCTGTCTAAATTTCCCGAACAGACTCTGCTTAATATGTGATATTTCCCAGAAAATATTCGAATCGCCTAACATTATGGCACAATATGCCGGGTCCTTACTGCCCGCCTGACTGAAGCAGTGACTGATAAGCTGCAAGAAACCCCAGCAGATGCTCCTGAATTTTACCTGCTGATGCAGCATCTCCTGACTTGCGATATGTTTCTATTTGCTTTGATGCTTTCAATAGTTCTTCTCTAATGGAAATCAGGCTCTTATTTTGAATTTGATCTTCCTTCAATTCATTCATTATCTTGATGCTGCCTTCAATTTTCTCGGCCGTTTCAGGGGTTATGGAGCTGCCGAGAGAGGCACTGGCTGCACCTTCTGAAAGGCTTTGGTATAAAGAAGGAACCATTTCAGCCAGTTTTTTCTCTTCGGCATTCACCCCTTCAATTGCTTTCCCTTCAAGCGCAACTTCCTTTGCAAATACATCAATTCCTTCGCTTTTAAAAGCGGCGCCTATTTCCTTAGCCTCATCAAGGCTGCCTGATACCCCTAAAAAAAGAAAAGTCTGACCTCCCATTTTTATGGATTGACTATAAACTCCTTTTTGTGAGTTGGCTTCCTGGATTTGCTGCGCTGCTTCACTATTTGAAAAAACGCCGCCTTGAACTACATATGTTGTAATAGTTTCTAAATCTGCTGCTGCAGCAGGTGTCTGCTGCTTTTCTGCTGGAGGCGTTTCATTAATAGGAGGCGCCACAGTTTCAGCTGCCTGATCTGTAAATACCAGCTTCAGCATGATGAACCCGAAGCTTGTCCCCAGCAGGACAGCAAAAAAGACAGCCAGTAAAATGGATGTTAAAAATCCTTGCTTATTTCTTCCCCGGAACTTTTTGGCCAGTGTACCCAGTCCATTTTTAGCTGGTGATTTAGGAGGAGCTGCAATTTTATATTCTTTGATTTCCGTATCTTCCGTTTCCTCAGGCAAAATCCAATCAAAGCTGTCATCCGCCTCTTTGCCAGCCGCTGTTTGTATAGAAGCGAAAAATTCTGTGGGTTCCTGTTTTTTCTGCCTATCCAGCTGGCTCGGGTCCCATGATTTTTCCTTCATTTCTTCTTTTTTCTCCTGAAACGGACGGTCCTTGCCATTAATCTTAATCGTGATTGTTTTTTCACTTTTAGGCTTGTCCACATCTCATCCTCCCTTCCGCACCGTTTCCTGAATTGTTTTCATCCTAACATAATGAAAAAAAAAAATAACAAGACTTTTGTCGTCTTGTTAAGGAAGGATTTCGTCAAATTTTTCATTTGTATTTTTGGCTAATTCTCAGTAATGACATTCTGGCTCAAGCTTATTTATGGGAATACCTTCATTTCCATTTGTATAGCATAAACTCCGCTTTTCTCCTATTAAACAAACAGCCGCAATGGATTTTCCGCTGACAACAGCGAAAATATTGTCTGAAGGCTGCAGAAGACTCTTTGTATCAGGGTCCTTTATAAGACATGTTTTTCAAAAATTGTTGTTTTTGTTATGAAATCTGCTCGTTTATTTCCACTACAGGCACGCAGCGAACCACAGGAGAGAAAAGAGTCTTACTGCATTGCATGCAGTATCTCATACTTTCTTTCCCTCCCGCAGGGCATTGAATACGCTTCCTTGACTGAATATCATACAAAGAAAATGCGTCGCAAATTCAGTAGCAAGTGCCCACAGCGAAATCAACTAAGGTTTTAACTAAGTTATGAAAAAACAATAGACTTTATGAAAACAGCATATTTCAAAGTATCAGACCTTTATAGGAATGAATGAAAATACCATTCAATTATTTCTCTTCCGTAAAAATAAGCCAGTAGAGTACCAATACCTATGTATGGGCCAAAGGGGATGGGCTTGCCTTTTTGAACAAGACCCAAAATCATGCCAAGACCACCAATGGCGGCTCCAGATAATGTAGCCAGGAAAAATGAAAGTAATACAAGCTTTACACCCAAAGCAACGCCGATGACGGCATACAGCTTGATATCGCCTCCACCCATACCGCCTTTGCTGATGACAGCTATCAGCAGCAGAAGGAAGAAACCGAGTGCTGCACCTGCTAAGCTGTCCCACCATGGAGAGAGCGGTATGAAAATGCGTTCGGCTATTAAGACAGTACCAAAAAACAGCAAAACCTTATCTGGAATAATCATATATTTAAAATCCGAAACAAACACAACGATTACTAGAGAAATTACCGTCCAGGCAACAAATAATTCAACAGTCCATCCCATAATCAACGGAGCTGCGGCAAACAAGATACCTGTCGAAAGTTCAACAGTCGGATATAAGGCTGAAACCGACGCCTTGCAGCATCGGCATTTTCCGCCCAGAAATATATACGATAGTATCGGTATAAGCTCCAGCGGTGATAGAGTATGCATACAGTGCGGACAATGGGACCGCGGTGCACTAATAGATTGATTTTGAGGAATTCTTAGGCCTACTACGTTGTAGAAAGATCCTAGGATTGTACCTATAACAAATATTAGTAAATTTAAATTAATCACCTACAGTCAGATTCTAATAAATATTAATATCTTCAATAGTTGTACTGGTAAAGTTTTGATTAAAGATTTTTTTGTTAGACTTCCATTAATATCGGCTTCATTCCCCGCTTCATTTTCAATTAAAATATACTATTATCATATCAACGTTTTCTAGAAGATCCTCGTCATATCACCATTTTCAAGTCCTCTTACAGATGCTACAAAAGTCTCGGCTGAGTTAAGAACTTGATTTGCTTCAGCCCTTCCTGCTGCTTGCCCGCTGGTTTAATGAATATATTCTTGGAAGACTCGACAGTGCATCAATTAGTCCAGGTGCCATTGAACAGACAGGTAGCAATATTATGAGCGGTTCATAAACAAAGCTACCTCATAGTCATATTGCCAAACTCCCCCTTTACCTGTATTATCCATTACTTCCATTATATCAATTTATCTATAAAAACTATATGTTTAACAGGCCCAAAGATTTGTTTTTACACACTAAAAAGCCTTTTGACAGGCAAAAGGCTTTTACTTCATTCCGCAACCCTATTCCTTCCAGTTCGCTTAGCTCCTACATATAAGGCTCTGTCAGCATGGCGTATGAGGGCCAGTGAATCATCGGCATCTTCTGGTGCAGCAGCTACCCCGATAGAAGCGGTTATATATACTTTTGTGCTGCTGCTTCTTCCATCAATGTTCTGCTTCAGAATAAATGGCCGATTGGCAATGGTCTGCCTGATAAGCTCGGCCCAGCCTATTGCATCTTCCTTGCCGGTATCAGGCATTAGGACGATAAATTCCTCGCCGCCATATCGGGCAGCAATTCCAGCCTTATCAATTAAATTTGCCAGACGATCAGCCAGTTCACAGAGAATTTCATTTCCGCACTGATGACCATAAGTATTGTTCACTTTTTTAAAATGATCGATATCGAGTATGATGAGTGATAGGTGATCCCTTGAACCATTTTGCAATCTGCTAAATTCCTCACTTAGTTTCGCCTCAATATAACGGTAATTGTATAGATTCGTTAACGCACAGCGCTCACTTTTGGCTTTTGTTTCCTCGTAGTGCCTGGCATTCTCAAAGGCTATTGCAAAATGAGAGCTTAGAATATCGACAATCATGAGCTGGGACTTTTCATAGGCCCTCTATTTCATGGAGGAAAGCAGCAGGGTACCCAATATTTCATTACTTCGGACTATCGGAATACTAATGATGCTCTCAGCATCTTCAGGCAGAAATTCCTCAGCAATGCCTTTCCATTTCTTTTTCAAGTGAAAAAGGGCAGATTTTCTGCTGCCTAGTACCAATCCGCTGATTCCCTCATTTTTTTTGGCTGGCATCAGAACATTCGGCTAAATTTGGCCATGCTCTATCCTGAATATGGAATGCAGTTCATCATTATTCTTAATATCAAAGATATAGGCATAATCAACAGGAATCATGTCGCTCAATTTCAAAATGAAAAGCTCCCTAACCTCATTAACATCTAGGCGCTCGGCCATTTGATGACTTATTTCTGAGGCTTTCTGAAGGTAATCATTCACCTTTTTACTTGAGTAGTAAAGATGCAGTATGATTGAAAGACTTACAAATGGCACACCAGCAAACAGGATTGCAAGAATTCCCACTTCAGAATAAAGTGTGTAAAGGATAAGTCCAATCGGGAATGTTATGAGTAAAGTGACCGTTTCCCATATCAGGTCTTTTTCGAGAAAGGATATTTTCCTGCGGTACAATGCTGCCTGAATTATGCTAATTAATATCTGATTTAGTGTAAAGTGAATTAAGCGGCAGACGAAACAGCTGATCTTTTTGTATTTTAAGCCTTATTAGAAATACCAGGATCCCGAGCTGGACCATGATCACCTCAGCAACAAGACCAAAGGTTAAAAAGACGGCCATTGAAACCCATTGAATCAAAAAGATGGGCGTATTATTGACGACCATCGGCATGGAAGAATCGAGAAACATTAATATAAAAAAGGCAAATAAACTGGTTCCCTGTCCTAATAGGTCGGGAGGGTAAAAATGATAGGTTAGCATGGAGCCTGCCGGAAATAACAGCAGCCATAAAAACCATATTATTTTTTTGGTGCGTGAACTAACTATCTTTTCCCCCTCCTACGTTTAATTAGGAAAATAGTCGGATAACAGATACATTTTATCGAATTTTCTAACTTTTGTCATATTTTTCTTATATTATTTTCCAATAGTTTCAAAAGAACAGGCTTCACTTCTGAGAGGAAGTAAAGGGACCCGGTGATGACAAGAACGCTGTTATTTTCTGATTCGCAAAGTTCACACTTTAATAACTGTTTCCAATCCTTATGAGATTGTTTCCTGCTGTTGCTGCTGAGATTATATAAATTTTCAGCTGATGATGCTCTAGGAAAGTTAAACTCTGTAAAGGTGATGCGGTCTGCAGCCTCATCAAGCTTACTGATCATTTTATCAAGCTTTTTATCAGCCAGCGCAGCGAATACAATTCTTTTGCTTCTATCCCCAAAACGATTTGCAAGCTCAGCAGTTAAAGCAGAAATACCTTCTTCATTATGGGCTCCATCTATTACCACCAGTGGGTCATGAGATACAATTTCAAATCTGCCGGGCCAAAATGCTGTTTTCAATCCGGCTCTAATATGCTGTTCCTCTATTAAGAATGAATAAAACTTATTTAAAAGCTCTGCTGCCACTACAGCCAGGGATGCATTTTCAGTCTGGTGTTTCCCGCTCATACCTGTCTGAAGTTCAGGGAAATCTTTAAAGACAGTCTTAAGGGAGAAAAACTCACCCTTGCCCAGGGGTTTATGATCGGTAATGGTAAATTCTTTTCCCAGCTGATAAACCGGGGACTTTAACGCTAGAGCTTTATCTTGAATAACAGCCAGGGCTTCTTCCTGTTTGACAGCAGTAATTACACTGATTCCAGGTTTGATTATCCCCGCTTTTTCAAAAGCGATTTTCTCATATGTATTCCCAAGTATGGCTGTATGATCAAATCCGATGCTGGTGATGATTGATAACACTGGATAGATGATGTTAGTAGAGTCATATCTGCCTCCAAGCCCCACTTCAAACAGCACAAGATCCACCGGTCTTACATGGCCAAAATATTGAAAAGCCATGGCGGTAATGATTTCAAACTCAGTTGGACCGCCAAGTTCCGTCTCTTCCAGCTCAACTGCCAGCGGATATATATCATTGGCAAGCTGAACGAGATCTTCATCCGCAATTGGAGTTCCGTTTAGAGAAATACGTTCATTAAATTTCTCAAAATATGGCGATGTAAAGGTCCCGACAGAATACCCTGCTTCCTGAAGAATGGATCTTAAAAACGTAACCGTTGAGCCCTTTCCATTCGTTCCGCCAATATGAACAGCCTTAATCCTTCTCTCAGGATACCCAAGTTTTTCCATCATCCATACCATTCTTTCCAGACCAGGCTTCATTCCCAGTCTCAGTCTTGAATGAATCCATGCCAATGCTTCTTCATAAGCTGAAAACATATATTTACACCTCCGTTATACAGGAAGGAAGACGAATCCCAGATTCGGATCCGCCTTCCGCAGCAACTATTTATTCCCCTTTTAGCTCTTTGATCCGAGCTTCCACAGCTGCTCTCTTTTCGCTGTAGTCTTGTTCTTTTGCTTTTTCTTCCTCAATTACTTTTTCCGGCGCTTTTTTAATAAAGCCTTCATTTGAAAGTTTCTTTTGAACACGTTCAACTTCTTTATTTAATTTATCCCACTCTTTTTGCAGTCTGGCCACTTCTTCTTCGATATTAATCAAGCCTTCAAGCGGGAGGATAATTTCTGCCCCAGTCACTACGGCTGTCATCGCCTTATCAGGTGTTTCAACCTCTAAAGCCAGCACCAGTTCCTCAGGATTACAGAAGCGTTCAACATAGGCACGGTTATTTTCCAGTGTAGCAAGAATTTCATGGTCTTTAGCCCTTACCATCATTTTAATCTTCTTGCTCATCGGCGTGTTCACTTCAGCACGGCTGTTGCGGACAGAACGGATAATTTCAACAAGCAGCTTCATTTCATTTGCAGCCTGATTGTCTGTATATTCAGCCTGTACTTCCGGCCACTGGGCAACTGTAATGGAGTCTCCTGAGTGAGGAAGGTTCTGCCAAATTTCCTCTGTAATAAATGGCATAAATGGATGAAGGAGACGCATTGTGTTATCCAGTACATATGCCAGGATGGAGCGGGTTGTTTTCTTGGCAGCTTCATCTTCTCCATACAGCGGAATCTTCGCCATTTCTATATACCAGTCGCAGAAATCATCCCAGATGAAGTTGTACAGAACTCGGCCAACCTCACCAAACTCATAGCGGTCAGATAATCTTGTAACAGTCTCGATTGTTTCATTTAAACGGGTCAGAATCCATTTATCAGCAACAGACTTTTCGCCGCTTAAATCGATTTCTTCGAACTTTAATCCATCCATATTCATTAAAGCAAAACGTGATGCGTTCCAGATTTTATTGGCAAAGTTCCAGGTTGCCTCTACCTTTTCCAAGCTAAAACGAAGATCTTGCCCCGGCGAGCTTCCCGTAGAAAGGAAGTATCGGAGTGAGTCGGCACCATACTGGTCGATAACATCCATCGGATCAACGCCATTTCCAAGTGATTTACTCATCTTGCGTCCCTGTGAATCTCGAACAAGACCATGAATTAATACATCCTCGAATGGGCGCTCCCCTGTAAATTCGAGACCCTGGAAGATCATCCGGGATACCCAGAAGAAAATGATGTCATAGCCTGTTACAAGGGCAGCAGTCGGATAATATCTCTTAAAGTCAGCGGAATCAGTATCCCGCCAGCCCATTGTGGAAAACGGCCATAATGCTGAACTGAACCAAGTATCTAATACATCTTTATCCTGTTCCCAGTTTTCGCTGTCCACAGGAGCTTCCTGACCTACATAAACCTCGCCGGTCTCCCTGTGATACCACGCCGGTATGCGGTGTCCCCACCAGAGCTGGCGTGAAATGCACCAGTCGCGTATATTTTCCATCCAGCGCAGATACGTTTTTTCAAATCGGTCCGGAACAAAGTTTACTTTTTCCTCTTTATTTTGAAGAGCAATGGCTTCATCCGCAAGAGGCTGCATTTTAACAAACCACTGCGTTGAAAGGTATGGTTCAACTACTGCACCGCTTCGCTCTGAATGGCCCACAGAATGCATATGCTCTTCAATTTTGAAAAGAACGCCTTCTTCCTGAAGGTCCTTTACAATCTGCTTGCGGCATTCAAACCGGTCCATCCCCTGATACTTACCAGCTCTGCTATTCATCGTGCCGTCTTCATTCATAACAAGAATTCTTTCAAGATTGTGGCGGTTTCCGATTTCGAAATCATTTGGGTCATGAGCAGGCGTAATTTTTACAGCTCCAGATCCAAAATCCATTTCTACATAATCATCAGCAACAATCGGAATTTCCCTTCCTGTAATCGGCAGTTTAACTGTCTTGCCGATTAAATGCTTATAGCGTTCATCTTCAGGGTGTACCGCTACAGCAGTATCGCCAAGCATTGTTTCTGGGCGTGTAGTAGCAATTTCGATATGACCCGATCCATCTGCCAGAGGATATCTCATGTGGTAGAAGGCACCTTGAACATCCTTATAAATAACTTCGATATCAGATAGGGCTGTTTTTGTAGACGGATCCCAGTTGATGATGTACTCGCCGCGGTAAATAAGGCCTTTATTATAAAGTGAAACAAAAACCTCTCTAACAGCCTTTGAAAGCCCTTCATCCAGCGTGAAGCGTTCACGGCTGTAATCAAGCCCTAATCCAAGCTTTGACCATTGCTGGCGGATATGGCTCGCATACTCCTCTTTCCATTTCCAGGTTTCTTCTACGAATTTCTCGCGGCCTAGATCATAGCGGCTTTTGCCTTCATTTCGGAGCTTTTCTTCCACCTTTGCCTGAGTGGCAATACCCGCATGGTCCATTCCCGGAAGCCATAAAACATCGTACCCCTGCATACGCTTCATTCGTGTGAGGATATCCTGCAGAGTCGTATCCCATGCGTGGCCAAGATGAAGTCTTCCGGTTACGTTTGGAGGCGGAATCACAATTGTATACGGCTGCTTTGTTTCATCATCTTTTGCTTCAAAGAACTTTCCTTCCAGCCACCAGTGATATCTCCCTTTTTCAATCGCCTGCGGATCATACTTCGTCGGCATTGATATTTCATTGTTATCCATATTTCATTCTTCCTTTCTAAAAGCAATCAGCAAAAATAAAAAAACTCCGCTCGCCATAAAAGGACGAATGGAGTTTGCTTCGCGGTACCACCTTTTTTTCAACCAAAAAGAAAATCAGTAAAAGACATTCTTATAGTGATTGACACTTAAGCAGATAACGGATTTCCCGTCTTTTACTACTTGGCTGCTGCCTTTCGCAAAAGATGCTCTAGGGCGACCTTCCAACGGTTCTGCCTGGATAACCTTTCAGCTGCTGGTTTTCCTCTCTAAAAAGGCAAATAGCCATTGTACTCTTCCCTGTCTTAGCAACGATATTAAATTTATATATAAAATATAGTACCGAAAATAGACGGTTATAGTCAATAAGGATACCCCAGTTTTTTATATATTATTCACAGCATCCTTGAAAGTGCTGATGAGTTATACCCGGCAGGAACACCTTTTTATGTCAAAAAAACGAAAATAGGCACTTTACGGAAAATAGAATCATAGGATGTAAAATAAGAACATTGGGGAAAGGGGTATGCGCGAATGAGAAAAAAATATAATCCCTACAAACTGCCTCCCTGGTTAAGAACTTTCAGGAATATATGTGCACAATTCATTATCCCGTTCTGTGTTTTTCAAGGCATTAGAACAATATTATTGCCTACTACCTTCGATGTGCTGCTGCTTTCGCTGTTCATTCTGATCGCTATCGCCTTTCATCTTCAATTAGTATAGGAGCCCTCAACCTTCAGCTTTGGGCTCCTTCCTGTGCTTGAGCTTCTGCTGCCGCTTTTGCTTCTTGTTTTTGTCTCTCAATCTCATCGATTCTCATAACGGCATATTCAATATTTTTTAACAGCCAAAACTGCCTTTGCAGATGCTGGACAGCCTTCCTCTCTCCCCTTTTTCCTTCCCCTTTATAATATTGCTCAGCTGCTCTGATAATAGGACCCGGATGAGCAAAGTAGCTTTGAAACAGCAGCATCTCGTCATCCCTGAAGGGAAAGTACTTCATATAAGTGTAAAGCCATTCTACACATTCCTCAGATCTTTTGGGATATGTTTTTAGTGTCCTTGATAAAAACGGCAATAAATCATGGAGCGGCGACCCCTGTCTTGCCTTTTCGAAATTAGTAAAGTAGCCATACCCCCTATCATCGTATAGAAAATGTTCTGTTGAAACTTTCCCATGAATAATGACCGTTCGTGCTTTTTCATCTTCCTTTGTTTTTTCGAACCAATCTTTAAATTTGTTTGTGGAGAATTTAAGTGCCTGGCTGATATCATTGTAATATAGGGAAAACATTAGCTCAAAAGGGGACATATACTCTTTTCTTTCGCACGCTTCAATGAATCCCTCCAGAAACTCATTTTCTTTTTCCCATTCCTGTAAGGTATTTTCGTAATGCTCGGTACGGTCTTCTTTTTTTATCGGAACCTCCCTCGAGGACAATGTGTGCAGTCTTGCCAATTCCCGCAGCATCTGCTGATGCCGCTCAAATCTATCCTCCTTTTCCTCATTGGACATCCAGGGCATTAAATAAAATAATTCATTCTGATGGAGTACAGCATATCTTCCGTCCACCGTTGGGTAAATAGGAACTATTCTGTTGAAGCCTTTTTGAAAAAGTGTTTGTACATGTCTTATAAAATCCGCTCCGTGCTGAGGCTTTATTTTCTTTAAAGCAAAAACACCTTTGCTGCTGTATACCTTCTGTACCCTCCCAAAATCCTCTACAAAATGCGGCTCTAATGAATAATGCTTTAAAATGGGAGAGACTTTATGCAGCCGATTTTTTTCTTCCACCTTAACCACTCACTTTCCAAAACTGACAAAATATATAAGTTAAACGAAAATAGCTGAGCGGGTTACGAATACCTGCTCAGCCTTTTAACCTTTTAGTGGGCTACCGCAACAGGAATGTACAGCACTTGCCCTTCATAAATATCCTGATTAATTTCCAGATGATTTACCCTTAACAGCTGCTGAGCCGGTATATCATACCTTTCAGCAATGACATCAATTGTATCGCCGTTCTGCACAATGCAAACCTTGAGCTTCACATGTTCTTCTGACTCTTCCCTGCGGGCAAAAAACTCCGTTAACGACATGCTTTTCTTTTTGGAAAGTTTCTTTTTCTTTGCTTCCTGTTCTTGTTCTGGAGAAGATGAAGATTCCTCAGTTTCCTGTGCAGCCGCCTGAACAGGCTTCTTTTCAAAAGAAGGGCTATCTGATTCGGATGCTTCTGTCATTTGATAAATTTCCTGTGCAGTTGGCGGTGTTTCCTCTTCACTGCGCTGAGAAGAGAAGGATATTTCCGGCGCAGTTTTCTGCGTCTGTTCTTCTTGCGGCTGTTCTTGTGTTACTTCAAGCGCTGCAGGTATTGCCGGTTTAATAACTTCCTGCTCTTCCTTTTCAGGCTGCTTCCTTGCTTCAGCCTCGAACGGGGTATAAACCTCTGCAGTTTCTAATTGCTCTTCCTGCTGTTCCTCGTCCCATATATCTTCCGCGGTACGAGCGGCTACTTGTTCCTCTCTTTCTACCTCCAGCTTCTGCTCTTCCTGCTGAAAAGACGGCCATTCCTGGAGAATAGGCTCTTCTTCCTCTGTCTCCTCCACCGCTTCAGGAGATCTGTACAGAGGCTCTAATTCTTCAGTTTCAGTTTCAGTTTCAGTTTCAACTTCTTCCTCCCATACCTGGACAGGCACATGCTGCTGATCACCATATAATCCTGTTATGGTTAAATTAGCTGTCAGCTTCATACAGCTTCTTTCCGGAAGAACATAATCGAAGGACTCCACTGCAACGTCAATATCGTCTAAGCTTTGGATTCTATTATTTGGAATGGTGATATCAACTGGAAAATAGTGCTTAAATTCACAAATTCCTTCTCCCCGTTCTTCGATAGTCTGAACGAATTTGGTTGCTGCAAAATCCTCTTGTTCTTCCCCTGATGCTTCTTCATCGCTGCGTCTATACTCACCTGCCAGTTCCAATGCTCCCTGGATTGTTACATATTGATCGCTTTCCTGAATTGTTATATTGGGGTCTAGCGAGATGGAAATCAGGTCAGATACTTCCTGTCCTTTTTGAAACCATACTGATTCTTCTAAAGAAAATCGTAAGCACGATGGATTCCCCTGAGACAAAGCGACTCCTCCCTTCGAATCTTTGCGTTTAATCACTATGTCATTAACAATCCTATGAGGGATGGGGATACTTTATGATTAGAAAAATAACGCTTTGGGGGAATCTGGCTCATTTGATATAGATCTTTGAAATATTTAAATTTGGTGAGTGGTAGGTTGATATGCCTGGAGACAAGAAAAGATTAGAACCGAGTTTGTGTGCCTAAGTTTGGTGCACCTTTGGACAGAGAAAGCAAATTTTCAAGGCCTTGAGTCTGAAGTTGATCCAACTTCGGACACAGATAGCCAAATTCCAAGGGGTTGAGTCTGAAGTTCATCGGACGGAACTGGCTTTAATCAGAGGACGAGCCTGATGCTCCCTTATACCAGCTAAGGGAAACATCTTTATGATCCAGAATGACAAGATAAAATTGAAAAAACACTCGTCAAATATGATGAGTGTCAGGTTTTTATTATTTTAATTTGGAGAAAGCCTGCTCAGCAGCACTAATTGTTTTTTCGATGTCCTCATCTGTGTGTGCAGTTGAGAGGAAAAGTCCTTCGAATTGGGATGGCGGCAGAAAGACTCCCTGGTTTGCCATTTCCCTGTAGTATTCTGCAAAGAATTCCAGGTTGGATGATTTAGCTTTTTCATAGTTAACAACGTCTTCATTTGTAAAGAAAATACCAATCATAGATCCGGCACGGTTAATGGTGTGCGGGATATCATATTTTTCAGCCGCTGCTTTAAGCCCTTCTTCCAGCCTGTCAGCTTTTCTTTCAAATTCTTTATATGATTCCGGCGTCAGCTGGCTTAAAGTCTCAAAACCTGCTGTCATGGCAAGAGGATTTCCTGATAATGTTCCTGCCTGGTATATTGGACCGCTTGGTGCAATCTGCTTCATAATCTCCGCTTTTCCGCCATATGCACCGACTGGGAGACCGCCGCCAATAACCTTGCCAAGACATGTAATGTCCGGTGTCACCCCAAAATAGCCCTGCGCACAATTATAGCCGACACGGAATCCGGTCATAACTTCATCAAAAATGAGCAAGGATCCGTTTTGTTCTGTGATTTCCCTTAAGCCTTCAAGGAAGCCCGGCTGAGGAGGAACGACTCCCATATTTCCAGCTACCGGCTCCACAATCACACCTGCAATATCATCTCCGAATTGCTCGAAGGCATACCTTACGCTTTCAAGGTCATTGTAAGGAACTGTGATGGTGTTTTTAGCAACACCTTCAGGAACTCCCGGACTGTCAGGCAGTCCCAGAGTTGCCACACCAGAGCCAGCTTTAATTAACAGGGAATCGCCGTGGCCATGATAGCAGCCTTCAAATTTCATAATTTTATTTCGGCCGGTATATCCTCGGGCAAGTCTTAAAGCACTCATGGTAGCTTCTGTTCCGGAAGAAACCATCCGTACCACTTCGATGGAAGGAACTCGTTCAATAACAAGCTTTGCGAGTTCGTTTTCAATTTCAGTAGGAGCACCGAAGCTTGTTCCCATTTCAGCTACTTTCTTAATACCCTCGACCACACGTTCATTAGTATGGCCCAGAATTAAAGGTCCCCACGACAATACGTAATCGATATATTCATTGCCATCAATATCGTAAATTTTCGAGCCGCGTCCGCGTTCCATAAAAATGGGATCCATATTAACTGATTTAAATGCACGTACAGGAGAGTTTACTCCTCCGGGCATCAATTCGCTTGCCTCTTTAAAAGCCCTGTTAGATTTTTCATAAGAGCGCATGTCATCCCTCTTTTCTATTTAATAAGAAGTTCCAATAACTATCGGCCTGCGATTTTAGCCTTGTTCCTTAATCCACCTTGCCGCATCTTTGGCATGGTAAGTAATAATTAAATCACTTCCTGCACGCTTCATGCCTGTAAGCATTTCCATAACTATTTTTTGTTCATCAATCCAGCCGTTCTGTGCCGCAGCTTTAACCATTGAATATTCACCGCTCACATTATAAATGACAATTGGCAGATTGATGTTGTTCTTAACATCACGTACAATGTCCAAATAAGGCATTCCCGGTTTAACAATCAGGAAGTCAGCACCTTCCATTAAATCCGATTCAGCTTCGCGCATGGCTTCCATGCGGTTGGCAGGATCCATCTGGTATGCTTTCCTGTCGCCAAATTGCGGTGTGCTGTCAGCAGCATCACGGAAAGGACCGTAGAATGCAGATGCGTATTTAACTGCATAAGACATAACAGGAATATCTTCAAATCCCGCTTCATCAAGACCTGCCCGGATAGCTGCTGTAAATCCATCCATCATGTTGGACGGAGCGATAATGTCTGCTCCTGCTTTCGCCTGGCTGACAGCAGTCTGTACTAGCAGTTCCAGAGAAGCATCATTCAGCACTTCACCATTTTCAATCAGACCGCAATGGCCATGGTCCGTATACTCGCAAAGGCAAGTATCAGCAATAATGATGATTTCCGGATATTTAGCTTTAATAAATCTGGTAGCTTCCTGTACGATTCCATGATCATGATAAGCCTGCTGCCCGCATGCATCTTTCTCCTTAGGAATTCCAAATAAAAGGACGGACTTAATTCCAAGAGAAACAACTTCGTTCATCTCCTCTTCCAGGTGATCCAGTGATAAGTTAAAGATACCCGGCATTGAAGGTATTTCTCTTTTAATGCCTTCTCCTTCCGCCACGAAAAGCGGATAAATTAAATCCTCTGTTCGCAAGAAGTTTTCACGGATAAGCGCTCTCATATTCGGACTTTTGCGAAGGCGTCTATGCCTGTTAAATTGAAGATCCATTAATTTTCCCTCCTGGTTTCTGCTAAGTATCTAATAATGCCCTTAAGCATGCTATGTACTGTATATACTTTCGGAAATGCATGAACCTGCAGGCCATATGCCTCTGCACGTTCTTTTGTTACAGGGCCGATGCAGCCAACCACACTGTCTTTCACCGCATTCTGAAACCCAAGCTCCTTAACAGCCTCCATAAAATGGTCCACTGTGGAGGGACTGGTAAAAGGAAGTATATCTAACCCTTTTCCTGAAAGCTGGTCTCTTAACAGGCTGAGGCTCTCGCGTGGAAACGTAGTTTTATAAACAATAATTTCATCAACATTTGCACCATATTCTGTGAGAGAAGCTGCGATATAGTCACGTGCCAAATTTCCTTTAGGGATTAGTACCTTCATCCCTTTTTCTACAAACGGCAAAAAATCCTCTACAAACCCTTCAGCTACATACTCTCCTGGCACAAACTGGACCTTTAATCCCTTATCTGCAAGCGTTTGTTTTGTTTTCTCACCGATAACCGCTATCTTAGGAAAAGGGCTGACTTGACTAAAATTCTCATAAAAAGCATCCACTGCGGTTTTGCTGGTGAAAATCACCCAGTCATAAGATTGAATTTGTTTATGTGCTTGAATTAAAGCTTCATTATTCCGCAAAGGCTCGAAAGTAATCAGGGGGATCTCAACTGGTATCCCCCCATAGCTGCAGATAAGATCTGAAAAGGACTGTGCCTGCTTTTTCCCTCTTGGCACCAGAACATTCATGCCTTCTAAAGGGGAAGTCCGTTTCATTGCCCGTCAAGCTCCTCTTTTACTCTGTCGATAAGCTCTTTAGCACCCTGCTCGGTTAACTTAACAGCCATCTTAACACCAAGCTCTTCCGGATTTGAACCGGTTAGTGTTTCCTTGTAAATCACTTTTCCATCAGGAGAACCTACAAGTCCTGTTAACTCCATTTCCCCTGTTTCATTCATTGTTGCATACCCAGCAATCGGAACCTGGCAGCCGCCTTCCATCTTATGAAGGAAAGCACGCTCTGCACGTACAGTCTGGTTCGTCTTTGGGCATGTGAATTTATCCAGCAATGCCCGAAGCTCCTTATCACTTTCACGGCACTCTATAGAAAGTGCTCCCTGGCCAACAGCCGGCACACAGATTTCCGGCTCCATGAATTCCGTAACAACATCCGATGCCCAGCCCATTCTGGATAGACCCGCTGCAGCAAGAATGATCGCATCATATTCTTCCGTTTCCAATTTGGATAATCTGGTATCTATGTTTCCTCTGATCCACTTAATCTCCAAATCCGGACGCTGCGCCAGCAGCTGAGCCCCTCTGCGCAGGCTGCTTGTTCCAATAATAGAACCCGGCTTTAAGTCATTCAATTTGATATGCCCTTTTGAGATGAGTGCATCCCTGTGGTCTTCTCTTTCTGGAATGCTTCCGATTGTCAGGCCTTCAGGAAGTACAGCGGGCATATCCTTCATGCTATGTACAGCCAAATCAATTTCTTCATCAAGCATGGCCTGTTCTATTTCCTTTACGAATAAACCTTTTCCTCCGACTTTTGAAAGGGTAACATCAAGAATTTTATCACCTTTGGTGACTATTTCCTTCACTTCAAACTCAAAGGATGGATCGAGGTTTTTCAATTGGCTGATCACCCAATTTGTCTGAGTTAATGCAAGCTTGCTTCGTCTTGAACCTACGATAATTTTTCTCATTACAGCCTCCTGCAATTGTGTCTGGCAGCGGCTTAACCGCCGCTTCCGCTTTTCTTTGTCTAGCTCCGGCTCCTAGCCCCTCGAGGTCATAAGCTGTTCTGCTCTGCGGCAAACTGCGCCGCGCCGCAGACCATCTTATGCTTGTCGGGACTGATCAGTCGCCTCCGCTTTTTTATGAATACCAAAAATGGAATGATGAAAGTTTGCCAAATAAAAAGAAATTAATTAATACAATTAAAAATGAAGCTAAATTCCAGAGTGCTAAAGATTTTCCATATAAGCCCTTTCCAACTTTCATATAGAGATAAATACTATATAAAGCCAGGACAATGAATGAGCCGATTACCTTGGAGTCATACCAGACCATATGCGGCAATTTTATGTATGCCCACTGGATGCCTAAAATTAAACTTATCATCAGCATAGGTACACCGATAACATTTAATACATAGGACATATGTTCAAGCTTTGACAGATCCGTTATCCGGAGCAGCCTTGTTCCCCACTTTTTCCTTTTCAGCAAATCGTATTGAATTAGATACAGCAATGAAAAAACGAAGGAGAGCGAGAAGGCTCCATATGAAAGAATCGCAACTGTTATATGAATCAGCAGGAGTTCTGATATGAGCTGCTGGGCCTGTACAGCCGAATCAATCTGCACAGGTGCGAATGTATGAATCGCCATTATGATAAAGCCAAGAACATTTGTAAAAAAGACGATAAAATCGACTCTGAGCAGCCTGTTAATTCCCAAAGAAAGAGTGATAAGCACCCAGGCATAAAAATATAAGCCCTCAAAAATGGTCAGTACAGGGAACCTTCCTGTATTCATCATATATAGTACCAGGAAAACCGTCTGAAGCACCCATACAAATGCAAGTAACCAGAAGGCAATTCTATTCGCCTTCCGGTTATGGTGAAGAAAATCAATAAAATATAATAAGACACATAAGGCATACAGAACCACCGTAAATTCGTGCAGCCGTGTCATATAGAAATCAGACATTGACAGGACCCCTTTTATGATTGAAAGGAAGTCTGCTGTGATTGAGCGAATGCGTGCTTTGGTTTGGCTGCTGCGTGCACGTTCTGCTGATCTGAAACAAGTTCTTCTATATTAAAGATTTTTACAAATAAATCTAATGCCTGTTCGGAATCCTTCTGTCCAGCCATTTCTTTAGCTTGTAAAATTGGATCTTTTAATAGCTGATTGATGATGCTCTTTGTATGCTTGTTCAGCACTTTTTTATCACGATCACTCAAATGCGGCAGCTTTCTTTCAATGCTTGTCATTGTTTCACTCTGTATAGCCAGTGCTTTGTCACGCAAGGCGGAAATGACCGGAACAACACCAAGCAGGTTCAGCCATTGCTTGAATTCAACAATCTCCCCTTCAATCATCAGCTGAATCTTTTCGGCTGCCTTTTTACGTTCCTGAAGGTTGGCTTCAACAATCCCTTCAAGATCATCAATATCATATAGGAAAACACTGTCCAGGTCTGCCAGCTTCGGATCCAGATCTCTTGGAACAGCAATATCTACCATGAATAGAGGTTTGCCTTTTCGCATTCTTTCTGCGTGAGCCATCATATCCTTTGTAACAACAAATTCTTTGGCCCCGGTAGAACTGATTAAAATATCTGCTTCAACAAGAGCACATTGAAGCTCATGCAGCGTTTTTGCCTGGCCGGCATATCGGCTTGCAAGGTTCTGTGCTTTTTCAAATGTCCGGTTAATAACCGTTACTTTGCTGGCGCCATTGGCATGAAGGTTTTGGATTGCCAGCTCACCCATTTTACCTGCTCCTAAAATAAGAACATGTTTATTTTCAAGTGATCCAAAAATCTTCTTAGCCAGTTCCACTGCTGCATAGCTGACAGAGACTGCATTTGCACCTATTTCCGTTTCGGAATGTGCCCGCTTAGCTAATGTTACTGCCTGCTTAAACAAGTGGTTAAAGACAGTACCGGTTGTGCTTTTCGATTGAGCTTCCAGAAAACTTGATCTTACCTGTCCCAAAATCTGTGTCTCGCCAAGGATCATGGAATTTAGGCCGCACGCGACATTGAATAGATGCTCTATAGCCCCATCCTCTTCATAAATAAATAGGAATGGAGAAAATTCCTTCTGATCCATATTGAAATATTCAGCCAAAAATTCCTTTATATAATAGCGGCCAGTATGAAGCTGGTCCACAACTGCATAAATTTCGGTCCGATTGCAAGTAGACAGAATGACATTCTCTAAAATACTTTTTTTGTCATTTAAAGTCTTCATTGCCTCGCCCAATTGTGAAGGATTAAAGGTTAGACGTTCACGGATTTCAACAGGGGCAGTTTTATAGTTAAGACCGACGACTAAGATATGCATTGAAATTGACACCCCCAGAATTATTGCCTAGTTCGTTAATATTAATTATATCATGTCTATTTTTTCAATTAATGCTTAATTGTGAACAGATAATGAACACATATGATACTATATTTTAAACAGGAGCCTTGTATAAGGTTATCTTAAAATAGACAAATACTCCCTTATGTACAGTAACAAAAAAACTTGCCGGATTCAAGTGAACCTTATTGGAAGTGGTGTTTTTTATGAAAAATCAGCGTATTTTCCCCGGAATTATTTTACTCGGATTTGGAGCCTACTTTTTTCTCCAGCAGAGCGGATTTACTGCCTTGCAGTCTTTCTATTCCTGGCCGACTCTCCTCATTATCGTCGGAGCAGCCTTTTTAATTCAGGGATATGGCGCAAGGGATTATGACTCCATACTGCCAGGGGTCATCTTAACAGGATTTGGCCTGCATTTTCATGTGGTGAACCGCCTCGAAATTTGGCCGGATCATATTGGGACATTCATCCTGATAATGGCTCTTGGCTTCCTCCTTAGGCATCAGAAAACTGGAGCAGGATTATTTCAGGGCCTATTATTCTTAATTCTTGCCGCATTGCTCTTGTTTTATGACAGAGTAGCTGAGTGGATGGGACTTCTTGAAAATGGCATCTCTGATGTTTGGCAATTATGGCCTATCTTATTAATGCTAATTGGATTATATTTTTTATTATCAAAGAAAAAATAAAAGACAGGGATATTTAGCTTTTCCCTGTCTTTTACCATTCAAACTGTTTAGAGAACCGAATCAAGAAAATTTTTGGTTCTCTGCTCTTTTGGATTGTTAAACAAATCCTCCGGGTGTCCCACTTCAACAATTCTGCCATCATGCATGTAGACAGCCCAGTCTGCCACTTCTCTTGCAAAGCCCATTTCATGGGTGACGACGACCATTGTCATGCCTTCAAGTGCCAGCTCCTTCATAGTGGAAAGCACTTCCCCCACAAGCTCCGGATCCAGTGCTGATGTCGGTTCATCGAAAAGCATGATATCAGGCTTCATTGCAAGCGCCCTTGCAATGGCTACACGCTGTTTTTGTCCGCCTGAAAGTTTTGATGGATATACATTCTCTTTGTCAGAAAGCCCAACTTTTTTTAATAGTTCCTGGGCATCTTTTTTCACTTGATCCTTAGGAAGCTTTTTCACATGTAAAGGTGCTTCCATCACATTTTCCAGAACAGTCATATGGGGGAATAAATGAAAGTGCTGAAAAACCATTCCAACTTTTTCTCTTACTTTATTGAGATCATGGGTTTCTTTTTCAACCTTGTCCCCCTCAAAAATGATATTGCCGCTGTCCTTTAATTCAAGAAAGTTCAAGCAGCGGAGCAGTGTGCTTTTTCCGGATCCGCTGGCACCAATCAGGCAAACAACATCGTTTTCCTTTACTGTTATATCAATGTCTTTCAGGACATGGAGATCCCCGAATGATTTGTTCAATTTTTCTACTTTGATCATGTACGATTCACTCATTCCTCATTCCCCCTTAATCACTGCTTGCCATTTTTTTCTCAATCATATTTACAAGGATGGAGAAAATAAGTACAAGTACTAAATAGTAAACAGCTACGATCAGCAAATAGCTCATGTAGTCATATTCATTGGAACCATATGTTGTTGCCACGTTAAAGAGCTCGTACATGCCAATGAAGGATGCAAGTGATGAATCCTTCATTGCAATGATAAACTGATTTCCAAGAGGCGGCATAGCACGGCGGAATGCCTGAGGGAGAATGATTCTTCTCATCGCAAGGCCTGCAGTCATCCCCAGTGAACGTCCCGCTTCCATTTGCCCCTTGTCGATGGATTGAATGGAGCCCCTGAAAATCTCGGCTATATAGGCACCGTTGTGAAAAGCAAGTCCCAGGACAACTGACCAAAACTGTGAAATATCCAGCGCTGTCAATCCGAAATAGAAGATGAATATCTGTACAACAAGAGGTGTTCCCCTTACAAGAAAAATATAGATGTCAGCAATCCATTCCAGAACTTTCACTCTTGATATCTTAAGAAAGGCAAAAAACAGTCCTATAAAAATAGCAATAAACACCGATACAATGGTTAATTGAAAGGTTAAGAGCATCCCCTTTAAAAATACGGGATATGTATCAATAAACTTTGTAAATAAATCCACAAAAATCCCCCTTCAGATGGCTATTTCAATTTGTGTAAAAAACAAAACAGGCGAATGTCTGATACACATCCGCCCGCAATGTTATTCCTTCTCAGGATCAACTGTTATATCTTCACCGATATATTTTTTGCTGATTTCTGTGAGTGTTCCATTCTCGCGAAGTGTTTCAAGAGCTTCATTCACTTTTTCGAGCAGCTCTTTATTATCCTTTGCAACTGCAATTGCCTGCTCACTGCGGCCAAGCAGCTCTTTGCCTTCAATTTTCATTCCGGCGCCAATGGCTTCTTTGCCTGTAACAAAATCTGTGATGACTGCATCATGTTTTCCCTTGCTTAAGGCTTCCAAGGCGACAACATCACTATCATAGAATTGTATGTTATCTGTAACCTCCTCAGCATTTGATGTGTATGTAGAACCCTTAGATACTGCTATCTCCAAGCCTTCTAAGTCGGCCAGTGTCTCAACACTGCTGTCCGGACGCACATAAATCTGCGGGCCGGAATAGTAATATGGCGTTGAAAAATTGACTGCCTTCAGACGTTCTTCAGTAATGGTGTGGCTGGCTACCGCTGCATCAAAACGGCCTGATTTAACTCCCTCCACAATACCGCCGAACTTAAATTTATTCTGAACCGGCTCAAGCCCGAGTTCTTTTGCTACAGCCTCGGCAACATCAATATCAAACCCGCTCATGCTTCCATCATCATTTGTATAACTAAAAGGTTTAAACTCTCCCGAAGCCGCGTATGTAAATTTGTCTTCATCTACAAGATCCATTCCGTTTTTAGACGCTTCCTCTGATCCGCACGCTGCCAGTACTAATACAAAAGCAGCTGCTATGATTCCTTTTAACCAATGTCTCACTAGTCTAAATTCCCCCTTCAGTAGCTCTCTATAATATTTGCTCTTTAACTCTATCATTGATTAGGAATATTCTCAAAATTCATATTTTATGATAATTCATTGTATAATTGTATATATGCTATTCTCATTAACTGACCGTCTTTTAACTCCAACATAACTCCATATCCTTCACTATCCTTTAAATTCCTTATCTTTCGACAAACGCTATATCCATTTATCACCATATGTATAACGTACTGCAGGATTGTCATTCTGCGGTTACCGGTACAATAGGCCTAATTGAAGATAATTTAATGTGTGCTTTTGATTAATCCCTGTTCATCTTGTCGGTTGATTTCCACTCCAGGCTGTTCAGCGAACCGGGGCAGTCGGGGTAAGCCTCTGGGACGCAGGATTTTGAATAAGCTTCCATGGGTAACTCCTCAGGAGGAAAATGACAATTCGTTTCCAAGGGTCCCTTACGTTCCGCTGCAGTCAGCACAGTACTTAATTTACAAAAAACAACAATCCCTGGAAAACAGCCAAAATAAAAATCCCGCTGCAAATGCTGCGGGATTTTTTATTTACATATAGCTTTTTAATGCCGACCAGGCCTTGTCTTTTCCATAACCTGTTTCCGAGGAAAACATAATGATCTGATCATTCGGATCAATATCTAATGTTTCCTTTGTAATTTTCATATGTTTTTGCCATTTGGACTTCGGAATTTTATCCGCTTTTGTGGCAATCAGTACACAAGGGATATCATAATGCTTTAAAAAGTTGTACATCATAACATCGTCACTTGTAGGAGGATGGCGCAAATCAACAATCAGCACAACAGCTTTTAACTGTTCTCTGCTTGTTAAGTATGTTTCTATCATCTTCCCCCATGCTTCACGTTCCTTTTTAGATACCTTTGCATACCCATAGCCCGGAACATCAACAAAGTGAAGAATCTCGTTAATAAGGTAAAAGTTCAGGGTTTGTGTCTTTCCTGGCTTAGAGGATATTCTGGCAAGTCCTCTTCGATTAAGCATTTTATTAATGAAAGAAGATTTGCCGACATTGGAACGGCCGGCAAGGGCAAATTCCGGCAAATCGCTTTCGGGATACTGATCAGGCTTGACTGCACTGATGACTATTTCTGAGCTTACTACTTTCATGCTTGTGCACCGCCATTCAGGGCATGTTTCAAGACTTCGTCCACATGTGATACCAGAACGAAATCAAGCTCTTCCCTGATGCTTTCAGGGATATCTTCAATGTCCTTTTCATTATCTTTAGGGAGGATGATCTTCGTCAATCCTGCACGATGGGCACTTAAAGATTTCTCTTTCAAACCGCCAATCGGAAGCACCCGGCCTCTTAATGTAATTTCCCCTGTCATCCCCACTTCTTTACGGATTGGTTTTCCTGACAGAGCAGAAACTAGGGCAGTTGTAATGGTTATTCCGGCAGATGGGCCGTCTTTCGGGACAGCCCCTTCTGGAACATGAATATGAATGTCATGCTTTTCATGGAAATTCTCATCAATGCCCAGTTCTTTCGCTTTTGAACGAACATAACTGAATGCCGCTTGAGCAGACTCTTTCATCACATCCCCCAGTTTGCCTGTAAGAACGAGCTTTCCTTTTCCGGGAGAAAGGGATACTTCAATTTGAAGGGTATCCCCGCCAACTGTTGTATAAGCCAGTCCTGTCGCAACACCAACCTGGTCTTCAAGCTCCGCCTGACCGTATCGGTATTTTGGCTTTCCAAGAAACTCTTCAGTATTTTTACCATTTACAATTACCTTCTTCTTTTCGCCGGATACGATAATTTTAGCCGTTTTTCTGCAGATAGTAGCCAGCTGGCGCTCCAAGCCCCGTACTCCTGCTTCGCGAGTATAATAGCGGACAACTTTCTGCAGCCCGTCCTCCCGAATCTGCAGCTGGGATTTGGAAAGTCCATGTTCTTTGATTTGCTTTGGCAGAAGGTGGTCTTTAGCTATATGAATCTTCTCCTGCTCTGTATAACCTGCTATCGTGATAACTTCCATTCTGTCCAGCAGCGGTCCAGGGATCGTGCTAAGATTATTGGCAGTTGCTATAAACATGACCTTCGACAGATCATAGGTTTCTTCAATATAATGATCACTAAAATTATGGTTTTGCTCAGGGTCTAAAACCTCCAGCATTGCAGATGAAGGATCCCCTCGGAAGTCTGAGGACATTTTATCGATTTCATCTAGCAGGAATACAGGGTTGATTGTCCCTGCCTTTTTCATGCCCTGAATGATGCGGCCAGGCATGGCCCCAACATATGTCCTTCTATGTCCCCGAATCTCAGACTCATCCCGGACTCCGCCGAGGGATACACGGACGAAATTCCTGTTTAGCGATGATGCAATCGAACGTGCAAGACTTGTTTTACCAACACCAGGAGGCCCTGAAAGAC
Organism: Bacillus sp. ZZV12-4809; assembly: GCF_009849585.1. Lineage (GTDB taxonomy): Bacteria > Bacillota > Bacilli > Bacillales > Cytobacillaceae > Cytobacillus. The sequence continues at coordinate 113,302 of NZ_VCRN01000005.1, forward strand.
ATAGGATTGGGCCTTTAAGGGAGTTCGTCAGCTTTTGCACTGCAAGGTACTCTAAAACCCGTTCCTTTACTTTTTCCAGGCCATAATGGTCTTCATTCAGGATTCTCTCAGCCTTCAGAATATCCAGATCATCTTCTGTTGACTTCGACCATGGCAATGTGACAAGCCACTCAATATAATTGCGGATTACCGCGCTTTCAGCTGAACTGGATGGAACCTTTTCATAGCGGTCAAGTTCTTTTAATGCGGTAAGCTGGACATGCTCAGGCATGCCGGCATTTTCAATTTTTTCCGTCAGCTCGGCAATTTCTCCTGTCTTGCCTTCCTTATCTCCCAGTTCTTTTTGGATTGCCTTCATTTGTTCACGCAAATAATATTCCTTCTGCGTCCGTTCCATTGATTTTTTCACACGCTGGCCGATCTTTTTCTCAAGGTTCAATACTTCTTTTTCATTATGGATGATTTCAATAACCTGATTCATGCGCTCTTTTACATCAATGGTTTCAAGAATCTCCTGTTTTTCCTTCAGCTTTAAAGGCAAGTGGGAAGAAATAATATCGGCCATGCGCCCCGGCTCTTCTATATCTGCTACAGAAGAGTACGTTTCGGCTGATATTTTCTTCGATACCTTTATGTATTGCTCAAAATACTCTAGCATAGTCCTCATCAGTGCCTGATCCTCAACGTCCTTTGTCTCAGGATCATCAAAAGCCTTCACACTAACAGAATAATGTTCAGTTTCGTCCTGAAAATCAATGATTTCCGCTCTCTTTAGCCCTTCAACAAGAACACGGATCGTACCGTTTGGAAGCTTGAGCATCTGCTTGACACGTGTTAGCGTGCCCATTCCATATAGATCATCTTCTGATGGTTCATCTATAGATATATCCTTTTGTGTTGTTAAGAATATTAAATGGTCATCTACCATTGCTTTTTCCAGAGCCTGAACCGATTTCTCACGGCCTACATCCAAGTGCAGAACCATGGTCGGATATACAAGCAAGCCCCGAAGCGGCAGGAGGGGGACGATGATTTCTTTCTTTTTCGCCATTCCATTGCACCTCCAAAATGCATCTTTTTAGCCCCATTATTGCTAATAATTTCTTTGTACAATTCTATCGTATTTAAATAGCAGTGTCTATTAAAGAGAAACAGCCGAAAGCCGTCTTTCAATGATATTCATTTATAATTACACTTTATCCTTCTTTACGCAAATAAAACTTCGGTTTGTAGCCTAAACTGCAAACCGAAGTTTCTGACCGCGATTAGCGGGAGGCGTTTATACAGCAGGTTTCCAGAGACTGCAAACCGGGCCACAAATCATATGCTTTCTTTTTTCTGTAATTCGATTGACGCAGGTATAGCCTGCTCTTTGAGATACTCTTTTTGCAGCGCTGCCTCAAATACTTCATTCAAATGAGATACAGGGATAATCTTGATTCCTGTTATCTCCTTTAAGATGGATTGCATATTTTCTTTTGGGATAATCACTGTCTTTGCTCCAGCCTTTTTGGCGGCCTTTACCTTTGGATATACGCCTCCAATTGGCTTTACATACCCATGAATGCTGATTTCCCCTGTCATAGCTACAGTATTGTCAACTGGCCGTTTATAAATGGCAGAGTAAATTCCTGTCGCCATGGCAATGCCTGCAGAAGGACCGTCAATTGGAACTCCGCCAGGGAAGTTGACATGAATATCATATTCGTCAGCCGGGACGCCCATTGATCTCAGAACTGTTATAACATTCTCAATGGAACCCCTGGCCATACTTTTCCTTCGAATTGACTTTCCTTGTCCGCCGATGCTCTCTTCTTCCACTATGCCTGTTATATTAATGCTGCCCTTCTCTTTTGCAGGAATCACAGTCACTTCGATATCAAGCAAGGCACCTGTGTTAGGCCCGTATACCGCAAGCCCGTTAACAAGGCCTACAGCAGCATGGGAATTGATTTTCCTCTCCATTCTCGGTGAAAGCTGACTCGATTGGACGACCCACTCAATATCTTCATCCTTTATGTAATCACGGTCCTCAGTGATGGCTAAACCAGCAGAGATTTGAATCATATTGACCGCTTCGCGCCCATTTCTCGCATAATTAGCAAGTATGCCAAGCCCATTCTCACTAATAGTAAGATTGACCTTTTCCGCAGCCTTTCCAGCTACAGCTATTATTTCTTCTTCCGATAACTCCCTGAAAAATACCTCCATGCACCTGGAACGAATGGCAGGAGGAATTTCATTAGGAGTTCTGGTAGTTGCTCCGATCAGGCGGAAGTCAGCCGGCAGACCATTTTTAAAAATATCATGAATATGGGTTGGTATTTGAGTGTTTTCTTCATTATAATAAGCGCTCTCCAAAAATACTTTCCTGTCTTCAAGCACTTTCAGAAGCTTATTCATCTGAATGGGATGAAGCTCACCGATTTCATCAATAAAAAGCACGCCTCCATGTGCATTTGTAACAGCCCCCTGTTTAGGCTGCGGAATTCCTGCCTGTCCCATTGCCCCTGCTCCCTGATAGATAGGATCATGCACAGAACCTATCAAAGGATCGGCAATACCCCTCTCATCAAACCTCGCCGTAGTGGCATCCAGTTCGACAAAGACAGAAGCTGCCTTAAAAGGTGATTTTGCATTTTTCTTGGCTTCTTCCAGAACCAATCTGGCTGCTGCCGTTTTTCCGACGCCCGGTGGACCATAAATAATAACATGCTGAGGATTGGGTCCGCACAATGCTGCTTTCAGAGACTTAATTCCGTCTTCCTGCCCCACAATGTCCGCAAAGCTGGATGGACGAACTTTTTCTGATAAAGGTTCAGTTAAAGAAATAGAACGCATCTTTTTTAATACATCCATTTCCTTCCTTGATTCACGGTCAATAGAAACTTTTTGTGTCCGCTGGCTCTTAAGCAAATTCCAAAAGTAAAGCCCAATGACAATTCCAAAAAATAATTGGATAAATAAAGCGATCCCCGTCCAACTCATTGTGTTCCCTCCTGCATTAATTGTTCTCCTTAATAATGCTAGTATCTCCCTGAGTGAGTTGGAATAAACAAGGAATTCATTTAAAAGTAAGGCAAGTAATAGGGGCCGAAAGGCGCAAAAAAATGGCCATGCCCCCTGGGGACTGGCCATTTTTCACTTACGCCGAAGTCTTGCGCTCTTCTTCTACAACTGTTCCGTCCTCCAGTACAAGCTTAGGAGAACCGTTATCTATAACCGTTTCTTTCGTAATAATGCACTTTTTAATATCTTCGCGAGAAGGAAGATCAAACATTACATCCAGCATAATTCCTTCAATAATAGAGCGCAGTCCGCGGGCACCAGTTTTTCTTTCAATTGCCTTTTTAGCAATTTCCTCAAGTGCGCCTTCTTCGAACTCAAGCTCAACATCATCGAGTTCAAGCATTTTCTGGTATTGTTTGACAAGAGCATTTTTAGGTTTGGTTAAAATCTCAATTAACGCCGCTTCATCAAGCTGGGAAAGGCTTGCAATAACTGGAAGACGTCCAATAAATTCAGGGATTAAGCCAAATTTCAGCAAGTCTTCAGGAAGTACTTTTGCAAGAAGATCCTTTGGTTCGATTTCTTTTTGGTTCTGGTCGGAACCAAAGCCAATTACCTTTTGGCCCAGACGGCGTTTAATAATTTGCTCAATGCCATCGAAGGCACCGCCGCAAATAAATAGGATATTAGTCGTGTCTATTTGGATAAATTCCTGATGAGGATGTTTGCGGCCGCCTTGTGGCGGTACACTTGCAACTGTTCCTTCAAGAATTTTCAACAGTGCCTGCTGTACACCTTCACCTGATACATCACGAGTGATGGACGGATTTTCCGACTTACGCGCAACTTTATCAATCTCATCAATATAAATGATTCCTTTTTCTGCCTTTTCCACATCATAATCTGCTGCCTGAATAAGCTTTAGGAGGATATTTTCCACATCTTCTCCGACATATCCTGCTTCAGTCAATGATGTTGCGTCTGCAATTGCAAATGGAACATTAAGAATACGGGCCAATGTCTGCGCCAGTAAGGTTTTACCGCTTCCTGTCGGACCGATCATGGCAATATTACTTTTTGATAGTTCTACTTCATCAATCTTGCTATTGGAATTGATGCGCTTATAATGATTGTATACCGCAACTGACAGCGATTTCTTTGCCTGCTCCTGGCCAATTACGTACTCATCCAGAATATCTCGGATTTCAGCCGGCTTTGGCACATCTTTAAACTCCACTTCTTCTTCTGTACCAAGTTCTTCTTCCACAATTTCAGTGCAAAGCTCAATACACTCATCACATATATATACTCCAGGTCCAGCAACAAGTTTACGGACCTGATCCTGTGTCTTGCCACAGAAAGAACACTTCAATTGCCCTTTTTCGTCATTAAATTTAAACAAATCCTTCACCCCTTGAAAAAACTTCAAAACGATATATTAAGCTTGCGGAATCACATGCAAATAGTTCTTTATTCAGCCATAGAAAGGTTGTGAATTAAGGCGGGCACTATGTCATTGCACGTGCGCACAGGCCGCTTTAATCATTTACACTTTCGTAAAAATCAAAACCTTCAGCAGTTATGTATTGCATTGTAACACATTTTTACAGTGGACAGGAAATGATAACTCTTAAAACATTTCAATTATGTATGGAGCAGCATGTAATAAATTTCCGCAAAGAAAAACAGGCTGAATTGTATATGTACTTTCATAAGCTTAACCAAAAATGGCTAAATTAAGTCGGTCCCCTGGACCGATTATTAAATTATCTATTTATATGTATTTGTATTCCTGTCCATGTCCATTATGCAGTAAAACTTTTTCACCAGGCAAAAGATACAAGGGAGATTTTCATTATGTATGGTCTTGATGGTATAAAACAAGGCACGATAAACTCGCGCCTTGTTTACTACTACTTCTATTATGCAACAGTTTTGCTGTTTTCCACAAGGAAATCTACTGCTTTTTTAATTTGAAGATCTGCTTTTAGGCCTTCAAGGCTTCCAAGAGCTTGTGTGATCTGGTCAGCAGACATGTTGTACATTTCTGCCATTTTGTTAAGTTCTTCTGTAACTTCTTCATCGCTTACTTCGATGTTTTCAGCTTTTGCGATTGCTTCAAGAGTCAAATTAACGCGGACGCGCTTTTCAGCTTCCTCTTTCATTTGCTCGCGAAGGGCCGCTTCATCCTGTCCGGAGAACTGGAAGTATAGTTCAAGGTTCATACCTTGCATTTGCAGACGCTGTTCGAACTCCTGCATCATGCGGTTAACTTCAGTTTCAACCATTGCAGCCGGGATTTCCATTTCTGCATTAGCAGCTGCTGCTTCAACAACAGTGTCGCGGACATGGTGCTCAGCTTCATGCTTCTTGCTTTCTTCTAAGCGAGTTTTTATTTTTTCTTTTAGTGCATCCAAAGTTTCCACTTCTTCGTCAGCATCTTTAGCAAACTCATCATCCAGCTCAGGAAGCTGTTTTGTTTTGATTTCATGTACAGTTACTTTGAAAGTTGCAGGCTTGCCAGCAAGCTCAGCAGCATGGTATTCCTCAGGGAAAGAAACTTCAACATCCTTAGATTCTCCGGCAGCAGCACCAATCAGCTGCTCTTCAAATCCAGGGATGAATTGTCCTGAACCAAGTTCTAAAGAATAGTTTTCAGCTTTTCCGCCTTCGAACGCTTCGCCATCAACGAATCCTTCAAAGTCCATAACAACTGTGTCGCCATTTTCAGCTTTTCCATCTTCTTTAACGGCAAGTTCAGCTTGTCTTTCCTGAAGTGAAGCAAGCTCTTTGTTCACATCTTCTTCTGTTACTTCTGTTTCAAGTGGCTTTACTTCAAGAGCTTTGTATTCGCCAAGCTTTACTTCAGGCTTAACAGTAACTGTAGCTTTGAAAATAAGGCTTTTTCCTTTTTCAATCTGTTCAACATCGATTTCAGGGCGATCCACAGGCTCAATGCCAGTCTCATCGATTGCATTAGCATAAGCTTCAGGAAGAAGATAATCCACTGCATCCTGGTATAAAGATTCTACTCCGAAACGCTTTTCAAACATTCCGCGAGGCATTTTCCCTTTACGGAACCCAGGTACATTTACTTGCTTTACTACTTTTTTGAATGCAGCGTCCAAACCTTCAGTTACTTTCTCTGCATCTACTTCAATTGTAAGAACCCCGCGGTTCCCTTCTAACTTTTCAAATTTAGCAGACATACAATCTTTCCCTCCAAAAATCTATTATCATTTCATTCATGACAGAATGTTATGAATATCTCTTGTTTTCAAGCCATATTCATTTAATAACAATGTATATATACACATAATACAACCATTATATTATAACATACACTCTCCGTCTTTCAACATTGAAGGCTAAATATTGGGATAAGAAATTTCTTCTATCTTTCTTATAAAGCCAAGAGCCTCTGCTATTTCTTGTTCAGGAGCATCATATATATCAGCAATCTTGCTTAGCGAACTGTTTAAGCCATGATACTCATTTGAGAGCATATGGTATGCCGCTGCCCAGGACGCAGCATTTTCCGGGGGAACTTCAAGCGGATATAGCAGGAAAAAGTGCCTTTCTGCAATGCTCTTTGTATTTTCAAATAGCACCGGATCTTCCTGCTCAAGCTGAATCTCCAGTTTATTGACTATTTTTAATAGCATAGGCTGCTGATGTACCGGGGGCAGTTCGGCAGGATTCACCTGAATGCTTTTATCAAACTTACGGATCTTTACATATTTTTCATACCCATGCTCAGAAAGGACATTTAACAGTATCGTTTTAAAAAATGGATTTCCTTCCTTCGCTTCCAAATAGGCTTTAATATCTTCTGCATAGGGCCTGATGTTATGTTCTGCCAGCTGTGCAGCAATCTGCATTTGTTCATGCTGGTCCTGGTAGGAAAACAGATTGAGCTTCCTGCTGCTGAATTCATCCAGATCGGGTACTTCGATCTCGGTTTCAGAAGGTGAAGCAGCCATCTTTCTGCTAAACTCAAGCATTCTGCTAAAATGCTCAAATTTCTCCTTTGGAATCTCCCTTTCTTCAAGCAAAACCTCAATTGTTGCTGCAATCTCATTGTATTGGTGCAGCTGCACAAGGATCATTAAATAAAGATCCATTACTTGTATGTAATCCCCCATGCCTGTCTGAAGCATTTTATTTGCCAGTTCTTTTGCCTTTTCCAGAGCTCCGGCTTCAAAATATGCCAGAACGAGCCCAATATGGACATCCGTATTCTCAGGCTCCATCTCCAGTGCTTCTTCAAAGAACCGGATTGATTCCTTATACCTTTTCTGCTGAAAGGACTCAAGCCCCTTTTCCAGCAATCGTTTCTCAAGGCCGGGAAATAGAATGATTTTATTTTTTTGTTTTTTCTGATCCCGCTTTCCCATGCTAAAATCGCCTCAACTTGTATTTTTGAAGTTAGTGTAGCATGAAATAGCACAAAAACAAAAAGATTCATGGTTTCATGCCATGAATCTTTTATAGGTACCTATTGTACCGTATTCTGTTTTTCTTCGTAACTTGAAATGCTGCTTTCCAATTGAAGAGTGATCTCTATTTCATCCCATCCGTTAATAAGCATTTTTTTCCAGTATTCATTAATTGTAAATGATGCTGAAAAATTATAGTCATCTTCAATGACTTCATTTTGCAAATCAATCTTCAGATCATATGGCTGATTTTTGGCACGTCCGAGCAAATAATCGACTGTTTCAGCTGGCAGAGTGATTGGCAAAAGTCCATTTTTGAAGCAATTTTGATGAAAAATATCGGCAAATGAAGGTGCAATGATTACCTTGAAACCATAATCCCCTAAAGCCCATGGCGCGTGCTCCCTGGAAGATCCGCATCCAAAATTTTCATTTGCAATGAGGATGGAAGCACCTTGATTCTCCGGCTTATTCAATTCAAACTCCGGGTTAGGCTGTCCTTCTTTAGTATATCTCCAATCATAAAAAAGATATTGCCCAAACCCCGTTTTCTCAATTCTTTTTAGAAATTGCTTCGGGATAATCTGATCAGTATCCACATTGGCTCTATCCATTGCAGCAGCTTTTCCCTGAAGTGTTTTAAATCCGCTCATTTTGTTCTCCTCCTTCTTAATGGACAGTTTCTTTACTCAGCAAAGCACCTACGTCCACAAAGTGTCCGTATAAAGCTGCTGCGGCAGCCATTAACGGGCTGACAAGATGCGTTCTTGCCCCTGAACCCTGACGTCCTTCAAAATTACGGTTTGAGGTTGACGCACAATGCTCGCCGTTTGGCACAATATCATTATTCATGCTCAAGCACATGCTGCAGCCTGATTCTCTCCATTCAAATCCAGCCTGCTGAAAGATAAGGTCCAGTCCCTCTGCCTCTGCCTGCTTCTTGACCTGCTGTGATCCTGGAACGACAAGTGCACGGACTTGAGGATGAACCTTTTTCCCTCTTATAATTTCAGCGGCCTGTTTTAGGTCTTCCAGCCGCGAATTTGTGCAGGATCCTATAAAAACATGCTGTATTTGAATGTCTTCAATTCTTTGACCTTCCTGCAATGCCATATATTCTAACGCTCTTGATAATGATTTCTTTTCAAGCTCGTTTTTGCATTCCTCAAGTTTTGGAATTTGATCATTCACCTTGGAAGTCATAGATGGATTCGTGCCCCAGCTGACCATTGGTGCAATATCAGCGGCATCAATTTGAATCGTTTTATCGTATTGTGCATCAGGATCGGATACTAGCTCCTTCCACTTCTCGACTGCATGCGCAAAATCTGCTCCTTTTGGTGCATACTTTCGATCTTGAAGATACGCAAATGTCGTCTCATCAGGATTAACCAGACCCGCTCTTGCTCCTCCCTCAATGGACATATTGCAAATCGTCATTCTTTCTTCCATTGACATGTTTGCAATTGTCTCCCCGCAATATTCAATAATATGGCCAGTACCAAAACCAATTCCATTCCTGGCAATAATATAAAGGATGACATCTTTAGCCGTAACACCTTTTTTCAGCTCGCCGTTTATCTCCAGTTTTAATGTTTTTGGTTTGCTCTGCCATAAAGTTTGGGTAGCCAGGACATGCTCAACTTCACTTGTTCCAATTCCGAAGGCGATTGATCCAAAAGCTCCATGGGTGGATGTATGGCTGTCCCCGCAAACAATCGTCATGCCTGGCTGAGTAAGCCCCAGCTCCGGCCCTATGACATGGACAATCCCTTGTTCAGGACTATCCAGTCCAGCAAGTGGGATGCCGAATTCATGGCAGTTTTTTTCCAAGGTGGTCATTTGGTTTAAGGCGACAGGATCGCTGATAACTGTCCTGTTATCAGTTGGTATATTGTGATCAACTGTGGCAAATGTTTTATCAGGCCTTCTCACTTTCCTGTTTTTCATTCTTAAGCCGGAAAATGCCTGAGGGGAAGTTACTTCATGCACTAAGTGGAGGTCTATGTACATAAGATCCGGCTTCCCTTCTTCCCTATGGACTACATGCTTTTCCCAAATCTTATCTATTATTGATTTTCCCATTCCTGCTGCACTCCCTTTTTAAAAGAAACACGGCCGAGGTTGGCCGTGTCCCAGTTTTTTAAATCAGCTGAACTAGTGTCCAGAGTCTCTCACAGCTTTTATGCATAAGCCCCCATAATATTTAGAATTGCTTCGTTATCCAAAAGGGTAGCCTTCACCTCTTCAATCATTTCTGAAGTAGTGACAACCTTCTTTCCAAATGAAACAATATCTTTCGTACGATAGCCTGCTTCAAGCACTTGGTTAACTGCATTTTCAACCGCTTCCGCTTCCTCTTCCATTCCGAAAGATAAACGGAGCATCATGGCTGCTGATAAAATCATGGCAATTGGATTAGCCGCATTCATCCCTTGAATATCTGGTGCTGACCCATGAATTGGCTCGTACAAGTATGGCCCATTCTCCGAAATGCTGGCAGAAGGAAGCATCCCTAAAGAACCGGTCAATACAGAGGCTTCATCGCTAAGAATGTCACCGAACATATTCTCTGTTACGACAACATCAAACCTTTTCGGGTTTTTAATCATTTGCATAGCCGCGTTATCAACAAGCATATGCTCAAGAACGACATCCGGGTATTCCTTTGCGATGTCCTCTGCAACTTCTCTCCACATTCGGCTTGATTCCAGGACATTTGCCTTATCAACGGAAGTCACTTTTGCACGCCGTTTTGAGGCAAGTTCAAACGCCAGTTTAATGACACGGCGCATTTCTTCTTTTTGATAGTACAAAGTGTCCACTACAGCGTCTTTTCCGTTTTGCTGTGTCCTTTCGCTTGGCTTTCCAAAATAAAGCCCGCCGGTTAATTCTCTGACCATCAGCATATCCACGCCTTCAATTACTTCATTTTTTAACGGAGAAGTATCGGAAAGGCTTGAATAATATTGAGTTGGCCGCAAATTAGCATATAGGTTTAATTCCTTGCGGATCCCTAAGAGACCCTTTTCCGGACGAAGGTGGGGAGGCTGCCGGTCCCATTTAGGACCGCCAACTGCACCCAGCATGACCGCATCGCTTTCTTTGCAAAGCGCGAGTGTTTCATTAGGCAGCGGAGTTCCAGTGGCATCAATAGCTGAACCGCCGATGTTGCCATATGAAAATTGGAATTGATGTCCGAACCGTTCACCAACAGCCTGCAGGACTTCAATTGCACCCTTTACCACTTCTTTGCCGATCCCATCTCCTGGAAGTACTGCGATACGTTTTTTCATTTTAATCCCTCCGTCTGATTATTTGTTTATGATTTTAGAATTTTAGTTTTCAGTTTTTCTGCAGCGCATTCCCTGTTCAGAGGACGATCAATTCGCCTCTACCGTCTGCGCCTGTACTTTTTCTTTCATATATATCACTCTATTAACTGCGTTCAAGTAAGCTTTCGAGGATGCTTCGAGTACATCCTGGGCCAAACCGCGCCCGCTGCTTTCCATTCCGTCATAATTCAGTTTCACATAAACCTGCGCTAAAGCATCTCTTCCTGCACCTACGGATTGTATACGGTAATCAAGCAGATTAGCTGTTCCATTTAAGCATTTTTCCAATGTGTTATACAGCGCTTCGATGCTTCCTGCTCCGGTACCTGCTTCCTGGATCACTTCGTTGTTTGATCCTGAAAGAGTAACTGTTGCTGTCGGAACAGAATTTGTTCCATATTGAATTTGGATTCCGATTAAATCATAGAACCGCTGCTCCCTTGAGAGCTTCTCTTCAAGAACGATCGCTGCAAGGTCCTCGTCTGTCATTTCTTTTTTGCGGTCGGCTAAATCTTTAAAAACTGTGAACAGCCGATTCGCTTCTTCATCTGCAACTTCCAGACCCAGTTCCTTAAGCCGGTTCTTAAAGGCATGGCGCCCGGAATGTTTCCCCAGTACCATGGAGTTGGATTGGAATCCGACTAGATCAGGGGAAATGATTTCATACGTTGTTTTTTCTTTCAATACTCCGTCCTGATGAATGCCTGATTCATGTGCAAAAGCATTCCTGCCGACAATCGCTTTATTGGCTGGCACCACCATACCTGTCAGCTTTGAGATCAGACTGCTCGTTCTGCTTATTTCCTGAAGATTCAGACGTGTCGAAGCCTGATAATGTTCATTCCGGATGTGTAGAGCTACTGCAAGCTCCTCAAGCGCCGCATTCCCGGCTCTTTCACCAATTCCATTAATTGTGCCCTCAATCTGTGTTGCTCCATTTTCTATAGCTGAAAGCGAATTTGCTATTGCCATTCCCAAGTCATCATGGCAATGAGCTGACAGGGCTACCTTATCAATAGAAGGAACATGATTTCTTAAGTACTGAAAAATTTCGCCATACTCCTGTGGGGTTGTGTAACCGACTGTATCCGGTATGTTGATAATTCTCGCACCAGCTTGGATGACCTTCTCAATAATCTCTGCAAGAAATGGTAATTCTGTCCGGGTAGCATCCTCTGCAGACCATTGGACGATTGGGAATTTTGAAGCAGCATACTTAACTGTTTCCACTGCTGTTTCAACCACTTCTTCTTTCGTTTTCTTCAGCTTATATTGCCTGTGAATCGGAGAGGTTGCCAGGAATGTATGTATCCTCGGCTCAGCTCCGTCCTTTAGCGCTCCCCATGCAGCGTCTATATCAGAGATAACTGCTCTTGCCAATCCTGTGACCGAGCAATTTTTAATCGTCTGAGCAATATTCTGTACTGATGCAAAATCCCCTTTCGAAGCTGCAGGAAAACCCGCCTCAATAATATCAACGTTCAAACGCTCCAGCTGTCTTGCAATCTCTAATTTTTCAGAAAAATTAAGATTTACACCGGCCGATTGTTCGCCATCTCTTAATGTAGTATCGAATATCTTAATTGTTGGCACTTACAACCACTTCCTTTTTCTTGCTGCTATTAACAAAAGGCATCATTTTGCGAAGTTCCCTTCCAACCTGCTCGATCGGATGCTCATTTTCTCTTTGATTCACCGCATTGAATACCGGGCGATTTGCCTGGTTCTCCAAAATCCATCCTTTTGCAAAATTGCCTTCCTGAATGTCTTTCAATACTGCCTTCATTTCCTCTTTCACTCTTGCATCAACTACCCGTGGTCCGCTGACAAAGTCTCCCCATTGAGCAGTATCTGAGATTGAATAACGCATTCCTTCCAGACCGCCTTCATACATAAGGTCAACGATGAGCTTCAGCTCATGCAGACATTCAAAGTATGCCAGTTCCGGCTGATAGCCAGCTTCCGTAAGAGTTTCAAATCCTGCTTTCACCAAAGAAGTCAGCCCGCCGCACAACACTGCCTGTTCTCCAAACAGATCTGTCTCGGTTTCTTCTTTGAACGTTGTTTCCAATGCACCGGCTCGAAGAGATCCAATGGCTTTCGCATAAGCAAGGGCCAGTTCCTTCGCTTCCCCCGTTACGTCCTGATGGACTGCAAACAGTGCCGGAACACCTGCATCCTGTTCATATGTTCTTCTGACCAAATGCCCTGGTCCTTTAGGAGCTACAAGCAGCACATCACACTCTTTTGGAGGCACAATCTGGTTAAAATGAATATTAAATCCATGTGCAAACATCAATGCCTGGTTTGATAGATTTGGTTCAATTTCTTCCTTGTATACTTTTGGCTGGAGTTCATCCGGCAATAAGATCATCACTACATCAGACTGTGCAGCTGCCTCAGCTACAGAATATACCTGGAAGCCGTCTTCCACTGCCTTTTCCCAAGACTTCCCTTTTCTAAGACCGATTACAACCTCAACTCCGCTGTCCCTCATGTTTAACGCATGCGCATGTCCCTGTGATCCATAACCGATAACCGCTACTTTCTTTCCGTTTAAGTATGCTGCATTTGAATCTCCGTTATAGTACATTTTTGCCATGTTTTATCTCCCTCTCCGATTAAAGTTTTTATTTTTAGCGAAATTAAACTATAGAATATGATTTGGACTGCTGGGATGGACGCTGTGTTCCTCTAGGGAATGCTGTTGTTCCCGTCCGGGCTAGCTCTTTGATGCCATATGGTTTAATGAGATCAATGAAAGCTTCTACTTTATCAGATTCACCTGTAATCTGAACAGTCATGCTATCCTTGCTGACATCTATAACAGAAGCTCTGAAAGGTTCAATTAAAGAGTAAATTTCATTTCTTGTATATGGGACTGCCTGAACTTTAATAAGGGCAAGCTCTCTTGCGACAATCGACTGATCCGTGATATCAGTGACCTTTATTACATCGATTTGCTTGTTCAGTTGTTTTGTAATTTGCTCACTGGCACCGGAGTCTTCAACATGAACCACACAAGTGATGCGCGACATCCCTTCATGTTCTGACAAGCCAACTGAAATGCTCTCAATATTAAAGTTTCTTTTGGAAAATAGATTAGTAATTCTGTTTAGAACACCTGGCCGATTCATCACAGTCAGGCATATGATTCGTTTCATGGTTTTACACCTGCCATTTCATGAAGTCCTTTTCCTGGTGCAATCATCGGATACACATTTTCATCCGAATCAACCCTGAAATCGATTAGCACCGGTTCACGGTTATGAAGCACTTCATCCAGCACCTCTTCAGCTTCACCTTCAGATTGAACGACATATCCTTTTATCCCGTAAGCTTCTGCCAATTTTACGAAAGATGGCTGTACAGGGATTTTGCTGTGTGAGAAACGTGATTCATAAAAGATCTCCTGCCATTGCCGGACCATGCCAAGGGCCATATTATTGAATATTATGATTTTTACCGGCAGATTCAGTTCCTGGATAATAGCAAGCTCCTGTGTTGACATTTGGAATCCTCCGTCACCGCAAATGGCGAGGACGCATGCTTCCGGGTCAGCCAGCTGCGCTCCAATGCTTGCCGGAAAACCAAATCCCATTGTCCCAAGCCCTCCTGAAGTCACCCATCTGTCAGCATTATTAAAGCGATAGTATTGGGCTGCCCACATTTGATGCTGTCCTACATCTGTTACGACGATGGCATTCCCTTCCGTTTTTGAATGAAGCATTTCCATGACCTTCTGGGGTTTCAGCAGTTCTGATTCTTTATCATAGTAATATGGATATTCCTCCTGCCACCTTTGGATGGTTTCCATCCATTCTTTATGGGCCGGAGGTTTTCCAACCTGCAGAATCAGCTCTTCAAGTGCTTCTTTTGCATCTGCAACGATTGGAATGGACGTAGGAACATTTTTGCCGATTTCTGCTGGGTCAATATCAATATGGGCGACTGTTGCATGTGGTGCGAAATGCTGTAAATTCCCTGTTAGTCTATCATCAAACCGGGCTCCGATATTTATCAGCAAATCACATTCCGTAAGTCCCATATTGGCCGCATAACAGCCATGCATTCCTGCCATACCGATGAATAATGGATGGTTAGCAGGAAATCCGCCGAGGCCCAGAAGAGTGTGGATAACAGGAATCTGCTGCTGCTCTGCATACTCTTTTAACTCTTTGGATGCTCTGCCATGAAGCACACCGGCACCAGCCAAAATGACGGGCTTCTTCGATCTGCTGACTGCTTCAGTTAATTTCCTTATTTGCAGGTAATTTGGTTTTAATGTTGGCTGATATCCCGGCAGATTCACTTCCTTTTCGTCCTCAGGCTGAGCTGTAATTCCTGCAGCGATATCCTTGGGAATATCGATAAGAACTGGACCCGGCCTGCCGGTGGAAGCTATATAAAAAGCTTCTTTAACGATTCTCGGGATATCTTCAATGCTGCGGACCTGATAATTGTATTTTGTAATTGGAGTGGTTATCCCCAGGATATCAGCCTCCTGAAAGGCGTCTGATCCAATGACTCCCGTTGCCACCTGGCCTGTAAAAACAATCAGCGGCAGTGAATCCATCATTGCGTCTGCAAGACCGGTAACAATATTAGTGGCTCCCGGCCCCGAAGTGGCAATCACGACACCCGGCTTTCCAGATATCCTGGCATACCCTTCAGCAGCATGAATTCCTCCCTGTTCATGACGCGGCAGCACATGAAGAATCTTTGAATGATACAGTTTGTCATAAAGCGGAAGGACCGCTCCTCCAGGATAACCAAAAATCACTTCAACATTTTCTTTCTCCAAGGCTTTTAATAACAGATCAGCGCCGGTGACAGGATGTGTCTCCGTTTTTGTTTCTGTTAAGGCAGCTTCCTGCAGCATTTGTTGATAACCTCCCCTTGTTTTAAAACTCCAATATAAAAAGCCCTTCCACCCCTAAAGAAACCCAACGATTGTAGGTATAAGGGATGAAAAGGCTTTGATCACCTGTTCCACGGTACCACCCTGATTCACGCTTATGATGCGTGCACTCATGAACAGCAATATGCTGTTCGTTTTGATAACGGGTGAAGAACACCCGGCAGCCCCTAGTCGGTCATCTTTCAGGACTGCGCTCAGAGGTGAGTTCATTTTATGAAGGCATTACCGGGTTTCAGCAGATCCGGCTCTCTGTGAATGCCTGTCATAAAACTACTTATCCTCTTCTACGCTTTTCCTATTCTGTGATTCAACTTCAACACAACAACGCTTTAAACCATTGAATTTTACAGTTAAAAAAACTCGAAATTTCATAGCTAGATAGATTTCACTAAGATGAAGTTTGTTTAATTGATGATGTGAATTTCTTATATTGAGGACTATCTTACGCCCATTTTCACCTGCCGTCAACACCCTTTTAACGAATTGTTAGATAATTTTGATTAATCTGTTTTTGTGTATACGCTTACATTGTTGATATATTCACATTCCTTGGGACAAAAAATTTTTATATTTTTAATAAGGGAGATAACAGATTTGATGAGGATTATAGAGGCTATTAAAAACACACTAAGAGGTTCCCGACGTACAAACTTGATAAAAACAAAAAAACCCACCAAAAAGGTGAGTAAAAGTTCGGTAAGATATGTAGTGTTTCCAGATGTGTAAATGGCGTCCCAGGAGAGATTCGAACTCCCGACCGACGGCTTAGAAGGCCGTTGCTCTATCCAGCTGAGCTACTGGGACATTTTGAAATTATTTACTTGATTGAGATTTAATAACTCAACGACAAGATTTATTATATTAAACAAATGATAAGAAGTCAACACTTTGTAAATATTTTTTTATTTAATGAGGGAAGACAGGCTTCCCTCAGTTATTATATTCAAATTAATAGCTTTTTACCAGTGAAAATTACTTGTCAGATCAGGAATCTTCCCATCTGAAACGTCATACACATCCAGTGTAACATCTTTTCCCCGCTTTTCCAGTATCACATATGTTTTTTCGTGTCTGCCTCTGGGAAGCCTTATGCTTCCAGGATTGATAAATAATATCCCGTCAGCCATTTCAGCTCCAAGACTATGTGAATGGCCAAAACATACGATATCTGCATTTGTTTCACGTGCCTTGTATGACAGGTTCATCAAAGTCGATTTAACGAAATATTTATGACCGTGTGTGACGAAAAAGCGGAACCCTCCGGCCTCTTCTAATCTATCCTCAGGAAATGCTTCGTCAAAATCACAATTCCCTCTTACAGCAGCGTATCCTTTTAATGATTCATGATCAGACGAAAGCTCCGAATCCCCGCAGTGAATCATTATATCCATATCAGGATGTTTTTCGCGTATTTGGCTGAGTTCGGTGGTTAACCCATGACTATCACTGACAATCAAAACCTTCATGAGTTTTCAGCTCCGGCCACGAAAGAAGGGAGCAGCTCCTCCAGCTTTTGGAGAGCATTCGCTCTATGGCTGATCTGGCTTTTCTCCTCGGGCATTAATTCAGCCATTGCTTTGTTTTTTTCTTCAGCAAAGAAAATAGGGTCATAGCCAAATCCATAAGTTCCTCTTTTTTCTCTTAAGATATGGCCTTCACAAGTTCCTGCAACTGTTTCAGTCGGTTTTCCGGGAGCAGCGATTGCAAGAGCACAGTAGAACCGCGCCTGCCGTTGATGATCCGGAATGCTTTCTAGCTCATCGAGAACTTTGTCCATATTTTTCTGATCATTTTTTTCCTCGCCAGCATAGCGAGCGGAATAGATGCCCGGCTTCCCTCCAAGCGCATCAATGATTAATCCTGAATCATCGGCAATAACCATTCTTTCAAAAGCTCTGGAAACAGCTTCCGCTTTAAGTATAGCATTCTCTTCAAACGTGCTGCCTGTCTCATCAACATCCTTAAAATCCGGAAAATCCAGCAGCGTTTTTACTTCATATCCAAGAGGCTTGAACATCCGTTCAAATTCTCTCGCTTTGCCTGCGTTTTTAGTAGCGATTATGACTTCCCGCATGCTATGCCCTCCCCGTAAGCTTTTCTCTTTTGCTTTGAATGCTTTCCGAGATACTCTCTCCAAGTGCTGACTTCTGATGTCTGATAAGCTCTGATATCCCTTCCTGGGCAGCACCAAGCATTACCTGCAGCTGTGCATATGAAAAAGTAGCTTCTTCTCCAGTTCCCTGAAGCTCTACAAACTCACCGCTGCCAGTCATGACGACATTCATATCCACTTCAGCAGAAGAGTCTTCAATATAATTCAAGTCCACTACAGCCTGCTTGTCAGCAAGAATTCCCACACTTGTAGCCGCAAGGAAATCATTGATTGGATAGCTTGAAAGCTTTTTGCTGCTGTTCAGCTTATCCATCGCCTGTGCCATTGCAATAAAGGCTCCTGTAATGGAAGCTGTCCTTGTTCCCCCATCAGCCTGTATTACGTCGCAATCAAGCCATACTGTTCTTTCGCCAAGCGCATCAAGATCCACTACTGCGCGGAGTGCACGGCCGATCAGGCGCTGAATTTCCATCGTTCGTCCTGTGATTTTTCCTTTTGCTGATTCCCTTATATTTCTCTGTTCTGTAGCCCTCGGAAGCATGGAATATTCTGCTGTTATCCAGCCTTTCCCCTGTCCCCTCATAAAAGGAGGGACTCTTTCGTCAATGCTTGCTGTACAAATCACCTTTGTATCTCCTACTGTAATGAGCACAGAGCCCTCAGGATGCTTTAAATAATCAGTTTCAATATGTATTGGCCTAAGCTGCTTTGGTTCACGTCCATCTGCGCGCATAAGCTGATTCCCCCTTTTTAGCTTATATTGAACCTGGGCATTTGCCCAGTTATGCCTATCTTACCAACAAAGAAGAGGCGGCATTAAATGCCAACCTCTTATTCCTGCTACTATATAGTATAACAAAATCTGCTATATTAAAAACTTCCTGTATTCACATTTTCAGGGCGTGTTACAGGCTCAGATAATTTTTCGCCATCTTCACTAACAATCTCTGCTTTTCCATCAACTGTAACTGCTACGCTTTTGATGTCCTTTTGTTCAGTAAGTGAAAGAACAAGTGCGTTCAGCAAGTGCTTGGAAATCATTTTCTCTTCTAAGCTGCTGAAAACATTTTCATTGAAGTTTAAAGTAACTTTTCCATCTTCAACTTTTGGAGCTTCAAGCAGCTCTACATCCGGAAGAAAATCTGTCACCAGATTGGATGCATAATTCGGCCCTTTTATCAATTCGGAAACCACCGCTTCAACCTTGTTGTCCGAATTATTGCTGATACGCTTCGTAACAGGCACATAATAATAGTTTTCTTCATCCCCGCCAAGATAATAAACGGTAACCGGTTTTGTATTCGTGATATCCACTACTTCCTTTGTATCCAGGTTAATTCCATTGGCTCTTGTTAACGCCGAGCTGACAGGCGTTCCATCCACAGGCATCTCTTTTAATTCATGTCCATTTAATGTCAGCTTAACTTTATCAATGGAATCAAATTGTGTAAGTGTCCAGGTAACTGATTGGAGAATCCTCTTTTCATCTTCAGCTGCATATTCTTTAAATTCTTTTGAAAAGTCTACGGTTGCCACTTTATCTTTAATATTTACAGAGACTTTTGTATCAGCCGGAAGGACTGCACGGAAATCATTAGGAAGAAACTCAGTAACAGGTCCGTTTTCCACCAGATACTCTAACGCCTGTGTAGCCACTGAGTTCGTTTTCGGAAGATCGATTGTCTGGGGAACAACATACCCATTTTTATCTATCAAGTAAAGCTCTGTTTTAAGGTTTGCCGTTACGCCCTCTTCTTTTTCAGCTGTTTCTTTCCCGGTTGTTTCTTCAGTAACACTTTCGCCTTCATCGGTATAAGATACTGCTTTTGGCGGATCGACCTTTTCTTTCCCCTGGCTTCCGAACAATCCGCAGCCTGATAATAATACAGATGATACCAGCACAGCTGACACTATAGACGTTTTTTTATTTATAGACATACATAATCCCCCCTGAGACAGTTTGTACTACATGTATACGAGCCTATCTGTAATTTAGACCGTCTTTTGGGATAAAAGTGTGAATAGATTTTTGACAAATTTGGACAAACCGAGAAAATCCTGCAATACAGCCATTTAAAAAGACTCATTTTTCAAGGCTCATTTCTAAAGAATTGTTGTTTTGGTTTATGAATTCTGTCCGTTAATTGCAGCGAAAGGCACAAAGCGAGGATCAGCTCAGCAGCTCAAACCAAGTTATGAAACATATAAAAAAGAAGCCCCAAAAAGGAGCTTCATGGTCAATTTTGTTTCTGTAGTTCGTCTTTTACGAGGACTGCTTTGATTTTAAAATAATCTATTTCATCCGGAAGTTCTTCTTTAATTGGCTTAAGCTTGTCTTTTCCAGCTTTCTCAGCTGCCTGCAAAACAAGCTTTTCTTCCGTTTCGTTAAAAATATCAGACCAGTCAATTGCGTTGCCTTCTTTGACCGACCGGAAGATATGCTCCTGAATCGTTATGGGTGAAAAGTTTCGTTTTTTGGCTATTTCTCTTATGGACATCCCATCCATATAATATTCATAGGAAATCTGGTAGCTTGGACGGTCATCCTGTGATTCCTCTGTCATTGATGGCGGCTCTGCTGAAGGCATGGGAGAAATATCATGTTCTTCGGCAAATTCTTTGATTGCCTGAATAAAATACTCCCCATACTTATCAAACTTCATTTGTCCTACACCTTTTATATTCAACATCATATCTTTAGTCACAGGAAAATAACGGCACATTTCTTTTAATGCGGTATCAGCAAACACAACAAAAGGAGGCACATTTTCTTTATCTGCAATCTCTTTCCTGAGCCTTCTCAGCATCTCAAAAAGTTCAATGTTTTCATCTGCTTCCTGAACCAGTACAGGCTTACTAATTTTCATGGACAGTTTTTTCTGTCCTTTTAAGACAGGTATGGCATTTTCTGAAAGCCTTACTGTCGGATATTTCCCATCTGTTAATACAAGATAACCCTCAGCAAGCAAATAATTGATCATATCAGCAATCTCTTTTTCTTTGCGGTTTTTCATCAGCCCAAATGTTGATAGTTTATTAAAATTAAGTTCACGGATTCTTTTATTGCCAGAGCCTTTCAAAACCTGGGCTGTCATTGAAACACCAAATCTTTCTCCCATCCGTTTTATGCACGAAAAAATCATTAAAGCTTCCTGAGTAATATCAATGCTTGTCCGTTCATCCATGCAGCTGCTGCATTTGCCGCAGCGGATAGCTTCAGCATTCTCATCAAAGTAATCAATGATATAGGATTGAAGACATTTTTCAGTATAGCAGTAATTAATCATATCCTTTAACTTACTATATTCCTGCTCCATCTTACGTGGGTCAAGACTGCTTTCCTCTATCAAAAATTTCTGCAGCTGGATATCCTGAGGGGCAAACAGCAAATAACATATGCTATCCTCTCCATCTCTTCCCGCCCTTCCCGCTTCCTGATAATAAGCTTCAATATTCCGCGGAAGATTATAGTGGATAACATATCTGACATTGGATTTATCAATCCCCATTCCAAAAGCATTTGTTGCGACCATAATATTTGATTCATCGAAGACAAAGGCATCCTGTGCTTTTTTTCGTTCTTCTTCCTTTAAGCCTGCATGATATTTGGCAACTGAGCAGTTCCTGCCTTTTAAAAACTGGTACAGCTGGTCTGTCTCTCTACGGCTTGAAGTATAAATAATTCCAGCTTCGTTTTTATGTTTATTTAGGGTCTGCAGTATGAAATCTCTTTTGTTAACACCTTTCAGCACTTGAAAGGATAGGTTATCCCTTGCAAAACCAGTAACAAACGTATTGTCCTCGCTAATGTTCAGTAGCCTGCGAATATCTTCTGCGACATTCTGTGTTGCTGTTGCGGTCAAAGCAGCGATCACAGGTTCCTGATTCAAATTGCCCAGCTCTGAAACAACGGAACGATAACTTGGCCGGAAGTCATGCCCCCATTGCGAAATGCAATGTGCTTCATCAAATATAATGGCATTTATTGAAATATTGTTTAACAACTCCAAAAAGGCCATGGACCCGAACCGTTCCGGAGCCACATACACGAGCTTATATTTTCCATTGCGTATTCCAGCTGAAATGTGCTGATATTCTTCAGACGACAATGTACTGTTAATATAAGCAGCCGGAATGCCTGCAGTTCTGAGGGCATCTACTTGATCCTTCATCAGGGAAATTAAGGGAGAAATCACAATGGCCGTTCCGGGGAGTACAAGAGCGGGGATTTGAAAGCAGATTGACTTTCCGCCTCCAGTTGGGAGAATGCCAAGAGTATTGGTCTGTGAGAGGATATTCTGAATAATCTCCTGTTGGCCGGGACGGAAAGAAGTATATCCAAAATATTTTTTTAAATAGTTTTCGGCTTGTGCCAGCAAATTGATCACCAACTCAATTAAGTATAGTTTGCCTTTCAGTACCATGATACCAAAGCTTTTTTTAAAAGTAATCTAAAAGAAGGGTACAAATTTCACTTATATCTAAAGACTCTTTTTGTAGAGATTGTTGTTTTTCGATATCGATGTTGTCCGTTGATTGCAGCGTAGGGAGGCTCAAGCGTTCCGCGGGGCAAGCGTTGAGTCACCTCGACGCTGCGCGTCTGAGGGGTCTCACATGTCCCGCTACTCCCGCTGTAGTCTCGCACCTTCCGCTACAATCAACTCAGTAAATTAAACTGGCTTATGAAAAAGCAATAAACTTTACCAAACAGCCTATCTAAAAGAACACCTTCTGAAAAAGTTCAGAAGGTGTCTGCTATTATTAAAGCGAAATTTTTTCTACAGCATCAACAGAGAACCCCAGCCACTTGGAAGCAATTTTAGAAAAAATGGCCGTGGAGCCAGTTGTACAGAACTTATATTCAGGACTCTCATTCACAGCTTTAAGAAGGCCGTAGTGGTGCAGAATGGTACTTGCTTCCCTTGCTGTTTCCTCTCCGGAGCTGATCACCTTTACATCTTTACCCATTACTTTTTTAATAATCTGTTCTAATAAAGGATAATGAGTACATCCAAGAATGAGTGTATCCATTCCTTTTCCTTTTAAAGGCTGAAGAGTCTCAGCCACTATTTTTTTGGCAACTGAGCCTTCATACTCCCCGCTCTCTACAAGGGGAACGAATTTTGGACATGCCAGACTATGCACGGCAGACCTGCTGTTGATTTGAATCAGCGCATTTTCATATGCCTTGCTTTTGACTGTGCCCTCTGTACCAATGACACCAATTATATGATTTTTTGTCACTTTAATAGCTGTTCTTGCGCCGGGAAAAATGACACCGATAACCGGTATCGGCAATTCCCTGCGTATTTCCTCCAGAGCAACAGCAGTAGCTGTATTACATGCTATAACCAGCATTTTAATGTTCTTTTTAAGCAGGTACTCCGTCATTTGCCAGGTAAAGGATTTCACCTCTTCCCCAGGCCGCGGTCCGTACGGGCAGCGTGCTGTATCTCCGACGTATACAATATCTTCATTTGGAAGCTGCCTCATGATTTCTTTTGCGACCGTTAAGCCTCCCACTCCGGAGTCAATTATTCCTATTGGTTGTTTCAAAAATACCGCCTCATTCTCCGCGCATATCATGGTGTAATTTCATTAGGTTGTCTTTTAAGAACAAGACCTCATTATGTGAAAAATCTTTAAGAACCTCTTTTAAGTAATCCTGGCGTTTTTTAATCACTTCTTCAATAATCCGTTCTCCTTCATCAAGCAGGTGAATCCGGACTACTCTTCGGTCATTAGGATCCTTCACTCTTTTTACAAGGCTGTTTTTCTCCATTCGGTCAACAAGATCTGTTGTCGTGCTGCACGCAAGATACATTTTATTGGACAGCTCTCCGATGGTCATATCGCCTTCTTCAAACAGCCATTGCAATGCCACAAACTGAGGAGGGGTAATGGTAAAATCACTAAGAATTTCCCTTCCCTTTTGCTTGATAATTCCAGATATGTATCTCAAGTCTTTTTCAATTTCAGCTACAACATCATTAATTTCATTTGTTTTAGGATCTTCCAGCTTCATTCATAAACACTCCCATTTAAGCTTTTACGATGTTTCTGCCCTTGTGCATTTATTTTCACCTTTTTCCGTATAAATTTCAAGATAGAAATAAATCCAATAATGAAATGATCCCTGTATAAATGTGATAACCGGCCTCCCAGAAGGATAGCCGGTCTAAAATTAAAGTTCTAGCTCTCCCATTCGAAGGAGCTCTACAACAGCTTGTGATCGCCCCTTTACACCAAGCTTTTGCATGGCATTAGAAATGTGGTTTCGAACCGTTTTTTCACTAATAAACAATTCACCAGCGATTTCCCTTGTTGTTTTATCTTGTACTAACAATTCGAATACTTCTCTTTCTCGTTTGGTGAGTAACGGCTTGTGAGTATATTCATTCTCCTTCAAGTATTGTAACCCTCCTTGCCTTTCGCCAGCTATGAACCGCGGGATGGGTATATATTTAGTCACCATATCATATGTCAGCAAAACAGCCGAAGTGACTATATTTAGTGAAAGGAGAAAGTTATTTTCAGGAAATGTGCCAATGTGACGCTAGGCTCGTACTTTAACCCCGCTATTCAGCATTTCTTTCACATTTTCTGTCCAAGGCACACCCTTGCCTGTCACCTTTGATATCTGCACCATCGTCCCCCTGCCGGTGAAGCAGACTGAACCATCTGATTTTTTGCCCATATAATGAAGATCAACAGAGGAATTCCCTATTGAAGCAGCTTTTACATAAATCTGTATCTCTTCATCAAAGAAAACCTGGCTGATAAAATCGCATTGAAGGTCTGCTACGACTGGTATGGTTTCATTGTTTGGCTTTACCCAGTCCTGCATCAAGCCCTTGCTTTTGAAGAATTCTATCCGTGCTTCTTCATAATATGTAAATGGAACGGTATTGTTCAAATGTCCGAACATATCAGTTTCAGAAAATCTGACTTTTACCGGATGAAAGAAAATGAATTCTTCCTCCCATTTTTTAAAATCGTTTATATAGCTCAATTTTTTCATGCTGATTCCTCCCGATTAACTATGAATGAGCATTCACTCTGCTGTACTAATTATAATGTTTTTTGAATTATTTGAAAACCTTGGATCATATATAAATAATAACTCTTTTCTTATGCTTCCTTGAGTATACACCACACGAAGATTGCATTTTTGCAAGAAACAAAGTATATGGATATAGACCAAAAACCCCTCTCCAAAAGGAAAGGGGCTTTATCATGTTTAGATTTGGTCGCTCCCAAAGAAGTTTTTGAAAGACTGGAATGTTGTATCGCGGTTTAGTGCCGCAATGGATGTTGTTAAAGGAATTCCTTTCGGGCAGGACTGTACGCAGTTTTGAGAGTTTCCACAATTGGCAAGTCCGCCATCACCCATGATTTGCTCCAGACGTTCAGCTTTATTCATCTCACCAGTTGGATGAGCATTGAACAAGCGAACCTGTGATAAAGGAGCTGGTCCAATAAAGTCAGATTTGCTGTTAACGTTCGGACATGCTTCCAGGCAAACACCGCATGTCATACACTTTGAAAGTTCATATGCCCATTGGCGCTTTCTCTCAGGCATACGCGGTCCCGGTCCCAAATCATACGTGCCATCGATCGGAATCCATGCTTTAACCTTTTTCAGGGAATCAAACATACGGCTTCTGTCGACCTGCAGGTCACGGACTACAGGGAACGTGCGCATCGGCTCAAGACGGATCGGCTGTTCGAGCTGATCTACAAGTGCTGTACATGACTGGCGCGGCTTTCCGTTAATAATCATAGAACAAGCACCGCATACTTCTTCAAGGCAGTTCATATCCCACGCGATTGGAGTCGTTTCTTCACCCTTCACGTTAACCGGATTACGGCGGATTTCCATAAGGGCTGAAATAACGTTCATGTTCGGACGATATTCAATTTCAAACTCTTCCTGATAAGGGGCTGAATCAGGAGTATCCTGGCGGCTGATTACAAAACGGACTGTTTTAGTTTTTGTTTCTTGCATGGTTTAGTTCTCCCCTTTCTTTTTGGAATAGTCACGCTTACGCGGTGGAATTAAGCTTACATCGATGTCTTCATAATGGAATGCAGGAGCAGAGTTGGCATCAACAAACTTCGCCATTGTTGTTTTCATGAATTCCTCATCATTACGTTCAGGGAAGTCCGGCTTATAGTGTGCACCGCGGCTTTCATTACGGTTATAGGCACCAATTGTAATAACACGTGCCAATTGAAGCATATTCTGCAGCTGGCGCGTAAAGCTTGCACCCTGATTGCTCCACTTTGCAGTATCATTAATATTAATGTTTTTATAGCGCTCCATAAGTTCAACAATCTTCTCATCTGTTTTCAAAAGCCTGTCGTTATGGCGGACAACCGTTACATTGTCTGTCATCCACTCACCAAGCTCTTTATGAAGGACATATGCATTCTCTGTGCCGTCAAGTGACATGATATTATTCCATTTTTCTTCTTCCTGTTTTACATGGCGATCAAATAATGATGATGGCAGATCTTCAGCACTCTTATCTAAGCCGCTGATATACTTGACCGCATTCGGTCCTGCTACCATACCTCCATAAATCGCTGATAGAAGAGAGTTGGCTCCAAGACGGTTAGCACCGTGCTGTGAATAATCACATTCACCCGCTGCAAACAAGCCAGGAATATTTGTCATCTGATCATAGTCAACCCATAATCCGCCCATTGAATAATGGACAGCAGGGAAGATTTTCATTGGAACTTTACGCGGGTCTTCGCCCTGGAATTTCTCATAGATTTCGATGATTCCGCCAAGCTTAATATCAAGCTCTTTCGGGTCTTTATGAGAAAGATCAAGGTATACCATGTTCTCCCCATTTATACCAAGCTTCTGATTAACACACACGTCAAAAATTTCACGGGTTGCAATATCACGAGGCACCAGGTTTCCATATGCAGGATACTTCTCTTCAAGGAAGTACCATGGTTTTCCATCCTTATATGTCCATACTCGTCCGCCTTCACCACGTGCAGATTCACTCATAAGGCGAAGTTTATCATCACCAGGAATAGCTGTTGGATGAATCTGAATAAATTCCCCATTTGCATAATAAGCACCTTGCTGATAAACGATGGAAGCCGCTGAGCCTGTGTTAATGACAGAGTTAGTGGATTTTCCGAAAATAATTCCCGGTCCGCCGGAAGCCATAATAACGGCATCTGCGGCGAAAGACTTAATTTCCATAGAAGTCAGGTTCTGGGCAACGACGCCTTTACAAGCTCCGTCATCATCAATAACAACCCCTAAGAATTCCCATCCCTCATACTTTGTCACTAATCCAGCTACTTCATGGCGGCGGACCTGCTCGTCCATTGCATAAAGCAGCTGCTGTCCAGTTGTAGCACCTGCAAACGCAGTACGGTGATGCTGCGTTCCCCCAAAGCGGCGGAAGTCGAGCAGTCCTTCAGGTGTGCGGTTAAACATTACACCCATCCGGTCAAATAAATGAATAATGCCAGGTGCAGCCTCTGCCATTGCTTTTACAGGCGGCTGGTTTGCCAGGAAGTCTCCGCCATAGATTGTATCGTCAAAATGAATCCAAGGAGAATCGCCTTCCCCTTTTGTATTTACCGCTCCGTTGATGCCGCCCTGGGCACAAACAGAGTGAGAACGTTTAACCGGTACCAGAGAAAATAACTCAACCGGAGTCCCAGATTCTGCTACTTTAATTGTCGCCATCAAACCGGCTAGTCCGCCGCCGACAACTATAACTTTTCCTTTACCCATCGTGACTCACTCCCTTAATACTTGTAAAAAAAGCGCAAGCACCCGCTTGACGGCACTTCAATGGCTGGCCGATCGTTTAATCTGCCATAAGTGATGCATTTTGCTTTGCGCTTTCAATGATGCGGAGCCGGGCAAATGCCCAATTCCCTTTTTATCCGATCAAGTCTAATAATCTCTCATGTCAATTAAATAAATGCTGTCAAAGCACGTACACCAACAATAGATAGTGCAATGAAAATTCCGATTGTTACGTAAGTGGAAATAACTTGTGAACGAGGAGATACTGTAATTCCCCAGCTGACAAAGAATGACCAAAGCCCATTAGCAAAGTGGAAAATTGCAGAAATAACTCCAATAATATAGAACCAGAACATAAATGGATTAGACAGGATATTCTCCATCATCTGAAAGTTAACTTCTGCTCCAAAGGCAGCCTGCACACGTGTTTCCCAAACATGCCATGCAACAAATACCAGCGTAATGACACCTGAAACACGCTGAAGCATAAACATCCAGTTGCGGAAATATCCATATCTGCTTGTGTTGTTTTTCGCAGTAAAAGCAATATAAAGGCCATAGATTGCGTGGAACAGCAGTGGTAAATAGATTACAAACGTTTCAAGGAAAATTCTAAATGGAAGACTTTCCATAAAATGCGCCGCATTATTAAAAGATTCCTCTCCCCCTGTTGCAAAATGGTTCACTACAAGGTGCTGCATCAAAAACAATCCAACCGGTATTACTCCAAGTAATGAATGCAATCTGCGATTAAAAAACTCACGATTACCTGCCATAAACTTTCCCCCCCTGATTTTAAAAAAACGATGCTGAGCCCCCGCTCAGGACATCATCTCGAAAATGTTATTCATTTTCTTACAATTATGTGACATGTCCATTTTACTCCCAAGATAATAGAGCGTCAAGAAAACGGATACATAAAATGTTCCATATTAATAAAATTTTAAAAAAATAGAAGCAGCTGAAAAACATATAAATCTCTGAGGTTCTATATGACCTAAATGCTGCTCTCCAGTATACTGAAATAGTAATTATTTCTATGCAAATCGTTCTATTTTTTCCCGAATTGATATTAACTCCCCATGCATATTGTATATAATAGAAACATAGAAAGAGGGGAGACTATTGAGCGAATTAGCATCTGCGAAATCCACTAATGAAGATCCTATACAGTCAGTACCGGCATTTGGCTATGAACTAATCCGGGAAGTGCTTTTGCATGACCTTTTAGGAAATGAAGCACCGGAAATTTTATATTGGGCCGGCAAAAGGCTTGCACGCATGTATCCTCTGGAAACAGCTGAACAGATTGCCGAGTTTTTTATAAATGCCGGCTGGGGCAGCCTTTTAATCGCAAACGAAACTAAACATGAACTTGAAATGATATTATCAAGCCCGCTGATTGCTGACCGCCTGCAAAAAAACAATAACAGCACATTTCAGCTTGAGGCTGGTTTTATTGCCCAGCAGATTGAATTTCAAAAAGAAGTTGTTTGTGAGGCATTCGAACATCCCCGCAAGAAAACCGGCAAAATTCTTATTACGGTGAAATGGGATAAAAAGGACCCTGCTGATTAACACCTCATATGTACAAACAATAAGCTATCAAGTTATGATAGCTTATTGTTCATATCTTCTGAATTACGCCTTAACTGCAGAAACAGTCAGGTTGAATGCTTCATGTAAAGCATCAACCGCATCAATCATTCTGCCGTTCTCCACAACCGCCGACACTTTAATTTCTGACGTGCTTACCATTTTCACCTGAATTTCGTTCGCTGAAAGCACTTCGAACATTTCTGCAGCCACACCCGGGTTGGAAATCATGCCTGAGCCGACAATCGAAACTTTGGCAAGTCCGGATTCC
The DNA here is from genome assembly GCF_009849585.1 of Bacillus sp. ZZV12-4809. Lineage (GTDB taxonomy): Bacteria > Bacillota > Bacilli > Bacillales > Cytobacillaceae > Cytobacillus. The sequence continues at coordinate 142,776 of NZ_VCRN01000005.1, forward strand.
CACTCAATGCGTTCATAATTTAATTGTTCTCTGTGCTTTTCCATAACTTTCACTGTATCTGTCAAATCTTCATTCTTAATTGAGAATGATAGGTTAGTTGTCTGGGCTTCTGTCATGCTCTGGATAATGATATCAACATTAATGTGATTTTTGGCAAGCGCCGAGAAAATAGTAGACAGCCCAGTCAGTGAGTTCGGAAGACCGATAATCGTTACCCTTGTTATGTCATCTTCAAAAGCTACACCGCGCACGACTAAATTTTGTTCCATTTTTACTTCCTCCTCAATGATTGTTCCTGCTTCCTTCTCAAGGCTTGAACGCACTTCAAGCGGAAGGCCATAGTTTTTAGCAAATTCAACTGCTCTTGGATGAAGTACACCAGCACCCAAATTAGCCAGCTCAAGCATTTCATCATAGGAAACAGAATGCAGCTTTCGGGCATTCTTTATAAAGCGGGGGTCGGTTGTAAACACGCCGGTAACATCTGTATAAATATCACATTTATCAGCTTTAAGTGCTGCCGCCAGTGCAACAGCTGTTGTATCAGACCCGCCGCGGCCAAGTGTTGTGATGGAACCATTTTCAGTCATCCCCTGGAAGCCTGCTACAATTACAATTTTCCCCTGGTTTAATTCCCCCTGAATGATCTCTGGTTCAATATTCACTATTCTCGCATTGCCATGAACGGCTTCTGTCTTAATACCTGCCTGCCATCCTGTAAAAGAAACGGCTGGATGTCCTTTTGCATTTAATGCCATCGCTAATAAAGAGATGGTTACCTGTTCACCCGTTGTAAGCAGCATGTCCATTTCCCGTTTATCTGGTGAGGGAGAGATCTCCCTTGCCATGCCAACGAGCTGATCAGTTGTTTTGCCCATTGCTGAAACTACCACAACCACATCGTTTCCCCGTTTTTTTTCTTCAATTACCCGATTGGCGACATTTTGAATTCTGTCTACAGTCCCTACGGACGTGCCTCCAAATTTCTGCACAATGATACCCACAGCTTTCCCTTCTTTCTGAAGAACTCGTAATTTGTTGATTTGCCGTCCTATGTAAGTGAAGCATGACAATTGACTCTGCTGTATTTGACAATGGCCTAAAATGTAACCTGCCCTTTTTGGCAATAAAAAAAGCAATGGAATAGATAAACTATCCCATTGCTGTGCAGCCAAAATGTATAAGTGAGCAAACACAGTGAGATAGCTCTCCAGGACGGCAATGTCCTGACAATCCTGCATTTATTCAATGCAGAACCAGCAGAAAAAATGATGAGATTTTCCCCACTTCGGCAAACATACCCTTTCAAAGCTTTTCATGGAAGCTCATTCTTCTCCAAGCTTTTACTGATGAAGTTCGCACCTCTACCTTCACTTAACGATTAAGTCCAATAGTTTTGATTTTATTATTCAAACTAAAAGGACATGTGCTTTATCGCTATAAAGTGATATTGATATAAAGTTTCAATTAGTATAACATGTCTGAATTTTTCTGTCTATATCCATTTAAGACTTAGTATTTCCATTTTGTTCCTCAAGCCTCTGCTTTAACTCTTCAGCTACATTCGCGGGTATACCTATTTTTCTAAACTCCTCAATTGACGCCTCTTTCATTTTCTTTACAGATCCAAAGGCCTTCAGCAGCTGTTTTTTTCGCTTTTCGCCTATGCCTGGAATTTCATCCAAAATAGACTGAAAGGCGCTTTTTCCGCGAAGCTGGCGATGAAAAGTAATCGCAAAGCGATGCACTTCATCCTGAATTCTCTGCAGCAGGTAAAATTCCTGGCTGTTCCTTGCGAGCGGAATAATTTGTAAAGGGTTACCATATAAAAGCTGTGAAGTTCGGTGCTTCTCATCCTTCACCAGGCCTGAAATCGGAATATCCAGACCAAGCTCATTTTCTAGAACATCCCGTACGGCTTCAACATGCCCCTTTCCTCCATCAATTAAGATTAAGTCCGGAAGCGGCAGTTCTTCTTTCAGCACCCGTGTATATCTGCGCCGGACTACTTCTCTCATGGATTCATAATCATCAGGACCTTTGACGGACTTTATTTTATATTTACGGTACTCTCTTTTCTCCGGTTTCCCATCAATAAAGACAATCATGGCTGAAACAGGGTCTGTTCCCTGTATATTTGAATTATCAAATGCTTCAATCCGGTGAGGAGTATAAATTCCAAGCTGTTCCCCCAGATTTTCCACAGCTTTAATAGTCCGTTCTTCATCACGCTCTATTAATGAGAACTTCTCCTGAAGAGCAATTTTTGCATTCTTATATGCAAGCTTCACCAGGTCTTTTTTTTGCCCGCGCTGGGGCTTTAGTACTTTTACGTCTAGAAGCTGCTCTGCCATGACTGAATCAACAGAATCGGGTGCCAATATTTCACGTGGTTTAAAGTGATTCGCTTTAGTATAAAACTGGCCGAGGAACGTTAAAATTTCTTCTTCCGGCTCATTATAAATCGGGAACATAGATACATCCCGTTCGATGAGCTTGCCCTGTCTGATGAAGAAGACCTGTACACACATCCACCCTTTATCAACCGCATATCCAAATACATCCCGGTCGGTAAAATCCGTCATTGTCATTTTTTGCTTTTCCATCGTTGCATCTATATGGGCAATTTTATCCCTGAATTCAGTTGCTCTTTCAAAGTCAAGTTCTTCAGCCGCAGCTGTCATTTTTGCAGTAAGGTCTTTTTTAATCTCTTTGTATCCGCCATTTAAAAATTTCGCAATTTCATCTGTCATTAGCTTATATTGATCCTCACTTACTTCCTTTATACACGGTGCAAGACATTGGCCTAAGTGATAATAAAGGCAAACTCTGTCCGGAAGAGTTGAACATTTGCGGAGGGGATAAATACGGTCAAGCAGCTTTTTTGTTTCATTGGCAGCCTGCACATTGGGATAAGGGCCGAAATACTTTCCCCTGTCCTTTTTTACTTTTCTGGTTGTAATCAGACGGGGATGGCGCTCTGCCGTCAATTTAATAAAAGGGTAGCTTTTATCGTCCTTCAGCATTACATTATATTTGGGATCATATTTCTTAATCAGATTCATCTCAAGTATTAGTGCTTCCATGTCTGAAGAAGTGACAATGTACTCAAAGTCTACAATCTCATTAACAAGTCTCAGTGTTTTACCGTCATGTGAGCCTGTAAAATAGGATCTGACCCGGTTTTTGAGGATTTTAGCTTTCCCCACATAGATAATGGTTCCCTGCCTGTCCTTCATTAAATAGCAGCCTGGCTGAGCAGTAAGCAGCATCAGCTTATTTTTTATCGTTTCATTCATGGCTCTCCACCTCCCCGGATTAAAAATTTCTATTACAAGCCTTTTAGCAAGGTTTTTTTATATAATTTGTGGTTTTCCAATTATCAATGTTGTCAGTTGCAAAAACAGCCTTGGGCAAAGATTAAATTTACCTTATTAAAAAACTTCGTCACAACTTGATTTACAAGCTGGCCATGAAGATTAGTTTGCATAGAAAGGCTGCATACTTATTATATCAGCTCGGGGACCTGCAGCATAACAGCTAAGCACACATGATAAAAAAATCCCGATGTCCGCATGGGACACCGGGATTTTCTTTATAGATTAAGCATGCTTTGAAAGTAATTCAGCAAGAGCTTCTTTGGGCTGGAATCCAACCGCTTTATCAACCACTTCACCGTCTTTAAAAACGATTAGAGTTGGGATGCTCATTACGCCAAACTTGCCGGCTGTTTCCTGATTTTCGTCGACATCGAGTTTTACAATTTTCACTTTATCGCCCATTTCAGAATCAAGTTCTTCTAATACAGGAGCGATCATTTTACAAGGGCCGCACCAAGGAGCCCAGAAATCTGCCAATACTAATCCCGAACCAGTTTCGGCAGTGAAGTTTTGGTCAGTTGCGTGTGTAATAGCCATTTGATATGCCTCCTAAAATTTAACTCAAATACTAACGACAGTATATCATCGTTTATACTATGTTGCGAATAATCTGCTCGATCGTAATTTACCCTGTTTAATGGAGATTATTCTCTTTCTTTCAGCATGACATTATGTATAATGGGCGGCCAATTGCCGCCCATTGGTTCAACTATCTTATGCGTTTACTTTTAGCTTTTTGAACTCTTCTGTCAGCATCGGAACAACCTCGAACAGGTCTCCGACAATACCGTAATCAGCTACTTTAAAAATATTGGCTTCCGGATCCTTGTTAATGGCTACGATTACTTTGGAATTGGACATCCCTGCTAAATGCTGAATAGCTCCAGAGATACCGCATGCAATATACAGATCTGGTGTTACCACCTTACCTGTCTGTCCAATTTGCAATGAATAGTCGCAATAATCTGCATCGCAGGCACCGCGTGAAGCCCCTACAGCTCCGTTTAAAACAGCAGCAAGCTCTTTTAATGGCTCAAAACCTTCCTCACTCTTAACACCGCGGCCGCCAGCAATAATAACCTTAGCTTCAGATAAATCAACACCTTCACTCGCTTTGCGGACAACTTCCTTAATGATTGTGCGAAGATCTTTGATTTCAGCAGCAACAGAAGCAACATCTCCTGATCTTGATTCATCCTTTTCCAAAGGAGCTATATTATTTGGACGAATGGTTGCAAACAGAAGGCCATCTGTCACAATTTTCTTCTCAAATGCTTTGCCTGAATAAATCGGGCGTGTAAAGACCAGGTTGCCTCCTGCTTCTTCAAGGCTTGTTACGTCAGAGATTAAACCAGACTCAAGCTTGGCAGCAATTTTAGGAGCAAGGTCTTTTCCCAATGCTGTATGTCCAAAAATCAGGCCATCCGGACTCTCGGAATCAATCACAGCCATTATCGCCTGTGAAAAACCATCTGGAGTATACTGCTTCAGCTTCTCATCTTCAACTGTTACAACACGGTCAGCACCATAGTGGATCATTTCATTAGCTAAAGCGCTTACAGAGTCACCAATTAAAACACCTACAACTTCTCCGCCTTCTGATGCAGTCTTTCCGGCTGCAACAGCTTCGAAGGATACATTACGCAATGAACCGTCACGGACTTCACCTAACACTAATACTTTTCTAGCCATATGTTTTACCCCCTGCGTTATTATTAATCAGTTATTGATGATCAGACAACTTTAGCTTCAGTATGAAGAAGCTTCACCAGTTCCTTAACTTGATCTTCCAATTCGCCTTCAAGAACTTTTCCCGCTTCTTTTTTAGGCGGCAAATAGATTTCAATTGTCTTTGTCTTAGCTTCAACATCGTCCTCTTCAAGATCAAGATCGTCAAGCTCAAGCTCATCAAGAGGTTTCTTTTTCGCCTTCATAATTCCCGGCAAGGATGGATAGCGAGGCTCATTCAGACCCTGCTGGGCAGTGACCAATAATGGAAGAGATGTCTCAATTACTTCTGAATCCCCTTCAACATCACGCACTACTGTGGCAGAACTGCCATTAATATCAAGCTTAGTAATCGTTGTTACATAGGAAATGCCCAAAATCTCTGCTACACGCGGTCCAACCTGTCCAGATCCACCATCAATTGCTACATTTCCAGCAATGATTAAGTCAGCATCTTTGTCCTTCAAGTATTCGGATAAGATTTTTGCCGTCGTGAACTGATCCCCATTTTCAATATCATCTTCTGTATTTATTAAAACTGCTTTATCTGCACCCATCGCAAGAGCGGTACGGAGCTGCTTTTCAGCTTCTTCTGTTCCCACAGAAACAACTGTTACTTCTCCGCCATTCGCATCACGAACCTGGATTGCTTCTTCAATTGCATATTCATCATATGGATTAATGATAAACTCAGCGCCATCTTCATTGATTTTGCCGCCGGAGATTGTAATTTTTTCTTCAGTATCAAATGTTCTCTTCATTAATACGTAGATGTTCATGATTTCCCTCCTAGTAATTAGGCAGTGTCAGAAAACAAAGCCATTAATTAAAACATTTCTTCACTTCAAAAGATTAAAAAAATTTAAAGCGTACAGAAAGGCTGATCTGCCTGGAACTGCCCGCTTATTTTAGAATTGAGCGGGCGCTCGCTCACAGACCATAACAAAACTTGTGAAAAATTAAATAAAACGCTTACATATCTATTATAATAGATTATTAGGATGAATGTAATCTTTCAGCTCAAATCTTTTAAGCACTATTTTCCGGCAAAGTTTGGCTCCCGCTTATTAATAAACGCTGATATACCTTCCTTCCCATCTTCAGATACGAATACTTCTCCGAATAATTCCGCTTCTTTTTTTACACCCTCGTAGAATTGTCCCGTTTTTCCATAGTTTAATAGCTCAATGGCTGCCTTAATGGAGCCAGGGCTTTTCTTGGCAATTTTCTTTGCCAAGTTATAGGCATTTTCCAAAAGCTGCTCTTCAGGATAAGAATGGTTAGCCAAGCCGTATTGCACTGCTTCCAGCCCGGTAATTGGGTCACTTGTGAAAAGCATTTCCGCTGCACGGGCTGCACCTACATAGCGGGGAAGCCGCTGAGTTCCCGCAAATCCGGGAATCAATCCAAGCTGAAGCTCCGGCAGACCGAGCTTTGCGTTATCAGCTACAAGTCGGAAATGACAGCCCATTGCAAGCTCCAGGCCGCCGCCAAGCGCCGCACCATGAATGGCTGCAATAATTGGCTTAGGGAACTTTTCCATTCGCTCAAAAAGATTCTGTCCATAGGTCGCTAAGCTTGAGAAATCCTCTCCGCTTTCAATAGTTGTAAATTCTTTTATATCAGCACCTGCTGAAAAGAATCTGCCTTCTCCGTGAATTAGGATAACTCTGACATCATTATTATCTTTAACTTCGTCCAGGACAGCTGAAAGCTCTTTTAATACACCTGATGAAAGAGCATTCGCAGGCGGACGTTCAATTGTAATCGTTGCTATAAAGTCATTATGGGACCATTTCAGGTATTCCATCCTATCCCTCCTACCATTTTATTAGCACTTTATCATTTCAAGGCCTTCCGCACCCGCTGATTAAAAGTTTATGAACAGGCTCTGCCAATGCAGTAAGATCATATTTCTGCTCGTTCATTACCCATGTGGTCACTGTTTCGTCCATTGTGCCAAAAATCATCTGGCGCGCCAGCCTGATGTCCAGGTCAGCTGGAAACTCACCGCTCTTCCTGCCGTCATCAAGAATCCTTTCCACTAAAGTGAGGTAACCTTTGAGCACTTCATTGATCTTATGGCGAAGGTCTTTATTGGACTGCCTCAATTCGAGCTGGGTTACAATTGCCAGGTGCCTGTCTTCCGAGAGCATTCTAAAGTGCGATTCTACCATCATTAATAGTTTCTCTGCAGCTTTCTCTTTTCCTGCAATTTTTTCTTCAATTTTCTCAACAAAGTAGCCCATTTTATCCTGAAAGAGGGATATTAATATATCTTCTTTGTTTTTAAAATATAAGTAGATGGTGCCATCTGCGACACCAGCCTGTTTGGCGATTTTTGATACCTGAGCCTGGTGATAGCCATTTTCTGCGATCACGACTACAGCTGCATCAATAATCTGCCGGTATTTAGGCTTTGTTTTTTTCATGTGGCTCCCTCCTTTCAGAAAAAACGGGGGCATTAATTTTTAAAGAGCCGCAGGGGGAAAAAATTATTTACCTGCAGCAGGGATTAGCCAATTCACTTGATTTATTTTTGGACCACTAATAATGAATGAATCATCATTCATATTTTTATAATAGTAGGACAATTCATTTGTGTCAAGAAATTCCCTGTAAATATATTTTATTATTGCATTTCCTTTATCCCTGGACAAGCCTATTGCATCAAAAATAAAGAGCCGATTGAAAATCGGTCCCTGAAGTTAAGCCCGCTTTTCCTCTTCTTCTTTAAATTTCTTTTTTTCTTCATCAACTAATGCCCTTCTCAGTATTTTTCCAACCGCTGTCTTAGGAAGCTCTTCACGGAATTCATATAGCCTTGGAACTTTATAGGCTGCCAGATGTTTTCTCGCAAATTGATCAAGTTCTTCTTCTGTTGCCTCTTTTCCCTCCTTCAGCACAATATAAGCCTTGACTGTTTCTCCTCGATACGGGTCGGGTATTCCGGCGGCAACCACTTCCTGTACAGCTGGATGCTCATATAGTACTTCTTCTATTTCACGGGGGTAAATATTAAATCCTCCTGCAATAATCATATCTTTCTTCCTGTCCACCACATAGAAATACCCATTTTCATCCATATAGCCCAGATCACCGGTGAGCAGCCAGCCACCCTTTAAAGTTTGCTCCGTTTCTTCAGGGCGTTTCCAATATCCTTTCATTACCTGAGGCCCTTTAACTGCAATTTCGCCAACTTCTCCTGCCGGAAGTTCTTCTCCTGTCTCCAGTGAAAAAATAGCTGCATCTGTATCAGGCCAGGGCACGCCTATACTACCTTTGACGCGGGGGCGATCCCATAAGAAATTTGCATGAGTCACAGGTGATGATTCAGTCAAACCGTAACCCTCGACAAGTTTGCCTCCTGTTATTTCCTCAAATTTCTGCTGGACTTCAACTGGCAGCGCGGCAGACCCGCTAATGCAGGAGTCTATAGAGGATAGATTATATTTTTTTATATCCGGATGGTTCAATAAGCCGATGTAAATCGTAGGCGCTCCGGGAAATAAGGTCGGCCTTTGTTTATGAATGGTTTTCAAGGTTGTTTCGGGATCAAACTTCGGGAGAAGGACCATTTTATGCGCATCCATTACTGATAAAATCATGACTGTTGTCATTCCATATACATGAAAGAATGGCAGTATGCCAAGCACTACCTCCTCGCCGCGCCTGCACTTATAAAGCCAGGCCTTGCACATTGCTGTATTGGATACCAGGTTGCTGTGCGATAGCATGACACCCTTCGGAAAACCGGTAGTGCCGCCCGTATACTGCAATAACGCCAAGTCTTCTTCAAAATCGAAGTCATGGATTTTAAGAGGCTCAGCAGGGCTTTTTAGTATTTCTGTCAATAAATGATTATGACCATCATGTTTTACATTTACAACAATGCCATACTGTTTTTTCTGGATAAAAGGATATATAAGATTTTTAGGGAATGGAAGGGCATCTTTGATTGCCGTTACAATAATATGCTTCAATTCTGTCTGCGGCATCACTTTGGTCACTCTGGGAAATAAGATATCCATTGTAATGATCGCTTTTGCTTCTGAATCCTTCATTTGATATTCCAATTCCCGTTCCATGTATAGCGGATTTGTCTGGACAACGATCCCGCCAGCCATCAGAATTCCATAATAGCTGATAACAGACTGCGGCGTATTCGGGAGCATAATCGCCACTCGGTCTCCCTTTTCAATTCCCAGACTCTGCAGATATGCAGCAAGCTTCAGGGAAGATTCATATATATATTTATATGTGAATTCCTTTCCCATAAAATGAATGGCTGTTTTCTCCGGAAATTCTTCTGCAGCATTCTTTAAATAATCCTGTACCGGCTGTTTTGGATATGACAAGGTTGAGGGGATTTCTGCCGGGTATTGCTTAAGCCATGGTTTTGCTTCTGCCATTTTGTCCCTCCTTTGTTTCAAGCCCATTTGAAAAACTATGAGCAGCCTCAAAATTTTTAGAACATTCTAACTGTTCGACCTTATTATAATATAATGCTGGTTCTATGACAATTAGAATAAGACCTTACACTTAGGCAGATTTTTTTCGAGGGTTGTCCAGTCTATTTTGTATAATACAGCACAGGATAAAAATAAAAAAAATCGCCATTTGAATTGGCGATTTTCTTATTTCCCTATTTTACAAAAATGTTATGCAATAAAGAATATATAAATGGCCCCTATAAGAAGAAACACTCCGCTAAGAACCAGCAGAACCTTTGCTAACTTTTCCAATGTTAATTCTCTCCTTATATTAAACCTGCACCAATGACATAAGACAAACCGATTGACAGCACCATGGAAATAAAGCCGACAGCTTTGTTATTATTCTCAATTTCTTCGTCAATTTTAAACTTTGGTGTTAAAAATTCAAATATGAAATAGCCGATTAACAAAAGAAAGAAGCCAAATACTCCCCAGGTAATCATTGTCAGCAAGGTATCATTATGCATGATGGAGTGCCTGAAGATATTAGCAATCCCAAAAATTTTCCCGCCGGTCGCCATCGCTACAGCAACATTGCCGTTTTTTATTTCTTCCCAATTGCGATACTTGGTGACCAGTTCAAAGACTGCTAAAAAAACAATCATACATAAAATGACAACACTGTAATAGGCAGCTGTTTGGATAAACTCATTTTCCCAAAATTCTCTCATTTAGACTCTCCCCGCCGTTATTAGAATCCCCTCCCCCTCAGAGTAGACCTAGGGGAAGGGAAGCTTATTTGAATTCAACGATCGTAACCCCTGTGCCGCCTTCTCCAGCTTCACCAAACCGGATTTTCTTTACAGATCTGTGATTCCTTAAATATTCCTGAACCCCCTGCCTCAATGCACCGGTCCCTTTACCATGAATAATGGAGACACGGGGATATGCAGCCAGCAGGGCATCATCGATATATTTCTCCACTCTTAAGAGTGCGTTTTCATAGCGCTCGCCCCGTAAATCAAGCTCAAGGCTTACATGAAAGTCCCTTCCTTTCACCATTGCCACTGGTTTTGTTTCCACAGGTTTAGTGCTTTTAATGTATTCCAGATCCTTTTCGGCCACTTTCATTTTCAGGATACCAATCTGAACCTGCCATTCGTTCTCAGACACCTTTTCAAGCAGGTGCCCTTTTTGCCCAAAACTCAGAACTTTTACCTCATCACCTGTTTCAAAAACGTGTTTATTATTCTTTGGCTTTAGTTTATTTTTGGCTGTGCTCATCTGAGGTGCAGCTTCAGACAGGCGTTTCTTCGCTTCTATCAGCTCATGCTCCTTTACCTCAGCATGTTTTTCCAGCCGCATCTTTCTTAAGTCACGGATAATCTCTTCTGCTTCAGCCTTGGCTTTCTCAACGATATCGCCGGCCTTCTCTGCAGCCTTCTCATGCATCGCATCTTTTTGCTCATAAAACTCAGCCATTTGCTTTTGCAGATCTTTATGAAGTTTTTCTGCACTTTTCAAAAAGTCATTGGCTTCTGACATGTCAGCTTCTGCTTGTCTGCGGCTTTCCTCCAGGGAAGCAATCATATTTTCAACCTGATTGGTATCTGCTCCGATATAGGATCGTGCGGTCTCAATCACTTGATCATTAAGCCCAAGCCGTTTGGATATTTCAAAGGCATTGCTTCGGCCAGGAACTCCAATCAACAGCTTATAGGTTGGACTTAGCGTTTCAATATCAAATTCTACACTGGCATTGATTACTCCTTCTCTGTTATAGCCGTACGCTTTAAGTTCAGGATAATGAGTGGTGGCAATAACTTTTGCCCCCCGCTTGTATACTTCATCAAGAATGGAAATTGCCAGGGCAGCACCTTCCTGCGGATCTGTGCCTGCACCAAGCTCATCGAATAATACCAGGCTATTGAAATCAACCTCGTTAAGAATTTCCACGATATTCACCATGTGTGAAGAGAAGGTACTTAAGCTTTGTTCAATTGATTGTTCATCTCCGATATCAGCATAAACATTTCCGAAGACAGCCGTTTCAGACCCATCAAGCGCCGGGATTTGCAGACCTGCCTGTGCCATTAAAGTGCAGAGTCCTACTGTTTTTAAAGTTACTGTCTTCCCGCCTGTATTCGGTCCCGTAATGACTATGGTTGAATAATCATCACCAAGCTTAACATCATTTGCCACTACTTCATCAATTGGAATAAGCGGATGCCGGGCTTTGAATAATGATATTTTCCCTTGATTATTAATTTTCGGCTTAGATCCTTTTATTCGTTTACTGTATCTGGCTTTTGCAAAAGTAAAATCGATTTCTCCGAGCACATCTACAATGGTTTCCAGTTCACTGCTGCTCTCAGCTGTCTGTCCCGAGAGCACTATGAGGATCCGTTCGATTTCCTGCTGTTCTTTCACCCTTATGCCCTGTAATTCATTGTTCAACTGGACTATGGACGCAGGCTCAATGAATAATGTCTGGCCGGATGAGCTTTGGTCATGGATAATGCCGCCATAATGTCCCCGGTACTCCTGCTTTACAGGGATGACAAATCGGTCATTTCTTATTGTAATAATTGCATCGGAAAGCATTTTTTGTGCGCTGGAAGACCGAATCATGCTCTCCAGCCGCTCCCTTACACGCGATTCTTTGGTACGAAGCTGATTTCGAAGCGAACGGAGAGTCTCGCTTGCACTGTCAAGTACTTCTCCATTGTCATCAACCGCATTGCGGATAGAGGTCTCCAAGTCTGCCAAGACAATAATTTTATCAGTATATCCAGATAAGATAGGCAAACTGCTTTCTTCCTCAGCAAATTCCTCGATGAATCTTTTCATCTGCCTGCTTGCATGAATTGTGCTGGATATTTGGTTAAGTTCCTGGGGACTTAGCATTCCGCCAATAACCGCCCGCTTCACATGAGGACGAATATCAAAAATGCCGCCAAGCGGTACATTCCCTTTAATTCTAAGCACTTTTACGGCTTCATCTGTTTCTTCCTGCCTGCGGATTACCTCTTCATACTCAGTTGAAGGAAGAATATTTAAGGCCTTTTTTCTACCCAAGGATGAAGAAACATGTTCCAGCAGCTGTTCCTTCACTTTATTGAACTCAAGTATCTTTAATACTCTATCTTGCATGAGGACTTTCCCCTTTCATGCCCAATTTTCCTATTGGCGTTCTTTAAGAAATTTGAGCAAATCTTCTGTTTCCATGGCATTTAGAACGGATTCTTTCTTGATCCATCCTTTCTTTGCCGCAGAAACACCGATTTCCATGTGATTTAAAGTGTCTATTTTATGTGCATCTGTGTTAATCACTATTTTCACACCTGCTTCCTGAGCTTGTCTGATATGGTCGGAAGCAAGATCAAGCCGGTTCGGATTCGCATTCAGCTCAAGGGCTGTATTTGTTTCCTTGGCTAGCTCGATAAGCATTTCCATGTCTACATCATAGCCTTCCCTGCGACCGATCAATCTTCCGGTGGGGTGGGCGATAATGTCAACATGAGCATTCTGCAGCGCCTTTTTCAAGCGTGCCATGATTTTTTCCTTCGGCTGTGAAAAAGAAGAATGAATGGAAGCAATGACGATGTCCAGCTCTTCGAGGAGTTCATCGTCATAATCCAGCGATCCGTCAGGCAGAATATCCATCTCCACCCCTGATAATATCGTGAAGTCATCAAACTGCTCATTTAGCCGCTTTATTTCTTCCTTTTGACTGCGAAGCCTTTCGGCTGTCAAACCGTTCGCCACTCTCAGGTATTGGGAATGGTCTGTAATCGCCATGTATTTATAGCCTCGGGCACGGCACGCTTCGATCATTTCCTCTATGGAATAGGCGCCATCACTCCAGGTTGAGTGCATATGAAGATCACCCTTAATATCTTCTAGAGAGATAAGTTCCATGCCTTGCGTGTATTCATCTACTTCTTTCCCATCTTCCCTAATTTCAGGAGGAAAGAATGGAAGCCCAAAATGGGCGTAAAATTCTTCTTCATTATTAAATGTAAGGATTTCCCCTGTTTCTGTATTTTCGACTCCATACTCACTGATTTTTTCCCCGCGCTCTTTGGCAAGCTGGCGCATTCTGACATTATGATCCTTTGATCCAGTAAAATGATGGAGTGTTGTGGCAAATTCATGCGTCTCAACTAGTCGGAAGTCAGCAGATATATCATAAGAATGCTGAAACACAACCGAAACCTTTGTATCTCCTGCGGCAATTACTTCTTTGATGCCGGCCAGGCTTAATAACTGCTCTTTGACAGAAGCAGGATTGTCAGTAGCTATAATAAAGTCGAGGTCTTTGATGGTTTCCCTCATTCTCCTTAAGCTACCTGCCCTTGAGTACTTTTCAATATCCTTCATTTCTGAAAGCGCAGCTTCTATGCCTTCTGCAATTGGCAGCATGAATGCAAGCGGGAGCCGTTCCGGTCTGGTTCCTGCATTTTCAAGTGCAGCGAGTATCTTCTCTTCAGATTTTTCCCCGAAGCCTGCCAGTCCCCGGACCTTCTTATTGCGGCAAGCCGCTTCAAGATCTATAGCATTTTCGACGCCCAGCTCTTTATATAGCTTGGCGATTTTCTTGCCGCCAAGTCCCGGGAGCTGAAGCAGGGGAATTAAACCAGCAGGGACTTCTTCTTTCAGCTCATCAAGAACAGAAGACATTCCTTCTTTAATGTACTCCTCAATTACAGCAGCAGTGCCTTTACCGATGCCGGATAGCTTTGTAAAGTCATCAATTTCAGTCAAGCTCTCATCATTTGATTCAAGTGCGAGTGCCGCTTTTCGGAACGCAGCTGTTTTGAATGGGTTCTCTCCTTTTAACTCCATATAAACAGCAATAGTCTCTAAAAGTCTGACGACATCTTTTTTATTTATACTCATGAAACCCCACCTGTCCGTAACAATATTCGTAAACGTATTATCTCTTATTTTGCTGTATAACTTCAAATCATGGATATTTAAAGCACCTTACTTAAAAAGTAAAAGTACCCATTATACGGCTATCCGCAAAAAACACAGAGCTCCCAGGACTCCTCGTCTTCCCCTGCATGTCCGCCGCTCCTTCACCCCACTAAGTGAAATCACTGGTATAAAGATTTAATATCCGCAAAGCTTTTAAACTGTCTTTCAAAAAGAAAACTTCTCTAAGATAGAGAAGTTACGCACCTATATATTCAACCCACATTTCTTTGAACTGGTTAGAGAGAACAGGCGTGTTCTTAACCATTAATTCTGCCATAAAGGAATTATTGATCGGTCCCTGCAGGACTTCGATTGGAACGAGTGCTGCTATGTATAATACAATAAACATGATAAGATAGACTTCGATAAATCCGAGAATTCCTCCAGCCCAAACATTCAGCTGTTTTAGTACCGGAAGATGGGCAACAAAATCGAGCATGCTTCCAATAATCTGCAGTAATATTTTTACGGCAAAAAAAATCACGACAAATGCAATGGCGCGATAGTAAGCATCTTCAAGATCTGCATTCTCAAATAACGTCTTTATCGCCGAGTCACTGCTAAAGCTTGGATATGGAACCCATAAGGTCAGCTTAGGCGCCAGCTCACTGTAATACATACGGGCTACAATGAAAGCAATAATGAATCCGGTCAAATGAATTAATTGCAGGATAAATCCTCTTTTCAGGCCTATTAAAAAACCAAAAACCAAAATAATAATAATTGCAAGATCCAGCATGACTACTTTCCGTCCTTTACTCTATTTAATTCGTTTTCCAGCCGTTCCAGACGGTCTGTTAGCTTTATATAATCATTAACAGCATTGACTGCGGTTAGCACGGCTAACTTACTAATGTCGAGTGATGGATTCTTCGAACTGATCTCACGCATTTTATCGTCAACCAGCGAAGCGACAAGGCGAACATGGCTGGAGCTTTCTGTGCCAACTATTACATACTGCTGTCCATAAATATCTACACTTGTTCGGTTTCTTTGTATCTCTGACAACGTCCATGCCCCCTTCTTTAAAGAATCCTAATCAATATCATAACATGAACACATATTGGTGGGAAGCCAAAGCATGTCAGAATAGCTCAGTTAATGTAAATCGATTCCAAATAGAGGAAACAAAACCAACAATACACTACGATGAGGAGAATGAATATGAGCCAGGTAGTACTCTTAAAAAAAACAAGTGAAATCGCTAAAATGAAGGATCATTATTCTGGCAGCCTAAATGATAAGCAGCCTCCAGGAAGTGTTTTTGCTGCAAAAGTTCCAGGATGTTCGATCACTGCCTATAACTCAGGCAAGGTTCTCTTCCAAGGAAGCGGATGTGAAGCTGAGGCTAAAAAATGGGGAGATACCGCACGCAGTCGACAGCCCAGCAAGAAAACCAGCCCCACTGCTGCCGGTCTTCCCGAAAATATAAGTTCCCTTTCTGTCATAGGTTCCGATGAAGTAGGTACCGGGGATTATTTTGGCCCCATTACAGTGGTTGCAGCTTATGTGAAAAAAGATCAAATCCCTTTGCTGAAGGAGCTTGGTGTGAAGGATTCAAAAAATCTTGGGGATGAAAGAATCATTGAAATTGCAAAACAGATTAAAAATATCGTTCCCCACAGCCTGTTAACATTGCATAATGAAAAATACAATAAGCTTCAGCAAGCAGGGATGTCACAGGGTAGAATCAAAGCATTGCTGCACAATCAGGCCATTGGGCATGTTTTAGGTAAAATTTCTCCTGAAAAGCCTGAAGCCATTCTGATTGATCAATTTGCCAAAGAAGAGATTTACTACAATTATTTGAAAAACCAGAAGACCATACAAAGGGAGCGGGTCTTTTTCAGCACAAAAGCTGAAGGAATCCATCTGGCAGTTGCAGCAGCATCCATTCTGGCACGCTATGCGTTTGTGCGCCACTTTGAAAACCTAAGCACAAAAGCAGGTTTCAGGCTCACTAAAGGCGCTGGCCCGAAGGTTGATGAGGCAGCTGCCAGGCTTATCAGGGAAAAAGGGCGTGAGGCATTGCCTCTTTTTGTAAAACTGCACTTTGCAAATACTGAAAAGGCAATGAAACTTTATAACAGGAAGTATAAATGATAATAAAGCAGCCAATTAGGGAAAATTGGCTGCTTTTTTACTGTTTAAAAGAGTTTAATCCTTATGAATATGTATTTATCTTCCAATAATCCGTTGTTACCGGCCATTTTTGTTTATTTACCGGCCAAACAAAGAGAAGGCAGCCCCGGGACTGCCTTCTCCTCATTTTTATCCTCTCAATACTGCTCCGGCTTTTTCCTTCACAGCTTCCAATACTTTGTCATGCGCTTTTGTTACATCTTCATCGGTAAGAGTACGTTCAGGGTCGAAGTATTTTAGGGAGAAAGCCAGCGATTTTTTGCCTGGCTCCATCCTTTCGCCTTCGT
Source organism: Bacillus sp. ZZV12-4809 (assembly GCF_009849585.1). Classification (GTDB taxonomy): domain Bacteria; phylum Bacillota; class Bacilli; order Bacillales; family Cytobacillaceae; genus Cytobacillus. The sequence continues at coordinate 159,732 of NZ_VCRN01000005.1, forward strand.
ACAGATCAAAAACATGCACGTCTTTCAATAATTTGCCGCCAGCTTCTTTAATAATGTCTTTAAGCTGACCCGCAGCTGTTTCCTGATCTGCTACAAGTGCAATATCCCTTGTAATTGATGGGAAACGAGGAATAGCTTCATACTGCAATGGTGAAACTTCTTCCTCCAGAATGGCTTTTAATGAAAGCTCAAATGCATATGTTTCTTTCAGATCAAGCTCTTTTTCGACAGTCGGATGGATTTGTCCGACAAATCCCACTGACTCCCCTGTAAGCAATACTTCTGCTGTTCTGCCAGGATGCATTCCATCCTTCTGTGCCTGGCGGAATTCAACTTTATCTAAAACTCCCAGCTTATCAAATAATCCCTCGAGAATTCCTTTAACAGTATAAAAATCAACCGGCTTCTTTTCTCCCTGCCATGGATGGCTGTGCCATAGGCCAGTAACCGCACCGGCAAGATGCTCACGCTCTTCAGGCAGTTCCTCTTCCCCATTTGAAAGGAACACTGCTCCTGTTTCATAAACAGCCAGGCTGTCGTTCTGGCGTGCAGAGTTATATTTTAATACCTCCAGAAGCTGGGGAACAATGCTCAAACGAAGGAGGCGGCGATCCTCACTCATAGGCATTGCCAGCTGCACGGGTTTGCGCTCTTCCAGTGCATACTGAGTCGCTTTTGCTTCACTTGTTAAGGAATATGTTACTGCCTGATAAAGTCCCGCACCTTCAAGGTAGCGGCGGACCAATCTGCGTTTGTTCTGGTATTGGGTAAGATGCCCTGGTGTAGACGATCCAACCGGTAAAGTTGATGCCAGGTTATCGTAGCCAAATAGGCGGCCAACTTCTTCAATCAGGTCTTCTTCAATCGTGATGTCGCCTCTTCGTGTTGGAACTGTAACGGTAATCGTATCGTTATCAGTATTTGTTTCAAATTGAAGGCGGGCAAAAATAGCCTCTACTTCATTCATAGATAATTCCGTGCCTAGAACGCGGTTTATTTTTTCAAGCGTTACAGACACCACCGCTGGCTCCACTTGCAGTGCATCTGCTTCCACTGAACCTTCAAGCACTTCCCCGCCTGCATATTGCGAAAGCAGCTGAACAGCTCTTTCTGCAGCAGCTTTCACTCTGTTTGGATCCACCCCTTTTTCAAAGCGGGCACTCGCTTCACTTCTTAACCCATGGTCTTTTGATGCTTTTCTTACCGTTGCACCTTTAAAATAAGCTGATTCGATAATCACATTTTTCGTATCAGACTGCACTTCAGAATTTGCTCCCCCCATCACACCGGCAAGTGCAATTGGCTCTGTCCCATTTGTTATCAAAAGATGGTCTGTTGTTAACTCACGCTTTGCATCATCAAGAGTGACAATCACTTCGCCACCATTTGCTCTGCGGACAAGAATTTGCTTCGATCCCAGCCGGTCATAATCGAAAGCGTGAAGAGGCTGGCCGTATTCAAGTAAAATATAGTTTGTGATATCCACCACATTATTGTGAGGACGAATGCCTGCTGCCATCAAACGGGCCTGCATCCATACAGGAGATGGGCCAATCTTTACATTTTTTACAACCTTTGCAACGTAAAGAGGATTATCTTCTTTTGCGTCCACCTGAACGTCAATGTAATCAGAAGCACGTTCAGAAGTGGTCTCAGCCTGCGGCTCAGGAAGCTTTACTTCCCTTCCTAAGATAGCCGCTACTTCATAAGCAACACCCAGCATGCTTAAGCAATCTGAACGGTTTGGTGTCAATCCAAGCTCCAGAATCTGATCATCACGATTAAGCTGCTCAAGGGCATCCTGGCCAACCTCTGTATCATTAGGAAAAACATAAATGCCTTCAGAGTATTCCTTTGCAATCAGCTTGCTTTCAATGCCGAGCTCTTGCAGCGAACAGATCATTCCATTCGATTCCTCGCCGCGAAGCTTGGCACGCTTTATTTTAAAATTGCCTGGAAGCACAGCTCCTACTGTAGCCACGGCCACTTTCTGTCCCTTATCCACATTCGGGGCACCGCAAATGATTTGTACAGGCTCACCAGCCCCAGTATCAACTAAACATTTATTCAGTTTATCAGCATTAGGGTGCTGTTCCCTTTCAAGGACATGCCCTACAACCACACCTTTGATGCCTTCATTTAAAACCTCTACACCTTCAACTTCAATACCGCTCTTCGTAATCTTTTCTGCAAGATCTTCAGGTGTAACTCCTGATAAATCAACATATTCCTGCAGCCATTTATATGAAACGAACATTTGTGATCCTCCTTAATAATTGTCCAGCCGGCTCCTAACCCCTCCAGGCCATAAGCCATTCTGCCATAAAGGTTAAAGAACAGCCTTGCTGACAGCTTTTATTCATGAATTGAAAATTGCTTCAAGAAACGCACATCATTTGTATAGAAGTGGCGAATATCATCTACACCATACTTCAGCATGGCAATTCGCTCAGGACCCATTCCGAATGCGAAGCCTGTATATTTCTTAGAGTCGAAGCCCGCCATCTCAAGGACATTTGGATGTACCATCCCGGCACCAAGAATTTCAATCCAGCCGGTCCCTTTACATACGCTGCAGCCTTTTCCGCCGCAGATTTTACAGGAAATATCCATTTCCACTGATGGCTCTGTAAATGGGAAGAAGCTTGGGCGAAGGCGGATTTCCCTGTCATCACCGAACATTTTCTTCGCAAAAACCTCCAATGTTCCCTTTAAATCAGTCATTCGGATGTTTTCATCTACCACAAGCCCCTCTATTTGCATGAACTGGTGGGAGTGTGTAGCATCGTCATTATCACGTCGGTATACTTTACCTGGACAGATGATTTTAACTGGCCCTTTGCCTTCATGCTTCTCCATTGTTCTTGCCTGTACCGGTGAAGTATGGGTACGAAGGAGAATGTCTTCTGTAATATAGAAGGAATCCTGCATATCCCGCGCAGGATGGCCTTTAGGAAGATTCAATGCTTCAAAATTATAGTAATCCTTTTCAACTTCAGGGCCTTCAGCTACTGTATAGCCCATTCCAATGAACATGTCTTCAATTTCTTCGATAATGCGTGTCAGCGGGTGGTGATTACCTGATTTAACAGGTCTTCCTGGAAGAGTGACATCAATTTTTTCTGCAGCCAGTTTTTCCTGAACAGCTGCTTCCTCCAGATGTTTTTGCTTTTCCTCAATCCCGGCAGCAATGCTGTCTCTTACTTCATTTGCAAGGGCCCCCATTTTTGGACGCTCTTCCGCAGACAATTTACCCATTCCTTTAAGAACTTCAGTAATTGGGCCTTTTTTACCTAAATAGGATACTCGAATATCATTTAGCTCTTTCAATTCAGCTGCCGCGCTGATCTTTTCTAACGCTTCTGTTTGCAGTTCTTTTAAACGCTCTTGCATCAAAAAATCCTCCTTGAAATTAATCCTTTTACTTTTTTGGCCAAAATAAAAAACCTCTATCCCCATAAAGGGACGAGGTTTCGCGGTACCACCCTTTTTAACACATATATGTACTTCATGCACGTGTTCACTTCATTGGGATAACGGCTGATGCCGGTACATCTTTACATCGAAAAGCGGAAGTGGCCCGTTTAGTGAAGCCATAGCTTTTCAATGGTCCCGATGCCAACTCAGGAGGTGAAGTTTCTCTTGCATTTCCTTTAAAAATGCTTTCAGTCTTAGGCATTTTCTCCCTGGTAAGGCTTACTGCAAGGTACTGGTCTCCGTCATCGTTTTGTTTTTATAATTTGCTGTTAATTATATTATATTCTCGAGACTGTTTCAAACGGTTTTCAAAAAATAGCAGCCCATTTTCTACTTTCTTAGATGATACAGAAGAATTCCGGCAGCCACCGCCACATTAAGCGATTCGCTTTCTCCGAAAATCGGTATATACAGGTTTGCTGCTGTTTTAGCCAGAAGATCTTTGTTCACGCCGTTCCCTTCATTTCCAACCAGCAGGGCGAAGGAATCAGAGGCTTCATATTGTGTGTATTCACGGGCATTTTCCAGCGCGGTTCCATAGACTGGAACATTTATGTCTGAAAGTCTGCCGACCCAGTCAGACAGGTTTCCTCTTAAAACCGGCAAATGGAAGTGACTCCCCTGTGCAGAGCGGAGCACCTTTGGATTATAGGCGTCTACGCTGCCTTCACCTATAATAACAGCATCGATACCAGCAGCATCAGCCGTCCTGATCATTGTCCCCAGATTGCCGGGATCCTGTACGGCATCAATTAATAAAAACCGTTTTCCATTTACTTCCCCAGTGGACGGTTCCTGATGACATACTGCAAAGATCCCCTGCGGTGTTTCCGTATCCGCCAGCAGCCCGATGATTTCATCTGTTACCATCGTTACAGGGATGTCTCCATAATCCCATCCGGGAGGCATGTCTTTATTCTCACTAATAATTATTTCTGTTATTTTATTGGCATTAAGTGCTTCTTCCACCAGATGGAATCCTTCAACTAAAAAGGTTTCTGTTTTGTCACGCTCTTTCCTGGACAGAAGTTTTTTCCATTCTTTAACTTTTTGGTTTTTTGCAGACTGTATATGCTTCAACAACGTCTCTCCTTTAAAAGAAATCCGGAACTACCGGAATTTTTCTGTGCAGTTTTTTCATTATAGCCTATTAGAAATACATAATAAAAGCAAAATTAGAGAAGATAATAACGAATTAAATCTGGAAGGAGTGCATCAAGGTGAATTTAAACCTGCGCAATGCCATTTTACACAATGTATCAGGCAACTCTCAAGATGAATTGAAAGATACAATCGTGGATGCCATTCAAAATGGGGAAGAAAAAATGCTGCCTGGCTTGGGTGTTTTATTTGAGGTAATTTGGAAAAACTCCTCTGAAGAAGACAAGCTTGAAATGCTTCAAACCTTGGAGAGCAGTCTTAAATAAAATGAAAAACTCCGGAAAAGCCCGGAGTTTTTTTATTTTATTCAAATGTAATCTTATCAACTGTTTCCCTGTCCAGCTTCTTAATCACTTCAACGATCAGCTTTACAGCATTTTCATAGTCATCGCGGTGAAGCATGGCTGCATGGGAATGGATATACCGTGTTGCAATCGTGATGGAAAGAGATGGTACTCCATTATGTGAAACATGAATGGCTCCTGAATCTGTTCCTCCGCCAGCAATGGCATCAAATTGATAAGGGATATTCAGTTCATCTGCCGTGTCTGTTACAAGGTCACGCAGGCCTTTATGAGAAACCATTGATGCGTCATAAAGGATGATTTGCGGCCCTTTACCCATTTTACTCATGGCTTCTTTTTCAGAGATCCCAGGTGTGTCGCCTGCAATTCCCACATCTACACCAAATGCGATATCCGGTGCGATTTTTTGTGCAGAAGTACGGGCTCCGCGAAGACCAACCTCTTCCTGAACGGTTCCCACACCATAAACTTCATTCGGATGTTCTGCATCTTTCAATTGCTTAAGCACATCTATTGCAATTGCGCAGCCAATGCGATTATCCCAGGCTTTTGCCAAAAGCATTTTTTCATTATTCATCACCGTAAACTCAAAATATGGAACCACCATGTCACCAGGCTTTACTCCCCATTCTTTCGCCTCTTCACGGCTTGAAGCACCAATATCAATGAACATATCTTTAATTTCAACAGGCTTTTTGCGAGCCTCCGGTGATAAGATATGCGGCGGCTTTGAGCCAATTACTCCGGTAACATCTCCTTTCGATGTTACAATCGTCACCCGCTGTGCCAGCATAACCTGCGACCACCAGCCGCCAACCGTCTGGAAGCGGATGAAACCTTTATCATCAATGCTTGTTACCATAAATCCAACTTCATCCAAGTGGCCGGCCACCATGATTTTAGGGCCGCCTTCTTTCCCCATTTTTTTTGCAATCAGGCTTCCTAATCCATCTGTTGTCACTTCATCAGCATAGGCTGTTATGTATTTTTTCATAACCTCGCGCGGTTCGCGCTCATTTCCCGGAATCCCTTTTGCATCTGTTAAGTCTTTGAGCATCGTTAACGTTTCATCTAATTTAGCCATCATTTCGACTCCCTTAATATTTATTTAAACATATTATATCGAACATCCGATTCAATATAAAGAATTATCAGACGGATATTCCCTAAGGCGGAAGGCCGAAGAAATAATCAGTATCCTTCAGCCTGCCTTTTATAATTTACTTCATTCTTGTCTATATATGCTTTTTCTATATGAGAAGAGTTAAATCCAAGCATTTCTCCCAAATGCAAGTAAACTGCGATAAGCTCTTTATAATCCGTTAAAGAACGGCTAGTCCGAAACTTTCCAATCGCTTCATAAACCGATAAGAACTGGCCATTCAATGAAACCGCCTTTTCCACCGGAACAGCAAAGTCCTTTTCCCCATCAAATCCACATTCAATTCCAATTGATAAAATGAAATGTATACCGTCTACAAACTCTTCCAATACTGTTTCCTGAGGGGAGGAAGGCTTAAGGCTCCAAAACTTAAAGCATCTTGTCTCATTTGCAAGCTCTCCCAATTCAACAAGCAGCGCCAGTATCTTACGGTCAAATAAATCTTCTTCCTCTAAACCATGGTTTGATTCTATATGCCTGTCCAGCCCTTTTTGCATTTGGAACAATTGCTGATAATTCATTTTCCACCATCCTATAATATTTAAAGATTAACTTCATTATAAATCTCATCAAAAAAAATTATAACAAATCGAAAAAAAGTTGAAACTTTTTTAAAGCTCATCCGTATAGTATGGAAAATAATAATGGAGGGCTGGTTATTATGTGGCTCCTTAGAATGCTATTGTTTGCACTGATTCTTTTTCTCATATACACCGCGGTAAAATACCTTTTGAATTCCAAGAGAAAGCTGGAACTTGCCCACGAACAGAAACGATATTATTTTTGGGATGATCAGGAAAATGTCAGGAAGAACTTCCTGATTACGTATAAAGGGGTTTTATTTGAAGGCGAAAAGTACCTGGGAACGACTGACAATTCTTTTGATGTGGTCTCTATATTTATCTGGCCGCACAATTTATCGGCCCTTAAGGGGATGGTAAGGGAGGATTTTCTTTTTATTGAAAAAAAGATAACCGAGACATATCCTACTGCAAAAATAGACTGGAAAAGCCCTGTTAAGGAGTTCATGCATAAAACAGCTTCTCCAGGCGAGGAAATTAAAGATCATCTCTAAAGGCTCTTTTCTAAAAGCTTGTTGTTTTTGTCCGTTGATTGCAGCGAAAATCAACTCAGTAAATTAAGTCAAGTTACGAAAAGCAACAGAATTTACAAAACACCCTCTCTAAAAAAACGTTCGGCAGCTCCGAACGTTTTTTTATGCTGCTTTGAAGAATTCCTTCCATTTTATAACCGTCACCTTCTCCCTCAATACAAAAACTAAAACAGAAAGTGACAGCAAAATCAGAACAATCATAGAAGGCGTAAATCTGCTGATGAACTCTCCAAAAACGGTATAAAAAACAGCCAGCGGCAAATTGGTGATCCATGAATTTTTCAGATATTGATTGAACCCCTTATTTCTCTCCATCAGACAAAAACTCAATAAATGATAATGAATAAAAGGGATAAGCCTTAATACTGCAACCTGGCCGACAGTTAAATTCCGATACTCTCCAAACCACCGCTTTTTTAATAAAGAGAGTTTTTCATGTGTCCCCGGCATTTTGGTGATTAGAAAATAAAAAAGAATACTGCTGATCATTAACCCTGCAAGCGAGAAAACAGAGCCAAAAAAACTGCCAAAGAGAACTCCACCGGTTATGCAGACAAGCGGTACCGGAATAAATAGAAACTGCCGGATGATATGAAAAAAGATAAAAGCAAAGGGAGCAAGAATTCCAGCAGTCTCTGCCATAGCAAACAATAAAGTCAATTGTTCATTCATGCCTTCACCTCTCCCGATGACGTTCCTGCTGTTCTCTAAAGCTTATGGAAGCCGCTGACTGTTTATGACAATTGAATAACAAGGTACAAAAGCAAGCCAGTCTCAAGCAACGCCAAAAGTGGCAGCCCCCATTTAAACTGAACATGCTTCGTTTTATGCCTGAAAGTCTTCATACCAAGAGTCATTCCCGCTGCCCCGCTCAAGAAGGCTGTGATCCAGAGATTCTTCTCGCTTATACGGAACTCATTCCGTTTTGCTTTTTCTTTATCAAGCCGCATCAGGCAGAAACCAATCACATTCATGATCAGATAGATAAGAGCTATTGTTTTAATCATGAGCTTTCTCCTTTTATGTTTTAAGTCACTATTGAGCTTAAATGAAATGGAAGCTTTCTGTCCATCAAAAGCAAAATAAAAAGCCATCCCCTTAGGGAATGGCTATTGCAGGAATTATTACTTGCTAAGCTGCTGCTTTGCAACTGATGCTAATTCAGCAAATGCTTTTTCGTCAGCGATTGCTAATTCAGCAAGCATTTTACGGTTAACTTCGATGCCAGCAAGCTTTAAACCGTGCATTAAACGGCTGTAAGAAAGACCGTTCATGCGAGCTGCTGCGTTAATACGAGTAACCCAAAGTTTGCGGAAGTCGCGCTTTTTCTGGCGACGATCGCGGTAAGCATACATTAGGGATTTCATAACCTGCTGGTTAGCAACTTTGTATAATGTATGTTTTGAACCGAAATAACCTTTAGCTAATTTGATGACTTTTTTACGACGTTTGCGAGTAACTGTACCGCCTTTTACACGTGGCATATTATTTCCCTCCTAATTTCGAGATATTACTTAAGATTTACTAATAAGTTACGGATGCGCTTGTAATCGCCTGAAGAAACAAGAGTTCCTTTGCGAAGCTTACGCTTTTGCTTTTGAGATTTGTTCGCGAACATATGGCTTCTGTAAGCATGAGAACGCTTCAGTTTACCAGAACCTGTTCTTTTGAAACGCTTAGCAGCGCCGCGGTGAGTTTTCATTTTTGGCATTGGGAATTCCTCCTCTTACTTGTCGTTTTTCGGTGCTAAGACCATAAACATGCTTCGGCCATCCATTTTCGGATGTGATTCCACTGTTGCAACTTCATTGCATGCTTGTGCAAAGCGGATTAATACACGCTGGCCGATTTCCTTATGCGTAATGGCACGTCCTTTAAATCGGATCGATGCTTTTACTTTATCGCCTTTTTCAAGGAATTTAATAGCATTGCGAAGTTTTGTATTAAAGTCATGTTCTTCAATAGTCGGGCTAAGACGAACTTCTTTAATACTGATAATCTTCTGGTTTTTGCGAGCTTCTTTTTCTTTCTTCTGCTGCTCGAATTTGAACTTTCCGTAGTCCATGATACGGGCTACAGGAGGCTTCGCACTCGGTGCAACCAGAACAAGATCAAGATTGGCACGAGAAGCAATTTCAAGTGCGTCGAATTTTGATTTAATCCCTAACTGCTCGCCGTTTTGGTCAATAAGACGGACTTCGCGGGCGCGAATGCCCTCGTTTAACAACATATCTTTGCTAATAGCTAGACACCTCCAAGGTTTAATGCGAACACAACGTTTGGGTCAAGAAAAGCGCAAGCGCCTGCTTAGCAGACAACTTAAAAGCTGTCAGCTGCACCGGACCAAAGCTGAATCGCAAGTTATGCAACATTTCTCTTCCGTGACGGAATCAGAGCTGTTTTTAACCAAATAAAAAAGTGCGGATGAAAACACCCACACTTACGTATATAAACAGAAAATGTTCACGTAAAACCTGCCAACTGCACTTTGCGTCAATCAGGTGAGAAGCGGGTGCTTCTTCTTTTCCTCAAACTGTATTCAATTTACCTTAGCAACTATATCACAAAGAATGACTCCGTGTCAAACGAATAACTTTTATCACAACGAAGAAAAGCATAACAAAATTAATTGCTTTTGGCAATATGATTTTAATATTTTTTCGAAATGAATTTAATCCCAACTTTTTCATTTTTTCCTTCCTGCTCATAAAATTATAGTTTTACTTGATTTACAAATGACCATAAAAAGGGCTGCAGCACGTGCAGCCCTTTTTCATTATTAGCGTTTTACTTCAGTTTTTAGTGCAGAGATGAAGTCCTCAAATGAAACAGTTTCAGATTTTTGCTCTCCATACTTGCGGACATTGACAGCTTTTTCAGCTACTTCGTTGTCTCCTACAACAAGCATATATGGAGTTTTTTGCATTTGGGCTTCACGGATCTTATACCCGATTTTTTCATTGCGGTCATCGAGCTCAACACGGAAGCCCTCTGCCTGAAGCTGCTCCTGCACTTTTTTTGCATAATCAAAGTGGATATCAGGGGATACCGGAATAACCTGGACTTGAACTGGTGCAAGCCAAGTTGGAAATGCTCCCTTATATTCCTCAATCAGGAATGCTACAAAACGCTCCATAGTAGAAACGACACCTCGGTGGATTACTACCGGGCGATGAGGCTTTCCATCTTCCCCTACATAAGTCAGATCAAATCGCTCAGGAAGCAGGAAGTCCAGCTGGACAGTTGATAAAGTCTCATCCTTGCCAAGCGCAGTTTTAACTTGGACATCCAATTTAGGACCATAAAAAGCTGCTTCGCCTTCTGCCTCAAAATAATCGAGGCCGATTTCATCCATCGCTTCTTTAAGCATGGCCTGTGCTTTTTCCCACATTTCATCATCATCAAAGTACTTCTCAGTATCCTGAGGATCTCTGTAAGAAAGGCGGAATGAGTAGTCATTGATATCGAAGTCTTTATATACTTCAAGAATTAGATGCACTACACGCTTAAATTCTTCCTTGATCTGGTCAGGACGAACAAAAATATGTGCATCATTCAGAGTCATGCCCCGCACACGCTGAAGGCCGGATAGGGCTCCTGACATTTCATAGCGGTGCATTGTTCCAAGCTCTGCAATACGGATAGGCAATTCGCGGTAGCTGTGGATGCCATTCTTATAGATCATCATATGATGCGGGCAGTTCATTGGACGAAGGACAAGCTGTTCGTTATCCATCTCCATGACAGGGAACATGTCTTCCTGATAATGATCCCAGTGGCCGGATGTTTTATAAAGATCCACGCTTCCCATGATCGGAGTATACACATGGTCATAGCCCAGTCTTTCTTCCTTATCGACGATGTATCGCTCGATATTGCGGCGGATTGTTGCCCCTTTTGGAAGCCACATTGGGAGCCCCTGGCCTACTTTTTGCGAATTCATGAACAGGTTAAGCTCTTTGCCGATTTTGCGGTGGTCTCGCTCTTTTGCCTCTTCAAGGAGACGCAAATGCTCAGCCAGGTCCTCTTTCTTGAAGAAAGCTGTTCCATAAATACGCTGAAGCATCTTGTTATCACTGTCGCCTCTCCAATAGGCTCCGGCAATGCTTAATAGTTTGAACTCCTTCAATTTGCCAGTAGAAGGTACATGGACACCGCGGCAGAGGTCAAAAAATTCGCCCTGCTCGTAAATAGTCACTGTTTCATCTTCAGGAATTGCCTCGATCAGTTCAAGCTTATATTCATCATCAATTTCCTTGTACATCTGAACTGCTTCATTGCGGCTGACTTCTTTGCGAACAATATCAAGATTTTCATTAATAATCTTTTTCATTTCTTTTTCAATCACTGAAAGATCTTCTGGTGAAAGTGATTCTTCCAGATCGATGTCATAATAGAATCCGCCTTCAATAACGGGTCCTACCCCAAACTTTACATTTTTATATAAACGCTTGATCGCCTGAGCCATCAAATGGGCGGTGCTATGGCGAAGAACCTCCAGCGCATCGCTTGAGTCCGCTGTGACAATTTCAATCGCACCATTGTTTTCGATTGGACGTCGAAGATCATACATTTCTCCATCCAGCTTGCCGGCAATCGCCTTTTTCTTCAGGCCCGGGCTGATCGAAGCTGCAATATCTTCTGTTGTCGTTCCCTTTGGAAACTCCTTTACAGCCCCATCTGGAAACGAAACTTTAACAACTTCTGACATGATATTTCCTCCCTTTTTATGTTAACGCAAGACATCTGAATCAGATGCTGCTGCGCTTTACACTTGAAAAATAAAAAAACCCGTCCCTAAAAAAGGGACGAGTTATTATTAACACGCGGTTCCACCCTACTTCTCGTTTTCAAAAAAGACAAACGACTCTGTAGTAAGATAACGGTCTTTTCCCGCCAGCCCATTTCCTGGCTGGAGTTCAGAGGCGGTAAGCATTCAAATCGTGTTAGGAAGGTTTCAGCCTTGCCTTCCCTCTCTTTAAACCGTATTAGAATACCCTTATCCTCATCGCAACTTTTGCTTGGTTATTGTAATATGTACGTTATTATAGTTTGTTATTTCAGGAAAATCAAGGGTATCTTTTACATTTTTCATCATCAGCATAAGAATGGGTGTTTCGATCATGATAAAAAGCAGTAAGAGAGCTTAATTGAAGCCTTTCTTCAAAAATATTGCGGATTGTTCTGACCAGAGGCTGGTCAAAATCATCTGAATAGAGATAAATAGCTGAAGGTGCGATTGAGAGCAGCGGTGCAATCGTACCAGAATCCACATATACTGGATGATTGGATAATAGCTTGCGGTCAATCATTCTTAAGAGCTCTCCGCGTTTAATTTCACGCAATTGCTCATCATAAAAATAAACACCTTCATCCATTAAGACATGGATTGTATCGATTTTGGGCTGCCTGCCTGACAGGAAATCCCTCAAAGTATGGATGAACATCTGATATTCCTGTTCCATTTTGTACTCATCGATGGAAACTTCCACATATTTGGTCATTTCATTCATGAGCGGGCGCATCCGGAATTTTACGAATGAATCAAAAGAAAAGGAAATATGATCTTGAAACAACTGATCAATTGCACTTTTTAAATTTTCTTTAACATCCAGGCCACTGACAAACGCAGCAAGATCCTCGCGGTTTCCTTCCAGGATAGAGTGAATAATTTCTAGAATTTGCTGCTGCTCGCCTTCATCCTCATAATAATAATGCTCCATCAGTATCCGTTTAAACCAATCATCCTGCTTTTGGTTCACGATAAATTGAAAAAATGCTGTCTTAACAGTATTCAGGATATTGCCGCTATTTTCAGCAGAAACTCTGACTATATGTTGATCTTCAAAATGAAGAATATTATTATCACTTTGACAAAAAGACTGCAGCTGTTCTGAAAGATGCTCATGAAAATTTCGAGCATCTGTGCTGCTCTGGAAAATGATTTCGATCAACCAAATCCCCCCTTTATACAAATCTCTGTTCTATGTATATGGCGGACTTGGCCAAATTAGAAGTAGGGTTTGGTGTTTTAGTGTATTAAACGATGATAAGTTCCTTTGGGATAAAATTTTCTTTTAGCGTTTTAATTTTGTCCGTTGATTTTACTCCAGATGCTCGCATTTTGCTGAGCGGGCGGTGAGCATTTTTGAACCATGCTTCAGTGCCATAAATACCCGCAGGACATTGAATAAGCTTCTTCGAATGAACACCACACGAAGGAAATGCGTCAGCACTCTCGAGGATCAAGTGCCCACAGCGAAGATCAACTCAGCAAATTAATCTAGGTTATGAAAAAGCAACGAACTTTACAAAAACTGCCTTGAATATAAAAAGCGCACATGTAGTGAAAACAGCAGCAATAAAAAAACTGCCGAGGGATTTATCGGCAGTTTTTCAGATTATACTCTCCTGTTCGGCCCTTCTACAAGCACAGGTTCAGCTAGGTATTTAATTCGCTCCATAATTCTTCTAGCTTTCATTTTCTCTTCCTCACCGCGCTGGCTGTAGGAGAGATGATGTTCAAGTCCCTGGAGGTCGAAGTTGGAAGTGAAAAAGGTTGGGAGGCTTTCCTGCATGCGGAACTGCAGAATTGGCCCTAAAATCTCATCCCTTGTCCAGCTGGACATGGTTTCTGCTCCAATATCGTCAAACATTAAAACAGGTGCTTTTTTAATGGTTTCCATCTTACCGTTAAGGGTTTGATCTCCAATTGAATTTTTCAATTCCCTGAATAACTCAGGAACATAGACAATCATGGAGGAAACTTTCCGGCTTGCGAGCTTATTGGCAATCGCACCAAGCAAATATGACTTGCCCACACCGAATTTCCCATAAAAATAAATTCCTTTTTGCTTGGACCCCGGCTGGTAGTCCATTACAAAAGATGCCGCCTTATCCACAGCCTCAATGCGGTCGTCATCATCATATATGGAATCAAAAGTGGCATGAAGGATATCAGATGGCACATATAAACTCTGGATTAATTTTTCATTTCTCCGCTTTTCATCGTGCATGACCTTGCGCGGGCATTTATCATACTTCAAATCGATCGATCCTCTTTGAATCACAAGTTCTGGATGATAGCCCTGCATGAAATTTACACAACCTTCCAAGCTGGAACATTTATTGCATTCCTTGCTCTGCTGTGTGTACTCAAAAAGCTTGCTAAGGCTTTTCTCTACCATCTCAGATGTCAATTCATCCTGATGTTTTTGGAGAAAGGCCTTTACTTCAGGGTGATTAAGCGTTTGGTTCCTCATCATTTCATATCTTCTTTGAAAACCTTCATTGCCAGCAAGACGCCGTAATGTTTCATTAATTTTTTCCATTAATCAGTCACCTCCTGTGATCGCAGTTTTTTTAATTTCTCCTTAAGTTCCCTTTTTTTCAATTCCCGCTCATACTGTTCCTTTTCGCTATTTTGCTGCTGGGTCTGTTCCTTTTTGGCAGCTGGGCTGCTATTTTCATCAAACCAGTCTGGAAGCATCTCTGTTCTGATCGGCTTCCTTTTGTTCCCCGTTGGGCCTGCAGTTTTCTTTCCTTCCGCCCAATCAAGGTATTGGCGATGTTCCTTTTTGGCTAATGCAATAGCCGCCTCAGGGGTTTTAATCTTCTTTCTCGCCCAGTGGCCAGCTATTTTTTCTACGTACCCTTTCGTCAGCTTCATATCTGTTTTGAGCATAACATATTGAATCAGCACATTAATTACCCCAGGCAGAAGCTTTTGCTGGAACATGACATCTTCTATAATCTGCAGATCGCCCTTCGAAGGTTCTGCTCCTCCTGATATATCTTTTAATAGCTGCCTGGGTGAGGTAATTTCCAAATAACGAATTAATTCTTCTTCCTGTGTTTCAGGCTTTTTTTTATGAGTATGATGAATGGCAGGCTGAACCCGGTCTATCAGGGATGGAAGCATATCCTGGTTTTGGAATTGATACCAATCCCGCGCAGATTTTCTTAATTCATCAATGTTTATCTCATTATCTTCATTTACGGCGCTGATGACAATATTTTTCATCTGAATAGGGTCGATTCCGTATAAAAAGGCAAGATTGCTGATGGAATCCTTTACTTTAACTGTAAGGGCTTTTTTTGGTACAAGCGATTCATTAAGCCCTGCCTGAAGCAATTCAAAATTAAACTCTTCATTTCCAATTTGAATGCCCTCCTGCTCCTGCCTTCCAATATACCCTTCCCCATCCGATTCATTCATCAGCTTCACCACTTCTTCATCTAACGAACCAGGGTGCCCGGATTGGAATACATCCTGGAAAGCCTTTGTTACTTCCTCAAATCCCATGGCCGGCTGCACCTTCTGATCTGAGAAGAAGCGCTTCAATCTCATAAATTGATTCTTGCCCAATTTCTTATAAAGATAGATATTGAGCATGCCATCAAGGAAGAATTGTTCAGGTGTCAGCGGTGGAAGCAGCTCGTAAATAAATGACCTTGTCTCTTCTTCTTTGTTCACATATACCTTTAAAAGTCCTATCCCTTCAAGCTTGAGACGGGCTTCATAAATATCTTTAAGCCCCATCCCCATGAAATTCATTAAACTATGGTGTGAGTTGGAAGATGACCATAGCCGATTTTCTTCAAGTTCGGCCCATAAAGTCATATACAAACTGAAGCACACAGAGCCAATGAGCGGCTGGTATAAGAGTGTCAGCACTTTCCGGTCATAATCATGCAAAAGCCCGCTGGCTGCTACTGTATATCGGTCTATTGGAAGCATCTCCTGCCAATGCTGGGCCATGGCGTTCACCTTTTTCTATCTAAATTTTTTTATCCTGTCAATTAAAAGCATATCCCGCAAAAAAAAGAGCCAAAGAAAACCCTTCAGCCCATCAGCCTATTTCATCAAATCTCTACACGTATAACTTGCTGTTTTTCGCCTAACATTGCTGCCGGATGATTTCCGCTCCAGGCTGCTCGGTGAACAGCGGTGAAGGCAGTAAGCCTTCCTCTGCGCTTCGAGTTACTAGGGCGGTACTATCAGCTCCAATCAACTCGAAAAACATACAAAAGCAACAAGTCTTGCAAAAATAGCTTTCATCCAAAATCAGTGCAGCGGGAAAACTGTCCAGATTACGATTGTTCTTTTTTAATTAGTTCCTTAAGTTCATCAATAAACACATTGATATCCTTAAATTGCCTGTATACCGATGCGAACCGGACATATGCGACCTCGTCAATCTTTGCGAGCCTGTCCATGACCATTTCGCCAATTTCATCACTTTTTATTTCAGAAACACCGTTGCTGCGGAGTTCTTTCTCCACTTCAAAGGTAATATCCTCGAGATCTTTTAAAGCAACAGGCCTCTTTTCACATGCTTTAATAAGGCCTCTCAGAATTTTCTCCCGGCTGAATTCCTCTCTGGTACCTTCTTTTTTCACAACGATTAATGGAATTTCTTCCACTTTCTCAAAAGTCGTAAACCGGTATCCGCATTTCTCGCATTCTCTTCTTCGGCGGATCGATCGGCTGTCATCCACAGGTCGGGAATCAAGAACACGGGTATTATTGTTTTGGCATGAAGGGCATCTCATACAATCAGCTCCGAATTTTTTTATAAGTTGGCTTTAACTATTTACCGAAGATTATTTGATACTCTTATCTTATAAAAAAGGAGTTGTCAGTACAAGTACAACTATTTATCTGCATTTCTTGCAGAACCTAGAAAATCATGCCGTTTATTTAATTTTTCATATATCGAAAGAACCTCTCTCTTAAGAATTGGGTGCACTCCTGCAGGTGAGGATTGTTCAGTTGAAATATTGATATCTACAGCTGTTTCAAAAGGCTTGACAGTCACGACTGTCACAATGGCAAAAACGGATTTGTCTTTTTTTATTTCTGCAGCAATTTCGCCGTGTTCCTTGGAAATGCTGAGAATGTTCACATTATGGTCTGCCCTGAATAACTCTTCAATCGTCTGCAGCATTTGTGCTGTATTGGTTCTATAGTATCTTGTAGTAAGCTCAGGATCAGAGTGGTTTTCATTTGTTTCACACTGCTTTTTATAGCGTCTGGCAAGCTGACTGAAAATCGACATTCTCTTTCCTCCGTCTATTATTTGTAACTTTATTGTACTATTTTTTACGAAGATACTAAAGGTACTGGATTTTAAGCAAAATAAAAAGAGGTGTATTAAATACACCTCTGAATTGCCTGGTTCATTTTGTATTAAAGTACTTGAGCTTGTTTAACTTGAACTGGACCCATACCGCGAGGAATTTCGATATTCTCACGCGTTTGAGCTCCTAACGCTTCTGCAATAAAGTCTGCAGCAATGTTAGGGTCAAGATCTCCACACGTATACACATCAATGCTGGCATAGCCATGCTCCGGGAAGCTGTGAATAGTTAAATGAGATTCAGAGATGATAACAACTCCGCTGACACCCTGTGGCGCAAACTTATGAAATGCAACCTCGCGAATTTCCGCACCAGATTTTAATGCAGCATTTACGAATGTCTGCTCAATATAATCCATATCATTTAACTTTTCAAAATCGCATCCCCAAAGTTCTGAGATTACGTGACGACCCATAGTTTCCATATTCAAATTTCCCCCTTTAAACTTTTAAGCTATTAATTAATGAAATTCCAGATTTATACTGGTCTATAACTACCACGGGGGAAAGTTAGTCCAAAGAGGTCCTAACCCTTTAAGTAGCTACCATACCAAAACCTCGGAGAAGTTCACGAGGATTAGTATACTTTGTTTAATTTCTTTTTGCAACACATTGTTCTACATTTTCTTCGCAAATTTCTGATTCAAAAAAGGAGTTTTGTCCAATAAAAGGAGCCTGCCGGGGAATGGCAGGCTTTAAAGGTAAGGTATGGGTAGTTTTAAACTAAAAGAGATTGGAAATTAGCCAACTTTAACGGCAGATGCTTGTAAAAGCTCCTGTGCAACATGTTTTGTCAAGTCTACGACACGGCAGGAATAACCCCACTCATTATCGTACCAGGCAAGTACTTTCACTTTGCTGGTGCCTATTACCATTGTAGATAATCCATCAATGATGGCAGAGTGTTCATTTGTGTTGAAATCGATTGACACCAATGGTTCGTCTGTAATATCCAGGATACCATGCAAAGATCCCTGAGAAGCTGTTGCAAAGGCAGCATTCACTTCTTCAATTGTTACGTCGCGCTTTAAGTCTACCACGAGGTCAACTAAGGAAACGTTAGGAGTTGGCACGCGCAGTGCCATCCCATGTAATTTGCCTTTTAAATGAGGCAGTACCAGCGACAAAGCTTTAGCAGCACCAGTGGAAGTCGGGATGATAGACTGTCCGCAAGCACGGGCACGGCGTAAATCCTTATGCGGGTTATCAATATTTTTCTGATCGTTTGTATATGCATGAACGGTTGTCATAAGTCCGTTTTCAATGCCAAATTGTTCATCAAGCACTTTCGCAACAGGTGCAAGACAGTTTGTTGTGCAGGATGCATTTGAAATAATATCATGTTCTTCAATTTTTAATGCGCTTTCATTTACGCCCATAACAATAGTCACATCTTCATTTTTTCCAGGAGCAGTAAGTATTACCTTTTTAGCCCCGGCTTCAAGATGAAGAGCCGCTTTATCACGGGAATTAAACTTTCCTGTAGCTTCAATAACGATATCGATATTCATTTCTCTCCAGGGAAGTTCTTCAGGATTACGGCTGCTGACAAGCTGAACCCTTTTACCGTTCACAACAATAGCATTGTCTTCTGGAACAACACTTCCTTCGAATGGTCCATGGTTGGTATCATATTTAATTAAGTGTGCCAAAGTTTCAGCCGGATAGCTTGCATTTATGGCAGCCACTTCAAGACTTTCATCAAGGATGGCTTTTCTAAAAACCATGCGTCCAATTCTTCCAAAACCATTAATCGCTATTTTCGCCTTCATGTTACGGCCCCTTCCGCATTAGTGTTATACTTTTTGTTACCTTAAGATGTAATTAGTATAACATATTGAGGATCATTTGTGATGAATAAAATGCGGATTTTTTAATGTTCAACAATTCAGAAATATTAGCCCATACTTTTTCTAATTATTATTAGGTAATGGTCTATGTTACAGACGAATCCTTATTAATTTTGTCATACTAATTGGGCTTTAGGCACATTAAAAAAAGAGCCTATCACAGGCTCCTCAGACAGCATTCCATTTTTTTAAGATCTTCCATAATTGTTTTTCTGTTTCTTCAATCGTACCATTATTATCAATAACAGCATCGGCCAATGCTTTCTTTTCACTTAAAGGCATCTGAGATTGAATTCTTGCCATCGCTTCATTCTCTGATAGCTGATTTCTCTGCATCAGCCTTTTTAGCTGCACATCTTCATCTGCATATACTAATAAAGTTTTGTCGCACATATATTGTAATTTACTTTCAAACAGAAGCGGTATATCGAGTATGATCAGTTGTTCATTACGGCTGGTTGCCTGTTCCTTTTTGGCTGTCATCCTTTTGCGGACTGCAGGATGTACTATGCTATTCAGGACCTGCCGTTCTTTTTCATCATGAAAAATAATGGAGCCTAGTTCTGCACGATCAATTGAACCGTCTTTGAGAAGAACCCTATCCCCAAAATGACGGACAATTTCCTGATAAGCTTCCTCTCCTTTTTCAACAGCTAATCTGGCTTCTATATCCGCGTCGATTACAGAATATCCTTTTCCGATTAGGAGAGATGAAACAGTGCTTTTCCCGCTTGCAATCCCCCCTGACAAACCTACAGTCAGTGGCATAGTGTATTCCTTTCCTTTAAAATACTAGATTTTTAGAATCCCAATTACGATTAAAATAATGCCTGGAATGAATGAAAACTTATGGACCCATCCGCTTTTAGAAAAAAGGGACCCCACCTGCATTCCCAAAAACACAAACAGAGAGCTCATAACGGCGACCGTCAACGCCAGGTAGTAAGGTGAGTACCCCAGCATAGCTGCACCGATTCCAGCACCAAAGGCATCCAGGGATAGTGCAAGCCCAAGCATTAGTGCTTCAATTCCTGTGATGGCACCGGATTTGTCAAAATCAGCGGACATCGGCTTTTTCAAAATATTAATGACAAGCCCTAGAGATTTAATTTCCAAATTTACAATTGTCTTTTCATGCGGCAGGACATCCTTCACCTTTTCCGGCCTGAAAAATTGATATAGGACCCAGGCACCGAGAAAAATCAGAATGACTCCGCCTAAACTTTCAGCTAAAGCCGGAGATAAAAAGGCTCCTATTAAATGGCCGATTGTCATGGCGGCCATTAATGTGATTGCTGAACAGCAAGCGATTATACTGATCGATTTAAATGGTATGCTCATTTTCCTTAAACCATATGTTAAACCGACACTAAAACTGTCAAGACTGACAGCAAAAGCAAGTATCAAAAGTGAGAATATATGCGCCATAGAATAGAGCTCCTCCCTGTCAATCGCTACGATAGTATATGGAAGGAGCCCATCCAATGTTATTCAAAACGCATTTTAACTCTATTCCGTTTTTATTTCCTCTGACAGGCAGGACAGTATACTGTGCCCCTGCCTCCAGTTACGATTCGCTCAAGTGTGCTTCCGCAGACTTTGCACTCTTCCCCTTTTCGCCCATAAACAAAAAGATCAAGCTGGAACATGCCAATTTGCCCCTGGGAATTAACATAGGAGCGAATGGTGCTTCCTCCTTTATCTACCGCTTCTCTCAGGGTATCTGCAATTTCTTTATGAAGAGTCTCCAATTCGTTTCTTGATAAGCTATTTGCCGCTCTTTCAGGATGAATTCGCGAGCGGAATAGTGCTTCATCGACGTAAATATTGCCGAGGCCTACGATCGTTTTCTGATCGAGAAGTGCAGTTTTGACATGGCGGGAGGTCCGGGCAAGTCTCGAAGCAAGGTCGTCCACCGTAAATTCCTCTGCAAATGGTTCTGGTCCCAAATGGGCCAGAGGAAGAGTCTTAAGCTCTTCACCCTTTGCATATAAGTGCATCGTTCCAAATTTACGGACATCTTTGTATCTGAGTTCAGTGTCATCAGTAAAATGGAAGATGACATGAGTGTGTTTTTCAACAGATTCTTCTTTAGAATAAAGGCCATATCTGCCCTCCATTCGCAGGTGGGACACGAGTGCATATTCATCTGTGTAGAGGATCAGGAATTTCCCTCTCCTGCCAATGTCCCGAAAAGTCTGGCCTGCTAAGGCATCCGTGAATTGGGCAGGCTCTTCGGGATGCTTAACCATTTTAGGCCAGAAAACCGAAACATGGGAAATAGTTTTGCCGATCACCAATTCCTGCAATGTTCTTCTGACCGTTTCAACTTCAGGAAGTTCAGGCATAGTCATCCCTCCTTTGAAAATCTAAAAATCAGCTTTTATTTTGCATCAAACCATGTTGGGCCATACGAATAATCAACTTTAAGCGGAACTTTCAATTCTACTGCATTTTCCATTACGTCCGGAACGATTTTTTTGAGGGTCTCTATTTCATCCTCTGGTGCTTCGAAAATCAGTTCATCGTGAACCTGCAGCAGTAGGCGTGCATTAAGCTTTTCCTTTCTTAAGCGATCAGCCATGTCAATCATGGCCTTTTTAATAATATCAGCTGCACTACCCTGAATTGGTGTGTTCATAGCGGTGCGTTCCGCAAAACTTCGCAGGTTAAAGTTTCTGCTGGTGATTTCAGGCAGATATCTTCTTCTGTGAAGAAGGGTCGAGACAAATCCTTTCTGTTTTGCTTCATGAATAATATCGTCCATGTACTGCTTTACACCAGGATAGCTTTCAAGATACCGGTCAATGAATTTCCCTGCTTCTTTCCGGGTTATGCCCAGGCTTTGAGAAAGACCGTAATCACTGATTCCGTAAACTATTCCAAAGTTAACGGCCTTAGCATGGCGCCGCATATTGGATGTAACTTCATCGGCATTAACGTGGAATACTTCCATAGCCGTTTTGGTGTGAATATCCATATCTTCAATAAAGGCTTCAATCAGCTTTTCATCATCTGCAATATGGGCCAGCACTCTCAGTTCAATCTGCGAATAGTCTGCAGCAAAGATAGCCCAGCCGGGTTCTGAAGGAACAAATGCCTGCCTGATCTTTCGCCCTTCCTCCAGACGGATTGGAATATTTTGCAGGTTCGGATCAGTTGAGCTTAATCTTCCTGTCTGGGTTAGAGCCTGATTGAACCTGGTGTGGACTTTGCCTGTTTCCTTGTTAACTACCTTCAGCAGGCCTTCAATATAGGTGGATTGAAGCTTGCCAAGCTGGCGATAGTGCAGGATATCCCGGATGATTTCATGATTGTTCTCAAGTTTTTCAAGGACATCGGCAGAAGTGGAAAAGCCGGTTTTTGTTTTTTTAATGACTGGCAGCCCCAGTTTTTCAAAAAGGATTACACCTAGCTGTTTAGGTGAATTAATATTGAAAGCTTCCCCAGCAAGTTCATGTATCCGCTTTTCAATTTCATCTAATTTCAGGAGCAGGTCTTGTCCCATTGTCCTTAGGCGTTCCAAATCCACTTGAATTCCTGTTGACTCCATATCCGCTAATATTAAAGACAGCGGCATTTCAAGGTCATAAAAAAGCTCGGATTGCTGGTTTTCCTTTAAATCATTATCGAGTTTCTCCTTCAATGTCATCAAGGCAGCTGCTTTTCTTGCTAAATGACCGGCAAGTTCTTTCACTTCCGGAATCCGCCTTTTTGCTCCTTTTCCGTAGAAAGCTTCATCCGATTGAATCGCGTGATAGCCATGATTTTTTGCTATAGATGCTATATCTTCAATAGTCTGAGACGGGTTAATAATGTATGAAGCGATATAAAGATCAAAATCTGCACCCTTTAGATGAATACCATGAT
Source organism: Bacillus sp. ZZV12-4809 (assembly GCF_009849585.1). Lineage (GTDB taxonomy): Bacteria > Bacillota > Bacilli > Bacillales > Cytobacillaceae > Cytobacillus. The sequence continues at coordinate 182,813 of NZ_VCRN01000005.1, forward strand.
GGCGGAGTGATACTTCAGATCTTTTTGCATCATACACAGTCTTCTTTTTCGTATCATCTTCAGCCCATCTTTTAAAAACTTCTGACTCTAAGGCCGTATCTTTGGAGAAGAAGAAATTCCCCTTCTCATTTGCCACGGAAAAACCAATTATTTCAGCATAATGGTAATTATCCTCCAGAAGCTCAACATAAAATGCACTTTCATCAGAAAACATATCTTCCTTAATTTCATCAGCAATGCTAAATTCAATTTCATCCAGATTCTCTTCAATTGCTTCTGTATCCCCGCCGATTTTTTCCAGCAGCGAATTAAAGCCCAGTTCTTTGAAGACGCCTATTACCTTATCTTTTTCAAAACCTTCATATTCAATATCTTCAATTTTAATCTCAACAGGAGCTTCCCTCGTGATCGTAGCAAGTTCTTTGCTCATTAATGCCTGATCCTTGAACTCTTCCAGCTTTTCTTTCAGTTTTTTTCCGCTCACCTTATCTGTTGAATCCAAGAGCTCTTCAAGGGTGCCAAATTCTTTCAGTAATTTAAGGGCTGTTTTTTCACCCACTCCCGGGACCCCCGGGATATTATCTGAACTATCACCCATCAGGCCTTTCATATCAATAATCCTGTCTGGCGTGATTCCGTATTTTTCTTCTATATGCGCTGGTGTGTATTCTTCAATATCTGTGATGCCTTTACGGGTAATGCTGACAGTGACGTCATCAGAACTTAACTGGGTTAAATCTTTATCTCCCGATATTACTTTAACTTCATAGCCATCTTTTTCTGCATGAAGGGACAGTGTTCCAATGATATCATCCGCTTCATAATTTTCCAGTTCATATCTGGAGATTCCATAAGCATCAAGAAGCTCTCTTATATAAGGAAACTGCTCTGATAGCTCAGGCGGGGTTTTCTGCCGGCCGCCTTTATACTCGCTAAAGGTTTTATGGCGGAAGGTTGTTTTTCCGGCATCAAATGCCACAAGGAGATGCGTCGGTTTTTCATCCTCCAAAATCCTCTGCAGCATCATAGTAAAGCCGTAAACAGCATTGGTATGTATACCTTTATCATTGTTTAAGAGCGGCAAAGCAAAAAATGCCCGATAAGCGATGCTGTTGCCATCTATCAGAACAAGCTTTTTCTTACCCAAATAAAATCTCCTCCTTCTAAGAAAAGCGGAAGCGCCTTGCTCACCCCCGACCAGCACAAGACGATCCTCCCGGAAAGGCGTTCTTTGCCTTTTTGGGAGGGGCGGCTTGTGACCTCGAGGGGGTAGGCGCTGCAGCTAGACAGTTAAAGCGGAAGCGCCTTGCTCACCCCCGACCAGCATAAGACGATCCTCCCGGAAAGGCGTTCTTTGCCTTTTTGGGAGGGGCGGCTTGTGACCTCGAGGGGGTAGGCGCTGCAGCTAGACAGTTAAAGCGGAAGCGCCTTGCTCACCCCCGTCCAGCACAAGACGATCCTCCCGGAAAGGCGTTCTTTGCCTTTTTGGGAGGGGCGGCTTGTGACCTCGAGGGGGCAGCCGCAGAAGCTAGATTTGTCCGCAATAAATAAGCCGTTATTTTCCTTTATTCTATCATGAGCAGATAGAGAAAGAAAAATAACGGCCTCTAATTAAAGTCCTATTTAATTAGTATTCCCCATCAGCAGACGGGCATATGGTGAATCAGAAGGCAGAACGATTACAGTCTCGCCATTGATAGTCTTTTTATAAGATTCAAGTGTGCGGTATAAGGAATAGAATTCCGGATCCTTTGAGAAGGCTTCATTATAGACCTTCGCAGCTCCCGCTTCCCCCTCTGCCCGAATTACCTCAGCATCTGCCTGGGCCTTCGCAAGCATTTCCCTGACTGTCCTGTCTGTTTCAGCAATAATAATATTCTTCTGGGCATCCCCCTTGGACAGATATTCCTGGGCTGTCGACTGACGCTCGGAGATCATTCTGGTATAGACAGATTGTTCGTTTTCAGCCGGTAAATCTGTTCGTTTAATGCGTACATCTGTTACTGTGATTCCATAATTATCATTTGTAAGCAATTCATTCACTTTTGTGGTAATTTGATCATTCAAAGATCCTCGTGAAGATTTTTCATCATTGATGATTTCTTCGTAATTCAGCTGACCCAATTCGGAGCGGGTCACGGAGTAGATGAATTCTTCCATTCTAGCCTCCGCTCCCTCCAATGTTCTCGCGTTTGAGATCATTTTCTTCGGATCGTCAATTTTCCATACTGCATAGTTATCGATAATCATGACCTTTTTGTCCTTTGTGTTGATCTCAGCTTCGGACACATCATAAGTCATTTGATATTTCGGGAGTGTGGTTACACTTTGGATGAAGGGTATTTTGTATGCTAATCCAGGTTCGCTTTCAATCCGGACTACCTCTCCAAATTGACGAATAACCCTGTATTCCCCTTCCTTTACAATAAACAGGTTGCTGAACAATATTCCTAGTCCGGCAATGATAAGCACGAGGATGATTCCTAGTTTGGTATAGGTTCCCCATTTGAAATTTCCGCCCCGTTCATTGATATTTACAACATTTTGATCACTCATTATCCGTACCTCCCTCCTCTTTCGGTTTGGCCTGTTCTTTCTCCAGCGGCCTGATTGGGAAATATTTCATAGTGTTTCCATCATCATTCATAATGTAAATCTCTGCACCCGGAAGGACTTGCTCAAGTGTTTCAATAACTAATCTCTCTCTTGTGATATCCGGGTTATTTTTATATTCAGCATACAATTTATTAAATACTGCTACATCTCCACGAGCTCTCTCGAGACGGGCTGCCTTTTCCCCATTTGCTTTGGAAATAAGAGCTTCCTTCTCACCTTCAGCTTCATTCATTCTCTGGTTCTTATATTTATTTGCCTCATTTTTTTTAGTATTGGCGGTTTCCCTTGCATCGGTTACATCTGTAAAAGCTTTTCTTACATCATCATTCGGCAGCTCAACATCCTGCAGTTTTACGGCAAGAATTGATATGCCAATATCATATTTGCCAATTAAAGATGTCAGGAGTTCTCTTACATCTGCTTCGATTGCTGCTTTCCCTGAAGTCAGCGCAGCATCTATCTTTGATCCTCCTATAATACTTCTTAAAGATGAAGAAGTAGCATCATATAAAATTTCTTCCGGTTCTTCGGCATTATAAAGGAATTTTTCCGGATCGGTTATTTTCCACTGTACCACCAGATCTGCAAGGACGATATTTTCATCCCCGGTTATCATTTTTGTCTCATCAGGAAAATCCTTTATTTCTCCATCTTTTTCTTCATATCCAAACTGCAGCGAAAAAGTTTCCTTTGAAAGCTTCTCCACGCTTTGGACAGGCCATGGCAATTTAAAGTGAAGTCCTGGCTCCGTAATGCCTTCCTCAACTTCCCCAAATGTTAAAATGACTGCCTGATCCGACTCATCGACGGTGTACCATGTTGTAAAAGCTATTATACTTAAAATTAATATTGCGATAATTAGCCCTGCGATTGTATAAATCCGCTTTAAGCTGACCATTTCTCTCTCCCCTTTCCTAGCACTTTCTATAACTTTTCATACGATTTATTTACGTAAAGGTTTCATAAATATGACAAAAGTTAAAGAAAGATGAAGAATCGGCAAAATGAAAAAGGCGAAAGCGGGGTCAGCTTTCACCTTTTTCTATGGCTCCTTGGATGAAGGGGTTTAACAATTATGATTTTAACAGCGCATTGTAAAGGGAACATAAATCTGCTGTTAAAATCATGTAAAGTTAATCCTGCCATTTCATCCATTTTTTTCATTTATTACTTTCGGAAGTTCAATAATAAAGGAGGTGCCTCTGCCAACCTCACTTTTAACCGCGATGGTACCCTTATGTGCTTCAACGAGATGCTTTACGATTGCCAGCCCCAGCCCTGTTCCACCAGAGTTCCTGCTTCTGGCTTTATCGATCCGGTAAAAACGTTCAAAGATACGCGGAATTTCAATGGCTTCAATTCCAATCCCCGTATCCCGTATTTCTGTTGAAACGGTGCTGCCGCTATTTGCTGAAGAAATATGGACGGCCCCCTGTTTTGGCGTATATGAAATTGCATTTGATATGATATTGATAAACACCTGCTTAAGCCGGTGAACATCACCTTCAACATATACAGGTTCATCGCCTCTCTTATATTCCAGAACGATTTCTTTTTCTGCTGCCTTCCCTTTCATGATGGCCACCACATCTTCGAGCACAACAGCCAGATCCAGCTGCTGAATGGACAAACTAAAGCCCTGCTTTTCAATTTTCGACAGATCCAGCAATTCCTGAATAAGAGATTGCAGACGATCACTTTCCTTCAAAATGATATTGAGAAAATCATTAAGAGTTTGTTTGTTTTCCATCGCACCATCCAAAAGAGTTTCAGAGAAGCCCTTTATAGAGGTAATTGGTGTTTTCAGTTCATGAGAAACGTTCGCGACAAAATCCTTCCTCATCTGCTCAAGTTTCTTCAGTTCGGTAATATCATGAAATACAAGCAAAATCCCTTTCCATTCATCATTCGTCCCAATAATAGGAACTCCATATACTTCAAAGTAACGTCTTTCGATGTTGACAGGTATAATGAGCTGCTTTTTTACTTTCTGTTCCGTCATAAAAATTTCTTCAACCACTTCGGTTACCCCTTTATGTTCTATCACTTCATAATAGAGTTTATAAAGGTATTCGGAAGGATTTACATTGAAAACCTCTTTGTATGGCCGGTTCACCAAATTAATATAGCCTCTGCTGTCAATAAGAATCAGACCGCTTCCCATGTTTTCAATGAGAGCGCCAAGTCTGTCCTGCTGCATCTCCTGGGATTTCACCATTTCCTGAAGATTCCTCGCCAGTACATTGATAGATTTACTCAGCATACCTGTTTCATCTTCCTGATCTTCATATGTTCTTGCCCGATAGTTTCCCTTCGTAAGTTCAATCGCAACCTGTGTTGCGGACTCGATAGGCTTTGTATATCGTGCCATAATTCTTGACCCAAGCAGAATAATCATAAATAAGGACAGACCAAGACTGATAGCTAAAATCCACCAAATCTGCTGATAGGCCTTTTGGAATTCTGCCAGCTTTGTGCTTAAGAAGATATAGCCTTCCTTCTCGCCATTTACCATCACAGGCTGCCAATAATAGTGCAGATTAAAACCTCCGGCCACTTCCCATCCTGATTCATATTCGGATTTCTTTTTTAATACTTCTAATATAATTTCCTGGTGCCTGCTTTGTGTAGTCTCACTTATGACGCCGCTATCCATTAATATTATGCCCTTGCTGTCAGTAGCAGTTACACGCACATCAAGTATGTCACCAAGTTCATTGATTCTATCAATACTAATGGACCCAATGCCTCCATTGCCCTGAATATAGCTCGCCGCCATTTCAGTCTCTTTTTGCAGACGTGCATCAAATGTATTTAAATAATAGCTTTTAAATAGCTGGCCTAAAAGAAGGCCTAATGCAACTAGAACAACAAGAATTAACGAAAGCAATGCGAAAAGCAGTCGGGTGCGAAACGTGTTCATTCTCCTTTAGGCCCCTCCAATTTGTAGCCCAATCCGCGAATGGTTTTAATATAAACAGGTTTTTTGGTGTTTGCTTCAATTTTCTCTCTTAAATGGCTTATATGTACATCAACGATTCTCGTGTCTCCTGCAAAATCGTAATTCCAGACTGCGCTAAGAAGCTGATCCCTTGTCAGAACACGGCTCTTATTCTTAGCAAGATATAATAGTAATTCAAACTCCTTCGGAGTTAATTCAAGAAGTTCTCCTTCAAAATAGGCTTCATAGTGCTGTGGAAGGATCTTTAGTCCGCCAATCCTAAAAGAATCGCCATCTTCCTCTTTCTCTTCGACAGCTTCAGGCACAAATTGAGTTCTCCGCAAGATAGCTTTAACTCTGGCAACTACTTCCCGAGGGCTGAAAGGTTTTGTCATGTAATCATCTGCACCCAGTTCAAGACCAAGAACCTTATCAAATTCATCATCCTTGGCAGTCAGCATTAAAATAGGTGTTGCTATTTTCTGCTGTCTAAGCTGTTTGCATACTTCTATTCCATCAAGCTTTGGCAGCATAAGATCAAGTACAATAAGATCCGGTCTTTCAGAAATGGCCAGATCTTTACCCTCCTGGCCATCCATGGCTGTAATTACTTCATAGCCCGCCTGCTGCAGGTTGTATTGAAGTAAAGTTACGATAGATTGTTCGTCATCTACAACTAGAATTTTCTTATCCATATGATCCTCCGCGTCATTGAATTACCCCTGTGTTAAACCTAAGCTGCTTGACTGTCAGCGATTTTTATAAAAAGCAGGTATCCCTCCTGCCTATCAAACCCCTACTTGCCATATATCTTTATTATAATATATTTCATGGTTTATTTCGGGTCAATCGCTGGAAAGGGAGGATTTAATCAAAAAAGATGTGCATATGCTGCACATCTTTTGATTATCAGAAATTTTCTAAGGCATTCCCATCCATAGGCTGGGGTTTGTAAGGAGGACATACAAGGAGCTGACCATTAATAACCGTCTGCTCTTCTTCATTCGTTCCCTGCACCTTAATTTGCACGGTATGGTTTGAGGTATTTACTTCTGTTACTTCGAATAAAAATTGAACTGTGCCATAATGATAGACAGGCTTTGTATACTCAATATCCTGTTTTAAAACATGGCTTCCAGGCCCCGGCAGATATTTGGAGATGGCAGAATTTATGATGCCATTCAGCATAACACTTGGTACTATTGGTTTTTTATAAGGTGTTTGAGAAGCATAATCATGCTGGATATATAAAGGATTTGCATCGTTTGTCAGGCCAAGGTAAAGCAATAGATCCTTGTCTTCTATTTTTTCTGTAAGCGTCAATTTTTCTCCTACAGATATTTCTTCAATAGTTCTTCCCAGTTTTCTTTTCTTTCCAAGCAGCATAGCTTGCACCTCCGAGTATTGTAACCGTTTACATATCTGGTGTAAAAAATAGACTGTTGAATATTTTAAATAATTCAGTCTATTTTTTATATGATATCATTATTTACTATTTCCCAAAAGGGCTTCCAGTAAAAAAATTCGGAGTTTATCCCCGAACTTTTTTACTGCTTATATTGCAAATCTGTTAATTAGCTTAAGACTTTGGGCGGTCGGTAAGCCTCCTTACCGCTCTCTTCATGTGGGTTCACATATGTCCCGCAACTCCCGCAGGACATAAAATAATCCCCTTGAATCACCATCACACAAAGAAAATAAGATAGCATCTTCGAGGGATAAATGTCCTCCACAGTCAAACAAGAGAGTTAAACTGATGCGGTTCGAAAATACTAGTGTTCTTTAGTACTACACTAATACTTCCATTACCTTGCGAACTGAATCTGCCGATTTATCGAGGGCAGCTTTTTCTTCATTTGTCAGTTCTAGCTCTATTATTTTTTCAATTCCATTTGCTCCAAGGATGGTTGGCACACCCAGATAGATTCCTTCATAGCCATACTCTCCTTCAAGGTATGCAATGGAAGGCAGGACACGGCGCTGATCTTTAAGAATAGCTTCACACATTTCCACCAGAGAAGCAGCTGGAGCATAGTAGGCACTACCGTTGCCTAATAAATTGACGATTTCTCCTCCGCCTTTGCGTGTCCGCTCGACAATAGCATCAAGACGATCTTTTGATATTAATGCTTCTAAAGGAATGCCGCCAGCATATGAATAGCGGACTAGCGGAACCATGTCATCACCGTGGCCGCCAAGTACAAATCCTGTAATGTCTTTAACAGATAAATTCAGTTCCTGGGCGACAAATGTGCGGAAGCGGGCTGTGTCAAGAACACCTGACTGGCCAATTACACGGTTTTTCGGGAAGCCCGATTCCTTGAAAACTGTATAAGTCATCGCATCCACCGGGTTAGTCAGCACAACTATATAGCTATTTGGAGAATACTTTGCAATCTCCTGCGCTACACTTTTCATAATCTTCTGGTTCGTCTGTACAAGATCATCCCGGCTCATACCCGGCTTCCGTGCAATGCCTGCTGTAATAACTACAATGTCAGAGTCTTGTGTATCTTCATAGCTAGAAGTGCCAGTGATGTTCGCATCAAATCCCTGTACAGGACTTGCTTCCAGCATATCAAGAGCTTTTCCCTTTGTAGGGTTTTCCATTTGCGGTATATCGACCAGCACGACATCTCCAAGTTCTTTTTGGCCCAGTAAGAATGCAGTTGTTGCTCCAGTAAATCCTCCACCGATTACAGAAATCTTTTTGCGTTTCAATGACATGAGCAGTTCCTCCTTTTGGAAATGAAAGTTTAGGATTTTCATCCTTTATGTAAGAGGCTGTTCCAAAGAACAGCCATCCCTATATACACATTCTTCACTTTTCAGAAATTCCCTAGCTGCCCGGCAAAAAAAGTTTCCTCAGGTAAGTGCACAAAATAGCACAGTATGAACAGTATATTAGTTAAAAGCGCCTTTTATTATAGGCGCTTTTGCTTTTTTACTCCATGTTTTTAATTAGTTCCTCAGCAAATTCAGAGCATTTTACTTCAGTTGCTCCATCCATTAGACGGGCAAAGTCATATGTTACGACTTTAGAGGCAATAGATTTTTCCATAGATTTAACGATCATGTTTGCAGCTTCGTTCCATCCAAGGTGCTCAAGCATTAATACACCTGAAAGAATAACCGAAGAAGGGTTAACCTTATCAAGGCCAGCATACTTCGGAGCTGTACCATGAGTTGCTTCGAAGATCGCATGTCCAGTTTCATAGTTAATGTTTGCTCCAGGAGCAATACCAATTCCGCCTACCTGCGCAGCAAGAGCATCAGAAATATAATCTCCGTTCAAGTTCATTGTTGCAACAACATCAAACTCTTTTGGACGTGTAAGGATCTGCTGTAGGAAAATATCGGCAATTGCATCCTTAACAATAATTTTGCCAGCTGCTTCTGCATCTGCCTGAGCCTTGTTTGCAGCTTCAACACCTTGCTCATCTTTAATGCGGTCATATTGAGCCCAAGTGAATACTTTTTCTCCGTATTCTCTTTCAGCGAGTTCATAACCCCAGTTTTTAAAGGCACCTTCAGTAAATTTCATGATATTGCCTTTATGTACAAGTGTTACAGATTTGCGGCCTTCTTTGATTGCGTACTCGATAGCAGCACGTACAAGGCGGCTTGTTCCTTCCTCTGATACCGGCTTAATGCCAAGTCCGGAAGTTTCAGGGAAACGGATTTTATTAACACCCATTTCATCTTGAAGGAAAGAAATTAATTTCTTCACTTCATCAGAACCTTTGGCATACTCAATGCCGGCATAGATATCCTCTGTATTTTCACGGAAAATAACCATATCAGTATCCTGCGGGCGTTTAACTGGAGAAGGAACGCCTTCAAACCAGCGGACCGGACGCAGGCACACAAACAGGTCAAGCTCCTGGCGAAGCGCAACGTTCAGGGAACGGATACCGCCGCCGATTGGTGTTGTTAATGGTCCTTTAATCGCAATAAGATATTCATTGATCGCATCAAGTGTTTCAGAAGGAAGCCACTCTCCAGTCTGATTGAAGGCTTTTTCGCCGGCTAACACTTCTTTCCAGACAAGCTTGCGCTCACCTTTATAAGCTTTTTCTACAGAAGCATCCAATACACGGGAAGCTGCCGCCCAAATATCAGGCCCTGTTCCGTCTCCTTCAATAAAAGGAACGATTGGGTTGTTTGGTACGTTTAGTACACCATTTGTAACTGTGATTTTTTCACCTTGCATTGTTATACCCTCCATTTTGAAAAGTGCGAACATCAGCCTTTTTTATTTATATAGACTTCGGCATAATGCTGCATCAGTATATCAGATTCAAAGGTTAGAAGGCATTTGCCTCTAACCTTTTCCCTGCTCTCTCTATTACAGCAATTTTTTGATAAAAAGTAAAATGCTGAGTAGTAAATTTAATTCTTTTAATCTGTTTTTTCAGCCTATTAAAGACCTCTTTGCTCTACTGGCACGTATTTTTGCATTCCCGGGCCTGTATAGTCTGCACGCGGGCGGATCAAGCGATTATTTTCATATTGTTCGAGAATATGAGCCAGCCAGCCGGATACACGGCTTACAGCAAAAATCGGCGTGAACAGGTCATGGTCGATTCCCAGGCTATGGTATACAGATGCAGAATAGAAGTCGACATTTGGCGGAAGCTTTTTCTCTCCGGTAACAATCGCTTCAATTTGCGTGGACATTTCATACCAGTGTGGTTCCCCGGTAAGTTCAGTAAGCTTTTTAGACATTTCTCTTAAGTGCTTGGCACGAGGATCGCCCTGACGGTAAACACGGTGTCCAAAGCCCATGATTTTCTCTTTCTTTTCAAGTTTTTCACGGATATATGGCTCTACATTTTCAAGAGTGCCGATATCAGTAAGCATCTTCATTACAGCCTCATTGGCACCGCCATGCAACGGACCTTTTAATGCGCCAATAGCAGCTGTAACTCCTGAATAGATATCTGATAAAGTAGCTACACATACACGTGCAGTGAAAGTGGAAGCATTCAGTTCATGGTCCGCATGAAGAACCAGGGCTTTATTAAATGCTTCAATTGCGATTGGCTCAGGCTCTTTGCCTGTAAGCATATATAGGAAATTGGCTGCAAATCCAAGATCTGTTCTAGGAGCAATTGGTTCAAGGCCTTTTCTAACCCGTGCAAATGCCGTTACAATAGCAGGCATTTTAGCTTGAAGGCGAATTGCTTTTTTATAATTTGCTTCTTCATCCATCTGATCTGCTTCTTCATCATAAAGTCCCAATAAAGACACTGCCGAACGAAGGGCAGCCATTGGATGCACTTTGTCAATTGGATATGTTTTAAAATGGTTCAGAACTTCCTCCGGAAGAGAGTAGTTTGCTGCAAGCTGACTCTTTAATTCATCCAGCTGGGATTGAGTAGGAAGCTTTCTGTGCCATAAAAGATAAATAACCTCTTCAAAGCTTGCATTTTCAGCCAAATCATCAATATTGTAGCCAGCATAGGTTAATGTATCGTCTATGATGGAGCTGATAGACGAAGTAGTAGCTACTACCCCTTCAAGACCGCGTGTTACTGTCATACCGAATCTCTCCTTTACATAATAAAATTTCCCCATACCCATTTTTGTCTGTACATTAAACATAAGTAAGCCGAACCTGGTTTTTCATTTTTCAGAAAAGCTTCCTTGTCATGTCCACATTCTGTTTTATCTTTATTGGGACACAATTATAGGGCTGCAGGACAGCCTTTGAAAAAGCCGGCTGTATTAGCCGATCTACAGACCAAATTCATGAAAGTGATACTTTCATTTAGTAAAAAGTACTCCCGATATATGGAAGAAATAAACTTTCTCTTGGCATGCATTAATCGAGCGGTTGCTCGGTACTCGGTTAAAAAAAAGAAAATGCTTACATTTTTCTGGAATTAGAAAAAATAAATATATTAATAACATTTCGATAGAGCTTAACTGAATATAATAGGTACCGTGAAATAGGTTACGCTTACAAGTCCTATTATAAACAATTATCTGACTTTTGTGAATGAAAAGCACTTAATTTGTTAAAAAATATTATTTTTCAAGAAAAGTTTATTTGCATTCTTGCCCCATAGGCAATGAGGAATCTAGATGAAAATTCATTTAAAAAGCTCAAAGACCTTCATTGCCATATATGCAATCCCAGCCCCTATCAGAGGACCGACGGCAATACCTTTAAAAAGGGAGACAGCAAGAATGGTCCCCAGTACAAGTGCAGTTGTTATATGGGGATCTTCAGCCAGCAGCACGATACCGCCTTTTGCCAGAAGTGCAACTGCAATCCCCGAGACAAGAGCTATCCACGCATAAGGGGATTTAAATGCACCGCTTAAATCACGGAATCCGATTTCACCGCTGGCTATTGGTGCCAGGACAGCAATTGTAATAATGGTTACACCCCAGTTAATCCCCTTGGACTGCAGAAATGAAAAGGCTTTTGAATCCAGGCCGGATGCTTTAAGGATAATCAAAATAAAGACAGCAATAATCAGTGATTGATTCTTTGCTATTAAACCAATCCCCAGCAATAGTAATAAGAAAATAAGTGGTTGGGATAACATTTGCTAATTCACCTGCCAGCTTCCTATATTATCGTAACATAATTTAATTCAATTTAATAATTTCCGAGTTCTTAGGCTGTCTTTTAAAAATAGAATAAGTATTAATAGACACTGTCTAATTATTTTTGCCTCTTGCAAAAATGATGTATGATATAACTAATAACATTACATAAAAAATGCTGTCATTACTTAGTCTGTTCAAATTTAATAAGGAGGCTAATACTTGAACCCCGCATATATCTATCGAACCGTAAGATTTTTCTTTGTTATTGGAGTGGTGATTTTAAGTTTCTATGCTTTCTTATATTTATCCAAAGTGACTTATCCTTTCATTATTGGATTGGCCATTGCCTTTCTCATTAACCCTTTGGTCAATTTAATGGAAGTTAAATGGAAAATACCAAGGGTTCTCGCAGTGCTTATTGCACTGATTCTTATCTTTGCCATTTTTGCCGGATTAATCACTTTACTGGTGGCCGAGATCGTATCAGGTGCAGATTATTTGGCAAAAGTAGTGCCTCAGCACCTCGATACCTTAATTAACTTCATAGAACAATTCTTTGCAGGGCAAATCATTCCTCTTTATAACCAGCTGGCAAGTTTGTTTAATAATCTGGGAACCGGACAGCAGGATACCATCATGACAAATATAGAAAATGTCGGGAAGCAATTTGGATCTACACTGGGAGATTTTATTCAGGCATTTTTTGAGAATATCCCAAATATCCTTTCATGGTTTCCCAATGCAGCAACAGTCCTGATCTTCTCGCTGCTGGCCACTTTTTTTATCAGCAAGGATTGGCACAGACTTTCAGGGTTATTCGGCCGCATGCTTCCCAGCCGCGCAAAAAAAAGCGGCAGAACTGTATTTGCAGATCTCCAGAAGGCCTTGTTTGGATTTATTAAAGCACAGGCTACTTTAGTATCGATTACTACAGTTATTATACTTGCCGGACTCCTCATCCTGCGTGTTGATTATGCGATTACAATTGCACTTGTTACTGGACTTGTCGATATTATTCCCTATCTCGGTACAGGACTGATTTTTGTGCCTTGGATTATATATGAAGCAATCGGCGGAGAAATGAGCAGGGCACTCGGGCTGGGCATTCTGTATATCATCGTGCTGGTCCAACGTCAGATAATGGAGCCCAAGATCCTTTCATCAAGCATTGGGCTTGATCCTTTAGCTACCCTGATTGCTTTATTTGCCGGTTTTAAACTGATCGGATTTTTAGGCTTGATTGCAGGTCCGGTTACTCTTGTGCTCCTCACTACCCTTCATAAAGCGGGAGTGTTCCAGGATATCTGGTTGTTTATAAAAGGCAATGAAGAAGCCGATTAGGATAAAAAATAGCATCTCCTTCAGTTATGCTATGCAAAGGATGGGATATCGGCACTTCTCTAGGCAATTGTGCTGCTTAGCTGGGGCACAAGCCACGAGTGGCACTAATCAGTTCTGTTAATGCCGCTGAACCAAGAATAATGTTTATGAAGTGTACTATTTAATGGGATCAGCGCCACTGAGCGAGGGAATGAAGCCGCAAAGTGTACTAATCATGATATTGCATCTTTCAATAAAATTAACAAGCCGCTCCAATATAATGGAGCGGCTTTATATTTTGCTATTTTTACCTGATTATTGTGATTGTTCCTTTGTTCATCCATTTTTTAAGTCCCTGATATAGGATGTTTTTAAGGACTTTTCTTGCAGGAGGGAGAAGCAAAGTAAATCCTAATGCATCTGTTATGAACCCTGGTGTAAGAAGCAGGACGCCCCCTATAAGAATGCATGCCCCATCAAGAATGGCATCTCCAGGCATCTGTCCGAATCGCAGCTGATCCTGTATTTTTCTGATTGTTTCAAGCCCCTGCCTTTTAGCGAGATAGGCACCTAGAACACCTGTAAGCAAAATAACTGCTAGTGTGGGCCATAGCCCAATAGTGTTGCCTGAAAGAAGCAAAACACCAATTTCAGCAGCCGGAATAATTATCATCAATAAGAGAATGTAGCGCATCAAGCCACCTCTATTTTGTTTAAGACTTACTCTTATTATATCAAACAAGGCAATCGAAATATAACAATTTGTCCAGGAAAAGAACAAAAGCGCAAGCACCTGCCCAAGAAGGAAGGCAGACTAAGAACGCCACACATCCCTAAAGTTATAAATATTTTTCCTTAACATCAAAAAAAGGAAGGGCATCCCCCTCCTTTAACAAGTAATTATAATACGCTTGCGTGTCCGTTATAAATTACACCGCGCTGAGAGTCAACAGTGACTTCCTGTCCATCTTTCAGCAGGCTGGTTGCATTTTCAACCCCTACAATGACAGGTATGCCAATATTAAGGCCAACAACAGCCGCATGGCTTGTAAGCCCGCCTTCTTCTGTTATAAGCGCACTGCATTTCTCAATCGCAGGAACCATTTCACGGTCAGAGCCGATTGTAACCAGAATAGATCCTTCTGTTACTTTCGCCAATGCTTCCTCTGCATTCCTCGCTACAACCACTTTTCCAAATGCTGATTTGCGCCCGATTCCTTGTGCCTTTGCAAGGATATCTCCCACTACATGAATTTTCATTAGGTTGGTGGTACCTGCTTCACCAACAGGAACTCCAGCTGTAATTACAACTAAGTCTCCTGAAGCAACAATGCCGCTGTTCAAGCTTTCTTCAACAGCGATATCAAGCATATCATCCGTTGTAGACGCTTTTTGGCCAATCTGAGGGTACACACCCCAAGTTAAAGATAATCGACGTGAAACATAATCGTTTGAGGTAACGGCAACAATTGGTGCTTTAGGACGGTATTTGGAAATCATCCGGGCTGTATGGCCGCTTTCAGTTGGCGTTATAATGGCGTTAACATCCAGGTTCAGAGCTGTATGTGCCACTGATTCCCCAATGGCATCAGTGATGTTATGTTCATTATCTTTGCTGCGGTTTGACAGGATTTCTTTATGATCCAGTGCCGATTCCGCTCTTGATGCGATGTTGTGCATCGTCTGCACAGCCTCGACAGGGTAAGAACCCGCAGCTGTCTCACCGGATAACATGATTGCGTCTGTGCCATCAAAAATGGCATTTGCAACATCACTCGCTTCTGCGCGTGTTGGACGCGGGTTGCGCTGCATGGAATCCAGCATTTGTGTAGCAGTAATAACCGGTTTGCCCTGTGCATTACATTTCTTAATTAATTTCTTTTGCACAAGCGGCACCTCTTCAGCGGGGATTTCAACACCCAGGTCTCCGCGCGCTACCATAAGCCCGTCAGAAATCTCAAGAATTTCTTCAATATTGTCTACACCTTCCTGATTCTCAATCTTAGGAATGATGTTGATATGGGATGCATTGTGCTCTTCAAGCAGCTGTCTGATTTCCAGAACATCAGATGCTCTGCGGACAAAAGAAGCGGCAATGAAATCAACGCCCTGTTCGATTCCGAAAATGATATCCTGTGCATCTTTCTCTGTTATGCCGGGAAGATTTACAGAAACACCTGGGACATTGACGCCTTTCTTATTTTTAAGTGTTCCGCTATTTAATATTTTTGTGTGGATTTCACTGTTGGCCTTATCAATTTTTGTCACTTCCAGACCAATTAAGCCGTCATCAAGCAAAATTCTGCTTCCTGTGTGCACATCTTCAATAAGTCCCGCATATGTAACAGAAAACTTTTCTGCTGTTCCTTCAACCTCGTTCATGGAAATAATAATATTTTCCCCAGCTCTCAATTCAATCGCGCCGCCCACCATATTGTTTGTGCGGATTTCCGGCCCTTTAGTGTCTAAAAGGATTGCTACAGTCTTGCCAGTCTTTGCTGAAGCCTCACGGATATTCTGAATTCGCTGGCCATGTTCCTCGAAATCACCATGGGAAAAATTTAAACGGGCAACATTCATTCCTGCTTCAATAAGCTGTGTTAACTTTTCAACACTTTCACTGGCAGGTCCAATAGTACAAACGATCTTCGTTTTACGCATTATAAATTACCTCCTGAATTGATGCAGCTTGAATACCAGCACTAATGCTTTATGCCACCTGGTGCCGGCTTGTATCAAATAAAATTAAATAGACAGCTCTTTCGAGAGTTTGTAAAGATCCAGGTCAATTGTATGCTCTCTATCCAATATTTCAATTATATCATGGTCAACCAGTTTATTATTTTGAATTCCTACTGCACGGCCGCCTTTGCCTTCAAGAATAAGTTCCACTGCATATGCTCCAAGGCGGCTGGCCAGCACCCGGTCGAATGCAGTTGGAGAACCGCCCCGCTGCATATGGCCAAGCACGGACACCCGTGTATCAAAGTTTGTTGCTTCTTTGACCTGCTTGGCAAATTCCACCCCGCTGCAGACACCTTCTGCAACCACAATGATACTGTGTTTTTTGCCTCGTTCATGTCCCTTTTTCAGTCTCTCTGCAATTTCATCCATACTATAGCCTGCTTCAGGAATGAGGATTGTTTCCGCGCCGCCTGCTAAACCTGCACATAAAGCGATATCCCCTGCATCTCTTCCCATTACTTCAATGATAAATGTTCTTTCATGTGAAGTAGCAGTATCACGGATTTTATCAATTGCATCAATAACCGTATTTAAAGCTGTGTCAAAGCCAATAGTATATTGCGTTCCCGGAATATCGTTATCGATAGTTCCAGGTACGCCCACACAGGTAAAACCATGCTCTGTCAAAGCTTTTGCTCCACGATATGAGCCGTCCCCGCCAATTACAACTAACCCTTCAATGCCATGCTTGTTCATTTGTTCAATGCCCTTTTGCTGGCCTTCTTTTGTTTTGAACTCTTCGCTTCTTGCTGAGTGCAGCACTGTACCGCCGCGGTGAATGATATCACCGACCGAACCAAGGTCCAGCTTCTTAATATTACCTGACATTAATCCGGAATATCCGCCGTAAACACCATATACTTCAATATTATGATAGATCGCCTTACGGACAACTGCACGTACAGCTGCATTCATACCAGGAGAATCGCCGCCGCTTGTTAATACTCCTATTTTCTTCACAATAATCACCCCAATGTAATTTATAACTATAAGAAAGCTGTTTTCATGCTGCTTAAAAAGTCAGTACATGCCTGCTGTAAAAATTCTGTATGTAATATAGGCTCTATATGTAAAGCAGAGCATACTATGCTTATCTTATTATTGAACAAAACGCTATTGAATATTTCTAAAATACCATGAAGAAGGGAGCATCTCAACTTAATCAGACAATTTAAAAGAAATACAGAATTGTCGGGATACTGAAAGCGTTTTATATAGAAAAAACTGCATTTTTACTATGACTCTCCCCTGGAGGAGCAGACCTTCGGCAATACACAGCAGGTTAAAAAAAATAAAAGCGTGCCCGAAAGCACGCTTTTATTTTACCCCAATAAATTCCTTTAAAAACGAATATTCGCCAATAGATTTGAACTTGTTATACCTGTGATCGATCAGCTGCTCTTCAGTGAGTTGCATCAGATCTTTTAAGGATTTAGTAAGAACTTCTCCAATTCCCTCTGCCTGAACCTTAACACCTTTGTGGGCTCCGCCCTTTACCTCATCTATTATCTCATCCACCACACCCAGTTCTTTTAAATCCGGTGCAGTGATTTTCATGGATTCTGCTGCTTTTTTGGCCTGGGTGGCATCTTTCCAGAGAATCGCAGCCGCTCCCTCCGGAGAAATAACCGAATAAGTTGAGTTTTCGAGCATATGAATATGGTTTCCTACACCTAGAGCCAGAGCCCCGCCGCTTCCGCCTTCACCAATGACGATACAGATAACCGGGACTCTGAGACTGGCCATTTCAAATAGGTTTTTAGCAATTGCCTCACTCTGTCCCCGCTCCTCTGCGGCTTTACCAGGGTAGGCACCCTTTGTATCAATGAAACAGATAATCGGCCTGCGGAATTTATCGGCCTGCTTCATAAGCCTTAAAGCTTTGCGATAACCTTCGGGATGCGGCATACCGAAATTTCTGCGGATGTTCTCCTTTGTGTCTTTTCCGCGCTGGTGGCCGATGACAGTAACCGGAAGACCCCTAAACTTTGCAATCCCCCCAACAATCGCCTCATCGTCACCAAAAGCACGATCTCCGTGACACTCGAAAAAATCCTCAAAAAGATAGGAGATATAATCCAGCGTAGTAGGCCTAGCGGGATGTCTTGCAATCTGTACACGATCCCACGGTTTCATATTTTCATAAATATCCGCTTCTAATTTTTCCAACCGCTCTTCCAGCTTCTCTATTTCTGAGGATAGGTCTACATCGGCGGTTTTGGTATACTCTTTTAATTCAGCAATCTTTTTTTTCAGTTCCATAACCGGACGCTCGAATTCTAGTTCTCCTGCCATTGGAAGTCACCTCCTGGTTGATGTATGGATAAAATAGCTGAGATCTTTTCTTTTAATTCTGTTCTGGCTATAACTGCATCCAATTGACCACATTTTAAGAGGAACTCAGCTGTCTGGAAGTCTTCCGGCAATTCTTCACGGATCGTTTGTTCTATAATCCTGCGTCCTGCAAACCCAATCAAAGCACCAGGTTCTGCCAGATTATAGTCGCCAAGAGAAGCAAAGCTTGCAGACACACCGCCTGTTGTAGGATGAGTCATGATTGAAATAATGAGGCCTCCATTATCACTGAATCTTTTTAGGGCAACACTTGTCTTGGCCATTTGCATCAGGCTCAGAACGCCTTCCTGCATTCTTGCACCGCCTGAAGCGGTAAATATAATAAAAGGAACACGCAATTCATCAGCTTTTTCAATCGCACGGGTAATTTTCTCTCCGACTACTGATCCCATGCTGCCCATTCTGAATGTGGAATCCATAACAGCTATTGCAATTTTATGTCCATCGACAGTGCCTGTCCCAGTCACTACCGCCTCATTTATCATTGTCTTTTCCCGGTCCTTCTCCAGTTTTTCAATATAGTCCGGGAAATTCAAAGGATTTTCAGAAATCATGTTTGCGTTAATTTCTTCAAAGCTATTAGCATCCAAAAAGCTTGCCAGACGTTCTTTTGAATTCATGATATGGTGGTAATGACAATGGAAACACACTTTAAGATTCTTGACCAATTCTTTGGTATACATGATTTTCTTGCAGTTTGGACACTTTGTCATGATTCCTTCCGGCACATCCTGCTTTGCCGTTTCCGATGGAATGGTTGCATATTTCTTCTTCTTAGTCTTTGTAAAAATATCTTTAAGCAAGATGAAACCTCCCTGAAATTCGCTGAATCATTTCCATTAATTTCAATAGTGGTCAGACCACTAATATAAAAATGAACGCCTAACTTTTCTAGGCTTATGCTTGTCTGATTATTTAAATATAGATGATATCAAAAACAAATTCTGCAAAAAATTGTCGTTAATCCTTCGACAAGTTTCTTAAATTTCTATATACCCGAATAACTTCGGAATCTTTTCTGGATATCAAGGTATCAATCAGCTCTGAATATTGCTGCTTGGTTATCATCATTTTCTCTAAATCCAAAGAATTAAAATAATCTTTGAGAATGATCCAAATTCGGAGGAAAAGATGATTATCTGCAAGTGTGACGACTTCATGAAAAAAGTCGTCATCTGTGTAGTCTGCTTCCAGTGCCCATTTTTTGAACCTGA
This sequence comes from Bacillus sp. ZZV12-4809, assembly GCF_009849585.1. GTDB lineage: Bacteria > Bacillota > Bacilli > Bacillales > Cytobacillaceae > Cytobacillus. The sequence goes on from NZ_VCRN01000005.1 coordinate 202,568, forward strand.
GAAGCCGATCTTCACCAGCCTTTTGAATAATAAGCCATAAACAGTCAAGTTCAATCAGATATTTGGTTTCTTTAACATCTCTTATGGACTTTTTATCCTGGAGAATAAATGTGCTGAGCAGCTGTACGAGCTGGTTTCCTCTAAAGTCTCTCATAAAAGTCCCCTCGCCTCTCCTTGTCTCAATTAAGCCAAGGAGTTCAAGGGCTCTTAATGCTTCCCGAACGGAAGAGCGCCCGACACCCAGGCGCTCTGACAGCTCTCTTTCGGAAGGCAATCGATCTCCAGGCTTAAGTCCATCATGTTCAATCATGGCCCTAAGCTGTTTGACAATACCGATATAAACCTTCGTGTTTTTTTGAGGTGAATTCACTTATGGAGTCACTCACCTTTTCCAATAACTGCAAGTTGCTTCGTTTTTTCCTTCACTTCTTCAGGATCAACTTTAATGCGCGCAACCCCAGTTTCCATAGCTGCTTTTGCTACAGCAGCTGCAACTTCCGGTGCGACACGGGGATCGAATGGCCCAGGGATAACATAATCCGCATTCAGCTCATTCTGATGCACCAGACTGGCAATGGCTTCTACAGCAGCCACTTTCATTTTCTCATTGATATGAGTTGCTCTGACATCCAGTGCTCCGCGGAAGATTCCAGGGAAAGCCAGTACATTATTTACCTGGTTTGGAAAATCGGACCTTCCAGTTCCAACCACCAGCGCCCCAGCTGCTTTCGCTTCTTCAGGCATAATTTCAGGAGTTGGATTAGCCATAGCGAATATAATTGGATCCTGATTCATCGTACCAATCATTTCAGCCGTCAGTGCTCCGGCAGCAGAAACCCCGATGAATACGTCAGCCCCTTTGATAACATCTGCAAGGCTTCCTTTCGCATTCTCACGATTCGTATACTTTGCTACTTCATTTTTAATTTCATTCATGCCCTGCGGGCGGCCTTCATAAATAGCTCCTTTAGTGTCACACATAATGATATCGCGAACACCGTAGCTGTATAAAAGTTTAATAATGGCGATTCCAGCAGCACCGGCACCATTTGCCACAACCTTAATTTCATTCATTTTTTTCCCGGAAAGCTTCAAGGCATTTACAAGGCCTGCAACAGTTACAATAGCAGTGCCATGCTGGTCATCATGAAAAACGGGAATATTTGTTTCCTTCTTTAATCGCTCCTCTACATAAAAGCAATTGGGAGCAGCAATATCTTCAAGGTTTACGCCTCCAAATGTAGGCTCCAGAAGTTTTACAGTCTCAACAATCTTATCTACGTCTGTCGTATTAAGGCAAATTGGAAATGCATCCACTCCTGCAAAACTTTTGAAAAGCACAGCTTTTCCTTCCATTACAGGCAGGGCAGCTTCCGGCCCAATATTCCCCAGTCCCAGCACTGCTGTTCCATCGGAAACAACTGCAACCATATTGCCTTTCATTGTGTATTCATAGACAGATTCCGGCTTATCATAAATCTCCTTGCAGGGCTCAGCAACCCCCGGTGAGTAAGCAAGACTTAAGTCTTTGGCATTTCGCACCTGTACTTTAGATTTAGATTCCAATTTCCCTTTATTAGCTCTATGCATATGCAATGCTTCTTCGCGTAAGGTCAAAATTTTCACTCCTCATATTCCGGTTAGGATTATATATAAACATAGACTTGACGAATATATGCTTTAAATCCTGCTGCAATTCTATTTATTTAACAGATAGAGCAGGGATTCACTTGCGTTAAAAGTGGTCAGACCAGTTTATTTTTCTTCTTACAAATATACCATAATTGATATTGTTGTAAAGGGTAATCACTTTAAAATAACGTTATTCCGGCCAAGCAGCTGTATAAGTAAATTCAGGAAATCCTCTGTTGGCGTGACCAGATCTTCCTCACCCAGGCGGATGGTTTTTCGGGAGCTTTCATAATACAAAACCACTTGAACGCTGCCTTCATTTTTCTTAAATAATTCTTTAAGCAAACGAAGATTTTCCGCTGTCTCCCGATCTTCAGTTATCCTTAAATACAAAACGGGATCTTTGTTTTGCATTTTCTCAATGGCTTCCTTCACATCATCCAAATGCTGAATAATCAGCTGCTTTTTGCCATCCCGTTCTTCTATCTTTCCCTCCGCCAAAACGATATTACCCTGTGAGCAGAGCATTGAAAATCGGTTAAACACCTTTGGAAAAACAACCGCCTCCATATCTCCCGTCTGATCGCTCAAGGAAAGAAATGCCATTGGCTCTCCTTTCTTCGTACGAATCTTTTTCACTTCGGATAAGTAAACTACTGTTTTTGCCTTATTTCCTGTTTTTACTTGTTCAGCCAGAGGGCAGGCTCCCAGCATGGAAAAATAGGATTCGTAACTCGATACTGGATGATCTGATAAATACAGGCCCAGCACCTCTTTTTCAAATCTTAGCTTGTCCTCAGAACGGATGGGGTCTACTTCTGTATATTTAGGCTTAGGAAAGAATTCATCATCCTCAAAGAAATCAGCTTGGTCATCTTCCGGCATAACGAGCTGGGCATGTTCTGCAGCTACATCCAAGCTGGCCAGAAGAACAGCTCTATCTTCCCCGAATTCATCAAAGCTGCCTGAATGAACCAGGGATTCGAGGACCTTGCGATTAACTGCTTTTGATGAAACCCTTATGCAAAAATCAAACAGATCTTCAAAGCGCTTATTTTTTCTCGCCTGAAAAATATCTCTTAAAGCTGCAGCACCGATTCCTTTTATCGCTGCCAGGCTATACCTAATAGCATCTTTTTCTGCCAGAAATGAGAACCCGCTTTTATTAATGGAAGGAGGACTGAGCGGTAAGCCCATCTGCCTCAATTCTCCAATATACTGAGCAATCCTGCCTTCATTTCCAATAGCAGAAGTCAGCAGGGAAGCCATAAAGTGAAGCGGATAATGAGTTTTTAAATATGCAAGCTGATAGGCTATGAAACTGTATGCAACGGCGTGACTGCGGTTGAATCCATAATTTGCGAACCGGACGATTAAGTCATATATGTCATGAGCGGTCTGTTCATTATAGCCTTTATTGACTGCTCCCCCTACAAAATGGACACGCTCTCGGTCAAGGACCTCTTTTTGCTTCTTGCTGACTGCTCTCCGAAGCAAATCGGCTTCACCGAGTGAAAATCCTGCGAGTTTTGCAGCGATTTTCATAATTTGTTCCTGATACACGATAACACCATACGTATTTTCAAGAATAGGCTTCAAGTCAGGGTGAGGATATATAATCGGCTTTCTTCCATGCTTCCTGTCAATAAAAAGAGGGATATTTTCCATTGGCCCCGGACGATAAAGGGCATTGACAGCCACAATATCTTCAAACCGCGTTGGCTTAAGCCTTGTCAGCACACTGCGCATCCCCTCAGATTCAAGCTGGAAAATCCCTGTCGTATCTCCACGCCCCAAAAGACTGTATACTGCCTCATCATCCAGGGGAATTTGTTTTATATCTATCTTTGTGCCTGTCTTTCTCTGAATTGAGCTTAGGATATTCTCAATTAATGTCAGGTTCCTAAGACCGAGAAAATCCATTTTTAATAGGCCGACATCTTCGAGATGCTCCATTGAGTATTGGGTCAAATAAACATTTTCATGCCCCTTTTGAATAGGAATGGCCTCAACAAGCGGATGCTCGCTGATGACAACCCCTGCAGCATGAGTAGATGTATGTCTTGGGAGTCCTTCCAGTTTGATAGCTGTATCGAATAGTCTCCGATTCAAATCGGATTCCTGGGTGAATCTTCTTAGCGGCTCTGATTCTTTGTAAGCCTCTTTGAGACTGATGCCCAGTTTGGAAGGTACACTTTTTGAAAGCATATCAAGCTCTTTAGGATTAAGCCCAAATGCCCTGCCTACATCACGGAGTGCCGCTTTGGCAGCCAGGGTTCCAAATGTAAGAATCTGAGCCACATGCAGCTCTCCATATTTCCTGGATACATACCGAATTACCTCATCTCTCCTGTGATCAGGGAAGTCGATGTCAATATCAGGCATGGATATTCTTTCCGGATTAAGGAAACGCTCAAATAGGAGCTGGTGCTCAATAGGATCCACATCTGTTATGTAGAGAACATAAGCAACCATGGAACCGGCTGCAGATCCCCGCCCCGGTCCGGTTAAAATGCCATTTCCCCTCGAAAACTTCATAAAATCCCAAACGATTAGAAAGTAATCACTGAATTTCATTTTTCTGATTATATTCAGCTCATACTTTAGCCGATTCCTAAGCTCATCATTAGCATCCGGATATCTGTCAGCAAAGCCCTGCCAGCACACTTCTGCCAATAGCTCATCGGCACTCATGCCTTCGGCGGCAGGATATTTGGGAAGATTCTGTTTATCTAACTCAAGCATTACATTGCATTGCTCAGCAATCCTGATCGTATTCTCTAAAGCATCCGGATAACCTGATAATAGTTCTGCCATTTCCCCGGATGCCTTTAAGTAATACTCATTGCTTTTCAGCCGTTCTCTTCCTTCGTCCTGAAGCTTTTCTCCATTCTTAATAGCCAGCAGGCACTCATGGGCAAAAGCTTCCTCTTTTTTTATGTAACAGACACCATTTGAAGCCGCCAGGCCAATCCCGGTCTCTTCGAAAAGCTGAACCAGTCGGTTATGGATTTCTTTTTCTTCTTGCAGTCCATGATCCTGCAAACCAAGAAAGAATGAGTTTGGCTCAAAAATACTGCTGATAAGTTCAGCTGTTCTTTTGGCTTGGCCGTATTCACCTGCCACAAGAGATTGTTCTACTTCCCCTTCCATGCCTGGAGTTAAAGCAAACAACCCTCCTGCATAATGCTTAAGCCATTTTACAGGAATTCCTTCGGGAGATTTTGTCTGGACTGTACTTGTGATTTTTAATAGATTCTGAAACCCCTGCCGGTTTTTAGCCAATAAGACTAAAGGATAAGCTTCGCCTTCAGATATCTCGCTTAGTACATCCACAGTGAGTCCCATGATTGGTTTAATGGATTGCTTAATACATTCTTTATAAAAGGCGACCGCACCGTACATAACATTTCTGTCTGTTAGAGCCAGGGCAGGAAACCTATTTTCCTTGGCGCTTGACACAAGCTGCTCTATTCTTGCCGTGCTCGACAGCAGGCTATATGCGCTATAAACATGAAGGTGAATAAATGACACGTTTCTCACACCCTTAATTTCTGCTATTTTCATTATAGAACGCCCGTTTCCAAAAAGAAAATATGTTCTCTTTTTTACAGGACGTAAAAAACATATTTTATTAAGTTTGTCCATATGATGAAGTATCAAGATAATTCTGGCAGGACCATTCCTGCAGCGAGGATGGATGATATGAATACCCAGCCCTTTTTCTCCACACTAATTGAGAGCTATTTCATTGCGTTCGGTGTTTTGATTGGAGGATCAATCATTGGCGGCATGGCTGCTTTTCTGACAGGCAAGCCTCCTTTGAATCAAATCTTCCAGATTTCCAATATGATTCGCATTTGGGCCATCATTGCAGCGATAGGAGGAACCTTCGATACCGTATACAGCTTTGAGAAAGGCGTTATGGATGGACAGACTAAGGATATCTTCAAACAATTTATGCTGATTCTATCTGCTCTCGGAGGGGCTCAGACCGGAGCCATGCTCATTAACTGGCTGACTCAGGAGAACATTTCAGCATGAGGATACCGCCTTACTACCGTTTGCCATCCTGGCAGCGTTTTTTTGCAGGAATGGCCCTGGGAGGCATCATCAGCTGGTTTATTTTTTTATTTATCTTTGGACAATGGCAGGAGAGATACAGTAAAGAAATCAAGCTTCAGCAGGATGCAATTTATGAATTGGAGAAAGATAAAGAAATCTGGCAGGAGGAATTCAAAAAACTAAATAAAGAAAATCAGAAAAAACTGACTGTCCAGGATATTTCAATTAAAATTGTAAACGGCGAAAAGTATAAACTGGATTCCTTCAGCGTTTTCCAGCTGGAAGATAAAATAAAAGAGGATATTAACATGATGATTGCCAAAGACATGGATACTGTTTATAAAAGCAGCGAACTGATCAAGAAAATAATAGAGAATAAAACACATCGCGTAAACGAAAAAAGATACCGGGTGGAAGTTATAGAATTGGTCATCTATACAACCGTCTCCATTGAATTGAATATTATGCTGGATTGATGCCCGGCTCTTTGCCGGGCATCATAAATTAGTAATCTCTGCAGACAGCCTCAAGGTCTTTTACAACGGAATCCATCTCATCCCATGAATAAATGGAAGCCCCGGCAGCCAGAGGATGTCCCCCGCCTTTATACTTCCTTGCAATTTCATTAATGATTGGACCCTTAGAACGGAATCGCACACGGATTTGATCGCTTTCCTCGATAAAGAAAACCCATGCTTTTATTCCCTTTACATCACCAAGAGTACTTACAAGCAGGGATGCTTTGGAAGGTACCGCATCAAATTCTTCGAGCAATTCCTTTTTCAGGATCATTACAGCAGCACCGCTGGATCTCATCTCAAAATTCTGCAGCACATAGCCCTTCAGTTTAACAATATTTGCGTCCAGCTCATACATCTTATCAAACAGCTCCGGACGTGAAAAATTATAGTGGATCAGTTCACCTGCATAGGCAAATGTCTTTTCTGTCGTACTCGGATAAAGGAAACGGCCTGTATCCCCAACTATACCAGCAAATAACAGCCTGGCCGCCTCATCAGACATTTTTAGGCCCTGTTCTTTGCCGAAAAGGTAAAACTCATAAATCATTTCACTTGTAGAGCTTGCATCTGTATCCACCCACATTAAATTGCCATACGGATCCATATTGGGGTGATGATCAATTTTGATCAATTTACTGCCCGTTCCATATCTATCACCGCATATCCGCTCTGCATTTGCTGTATCACAGACAATGACCAGCGCACCTTTATATGTATCGTCGGATATTTCATCAAGCCTTCTCATAAAATGAAGTGTTTCTTCCTCCTGCCCGACAGTAAAGATCGCTTTTTCCGGAAATGAAGCCTTAAGGATTTCAGCAAGGCCGCCCTGTGAACCATATGCATCCGGATCCGGCCGGACATGCCTATGAATAATGATTGTTTCATATTTTATTATTTCATCAAGTATCTTCTGTTTCATGGCGCGCTCCTTTTATTCTGAATACTATATATTTACCATACCACCATGAAAAGAAAAAGAAAACATTCCATGCTTATGGCAATTTTTTATTAATGAAGGTAGAATAATAAGAGATTGTCGAAACTTGGAGGTTAAGAAATGCCTATTTTTGTTATCCTGATTATTCTTTCTTTTTCTTTCTATATTTTCTACAAAGTAAAATTCTTCAGAAGCAGACAGCCGGCTGAAAGGCAATGGATATCAGCCAAGTCCAGAATTGCCCTAGGTTCATTTGTTGCCATATTTGGCCTTAACCAGCTGTTTTTATACGACACAACCACCGCTCTCATTGTGGCAATTGTATTTATTCTTATCGGCGGATTAAGCATATGGGGCGGCATAAAAGCGTATAAGTTTTACATGCCTCACGCTGCCAAAGAAGCTGAAGCAGCAAGGAAAAATTAAAGATCCGGGTATCCGAAAGGGCCGGCAAACCAAAAGCCGTTCATATGAACGGCTTTTGGTTTTCAAGAAAGAACTATCAGTCTTCAGCGCTTCCTCTTAACTTGTATTAATGTCTGTCAATCAGCTGGCACATCATCATCGCCTTGCCCACAAGGACACCTTCGTTAAAAACTTCAACGTCCACTTTACCGAACTTCCGCCCAACTTCCAGGACTTTAGGATAGATTTCAAGCATGCTGTCTATCTGAACAGGTTTTATAAAATAGACAGTCATATTTTCAACTACGAGATCTCCCTTTTTATAACTTCTTAACACTCTGTTTGCTGCTTCCGTTACAATGGTCGTAAAGACACCATACGAAATCGTTCCAAGGTGATTAGTCATCTGCGGAGTAACCTCACAGCGGTAGACATCATCCCCTTTTGTTTTCCCCCGTGTCATTACCAGCTGGCTTGTGACTATATCATCAATTGTTTCACCCACCTGCGGCTGCCTTTGTATCATCTGCAAAGCCTTCAGCACATCCTGACGGCTTACAATGCCTTCGAGTTTATTCGCTTCATCCACCACCGGGAGCAATTCTATTCCTTCCCACACCATCATATGCGAGGAAGAAGCAACGCTCGTTTTCCCGCCTACTGTCATTGGGTTTTTAGTCATGATTTTTTCGATAAGCGTTTCTTTATCATGTCCCATAATATCTTTAGAAGTAACAACTCCCTGCACCTTGAGATTATTATCGACAACCGGGAATCGGCTGTGGCTGGTTTCGCGGTTATATGTCATCCAATCTGCAATAGTATCAGTTGTTTTCAGGAAAATCGCTTCCTGCAGGGGAGTCAGGATATCTTCAACAAGTACAATCTCCTTTTTAATCAGCTGGTCATAGATAGCCCTGTTGATCATAGTTGCAACTGTGAAGGTATCATAACTGCTTGAGATCACAGGCATCTGCAGATCGTCAGCAAGCTTTTTGACATGGTCTTCTGTATCAAATCCCCCGGTAATTAATACAGCAGCGCCAGCCTTTAATGCTAATTCGTGTGCCTGGGTGCGGTTTCCTACGATCAGCAGGTTTCCGGCATCCGTATATCTCATCATCGCTTCAAGCTTCATCGCACCAATAACAAATTTATTCAGTGTTTTATGGAGCCCTGCTCTTCCACCGAGCACCTGGCCATCAACGATATTAACAACTTCTGCAAAAGTAAGCTTTTCAATATTCTCTTTTTTCTTCCGCTCAATTCTTATTGTCCCTACACGTTCTATTGTACTGACATATCCCTTATTCTCCGCATCCTTAATCGCTCTGTATGCAGTCCCTTCACTCACAGCCAGTGCCTTGGCGATCTGTCTGACCGATATCTTTTCTCCAATTGGCAGTTCATCAATATATTGTAATATTTGCTCATGCTTAGTAGCCAAGACTTTCACCCTCTACAAATTATTCCTTATTTTCATTATAAGGGTAAAGGTGCCTTGATACAATTGACTCCGCCAATCTGCGTTACCTGCCGAAGGAGCGCGCCCGCTTCCTGTCTGCCAATTTGCGCATTTGCTTCCCCGGTACAGCCTCTTTTTTCGGTGCATACATTAAGGCACTCAGGTTCCCGGCAATAACAAAAAGGGCAAGGGCCAGCCAGCTGATAGCAAAGATCCCTTCAGCTCCTCCATTAAATACACCCATTCTTGGAGCTGCATAATAAAGCATCAAGCCGCACAGCAGCAAGCATAGCAAATATCGGTTTTTGTTCATTTTCACTTCCTCCTTTATCCTCTCCTCCCTAAAATGTATGCGGACAGGCTGGGAAAATGAGTGGATTTTATTAATAAAAAATAACGCAGCCTCCATCGGAAAGCTGCGTTTGAGATATTATAATTCTATTAATTCCCCTGTTTCGAGAACCTGCCCTATTCCATCTTCTAGCATGCTGATGAATTCATGTGGATCCTGCCTGATTGGGGGGAAGGTGTTGAAGTGAATCGGAACAACCTTTTTGGCTCCCAGGAGTTCTGCTGCGTATGCTGCGTCATCCGGCCCCATCGTAAAATTGTCTCCAATCGGCAGGAATGCCAAATCAATCGGATGACGGTCACCAATTAACTTCATATCAGAGAAAAGCCCTGTGTCCCCTGCATGATAAATCGTTTTTCCTTCTAAGGTAATGAGAACACCTGCAGGCATGCCCAGGTAGATGATTTCCTGATTCTCTGTCTCAAGACCTGTTCCATGAAATGCCGGTGTCAGCTTCACTCTTCCGAAATCAAAATCATATCCGCCGCCGATCGACATTCCATGTGCATTAACACCCTGCCAGCCCAGATAGGTGGCAAGCTCAAAATTGGCAATGACAAGAGAGTTATTGCGCTTTGCCAGCTCAATCGTATCTCCAAGATGATCGCCATGTCCATGAGTTACAATGATGACGTCCGGCTTCTGCTCCTCAGCTTTTAAGTCTGTTAAATCATTCCCGGTAATAAAAGGATCTATTAAGATGGTTTTTCCCTTTGATTCAATTTTCACTACAGCATGACCATGAAATGATACTTTCAATTTTATGCTCCTCTCTTATTTTAAGTTATGTAATTTACTTCAACGAAAAACAGGTTATTCCTGCTTTCTTTAGAATATACCCAAATTGGTCATCTTTAAAAGGTTCTGGGTTTGGACACAAAAATAGAAAAAGCTGGGCGCTGTGTCCGAAGGTAAACCAGGTTCTGACACTAAAATGGAATAACCGGATCGCTGTGTCCAAAGATGAACCAGGTTCTGACACAAAAACAGAAAATCCGACTCGCTGTGTCCGAAGATGAACCAGGTTCTGACTCCAAAATAGAAAATCTGACTCGCTGTGTCCGAAGATGAACCAGGTTCTGATACAAAAATGGAAAATCCGGCTCGCTGTGTCCAAAGGTGAACCAGGTTTTGACACAAAAATAGAAAATCCGACTCGCTGTGTCCGAAGGTGAACCAGGTTCTGACGCAAAAATAGAAAATCCCGGGCAATGTGTCCGAAATTGAACCAGGTTCTGACGCGAAAATAGAAAATCCCGGGCAATGTGTCCGAAGTTGAGTCAGGCTCTGACACAAAAATTGAAAATCCAGCTCGCTATGTCCGAAGTTACTTCAGGTTCGAACCCAACCTAAAAGCAGGTTTACTTGTCTGCCTTTCGCCCCTAATCCGTTTCCTTTCAAATTCAAAAACACCTTCTTACTGGATTCATCTTCCGCTTGTGTGCCCCACAGGACAAGAACAGCTCCGTAAGCAATACATCGCAAGAACAAAAGCAGCAACTTTCATGAGAAAATAGCGTTCTTAGTCTGCTCACCGAGTGGCAAGGCGCTTGCGCTTTTCTTATTTAGTTGCTACTCTCAAAGTATCAGTACATAAGGAGGTTCATTATGAATAACAGATTGCAGAAATTATCACAGTGGATGAAGGAAAATGATATTCAAATCACTTTTGTAACATCACCGGATAATGTATTTTATTTAAGCGGCTTTTTAAGCGACCCTCATGAACGCTTGCTTGGACTGGCGGTTTTCCAAGAGGAAGAGCCATTCCTTGTATGTCCGGCTATGGAAAAAGAAGATGCCAAGAATGCCGGCTGGAGACATGAAATTATTGGGTACAGCGATATTCAGAACCCTTGGGAATTTATCCAGACATCCATACATAAAAGAATTGGAAAAGTAAATAAAGCAGCAATCGAAAAAGAGCATATGAATGTGGAGCGCTATGAGGCCATTTCAGGCCTGTTTAGCGGTGCATCCTTTGTTTCAGCAGAAGAAAAACTTCGCCAGCTTCGTATGGTTAAGGATGAAAAAGAATTGGAAATCATCCGCGAAGCATGTGCATTGGCTGATTTTGCGATTGAAACAGGCTGTGCCGAAATCCAGGAAGGAAAAACAGAACTGGATGTTCTGGCTGCCGTCGAATATGCGTTAAAGAAAAAAGGCGTTAATGAAATGTCTTTCTCTACCATGGTCCTAACAGGGGCTAACGGAGCTTCTCCTCATGGGACACCGGGAATGACGAAGATCCAAAAAGGGGATTTAGTCCTGTTTGACCTGGGAGTTGTCTGGAATGGCTACTGCTCAGATATTACCAGAACTGTAGCTTATGGTGATATTAGTGATAAACAAAAAGAAATTTATGATACCGTCTTAAAAGCTCAGCTTGCAGCGGTTGAAGCGAGCAAGCCGGGAGTCACATGTGCGGATATTGACCTGACAGCAAGAAACCTGATAGCAGAAGCCGGCTACGGCGACTATTTCCCGCATCGATTGGGGCATGGCCTGGGTGTAAGCGTTCATGAGTATCCTTCATTAACAGAAACAAACCCGCTTTTGCTTGAAGAAGGTATGGTCTTCACTATCGAACCTGGAATCTACGTCCCTGGTGTTGCCGGAGTGAGGATTGAGGATGACCTTGCTGTAACAGCAGACGGAGTAGAACTTTTGACGAAGTTCCCGAAAGAACTTCAGATTATTAAATAACAAATCCACAGAAAAATCCGGAGCTAACCTGCCCCGGATTTTTTTATTATTTTAAAATTAGATAGAACCGCCGATATCCTATTGCTGCTCTAATTGTGTTCTCGTATCTGAATAGTCAAGACTATGAGCCTCAGCTACAGCCTTATAAGTCACATAACCATTTAATGTATTAACACCCTTTAATAAAGCCTCATTATCCAGACATGCCTGCTTGTAGCCTTTATTGGCGATTTGCAGTGCATATGGCACCGTCACATTAGTCAATGCAAGAGTGGATGTTCTGGGAACAGCTCCAGGCATATTGGCTACCGCATAGTGAACTATGCCATGCTTTTCATATGTCGGATTGTCATGGGTAGTAATTCGATCTGTTGTTTCAAAAATTCCTCCCTGGTCAATGGCAATATCCACGAGAACAGAACCGGGGCTCATGGTTTTGATCATTTCCTCTGTTACAAGCTTAGGAGCTTTTGCACCCGGAATCAGGACAGCGCCAATCACAAGATCGGAGTTCTTAACAGCTTCAGCTATATTATAAGGGTTTGAGATTAAAGTGGTTACTTCTTTCCCAAAGATATCATCAAGCTGCCGGAGGCGATCTGGATTCAAATCAATCATGGTCACCTTGGCACCAAGACCAATTGCCATTTTTGCCGCATTAGTTCCGGCAACCCCGCCGCCGATTATCGTTACACTCCCACGCTGTACACCCGGAACCCCTGATAGCAGAATTCCTTTTCCTCCATGGATTTTTTCAAGGAACTGCGCTCCTACCTGTGCTGCCATTCTTCCGGCTACTTCACTCATAGGAGTCAATAGAGGCAATGTCCGGTTGGGAAGCTGTACTGTTTCATAAGCAATGCCCACAACCTTATTATTTATTAAAGCATTTGTCAAAGCAGGTTCAGCAGCCAAATGTAAATATGTAAAGAGAATTAACCCTTCCCGAAAATATACATATTCGCTCTGTACGGGCTCCTTTACCTTCATGACCATCTCCATGGTCCACGCCTCTTCTGCAGTCTGAACAATATGTGCTCCTGCACTCAGATAGTCGCTGTCTGAAAAGCCCGATCCGGCTCCAGCACCCGTTTCTAAATAGACTTCATGGCCAAATTGAATAAGATTCATAACACCGGCAGGGGTCATGGCAACCCTGTTTTCATTATTTTTTACTTCCTTAGGAACTCCGATACGCATTCAGCATACCTCCGTATATTAGTGATCCGCTATTAACTTTATATGGCTATATGAGGGAAAAGTATACACTTAATCCGCCTATTTTTTCTCCTTTCAAACAACATATAAAAAGCCCTCATTCATTTATGAGAGCTTGCTTTTTCATTGAAAATTGCCTTCATTTCTTTCGTGAGCTTCCATGTCAAACTCGGCATTTGGCTGGTCAATAACACCGCTGTTATAAGCATTCATAATTTGTGTACTAACTTCATTGGCACCTTGCTCATCAAAAAAATATCCGGATCCTGCTTTTGGTTCTCTCTTTTCCATTTTACATCTGCTCCTTTTCCAAAAAATTTATCAGCCTTACTATTGTTCGATTTTCTGCTACAGATATTCAATTTTTACAAATGTATAATATAGGTAAAGGAGGAGATTCAAGTGGGCATGAAATATAAGAACATATTAGTCGCTGTTGATGGTTCAACTGAAGCAGAATGGGCATTTAAAAAAGCAATTGAAATTGCCAAGCGCAATAATGCTTCTATGGTATTGGCACATATCATTGATACCCGCACGTTCGCCACTGTCGAAGCCTATGACCGCACGATTGCCGAAAGAGCTGACCGTTTTGCAACAGAATTAATGGAAAAATACAAAAAGACAGCAGTGGATGCAGGTATCGAAAATGTGACATATGAAGTCGATTATGGTTCACCAAAAGTGAAAGTTCCAAAAGATATTGCCAGAAAGCACAACGTGGACCTGATCATTTGCGGGGCAACAGGCATGAACGCGGTTGAACGTTTCATCATTGGCAGTGTATCTGAACATATTACCCGTTATGCCCGCTGTGATGTTCTCGTAGTTAGAACGGATAAAGAAGATGAAGAATAGAAAAAATGGCGCTGCAGCAGGCAGCGCCATTTTTTATTTATTGGCAAACTCTTTAGTTCCAAGGTATTTCTTCGCTTTATCTATCGCGATGCTTACTTGTTTGAATCCGGTTCCGCCTGCACTATTTCTTCTTTTAACAGCTGTGTATGGATCCAGCACCGCATAAATATCTTCTTCGAACAATCCATGTGCATTCTTGAAATCATCAAGCGGCAAATCTCCAAGGAAGCATCCCTTTTGTACACAGACAAGAACCAGTTTCCCGACAATCTCATGTGCTTCTCTGAAAGGAATGCCTTTATCAGATAGATAATCTGCCAGTTCAGTTGCATTGGAAAAATCATTTTTAGTCGCTTTTTCCATCTGCCCGGTTTTCACCTTCATGGTGCGGATCATACCCGCAAAAATCTTAAGTGAACCTGTGACTGTCTTTACAGTATCAAACATTCCTTCTTTATCTTCCTGCATATCTTTGTTATAGGCAAGGGGCAGGCCTTTCAATACTGTTAGAAGACCCACAAGGTTTCCATATACTCGCCCTGTTTTTCCGCGAATGAGCTCAGCCATGTCGGGGTTTTTCTTCTGCGGCATGATGCTCGATCCTGTTGCAAAGCTGTCATCGAGCTCAATGAATTGAAATTCCTGGCTTGACCAGAGAATGAACTCTTCACTTAAACGCGACAGATGCATCATCAGGATTGAACTTGAGGATAAAAACTCAAGAATAAAGTCTCTGTCACTAACTGCATCCAGGCTGTTCTCATAGATGCCTTCAAACCCGAGAAGTTCAGCCGTATACTCACGGTCAATCGGGAAAGTGGTGCCAGCCAGCGCCCCCGCTCCAAGAGGTGATATGTTGATTCTCTTTAGACTTTCAGTAAAGCGCTCCTTGTCCCTCTCAAGCATCCAAAAATAAGCCATCAGATGGTGGCCGAAGGAGATCGGCTGGGCCCTCTGCAGATGAGTATAGCCAGGCATAATGGTTTCCACATTTTTTTCAGCCTGGATGACTAACTCTTCCTGCATTTCCTGAATCAACTCAACAATCTGCTCCACCTGCTTGCGGAGATATAAATGCATATCTGTCGCCACCTGGTCATTTCGGCTTCTTGCTGTATGAAGTTTGCCGCCGACAGGTCCTGTCAGTTCAGTCAAATGGCTCTCAAGATTTAAATGAATATCTTCAAGTTTTACTGAGTAAGTGAGTTCATCCTTTTCAGCCTTCGCTTTAAGCTGCTGAAGGCCAGCTTTGATTTTTTCTGCTTCGCCCTCAGTAATAATTCCTGTTTTAGAAAGCATGGAAACGTGGGCCATGCTTCCTTCGATATCTTCCATAACCAATTCCTGGTCAAATGAAATCGATGCTCCGAATTCATCTACCCATTCTTCAGCAGATTTTGTAAATCTGCCTCCCCACAGTTTTTTCACACTGTCACCTTCTTGCTGTTTTGAACAATGCTCTGCACTTTTGTCGGCAAGCCCCACAGCTTAATAAAGCCAACTGCTGCATTGTGGTCAAATTCATCATCTGAAGTATAGGTTGCTAATTTTTCATCGTACAGGGAATAAGGGGATTTTCTTCCCTCAACAATTGCATGGCCTTTAAACAGCTTTACTCTTACTGTCCCTGTTACAAATGCTTGTGTTTCTTTTAGGAAAGCTGTTAACGCATTGTTAAGCTGGGAGAACCACAATCCTTCATAGATAAGCTCAGCCACTTTTTTCTCGATGACCGGTTTAAAGTGGGCCATTTCTTTTACCATCGTTAAGTCCTCAAGCTCTTTATGGGCTTTCAAGAGTGTAATCGCACCCGGACACTCATACACCTCACGGGATTTTATGCCGACAAGGCGGTTTTCAACATGGTCGATACGTCCAACCCCATGCTTGCCTGCAAGCTCATTCAATTCAGCAATTAGCTCGGAAAGCTTCATGCCTTTGCCATTTAAGCTGACTGGCACACCCTTTTCAAAACCGATTTCAATTGTATCAGGTGTATCAGGAGCTTTTTCAAGTGAAGCAGTAAGATCGTATGCATCTTCCGGAGGAGCAGCCCATGGATCTTCCAGGACTCCACACTCATTGCTTCTTCCCCATAAGTTTTGATCAATGCTGTATGGAGAATTTAAGTTAATTGGAATAGGAATATTATTTTGTTTTGCATATTCAATTTCTTCCTCACGTGACCAGCTCCACTCACGAACAGGTGCTAGCACCTGGAGATCCGGGTTAAGAGCCTGAATTGCCACTTCAAAACGAACCTGGTCATTTCCTTTGCCGGTACATCCATGTGCTACTGCTACTGCGCCTTCTTTTTCTGCTACTTCAACAAGCTTTTTGGCGATCAGCGGACGTGAAAGAGCAGAGATTAGTGGATACTTATTTTCATATAATGCATGTGCCTGAAGTGCCAGCAATGCATATTCATTAGCAAATTCCTCTTTTGCATCAATCACATACGATTGGACTGCTCCAACCGTCAAAGCTTTTTTCTGGATAAAGTTCAGATCTTTTCCTTCGCCAACATCAAGGCAGCAGGCAACAACAGCATAACCTTGATCCTGAAGCCATTTAATCGCAACAGATGTATCCAATCCGCCTGAGTATGCAAGTACAACTTTATTTTGTGACATTTAATATTTCCTCCTTAGATTTTACGTATAAATATACAATTAAATTATGTTTTTATTCATTTATTATTCTCTTACTTTAACAACCTTTTCTTTAAAAATCAATACTTATTCTTAAAAATGTATAAAAATAAATATTATTTTTCAAATAAAAAAGCAAAAGCCCTTTATTGGCTTTTGCCTGCAGTATTGTTTAGTGTTTTAATGCCTCATAAACTGCTGAAATCACACTTCCATATTGACTGATGCTGTATGTGTCACCTTGAAACTTATGCGGATCTTTTGTTGGATCGATAACAGGAGAATGTTTTTTATTTGTCAGCAGAGCAACTGCTAAATTATTTTCTCTGTCTATCACCGTTACTGTTCCATTCCAGCCGGTATGCCCAAATACATTTTTCCCTGCATACTCGCTGAACATCCACTCCATGCTTGAATCACCGTTCAAACGCCATCCTAACCCATATGTAGGATTCATATCATAAGGTTCTACAAATTTATCAATGGTCTGTTTATCAAATAATTTTATATTTCCATAGCCCCCATCATTAAGCATTACCTGCATCAGGACAGCAAGATCTGAAGTGGTGGAAAAGAGGCCTGCATGACCGGATATTCCATCCATTGAATAAAAGGACTTTTCATCATGAACCTCTCCTTGGAGAGTATAGGTACGGATATTAGGGAACGAAAT
Organism: Bacillus sp. ZZV12-4809; assembly: GCF_009849585.1. Classification (GTDB taxonomy): domain Bacteria; phylum Bacillota; class Bacilli; order Bacillales; family Cytobacillaceae; genus Cytobacillus. Next base: position 220,054 of record NZ_VCRN01000005.1, read on the forward strand.
AACTCCATCTCTAGTGTTGCCGTGCAATTCAGTTGCAGCAAAATCCTTTTTCTTGAATCCTTTGCGGAGCGGATTAAATAAGGTATGCTTTAATCCCAATGGCTTATAAATATGATTTTCAGTATAATCGTCAAGCTGCTCTCCAGTAATTTTTTCAATAATAAATCCAAGGAGCATATAGTCAATGTCACTGTATACCTGTTTGGTGCCAGGTTCATACTCAAGGGGAGTTTTCAAAATCATGGAAAGGGTTTTACTTCGTTCCTGGGAATATAATTCTCCCGCCCTTTCAGGATTATGATAATGGACGCTTGAAGGAAATCCGGCAGTATGATGAAGCAGGTCGATTATCCGGAGCTCCGCTTTCCCTTTTATTTCATCGTCCGCAGAATCTTTAAATTCAGGAAAATAGTGCTGAATTTTTTCTTCAAGATTGATCTTTCCTTCACTGACAAGATGCTGCAGTGAAAAATTAACGGCATACATTTTCGTGTTTGATGCTAGATCAAACATGGTTTTTGTTTTCATTTTCTGCAGATGATTTAAAGGATTAGAACCATCAAAGACCTTGGCTGAACCATATGCGGAGTTTTTAACAATCTTGCCATCTTTAATTACGACTAAAACTGCTCCCGGAAAACCAGCTTCTATTTCTCCCTCGATCAGCTTATCAACCTCTTTGAGTTTTCTGGAAGAAAAGCCTGCATCCTCGGGGCGCTTTGCTTTTGATAGGATTGGATATTTTATTGGTTTCTTATGTGTAAATCCTTGCTCTTCTAAGCTGCTTCCTGTTCTGCCCACTTCTTCTCCCAGAGCTGCAGCGGGGTATGGCAGCAGCAAACCCAGCACTATAGCTAAAACTGTCAATTGTGTTATAAATCTTTTCATATTCTCCTCCTTGTATTTGTTTTAATATTCTCAATAGTCAATATACTATTCTATATTTATTAAAGCTGTAAACCAATACCTTAGCCTTTCTATTAAATCAGTTCTTGTGAACCAAGTTCTTTTATCTTCATATTAGTTCCATAGTAGTATCTGCAGAAAATGAATGAATACTAAAACATCCATGCATAGCAAACACCTTTATAGTAAAATAAAAGCAAGATTATCATTTGGGGGATTCATAATGGAGGAGCATTTTTCACATAACAGCCGGCTTGGAATTGCTATTCCCAGCTTTGACAGGGAATGGGATGAATACTCACACAGAACACAGCAGATGATCCTGTTTCAATGGGAAAAGATAAGAGGCAGGATTCCTGACCGCATTGCCGAGCTTGAAGCGGATATTAACAGGAAACAGGCCGAGCTTTCAGATGAGGGGAATTTTGAAAAATCATGCAGACTCAACAGCGAAATTTCAGAACTGGCATCCATCATTAATGATTTGTGGCTTTGGTACCGAACAAATCAGGATATTACAGGAAAGATGCATTCATAAGAAAAACCTTTCCGCGGCGGAAAGGTTTTTTGCCTCTTATAAATCTTTTCTAAGTTCCCTGACGATATGCCCGAGTTCTGGCAGAATCAGCTTATTCATGGCCAGCCGAACTGCCCCTGATGATCCAGGAGTTGAAAAAACGGCTTTATTTCTAACTGTCCCTGCAGCTGCCCGCGATAGAATGGCCGCTGAACCAATATCTTCCGTGTAGCTCAGCATTCTGAACAATTCGCCAAATCCATCGATTTCTTTATCAAATAATTCTCTAACCGTCTCAATCGTAACATCCCGGAGAGCAATACCAGTGCCTCCATTTGTTAGAACAGCATCAATACCGGGGTTTTCGCAGCCTTTTAATACGGCCTCACGAATGAGAGTTCCTTCATCCTTGACGATTTCATAGTCAGCTATATTATGTCCTGCCTCTTCGAGCAGCTGAATCATCAGTTTTCCGCTTTTATCCGTTTCTTCATCTCGCGTATCACTTACGGTGATCACTTTGCACCTGACTTTTTTTGTCGCTTCTTTTTTATGCTCTAATGTACTCACTTGGCACCACCTTTCTTTGAAAAATCATTCCTCGGTTTACTGCTGATCATTCTTAGTTTTCAGATATCTCATCTGATAATATTTATGGGCAAATTCTGTTACTTTTCTTGTCAGCTGGTAATTAGTCCCTGCCCCTATGGCCATGCTGATGAAAGGTATTCCCTGAATAGATTTTCTGCGGAAAAAATAAATTGCCATTCCTTTAAAAAGCTGCTTCATTGGCTGCTCAATCCAGGTAATATCAGTCAATTCTTCTTTTCCTTCATAAAAATAAAATTCTTCCTGGTTCTTCAGCTCGTCCATTAATTCTTGCCATGCACTGCTCTGCATGCGAGCCGGTAATGTGGCAGCATGAAAAACCTTAAGAGAACTCATCATTTCAAATGGAGTATTGACTTCAATGCCATAGGTCATGGCAATCAGCTGTACGGCACGAAGATTAATAACTGCCATAGCAGGAATATCTGCACCCAGCATGAGTGAGCTGCCAGAACCTGCAATGCCGCCCTGTGCAAACGAATAAAGCCGATGGCGGGCAATCTGCTGTTGAGCTATGTATTGAAGCTGGTCGATATTTAGCTTTTTAAGATCTTCAATCGTCTCGATATCAGAATGAAATACACGGCCTGCGGTCAATATTCGCTCTTTCGCATCCATTTGAAGCTGTGAACCTTGAATAAGCGCATGAAGATGAAACAGCCAGCTATCCATTGCCGAAAAAAATTGATGCTGAACTTCTTCAGGCAATAGTGAAAAAGACCTTTCCAATGATTTATCATAAACCATCTCCAAATCATTGGGCTCATAACTCAGCAGGGTATTTTCCCACTCCTGAATACCTGCCAAAACGCTTTCTTCCCGTTCGTTCAATGGCATCGCAATTCCTCCCAAAAAACATTTTTTCTTTGACTCAGTATAGCATAATTCAGATGGAAAATTCTCCTTCTGTCTGATTGTGAATTTTCATTCCCAAACAACAAAAAAGACAAGAGCTTATAAAGCCCTTGCCTATCTTGAATGTTATTTAGCTAATCTCACAACATCACGTGCAATCATAACTTCCTCATTTGTCGGGATAATCATGACTTTAACTGGTGAGTGAGGGTAGTTGATGAATGCTTCTTCACCGCGCACTTTGTTTAATGCAGGATCCCAGTATACGCCCATGAATTCCAGCCCCTGAAGAACTCGTTCACGAATAACATCACTGTTTTCACCGATTCCAGCTGTGAAAATGATCGCGTCTACGCCATACATGCGGGAAGCATAAGATCCGATATATTTATGGATTCTGTTTGCGAATACTTCAAGAGCCAATTCTGCTCTTTCATTTCCTTCGACAGCTTGAATTTCAATGTCCCGAAGGTCACTGGAGAAGCCGGAAACACCAAGCATACCGCTCTTTTTATTTAGCACATCAAGAACTTCATCTGCATTCTTGCCCGTCTTTTCCATTATGAATGGAATAAGTGCAGGGTCAATGTTACCTGAACGCGTACCCATTGTAACACCTGCTAACGGAGTGAAGCCCATTGAAGTATCGATTGACTTTCCGCCTTCAATCGCTGTAATACTGGCTCCATTTCCTAAGTGGCAGGAGATCAGGCGAAGCTGCTCAAGTGGACGGCCGAGCATTTCCGCTGCACGCTCTGAAACATATTTATGTGAAGTTCCATGGAAGCCATACTTGCGGATGCCATACTTCTCATAATATTCATATGGCAAGCTATATAGGAAAGAGCTTTCCGGCATCGTCTGGTGGAACGCAGTATCAAATACTGCCACTGCAGGCACATTTGGAAGGACCTGCTGGAACGCCTTAATTCCCGTAATATTAGCTGGGTTGTGAAGAGGTGCAAGCTCAGATAGTTCATCTATTTTTGCAAGCACTTCATCTGTAATAACCGCAGAATCATTAAACGCTTCACCGCCGTGAACAACACGGTGGCCAATACCTTCGATTTCATTAAGAGATTTAATGATCCCCAGATTTGTTAATTTTTCTAAAAGGATTTTAACAGCTACTGCATGATCTGGTATATCTGTTACTTCCTTAATTTTTTCGTTATTTACAGAAATATTGAAGACTGCATTATCCAGCCCAATACGCTCTATTAAGCCTTTTGTAATAACCTCTTCACTCGGCATGTCAAATAACTGAAATTTTAATGATGAACTGCCGGCGTTAATTGCAATGATTTTTGCCATAAAGCTACCGCTCCTTTAGAAGATGTTCAAGGGGACTGATCTGTCACCTAAAACCCATACTTTTATATAACAATGTGTGATACTGCGAAACAAAGTAATACAACTTTATTTTGTGCATCGGACACACTTAATATCTCTCAATTTTCCATTTAAACACTGTAAGCAAAACATTTCAAGAATCACCTTGCAATGGTATCGTTTTCATGCTAAATTAAGTGTTTTCTGACACTTCATTAAATTGATTCATTAAAAAAAGAAGCCGGCAAATGCTCAGCTTCTTTTTCGTTTATCCTTATTTGCTTTCTTTAAACCATCCATCAATTTTTCTGAGGATTTTTTCGGTTTCTGCTGTTTTAGATAAGCTTGGCAAGTTGACCAGGAGAGCCTGCTTAGGGGGAGTGACTCCTTCCCCTTTCTTCTGAAGGATGAAGATGCTTTTGGCTGCTTTTTCATTTTTGAACATGGTGAGCGGCAGCTGTATCAATCCTTGGATGTAGGCATTTTCCTTAATATATTCATGCAGCTTAGGAGCCTGATCACTTTCGAACATACCATTTGGAATGATAAAAAATAAATATCCTCCAGATTTCACATGATTCATGCTCTGCTCAATAAATAAGTGATGGGAATAGGAATGCCCCTCATCCGCTTTAAGCTTATACTCGGCAGAACGGACATCATTCGGATAATACCCGACAGGCAAATCACTTACTACAGCATCGGCAGATTCAATAAACAGCGGTTCAAGGCTATCCTGGTTGAAAAATTGAATAGGATGCTCCTGTAAATTGGCATTAATGTAAGCCAGCTTGATCAATAAGTCATCAATTTCAATCCCGGTTGCCTCAATCAATTTACCGCTTTGGTGATTCATAACAGTAGTCAATAAGTTTCCTGTTCCTACTGCAGGATCAAGCAGGCGGAAACTCTTTTCCTGAATGAATTTTTCAACAAGATACCCCATCAGCATTCCCACAGCATCAGGAGTCATTTGATGATTAGGCTGCACATTCTCTTTCATGCCCTTTAATATAGCAAGCTGAAAAGAATTTCTAATTTCTTCTTTTGAGCAGCTGTTTAAGTCAATGGATTCGTAACTCTTCCTGAGCCTCTTAATGGTTAATTCACTTAGCTCATCCTGAAGAATGCTTTCATGAAATAAATTCTCTCCTGTTTCAGCAAGAGCTTCTAAGTATGTACAATGCAGTTCTTCCTGCATAATTACAGCCGTTTCATTTAAAATCGTAAATAATTCCTCAACCGGAGTTATTTTCACAGCATATTCCTCCCGTCCTTATTCTTTTTCCTATTTTAACGGGCTTTTGGTTCATTCACAAGTTTGGTGCTGATGAACAAAAAAATAAAAGCTCCGGAACGAATCCGGAGCCTCCAATATTCTAAATTATTTCGCTTGTTTAGCTGCTTCCACTGCTGCTTCATAGTCAGGATGGTCAGTTGCTTCACTAACATATTCCGCATATGTCACAGTGTCATTTGAATCGACAACAAAAACAGCACGAGCCAATAGACGAAGTTCCTGGATGGCTACCCCATAAGCTTCTCCGAAAGACAGGTCACGGTGATCGGAAACAGTTTGAACATTTTCTATGCCTGCAGCTGCACACCAGCGTTTTTGAGCAAACGGAAGATCTACGCTTACAGTAAGAATTTTAACATTATCAAGCTTGGAAGCTTCTTCGTTAAAACGGCGTGTCTGTGCATCACAAACGCCCGTGTCGATAGATGGTACTACGCTGATTAGACGTACCTGCCCTTTAGAGTCAGCAAGTGTAACTTCAGAAAGATCATTAGCCAGAACCTTGAATTCAGGCGCTTTATCTCCTACTTTTACTTCATTGCCCAGCAATGTTACAGGATTTCCTTTGAATGTAATAGATGCCATTTAAATCGTCCTCCTTAATCACTTATGTACAGTGTAAATCATATCTTTTCAGAATCTTTTTTGCAATTATTAAGGATACTTTCCAAGAAAAAAGTTAACTCTCCATAGGAAAGTTAACTTCCTTATTCTCTCAGATATCCAGATCCTGCTTTGATCCGCTATACTCATCTTTGTTTTCTTGATGGTTCTGGCCTTGCTGGCTGCCGGAACCGGTTTCTTTCTTATTATTAAACATCTGCTGAATTTTATCGACTGCCTGCGGGGCAAGGTCAAGTATTTTCTCATACAAATGAGTGCTTTCATCAAGGTGAACCATTTTCACCCCGTGGGAATTGACAATCAAAAAGGCGATTGGAGTAATGGAGACACCGCCTCCGCTACCTCCGCCAAATGGATGGCCCTTTTCCTCGGCTGATTGTCCATCAAGCATAAATTCGCTTCCTCCGGCTGCAAAGCCAAAGCCTACCTTTGAAACAGTTAAAATCACACTGCCATCAGGGGTTTCTACAGGATCCCCGATTATGGTGTTAACATCAATCATCTCTTTCAGATTTTCCATGGCAGTTGTCATAAGCCCTTGAATTGGATGGTCAGACATTCATTGCTCCTCCTCTATTAGACAGTTTTAGTACCATCATCAGATAAGGCAGAAAGCGGCTTCGCCCTAAAGTCCGGCCGTCCGCCTTTCCAATATTTGATCAGTTTAATTCCTGCTAACATAGCATGCCCGACACGAAAATGAATCATACATGAAATGGCTGTTTGCGAAACGGAAAATTGAAAATGGGGAGTAACAGTGATGCTGGGAGGCGTTTTCAGTTTCATATAATGACTGATTAATCCAATAATGCTCCCTTTTATCGCCCAGAGAGCCCCGGTGATCATCCCCGTATGGGCAGCATCCCCAAGGCCTGCAAAAGTATGCCATTCAAGATTCCGGATAGTTACACGCTTTAGAAATTTCCGGATTATTTTGTGGAGAGAGACGATATGATTAATAATAGCTTTCGTGTCATGTAAACTATTAATAAGGTCAGTCGGTGAGAATTGCTTTGTATCCTTGCCAGATGAATCTTCCTGTGGCCCTGCAGCCGTCTTTTCCTTTACGACAACCGTTGGCGAGTTATCATCAACCTTTATCAGCGGGACTTCAATTTTGTATCGGATCAGTCCGAACCAGGCTTTCAATTGTATTTTTAGATGATCGTTATCATTTCCATGGTAAAAATGAAAATATATCTTTAGTTTTGTTATCATAATTAGAATCAAAAGAAGTATAAGGGCAATTGCAGCAATCAGGATCCACTTCATTTTTTTCACACCCTTTCAGCTTTGTATTATGCCCATCTGAAAAAAAATAAACCTGCCACCAGGCGGTGACAGGCTTCAAATTCTCCATTAAATGACTTGTTCATTTTGCCTTTCATGAACAACAGTGGTATCAGCAAAAAGATCATGAAGTCCCTGTTTTTTCGGCAGGAAGGCTATAATCACATAGCCGATAAAAATGGTCGCTGATATAAAACGGCCGATCCATTCACGGAACAAAATGGTGCCCCAGGTCAGCTTTTCTCCTTTAAGATCTACTACTCTTAAACCGAATACCATTTTCCCGAGCGTCTGGCCAAAAAACTTTGTCATCAGCACAAAATAGGCATAAAACGTAATGGCCGTTGCTATGGAAATCGGTGAAAACAAATTGCTTTCATGCAAAGGAATATCCAATGCTCTAAAAATTGGATTGATTAATATCCGGTCTACACTGCCAACTACAACTAAATCTAATAGATAAGCCCAAAATCTCATCCAGAAACCGGCTAACCTGATGGGTGCCGTAGCCTTTTGAATGGGGAGGGTTTCTGCCTGTGTGACCGTTTCCTTGCCTGCCGGATCTGCATCAGCAATAGCTGACTCGATCCCGCCTTCATCCTGCCTTACATCAGGATGGGCAAGTTCTCTTTCATTAGGATCATTTGAAGTCATCTTTTCTCCCCCTCCCTATTCAGCATAAAGATACATTAAACGCGGTGAGTTTGGCTGTGATAACAGCTTCATTACTCCTGCCATTTCCAGGTCATCACCCATGATTTTTCGCGCTCCCATGCTGAACATGGAGCCGAACCCGAAATTCTCAGTATACTTTACAACCTGTGCACCATTTAATTTATGGTCTTTCTTTAATTGTTCAATAACATCATCATCATAGCCAAAACCATCAATCAGATTCAGTTCTTTAGCCTGCCGCCCGTCATAAATTCGGCCATCCGCAATTTCCTTCACCTGTGCCTCGGTTAATCCGCGGCCTTCCGCAATAACTTTAACAAATCCGTCATATGAATTATTAATCATGGATTGAAGGATCTTTCTTTCCTCGTCCGTCATCTCCCTGGTAGGACTCATAATATCTTTATATGGACCGCTCTTAATCGTTACAAACTCGACACCATATTTTTCAGCAAGCCCCGCATAATTATAGCCCTGCATAATGACACCCAGAGAACCGGTTAATGTCTCGGGACTGGCAAAAATCTTGTCAGCCGGAGCGGATATATAATAACCTCCTGATGCAGCCATTGATCCCATTGATATGTATACGGGCTTCTTTGTCTCTTTTTGTATTTCAGTGATTTTATCATGTATTTCAGCGCTTTCAACTACCCCTCCTCCTGGGGAATTAACCTTAATAACAATCGCCTTTACTGTGCTGTCTTCTTTTACATAATCAAGATTATCCATGAATCCTTTATGATTATATCCCGGGCTTGCAAATAAAGAAGCTGCATCACCCGTATCCTGAATTACTCCATTCACATCCAGCACGGCAATCTTTTTCTGTGCATTTCCCTCTTCAATAACTTCTTCCAAAAATGCTTCATTGCCTCCTGCAAACAGTTCATTTACCGAGCTTTCCAAATCTGTAAATGCAAATGCAGTCACAAAATTCAGCACCACGGAAAATACAAACAGACCTGCTGCTATTCCCAGTGCAGCCCAACGTTTCCCATTCATTAAGAAATCCTCCTTTTAAAATGCCCTCTCCTAACATACCCAGCCTCCTTGTTTGGCTGACTATGCTGCCCAGAAAACCTATTTGTCACATAGTCTTCATACGTATAAAACTTTTAAAATGTTTCAAAAAAAGGTAAACTGAATTCAACAACCATAATCATAGCAAAATTTGAATTATTTGGGAAAGAAAATCATCAAGACATTTTCCCCTCTGAAATTTCACAACTTTCTTACTGCTTGGAGGAATGAATATGCCTGAAAGACGCAATATATACTTTTATCACAAAAAAGATGAAGAAACGATGGAAAAAGTAGCACCTCTTTATAGCCTGGCTGAGGAGCACGCCTTTAGGATCGTCAATGACTTCAAGAAAGCCAATATTATTGTCAGCATTGGAGGAGACGGTACGTTTTTGCAGGCTGTCCGTAAAACCGGCTATAGGGATGACTGTTTGTATGCCGGAATTTCAACGACTGGAAGCCTTAGCCTGTACTGTGATTTCCATCTCGATGAAACAGATAAGATGGTAGAGGCAATGACAAATGAACAGGTAGAAGTAAGACGTTATCCCACTATTGATGTTACAGTTGATGACCAACATCCTTTCAATGCCTAAATGAATTCAGCATCCGCTCTGCCATAATTAAAACATTGGTAATCGATGTCTTTATCGATGATTTTCATTTTGAAACTTTCCGCGGCGACGGAATGATTGTTGCCACTCCAACCGGGAGCACAGCATATAATAAGTCTGTAAACGGGGCTGTTGTTGACCCGCTTCTGCCATGCATGCAGGTGAGCGAACTCGCTTCACTTAATAACAACCGCTATCGTACACTGGGATCCTCTTTTATCCTGAGCGAAAACCGGCAGCTGACTCTCAAAGTAGTTCAAGATGGCAATGACCATCCTACAATGGGAATGGACAATGAGGCACTAAGCATTCAGCATGTTGAAAAGATAGATATAAAGCTAAGCAGCAAAATCATTAAGACCGTAAAACTGAAGGATAATTCCTACTGGGAAAAGGTTAAGAGGACATTTTTATAAAAAAAGAGTTTCGCATATCCATGCGAAACTCTTTTTTCTATATCCCGACACCTTTTCCCCGCTTTAGTTTTGTTTCCCAATGGGCAAAAAGTTTTGTCCTCGAAACAGAGTAAATCGTTAAAGCTAGCCAAATAAACATAAAGGAAAGCAGGTGAAGTTTTGTAAAGTGCTCATGATAAACGAAAATCCCCAGAATCAGCGTAATGGTCGGCGCAATATACTGCAGAAAGCCAAGCATGGACATCGGTATCTTTTGAGCTCCTTTGGCAAAGTACAATAGCGGCACAGCTGTGGCTGCACCTGCCCCGATAAGAAGCAAGTCGGTGCTTAGCGAAACATGCAGAAGAGCGTGCTTATCATTTATAAAAAGCATCACCATATAAATAAATGCAATAGGAGTCACTACTAAAGTTTCCAGCGTTAAGCCAACAGCCGAATCCACTTTTATAAGCTTTTTGGCCAGCCCGTAAAGGCCAAAGGATAATGCGAGAACAATAGCTATCCATGGGAAATGCCCGTAGCTGACAGTCATAATCATAACTCCCGCAAACGCAAATCCAAAGGATACATATTGAGCAAATGATAATTTCTCTTTAAATACCAGCATGCCCAGAATCACACTTACGAGCGGATTAATATAATAGCCAAGACTTGCCTCAATCATCTGATCTGTATTGACCGCCCAAATATATAAAAACCAGTTGGTGCTGATCAGAATGGAGGCAATGACAAGGGCGAAAAGCTGCTTTTTGTTAGTTTTAAATCCTTTAAGTGTTGCAGTGAAAGCATTCCACTTTTTTGAGGCCACTAAAATAATCAGCATAAAAAAGAATGACCAAAAAATCCTGTTAGCCAAAATTTCATCTGCCTGAACATGGTCCACCAACTTCCAGTAAATCGGTAAAATCCCCCATAAAAAGTACGCGAACCCAGCGTATAAAGCTCCCATTTGCACTTCATTATTTTTCATTGCATTTCCTCAATTCTTTCTAGTATCGAAATATTTATATTATAAGTCTGCCATAATAATGAGTGCAATCCTTTTTTCCTGCCAAAAAGAATGCCAGGCCCCTAATTGTATAGGCACCTGACATTTTCACTTATCTTTCGTATACTATTTTCCCGTCAATAACGGTTTTGTTTACTGTAACGGCTGCAATTTGTCCAATAGGCATTTTAAAAATATCTTCATTTAAAATAGTGAAATCTGCCAGATATCCTTCTTGTATGACACCTATATCATTTTCATGGGAGGCAGCATATGCACTGCCCTTTGTGAATAAGCATACTGCTTCATAAACAGATAATGCCTCACTTGGATAATAGACGGTGTTATGAGGATCATCAATATTTGTTCTCGTAACAGCTGCATGTATACCAAGAAATGGGTTGGCCGGCTCAATCGGTGCATCAGAGCCTCCTGCACAATGTACCCCTTCTTTCAGCAGTGTCTTCCATGCGTAGCTATACTCCATATTTTCTTCACCAATACGCTCGATCACCCATGGAAAATCGGAGGCTGTAAATCTCGGCTGGATATCAAGGATTAAAGGCAGATTTTTAGCCCTTTCAATAAGCTCCTTACGCAATATTTGGGCATGAATCAATCTGTCTCGTCCCAGACCTTCCAATGGATGCTTTTCTATTGCATTTAATGCCATTTCAAATGCCAAATCTCCAATAGTATGGATGGCAACCGGCATTTCATGAATACGGGCTTTCTCCACTAAGGAATCAAGCTGTTCCTGAGAGTAAATAGCAACGCCTGAAGTGGTTGGGTCATCTGCATAAGGATGACTTAATAAAGCCGTCCTTCCCCCCAAAGCTCCATCAGCAAATATCTTCATAGCGCCAAACTCTATTTGTTTACTTCCCGCCAAAAATCCTCCGCCTGATTCCTTCATTTCGTCAGCAACTTCATGATGAACCAGCAAATGTGCCCGGAAAGAAAGGCCTTCCTCCTCAATTACCTGCTTGAAGGCCTGAAAGGTCTGGGTGAACCCTCCATAATAATTCAGATCCTCAGTATGCCCTCCTGTCAATCCAAGCTTATAGGCATCATTTATGGCAGCACGAAGCGCCTTCTTTAAATAGCCTTCTGATACAGCAGGCAGCACACTAAATAAAAGATCCTGAGCCTGATCCTTTAAAAGTCCATTTAGTCTTCCGTATTCATCTTTTTCAATTACTCCACCCGGAGGACATTCAGTATCTTCAGTAATATTTGCCTTGGATAATCCAAGGGAATTAACTGCAAGGGCATGTCTGCACACACGTTTCAGCATTACAGGATGATTGGGAACATACTGGTCAAGCTCTGAAGCATATATAGGCTCCGGCTGATCCCATAAATTTTCATTCCAGCCTTCCCCAATGACCCATTCTCCCTCTTCTATTGTCTCTGAATATTGCTGAACAGCCAGAAGAACTTCCTGCTTTGATGTGTGCTCAGATAAATCGAGCCTGATCAGCCTTTCGCCATGACCTATAAGATGCATATGACTATCGACAAATCCCGGCAGCATCGTGCTGCCCTGCAGATCGATCTCCCTTTGAATTTCTTCTTTATACTTATTCCTTAAATCTCTCAAGTCACCTATTTCAATAATCTGGCTTCCTTCTGTAAAAACGGCCTCGATCTGATGGCCTTCCTGCTGAAGGGTATATATTGGCCCCCCATGCCATAGCGTTCCCATAAGTCTTTTCTCCTTTAATAAAATAAAGTTCATATTTACCATAGTATAACAAAAATACAGGCGGAATTCCGCCTGTATTTTTCAAAGCATTCAGTTTTGCGCTGAAGCAGTTTCGGCTTCTTTTTTACGCAATTCAACACGCATGATTTTTCCGGAAGTCGTTTTTGGCAGCTCTGATAAAAACTCAATTTTCCGAGGATATTTGTATGGAGCTGTAAGCTCTTTTACATGATCCTGGAGCTGGGAAACAAGGTTGGGATCGTTTTGGTCGACACCCTCCCTTAATACAATAAATGCCTTAACGATCGATCCGCGTACTTCATCAGGACTGCCTACAACTGCACATTCTGCTACATAAGGATGTTTTACTAGTGCGTCTTCCACTTCGAATGGTCCAATAGTATAGCCTGAGCTGATAATTATATCGTCACCTCGGCCTTCAAACCAGAAATAGCCATCTTCATCTTTCTTTGCTTTATCTCCGGTAATATAGTATTCACCGCGAAATTGCATAGCAGTTCTTTCCGTGTCTTTATAATAATTTTTAAAGAGTGCAGGAGTGTCAATATGGACAGCGATATCTCCTGTCTCACCCACAGCACAAATCCCACCGTCTTCATTAATAATCTCAACTCTGTTTCCTGGCGTCGGTTTGCCCATTGAGCCTGCTTTTAACTCCATATCCTTTGTAATGCCGACCAGTAGGGTATTTTCAGTCTGTCCATAGCCATCACGGACATTCACATTAAAATGCTTCTTAAATGTATCAATCACTTCCCTGTTCAACGGTTCACCCGCTGAGACAGCACTGTGAAGGGCCGGCAGCTTATATTCATGAATATTGTCAGCTTTTGCCATCAGCCTGTATTCAGTCGGTGTGCAGCAAAGGACATTTACCTGATAATCCTGTAACAGCTGCAAATATTTTTTCGGCTCGAACTTTCCATTATAGACAACTCCGGTAGCACCTGAACCGAGAACGGAAAGGAACGGGCTCCAAATCCACTTCTGCCAGCCGGGGCCAGCAGTTGCCCAAACTGTATCGCCTTCATTAATGCATAACCAGTTTGGTGCTGCTGTTTTTAGGTGAGCAAATGCCCAGCCATGTGTATGTACTACCCCTTTGGGGTTTCCGGTTGTTCCAGATGTATATGAAAGGAATGCCATATCATCCCGAGAAGTTTCAGCCAATGAAAGGTCAGGTGAAGCATGTTTCATTTCCTCGTCAAGGCCGATCCAGCCATCTGCCTTACCGCCTATTATAAATTTCTGCAGGGCTTCGGCTTCCTTAATATCTTTAAATTGGTCAACATATGGATAATAGCTGACAATTGCTTTAACATCGCCATGATTTATGCGGTATTGCAAATCTTTCGTACGAAGCATTTCTGAACTTGGTATAACAACAATTCCTGCTTTTAATGATGCAATGTAAACCTGATATGCTTCAATCAGTCTTGGAACAATGATAAGAATAACATCCCCTTTATTCAAACCATTTTCTAAGAAAACGTTTCCAATTCTGTTTGCATTTTGAATCAATTCACTATATGTAATCTCTTTCTTTTCTCCGTGCTCATTTTCCCACTTTATGGAAAGTTTGTCCGTTTCTCCGGCAAACCGCTCCATTTCTGATACGAGGTTGTACTTCTCCGGTGCGATTAAGTCTTCCCGTGTCATTAAATCTCCCCCTGACTATGTCTTTTTCCGCTGCCTGAACTTGATGGATATTCTATAGAAATTATTATACTAAATTATTATAAAATTTAAAATTATTTATTATTTTAAAAGTTTTTTTGCACAAAAATAAGGAGCAGGAATGATTCCTGCTCCTTGTAGCCATATTATTTAATTATTTTTGGAAACCGCCTAATTGCTGTTCAGCCATTTGAACTAAACGCTTAGTGATTTCTCCTCCTACAGAACCGTTAGCGCGAGAAGTAGTTTCAGCACCAAGGTTTACACCGAATTCAGTAGCGATTTCGTACTTCATTTGGTCAAGAGCTTGTTGTACTCCTGGAACTAGAAGTTGGTTTGAGCTGTTGTTGTTTGCCATGTGATTTTCACCTCCTTGTGAGTATAGAATGTGTAGAATCACATGGCCATATACACTAATTATTTGGTAATTTTTATGTTATTTTTTAAGTGGAATTTAACTATTGCTGCACTGGGATATTGGCATATACATACAGATGGAAGCCTGTTGATTTCCACTGTGGTTATTTGCTTTCCAGGATAGGAACGGGAGCTTCCTTTTTCGGGAATCAAGTTCTCTCAATCAACTCAGGAATAAAACCTGTATGCATATTACCATTTTAACAAATACCCCGAATATTATTAAAATAATTCCCCAAAAGAGTCTTCATTGAGCATTTGAGGTTTAATAACCATCTTTTCAGTATCCTCAACAGCTTTTGCAATTAGGGGTTCGAAGTCAACAAAGCTTTCGAAACGGCGTACTTTGTCGCGTTTAGGTTTTGTTTTGGGTGATGAAGGAACAAAAACGGTACAGCAATCTTCAAATGGCCTGATCGATATATCATGTGTATCGATGGTTTGGGCAATGTCGATGATTTCTGATTTATCCATTGTGATCAGCGGCCTCAAAATAGGCGTTGCCGTAACATCGTTAATGGCAAACATACTCTCAAGTGTCTGGCTTGCTACCTGTCCAAGGCTTTCCCCGGTGATGATGGCCAGGCCATCATTTTTATCGCGGATTGCATCAGTAATCCGGAGCATCATTCTTCTTGTAGCTGTCATTGTATAATTCGAAGGAACCTGCTGATGGATCAGCTGCTGGATTTCTGTAAATGGAACAATATGAAGGACAACGGTTCCAGCAATATTCGCAAGTTTTTCTGTCAAATCAATTACTTTTTGCTTTGCACGTTCACTCGTAAAAGGCGGGCTGTGAAAGTGGACAGCTTCTATTTCTAATCCTCTCTTCATGGATAAGTAACCTGCTACGGGGCTGTCAATTCCCCCGGAGAGCATAAGCATGGCTTTTCCGCCTGACCCTGCAGGAAGTCCGCCAGCCCCCAGAATGTTTTCGCATGATAGGTAGGCTGCTTCTTCGCGAACTTCAACCTGCAGATTGATATCCGGTTTTTTTACGTTCACTTTTAGACCTGGCACATTCTTCAGGAGATGTCCGCCAAATTCATGATTAAGTTCGTCAGTGTTTAAAGGGAAGCTTTTATCGGCTCTTTTAGCCGTAATCTTGAAAGTCTTTCCTTCATCAAAGTGTTTTAATAATAAGGCCAATGCTGCTGCTTTCATTTCTTCGATATCTTTATTGACTTTAACAGCCAGGCTGAATGACTGAATGCCAAAGATGCCTTTAAGCCGATCAGCAACCTCTCTTCCATCTGCCCCATTCAAAACAACGTACATTCTGTCTCTTGTAGATTCTATCTTAATGCCGGGAAATTCATTCAGCACATCTGCTATGCTTTTTCTTAATTTCTCTACAAACTTATTGCGGTTTCTGCCTTTTGTGGAGATTTCTCCATATCGTATAAGTATACGGTCGTAATTTATCATAATTTCATTACCTCTCTTAGCCTAATAACGGTCTCTTTTACCGCCCGTGTAAAAATCTCAGCCTCTTCCTTCGTATTACCATAGGATAAACTGACCCGGACTGCGCTTTTCGCATCCTTTTCAGGTATTCCCATAGCCATCAGGGTACTGCTGGGGGCAGATTTCTTCGAAGAGCAAGCACTGGTAGTAGATATAAAAATTCCGCGCTCTTCTAAAGCGTGTACAAATACCTCCGCTTTGAATCCTTTTATGGAAAAATTTACGATATGAGGAGCTGATTTTTTTTCAGGGGTATGAACTGTAATCCCTTCAATTCTGCCCAGTTCCTTCATAATATAGGTTTTGATGGATGTGAGCCGGTTTAAATGCTTTTCCATGTTATCCATAGTAAGCCTTAATGCCTTTGCCATAGCCACAATACCAGCTACATTCTCAGTACCGCTTCTCACTCTCCATTCCTGATTGCCCCCGGAGAGTATCGGAGAAATACGGAGTCCATCCCGAATGAACAAAACCCCATTCCCCTTCAAACCGTGGAATTTATGAGCGGAGATCGTACACAAATCCACGCGGGCCTGATAAAGATCAAGGGGCACCTTGCCGATTCCCTGAACATGGTCTACATGGAATATGACCCGCTCATGCTTCTTCAGCATCTCGCCTATTTCATTGATTGGCTGAATGGAACCAATTTCATTATTTACATGCATAACAGAGACTAAAACAGTTTCCTGTGTAATTTCCTTTTCAATGTCTTCTGCATGGACAATACCTTTTTTATCCGGTTCAATTACAGTTATGCGAAAGCCCAAATCCTTCAGCTGTTCAGCCGTTTCCCTTACAGAAGCATGTTCAAGTCCCGTGATGATAATATGGCTGCCTCTTTTTCGATGCATTAATGCAGTTCCTTTTATAGCAAGATTGTTGCTCTCTGTCCCTCCGGATGTAAAATACACTTCGCTGTTCTTTACATTCAGCAAATGGGCAATTTGCTCACGCGCCTGCATCAGCAGTCTCTCAGCCTTACCTCCAAATTCGTGGAGGGACGAGGGATTCCCAAAGTAATCTGAAGAAACCTTTATAAAAGAATCAAGCACTTCTTTATATGGTTTAGTTGTTGCACTGTTATCTAAATAAATCACGGTCTTCTCCTTTCCGTTCCGATAACCCTTTAGCCAACTTTAAATCATAGCATAACCAGTGAAGATTGGAAATTATAATGAAGCTTTTAATTCAAATATCAATTCATTACTGTTTAAATTATTCAAGTTTGACCAGTTTAACCGAATGAATGGATTAATTTTCACGTGGAAAGCTGTTATTATTATTATTTGAGCGAGTACATTTCGAACTTTTATTATATAAAATACTAAATATTAAGACTTCGTATTTTTTCGACATTTTTTTTAGCACCTGTGCTAATATGAAAATGTTCTAAACATTATGATATGGAACCATCTTCAGGAGGATTTATATGGAGAATAAAACACTAGCACCGAAACAAATTCTCGCCGTCGGACTCATGTTATTTGCTCTATTCTTTGGGGCAGGAAATATGATCTTCCCTCCATTCCTTGGACAATCTGCCGGCACGAATGTATGGACTGCTATTATCGGATTTTTAATTACAGGTGTTGGATTGCCGCTAGTGGGCATCATTGCTATTGCCAAAAATGGGAATTTACAGACGATTGCAAGCAGGGTTCACCCATTATATGGAATTATTTTTACGATTATTATGTACTCAGCCATCGGACCACTTTTCGGAATCCCGCGTACTGGAACGGTTGCTTTTGAAATAGGGGTTACTCCGTTTCTGACTGAAACCGCTTCCAATAGTCCCTTTTCCTTATTGGTATATACTGTTGCCTTTTTTAGCATTACAGCCTGGCTTTCTCTTAATCCATCGAAATTAGTGGATAGAATTGGGAATATTTTCACGCCTGCACTGCTCATTATCCTTGCAGTTCTGGTTATAAAAAGCATCATTACACCAATGGGCGAAATGCAGGCTCCAATGGGGGCGTATGCTGAGGGACCGTTCTTTAAGGGGTTCATTGAAGGCTACCTGACAATGGATACAATTGCAGCTTTAGTATTCGGTATTATAGTTATTGGTTCAATAGAGGGGATGGGTGTGAAAAATAAGCACTCACTTATGAAAATTTGCATTACTGCCGGACTTATAGCTGCTGCTGGTCTTGCGGCTGTATATTTGTCCCTTGCGTATATCGGGGCATCAAGTATGGAAACAATAGGTCAACTTGATAATGGCGGCGCTATCCTATCCGCAGCTTCTCAGTACCTATTTGGACCTGCTGGAGGAATGATTCTGGGACTGGCCATTACGGTAGCATGCCTAACAACATCTATTGGACTCGTGTCTGCCAGTGCGCAGTACTTTCATAAACTGCTCCCAAAAGTATCTTATAAAGCCATTGTCATCATTCTTTCATTGTTCAGCATGGTGGTTTCAAATATTGGTTTAACACAGCTGATTCAGCTTTCATTGCCAATTTTGATCATAATTTATCCGCTGGCCATCGTGCTGATACTTTTTTCTTTTATTCACAATGCGTTTAATGGATACTCTGCGGTATATATAGGGGCTTTAATCCCCACTGGTTTAATCAGTTTATTGGATGGTTTAAACACTGCAGGAATGGATGTATCCGCCATTACGGATTCACTGCAATTCCTCCCATTCTTTGCTGAGGGAATAGGCTGGATTGTGCCTGCCATTGCTGGAGCTGTTATAGGTTACTTCATGGCGGTTGCTGTTGGGGAGCCAAAAAAAATAATTGCCGGCAACGAATAATTGAAATGCTCCAGGACACCCGCCTATCTGCTAATGGGGGCCAGACAGTTTTCTATTTTTTAAAATTGCTAATAAAAAACAGATCCGAAATCGGATCTGTCAGTTTGTAGACAAAAGGGGTTCGGAATAGCCTTATTCCGGACCCTTTTTACTTTTTTATTGGACTTGAAAGCATTTTTTCATGACTGTAAACCTCTC
>NZ_VCRN01000060.1 GCF_009849585.1 Bacillus sp. ZZV12-4809
GGTTAAGTTAGAAAGGGCGCACGGTGAATGCCTTGGCACTAGGAGCCGATGAAGGACGGTACTAACACCGATATGCTTCGGGGAGCTGTAAGTAAGCTTTGATCCGGAGATTTCCGAATGGGGAAACCCCCTATCCGTAATGGGATAGGATCTTTACCTGAATACATAGGGTATAGAAGGCAGACCCGGGGAACTGAAACATCTAAGTACCCGGAGGAAGAGAAAGCAAACGCGATTCCCTGAGTAGCGGCGAGCGAAACGGGATTAGCCCAAACCAGGAGGCTTGCCTCCTGGGGTTGTAGGACACTCTATACGGAGTTACAAAGGAACGAGGTAAATGAACAGGTCTGGAAAGGCCGGCCAGAGAAGGTAAAAGCCCTGTAGTTGAAACTTCGTTCCCTCCAGAGTGGATCCTGAGTACGGCGGGACACGAGAAATCCCGTCGGAAGCAGGGAGGACCATCTCCCAAGGCTAAATACTCCCTAGTGACCGATAGTGAACCAGTACCGTGAGGGAAAGGTGAAAAGCACCCCGGAAGGGGAGTGAAAGAGATCCTGAAACCGTGTGCCTACAAGTAGTTAGAGCCCGTTAATGGGTGATAGCGTGCCTTTTGTAGAATGAACCGGCGAGTTACGATTACATGCGAGGTTAAGTTGAGAAGACGGAGCCGCAGCGAAAGCGAGTCTGAATAGGGCGAATGAGTATGTGGTCGTAGACCCGAAACCAGGTGATCTACCCATGTCCAGGGTGAAGTCCAGGTAACACTGGATGGAGGCCCGAACCCACGCACGTTGAAAAGTGCGGGGATGAGGTGTGGGTAGCGGAGAAATTCCAATCGAACTTGGAGATAGCTGGTTCTCTCCGAAATAGCTTTAGGGCTAGCCTCATGTAGTAAGAGTCTTGGAGGTAGAGCACTGTTTGGACTAGGGGCCCCCATCGGGTTACCGAATTCAGACAAACTCCGAATGCCAAAGACTTATCCATGGGAGTCAGACTGCGAGTGATAAGATCCGTAGTCAAGAGGGAAACAGCCCAGACCACCAGCTAAGGTCCCAAAGTATACGTTAAGTGGAAAAGGATGTGGAGTTGCTTAGACAACCAGGATGTTGGCTTAGAAGCAGCCACCATTTAAAGAGTGCGTAATAGCTCACTGGTCGAGTGACTCCGCGCCGAAAATGTACCGGGGCTAAACGTATCACCGAAGCTGTGGATTGACATCTTTCGATGTCAGTGGTAGGAGAGCGTTCTAAGGGCGTTGAAGCCAGACCGCAAGGACTGGTGGAGCGCTTAGAAGTGAGAATGCCGGTATGAGTAGCGAAAGATGGGTGAGAATCCCATCCACCGAATGCCTAAGGTTTCCTGAGGAAGGCTCGTCCGCTCAGGGTTAGTCGGGACCTAAGCCGAGGCTGAAAAGCGTAGGCGATGGACAACAGGTTGATATTCCTGTACCACCTCTTTACCGTTTGAGCAATGGGGGGACGCAGGAGGATAGGGTAAGCGCGCTGCTGGATTAGCGCGTCCAAGCAGTTAGGCCGGTAACGAGGCAAATCCCGTTACCACATAGGCTGAGCTGTGACGGCGAGGGAAATTTAGTACCGAAGTTCCTGATTCCACACTGCCAAGAAAAGCCTCTAGCGAGGGAAAAGGTGCCCGTACCGCAAACCGACACAGGTAGGCGAGGAGAGAATCCTAAGGTGAGCGAGAGAACTCTCGTTAAGGAACTCGGCAAAATGACCCCGTAACTTCGGGAGAAGGGGTGCTCATTAGGGTGAATAGCCCTGATGAGCCGCAGTGAATAGGCCCAGGCGACTGTTTAGCAAAAACACAGGTCTCTGCGAAGCCGCAAGGCGAAGTATAGGGGCTGACGCCTGCCCGGTGCTGGAAGGTTAAGAGGAGAGGTTAGCGCAAGCGAAGCTTTGAATCGAAGCCCCAGTAAACGGCGGCCGTAACTATAACGGTCCTAAGGTAGCGAAATTCCTTGTCGGGTAAGTTCCGACCCGCACGAAAGGCGTAACGATCTGGGCACTGTCT
Organism: Bacillus sp. ZZV12-4809; assembly: GCF_009849585.1. Classification (GTDB taxonomy): domain Bacteria; phylum Bacillota; class Bacilli; order Bacillales; family Cytobacillaceae; genus Cytobacillus. The sequence continues at coordinate 2,032 of NZ_VCRN01000060.1, forward strand.
CAACGAGAGACTCGGTGAAATTATAGTACCTGTGAAGATGCAGGTTACCCGCGACAGGACGGAAAGACCCCGTGGAGCTTTACTGTAGCCTGATATTGAATTTTGGTACAGCTTGTACAGGATAGGTAGGAGCCTGAGAAGCCGGAGCGCCAGCTTCGGTGGAGGCGTCGGTGGGATACTACCCTGGCTGTATTGAAATTCTAACCCGCGCCCCTTATCGGGGCGGGAGACAGTGTCAGGTGGGCAGTTTGACTGGGGCGGTCGCCTCCTAAAAAGTAACGGAGGCGCCCAAAGGTTCCCTCAGAATGGTTGGAAATCATTCGCAGAGTGTAAAGGCACAAGGGAGCTTGACTGCGAGACCTACAAGTCGAGCAGGGACGAAAGTCGGGCTTAGTGATCCGGTGGTTCCGCATGGAAGGGCCATCGCTCAACGGATAAAAGCTACCCCGGGGATAACAGGCTTATCTCCCCCAAGAGTCCACATCGACGGGGAGGTTTGGCACCTCGATGTCGGCTCATCGCATCCTGGGGCTGTAGTCGGTCCCAAGGGTTGGGCTGTTCGCCCATTAAAGCGGTACGCGAGCTGGGTTCAGAACGTCGTGAGACAGTTCGGTCCCTATCCGTCGTGGGCGCAGGAAATTTGAGAGGAGCTGTCCTTAGTACGAGAGGACCGGGATGGACGCACCGCTGGTGTACCAGTTGTCTTGCCAAAGGCATCGCTGGGTAGCTATGTGCGGAAGGGATAAGTGCTGAAAGCATCTAAGCATGAAGCCCCCCTCGAGATGAGATTTCCCATAGCGTCAAGCTAGTAAGATCCCTGAAAGATGATCAGGTTGATAGGTCAGAGGTGGAAGCGTGGCGACATGTGGAGCTGACTGATACTAATCGATCGAGGACTTAACCAAAA
>NZ_VCRN01000061.1 GCF_009849585.1 Bacillus sp. ZZV12-4809
CCCTCTTCAAACACAACGTTGAAGGGGATTCATTTATACAGAAAATAAATTAACGGTTTAAAGGTGCTTGACTAATCGTAAGAAAGACTGCAGACAAGCACGATTTTCATCGAGTTTGTCGACAGTCTGAAACCCCCTTTATTAAAGGGGGTTTTATACATAAACAAAGTTTATGTATTAGGTAATTGAGGTGCGTGCTCCCATGGTAAGTCTGTATTGGGATCGGTAGTAGCTACATCGGTTGCAGCTTGGCTAATTGGAGAAAGCGCAATAGCTGTAATCGTTACCGATAGAAAGCAAGATAAAATTTTTTTACTTAATTCTTTTTTCATAATAATCTCCTTTTATTAACTTATTTATAGTAATAAAATACCAAATAAAAGGAGGGATAAATATGCAAATATGCATATTTGTTGAAAGATTCAAACTATTCAAGAGGCATCTGCGCTATTTCCTCACGACAAATGACCCATCTATTTTACAACCACTTTATTTCATATTCATTGTAGGTATCGATATAGTATTGTATTTTTCCAGCTAGAAAACCGTGGAGTCTTCCCATTATAAAATCACGGGATGATATATAGCAGGTTTATATAGACTGCTTTACTTATTATAAATTTTATGTTTATAATTTAACTATAAAGTCCATATATTAAAAAAAGAGATCCTGGCTGTCACCAGGACCTCAATGTACAGCAAGCTGCATGAAGTGCAGCGGCCAATCCTGAATAGAAGTAGTCCTACTCACATTTTGGCGATGTGCAGGGTAGGCTACTTCTTTTTGTTTGAAGAAATACCTATAGCGATCACGGCAACGATAAGTGTAGCAAAGCTCACCATCAAGTTCATTGCTTCATACGTAACCATCAGCGGCACCCCCTTTCCTCAATGGATTGGAGGGGACCGCTGCCCACCCTGCGATTGCTGTACATAAAAAGTATATCATAGAGGGGGGAAGAGCACCTATATTAAAAAAGTACCCTTAGTGTTTTTTTGAACCGGCTGATTTAGCCTAGTATAAGGTAAATTCTACTTTCAAGTTTCACAAAGCCATCGAAGCCATAAGCTTTTTTCTAAACTATACAGCATTTACATACTATTCAACGGAGTAAGAATATCAGCTATATCATTTTTTGGCGAGTTAACCATTGTAGAAACAGGATACAAATCCATTTCTTCTGCTGGAAAGGGCACAAGTAATGATTTAAGATGCTCTGTATCGTCATTTTTAGGATTTAGCCACAAATCAAAGCTATCCTGATGAAGGATTACTGGCATGCGATCGTGAACATCCTCGGTAACTTCATTTGGTGTGGTTGTAATAATTGTACAGCTGTGAAGAGGTTGCTGTCCTTTTTTCCAGGTTTCCCATAACCCCGCAAAAGCAAATGGCTTTTTATTTTTCATAATAAAGCGGTAAGGCTGCTTGTTGCCATCCTCTTGCTTTTTCCACTCGTAAAACCCATCTGCCACGACTAAACAGCGTCTTCGCTTGAAAGCGTGTTTAAAACTAGGTTTTTCATCGATTCCTTCAGCTCTAGCATTAATCATTTTGTAGCCTATTTTTTCGTCTTTGGCCCAAAAGGGAACCAGGCCCCATTTCATTGTGCCAGCTCTTCTTTCATGCCCATCAGAGATGACCGTTAGGATTCTTTGGCTAGGAGCAATGTTATATCGAGGAGAGATTTCCTCAGAGATTTCAAAGTCAAAATATTGCTGCAGAGCGGAAATATCTTCAGTAAGTGAAAAACGTCCACACATCAAGAAAACCCCATTTCTCATTTTCATTGGATTTCTTCGACTTCTGTAAATTCTTAATCGTTTTGATACTATCTTATCCGCATGTAGAAAAGTGTAAAACAGATTAGGCTTCAATTAAGTATACCTTTATAACACCATAGGCCAAAGTGAATTATTTGAATAATTTCCTCTTAAATAACCGATACCTTAACTATAAGGAGGCGGTCTAATGTTATTGGTCGAAATAATGATAGCCGTAGTATTAATTGCAGCTTTTGTACAATTCCAAAGAGTGAAAAGGCAAACGAATTATAAAACTGCTTTATTAGCAAGTCATATTGATAGTAGTCTAGAAATAAAAAGAACTTTAGCGATGGGGTTGTACCTTAGATTTAGGAAAGAGTATGAGGATGATAAAAACCCTATTAAGGAAAATTCAATCTTTATAAAACAAGACCCCTTTTTGTTTGAATCCTTCGTTGCGGAAGTATTTGAAAAAGCTAGAGGAGGGAGTACTTGGGTATCACCTCCAACTGGTGACTTTGGAGTTGACTTTGAGCATGTTACGGAAGAAGGAAAATATTTAGGTCAGGTAAAATGTTTTAAAGGTGATTTAGCATTTGACTGTATTGCCATCATTCATTCTAATATGGTCAAGGAAGGAGCTTTAGGTGGATATATTGTTACTACTGGATCTTTCACTAAAAATGCTAAAGAGTATGCAGAAGAATTAAACATTGAACTAATTGACGGTGTTAAGCTGGTTGAACTTTGGTTAGCTGGATTAGAAAATGCTGAGCAGGAAATTAAGCAAGTATTACCCGAGTACGTATAATATAAGCCCTTCTCAATTTAGACTGCACCCCTTATAGTAGATGTTGAAAAACCCACAGTTGGGCAACATTGACTTAAGGGGTGATTTTTATGGCCAAAAAAGGGCAAAGGTTACA
>NZ_VCRN01000062.1 GCF_009849585.1 Bacillus sp. ZZV12-4809
TTCCTTCTGAATCAAATCATATTTAGCCAGAAGAGTTTTCAGCTCCATTTTTGCCATCTCAGAGCCTTGGCGAAGTCCGATGGACTGACTCGCTGCTTGTTTTAACTCCCGAATCTTATTAGCACCTACACTTCTTTTTACAGATTTCCTTAAATGGATAAGCAATTCATCTTCTGTAAAATTTGCTATTTCATTAGGTAAAGCATAAAGCCGTAAGAATTGTAATGCAGCCTTACCCTCCCACTTCTTAAAGACCTTAAGAAATTCCGGAAAATACCGGTCAATCCAATTATGTACCTGGCCCTGGACCGTTTGAAGGTCCTCGGTTAAAAGATCGCGTATTTTCTTTGCCACACGGAGTTCGGCATAAACACCTTGCGGTATGGTAGGTTCGGCGTATCTTCCGTCCTTGACCAGTTGGGCAATGACCTTGGCATCTTTTACATCATTTTTAGTTGGAGAATTATCATCAAGTTCCTTGCTTTTCTTTACGTGCAAGGGATTTACAGCTACAAACTTAATCTCGTTCTCTTTTAAAATATGAGCCAGGTTAAACCAATAATGACCTGTTGGCTCCATACCGACAATCACTTTCTCCATACTATGTGCTTTCTTCGTTTCCGAAATCCAATGAAGAAAATGCTCAAAACCTTCTTTTGTATTTTCAAAATAACAAGGGTATCCAAACTCCATTCCCCTGAAATCCTGGGCACGTGCCACATGCTTGAATTTCGCGATATCCACCCCTATAATCAGGGTGTAAGGAGTAATTTGAGCAATCTTCTTATTCTGGTTATAATTCATTTTAAGCCTCCTGGTATTTGAGTAATGTCCTTTTCGCTTCCCGGCTTCAGGACTCTCTCATTCTACCAAGAGGTTATTTTCTTGTTCAAACTCCATTTTCCTTTATTACAGGAATGCTGCCCCGTTTGTTGAATAAGGAATTCAGTAAAAAAGGTGCCTCAATCCTTCTGGGATCAACGCACCCTAAAGTTGAAAGATACTTTTCATAACAGCAATTATAGCAATCTTCCAAATCCTGTGGTATAAAGAGAGTATAAAAAAACTCTCCCAATAAATTAGGAGAGCAAAAGTTCAAGCTGACCACAATTACTAACACTGTAGCTCTGAACATGCTTCTTTAATGTTTCAGTAGCAGTTGCAGCTTTAGTTTTAACTTTCATAAAAGTATACGCTAGCCGATTCGCGATAGCTTTAATAACCCTTCCATCAACACTTTGACCAAGCATTTCATACTTTCTTATTTTTTGTATATTTTCCGTGAAACTAAAATGGTCCGGAATCCCCAATATTCTCTTTATTTCATCAATTGAAAGAGAGCGGAAATTCTCACCATCGTCACTTAAAACATGACTATTTGAAGCACACTGACTTGTATACCGTTTCGGAATGCATTGTATCCTTTCTGCATCCTTACCAACAAAAGTTAGATCCAAGCTTCTATCCTTCCAGGCTTCACGACTGTTAAAAGAATCCATAAATTTTCTTACACTCTTCCATTCATGCTGCACACTTGAGCGGTCAAGAAAATCTTTTAATTTTTTCCTTCTGAGTTTAGGAGCAGCTGGGAAGTCAAATGACAGGAATCTCTTTTCATCTTTAAATGCTACAGCATACGTCCTTTTCCTTGTGGCAAGGGATCCAAAATCCCATGCTTCCAGTTCTTTTTGACCCCAGAATGGATAATCATCCTTTAATAGATTTTTTAGCGATTCCCAGGCATTACTTTTATAGTATTGAGGAACATTTTCAAAGAATAAAACTTCAGCTTTTGAGGATTGAATGATTTTTGCAGTTGCAAGGACTAAATCATTCATTACATTACCCTCTTGGAAGCCTAAACTACTATGTTCGCTGCATGGAGCGGTAATGAATGCCATATCAACTTCAGCTACATCTTGACAATCCCTTAGATCCCCACAAAAAACCGTCGAATTAGGGAAATTATGAAGTAATACTTCAGCGGAATCATCCTCTAATTCTATCTCTTGAACAGCGGAAAATATCCCGTATCCTCCAAAACGCTAGTTCCCACACCAGCTCCAGCACATATAGATAATAATTTGATCCGCTCGTTTTTCGGAGTTGGTATTGTGCTGTTTTCAAATAACTTATATTCAAGGGGACGTATAATTACTTGTCCTTTATTGCCTTGTTTATAAACATTAACTTCTATTTTTTGATTAATATCAAGAAAAGAACAATATTTATCTCCGGCAGTATCAACTAGAGGCCGTTCTTTTCCGCTTATCTTGCTCTTTCTACAAGCCACATGAACAGTATGAACATCTTCTCCATCTTCAAACGGAAAATTTTGCAATACTACCTCTTCGGTTAACTCATTTATTTTAATATACACTTCACCTTTCACCTTAAAACCGGCAGCTTCACATACAAGATGTTGAAGGAAAAGTCGAGGTTTCTCTGGCTTCCCTTTTTTTGATACAGTATATACTTTCTTTAACTTTAGATTCATTTGTTATCCCTCCAGTTCAAATTTTCCCTGTAAGGGGTAGCGTCAGGAAACCGCATTTATCTTAACTTAGATGTGAGAACTATTAGAATATCAATGGTTCTCACATCATTTACATATATTCGATGTAAAGGTTTAAATAAGTTTGATTATTTATG
>NZ_VCRN01000063.1 GCF_009849585.1 Bacillus sp. ZZV12-4809
TTGGACGAAGGAATTTGAGAGCGAAGACTCTGTGAGGCATGGGAGGGTTGACCTCCATGAGATATGTGGACATCTACCAGTGCGGTCATATTCTTACTACTCCACCAATTTCTGTAATAGATTGGTTAGTGGGTTGTAGCCCATTTTTCTCTGTATGTCTAAATATATCCTTTTCAGTGACTATCCTCCAATTGAAACCATTTACCGGCAGGTAAATAGCTATGAAAATCTAAGAAATCAGGAGTAATCGGGTGTGTATGCTTCTTTTATTGAGGGAGGTTTGTAGAAGAAGCGAAATGGGATTTTAACCCATATATAACTTGTAATATGTTAGTATTTAAGAAACAGGTTAAATATTATATTGGAGGCCATTTAATTATGATTCGGTTTGTACTTCAATTTAGTGTTTCCATTACTTTACTTTTGTTTTCTACAGCTTTTGCTTGGTTTGAAGGGAGTGCTATTTTAGATAACCCTTGGGAATGGAGATATTCTACACCTTTTACACAGTTATTATATGGAGTAGTAAATAATCCAAGTGACATATCACAGCTGGATTACTTTGTCTATGCTTCTAAATTCCAACCCACTTTCCCCATAATTATGATTTTGAGTAGTTTATATTTGTTAATTCTAATTGGGTGCAATATCTTAAAGCAGGAGAAAAATTGGTTAGCCTATTATCTAACTTTTTTAGGTGGAGGATTATTTTTATTTAGTTATTTTACTTCTAATTCTCCAACAGTAGGTGGTCATATACTATTTTCTATTTTCATTATTAGTGGTTTATTATGCGTATCGGCTGCCTTAATAATTTACTTTCAAATTTTAAATCGAATCAAGGTAAATAAGGTTACTAACTAATTTAATTAAGAATTAGCGTTTGCTTTGCTTCAATAAGGAGCAAAGCATTTTTCTTATTCGACTAAAGGGGCAGGTTTGTTGAAGAAGGAATATGTCCTCAATTATAGAATTAAAAGGATTATATAATAAACAGATTGAAGGTGTAAAAATGATGGTTTTCCTTCCTATAGATCAAAGATTATTTGTTATAAGTGAAACGATTAGAAATATTGAGCAATACTTTGTTCACTGGGAAGACAGTGTTATAAGTCCGAAAGAGCTTTCATCCCTTACTTCTTATTACTTCAAGAAGGCGGCAGAGATAGAAACACAATATGATTTTACATTACTAATGTGGGAATTAATTGGTGGTTTTCGAAATGGACATACCTGGTACGTAGACAAAATAATGGTACCCAAGTATGGACATCAAAATTTCATCCTTGAACCAATATCAAATGAATGGAGAGTAAAAAACTCTTTTGACGAAGAGTTAAAAATGGGTGACTTGATTGTTTCTGTAGGAGGAAAGAACCTTAATGAATGGTATCAGGAAATTGGAAAATACATCGGTGCTAAAAAGGAAACATCCCGTAGGATAAAGTTAGGAAATATGTTATCTTTCTTTTTAAATGCTAAAAATATTGAGGTTGAATATTTGGATAGTAAGGGTTCTTTAAGGACAAAGAATGTTCAATGTTTAGATGTCAATAATTACATCAAATTAGTTGAAAATGCTTCTATTACCACGCAGGGATACTGGATTAAAGAAAATAAAGTTGCTTATATTAAGATACCAAGTTTTAGCAGTAAAAGTTTTGAAGAAGAAGCGATAAAACTTATACATAAATTTAAAAATTCACCATCATTAATAATTGATTTACGAGGTAATGGTGGAGGAAGAACACCTTTTGATCTGATTAATTTTCTTATGAAGATACCTTATAACTCTTGGCTAGAAAGATCTAGACATCCTGAGTGGATGTACAAACGTTATACTAATGAAGAATTTAAATTTCAAGAGGACTTTAGATATACATTATGTGGTCCCATTAAATACTATCCAAAAGACATTGACAATTGTTATCAAGGAGAAATAATCATTTTAGTTGATAAGTATACTGCTTCAGCAGCTGAGGACTTTACAATGCCTTTTAAATATCATAAACGTGGAACGATACTTGGAGAATCCACCTACGGATCAACTGGTCAACCAGCATACGTAAACTTAACAGAAAATATAAATTTAGGGATTGGATCTATTCGAGTATATTATCCATCTGGTGATGAATTTGAAGGAATTGGTATTGAACCTGACATTCAAGTTAACGTTACTAGAGAAGATATTTATAATAGAACAGATTCTTATATTGAAATGGCTTTGGACGTATTAAAGTGATAGGAAATAATGGGACACTTTGTGAAAAAATGTACTTAAACAAACGGGTGCGTTCGTATTATAGAGTTAACCAGTTTTTACTGGTTGCTCTTTTTTTTATAGGACCTATTATTTCAGTAGCCAGGGTAGAACGTACGGGTG
>NZ_VCRN01000064.1 GCF_009849585.1 Bacillus sp. ZZV12-4809
TTCTGTGCGCCCGGCATGGGTGGAGTCTATAGGGTGCAAGTCCCGAGCCATGAAGGCAGTAGTAGTGGTTAGCTTAACGCAAGGGTGTCCGTGGTGACACGGAATCTGAAGGAAGCGAGCGGCAAACCTCCGGTCTGAGGAACACGAACTTCATATAAGGCTAGGTACCATTGGATGAGTTTGCAGATCAAAACAAAGTCCTTACTGCCAAAGGTGGTACAGAGTAAATGGAGCAGATAGATGGAGGGAAAGACTGTACTCTTACCCGGGGAGATCTGGTTGGTACGCCAAGTACACTTGGTAACCTATCTAGCAATAGATAGTTGAACAACCAGAAGTCAGCAGAGGTCATAGTACCTTACCTACTCGAGATGGTAAGGGAAGGGCTGAACATTTAGGAAGAACGAGAACTAGGCATACAATTCCTGTGTAGAAGCAGACAATCCGAAAGGACTTACCTGAAGGAAGAAGTGGTGAATTCCACAAGGGGACTTCAGGAGGGTGGAGCAGGAATAACATAATTAGATTTCTACGTTCACGTCGAAAGGAAATATCATATGTTAATGGATCTGATTCTGTCACGGGAAAACTTAATAGCAGCACTTAAACGTGTGGAGAAGAACAAAGGGAGTCACGGCATAGATGGAATGTCCGTAAAATCCCTACGAAGACATCTCTATGAGAACTGGGACACCTTATGTGATTCTTTAAGGAAAGGCACCTATCAGCCCAACCCCGTCCGTCGAATCGAAATCCCGAAACCGAACGGTGGAGTAAGGTTACTAGGAATACCTACCGTGACAGACCGATTCATTCAACAAGCAATTGCTCAAGTTCTAACCCCCCTTTTTGACCCAAGCTTCTCGGAACATAGCTATGGGTTTAGACCGAATAGAAGAGGTCATGATGCGGTTCGCAAGGCAAGGGAATACATAAGTGAAGGTTATAGATGGGTAATTGACATGGACTTGGAGAAATTCTTTGACAAAGTAAATCATGATAAGCTAATGGGGATTTTAGCAAGTAGAATCCAAGACCGATTGGTCTTGAAACTAATACGGAAATATCTCCAGGCAGGAATCATGATAAATGGTGTAGTCTATGATGCAGAAGAAGGAACACCACAAGGAGGTCCTCTGAGTCCTCTTCTTTCAAATATCCTTTTGGATAAGCTTGATAAAGAGTTGGAAAGGAGAGGTCACAAGTTTGTCCGCTACGCCGATGATTGTAATATTTACATGAAATCGAAGAAAGCTGGAGAACGAGTGATGAACTCGATTACACGTTTCATAGAGCAGAAATTAAAACTCAAAGTAAATCGAGGAAAATCAGCAGTTGATCGCCCGTGGAAACGAAAGTTCCTTGGCTTTAGCTTTACGCTCAATAAGAAACCGAAGGTTCGAATAGCCAAAGAAAGTATTAAAAGGCTTAAGGCTAACATACGGGAATTAACCTCCCGTTCCAAATCAATTCCTATGGAAGTTAGAATTCAGAAACTAAATCAATATCTGACGGGATGGTGTGGATATTTTGCATTGGCTGACACACCAAGTAAATTTAAAGAATTTGATGAGTGGATTAGAAGAAGACTTCGTATGATTGAGTGGAAACAATGGAAAAACCCAAGGACAAGGGTGAGAAGACTCAAAGGTCTAGGTGTCCCTGACCAAAAGGCATACGAATGGGGAAACTCCAGAAGGAAATATTGGAGAATAGCCTCTAGTCCAATCCTACACAAAACCCTCGATAACTCCTATTGGAGTAATCGAGGGCTCAAAAGTCTATATCAAAGATATGAATTTCTGCGTCAAACTTAAATGAACCGCCGTATACCGAACGGTACGTACGGTGGTGTGAGAGGTCGGGGGTTAGTCACCCCCTCCTACTCGATT
>NZ_VCRN01000065.1 GCF_009849585.1 Bacillus sp. ZZV12-4809
AACAAACGGGGCAGCATTCCTGTAATAACTGAAAATGCGGTTTGAATGAAAAAAGACCTCTTGATAAGATGAATGTGTCCTGAGCTGGCCAGCTAAAAGGGACAAAACATCTACTCGGAGGTCTTACCATGAATTATAACCAAAATCATAAAATAGCTCAAATTACACCTAATACCCTAATAATCGGGATTGATATTGCCAAGCATCATCATGTAGCTAGAGCACAGGATTATCGTGGGATGGAGCTAGGATCGACTTGCTTTTTTGATAATACCCAAGAAGGATTTAGGGCATTTATTAATTGGATTAATCAAATAAAAGAGTCATACGAAATGGAGTCTGTCATTACTGGAATGGAGCCAACAGGCCATTATTGGCTTAATTTAGCTCATATTCTAAAGGAGGAACAGATTAAGTTCGTAACGGTCAACCCTTTACACGTCAAGCATAGTAAGGAGCTAGACGATAACTCTCCAACAAAAAATGATGTAAAAGACGCAAAAGTCATTGCACAACTAGTTAAAGATGGTAGATACGCCGAACCAACAATACCACAAGGAGTTTTCGCGGAACTGCGTGTGGCTAAGAAATTACGCGATTTATTAAATGTAGACTTACAAATTGTGCAGGGACAGGTACACAACTGGATTGATCGATACTTTCCAGAGTTCTTTACCGTTTTTAAAAGTTGGGAAGGGAAGGCAGCTCTTCATTTATTAAAGCTTGAAGCATTACCGGATGAATTGGTGAGTTATACAGACGAAGGATTACTAGAATACCTTAGGCAAGCAGTGAAACGTAGTATAGGCATAAAGAAGATTCAGGCCTTAAAGGAAGCAGCCAATCGGTCGATTGGCATTCGTCAGGGCGCCATGATGGCTAAAATGGAATTAAGAGCGTTAATTCAAAAGTATGAACTCATTCAAGCCAAGTTCGAAGAGCTTGACCAAACTCTGGATACACTCCTTCAGGATATTCCAGGCGTTGATCAAATGTTAGACATAACAGGAATTGGACGCGATACAGTGGCGGGTTTCTTCGCTGAAGTAGGAGATTTGAGGGAGTATAATCATCCCCGTCAAATAACCAAGCTGGCAGGACTCAGCTTAAAAGAAAATACATCAGGAAAGCATAAAGGAAGAACGAAAATCACGAAACGGGGTCGAAAGAAATTACGAGCCTTATTATTTCGGGCATCTATGATTCTAGTAGCGAAGAATAAAGCCTTTAAAACTCTACATCATCATTACACAACAAGGCCTGACAATCCGTTGAAAAAGATGCAGTCTTTAATTGCTTTGTGTAATAAGCTTATACGCATTCTCTTTTCTATTGGGAAGAAACAGTTTGTGTTCCAGGAAGAGAAGATGTTGAAGGATATCCCCCATATGCATGCATTTATTCAAGAACCAATAGCAGCTTAATCACTATCAAACTGACTTTTAACGAGTAGATTTGGACGGTTAAACAGACAAGATCAGCATGGGATTAGTCGGCAACGCAACTAACGTAAGGACCTAGATCCTGTAGGGCAGCATGACCGACATCCACCTTATGGAAAGGTTGAACGAAGGAATGTAGGAGCGTAGACTCTGTGAGACTTGGGAGGGTAGACCCCCATAAGATATGTGGATATCCATTGGTGCGTACATACCTATTTATCCAATTTTTTGGAAATTAACCGAAGGTTGGCTAGTTTCTTGCGCTCATTTTCTTCTTAAACTGCTTGATTGTGTTCTTTTCGTACTTATCAACTCTATAAAGTTAAACAAGCTGGATAGCGATATTGAGAAAAACCGCGTATTTAAGAGATAAGTGTTTGTTTATTGAGGGAGGTT
>NZ_VCRN01000066.1 GCF_009849585.1 Bacillus sp. ZZV12-4809
GAGGCTGGGACAAAACCCACCTCTGAAATGAAAAAGCCGGTGACATTTTACGACGAGTAAAATGTCACCGGCTTTGATTGTTTTTGAAAAAAATAAGGACCACTTCTGATACAATTAAGTTACCACACCAAATCAAATCAGAAAGAAGGGTCCTTATGTTTAAAAATTATAACATGAATCAATTAGTTTTGCCTTTGGATTGTGAGGTAAATATACAAAAAAATGATATTGCCTTTCATGTCCATCACTTAGTTGAAAGTATTCCTCAAGAAGCCTTTGAACCATTTTTTCGAAATGAGGGCTGTCCCGCCTATCACCCACGTATGATGCTTAAAATTATTTTATGTGCCTACACTCAATCTGTCTTCTCAGGGCGCAAAATTGAAGCTCTATTAAAAGACAGTCTTCGTATGATGTGGCTTGCTCAAGGGTATGAACCAAGCTATCGTACAATCAACCGATTCCGTGTTCAGCCAGAAGTGAAAGATTTAATTCGCCAATGTTTCGTTCAATTTCGCTGTCAATTAGTAGAAGAAAAATGTATTGATCAAGAAGCGGTTTTTATTGATGGTACAAAGATTGAAGCGAATGCGAATAAATTTACGTTTGTCTGGAAGAAATCGATTGAAAAATATCATCAAAGTGTAATTGAAAAATCAAATCAGCTATATAGTGAGCTTCTTGAGAACGAAATCATTCCTGAAATTAAACGTGAAAGCGACGAACAGTTATCATTGGAAGAGCTCACTCAATTCGTTCAAAAAGTGGACGAAGTCGTTACCGAATATGATAAACAGATTGAAGCATCTTCAGACGTTATAGAACGAAAATCCATAACAAGTAAACGCAAATATCCGAAACAAGTGCGTAAGCAGTTGATGGATCTTGTCTTGCGTAAACAGAGATATCAAAAAGCCTTTGAAATTTTCGGTACACGGAATAGCTATTCGAAAACAGATCCAGATGCGACCTTTATGCGAATGAAAGATGATTATATGAAAAACGGACAATTGAAAGCTGGTTACAATGTTCAAATCGCAACAGAGGGTCAATATGCGCTTGCCTATAGTTTGTTTTCCAATCCAACAGATACACGTACGTTAATTCCATTTCTAGATGAAATTGAGCAGCATTTTTTTGAGTTGCCGGAACACATTGTGGCAGATGCAGGTTATGGCAGTGAACAAAACTATAATGATCTCCTTTCCAACAGAAACCGAGAAGCCCTTATTACGTATAACATGTATGTAAAAGAACAAAAGAAAAAGCATAAACAAAATATATTCAACCCCGACAACTGGCAGTATGATGAAGTAACCGATACATATAAATGCCCTAATCAGAAACGTCTTGAATTTCAATATCATTCTGTCCGCAAGGACCGTACAGGCTTCCAGCGTGAGTTCAAGGTTTATGGGTGTGAAGACTGCTCGGGGTGCCCATTACGTTCAAAATGTACAAAAGCAAAAGAAGGCAGCAATCGGAAATTAATGATAAATGAAAAATGGGAACAACAAAAAGAGTATGTAAGAGCAAAGCTTTCAGATGAGAAAACGAGTGCCATTTATCGAAAACGCAAAATCGATGTGGAACCAGTTTTTGGATTCTTGAAGGCTAATTTGCGTTTCACCCGGTTTTCTGTACGCGGAAAATTGAAGGTGGAAAACGAAATGGGTCTCGCGTTAATGGCAGTGAATTTAAGGAAATTCACTGCCAAAAAATAAGAATTTAAAGAATTAATACCCTGAAATAAGAGAAAGGTGAATTTGAGCGCACTCAAATTCACCTTTCTTACTATCTGAAGCTAGTTTTGTCCCAGCCTCTTT
>NZ_VCRN01000067.1 GCF_009849585.1 Bacillus sp. ZZV12-4809
GCTTGTCTGCAGTCTTTCTTACGATTAGTCAAGCACCTTTAAACCGTTAATTTATTTTCTGTATAAATGAATCCCCTTCAACGTTGTGTTTGAAGAGGGGCCAGATTTATAGGTATACCTAATAGGCCTAGTGATTTCGCGTTTTTTAACTAGACCTGCCTTTGTGGTATTATGTACTAAACTATGATTGGGTGGCTAACCGGAAGTCATAGTTCATATTGTGTGTAATAAGGTGGAAGATAATCTTCAAAAGCTTATTCACACAGGCAATGGATGCAACCTTATGGCACTTGTTATAGGGTTGCGTTTTTAATTTATCGTAATAATCAACAATATGGTTTTGACTGAAACGGCGTAGTTTAATCATGTTCTGGATAATGATAAAAAGGAGCTTACGTAAATGCTTATTGCCACGTTTATTAATCTTGTCCTTGTAAAAGGTTTTACCTGATTGGTAACGGCGAATATCAATACCAGCGTATGCGTTTAGCTGCTTATTGTTTTCAAAACGTCTAATATCCCCTATTTCTGCCATTAGACGTACTGCGGTGTTTGAGCCAATCCCCGGGAAACTGAGGAGAATATGGTATTCAGCCCGGCTTTCTGCTAGTTGCGCCATGTCCTCGATACACCTTTCTTTCATGGATAGGAGTTCCTGGTAACGCCTAGCGTAAGATATCAGCTGGCTACACAGGACATCGGTTGACGAAACGGCAGGAAATGATAAATGCGCTGCTTCAAGCAATTGAGTAGCTTTTTTTTCAGCCCTTGCGGTAGAAATATTCTTATCAGTGTTTGTCCGGATTTTGTTCTTTATAACCGTTTTTGAATGTTGGAGCACCAAGTCTGGATGTGGGTACAATTGAACAATATTGAGGAATAGCTCTGATTTGGTTGTAAAGATTTTTTCCAGTTCCGGAAAGGTTAGCTGAATAACTTTATGCATGCGGTTGCGTGTTACGGATAACTCGTCATCAAGTTCACTGTAAAATCGGGATAGCGACTTCAATTGGAGAAAAAGATCTTCTGTGCCATTTCGATTAGTCCTTTGCGTTGAAAAGTGGGTAAGGGCAAGTTGGTGGGCATCACTCTTATCCGTTTTGTGGATCCTCAAGGAGTCGCACTGGAGCTTAGCTTCCAGGGGATTCAAGGAACAATAGGAAAAACCATTTACATTCATAAACCGCTCCAATTGCCTGGAATAGACCCCAGTTGATTCAAATACAATATGTGGCTGTTCACCATAACCTTCTGTTAATCTGTCGATCCTCTTCTTTAAGTTTTCAAATTCAGGCCGTGAATGCTTGATTTCTCCTTCATAAATACACTTTTTTAGTGTGTTGTAAATTACCATGTAGCTTTTGCCCATACTTACATCAAATGCGATGACATGTTTCACGTTATTTCCCCCAAAAAAGTTTTGAAGTTCCCTCACTTACTCTTATCGACTCCCATTTCTTATACACGATCTCAAGGATCCAACATACTTAAACCTGATTCGAATAAGGTAAGTGAAGAAGGTCAGTTTTTTGTACGGATTCTAAGATCCTAAGACTGCAACGACCTATTCTTCACTTCTACTATATAAAAAAATAGTAGTGCCAACCAATGCCTTGGTCAGCACTACTAATCTTAGTATGTTTTTT
>NZ_VCRN01000068.1 GCF_009849585.1 Bacillus sp. ZZV12-4809
TTCGTATTATAAGGTCATCCAGATATGAAAATATTTCTGGTTGACCATTTTTTATATGGTCTTATTATAACGGTAGCCGGGGTAAAACGTAACTGCCCGTGGGACCTGGATCCCGTCAGCTAAACAGTTTGCCCCCTACTTGTTGAAACATGATTGAGGCTGGTTGGGACATAGATCTCGTATAACAAGCGAAGCTGTGATACTGCAAGGAGAATAAGGGGTACCGGCAAAATTAAAGATTAGGAGATGATTTTGGTGAATCCAGTCGTTGGTCTGGATATTTCTAAGGGGGAAAGTCAGGTTCAAGCTTTTGTCGATAAAGGTAAACCATTCCGAAAGAGCTTTAAAGTAGCACATACTATTCAGGGTCTTGCTTTACTTGTAGAGTTTTTAGAGGTAGTACAAAAAGAAACAGGTTTAAAACCTCCAGTTATTCTTGAAGCTACTGGACACTATCAAACAGCAGTAGTCCAATATTTAGAGGAACGTGGATATTTATTAATTATTATTAACCCTTTGATTTCCTACAAGGCGAAAAGTTCAAGTTTAAGGAAAGTAAAGACAGATGCCGTCGATGCTTACCACCTCTGCGAGTTGTTTTACAAGGAGGAGTTAGAACCTTATAAAAAGCGAGGGGTTCAGCTTTTAAATCTTCGTAACCTTACAAGACAACACGAGAATATTACAGGAGTGATGATTCAGACAAAGCTTCAGTTCCAGGCTATTCTAGATCAAGTATTCCCTGAATATCGGGGAGTGTTCGGTGATTTATATTCTGTAGTATCACTCTTAACCTTAAAGGAGTTTCCGTCCTCTGAAGACATATTAGAAGCTAGTGATGAAACACTCTCAAATAGAATTAAGGAATTATGTAAAAGTCGCTCAATCAGATGGGCCAACGAAAAAGCCTTACAACTAAAAGAGGCGGCAACTCGCAATCCCTTTGAAAAGACAGTCTATCAGAGTCATTTCTTAAGCTTAGGTATGTATATTAATATTATTCTTCAATATAAAGAGCACCTATCCACATTGGAATCAGAGATAGATGCCCTCGCTAAAGAAGTTGAAGAATATAATATTATCAAATCTATCCCTGGTATCGGTGAAAAGATCGCTGCCACGATCATTTCTGAAATTGGGGAGATAGATCGATTTACTGATCCTAAAAAGCTCGTGGCTTTCGCTGGAGTAGATCCTAGTGTTTTTGAATCAGGCAAGTTTACCGCCACAAAAAACCGAATCACTAAAAGAGGTTCCAGCAGGCTTCGCCACGCCTTATATATGGCTGTTCGTTGTGCGATACGTGACTGTCGCAAGAGCAAAACAAGCGATGAAATCATTCCTCGAAATAAGAAATTACGAGAGTTCTATGATAAGAAACGCGAGGAAGGAAAACCATTTAAAGTAGCTGTAATTGCTTGTGTAAATAAGCTCTTACACTGGATATTTGCCTTATTAAGAGACAGAACAACTTTCCAAGATATAGCATAGTAGCAACATCTAACTAAATAACGAAAAACCTTCCAGTTCAGAGAATATGAAGGTTATTTAGTATACCCTTTTTTAGTATATCACGATGAATTTCGATATTTTAATGAAAAATATTGACAAACTATTAGCTGGTTT
>NZ_VCRN01000069.1 GCF_009849585.1 Bacillus sp. ZZV12-4809
TATTAGCTCCGGTTTCCCGGAGTTATCCCAGTCTTACAGGCAGGTTGCCCACGTGTTACTCACCCGTCCGCCGCTGACTTCAGGGAGCAAGCTCCCATCCGTCCGCTCGACTTGCATGTATTAGGCACGCCGCCAGCGTTCGTCCTGAGCCAGGATCAAACTCTCCATATAAGAGTTGATATAGCTCGATTGTCTTTTCGAAAAAGACTAATGATTAAACGTTGACGTATTGTTCGTTCAGTTTTCAAAGATCAATCTGCTCAGCTTTAACCTCTTAAAGCAGCTTTATTATAATACCACTTTCAGACTTCCACGTCAACAAAATTTAAAAAGATTTTCAAATCTTTTTCAAATCGTTTTGTGAAAGCTGTTATTAAATAATAGCATCGTCCATGCTCCAAGTCAACGCTATATTCATGGTACATTATTCCAATTTATTTAGTTTTCACTACGGCATTTTAGAGGAGTCTTTAATGTTTTTGTAATTGCATGACGGAAACATATAATTATTTAGTTTCCTTATTAACATAAGTAATAATAAAAGTATCACACTAAAGAAAATAGGATTCCATAAAGAGCTTACTTTTAAAATACCCAGCTTTATCATAATAAAATGAAACGCAGTATCAGCAAAAAATAATAAAGAAAGCCATTTGATTCGATAATATTTAATTATGACAACGCTCAGCAGCAGTGCGTAAATAATCCAGATTAGAACACTGAATGCTACATGATCCCGAAAAGGAGACTCAAACCACCCAATTTTATAATGATGGGTTCCAACGACAGACGTCAAACCAAAAGAAATTCCTTGAAAAATGGTGGTGCTAGCCATATATACTGTCATAAATTGAATATAGAATGATGGGTCTTCGACTTTGCTCCGCCACCATTTTATAACGTATACAGCCCCAAATAAAATTACCGGGGTAAACCAGGATTTCCACCAGTTATGTTCATAGATGCCAAGCCACAGAAATAACTCTTCTATTCCATAAATACAGGCTATTATGAAAATAATCCATTTTAAGGGGATTCTAAAAGCCGCTATCACCATCAATACACTGGGAATAAAAAAAGCCTGTGAAATACTTGAACCAAAAACATTATCATACCAATGGACGGAAAAGAAATTCGGATAGTAGGAGTAGGCGTCACCTAAAATCAATACGATATATTCCATTAAAAAAGAAAGTCCCATAGTGAAGAAATAAACCGCCAGATTAAAACGAAAATCTGTTTTCTTATGGGTTATATAAAAAAGCCATAGGCTAATGAGCACTAATCCAAGAAACCAAAGCAAATTTGACATACTTCCACATCCAGTTTCACTCGTTTCCATTATTTTGTTCATCTCGGACAAACATATACTTTTTCATTAAATGAGGAAGTTTAGCAAGCTCATTAAAAACATTAACACCTCGATTAAAAATGTCTCTGGATCAGACGAAAGAAGTGCCCTTCACTTAACAAAATCCAGATAAAAAATAAAAGGGCGATTAGATCGCCCCAGCTTGTGGAGAAAGGTATGATTTTTCCACAAGCTTTTTTTATTTTCTCAATTACTGACTTAAAAATAGGCTTTTTTTATGGAAAAACAATAGATCGC
>NZ_VCRN01000006.1 GCF_009849585.1 Bacillus sp. ZZV12-4809
TAATGCAATCATTTCGATTTGATCCCGTTGAATTGGATTATGTTTAGAAAGCATCTTAATCACCTCAAGTATCGTATTACTTCTATTTTAAAACAAAAATGACTGCAGACAAGCTCAATTTTCATTGAGTTTGTCGACAGTCTGAAGCCATCAAATATGATGGCTTTCTTCCTTTATGTATTAAAACAGCTGATTCGGTTCCAGTTTTCCTTTTTGAATTAAACGGTCCCGCTTTTTATCTCTCCACATATCCGTTATGGTGGCCGCTATTAATAATACTGTAAACAGAATTCCCTTTCCTTCTGCCAGCTTAAATACCAGGGCGATAAGACCTTCGGACATGAAAGTGCTCATTAATGAACCCAGCAGCATGATGATCCAGACAATCAATGCTCCTTCTAAAATGGCTAATGCTCTCATTTATTCGACCTCCCGGGTATATAAAATCATTTATGCCAATACCCCGCAGACAGCAGTCTAAACGTGAATCTTGCAATTTGGGCATTCCTTTACTTTCCAAATATCTTCTGCCAGATGCTTTTGCTTTTTTCAGCCTCTAATGCACCGGCTACTTCTTCTACAGACTTCTGTGTCGCCATCAGTTTTTCATAAAGGGAAGTGACTTTTTCACTCTCTTTTTCATAGCCTTGTGCATGGGCATTTCTTAAATCTTCAATAGTGAGTTTGAGCTCATGCACCTCATGTATCAGCTGTTTGTTTTGTTCTCTGATTTTATTCTGGGTAAGACGGGATTGCTCATTTTGCTGCACGAGGAAGCTGACAAGCTTTTTCATATCTGTCAGTTCAGAATTCACATTCACAAGTGAGGTGGTGCTGCTTTCTTCCTCATCCTCCACCGTAATGATGACCGGAATCCCTGCATCCTCAAGCTTTGCTGTGACTTCCTCTTTTTTAAGCCCATCTGAATATAATTTCCGGATAAATTTCAGCTTTTCAATTTCAGAAGCCTGAATTTTATAGCGATTATGTTCTTTCCGGTAGTTTATGTATTCTGCATGCTCCTGCAAATAACGCTTTAAGCTATTTTCAGGTATGTCCGGAAGCGCTTCCTTAAGCTCCTTCATTGTCAAATACTGATTTGCCAACGTCCTCAGCACCTTTCTTGGTATCTTGCCCATCACCCGGCTTCCACCGGGCATTACCCATGACTAACCACCTAACCGCCAACAAAACCACCATGGTTATTTTTGCGGTAAATGCGCCTTTAATAAAGTCTACTCTCCCGCTTTTTTATCAACCATGACTACCACGTTTAATCACTTAAGACCATCTGGAAACATTGATATATCAACATTTTGCAAATAACCATCCAACCATCAACCTATTAACCGTTAATTTTTTCGTTTTGTTCTGCCTTCCATTTCTTCTATACTCTATCATAACTTTTCCAGCTTTGCGGGGAAAGAGACTTTTAACATAAAAATAAAATAGATTTCTCTGCCCATCATCAACCACCCAACCACCAACATATCAACCGTGGTATTCCTGGGTCAATTATGCCGCTTCTCCCCTCCCCTTTTTGAAAAACTAAAATAAATGCACCTCTTTTTTAAGAGAGGTGCATTTATTTTAGTTTTGCGGTTTATATTCTTGCGGACGATCAATCGTCTGTTTGAAATGGTAGCGGATAGCATCGCAAATTCTCTTGGAAGCATTTCCGTCTCCATATGGATTTACGGCTTTCGCCATTTTTTCATAAGCTGCCCCATCCGTCAGAAGCTCAGTTGCCAGATCATAAATTGGCTGTTCCTCAATGCCGGCAAGCTTAAGGGTGCCTGCTTCAATTCCTTCAGGCCTTTCCGTTGTATCGCGCAGAACAAGAACAGGCACACCAAGTGACGGTGCTTCTTCCTGAACTCCGCCCGAATCGGTCAGAATCAGATGAGCTCTTGAAGCAAAGTTATGGAAGTCTATGACGCCAAGCGGCTCAATCAGATGTATGCGGTTATCGCTGCCAAGAATTTCTGATGCGATTTCCCGTACTGCCGGATTCATATGAACAGGATATACCACTTGGATATCTTTCTGTTCTTCTACCAGCCTTTTAATAGCCGTGAACATATTGCGCATCGGTTCGCCCAGGTTTTCTCGGCGGTGTGCAGTCAGTAGCACAAGGCGGTCATCGCCGATTTTTTCCAGGACTTCATGGTGATACGTGTCTTTAACCGTAGTTTTAAGCGCATCAATGGCCGTGTTTCCGGTGATGAAAATACTTTCGCTCTTTTTATTCTCATTTAAGAGGTTTTCAGCTGACTTGGATGTTGGCGAGAAGTGCAGATCTGCCATGACACCTGTAAGCTGGCGGTTCATTTCCTCAGGAAATGGAGAGTATTTATTCCATGTGCGCAGTCCTGCTTCCACATGGCCGACGACAATTTGGTTATAGAAAGCGGCAAGGCTTGCAATAAACGTTGTAGTGGTATCACCGTGAACAAGCACGATATCCGGCTTTACTTCCTTCATAATCTTATCAAGGCCTTCAAGTCCGCGTGTTGTCACATCCACCAATGTCTGGCGGTCTTTCATGATATTCAGATCATAATCTGGTGTGACCTTAAAAATATTTAACACCTGATCAAGCATTTCGCGATGCTGTGCTGTTACAGTCACAATCGATTCAAAATGCTCAGGGTATTTTTGAAGTTCAAGAACAAGGGGTGCCATCTTAATAGCCTCAGGCCTTGTCCCGAAAATTGTCATCACTTTAATCGGACGATCCATTTCAGCATCCTCCTTTTTAAAAGATATTTTCAATCTTTCCGGTTCACTGAAGCAGAAATTATTTTGTACCGAATAAACGGTCGCCTGCATCGCCAAGACCAGGAACAATGTAGCCTTTTTCGTTCAACTTTTCGTCTAATGCTGCAATGTAGATGTCTACGTCAGGGTGAGCTTCTTTAACAGCTTCTACGCCTTCAGGAGCTGCAATCAGGCACATGAATTTAATGTTTTTGCCTCCGCGCTTTTTCAGAGAATGGATGGCTTCAACCGCAGAGCCGCCTGTTGCAAGCATTGGGTCAACGACGATGAAATCTCTTTCTTCTACATCACTTGGAAGCTTTACATAGTATTCAACGGGCTGCAGGGTTTCCGGGTCGCGATACAAGCCAATATGACCTACTTTTGCTGCTGGAATCAGCTTCAGGATCCCATCAACCATTCCAATTCCTGCGCGCAAAATTGGGATGATTCCCAGCTTCTTGCCTGCAAGCACATTGGATTTCATCGTGCTGACTGGTGTATCAATTGTGATTTCTTCTAAAGGCATGTCACGGGTAATTTCGAATGCCATCAATGTCGCCACTTCATCGACAAGCTCGCGGAATTCCTTTGTTCCTGTACTCTTTTCACGAATGTATGTAAGCTTATGCTGAATTAATGGATGATCAAAAACGTAAACCTTTGCCATAAGTATCTCTCCTTTTTCATTATGCAGATTAGTCGAACCACACTTCGTCTAATTTTACAGAAAAACAATTCCATCGGCAACTATGATTCGTATTTGTAAAAGAAAAGTCATTATTTTAGCTTAGACTATAAAAGCCGGCCTCAAGCTGAGACCGGCTGTTTGATTAATATTCTGGATATAAAGTGAAGCTGCCTGATAAAGCTTCTACGCGCTGTGCAGCTTCCTGAAGCTTTCCTTCATCTTCATGATTTTTCAGTGTGAAGGCGATGATAGATGCAATTTCCTGCATTTCTTTCTCGCCAAAGCCGCGGGATGTAACGGCTGCTGTACCGATGCGGACGCCGCTTGTAACAAATGGGCTTTCCGGATCGAATGGTATGGTGTTTTTGTTGACCGTAATGCCAACCTCATCAAGTACTTTCTCAGCCACTTTCCCTGTTAAGCCAAGGGAGCGGAGGTCAACCAGCAGCAGATGATTGTCTGTGCCCTGAGATACAAGGTCGATTCCTTCAGCCTGCAATGCTTCCGCCAGCTTTTTAGCATTGGAAATGATATTGCCTGCATACGTTCTGAAATCATCCTGAAGCGCTTCGCCGAAGGCAACCGCTTTTGCCGCAATGACGTGCATTAAAGGACCGCCCTGGATTCCAGGGAATATGGATTTATCAATTTTCTTCGCATATTCTTCTTTGCAGAGAATCATGCCGCCGCGCGGTCCGCGCAATGTCTTGTGAGTAGTCGTTGTCACAAAGTCCGCAAACGGAACCGGATTCTGATGAAGCCCAGCAGCTACAAGGCCTGCAATATGAGCCATATCAACCATCAGCATGGCACCGACTTCATCGGCAATTTCACGGAAACGCTTGAAGTCAATTTCACGCGGATAGGCACTTGCACCTGCTACAATTAGTTTCGGTTTATGCTGACGGGCCTTTTCAAGCACATCATCATAATTGATTCGATGAGTTTCTTTATCCACCCCATATTCGACGAAATTATACTGCACGCCGCTGAAATTAACAGGGCTGCCGTGTGTTAAATGTCCGCCATGGGATAGATTCATGCCAAGAACAGTGTCTCCCTGTTCTAATACAGTGAAGTATACAGCCATGTTTGCTTGTGCACCTGAGTGCGGCTGCACGTTCACATGCTCTGCACCGAAAATTTCTTTCGCACGGTCGCGGGCTAAATCTTCGACTACATCCACATGTTCACATCCGCCATAATAACGTCGGCCTGGATAGCCTTCAGCATACTTGTTTGTTAAAACAGAACCTTGTGCTTCCATTACCGCTTCACTGACAAAGTTTTCAGAAGCGATTAATTCAATCTTTGATCTCTGGCGTCCCAATTCTTCCTGGATCGACTTGAAAACCTGCTCATCTTGCTGTGCTAAATGCTTCATAAGAATCCTCCCTTTTCTCCAACACACTTTTAATAAAGGAAAGCCTCGTTAAGGCCCGCCATTATATGTATCGATCTTAATGTGAAAATTCGTCTTTATTTTAACACGTTTTTTGAAAAAGTGACAGGCACCTATACCAGTTTGGCAGATTGGTATAGGTACCTGTCACCATCCTTTTATTCCCAGTTCCAATAATCCATTTCACCGAGGCGGGGAGAACGAATTTGCTTTTCTTCTTTTAGTTTTAATAGTTCTTTTACCGGGCCGGTGACGACTGCTCCATAGACGGTAAAGCCATTTTTTTTCAGATATTGATGGCGTTCTTTCAGGTGATCGAGTCCTAAAAAGTTTTCATAATAGCTTTGCGTTTCACTTTTTAATAGAGATTCCATCTGCTTCAGCATCAACTTTTTATTTTCTTCTATAAATTCCTCAGTCAGGGTCAATCTAGATTCTGACATATAATCTTCCCCTGCTTCTCTTCCCCCCGTGAGGCCATAAATGGATGTTAATTCAATTGAATTCCCTCCGCTGCCATACCCTGTCTTAAATTCCTTCAGCTCTCCAGTATACAGCGGCATCCACAGGACTTCCAGGTCATAGGGCTTTAAAAGGTTCAGAAGCTCCTCGGGTTCCATGAATGATTGTGTGGAAAAAGCCATTTCCGCCACAGTCCCCTCGTGTACTTTTTCAAGAGATGTCCAGGCACCCGGGTTCACTTCAGCAGAAAGCTTTTTACCGTTATTCGGATTTTCAGGCAGAGAGAAACGGAAAATGTTCTCATTTTGTGGCTCGTATTTCTCGATTTTAACAGTTGAATATGAATTTAACAGCCTCTTTTCAATGTGAACCTCTCCGATTGTCTGAGGTTCTTTCCCGATCTGGCGGGAAATCGGGAAGGACAATTTCTGTGTCAAAAAAGGCGTTAGTTCTTTATGAACAAACCCGCCAAAATCTTCATATACATTCGGATGCTTCCAATCAAGAGCCAGCTTGCTGTAAAAAACATGCTTCTTTTCACTATTAGCAGCATCGGAGATTATGTTCACAGCCATCATATATGCCCAGAACAAAAGCAGACAGGCAGCGATAACCCTTATTACTCTAAATGATAAAGTATACCGGTATTTGACCATGATTTTCTTTTCACGTTCTTTGTTCCAGTCATTCATGTTTTTCCCTCCATTTTTCATCGGCGAGCTGTGACAGCTTTTTCCGGGCCCGATGCAGTGTCACTTTCACTTGATTTTCTGTTAGATCCAGTGCTTCCTGGATCTCACTATAGCTAAAAGACTCAAACTCTCTTAAATATAAAATAGAACGATATTGTTCCGGCAGACAGCTCATAAGGTCTGCGACATTTTCCTTTGATTCTTTGTATAATGCTGAATCCTCAGGCAAGCCGTATGGACTGATCATTTCTCCCTTGGAAAATAAATAGCCGGCAAAAGGAATTTTATTTCTTCTCTGCCGTTTCCGCCATTCATCCAGATAGGCATTCCTGGCCACCTTAAAAAGCCATGCTCTTACATCCTCCTGCTTATAGAAAGAGAGAGAAACCGTTGCCTTAATGAATGTTTCCTGAGTTAAATCTTCAGCTATTTCTTTAGAGCCGGACATCTTATACAAATAGTAATAAAGCGTTCTGGCATAATTACGGTATAAATCATCCAGCCGATTCCCCCTGCTTTCCTTCAACGGCTTCTTCCCCCTTTCTCATTAAAAGCTGCACTATATACACGTTCTTCCTGGTTGAATGTTACACGTTATATAAAAAAAAGTGACAGGTACCTATACCAGTTGATGAAGTGGTATAGGTACCTGTCACCCAACGGAATATTTAAAGCCCCAATCATCAAATGATCGGGGCAGCTAATTGGTATTAAATCTTCTATCTGCAGGATTCGTTATCAGATTTTCGTTCATAGATAGCCCGGGCCCCGCCGATGAGTTTCGGCCTAGTTTTGGCCAGGGTGACGTGCGCCTCGCCGATTGATTTTTGAGAGGTCCTGATGGGAACCGCTACATGCTTCAGGTGCATGCCGATCAGGGTATCTCCGATGTCGATGCCCGCATCTGCCTTGATAAATTCGACCATGACGGGATCTTCAAAATGTTCATAGGCGTATGTCGCCATCGCGCCGCCAGCCTTGCGGTGAGGAATGACAGCCACTTCCTCCAGGTTTTTCGCCTCGGCCACTGCCCGTTCAACCACTAATGCCCTGTTCAAATGCTCACAGCATTGAAAGGCAAGAGCAGCCCCTGTGTCCTGGCGGAGCTTGTCCAGCCGCTCAAATATCATTTCAGCCACTTGTTCCGTTCCGGCTGTGCCTATTCTTTTCCCGGCGACTTCACTTGTGCTGCAGCCCACTGCAAGAATATGCTTTTCATTTAAAGGAACTTGTTCGATGAATTCACGAATGATTGTATCCAACTCTGTTTTCCATTGATCGATCAAAAAGCCCACCCTTTCGAAAGTTTACTTCGTTTCGTAAGCAGTAATCTTTCCGACACGGTTTTCATGGCGGCCGCCTTCAAAATCTGTTGAAAGCCATACTTTTGCAATTTCCCGGGCAAGGCCAGGGCCAATTACCCGTTCACCCATAGCGAGGATATTGCTGTCATTATGTTCACGGGTTGCTTTTGCACTGAATACATCATGCACGAGCGCACAGCGGATTCCCTTCACTTTGTTGGCAGAGATGGACATGCCGATCCCGGTTCCGCAGATCAGAATGCCTTTATCAAATTCACCGCCTGCAACCTTTTCAGCAACAGGCAATGCATAATCCGGATAATCTACCGAAGTTTCGCACTCACAGCCAAAATCCTCATATTCAATGCCCATTTCATCCATCAGGTTTTTTATTTCTTCGCGGAGATTAAGTCCCCCATGGTCTGATGCAATTGCAATTTTCATAATGAAACCCTCCAGTTTGAAGCCGCTTTATTTTTGACACATTATGCTCTTATTTTGACACAAAACCTTGAAAATATAAAGAAAGGGAGCCTTATTTGGGCTCCCTTATAGTTTAAATTTAGTAATAGTGCTGTTTAATTTTTCTGCCTGCTCCTTTAGCTCGATGGCGAGCCTTTCCACATTGCCGATTACAGCTGTCTGCTGCTGAGTGGCAGCTGAAACCTCCTGTGCTCCTGCTGATGTTTCTTCCGCAATGGCCGCTACTTCCTGTGTTTGGGTAGATGTATGCTGGATGCCTTCCATTTGGTTATCCACCAGCCCTGAAATGGCAGACACTGAAGCAGCCATTTCATTGACCACTTTCGCCATTTCCTCAATTACTTCATTTGTTTTTGTGCCTTTTTTCACTTCATTATTAGCAGTCTCCACCTGATAAGAGATTTGCGTAACAACATTACGGACCTCTTCCTGAATGTTTTTTATCAGTTCAGAAATGCCCTGGACTGCCTGCGCACTTTCATCTGCAAGCTTCCGAACTTCTTCAGCGACCACGGCAAACCCTTTGCCATGGTCCCCCGCACGGGCTGCTTCAATAGAAGCATTTAAAGCGAGAAGGTTTGTCTGTGCGGCAATGTCACCGACCAGCTGGATTATCTGCTCTACCTTTACGGCGTTTTGCTCAAGTCGCTTTACTGTCTGGAGTGATTCCTCATTATCCTGAGCCAGTTTTTCTATGCCGGAAATAAGTGAATGAATCACTTTCTTTGATTCCATCAGGTCCTGAACCATTTCACCGGAAACATTTTGTGAGGCTTTTGCTGTATCCTGAACTTCCTGGGCTATGCGCAGGACATCTTCCATGGATTCAGCTGTTGACTGAATGGACACGGCTGAGCTATCTGCTCCCTGGGAAATCTCACTGATCGTTCTGGCAATTGCATCTGCCTGCTCTGCAGCTGCAGAGGACTCAGAAGACATGGCAATGACTTTTTCATTTGTTTCTCTAAAGTTCTCGTCAATCTTATGAACCATATCTCTTAAATTGGAAAGCATATGGTTGAACGCAATGCCCAATGACCGGATTTCATCATCCGATGCTGCAAGCTCTGCATCCTGGCCGATATCGCCATTGGCAGCCATGAGTGCTGTTTTTTCAAGTTTCTGCAATGGTTTGATGATAAAGCCTGCAGCAAAAAAGGCAAGAACCCCTGACCAGAAAATCCCCATCCCTAAGGTTAATATAGTAAAAACAGCCTCTCCAAATGGAAGCATCTCATCTATGCTTGGATATAAAAAATAGAGAAATCCAGCACTTGTTGTGTATGTAATGATGGCCAGCAACGTGATGAATAATACGAGTTTTTTTCTAAGGCCGAACTTATAGACCTTTTTCTCCCCCATTATAGTATCCCCCTGATTAATCTTGTCTCTTTATGCGATCCAAAATTTGATCAATCGCTTCTGTCAGATCTTTAAAGGTACTTCTATATATCTCAACCGGTCCCCCATATGGATCAATAATATCTCCCGCAGCACCAGCAAATTCTTTTAATGTAAAGGTTTTGCCCTCTGCTTCAGGAAACATGGACAGGACCGTATTTTTGTGGCCGGCTGTCATCGTTAAAATATAGTTCGCCCATACTATTAAATCTTCACGCATACTGGACGACTGATGCTGCAGCTGAATTCCGTTCTCCTCCAGTACACTTTTCGTATTCGCGGACGCCTCACTGCCGTCTGCTGCAAATACGCCGGCTGACTTCACTTCCACACCGGGAATCGTTCTGCTTTTTAAAATGGCTTCTGCCATCGGGCTTCTGCATGTATTTCCCGTACAAACGAATAATACATTGGCCATAGAATCTCTCCCTCCTTTATATCGGTTTATTACGATAAATCTTTATCCAACTTTTCTTACATTATAAGACAAATTTCCCATAAACACCTATAGCTCCCAAGCAAAAAAAGAAAAAAGGGCAGCCCGCACCCTTCTCATTTTTCACAAAATATTAACATTTAAACACAGACGAACTTCTATAAAAATAACAGCTTTACCCCGAAAGCCAGGAGGATGGCGCCTCCTAGAGCTTCGCTGTAGGAGCCGATCCAGCTTTGTACTTTTCTGCCGGTGAGGAGGCCGGCCCATGTGAGGATGGCAGCCCCAGCTCCGAAGAAAACGAGCACCAGGAAGGTTTTAGCTCCGTAGATTCCGAGGCTTAGGCCGACTGAAAAACTATCAAGGCTGACACTCAGTGCAAAAATCAGGAGCCCTATGCCAACCGGTGTTATTAAGCTGTCTTCATCATCTCTGAAGCTTGACCAAATCATCTGCACGCCTAATAAAAGGAGCAGGCCCCCGCCAACATATCCGGCAATGGCTCCAAATGTATTCGAAAGAAATCTCCCTGCTATCATTCCTATTAACGGCATCAATACATGGAAAAGTCCAATGGTGATGCCGATTTTAGCTATTTGTCTGAGGCGGAGTTTGTACATCCCCATGCCAAGACCTACTGAAAAAGCATCCATCCCCAATGCGAATGCCATTAAACCTAATGTTAAAACTTCCCCAATCATTGCAGACATTTTTCCTCCCCCTCGGACTTGCTAATTCAGCATATGCACGTCCAAGCGGATTTAGAATGCCAGCGTCTTTTTTACAAACTAAAAAACCGCTTCATACTGAAACGGTTTCTTTATTATCTGCTGATGACCCTGTGACCGGCTGCCTTCATCAGGCGGTTCATAATGGCATGCCCGACACCTTTCCCCGGAAACATCTCACAGAAAATAACATCAGCATCTGTAGTATTGAAATATCTTAATGCTTCATAGAGGGAGCTCGCTACGGTCTCAAGCTTTTCCCGCTGTCCGCAGGCATATACATAGTCAGCATGATAGAATTCCCGATTTTCCACTGTCGTCAGAACGCCAACTGAAAGACCTTCCTGCTTCTTATCATCAACAAAGTGCTGGATATCCTCTCTTGTTCCTTCTACTAAATACAGAGGTGCATCCGGTGCATAGTGACGGTACTTCATGCCCGGAGATTTCGGCGCCTGACTTTCATCGGCTAAGGCCGGGTCTACGCTGACATCGCCCACAACCTCTTCCAGCTGTTCTCTTGTAATGCCTCCTGGCCTTAGGATCACCGGCACTTCCCCCGTACAATCCACAACGGTTGATTCCACACCAACACCAGTCGGACCTCCGTCCACTAAACCGGCAATTCTTCCATTCAGGTCCTCCCAGACATGCTCAGCCGTTGTTGGGCTTGGCCTTCCTGATCTGTTTGCACTTGGAGCAGCAATCGGAAGACCCGTTTTCTTCAGAAGCTCCAATGCCACCGGATGATCCGGCATTCTCACAGCCACTGTGGATAAACCCGCTGTTGCATATTGGGAAAGAACCCCACCCTTCAGAATAAAAATGAGCGTAAGCGGTCCCGGCCAAAATACATTCATGAGTGCCTGTGCATTTTGGGGAATTTCAGTTACAAACCCGTCCAGCTGGGCTTTGTCAGCAATGTGGATAATCAGGGGATTATCACTCGGACGTCCTTTTGCTTGGAATATTTTTTTGACTGCATCGTCATTTTCCGCATTTCCGCCTAGTCCATATACGGTTTCTGTTGGAAAAGCGACCACTTCATTATTTTTTAACAGATCGGCAGCCTGTGAAAACTGTGAATAACTGCCTTCTTTATCCACACTGTTATCCACCGACCATCTTTTTGTAATCATTGTTATCCACCTTCACAAAAAATGTTTTTTTGCTGTCAAAATTCCTTTGTTTTCGACATTTTTTTGAACATTCCTTTGGAAAGTATAGTAGAAGAAGCTGGATAACTCAAGTTTTATCCACAAATTGTGTATAAATAAGATGAATTTGTGTATAACTTTGGAAAGATACCCACAATTCACATGGATAATTTCAAAAAGAAAGAGTTATCCACAGTCAGGATGTGTTTAACGTGCTCTGAGTGGAATAAAACTTCCGGCAAGTCCGCTGTTTCTTCCTGTGTAAAGCCAAGCAGGCTGAAAAAGGCCAGCGAATTCCGCTTATTCGATGCAAGATACAATGCCTCCATGCCCCGATCCCTGGCCAGCATTAATATTTGCTCAAATAAAATAAATAAATCTTTTTCAGTTGCTGTCGGAGTCATCACAAGCGATCTCAAAAGACCGACCTTTCCATGAGGTTCAATTCCCAGGGTAGCCTTAATATCCCCGGAATCATTCTCCATAATTAAAAAATATTCAATTGCTTCTTTTATCCCGTCCGTACTTAAGTTTGCCGATTCCAGAAATGATGCCAGATTCTCCACATCTGAAGCATGAGCACATCTCACTACACCTGTTTCCATTTCTTCACCCCATTTTCGAATTGTCACTCTATGAATATGAAAAAATAGAAAAAGTAGAACTAGAATCAAAAAATATTTTTACATTATGAAAGACTCTATAAAAATGAAACACGGCAGCTGTCTGATACGGCTGCCGTGCTTATATTATTACTATCATATGCATTTTTCCTGCGGCAGGTTTAGTCGTTCGAGTTGCCGCCTTTTCTTCCGATTTCTTCATAGAAATCGCGGTCATGATTTTCACTTGTTGCTTCTCCGCCTTTGCGTCCAATTTCCTGGTAGAATTCTTTGTCATGATTTTCGGATGTTGCTTCTCCGCCTTTTTGGCCTATTTCCTGGTAAAAGTCCTTGTCATGGTTTTCAGCTGTTGCTTCTCCGCCTTTGGAGCCGATTTCCTGGTAGAAATCCATGTCATGGTTTTCAGCTGTTGCCTCTCCGCCTTTGGAGCCGATTTCCTGATAGAATTCCTTATCATGGTTGCGGCTTGTTGCTTCTCCACCCATGCGTCCTCGTTCCTCACGAGACATTTTATCGTTGTTATTATTGTTGTTTTTAGCCATAATCTTTCATCTCCTTTTACGTTTGTGTTTTGTTGTTACACTACTTTAAATATCCGTTTCTAGTAGATTCAAACGCTTGAAAGGAAGATGTTATATGCTTGTCTTAATTGTAATTTATTTTCCACTTTTTAAAACGATTCTAAAGAGAATTGGACGGTGGACTCTGGGTGGTTTTTTGTTGTTTCTGTGTTTGAAGTTGGAACAGGTTCTGACTCTGTGGGCGCTTTTTTGTACTTTTGTATCACAAGTTGGGCCAGGTTCTGACTCTGTATCCCCTTTTTTGTTTCTGTGTCCGAAGTTGACCTTCAAATCCACTTTTTCCGCTCCCGAAATAGACTGAAGGAAGTCCGAAAAAAAACCCTGCTCTGCAGCAGGGCTTACCCGAAGATTTTTTCCCAGATTTCTACTAAGAAAAATTTTACTTCTGCTGGTTCTTCATCTTCCTCTGTATAAACCGGAGGGGTTTCCTTTTCGGAGTCTGTGTCAGCAGCGATTTCTTCTGCTTGCACTACTCCCTTCTTGTCTTCCTCTTCAAAGCCTTCGCTTACAGCTACACCGTTTGAGAAGTCAAGGAAGCATAGTGGAGGGAATAGCACGCACCACCAGTTCGCACCTTTTCCCTCGCCAAGAGTGATTAAGATTGCTTCGTATTCGCCTGCAGGATATAAGAATTGTCCATATAATTTCGTCGGGAAGCTGACTTTTCCAAAGTCGGCATTTACACTTTGGTTCGCTCCTTCTTCAGCTACTACTTGTTCTGCAATCTTCTGAATCTCAGGCAATCTGGACTGGATCAGTTCGCGGGCATCATCGATAGAGGTCAGCTCTGACACCCACTCTGTGATTTCTGCATTTACTGCGTCTCTTACTTTTCTTTTAACTGCCTGGTCCTCTTCATTATCGCTGTTGGCCAGAATGCGCAGCCTGATGGCCTCATTTGGTATTACCATCGGTTCATCAGCTGTCACTTCTGTTTGCGGTATATATAAACTTAAAATGGTTCCTAAGGATAAAATCAGTACATATAATTTCACAATCGTTTTTGTGTTCATCATTTCCGCCACCATCCCTTCACTATCCACAGTGTGGACAGGATGGCAAATTCTTAAACTATTAAAATTAATATTTTTCTAGTTTCTATTAATTTTATTCTTTTCGACAAAATTCGGGTGGTGCCTGTCACCCGATTTCCGCAAAAACCATTCGGTCTTTGCCGTTTATGTCGTAGATGGTTTCGATAGCAGCCTGTGGGAAGGCTTTTTGCAGGAGTGCAGATACTGCTTCACTTTGTCCTGCACCTACTTCGAAGCCGATGAGGGCACGGTCTTTAATGACAGCCGGCAGCTCTGCCGTAAAGCGCTTGTACAGATCCAGCCCATCTTCCCCGGCAAAGAGGGCACGATGCGGCTCATGCTCCGTGACTACATCTGACATCCACTCAATATCCTTTTCTGGGATATACGGAGGGTTTGATAGGAGGATATCAAATTTCTTTCCTTTTAAGATAAGGGGCTGCAGAAGGTCTCCTTTGACAAATTCGATTTCAGCGCCATTCTGTTCTGCATTTCTTTCCGCTAGCTCAAGGGTCGGTCCATAGATATCTGTGGCCGTGACCTTCAATTCCGGTTTCTCAAGCTTCATCGTAACAGCAATCGCCCCGCTTCCGGTTCCGATATCCGCCAGTTCAAGACCATTCACAGAGCAGAACAGCTTGTTGATTTTCTGCAAAGCATGATATACCAGTTCTTCTGTTTCCGGCCTTGGAATCAGCACATTTTCATTCACCTCGAAGGTGCGCCCGTAAAATTCCTCAGTGCCGATGATATACTGAACAGGCTGGCCCTCTCCGTGTGCCTGCACAGCACTCTGGAACTCAGACAGGACTTCGGAATTCACTTCTTCACGCAGATTAGCAAGAAAGCTTGCCCTGCTCATCTTCATAAAATGCTGCAATAGCAGCTCACCAGCATTTTCATCACGATTGGACTTCTTTAAAAAAGAAGAAGCCCAGTTGAGGGCTTCGTATACTTTCATTGTTGGATTACTCATTGGATGCACTGTCCAGCTTGGCAGATTGCTCTTCCACGATCAGCGCGTCAATAACCTCATCAAGCTTGCCTTGAAGGATCTGATCAAGCTTCTGAATCGTTAAGCCGATGCGGTGATCGGTTACACGGTTTTGAGGGAAGTTGTACGTACGGATACGCTCAGAACGGTCTCCAGTACCTACAGCTGATTTACGCTGCTGGTCATATTCCGCCTGTGCTTCCTGCTGAAACTTATCATAAACACGCGCACGAAGTACCTTCATCGCTTTTTCTTTATTCTTGATTTGTGACTTTTCATCCTGGCAGGATACAACCGTCCCTGTCGGCAAGTGAGTCAGACGAACAGCTGACATCGTCGTGTTAACACTCTGTCCGCCCGGTCCGCTTGAAGCAAATGTATCCACGCGGATATCTTTTTCATGAATGTCGATTTCCACTTCTTCTGCTTCCGGAAGAACCGCCACTGTTGCAGTAGAAGTGTGGATGCGCCCGCCGGACTCTGTCTCCGGTACACGCTGAACACGGTGTGCGCCATTTTCGAACTTAAGCTTGGAATAGGCGCCATTCCCATTGATCATAAAGATGATTTCTTTATATCCGCCAACACCCGTAGAGCTGGCTTCAATGACATCGATCTTCCAGCCCTGCGCCTCGGCAAAGCGGCTGTACATGCGGTATAAATCCCCCGCAAACAATGCAGCTTCATCACCACCGGCAGCACCGCGGATTTCCATAATAACGTTTTTATCATCATTCGGGTCTTTAGGAATAAGAAGGATTTTCAAGCGTGCTTCCAGTTCCTCTTTTCTTTCCTCAAGCTCAGCCAATTCTTCTTTTACCATTTCGCGCATTTCTGCATCCAGCTTCTCTTCCAGCATTGCGCGCGCATCCTGATACTGTTCTTTCACTTCTTTATATTCTCGGTAAGTGTCAACAGTTTCCTGAATACCGGACTGTTCTTTTGAATATTCGCGAAGCTTTTTCGGATCATTGACAATTTCCGGATCGCTCAAAAGCTCATTTAATCTTTCATAACGGTCCTCGACAGATTGAAGACGATCAAACACAGCCATTCACCTCAATTTTTTATCCAATAACCGCGGGATTTCCCGTCGGGGTATAGTTCATTTTATTTAAAGCCGCAGCTCCATAACATTCTAATTATAGTATAGCTCATAGTCACAGTCAAAACGATTCATGGCTTTCTTTTGTACAGGAGTTTTCTGAAAAGTCATTGCCTGATGGGACCATTTCCTATATATTGGTTTTATTCTTTAGAAAATATGGAAGCTGGCAGAAGGACCAGCTTTTTTAAATGGAAATGGGGTGAACCGGCATGAAGGCCATTTTATTAGGGATTTGCTCCGCCTTTTTCTTTGCTTTCACTTTTGTATTAAACCGGGCAATGGAAATGGATGGCGGCAGCTGGCTTTGGAGTGCATCGCTCCGCTATTTCTTCATGATTCCTCTGCTCGGTGCTATTGTGGCATTCAGGGGGAATCTGCGGCCTTTATTTGCTGAAATGAAAAAGGCTCCAGGTTCATGGCTGCTATGGAGTTTTGTAGGATTTGGTTTATTTTACGCACCTTTATGTTTTGCAGGAGTCTATGGACCCGGCTGGCTGATTGCCGGAACCTGGCAGATTACCATTATCTCCGGGTCCTTGCTTGCACCGCTTTTTTTCGTTGCGTATCAAACCGGAAGTGGAACGGTGAAGGTAAGAGGGAAAATCCCTTTACGCGGAATGGTGATGAGTCTGGTTATTCTCCTTGGAGTTGCGGTTATGCAGGCTGAACACGCATCCTCCATTTCAATAAGGGATACGCTGCTTGTCATCATTCCCCTGATTATCGCATCCTTCGCCTACCCATTAGGCAACCGCAAAATGATGGATGTGTGTGAAAATCGGCTGGATGCCTATCAGCGTGTGCTCGGGATGACAATTGCCAGTCTTCCCTTTTGGTTCCTGCTTTCAGCTGCCGCCCTGGCAACAAGCGGAGTGCCCAGTTTCAGCCAGGTCACTCAATCCGGTTTAGTCGCTCTTTTTTCCGGTGTTTTTGCCACTGTACTATTCTTTGCAGCCACAGACCTGGTCCGCGGCAATATGCAGAAGCTGGGGGCTGTGGAAGCAACCCAATCTCTCGAGGTCCTTTTTGCTGTTCTCGGTGAAGTGCTGCTGCTGGCAAGCCCGCTTCCATCCGGAATCTCTTTGACAGGTATGGCCCTTGTCGTTATTGGCATGGTGCTGCACAGTTATGTAACCTCGAACAAAGCCATTGTAAAAAGAAAAGCTGCGTAAAAAAATGCCCTGGTAATCAGGGCATTTTATGTGCGGTCTTCCTGAACCTTTACCTCTACATGATAAGACGGAAGAGCTTTAATAAGATCTTTATGCAACCGAGCCTGTGAATCCATCTTTTCCTGGTGGGTCATCTCGCCTTTCCGGTATGCAGTCACCCACATATCCTCCCCATTAATCCAAACGGCTCCCGGACGGTAGCCCTCATGAGCAGCAATCACCTTGCGGGCCTGGTCGATATCATCCTGATTATCTACGCGCTTGCCGTCAAAATTGATAAAGTTCGGATTCTGGTCACCGCTCATTGACCGGTCCATTGTATCATTGTCCTCCGTGCGGTCCAGATCATTATTTATAAAAGAAACTCCATCCCGGCTCTCATGGTCATATTCACTCTCAGTTGCTTTATTGTTGGCGCAGCCAGCCATAAATGCGAGCATCAGAAGAAAAATACTCAGCTTCTTCATTTCTAACACCTCCTTTTTATAGGATGTCCGCTAAAGGGAGTAATGTGCGGTCCAAAATAAGGCAGAGCTGGGGGTGGAAGGCGTTGATTTTTGATTTGGACGAAGCTATGGTGAGGATTCTTCTTAGTTTTTTGTTTGCAGTTGCATCGGGTTCGGACTTTGACTCACGGATTTTTGTTTTTTGTGTCTGAAGTTGACCCAGGTTCTGACTCTAGCTATCCCTTTTTTGCATTTGTGTCCGAAGTTGACCTAGCTTCGGATCTGACTACCGCTTTTTTGCTTTTTGTGTCCGAAGTTGGCCCAGGTTCTGACTCAGGCTACCGCTTTTTTGCTTTTTGTGTCCGAAGTTGACCCAGGTTCGGACTCTGACTACCGCTTTTTCCCTTTTTGTGTCCGAAGTTGACCCAGGTTCGGACTCTGACTACCGCCATTCCCCTTTTTGTGTCCGAAGTTGACCCAGGTTCTGACTCTGACTACCGCCTTTCCCCTTTTTGTGTCCGAAGTTGCCCCAGGTTCTGACTCTGGCTACCGCTTTTTTCCTTTTTTTGTCCGAAGTTAGCCCAGGTTCTGACTCTGACTCCTGAATTTTCGCCGACTTCGGTTTTCACCTAAACAAAACAAAAAAACTGCCCGGAACATGCCAGGGCAGAGAGATCGTTAAGTATGAATTTATGATAAAAACTCGGTTGTCTTCTGTTTTTCTAACACATTGGGTGACTTGGGCACTTCGTGGTGATGACGGCAGCGCGGTTCATATGCTTCTGAGGCGCCAACTAAAATAACCGGGTCATCATATGAAGCTGGATTTCCATTGATCAGGCGCTGCGTGCGGCTTGCAGGTGATCCGCAAACGGCACAGACGGCTTGAAGCTTTGTTACCAATTCTGCGATCGCCATGATGGCAGGCATTTGGCCAAACGGCTCCCCGCGGAAGTCCTGGTCAAGTCCGGCTGCAATTACACGATGTCCGCTGTCAGCCAGGTGCTGAATGACTTTGACAATTTCATCATCAAAGAATTGCACTTCATCGATCGCAATCAAATCAGTTTCAGGTGTAATGTATTTAAATATATCGGTAGACTGGGTCAGGGGTTTAGCTATGACCGAAGTTCCATTATGGGAAACGACAGCTTCATCACTATAACGGTTATCAATCTGCGGTTTAAATACAGCGATTTGCTGTTTGGCGAACTGAGCTCTGCGCACACGGCGAATCAATTCTTCTGATTTGCCGGAGAACATGCTGCCGCAAATGACTTCCACCCATCCGTGATGATTCATAACGTACATGAACGGCCTCTCCTTCCTCGTTCTAACTAATAGAATGGCTTGTTATTATTATTTTATGAAGAAAAGGTCGAGCTGTTAATTTATTTCTACTCGCTCTTTTTTCAATACTAAAATGCCACTCAAAACAGTTCTTCAGGGTTATTTTGCAATAAAAAACAGGCAAGAAAGTTAACTTGCCTGTTTTTGTTGTTTATTATTTTTGTTCTGACTTAATGCCGTATTTCTTATTGAAACGGTCAACACGTCCGCCGGCTTCAGCGAATTTTTGACGTCCAGTATAGAATGGATGGCACTCAGAGCAAGTTTCAACGCGGATCTCTTCTTGAACAGAACCGGTTTCGAACTCGTTACCGCAAGCACATTTCACCATTGCTTTTTTATAGTTAGGATGAATTCCTGATTTCATTCTTTTCATCTCCTTCCGCCCTGAATCATTCGAAACAGAGTTATATATTACGGGCAATCATGAATTGCCGTAAACTTCAAAAACACACTGTCATCATTATAACAAGTCCATATGTTTTTTGCAACCAGCGAATCCTTCATCCTGGAATTTCCAGGGTAATGTTTTTGCCTCTTAATGTGTCCGATAATTTTCGCTGCGGACTGGAAGGAGCCTCTCTCTACCTAAGTCAGCAATACCGAAAACCCACAACCTATTTAAGAGCGCTTAGCCTTCATCTCTTCTGCTAAATTTGCGAAGAATTCCTCGTTCGATTTTGTCTGTCTCAGCTTGCGAAGCAGTTTTTCGGCAAAGTCCGGTGAATCGGACATGGACTTGCGGATTGCCCACAGCTTGTCCAGGTGATCCTTCTGAATAAGAAGTTCTTCTTTACGTGTTCCTGAGCGGCGGATGTCGATGGCCGGGAAGATTCTTCTTTCAGCCAGTGAACGATCCAGGTGCAGTTCCATGTTACCTGTACCCTTGAATTCTTCGTAAATAACATCATCCATTCGTGACCCTGTGTCAACGAGTGCAGTTGCCAGAATCGTTAAGCTTCCGCCTTCTTCAATGTTTCGGGCTGCACCGAAGAAACGCTTTGGACGGTGGAATGCTGCCGGGTCAATACCGCCGGAAAGGGTTCTTCCGCTTGGAGGAATAACCAGGTTATAAGCCCTGGCCAGTCTTGTAATGCTGTCCATTAAAATGACAACATCACGCTTATGCTCTACGAGACGCATAGCACGTTCAAGAACGAGCTCGGCCACTTTAATGTGGTTTTCCGGCACTTCATCAAATGTTGAGCTGACCACATCGCCTGCAACGGAACGCTCAATGTCTGTTACCTCTTCCGGGCGCTCATCAATCAATAGGACGATCAGTTCCGCTTCCGGGTGGTTGGTTGTAATACTATTGGCAATTTCTTTTAATAGCATAGTCTTACCTGCTTTTGGAGGCGCGACAATCAGACCACGCTGTCCGAATCCAACCGGTGCAAGAAGGTCCATAATTCTTGTAGACAATTGTCTTGTACCTGTTTCCAATTTCATATGGCGGTTTGGATAAAGTGGTGTCAGACCAGGGAAATGAACGCGCTCTTTTGCTGATTCAGGATCATCGCCATTCACGGCTTCAACCTGCAGAAGGCCGAAATAACGCTCATTTTCCTTTGGAGGACGGACTTTTCCTGAAACCTTATCTCCATTTCTCAAATCGAAACGGCGGATCTGGGAAGCGGAAATATAAATATCCTCAGAGCTTGGTGAATAATTGATCGGACGAAGGAAGCCGAATCCCTCTGACTGAATGATCTCCAGGACACCTTCCATGAAGAAGTAGCCTTCCTGTTCTGCTCTTGCTTTCAGGATGGCAAAAATTAATTCTTTTTTCGATAACTTGCTGTAATAAGAAACTTTATATTCACGGGCAAGTTCATAAAGCTCTTTAAGCTTCATATTTTCTAAACTTGAAATGTTTAAACCCATTTTTACACCACACTTTTGAAATTTTCAATCATTTCCTCCATATGCAGCTGTTCAAATTATTGGACTTTATATGAAAGGAAAGGGAAAGATACTTTGAGGCATTGAAAATAGCTGAAGATTCTATCATTGTGTTCTTAATTAAATATTTCGAGGAATGGAACGGTTTGCTGTCCGTTTTCGTTAAATAATTCGAGGTATCCTATTCCATGAAAAACAATCTCTATTTTACCCCTTTATATGAAAATTAATCAATAACAAAATTTTAGATGGAAATTATGGCGGGAAGGAAAATGAAAATGAGCAGGCTGGCACCGGTGGCCAGCAGTCATTTTCTATCTGTTTATATTAAGTAAAACCTCAATCAGCGGGGAGTGCTTTCCTCCCCACTGATTGTCAGTTAAATTTATTTAATAACAAGATTAGGCTTTTTCTTCAAGCTGTGACGGCCTTCAACAAAGCGGACCGTTCCTGATTTTGCACGCATAACGATAGAATGGGTTGAACCATAAGAGCCTTTAAATTGTACGCCCTTTAAAAGCTCTCCATCTGTTACGCCTGTTGCAGCAAAAATCGCGTCATCGCCTTTTACCAGGTCTTCCATCAGAAGGACTTTGTTAATATCAAGACCCATTTTTAAGCAGCGCTCAGCCTCTGCGTCATTTTGCGGAAGAAGTTTCCCCTGAATTTCTCCGCCAAGGCATTTTAGGGCAACAGCTGCCAGAACGCCTTCTGGTGCTCCGCCGGATCCGAACAGAATATCGACACCCGTTTCATCGAAGGCAGTATTAATGGCACCGGCCACGTCTCCATCATTGATTAATTTGATTCTGGCACCTGCATCACGAAGCTGGGTGATGATGTGTTCATGGCGCTCCCGGTTAAGCACTGTCGCCACAACATCCTGAATATCCTTGTTTTTGGCTTTTGCTACCGCTTTCAAATTATCCAGAATAGAAGCGTTAATATCAATTTGTCCAACCGCTTCAGGACCGACTGCAATTTTATCCATGTACATATCCGGAGCGTGCAGAAGATTTCCGTGGTCAGCTACCGCAAGAACAGCTAATGCATTCCAGCCGCCGGATGCTACGATGTTAGTGCCTTCAAGCGGATCAACAGCGACATCCACACGCGGACCATAGCCTGTCCCAAGCTTTTCGCCGATATAAAGCATTGGCGCTTCATCCATTTCGCCTTCCCCGATTACGACAGTTCCCTTCATTGGCACTGTGTCGAATACATCTCTCATTGCAGAAGTAGCAGCATCATCCGCTTCATCTTTTAATCCGCGCCCCATCCATCGTGCTGATGCTAAAGCGGCACCTTCCGTTACGCGAACTAATTCCATTGACAAACTTCTTTCCATCGATTTTTCCTCCCCGGATTCTAAGGCTGAGCAGCATGGCAAATGCGGACCGGTTCTTTACCCCCGATACCGCAATAGCCCGCCTTATATTTATATTTGTCTGCTGAGCTTACTAAAAATTTCAGTCAGCTTTCATACATTCGTTATGCGTTTTTCATTTGTTCCATTTCTTCTTTGCTCATTTCTTCGCGCCAAATCGTGGCTCCAAGTCCATTCAGCTTATCAACCAGGTGGCTGTAGCCTCTGTCGATATGCTCTAAGCCTGTAACTTCGGTAACTCCCTCCGCCATTAGGCCGGCTATGACCAGTGCTGCACCAGCGCGCAAATCACTCGCCTTAACTTTAGCACCCTGAAGCTGTAAAGGCCCATTGATGATGGCAGAGCGCCCTTCCACTTTAATGTTGGCATTCATTCTGCGGAGCTCATCAATATGCTTGAAACGGGCACTATAAATAGTATCCGTTACCATGCTTGTCCCTTCCGCACCTGTTAACAAAGAAGTCAGCGGCTGCTGCAGGTCTGTAGGGAAGCCCGGATATACAAGTGTTTTGATATCCACTGCTTTCATTTTCTCAGCAGGTTCGACGAATATCTGATCGTCATTTGTTTCAATCTGAACTCCCATTTCGCGAAGCTTTGCAATTAAGGACTCAAGATGATGCGGGATGACATTGTCGATCAGCACGCCTTCTCCTGCCGCTGCGCCAACGATCATATAGGTACCCGCTTCAATCCGGTCCGGTATGATCGTATGCTGGCAGCCATGCAGATGGTCCACTCCATCAATGCGGATCACATCTGTACCGGCTCCCTTGATTTTCGCGCCCATATTGGTCAAAAGAGTAGCAACATCAATGATCTCAGGCTCTTTAGCTGCATTTTCGATAATAGTTCTTCCTTTTGCTCTGACAGCCGCAAGCATGATATTGATGGTTGCTCCAACACTGACAACATCGAGATAAATACGGGCTCCCCGCAATTCATCTGCACGAAGGTAGATGGCTCCCTGCTCATTGGTCACACGTGCGCCAAGAGCTTCAAACCCTTTTATATGCTGGTCGATCGGCCTTGGCCCTAAGTGACAGCCTCCAGGAAGTCCAATAACCGCTTTTTTAAATCGTCCGAGCATCGCTCCCATTAAATAATAGGATGCGCGTAATTTTTTCACTTTTCCGTTCGGCAAAGGCATGGAAATCATGGAAGAGGGATCGACTGTCATATCATTTTCAGAGAATTCGACAGTGCCCCCTATTTCTTCAAGCAAATCT
Source organism: Bacillus sp. ZZV12-4809 (assembly GCF_009849585.1). Taxonomy (GTDB): domain Bacteria; phylum Bacillota; class Bacilli; order Bacillales; family Cytobacillaceae; genus Cytobacillus. The sequence goes on from NZ_VCRN01000006.1 coordinate 23,347, forward strand.
TTTAGAATTTGAACATCTGAAATATCCGGCAAACCTTCAATTGTTACAGGAGACTCCGCTAAAATGGTAGCTGGAATCAGTGCAACAGCACTATTCTTCGCTCCGCTGATCCGGACAGTTCCTTTTAAAGGATATCCACCTGCAATCATTAGCTTTTCCATTTGTAACTCCCTTCTTAGCCGTTGTTAAACACATAAGCTGGAATTTGACTTCAATATTTAAAAAATTGATAGCCCTTACAGCAAAAGCTACACACTACTTTTCTAACCAACTTTGGCAGGAAATAGCCCTAGCTTCTATAAGAAACCCAAAAGGCTTATCTTATTTAATATCGGAAAAACAGTCTTTGGGAAAATATGCACTTTCATATTATCATGTATCTGCATTTTTCAACATTGTAAGTTGCAAAAGGAACAATTTTCCATTCTTTTTTTGCAGATTCCGACATTATCTTTATCCTATAGTTTACACGAAAAATCAAATCTCATGTATTGAATTCAAAAAAAGTTAAAATTAAGAAAAAAAGGCCGGGGACAAGGATTGGGGCTGGCTTAGCTGAATAAAAGCGCAGGGCGCCCCCTGAACTTGGAGGGGGCAGACGCCTGCACTGCACTGGACTGCTCTAAAGTATAAAAAAGCCAGTTTTCTAGAATTTCCGAAGAAAGCTTATCGCAGTCTAAAGGTCAGTAAGACCCCATCATAACTTCGAGAAATCAAAGGAATATAAATGGGGGTTCAACTGCCCGTAAAGGCCCGAAAAGAAGAACAAAGACTATAATAACGCCACATCCTGCGGCAGCGTCTTTGTGACCCACTTCCTGTAGGCCTCAACTAACAATCAGCAGGGAGAAAAACACTCCCGCTGATTGAAATTTCACATTATCCTCTTGAGTTCCAATCTGCAAGGAACGCTTCGATTCCCTTATCTGTCAGAGGATGGTTGAATAATTGCTGGATGACTTTATAAGGAACTGTCGCAATATGAGCTCCTCTTAATGCTGCATCCGTCACGTGCTGCGGATGTCTGATGGAAGCAGCGATAATTTCTGCATCAATGTCATGAATCGCGAAGATTTCTGCGATTGTGGAGATCAGATCAAGACCGTTGTGGCCAATATCGTCCAAACGTCCAAGGAATGGAGAAACGTATGAAGCACCTGCTCTTGCAGCAAGAAGCGCCTGGTTTGCACTGAAGATCAGTGTTACATTGGTTTTAATGCCTTCTTTTGAAAAAACGCTTACTGCTTTCAGGCCATCCGGTGTCATTGGCACCTTGATGGTAATGTTCGGTGCAATCGCTGCAAGCTCTCTTCCTTCTTTAATCATGCCTTCAGCATCAAGAGCGATGACTTCAGCGCTAACTGAGCCTGGCACCAATTCCGTGATTTCACGAAGACGGTCAGGGAAGGATACATTCTTTTCCTTTGCCACCAATGAAGGGTTAGTGGTTACTCCGGCAACAACCCCAAGGGCGTATGCTTCTTTAATTTCTTCCATGTTCGCTGTATCGATGAAAAACTTCATAAAAAATCCCACCTTATTAAATATTCTAATATCTATGTATTATCAAATAAAGCTGTGATTCTGTAAAGCCTTACATTTGGGCCAGGTCTATAAATAAGGCAAACCGCCCCTATATCTAGAAGCGGTTTCTCGTGCAGTTATTTTATTAGGCTTTGTTTGAAGAACCGAATTCGCGCATTTTGCCGATTACAGTTTCTTTAATCGCTTCACGTGCAGGTCCTAAGTATTTGCGAGGATCGTATACTTCTGTATCTGCTGCCAATACTTCGCGAACGCGTTTTGCTGAAGCAATTTGGTTCTCAGTGTTTACATTGATTTTAGCAGTACCTAAAGATACTGCTTTTTGAATATCTTTTGTCGGGATTCCAGTTCCGCCATGAAGAACTAAAGGAACACCTGTAAGGTTTCCGATCTCTTCCATTTCAGCGAAGCCAAGGTTAGGCTCACCTTTGTATGGTCCGTGAACAGAACCAAGTGCCGGAGCAAGGCAGTCGATGCCTGTACGCTTAACCAGCTCTTCACATTCTTTTGCATCAGCATAAATAACGCCATCAGCCACAACATCGTCTTCCTGACCGCCGACAGTTCCTAACTCTGCTTCAACTGAAACGCCTTTTGAATGTGCGTACTCAACTACTTTTGAAGTAGTCTCTACGTTTTGTTCGAACGGATCATGGGAAGCATCAATCATAACAGATGTGAATCCAGCATCGATTGCTTCTTTACATTTATCAAAACTTGAACCGTGGTCTAAGTGGATAGCCACTGGAACGGTAATCTTGTAATCTTCAAGCAGTCCTTCAACCATTTTTACAACCGTTTTAAAACCGCCCATGTAGCGCGCAGCACCTTCGGAAACACCAAGGATTACCGGTGATTTTTCTTCTTCTGCCGCCTGCAGGATCGCTTGAGTGAACTCAAGGTTGTTTAAGTTAAATTGACCTACTGCATAGCCTTCTGATTTTGCTTTATTAAGCATTTCAGTCATAGAAACTAAAGGCATTTTTCTTCCTCCTTATTGATAATCGTTTAAGCTCAACAGACTAAATACTGTTAAAGTTTTCCCCTTAACACTATCGAATATGTACCCTTATAATAGTCCGCTAAACAGAGACGATCCTTTGGAATTCATCTGTTATCATACCAAAAAGGATTTAGAAAAGCCATTATTCCTGCACGTTTTTATCGATTGTCATAAAGCAAACGCTATCATTTTCATTGGGATGGAATTTCAGGTTAAAAATGGGTAATTTTAGGCTTATTTTGAGTTAGGGACAAGCAAATATTTCTTAACTGCCGCCCTGATGTCATCGATATCGAATGGCTTTGCAAAGTGAGTAAGAGCACCCAGATCCTTTGCTTCCTGAATCATATCGAGTTCACCGTAAGCCGTCATGATAATAACTCGGATATCTTTATCCACTACTCTCATTCTTTTTAAAATTTCAATCCCGTCCATTCCCGGTATTTTCATATCAAGAAGAACAAGATCAGGCGAATGCTTGGAAACAATGTCGAGAGCCTGGACTCCATTGGCAGCCTGGTATGTGTCATACCCTTCTTTCTGCAGTACCTCATTAAGTAAAATGCGGATTCCGAACTGATCATCTACGATTAAAATTTTCCCTTTCATCAAGCCACCTCTTCCTGTCGTATTGAAAGCCTTAGGTTTAAAACCATACTGAATTATGACTGCAGGTCACTTAACTATACATTCTCCTTAAGCTAATTTCTCTGTGAAACATGATTATTCCTTCTTATTTTAACAATTACCTATGATTATTTTACCTTTCCTTCCCTATTCTCTATAATAGAACCGCAGGAAGAGATGAAGGAGTGAACCGATTTGCTGAAGATGTTTTCCACCCAGCTGACAGGCTTATTTAAAAGACTTCAGGAAAAGGAAGAATTTTCCATCGAGGACAGTGCCCGCCTTTTGGCACAGGCTGCTGCCGGTGATGGGAAGATATATATTTACGGAACAAAAGAAATGAGTGCGATCGGCTATGAAGCCGTTCAAGGCCAGGAGCCTCTCCGAGATGCTGCGATTTTGGAGAAGGATTCCGAAGTCTCTGAAACAGACCGGGTCATCATCTTTTCAAGATATTCAGATGACGAAGAGGCAGCCGCTCTGGCAATATCCTTGTCTGAAAAAGGGATCCCTTTTGTGGCAGTAAGCACCTTAAGGACTGAGAGCACGGGCAGCCTGGCTGAATTTGCCGATGTTCATATAGATTTAAAGCTTGCGAAAGGCCTTCTGCCTGACGAAGAGGGCAATCGCTTCGGCTATCCAGCCTCCATGGCTGCTTTATTTGTTTATTATGGAATTAAGTTTACGATTGATGAGATTTTAGCGGAGTTTGAATAGCTTTAAGCTGCAGCCTTTGCGCACAAGTTTACAATTTTGCCCCGGTTCTGTGACTCGGGGCTTTTGTGGCTGTGCGCAAATCCCCCTGAGCCCGAAAGGCAAAAAAACCCCCTCCGCATCCGGAGGGGGTTTTTCCCATTATAGTTTCTCGCTGAACTTCAATGATGCCCCAACAAAATCCCTGAATAATGGCTGAGGGCGGGTTGGTCTTGAGATAAACTCAGGATGGAACTGGGAAGCGACGAACCAAGGGTGATCCTTGACTTCGATGATTTCCACCAGGCGGCCGTCCGGGCTTGTACCGGAGAAGACAAAGCCAGCTTTCTCCATATCCTGACGGTAGTGGTTGTTGAACTCATAGCGATGGCGATGGCGCTCATATACCACTTCATCCTTGTATGCATCAAATGCTTTTGTATCTTCATTCAATTTGCAGGCCTGAAGTCCAAGTCTTAGGGTTCCGCCTAAATCTTCGATATCCTTTTGCTCTGGCAGAAGGTCGATAATTGGATGCGGTGTTTCAGGAGCGATTTCTGCTGAGTGCGCCCCTTCAAGGCCCAGTACGTTTCTTGCAAACTCAATGGAAGCCAGCTGCATGCCCAGGCAGATGCCAAGGAACGGCTTTTTGTTTTCGCGCGCATATTGAATGGCAAGGATCTTCCCTTCAATGCCGCGGTCTCCAAATCCACCCGGCACCAGGATTCCGTCCACGTCCTGAAGCAGTTCATTCACGTTTGTGCTGTCCACTTCTTCAGAGTTGATCCATTTGATTTCAATATCAGAATCAAATGCATAACCTGCATGTTTTAAAGCTTCAACAACAGAGATGTATGCATCCTGCAATTCAACATATTTTCCGACAAGGCCGATCTTCGTTTTCCTGGAAAGGTTTAGAACTTTGTCAACCAGCTGCTTCCACTCGGTCATGTCCGCTTCTCCGCAATTCAGCTTTAAATGCTTGCAGACAATTTCATCAAGCTTCTGATCTTGAAGAGATAACGGGATAGAATATAAAGTATCCGCATCTGTTGCTTCAATAACGGCTTCTTTATCGATATCACAGAATAGCGCAATTTTATCCTTCATATCCTGGGAAATTGGCATTTCTGTACGAAGAACGATTACGTTTGGCTGAATGCCAAGGCTTCTCAGCTCTTTTACACTGTGCTGTGTCGGCTTTGTTTTCATTTCGCCTGCAGCCTTGATATAAGGAACCAATGTACAGTGAATGTACATCACATTATCCCGGCCGATATCGCTCTTAATCTGGCGGATTGCTTCAAGGAATGGAAGAGATTCAATGTCTCCTACTGTTCCGCCGATTTCTGTGATAACCACATCAGAGTTGGTTTCATGGCCTGCACGGAACACTTTATCCTTGATTTCATTGGTGATATGCGGAATAACCTGCACCGTTCCGCCGTTATAGTCGCCGCGGCGCTCTTTTCTAAGAACTGTTGAGTAAATTTTACCAGTCGTTACACTGCTGTACTTTGTCAGGTTAATATCAACAAAGCGCTCATAGTGGCCTAAATCCAGGTCAGTCTCCGCGCCGTCACCTGTTACAAACACCTCACCATGCTGGTATGGACTCATGGTTCCCGGATCCACATTTATGTAAGGATCGAATTTCTGGATTGTAACCGTTAACCCTCTGTTTTTCAGCAGGCGGCCAAGTGATGCTGCTGTGATTCCTTTTCCCAGTGACGAAACAACTCCGCCCGTAACAAAAATATACTTTGTCATGAAAAATTCCCCCTTGATATCAGTTTGTGCATAATGATGCAGGTTTAAAGACTTAAAGATGAAAATTCTATTGTGCAGCCTCCGTTTTTTAACCGGAAGCTTATCGATAAGGGATGGTTTAGCTCTTCTTGAAAAGGCACATGGGCCTGTAAAAAAATAAAAAGCGCCCCGCTTACTTAAAAGTAAGTAAGGGAGCGCTATTAGCGTCTAAACGAATCGTCCTTTTTAAAGGAGCCCAAAAAGTATTCTACAAGCCTTGAATCGAAAAGTCAAGATTATAAATTTTCTTCGTCCTCGTCAACGTCGAGGTCATCTTCCTCAAGCTCTTCGTCATCATCACCGAGGTCGAATTCTTCATCTTTATCCACGATATCATCGTCTTCAAAGTCATCATCATCATCATCTTCAAGATCATCGTCATCGTCAAGAAGATCATCATCATCGTCTTCTGTCAGATCATCATCTTCGAATCCGTCGATATCATCGTAATCGATATCCTCTTCATCCAGTTCATCATAATCTTCAAGATCGAGATCATCGTCGTCCTTCTTCTTCGCCTTTTTCTTCTTAGGCTTGATTACTGTTACAACTTCTTCTTCATATTGATCAACCGGATACCATGAACGAAGACCCCAGCGGTTATCGCCCAATCCGATAAAATGGCCATCTATATTTAAATCTGTATAGAACTGTGCAATTTTCCCCTTGACTTGTTCCTCTGAAAGGTTCATAAGTTTAGCTACTTCACTCATAATGTCATTAAAGGCCATTGGTTCTTTTTTGCTTGTCAGAAGTTCATAAGCCACTTCGATTAATGACATTTCCTGCAATTCTTCTGTTGAGAACTGTTCCAAACTCAATATCAGCACTTCCTTTCCCTATGTAACCGCTCATATAAGCGTGCAAATTAATAACTATATAAATTGAATTTCCGCAGGTCCCTGCAAATACATGCGGACAGCCTGCAAGAAGGCATATTCTTCATTATAAACAAATTTTTACGGTTTATGCCAGTTATATCTGCTGTTCTGCGTATTTTTATGCGATTTAGTATTGATTTTAAATTATTGAAAGGGCTTTGAATAATGTCTGTTCATTTCAGCACAGGGCACGCAGCGAACCCGCGGGGAGGAACGGAACCTTCGCCCCAATTAACTCTGCAGGTAAGATTATATGTAATAAAAGACAATAGATTTTGGATTGCCCTTATAAAAGAAGCTACTCTGCCCTTCCCCGTTTCCTGCGCCTCATAGGTCTGTCCCACTTTTTATAGGCCAGCCAGGTGAAGTAGATAGCGAGCAGGAAGAATGCTATGGCTCCCAGCTGTTTTCCATATAAAAAGTAAACACCTGCAGCAGCTGCAAGTATGGCTGCATAGAGCAAGATTTTTTTCATATTTTCACATCCCCAGGTTCCCCGAAGTGAACTGATATGTATTGATTTCATTATATAGGATATGGATGTATTTTATATTAATTCTCTATTAAAAAAATAGTGCAGAAAACAAGGGCCTGCATTGGCAGGCCCTATGGATCCATCTACATATTGCGGCGGTATTGCCCGCCCACTTCGTATAATGCACGGGTAATCTGGCCGAGGCTTGCCACTTTGACAGTTTCCATCAGCTCAGCAAAAATATTGCCGCCGCTGACTGCGGCTTCCTTCAAACGTTTCAGTGCCTCTTCCGATTTATCTTTGTTGCGCTCCTGGAAGCTGCGCAGATTGCGGATTTGCGTTTCTTTTTCTTCCTTCGTTGCCCTGGCTAGCTCCATGTTGTTCATTTCATCCTCTGATGGAGGATTAGGGTTCAAGTAAGTGTTGACCCCAATGATCGGAAGCTCGCCAGTGTGCTTTTTCATTTCATAGTACATGGACTCATCCTGGATTTTTCCGCGCTGGTATTGTGTTTCCATGGCACCGAGAACGCCGCCGCGGTCGTTGATGCGTTCAAATTCACTCAGCACCTGTTCTTCCACAAGATCTGTCAGCTCATCTACAATGAATGCACCCTGAAGCGGATTTTCATTTTTCGATAAGCCATGCTCTTTTGTAATGATCATCTGGATGGCCATCGCACGGCGGACAGACTCCTCTGTAGGTGTCGTAATGGCTTCATCATACGCATTGGTATGAAGCGAGTTGCAGTTATCCTGAAGCGCCATTAACGCCTGCAGCGTTGTGCGGATATCGTTAAAATCAATTTCCTGTGCATGCAGGGAGCGGCCTGAAGTTTGGATATGGTACTTCAGCTTCTGGCTTCTTTCGTTCGCGCCATACTTATCTCTCATAACCGTTGCCCAGATGCGGCGCGCCACACGGCCTAGCACCGTATACTCCGGATCCAGTCCATTGGAGAAGAAAAATGAAAGGTTTGGTGCAAAATCATTGATGTTCATTCCTCTGCTCAAATAGTACTCGACATAGGTGAAGCCATTTGCCAGTGTAAAGGCAAGCTGAGAAATCGGATTTGCACCCGCTTCTGCGATATGGTAGCCGGAAATCGAAACAGAGTAATAGTTGCGGACTTTATGGTCGATAAAGTACTGCTGGATATCCCCCATCATTCGTAAAGCAAATTCTGTTGAGAAGATACACGTATTCTGTCCCTGATCCTCTTTTAAAATATCAGCCTGAACCGTCCCGCGGACCGTCTGCAGCGTTTTCGCCCTGACTTCTGTGAATTCTTCCGGTGTCAGCACGCGGCCAAGCTCCTGCTCTTTCGCCTCAATCTGCTGTTCGATGGCTGTGTTCATGAACATGGCTAAAATTATCGGCGCCGGCCCATTAATCGTCATCGATACAGATGTAGATGGATGGCACAGGTCAAAACCGGCATACAGCTTCTTCATATCATCCAGCGTACAGATGCTGACTCCGCTCTCCCCGACTTTTCCGTAAATATCTGGGCGGTAGTCCGGATCCTCCCCGTACAGGGTCACAGAATCAAAAGCTGTGCTCAGTCGCTTTGCTGCATCATCTTTGGAGAGATAGTGGAAGCGGCGGTTTGTCCGTTCAGGTGTACCTTCTCCGGCAAACTGTCTTTTCGGATCTTCACCCTCGCGCTTGAATGGGAAAACACCTGCTGTATATGGGAAGGAACCCGGCACATTTTCTCTATATACCCAGCGGATGATTTCTCCGTAATCCTTGTACTTCGGAAGTGCCACTTTTGGAATCGACAGCCCGGACAAGCTCTTTGTTTTTAAAACCGTCACGATTTCTTTATCGCGGATCTTTGTGACAAATTGCTCGCCGGTGTATTTTTCCTTCAATTCTTCCCATCCTGCAAGAATGTTCTTGGTTTCAGCCGTAAGCTTTTCTTCTACAGATAATTTAATGGCTTCAAGCGAAGCGATGACTTCTTCGTTTCCTTCTTGTTCTTTAACAGCAAGAAGTGCCCCTTCCAGCTGGAAAAGCTTGCGGGCAAGATCTGCCTGCTCTTCGGCTTTCTTATGGTAGCCGCGGACGGTTTCTGATACCTCGCGGAGGTAATAGCGCTGTTCATTTGGAATAATGACATTCTGCTTTTCCACTTTTGCTTCTTTTGTAAAACTTGTTTTCCAGTCTGTACCTGCTTTTTCATTAATCGTTTCCACCAGTGCCGCAAACACCGCATTTGTGCCCGGGTCATTGAACTGGCTTGCAATGGTTCCGTAGACTGGCATATCTTCAAGCTCTTTTTCAAAAAGCATCCGGCTGCGCTGGTACTGCTTTTGCACCTGGCGCATCGCATCCTCTGAGCCTTTGCGCTCAAATTTATTAATGACAATCAAATCGGCATAATCGATCATATCAATTTTTTCAAGCTGGGAAGGAGCACCGAATTCACTTGTCATGACATACATGGATGCATCACAAATTTCCGTAATGCCGGCATCACCCTGCCCGATTCCGCTTGTTTCCACAATAATCAAATCAAAGCCGGCTGCTTTGACAACCGAAATCGCATCCTGAATTGCAAGCGACAGCTCGCTGCGGGAGTTTCGGGTTGCCAGGCTGCGCATATAGACCCGCGGATTAAAAATGGCATTCATACGGATACGGTCGCCAAGAAGGGCACCGCCTGTTTTTTGCTTTGTCGGGTCAACAGAAAGAATCGCAACCTTTTTCTCCGGAATTTCGTTGATGAAGCGGCGGATCAGTTCGTCTGTCAGCGAGCTTTTCCCGGCACCGCCTGTACCCGTAATTCCCACTACAGGAACCTGCTTTTCCAGTGATTTCACTTTCTCCATGACCGGCTCAAGTGCTGCGGCTGCTTCCTTGCCTACGGTTACCTGATGCTCAGCCAATGTAATCAGCTTGGCAATCGCATTGGTTTCCCCATCCTGAAGCTTTTCAATCTGCTCAGATGCTTCGGCTGTAAACGTCGGGAAATCACATTCCTTGATCATTTGATCAATCATGCCCTGAAGACCATATTGACGGCCGTCTTCCGGCGAGAAAATCCGCGCGATTCCGTAGTCATGCAATTCCTTAATTTCCTTCGGGATGATGACTCCGCCCCCGCCGCCATAAATGCGGATGTGGGATGCGCCTCTTTCCTTCAGAAGGTCATACATATATTTGAAGTACTCCACATGTCCACCCTGATAAGAGGAAATGGCAATGCCCTGCACATCCTCCTGGATGGCAGCATTTACGACCTCCTCAACAGAACGGTTATGTCCGAGGTGGATGACCTCTGCCCCGCTTGCCTGAATGATGCGGCGCATAATATTAATGGACGCATCATGCCCGTCAAACAGGCTGGAAGCCGTCACAAAACGAATATGATTTTTCGGCTTATAGACTTCTGGATTGCTCATCGTTCTCCCCCTTGTCCGTAAACGCAAGCCTTAGCCTGCGCTATTCTTAAGCATTTTCCGAGACCTTTTCGGAATCCTTTATTCCCTGAAAAAGAAGATTGGTCTGCAGCTGGATATATTCCTCGATGCTGTACATCTTCTGCAGTGACCAGCGGCGGAATGCCCACATTTGCCCCTGGACAAAAATGTTATGGGCGATCATCTTGACTTTTTCCTCCGGCAGGTCCAGTTCCCCGTTCTCTACGCAAAGGGTAATGACATGCTCAAACATGCCGACCATTTCTATTTCTTTCTTCAGCACATATGGAAGGGCATCCTTTGTAAGCGCCTTTACTTCCTGGTACATAACAAGGACTTCATCCTGCATTTCGTCAACCACTTTGAAGTAATCGGCGATGCCCTGCTTTAGGCTCTCAAGTGTGCCTTTTTTGGTATCAAGGCCTTTTTGAAGCCGCTCGGCAACCTGATCGTAAATGCTGTCACAAACCAGGTATAGGACGTCTTCCTTCGTACGGATGTATTCATAAAGCGTTCCAATACTAAAACCAGATGCCTTTGCAATCTCTCTAGTTGTTGTACGATGGAACCCTTTTTGGATAAAAAGGGTGACGGCACCTTTAATCATCTGATCGCGTCTTTTTTTGACAAGACGCTCATCTTTAACAGAAGCCTGCACTTCCCGTTTTTTCATTGTTATCCACCGTCCTCCCGGGAATCATCCATTGAATCTGTTTATTTTAAAAAGTTTTTTTCAATATTGTTTTATCTTTGAATTCTGTCCGTTGATTTCCGCTGCGGGGAGGAATAGGAACCTCCTCCCGCTGGACATTGATTAAGCTTCCTCGAGTGAACACCGCACGAAGGAAATGCGTCAGCATTTTCGAGGATCAGGTACCCACAGCGAGGATCAACTCAGTGGCTAAACTTGAACAGCGACATGAAGTCAATAAACTCTGCGAAAAATCATTAATTATTTCGTTACCATTCGAGAGATTACTAGACGCTGGATTTCCTGTGTTCCTTCGTAGATCTGCGTGATTTTGGCATCGCGCATGAAGCGTTCTACTGGATAGTCCTTTGTATATCCGTAGCCGCCAAAGATTTGAACGGCATCTGTTGTCACTTTCATGGCCGTGTCACCGGCAAGAAGTTTGGACATAGCTGATTCCTTTCCGTACGGAAGTCCTTCTGACTCCAGCCAAGCCGCCTGGTAAGTTAATAGTCTTGAGGCTTCGATGCTTGTGGCCATGTCTGCCAGCTTGAAGCCAATTCCCTGCTGGGCAGCAATTGGCTTGCCGAACTGGCGGCGTTCTTTGGCGTATTCGATGGAAGCATCCAGTGCGCCCTGAGCGATTCCGACTGCCTGGGCAGCGATGCCGTTGCGGCCGCCATCAAGCGTCATCATGGCAACTTTGAAGCCTTCGCCTACATTGCCCAGCACGTTCTCAACCGGAACCTTGCACTCTTCGAAAATAATCTCCGTTGTAGGTGAGGAACGGATCCCCAATTTCTTTTCCTTCTTGCCGACAGAGAAGCCTTCAAAGCCGGATTCCACGATAAATGCGGTTGTTCCTTTATGCTTGGAGGATGGATCTGTCAGGGCAAACACTACATAGATATCGGCAATTCCGCCGTTTGTAATGAAAATTTTACTGCCGTTAAGGACATAATGATCGCCTTCAAGACGTGCTGTCGTTCTCATTCCGCCGGCATCAGATCCGCTGCCAGGCTCCGTAAGTCCATACGCGCCGATTTTTTCACCCTGCGCCATTGGCTTTAAGTATTTTTGCTTCTGGTCTTCGCTGCCGAACTTGAAAATCGGCCAGCCGGCAAGGGAAGTATGGGCTGAAAGAGTTACACCTGTAGAGGCACATACTCTTGAAAGCTCCTCAACTGCGATGCAATAAGCCAGATAATCACTGCCGATTCCGCCGTACTCTTCAGGCCACGGAATCCCGGTTAAGCCAAGCTCCGCCATTTTGTCAAAAATTTCTCTGTCAAAGCGCTCTTCTTCGTCGCGTTCAGCAGCCGTCGGAGCGACTTCATTTCTGGCAAAATCGCGTACCATTTTTCTGATCATTTCATGCTCTTCACTTAATTGGAAATTCATTGTTGGTCCCTCGCTTTATATGGATTCTTGATTTCTTTATAAAAAGACTGCTTTACAGCTGTTTACTGATAACAATCCGCTGAATTTCGCTTGTGCCTTCATAGATTTCTGTAATTTTGGCATCGCGGAAGTAGCGCTCAACCGGGTAATCCTCTGTGTAGCCGTAGCCGCCGAAGACCTGGATGGCTTCTGTTGTCACGTCTACTGCTGTTTTGGATGCAAACAGCTTCGCCATGGAGGCTTCCAGTCCGCATTTGATGCCGCGCTGGCGCATGTTTGCTGCGCGATAGATTAATAGTTTTGCGGCTTCGACGCTTGTTGCCATGTCTGCAAGCTTAAAGCCGACACCCTGCTGAGCGGCGATCGGCTTGCCGAACTGTACACGTTCCTTCGCGTAGCTGGCAGCTGCCTCAAAGGCCGCTTCCGCGATTCCAAGCGCCTGCGAAGCAATCCCGATCCTTCCAGCATCGAGATTAGCCATCGCAATCTTAAAGCCTTCTCCTTCACTGCCAAGAAGATTGTCAGCCGGAACCCGCATGTCTTCAAATGTCAGCTGCAGCGTTCTTGAGCCGTGCAGCCCCATTTTGTGCTCATCTTTCCCAAATACAAGTCCTGGCGTATCCTTCTCGACAATGAAAGCGGAAATGCCTTTGCTTCCAAGCTCAGGATTTGTGGAGGCAAATACAATGTATACGTCAGCTTCGCTGGCATTCGTAATGAAAACCTTGGATCCATTAATGACATAATGGTCTCCGTCTTTTACCGCACGGGACTTTAAGCTTCCTGCATCCGAGCCAGCGCTCGGTTCCGTGAGGCAAAAAGCACCAAGATACTCACCAGAGGCAAGCTTCGGAATATATTTCTGCTTTTGCTCTTCCGTACCGAAATAAAGGATCGGATTTGTTCCAACCGACGTATGGACCGATAAAATAACGCCAACTGTCGCACTTACGCGGGACAGTTCATGGATGGCGATAATGTAAGAAGTAAAGTCCATTTCCGCTCCGCCGTATTTTTCAGGAATGGGAATCCCCATCAGGCCAAGCTCGCCCATTTTGCGGAGAATCTCCCGAGGGAACTCGCCCTGCTCCATTTTTTCAACAAAAGGGGCGATTTCCGCCTGGGCAAAATCCCGCACCATTTTTCTCATCATTTCCTGCTCTTCTGTAAATCTCAGGTTCATTTGTATACCCTCCGATGCTGCCCGGCACTTGCGGCCAAGGCCTATTATTTATTCGTAAACGTAGAAGCCTCTGCCTGTCTTCTTGCCTAGCCAGCCGGCTTTCACATATTTTCTTAACAGCGGACATGGGCGGTATTTATCATCGCCAAAGCCTTCATGCAGGGTTTCCATAATATACAGGCATGTGTCCAGGCCAATGAAGTCAGCCAAAGTCAGCGGTCCCATTGGATGGTTCATGCCGAGCTTCATCACTTCATCAATGGCCTCTTTTGTCGCGACCCCTTCATAAAGTGTGTAAACTGCTTCATTGATCATCGGCATCAGAATGCGGTTGGATACGAATCCCGGGAAGTCATTCACTTCAACCGGCACTTTTTGAAGCGTCTTCGTGATGTCTTCAATGGTTTGGTACACTTCGTCTGCCGTCGCGAGGCCGCGGATGATTTCCACAAGCTTCATCACCGGCACCGGGTTCATAAAATGCATGCCGATTACTTTCTCCGGACGCTTTGTTGCGGCTGCGATTTCTGTAATCGGAAGGGATGATGTGTTGCTTGCCAGAATGGCATGCTCTGGTGCAATTTCATCGAGCTGGCTGAAGATCTTCGTTTTGATCTCCATATTTTCAACCGCCGCTTCGATGACAAGCTCCACGTTTTTAGCGTCCTGAAGATCATTTGAAGCGGTTACATTTTTCAGCACTGCTTCCATCTCGTCCGCTGTCATGCGCCCTTTTTCCACCTGGCGGGAAAGATTCTTCTTAATCACACCAAAGCCGCGTTCCACAAATTCCGGCTTTAAGTCGTTTAAGATGACGCTATAGCCTGCCTGTGCACAAACCTGTGCAATTCCTGAACCCATTTGTCCAGCACCGATTACCATAATGTTTTTTACGTTCATATTTGTTTCCTCCGATCTTGGGCTTAGGCCTGTATTTCTCTTTTATTTGAATGCTTGATTGTTTTGATTAACTGTCATTTTTCTCTGTGCTTTCTTCTTTTTGGCGTCATTCCTTCTTGATTAACTACCATTTTCCTCTTCACCGGTGCTTTTCTGGCTGCACCGCCGTCCTAAAACAGATTACTGCTTCGGAACCTCAATCATCACCGCATCTCCCTGGCCTCCGCCGCTGCAGATAGCCGCAATGCCGATTCCGCCTCCGCGGCGCTTCAGTTCATGCATCAGTGTTAGGATGATTCTCGCTCCGCTCGCGCCGATTGGGTGTCCAAGGGCTACGGCACCGCCGTTAACATTCACTTTCTCTTCATCAAGACCGGCAATTTTTCCGCTTGTTAAAGCAACAGCCGCAAATGCTTCGTTAATTTCAAATAGGTCAATCTCTTCCAGGGCTTTTCCTGTCTTTTTCAATAGAGCATTAATGACAAGTCCAGGGGTTTGCGGGAAGTCCTTGGCTTCCACTGCAAGCGCTGTATGGCCAAGAATATAAGCTTCCGGCTTTTTGCCTTCGCGTTCTGCCCGCTCTTGGCTCATCAATACTAAGGCTGCTGCTCCGTCGTTAACGCCAGGCGCATTCCCCGCAGTGATCGTACCATCGGAGTTAAAAACTGATCCCAGCTTAGCAAGCTTTTCTAAGGAAGTATCTTTGCGCGGCGATTCATCCTGGGAAACAACGATTGGCTCACCTTTTCGCTGCGGCACTTCCACCGGCACGATTTCCTCTGCCAATCTACCTGATTCCGTCGCTGCAATGGCACGTTCATGGCTTCTTAGTGCCCAGTTGTCCTGCGCTTCACGGCTGATTTCAAACTCTTTAGCTGTCGAGTTTCCGTACGTTCCCATATGAACGCCTGTGAAGCTGCAGCTTAATCCGTCATGAACCATTAGGTCCTTAACCGTTGCATCACCCATGCGCAGCCCCCAGCGCGCTTTCGGCAAAATATAAGGAGCATTGCTCATGGATTCCATGCCCCCGGCTACGATGACTTCCTCGTCACCCGCCCGGATAATCTGATCCCCTAATGTGACGCTTCGCATGCCGGAAGCACATACTTTATTGATCGTTTCCGTTTTCACTTCCCATGGCAAGCCTGCTTTTCTGGCAGCCTGACGTGAAGGGATCTGGCCCTGCCCGCCCTGAAGAACCGTTCCGAGAATTACTTCGTCTACATCCTCAGGGTTAACGCCTGCACGGTTCAGCGCTTCTTTTACTGCAAATCCGCCAAGGTCAGAAGCTGCAAAGCTGCTGAGCGCTCCGGCAAATTTTCCAAAAGGTGTTCTTACTCCGCTAAGAATTACGGTATTCCCCATAAAGAATCGCTCCTTTGTACTATTAATTTAAAATGTTCGAAAAATTAATTAGAAAAAAATAGCGTCTATGCTGCAGATCTCATTGAAGTTAACTGTTTGTGAAGGTGCGGTCATTGACTGAACGCTCGCTCGAAAGGACTTGAAATAAATAGGATTTTCCCCGAAAAAATGTAAGCGCTTTTATCATTTTCTATTTTACTAGAAAAATAGCGGAAATTGAAACACTTTACACAAAATTCAGGCAAAAACATTTTCGTCAAAATGCCTTACGGGAATTTCGGACGTGCTTCAATTTCCACTTTCATAATGCTAGGATGCTACATTCCGGCTTTCGCCCACCACAGACTTCTCGAGAATTTCAGCTACATCGTACGTATGAACCTGTTCTTCCACTTCTTTAGCTTTCGTTCCATCAGACAGCATCGTTAAGCAGTATGGACATCCTGAACTGATCACAGATGGATTCACTGCCAATGCCTGCTCTGTGCGTGAGACATTGATGCGGTGTCCGGTTTCTTCTTCCATCCACATCAGGCCGCCGCCCGCTCCGCAGCACATGCCGGTTTCGCGGTTTCTTTCCATTTCCACAAGCTTGACACCCGGAATGCTCTTAAGAATCTCACGAGGAGGATCATACACCTCGTTGTAGCGTCCAAGATAGCAGGAATCATGGAAGGTAATTGTTTCTTCCACTGCATATTGCGGCTTCAGCTTGCCCTCTTCCACAAGCTGGGCAAGAACTTCAGTATGGTGATACACCTCTGCCTCTAATCCAAAATCCGGATACTCATTTTTGAAAATATTGTAGGCATGAGGATCGATCGTTACAATCTTCTTCACTTCATTTTTCTCAAACTCTTCAATATTCTTTGTGGCAAGCTCCTGGAATAAGAACTCGTTTCCAAGACGTCTTGGTGTGTCACCAGAGTTCTTTTCTTTGTTTCCAAGGATCGCGAATTTAACGCCTGCCTCATTCATTAGTTTCGCAAAGGAAAGAGCGATCTTTTGGCTGCGATTATCGTAAGATCCCATGGAGCCAACCCAGAATAAGTATTCAAATTCTTCTCCTGCTTTTTTCATTTCCTTCACTGTCGGAACATGAACATCTTCGCGTGCTTCTCTCCAATCTTCGCGCTCCTTGCGGTTCAGTCCCCAAGGATTTCCCTGGCGCTCGATATTGGTCATGGCGCGCTGTGCATCCGCATCCATTTTACCCTCTGTTAAAACAAGGTAGCGGCGCAGATCAATAATCTTATCAACATGTTCATTCATAACCGGGCATTGGTCTTCACAGTTTCTGCAAGTCGTACAAGCCCAGATTTCTTCTTCTGTAATGACTTCGCCAATCAGGCTTGGGCTGTATGCAAGGCCTGCAGCAGCTTCTTCTGCACCCTGGCCGGCAGCTGCAAGGGCAAGCTGATTGCCTTTCGTATTTGAAAAAGCGAATGTCGGCACCCAGGGCTGCTTCGAAGTCACAACAGCACCGTGATTGGTTAAATGATCACGCAATTTCAGGATTAAATCCATTGGCGAAAGCATTTTTCCCGTGCCGGTTGCCGGACACATATTGGTACAGCGTCCGCATTCCACACATGCATAGAAATCGATCATCTGATGCTGTGTAAAATCTTCAATCTTTCCGACACCAAAGCTTTCCTGTGATTCATCTTCAAAGTCGATTGCTTTTAATTTCCCCGGATTATCCAGACGGTTAAAATATACGTTGGCCGGTCCGGCGATTAAGTGAGCGTGCTTGGATTGCGGCACGTACACAAGGAAAGCGAGAAGGAATACTAAGTGAATCCACCATGAGATGTAAAACACAACAATTGAAGCCGTTTCACCTATCCATGCGAATGCACCGGCAATCAGAGAAGCAACCGGTTCTGTCCAGGTTCCTTCATGGCCATGCCAGATCATGCCCATTCCATTGCCAAGCAGTACGGAAAGCATGAGCCCTCCGATAAAAATAAGTACGAGACCTGATTTGAATCCGCGTTTTAAGCGGACAAGCTTTTCCACATATCGGCGGTAGAAAGCCCAGATTACCGCAACAAGGATCATCAGGGTCACAATTTCCTGGAAAAAGGTGAAGCCAGGATATAATGGTCCAAGCGGCAAATGCGCACCTGGCTTAATTCCCTTGATAATAAAATCGATTGCTCCAAATTGGACAAGAATGAAGCCGTAGAAAAACATAACGTGGATGATTCCGCTTTTCTTATCCTTTAAAAGCTTTTTCTGGCCGAATACGTTGACCCAGATCTTCTCAAGGCGCTCTTTCACCTTGCCGTCAAACTCTACCTTTTTGCCAAGCTTGATATATTCAATCCGCGTCTTCACAACATAGACAAACAGGCTCATAGCGTAAGCGGTTACAAGAAGAAATGCAATTAAGTTGATCCATAATAAACCGTTCATAGGCATGGTGCTCCTTTCTTCATCTTAGAAAATTTTAAAAACAATATAATTTTCTGAATTTACTATTACTCCTATTATATTATGAATGAGCATTCAGTCAACCATTTTTCGTTAAACTTGTTCGAAATATTTTATTATTTTCATTTATTAAATTCTTTTTAAAGGTGAAAAGTCCTCCCCTTTTGGGAAGATTTCATGATAGAAAAAGCTCTGCAGGAAATACTAACAGGAAAATCCTGTCGAGAGGAAGATTGCATTGACTGTCTGGAATATCATTATGGTCGTTTTACTCGTCATCTTCTTATGGCTCTATATTGATTTTACATGGGGCCGGAAAAGCCATATGAAAAAGCTTGAGCGGACCGCCTTACCCATCCGGCAGTCTGATATGGAGTTGTTTGCAGACGGGCCTGCTTTGTTTGATGATTTATTCTCCGAGCTAAAAAAGGCGCAAAAGCACATCCATATTTTATTTTATATTGTGAAGGATGATAAAATCAGCAAGGAGTTTTTAACCATTTTAAAGGGTAAAGCAAAAGAAGGAGTAGAAGTCCGCCTTCTGCTGGATTGGGCCGGAAGCCTTCCTGTTAAACGAAAAACCGTTAAGGATCTTAAAAGCAGCGGCGTCAAATTTTCGTTTGCCCATGTGCCAAAGCTGCCTTTTCTTTTCTATTCATTTCAGGCCAGGAACCACCGGAAAATTACCGTCATTGACGGAAAGATCGGATACATTGGCGGCTTCAATATCGGCAAAGAATACATCAATCTAGATAAAAAGCTGACCCCCTGGCGTGACTATCATTTGAAATTCCGTGGTGAAGGGGTAGAGGATCTGCAAAGAGAGTTTCTAACCGATTGGTATAAAGCAGCAAAGACTGACCTGCTTGCAAACAGTGTCTATTTTCCTGAGCTGCCTGCAGGAGATACCCGCCATCAGTTCGGATCTTATAAAGGGGCATTTTTAGAAGAAAGCTTCTCCTCCTTAATAAGGAAGGCGAAAAAGAGCATTACGATTGGGACCCCCTATTTTATTCCGGGCAAAAGGCTTTTTCAGGACTTAATTCATGCCCTGGAACGCGGCGTCACAGTAAAAATACTCGTCCCATGCCTCACGGATCATATTCTTGTAAAAGAGGCCTCTTATCTTTACTTAAGGACCTTGATTAAACAAGGTGCTTATGTGTATGAGTACAAAAAGGGCTTTTACCATGCAAAGGCGATTATTATCGATAATGAAATCAGTGATGTCGGAACAGCTAATTTTGATAAGCGGAGCCTGTTCTTAAATTATGAAATCAATTGCTTTATTTATGACAAAGAGTTCATTAAGCAGGTCCAAGCTGTTGTAGACAAAGACATACTAAATGCAAAGAGATTGGCGCTAAAAGAATTAAACCGGCTGGATCCTTTACGGACTTTCAAAGAGATGCTTGCCCGGTCTGTGGCAAGCTTCCTTTAAAGTAGGCCAGCAAAAAGAAGGTGCTGCAAATTGAAAATTAGACTGGGATATGTTTCCCATGCCATCAGCTTGTGGGAGGCATCTCCTGCAAGAACATTGACTTTTACGCGCTATCAGCAATTGCCTGAGGAAGAAAAGCTGGAAAAGCTGAAGGCCGTCACAGCAGTGAATCTGCAAAATACGTTAAGAATGCTTTATTTTAATATCGCCCATGAAATTCAGCTATATCGGCTTTCAAGCTCCATCGTTCCCCTGGCCACGCATCCGGAGGTATTATGGGATTTTGTCACACCCTTTAAGGATAAATGGCTTGAAATCGGTGAATTGATTAAAAAACATGGGCTCCGCGTCAGCTTTCATCCCAATCAATTCACCCTGTTCACATCTCCACGCGAGGATGTGACCCGAAACGCAGTCAAAGATATGGAATACCATTACCGGATGTTCGAGGCCATGGGCGTTGAAAACGAAAGCATCATTAATATCCATATTGGCGGGGCTTACGGGGACAAGCTCACGACCATCCACCGTTTCCATGAAAATCTCAAGACGCTGCCATCTCATATTAAAGAGCAAATGACACTCGAGAATGATGACAAAACCTATAACGCGGATGAAACTCTCCTGGCCTGCCAGAAAGAAAACATCCCCCTTGTGTTCGATTATCACCACCATATGGCGAACCTCGGCACCCGCCCGCTGGATGAGCTTCTCCCTGAGATTTTTCAGACTTGGGAAAAAACAGGACTCAAGCCGAAAATTCACATTTCCTCGCCCAAATCAGAAAAAGCCTTCCGGTCCCATGCCGACTATGTTGACCTGGATTTTATCCGCCCCCTTCTCAACGTCCTGAAACCCCTTAACCGGGACATCGATTTTATGATCGAAGCGAAAGCCAAGGATAAGGCTGCGCTCAAGCTGACAGAGGACATCAGCTCAATCCGCGGGGTGAAGAGGATCGGAGGGGCGGAAGTAGAGTGGAAATAATAAAGGCGTTCCCCCACTGGGAACGCCCCTTATTTTAACTGAATCTCCTTCACCTTCTGTCTCTGCTTCTCAGGCCACCAGGCCCCACAGTCTTCAGAGACTACACAGGCAGCGCACTTTTGAAGGTCGTACACCTTCATACCAGTAATCGGAGGTGAATAAAGATGCAGTGTGACAAGGTTCCCCCTGCCTGAACTCTTCATTTTGTGCACACCTTTTTTGGGAGCAAAAAAGAAGGAGTCTTTGGACTTTATCTCAGCAAAAAGCTCAACTGGGACGCCTTCCTTCACTTCAAAAACAGTGTTTTCCGAATCTCCATTTAACACCTTAATCCATCCCTTTGAATTTCCATGATCATGCGGGGCGCATTCGATATCCGACCAGTTCATGACGAGCAGCTCCACTTCATCATTTTGGTAAAGCAGCTTGCGGAAATAGGGTTTTCCATCTGCCGGCTGCAAGTGAGGAAGCAACTCCTCAAGTTTGATATCAAGTGATGCCAAAGCCTTTCTAAGTTCTTCTGCAGAAGGAGATTTCAATGAATCCAAACTGTTTTTAAACCGTTCCTTCAAGGCCACTAAACGACTCCCCCTTTACTGTGGATTATCGTTTCCTCCATGAAAAATATTTCAGCTGACCATTCACCATGATCACTCCTATAATAATTATGATTCCGCCCATGAAGCTTATGAAGAAAATTTTTTCACGAAGCAATAGAACGGCCGCAATAAAGGTAAATAGCGGCTCCATATAGATAAACATTGATACTTTGGAAGCTTCCAAAACCTCGAGTGCCTTGGACCAGTACCAATAGCCAATCCCTGATACAAATATGCCCAGAAACAATATATGAGCCCATTCAGAATCGGATAATAGATGGAACTTCTCCCACCCTCTATCTCTCATTAAAAAGGGAATGGTCAACACGCATCCAAGCAAGCTCATATAAAAAGTGACCACAAGGGAAGGAAGCTTAATTTGCAGTTTTCTCACCAAAATCGAATATACGGCCCAATTCAGTGTACTTAGGATCATGAGGAAATACCCTATATTTAAAGCAAATCCCAGCGTCTGACCGCTTCTCGCTCCTGTTACCATGAGGACCCCGGAAATCGCTGTTATAATGCCTAGTGTCTTAAGAAATGTTAATTTTTCATGGAGAAAAACCATGGAGAGAAAGACGGTAAAAACAGGTGAAAAAGAAATGATCCACCCCGCTGATGAGGCGTCTATTGTCTTTAAAGCTGTTACCTGGATGACCTGATGGATGAAAACGCCGAGTACGCCGAGAACAATTAAATGGGGAATATATTTGAGCGGAATCTGGAGCGGATATCTTTTCAAGAGAAGCACAAGGAGCAGAAAAGCTGCCCCGATGGCAAACCGGAGAATGATTAATGTATAAGGGTCCAGCTTATCCAAAACAGCTTTGGTTGAAACAAAAGAGACTCCCCAAAAACTGATCGAAATGGTTGCGTAAAAAGAGGCTGCCAATTGTGGCTTCATGGGCGAGCATGTCCTTTCCGGAAGGGTTTCTACCATGATATGCTCGTCCCGATGTAAAATGCGGAGTTTAGTTTGATTTACTTGCGGGTTCGGACAGGTTATTTGCTAAATGTATCATTTGTTTGCTGATTTGCCGGGTTTGATTGCTGATTCCCAAGGATTATTTGCAAATTTGAGGATTTATTTGCAAAGTTCACAATTAGACAAAAAGGATGCCCGAAACTAACGTAGACACCCTTTCCCAATTTATCTCAATATCCCCTGCAGCCAGGGCAGAACCACTTCATATGCTTTAAACCCGAGGTAAATGCCGACAATCCCCATAATGCCAGGCAGTGCGGGCGGCGCAGGAATCGGCAGCTTCATGAAAGCAAAGACAAATCCGACGAGAAATCCTGTAAGTATGGATAAAAGAACAATTTTCATAAGATCCTCCTATAATGGCTTACTATGTTTTACCATTCACCTATACCCTTAAACCTACGTCTTTAGCTTCCCCTCTTTCGTAAAAAAACATGAAAAAAGCCGGCACCAATAAGTGCCAGCTTTGAACATTACATTTTTTCCGGAGCAGATACGCCGATTAATTTCAGCGCATTCTTTAAAGTAGTCTGCACTGCTTTGATCAGTGCCAGACGAGCTTTGGTTCTTTCCGGATTTTCCGCATCCAATACTTTTTCAGCATTGTAGAAGCTGTGGAAAGAGGAAGCCAGTTCATAAATATAGTTCGTGATTCTATGCGGCATGCGCTTTTGCGCTGCTTCGCCGACAGCCTGCGGGAACTCGCCGATTTTTTTCAGTACGTCGATTTCCTTTTCTGCCTGAATCAGGGAGTAATCCGCCGCTTCAGCAGACATGCCCTGTTCTTCACCCTGTCGAAGGATGCTGGAAATACGCGCGTGTGCGTACTGGGCATAGTAAACAGGATTTTCATTAGATTGTGATACAGCCAGATCAAGGTCAAAATCAAGATGGGTGTCTGCACTTCTCATTGCGAAGAAATAGCGAGTAGCATCCAGTCCTACTTCTTCCACAAGGTCACGCATTGTTACCGCTTTTCCGGTACGCTTGCTCATTTTCATTTTTTCACCGTTTTTGTACAGGTGTACAAGCTGGATGATTTCGACTTCAAGCGCTTCACGGTCATACCCAAGCGCCTGGATGGCCGCTTTCATGCGCGGAATGTAGCCATGGTGGTCAGCACCCCATATGTTGATCAGCTTTTCGAAGCCTCTTTCTAGCTTATCTTTATGGTAAGCGATATCCGGAGTCAGATATGTGTAAGATCCGTCATTTTTAATCAGCACACGGTCTTTATCATCACCGAAAGCCGTTGAGCGGAACCATGTGGCACCCTCTTCCTCGTAAATATGGCCGTTATCCTTTAATGCCTGAAGCGCTGTGTCGATTTTGCCGTTATGGTATAGGGATGTTTCAGAATACCAGACATCGAATGGCACGCGGAAGTCCTCCAGATCCTGCTTCAGCTTCGCCATTTCAAATTTCAGGCCGTATTCACGAAAAAAGTCAAAACGCTCTTTTTCATCCATGTTTACATATTTATCGCCATATTCTTCAGCCAGCTTTTTGCCGATGCCGATGATATCTTCGCCATGATAGCCGTCTGCAGGCATTTCCTTCTCTAAGCCAAGTGCCTGGAAATAACGGGCTTCAACCGATAGAGCCAGATTGTTAATCTGGTTGCCGGCATCATTGATATAATACTCACGGGACACATCATAGCCGGCTTTGTCTAAAATGTTGCACAAGGAGTCGCCGACAGCTGCGCCGCGGGCATGTCCAAGATGAAGGTCCCCTGTCGGGTTAGCAGAAACAAACTCCACCTGGATCTTCTGATTGTTGCCAACTGTTGTTTCTCCATACTGATCTCCTGCTTCCAGAACGGCCGGAATCAGATCAGTCAGATAAGCGTTATTCATGTAAAAATTGATAAAGCCAGGTCCGGCAATTTCAATTTTTTCAATGGAAGCTTTTGAGCTGTCAAAAGAAGCAATAAGCTCTTCCGCAATCATTCGTGGCGCCTTTTTGGCCACTCGCGCCAGCTGCATCGCCATATTTGTGGAATAATCGCCATGCGACTTTTCCTTTGGGATTTCAAGAATCACATCGGGAATCTGCTCTTCCGCTGCCAATCCGGCTTTCACAACCGCATCCTTAATTTCCTGTTTTAATTTGCTTTGCACCTGCTCAACTATGTTCATTGTTCTCCTCCTCAAACGTAATCGCCAAATGGTATGTACCTGCCTGCGATCCCTGCATTTTCAGATCGTATAAAATATCAATCGAACCTTCGCTGGATTTATCATCATATTGATGGACCATCCGCTTGGTCACTGTACCCATCTCAAACACTCCGTACGGCGTCTCATAGCTGCCGCGGAGCTTTTTATTCATTCTGAACGGGAGCCTCATTTTCACGGCGCCGCTTCGTAAAATCAGTCCATCTGTATCAGACATTTTGATGATCGTCTTTACTGTTCCCTCTTCCATCACTTCATCATACTGAAGGAAACGGGCGGAATCTTTTATATAGTATCGGCCAAAAGCAGTCAATTCAAAAGTCTCTTTACTGCCTCCACTGCGAATATCTGTCTTCACACTAATCTTCACAGGCATTTGTTCCGCTGAGCGACTGGACAACGGCAACACATCCTTTTCATCTTATATAACTATATAAGTATAAATACTTGATGGGGAAAGTGCAAGAAGGTGACAGGCACCACCCGAATTTTGTCGAATATAAAAAGGATGAAACCGAATGTTCCACCCTTTCAATATCGCTTTCCAATCCAGAGACGAGTTCCATATATTAAAACCCAGAAATTTGCCGTTTAAAAATCAGTTCATAAAAAGATGGATTTCCATAACCCCTTATGCCTGGTGCAAAAATCTGTATCAGCTCCCAGCCTTCTTTTTCATGCTCCCTGACAATTTCATGGTAATCTTCAGCAGGCGTCAGCTTAAAGGATGATAAGTCCACTTTAATAAATTTATGTTCATACATAACAAATCCCCCTTTTCCTTTCATACGGTAAAATAGGGGGAAAAGTTTCATGCACAAAAAAACGGAGACCGATGTCCCCGTTTATTGCAGTCTTACACGTTACTTCCTATTCACCCATCCAAGAATCATTTCCCGGATCAGTTTACTCGCTGTATTAGCCGTTTGTTCAGATGGGTCATAGATAGGCGCCACCTCGACAAGGTCAGCACCAACAACTTTTACATCTGAATGAGCAATCTCATGGATGGAAGCAAGAAGCTCTCTTGAAGTGATGCCGCCTGCGTCCACTGTGCCAGTTCCAGGCGCATGGGCAGGGTCTAAAACATCAATATCGATCGTTACATAAACAGGACGTCCCGCAAGCTTAGGAAGAATGTCCTTCAGCGGCTTGTGCACTTCGAATTTTGAGATGTGCATGCCCACTTCCTTCGCCCACTGGAATTCTTCTTTCATGCCCGAACGGATACCGAAAGAATAGACATTCCCTGGACCAATCAGCTCAGCTGCTTTGCGGATTGGCGTTGAGTGGGATAATGGCTCCCCTTCATAATCCACACGAAGATCTGTATGGGCATCCATGTGGATAATCGCCAGATCCGGATACTTTTTATACATGGCTTTGATGACAGGCCAGGAAACCAAATGCTCTCCACCCATGCCAAGCGGGAATTTACCCTCAGCCAGAAGCTGATCGATAAATTCTTCAATCATATCGATGCTTTTCTGCGGATTTCCGAATGGAAGCGGAATATCGCCGGCATCATAGTATTTTACCTCTTCTAGCTCACGGTCAAGATATGGGCTGTACTCTTCAAGCCCAATGGACACTTCGCGGATGCGGGCAGGGCCGAAGCGGGAGCCCGGACGATAGCTGACCGTCCAGTCCATCGGCATGCCATAAATGACTGCTTCACTTTCCTCATAACTAGGATGGCTTTTAATAAAAACATTGCCTGAATAGGCTTCATCAAAACGAACCAAGGTCATCCCTCACTTTTTATGTATTCAGGAAGGCTGCTCCAATAAAGCAGCAGCCTGTCAATTACTTCACTAAATCTGCAACAAACTTCGGCAATACAAATGCCGCTTTATGCAGTTCTTTTGTATAATATTTTGTCTCGATCTCATGGAAGCGGTCTTCGCTTACTTCTAATGGATTATATTTTTTAGATCCAATTGTGAACGCCCACATGCCGCTTGGATAGGTTGGGATATTGGCTGTGTATAGGCGTGTGATTGGGAAAATTTCTTTCACATCGCGCTGTACGTTGCGGATAAGGTCTGCTTTAAACCAAGGGTTGTCTGACTGTGCTACAAAGATGCCGTCTTCTTTTAAAGCTTTAGAGATTCCAGCATAGAAGCCTTTTGTAAATAGGTTTACCGCAGGTCCTACCGGCTCAGTTGAGTCCACCATGATTACATCATACTCATTTTCGCTTTCCGCAATATGCATGAAGCCATCGCCCACCTGCACATCCACGCGAGGGTCATCAAGCTTGCCTGCAATCTCAGGAAGGAATTTCTTTGAGTACTCAATAACCTTTCCGTCGATATCTACAAGTGTCGCCTTTTTCACGCTTGGGTGCTTCAGGACTTCACGGATAACCCCGCCGTCTCCGCCGCCAACAACCAGAACGTTTTCAGGGTTTGGATGCGTGAACAAAGGAATGTGCGCTACCATCTCATGGTACACAAACTCATCCTTGATTGAGGTCATAACCATGTCATCAAGAAGAAGCATATTGCCCCACTCTTCTGTTTCCACCATATCAAGCTTCTGGAATTCTGTCTGTTCTGTATGTAAAGTACGCTTCACCTTCATCGTAATGCCAAAGTTCTCAGTTTGTTTCTCTGTAAACCAAAGTCCCATTCTTGAATCATTCCTTCCATAAAAAAATGAATTATCACTTAAAGAGCAGCAAAAAGCATGATCATCTTTTATACTTCCCTAACATGCAAATAACAAACACAGAAAAAGTATAGATGAATCTAGCAAAATTGCAAGAAAAATTTCGATTTTTAATAGAGAAGATGTTTAAAATCAGAGCGTTTTTTCAATACTAAAGATATGTACTTATACTTATTCTATTTTTTGCATAGCACTTACAAAGATTCAGGGGGGTGCCATACTTGGAGTTAATGACCGATCAGCGTTTCAGAAAAACAATGAAATATTTGCGTGCGATTCTCATTATTAGCTTAATAGGAATGGCTTTGGCCGCTGTGATGATTGGCGGAATATTGGTATATGCAAAAATCCTGGGGCCGCCGCCGCTTGCTGTTCCGCAGTCGACTTTATTTTTCTCGAATGATGGCACGGTGATCGGAGAAAGCCACAACGGGCAGAAGCGCTACTGGGCACCTCTTGATGATATCAGTCCGCATTTGGTGGATGCGACGGTTTCGATTGAGGATAAGAATTTTTTCGAGCACAACGGTTTTGATTATAAAAGAATTGCCGGTGCCGCTCTTGCTGACCTTAAAGCAATGGCGAAGGTTCAGGGAGCCAGCACCATCAGCCAGCAGTATGCCCGCAACCTGTTTCTCGAACACGAAAAAACCTGGAAGCGGAAACTGCTTGAAGCTTTTTATACCATCAGGCTTGAGATGAACTATACGAAGAAGGAAATCCTTGAAGGCTATATAAATACGATCTATTACGGCAATGGAGCTTATGGGGCACAGGCAGCAAGCCAGTTTTATTTTGGGAAGGATGCCAAGGACCTTACTTTGGCTGAGGCTTCTATTTTAGCCGGAATTCCAAAGGGACCTGGCATCTATTCTCCATTTGCATCAGCGGAAAAAGCAGAACAGCGTCAGAGGGTGATTCTGCAGACGATGGTGAAGAACGGAATGATCAGCCAAAAAGAGGCAGATCTTGCTGCTGCAGAGGAGCTTGAGCTGGTTGGGGAGCATATGCACCCGAGAACGAAAACCGCGCCCTATTTCCAGGATGCGGTCCGCAATGCTCTTAAAACGCAGCTGAAGCTGGATGACCGGACCATTGAATTGGGCGGATTGAAGGTTTATACCACCCTGGATCTGAAGGAGCAGGAAATCGCGGAAGAAACAGTGGATAAAATGATTTCAAAAGACTCGGAGATTCAGGTTGGGGTTGTAGCCATGAATCCGAAAAACGGGTATGTCAAAGCGATGGTCGGCGGCAGGAATTATGAGGAGAGTCCCTTTAACCGGGCAGTCCAGGCAGTCAGGCAGCCGGGATCAACGATCAAGCCGCTGCTCTATTACGCGGCATTGGAGCAGGGATTCACCCCTTCCACACCTATCCGGAGCGAGCAGACGACATTCCGCTTTGAGGACGGCACACCGGACTACACACCTCATAATTTCAACAGCAAATATGCGGATGATGATATCACAATGGCCCAGGCACTGGCTTTATCTGACAATGTCTATGCAGTGAAAACTCATTTATTTTTAGGAGAAGAAACGCTTGTCAATACAGCCAAGAAATTTGGCATCACTTCTAAAATGGCGAAGGTGCCTTCCCTGGCACTCGGCACATCCGGAATGAGGGTCATCGAGCTGGCGAATGCCTACAGCATGTTTGCCAATGGCGGGAAAAAGGTATCGCCGGTACTGATAAAGCGCGTGGAAAATCATAAAGGCGAAGTCATCTACGAGCAGGAGCCGTTCCAGATGAAGGTTCTGAAGCCGGACTTGGCTTTCGTATTGACCCATATGATGACAGGAATCTTTGACCGGACGCTGAACGGCTATGCCCAGGTAACTGGAAGCACCATTATCAATGATATGACCCGCCCTTATGCAGGCAAGTCGGGTTCAACCGAAACAGACAGCTGGATGGCCGGCTTTACACCACAGCTGGTCACAGCGGTATGGACCGGCTATGACAAAGGACAGGTTCTTACCAAAACCGTTGAAAAAACGTATGCCAAAAACATTTGGATCCGGTTCATGGAAGAAGCCCATAAAGGGAAGCCGGCCAAGAAATTCAAAGCACCTAAAGGAACAGCCGGCGTCTACATCGATCCGGCCAATGGAAAAATTGCCGGGGAAAACTGCCCCGTCAAGCGCCTAACCTACTTCGCAGAAGGCACAGAACCAACAGAATACTGCACAGACCACCTGAACCACAAAGAAGAAAAAAAATCAGAGCAGCCTGAAAAGAAGCCGGAAACCCCTTGGTACAAGAAACTGTTCCGTTGGGCTTCGTGAAATTGGTGGTGACAGGTACCTATACCACTTCCTTCAACTGGTATAGGTACCTGTCACTTTACTTTATAAAAATGAAAAACCCCGGGGTCCGAATCCCGGGGTTTTTCGTGTCCTAGTGTTATACTGTGCCTTCACACTGTTAATTAGTTTACTTTTTTTAAGTGAATTGTACAAGTAGTTAGAAAATCACGTCAAAAAAATGTCACAATTTCGTCACAAAATAAGACTTTTCTTCTAAATGGCTTGTAAATCTTTTTTTAGCTGTTCCACTGATCTTTCCCACATGCCTGCGTCATGGTTTTTCAGAAAATCAGCCAGCACCTTTTTGGATTTCTCGTCCATATGATCCACGATAATATGTTTTTTAATCGATTTATCCATGCGGTTCACATGCTCGGGAAGCGATTTGTAGCCCCGGCGGATCTCCCTGTCAACCGTCATTTCGCACGCTGTAACGCCTGCATAGTAGGCGCCTCCCTCTTTGCGGCCAATGGTAATCCAAATCAGCCAGTACGGTTTCCCGTTAGGCACTTCCTCTTTGCTTTTCAAAAACTTGATGCCTCTTTCAACCGGACTGCGCGCATGCATGGCACCCACTTCAATAGACGCCTCCCCGGCATCCACATCAATGATAACCGGTGTTACATTATCAAGACTCAGAGTGCCGACTCCGAATCCGCCATGTCCATCAGTCGGGTCGCTCTTAATAATATTAAAATCGACTTTCTTTTTCTTTTTTTCTTCCATGTTCACGTCCTCCTATGCAAGTACTAGGTTCTTATTATTATGTCATAAATAATTCATAGAAAAAATCATTTAAGCCGCTCGCCAGAACCGGCAATACGGAGTTGAAAATCGGCTGGATGGTATATTGATCCAGCGGGGTAATGACAAGAATCAGGAATATCACCGAGCCATACGCCTCAAACTGAGTCATTTTCGGACGAATACGGGCTGGCGCCAAATCCTCAATAATTCTGTAGCCATCGAGCGGCGGAAACGGCAGCAGGTTGAATACAAACAGCACTAAATTCAGCTGAATAAAGATGTTCAGAAAATCTGCCACAAACGTTGGAAATGAGGCGGCGAGCCCTGTTCCTGCAAGAGCATACCAGATGAAAAAGCCCAGAACAGCCATCACCAGATTGGATATCGGCCCCGCAATGGAGACAGAGATCCCGGCAAGCTTCGGATTTTTGAAAAAGAAGCGGTTGACCGGTACAGGCCTGGCCCATCCGAAACCGGCAATAAAAATCAGGATCGTCCCAATCGGATCCAGATGCTGCATGGGATTTAACGTTAATCTTCCCTGGTTTTTTGCAGTGGGATCCCCAAACTTATAAGCCATATAAGCATGGGCAAATTCATGAACCGTAAAGGCAATCATCAACGTTACCGCCACATAGGGAATCTCCCTCAGAGAAAACGCCAAAAATTGTTCCAAAAGCCAAAACTCCCTCTCCTGCCTGCTAAAAAGCCAGGCTTTATTTATAACATACTATGTAGAAAATGCCGCTTCTATTTACCTAAAAGTATACATGAACGCCTGGTCAAAGGGAATCAGGCTTGCACATTGCCGGAAAAAGTGGAAAAATACAAGCAAGCATTCATAATGAGGAGGAAACGAAATGCCATATGTAACAGTAAAAATGCTTGAAGGCCGCACTGAAGAGCAGAAAAAAGCACTCGCTGAAAAAGTAACTGCGGCCGTCAGCGAAACAACGGGCGCACCTGAAGACAAAATTGTGGTATTCATTGAAGAAATGACCAAAAATCACTATGCTGTCGGCGGAAAACGCTTAAGCGACCAGTAAAATTTCGGAAAAAGGGCAGTTTCCTGTAAAGGGGACTGCTTTTTTTGCATTTGGGGATGTTTTATTTGCGGATAAGGCGTTTTTTCTTTCGTATAAAGAGATTCTGTGCGGATAACAGGGATTTCTGTGCGGATAGTCCAAATTTCTGTGCGTCTAGCCCGATTTCTGTGCGCATAACAATTTTTCTGTGCGGATAGCTGCGCTTAACCAGATTTCTATGCGGTTAGACACTTTACAGCCCCAAAAAAAGTCGGGTTAAGCACCTGCAGCTTTCGGCGAAACAACCGGAGCACTTGATGACAAAATTGCCGTTCTTATCGAATAAATGACCAAAAACCACTACGCTGTCGGCGGAAAACGCTTAAGCGATCAGCAAAATTTCGAAAAAAAAGGGGCAGTTTCCTGTAATGGAGACTGCTTTTTTTTTATGTGGGTGTTTTATTTGCGGATAGCACGTTTTTACTTTCGCATAAGAGGATTCTGTGCGCATACCACTATTTCTATGCTCTTTACCCGGTTTCTCTGCACAAGCCCATCAGCGCCCATAACAAATCTCCTGCACGAACAACCCGATTTCTACCCTTAAACATACTCCTCCAAAAAAAAGCCAGGCACTCAATGCAGCCCGGCTTTTTCTCTTAAGCTTTCAATATATTGATACGCCTGTTCCACTTCTTCATCCGTGTAGCGCTGTTTGCTTTTCAGGGTAAAGACTTTTTCTTTCACTTCTTCTTTTGGCAGGTCATTGAAATAAAGGACCGTTGAGACAAGTTCCAGAAATCTAGCATTCTGGCCATTCATATCGAGCAGGCATTCCTGGAGGCTCGGCATATCGACTGCGTTGATGCCTAAAAATTCCTTGCCCGTTTCAGTGAGGGTATACCGATACTGATAGTAGCCGCCCTTTTTTTCCTTTACTTCGTTTAAGAATCCCATATTACAAAGCTCTTCGACCCTTAATGTCAGTTCTTCCGAATAGGGTCCGTAAAAGTGAAATTGGAATCTTTCCTGAAAGGGAAAGGCGATATTTTTGGCGATATAAATCATTTTCTGCAGCTTTTTCCGTCCCACGATTTCTTCAGAGACTGCTATGGCGTGCATTAGTTTGGCATGATCCTTTAACAAAGCTCTTCATCTCCTACTCCGTTTTTTCCCGTATCTATCTTATTAATCGATTTCGAGCAGCATTTTAATCTGCTTTTTAATGTTTGGCTTTTTGCTGTCATCTGCAATAAAATCAGCTGGGAAGTATAGTTTATGATCCGTTCGGCGTTTCCCTGAAATCGCATCCACGATCTCTGATTCACGGGAAAGCTCGCGGATATCCCCATTTTTCATCAGCAGATGAATCGGCAATCTTTCTTCCTCCTCGCCCGGACGGTAAAAATCATAAGGCAAATCTGATGAAGAATCGACTACCAGGTAATATTCAGGATCCAAGCCTGCCTTTATAAATAAAGCCGACAGCTCTGCCAGCTTCTTGTATTCTTTCGCCGGGTCAAATTCCACGTATTTATATAAATTCCTATCCATAAAGCGGCAGCAGAGATCCTTCAGAATCGGATCCTTTTCTTCCTGCCACATCTGAAAATAATAAAGAATAATAGCTTCATCCAGCTTTATATAATCTTCAAGAGTGATCTCCCCATTGAATAAAGAATAAAAATGGATAGGATCATATTTGAATGTGTAGTTTTGTTCATGCAGATCTTTCGCACGGTGCAGGATTTTCGTCAGGATGACCTCTGCACTGCGGGTCACCGGGTGGAAATACACCTGCCAATACATCTGGTAGCGGCTCATTATGTAATCCTCAACGGCATGCATCCCGCTCTGCTTAATCACGACCTGGTCTTCCCTCGGCCTCATGACTCGCAGGATCCGTTCCATGTCAAAATGGCCATAGCTGACACCGGTAAAATACGCATCCCGCTGCAGATAATCCATCCGGTCCGCATCAATCTGACTGGAAATCAGGCTGACAACCAGCTTATTTTTAGACGTTTTGGCAATCACATCCGCCACTTTCTGCGGAAAATCGGCACTAACCCTTGAAAGCACTTTATGGACCTCGGTGTCTCCGAGAATGATCGCCCTCGTATAATGTTCATGATCAAGATCGAATACTTTTTCAAAAGAGTGCGAGAACGGCCCGTGCCCCAAATCGTGGAGAAGTGCTGCGCATAAAGTCAGAATGCGGTCTTCTTCATCCCATTCCGGCCTCCCCAAAAAGACATCATCGGAAATGCGGCGCACAATCTCGTAAACTCCGAGCGAGTGATTAAAGCGGCTGTGCTCAGCCCCATGGAAGGTCAAATAAGTTGTCCCAAGCTGCTTAATTCTTCTGAGGCGCTGGAACTCTTTCGTCCCGATTAAATCCCAGATGACTCTGTCCCTTACGTGTATGTAACGATGAACGGGATCCTTGAATACTTTTTCCTCATTTAGCTTTTCCGCTGAATATGCCATTCCGTACCCTCCGCTTTTCCTGTGTCCACGCAATCCGAACCTGTTGTTCCCAATTTCTGGCGTATACTTATTATATCCCGATTAAGGTGTCAAATCATCACAAAATTCACTGTTTTTCATGGCTATTCGACAGAAACCGCGATACATCAACTATCCGGCAAAAGAAATATTTTTCGACTTTTCTAAAAACAATATGGCCTCCTAAGTCTATTTACCAATCGGAGGTAACTCCTAAACTCAGGGCAAAAAATAAAATCACCTCAGAACAGGAGTCAGGGTGACTTTTATTTTTTCAGCTTTTTATTAATTTTCTCCATCAATTCCTCTTCCGTCAGTGCGGCAAGGGGACGGTTATTGACGAAAGCAAATGTTTTCTTGCGGCCTGGCCCGCAATAGGACTGGCAGCCGACATCAATTTTTGCTTCTGGATCTATTTCTTTCAATCGCGGTATCAATGTCTTCAAATTTACTGCCTGACAATCGTCGCAAACACGGAATTCGTTTGCCATCTTCGTACAACCCTTTCTGCGGTCAATCTTTTATATAGTCCTGGTGCATTACGCACCAGAGTATCTTCTTCCTTCGTTAAAGCATGTCCGCAGCACGGCCTTCCTATTCAAATAAAGGACTGCCCTGCCCAACTGCTACAGGCTATTTTAAAACTAATCGACCTTCATTGCAAGCTGTAATCATTAACTTGAGTGGTGAATCTTAGTAAACTTCACAAAATGGCCATACGTATCTAGTGAAAAAATTTTTTCAAAAAATCTACTATCCTTTTAATCACCTTTGTATAAAATCTTCCAAGTTTGTCCATCCTTTAACTAAGGCAACAGCAAAAAGTAATGATTAGGGAGTTGAGGTTATATGAAAGTACGTCAGGACGCTTGGACAGAAGAAAACGATTTATTGCTCGCAGAAACCGTTTTGCGGCATGTGAGGGAAGGCAGCACACAGTTAAATGCATTTGAGGAAGTTGGAGACAAGCTGAACCGCACTTCTGCGGCATGCGGATTCCGCTGGAACGCTGTGGTGAGGCATCAATATGAAAAAGCGCTTCAGCTGGCCAAAAAACAGCGCAAGCAAAGACAAAGAATGCTAGGAAAGGATCAGGGCGGCAAAAAGAAACTCTTATACTCTCCGCCAGTTCCAACTATGCAGGAGGTTGAAGCATCGCCAGTTCAAGCAAATGACATTGTACCGCCGTCACCTGCAGAATTTTACGAGGAGCGCACAGAGGATGAAGCATCTGTGCAGACAGAAACGGTCTCATCCTACACCTCTTCAGCACCGGCATACACTGCACCTGCACAGCTGGATATGGATACCGTTATCGCATACTTGCAATCATTGAATCATTCAGGCATTCAGCTTGATATACTAAAGAATGAGAATGAAAGATTGAAGCGTGAAAATGCGGATCTCAGAAGCCAGAATGAAGAGCTTGAGCGCAAAATCGGAAAACTCGAGCAAAATACTGTCACCATTCAGGAAGATTACGAGACACTGATGAAAATCATGAACAGAGCCCGCAATTTTGTTCTTTTTGATGAAGAAGAAAGGCCAGCGTCCAAGTTTAAAATGGATCGCAACGGCAATTTGGAGAGAGTCGCTGAATAGAAATGAAAAAAGCGCCATACTCAGCTGGCGCCTAGGCTTCCCGGCATCGGGAGCAGGAGAAAATGGCAGCAATCCCTTTTAAGGAGGGCCGCAGATCATTTATGACTGTGGCTCTTCTTTTATTTATTCGCTGCCCAATACTTTCTCATTCCGCTCCACTACACGGCGGGAATAGCCCTCAAACAGGCTTGCTTCCTCACTTGTCAGCTGCCCGGCATAAAAGCGGCCGGATTTCTTTTTCAGGGACTGCAGGAAGCGGAGCATCACATCCTGAACCGTCAGCTCAGTCCCCAGCAATTCCGACAGTGAGGCCATGACAGCCGGCTGTATTTCAGGGTATTGAAATTTCGTCTGTTCTTCTTGTTTAGCAAGAGAATAGAATTTGCCAATCAGATCAGCCCGCTCACTTCCAGTGCCATCCACACACAGATAAATCTGGACAGCCACCCCATTGCGGAGGCGCCTTTGCGAAATGCCTGCAAATTTCTGTCCCCCAATGCTTAAATCATAGCTCCCCGGGCAATAGGAGCCCACAATTTCCCGGGCTTCTATTTCTTTATGAAAATCGGAAAACATCTCCTGAATGAGGAGCCACATCGCATCATAGCCGCGGTTGATGTCAATCCCCTTTTCCCTTTCAGGAAAAATCAGCGAAATATTCAGGACTCCCTGATCGAGGACAACGGCCAGGCCGCCGGAATTTCGGACGATCACTTCATACCCCTGGCTTTTTAAAAAGTGAATGCCCTCATTCAAAAAAGGAAGCTTCGTATCCTGGATGCCAAGTACAATCGTATTATGATGCACCCATGTTCTCGCAGTGGCAGGCGCGGTGCCGGCCCCGACAGAAGCACAGAGCGTATCATCCATTCCAAAGGAGTGCAGGGCATTTAAATGGATTCCCGCAGCAGACTGGTCAATGACCCGCCATTCTTCCTGAAAAAGCAAATCTTGTTGCGAATTCATCTTTATTTGATCCCCTTTTGCCGATATTTGAAGTGAATCGGCAGAATTTATCTATTAAATCACAAACTTAGTTAGATTCATGGCCTAAACTGCAGCTTTATCGAAACTTTCACCGGCCAAACTTGATTTTTATCGGTCAAAGGCCATTTCCTGATCCATTATAGCAAAAAAGCCAGTCACAAGGGACCGGCTTCTAAAATGGTTTATTATTGATGTAAAGCCTGAGCTGCTGTAATTAAAGCAAGCTTATAGACATCTTCCTCGTTGCAGCCGCGGGACAGGTCATTAACCGGACGGTTCAGGCCTTGAAGAATTGGACCTACTGCTTCAAATTTTCCTAAACGCTGGGCAATTTTGTAGCCGATGTTGCCGGCTTCCAGGCTAGGGAATACAAATACATTCGCATCGCCCTGGATTGGTGAATCCGGAGCTTTTTTCTCTGCTACAGATGGAACAAATGCCGCATCAAATTGGAATTCCCCATCGATGATTAATAGCGGATCGCGAACCTTTGCCGCTTCAAGTGCCTCTGAAACCTTTTCTGTTTCAGGAGACTTGGCAGAACCCTTTGTGGAGAAGCTCAGCATAGCCACACGCGGTTCAATATCGAACATTCTGGCTGTCTTCGCACTTTCAATCG
The DNA here is from genome assembly GCF_009849585.1 of Bacillus sp. ZZV12-4809. Lineage (GTDB taxonomy): Bacteria > Bacillota > Bacilli > Bacillales > Cytobacillaceae > Cytobacillus. The sequence goes on from NZ_VCRN01000006.1 coordinate 60,458, forward strand.
CAATCTCTGCCAAGTCCTGGCTGTCAGGCGAAATGTTGATGGCACAATCAGCAAACACATATTTCTCATCTTCACGGACCATGATGAATACACCAGATGTTTTGCGTACGCCTTCTTTAGTTTTAATGATTTGAAGTGCCGGGCGCACTGTATCAGCTGTCGAATGTGCTGCACCGCTCACTAGTCCGTCTGCTTTATTTGCGTAGACAAGCATCGTACCGAAATAGTTTTCATCAAGAAGAATCCGGCGTGCATCTTCTTCTGTTGCTTTGCCTTTGCGTCTCTCAACAAATGCAGCCACAAGCTCATCCATCATTAAAAAGTTGTTTGGATCATAAATTTCAGCTGATTCGAGGCTGATGTCCATCTCATTTGCTTTTGCTTCGATGTCTGCGATGTTTCCAATCAGGATTGGAGTGATGATTTTTTCAGCAGCCAATCTCCCTGCTGCCGCTAAAATGCGCTCATCCTGTCCTTCCGGAAAAACAATTCGTAAATTCTGTCCTGTTACTTTTTCTTTCAATACTGTGAATAAATCACTCATGTTAATTCCTCCTACGACCATTAATTTTCCGTTCAAATTAATAGAAATTCTCCTATATACTCCCTTAGAATACTCTTCATCCTAAGAATTTCAAGGAGTTCACCCACTGTTAGCGTTTACAAACAAAATGTTTTTGTTTTCGATAAATTTCCAATAATAAATATCCTTCTGTTAATAGCTTTATACCCTTTTTAAGATATCCATAATGCCCCCTTTGTAAACGGGATTTTGGGGTGACAGGTACCTATACCAGTTAGGCGAACTGGTATAGGTACCTGTCACCCCAATGATGAATTCAACATTTCAAGTTTTGTACACATGTTAATTGGAGAAACTATGGTATAGTAGGGATGAGAATTTCAGTACATATTAGGAGTGATTATAATGAGTGAAGCAGCAGTTACGCTTGATGGCTGGTATTGTTTGCATGATTTCCGCACAGTTGATTGGACAACGTGGAAAATGGCACCCATCGAAGAGCGGCAGGCAGCGATCCACGAATTTATGGCCCTAGTGGACAAGTGGAACACAACACAAAGCGAGAAAAACGGCAGTCATGCCCTATATACAATTGTTGGCCAAAAAGCTGATTTTATGATGATGATCTTAAGACCGACAATGGAAGAGCTAAATGAAATTGAAAACGAATTCAACAAAACGAAGTTAGCTGAATTCACGATTCCTGCTCATTCATATGTGTCGGTTGTCGAGCTGAGCAACTATCTGCCGGCAGGAGAAGATCCATATCAGAATCCGCAGATCCTGGCTCGCCTTTACCCTGAACTTCCGAAAGCGAAGCATGTCTGCTTCTATCCCATGGACAAGCGCCGTCAGGGCAATGATAACTGGTACATGCTTCCGATGGAAGACCGCCGCAATATGATGCGCAGCCATGGCATGATCGGCCGCCAGTATGCAGGCAAGGTCAAACAAATCATCACAGGCTCCGTCGGCTTCGATGATTACGAATGGGGCGTGACCCTCTTCTCTGACGATATTCTTCAGTTTAAAAAGCTTGTTTATGAAATGCGCTTTGATGAAGTAAGTGCACGCTTCGGCGAATTCGGCTCTTTCTTTGTTGGAAACATCCTGGAAGAAGACAAAGTAGAAAAATTCCTGCACATTTAATGAAAACTCCCGGCTTCGGCCGGGAGTTTTTCTTTTTCTTCGGGTCATAAAAAAACATGCCCCTACATAGTAATGAAATAGTGAGTTTCTATTTTAAATTCAACCCGCAGGACTGTCCGACAGTCTATTCTTAAAATGCGGATAGAACATGCTGATTTTAATACTTAGGAGGGACTAAATTGAGTCAATCAAATTATGGTCAATACCCTTATTATGGTTACCAGCCACGATTTAGCGACGGCACCCAAATGGGTCAGGGCTTTCAGGGACAGCCACAATTTCAGCCGATGCAAACAGGCGGAACCGTGCCAAGTGCAAGCGGCGGGATGTTTCCGGGGGCAGGAGCAGGAGGCGGAAACGGCGGCACGGCAGCTGCTCCATCTGTTCCGGGCATGCTTCCGCTTGAACAATCCTATATCGAAAACATTCTTCGCCTGAACAAAGGGAAACTTGCGACTGTATATGCAACATTTGAAAACAATACGGAATGGAACGCAAAAATATTTAAAGGTCTCATTGAGGCGGCTGGACGGGATCACCTGATTCTGAGTGACCCGCAAACAGGTCAGCGTATCCTTCTTCCAATGATCTACTTAGACTATGTGACTTTTGATGAAGAAATCGAATATGAATATCCATTTGGCGGCGGACAGGGACTGTCGCAATATTCGCCGAGGTAAATGGAGCTAAGCAAGAAAAAGGAGCTTTGACCCCAGGTCAAAGCTCCTTCCTTTTATAAATATTTTACTGCCGCAACGATCAGAAGCACCCAAGCTGCAAGGAAAGAGACTCCGCCTAGCGGTGTAATCGCCCCTAATACGCTGATTTTGGTTAAAGTCAGTACATATAAGCTTCCTGAAAAAAGGATAATGCCGATTACCATCAGCCAGCCTGACCAGGATAATAGAGATGTCGCCGGCAGCTTGCCAAGCAAAACACCAATAATCAAAAGGCCGGTTGCATGGAACATCTGGTAGGTGACACCCGTTTTCCATGTCTCCAGATACTTGGGCTCCACTCTTCCTTCAAGTCCATGAGCTCCGAACGCCCCCAATGCAACTGCTAAAAAGGCATTAATAGCCCCAATTATAATAAATAGCTTCATAGTCCCCTGCACCTCTTATCTCTTTATTAAAAATCGAATAATGAATCGCCATTTGCCTCATCATCCATCTGCATTTTCTTTGGCTGCAGATTCGCCGGCTGAGCTGTCGGCTGTGCACTGTATGTATGGCTAATAGACGAAACAGCAGCTGTATTTCCTGTATCCGACTCATCCAAAACCAGCTCGCATAATGACTTGATCGCCTGTACTCTTTCTCTGATTCTGGCGTCAGACGAGCTGCCTTTCGCTTCCAGCAATTCCTTCTCCATCTTCCCTAATAGCTTCTGAACAGAGATATTCACCCTCTACACCTCTTTCTGTAAAAAAGCGCAGCCGCCTGCGCAAATCGGCCAGTATAACCAGCATATAAAGTTTATCAGGTTTTCTTTTCAAAACGCAAACAGGGATGGCCGGAAGCCCTGAAAACTTCGAGAGCAGGCATGTGCCTTGTTTTAAACTGAAAGGCCCTGCAGCCTTTTGGGTGGTTACGGTCCCAGGTCACATAGAAATATTTGCACTTAAAACAATTGATTTTCTGTGAACTCATTTTCTTTCTCCCCAGAGCATATTTCGAGCACTTCCTGCATAAAACGGTATGTTTCACGTGAAACATGGCGAAACGTATCAGAGATTATGAATCTGCCAGTCAACCGGCTCTTCTCCAAGCTCATTTAAGATTTCATTCGTTCTCGAAAATGGCCTGCTCCCAAAGAACCCTTTCCTAGCCGAAAATGGGCTGGGATGGGGTGATTTGATGATAAAGTGTTTGGAAGCATCAATCAGCACTTCTTTTTCCTGTGCCGGTTTGCCCCATAATATAAAAATAACGGGCTGTTGACGCTCATTCAATTTTTGGATAACCGTGTCGGTGAACGTTTCCCACCCTTGTCCCTTATGCGAATGAGCCTGCCCTTTGCGGACAGTCAGAACGGTATTCAGGAGCAGCACCCCTTCTTTGGCCCATTTTAGCAGATAGCCATTATTGGGCACGCTGAAGCCCAGATCATCCTGCATTTCCTTGAATATATTTTTCAAGGAAGGAGGCAGTTTGACATCCGGCTGAACCGAAAAGCTTAATCCATGTGCCTGTCCCGGTCCGTGATAAGGATCCTGCCCCAATATGACTGCCTTTACATTTTTGTAAGCTGTATAGTTGAGCGCATTGAATATATCCTCCTGCTTCGGATAAATGGTCTGCTCCTCATATTCCTTTTTCAAAAATTCACGAAGATGAAGATAATAGGGTTTCTCGAACTCCTCTGCCAAAATCTCCTGCCAGTCATTTCTTAATATACGCTTCATCCGCCGACTCCTCCTCCTCTTATTTGAACTGTTATTCTCATACCCATTGGCTATCATGACATAATCTATCATTCTTGCATATATGTTTAAAATATCTCACAGCGGATATGTAATAAATAGAACGGGCAGGAAGAGCTGCCCTTAAAATAAATTTTCAATTCTTTTAAGGAGGATGTTAAATATGTATAAAATTGAAATTGTCGAAAATGGTGTACAAGCTACTGATGCGATTGATATGCTGCAAAGCCAGGGGTTCAACAAGGGAAACATCTATATTTTTGCACATGACAAGGATCGTTCCGAGCACCTTTCTGACGCGACAGATACAGGCGAAATCGGCATGAAGGAACAGGGATTATTCGATTCTGTCGGCAACGTTTTTAAAAAGCGCGGAGATGAGCTTCGTTCAAAATTTGAATCCGTTGGGTTATCAACGGTAGAAGCAGAACAATATGAAAAAGTATTGGATGAAGGCAAGCTGGTCATTGTGGGTACAGATGAAGTGAAATAATAAGAAAAGCGGAGGCGCCGTGTGAACCGGCGCTGAACCAGCAAAAAAGCGATGAATTTTTTCATCGCTTTTTTGCTGCACTTAAAACATCCAAACCCATAATCCTATAAGCAGAACCGGGTAAAGCACATACCACCACACTCTGGTGATATTGACCTTTGACAGGATAAAAAATACCAGTTCCGGCAAAACAAGCAGACCTAACTGAAGCCAGATAAAGGTATAGAAATGCTCAGGCGCAATCATGCCATTCCCTGTCGCCCAATCCCCGCTATTAAACAGAAAATAGAAGAAATTCAGGAAAGGGAGAATGATAGCGAAAAGAATCCGGCTGATATGAACAATCAGATCCGCAGGACGCTTGTTTTTATACAGGGGCGTAACCGGCATGATAAAACTATATAAAATCATCACAAACCCCATAAAATTAACCAGCAGCTGATCGAATAAATACCCGAAAAAATACATAAATGTAATCATTGTTAACCTCTTTTGCCCTTGTTGTCTTTATTTTACAGAAAAGGCAGAGGGTAATATAAGATAAATAAGCACTAGTTTTCTACCTCTTGCTTAAAGCTTCTCGCATTACCCCATAATCCGCTGATAAATGGATTTCGCCTGCGCTAAGTCCTTAGTGCCATGGATCAGGGCCCGTCCGTCCTTGAAAAGGACCATACGCTGCCCCTCCATGTCGACGGAAAGCAGATATGGATTGCCTTTCACCTGATATCCGAGTGATTTCAGCTGCCCGGCAATTTCCGTGAACTCCATTTCCAGTTCTTGCGGAGGACGGATCTGAACGGTGTCTCTCCCGCAGAGAACGGTGGATTTCATCATGTTTTCCGGCTGCAGGTATGGATAGGTCCGTTCTGTTCCGCAGGATAAGCAGCCTTCATCCTTCGCTTTTGACACCTTCATGCTTGTGTACTGATTTCTCCATAAATCAAAGCTGACCATGGCAGTCCTGACGGCGTCCCAGTCCTCAGCCAGAATCTTCAGTGCCTCTGCCGCCTGGTGGGCGACAACCATTTGCACAGCAGGCGCAATTATCCCGCCGGTGTCACAGGTCATCCCCTGGATCGGGATTTTTTTCAATAAGCAATTCATGCATGGCGTTTTCCCTGGAATGATGGTCATGCTCATGCCAAAGCTGCCGACACAGGCTCCATAAATCCATGGAATATTATATTTCTGGGAGATATCATTGATGGCCATTCTCGTTTCAAAGTTGTCGGTTGAATCGAGGATCAGATCCACCCCTTCAATAAGCTCCTCCAGCTTTTCCGGAGTAGCATCGCCAATGATCGGAGTGATCTCAACCTCACTATTAATCTGTTTCAGCCGTTTTTCAGCAGCGGCCGCTTTCGGCATTTTTTCAGCGGCATCGCTTTCGGCAAAAAGCTGCTGGCGCTGCAGATTGCTTTCCTCGACATAATCGCGGTCAATAATTGTCAGTTTGCCGGTACCGGCACGCGCCATTAATTCCGCATTTCCCGATCCAAGAGCACCGGCACCGATGATCAGCACATGCTTAGAGCGGATTTTTTCCTGCCCTGCTTTTCCAATGGGCGCAAACAAGGTCTGGCGTGAATACCTTTCAGACAATAGGGCCCCTCCTCTCTATAAAAGCTGCGTCATCCGCCGCTGACTGGAGGGATAAAAGCAACCGTATCTCCATTCTGAATCATTTCATCATCTGAAGCGAATTCCTCGTTCACGGCTGCCATAACGGAATCAAGCTTCAGCTCAAATTCTTCCTCAAGCAGCTGTTTCAGTTCAGCGATTGTTTTGCCGCTGACATCCCTTGTTAATGAATCTTCTCCAACGCGATCCTTTAAATGGGCAAAAAACATAATATTATTCATTTAAATCATCATCCTCCGGTTTTCCTTTTGGATATGACACTGTTTCCAGCTGGTTGCCGATCCACTCTTCGCCGTCTTCCCAATGTTCCTTTTTCCAGATCGGAACAATTTCTTTTATTCGTTCAATCGCATAGCGGTTGGCTTCATACGCATCGGCACGATGAGGAGTGGAAACGGCAATGACCACCGCTACATCGGTAATATCGAGCTTGCCTGTGCGGTGGGTAATCGCCACTTCTGCCCCGTTCCAGCGTTCTTTTATCTCAGTTCCAATCTGTTCCAGCTTTTTCACAGCCATTGACTCGTATGCTTCATAGACTAGGTAAAGTGTTTTTTTGCCGTGAGTCAGCTCGCGGACTGTTCCGATGAAGGTCGTAATCGCCCCCGCTTCCCGCTGGACCACTTTATCAATCACACTTTGAATATCGATCGGTTCTTTAGATATTGCAAAATTCATGCGGTCACCTCGTTTTATTTGATTTTGACATATTCCGAACTTGAATGGAAATCGCAGTTCTTATTCTGGGTCGGCCATTTTCAGTGCCTGCCAGTATTCTTCAGGATGATTCATGTTAAAAAAGTGAGCGTCTTTATAGTCGATCCCCCTCTTCTTAAGTTCATCATCTCTTATAATTTTACTATCGATATCTTTTAGAAATTGGCGGATCCTCAGCTTATTCTCTCTCAAGGCCCGGTCCGCTGCTTTTGCCGCATCCTTCCTGTATGCGGCAAAAAGCGGATGAAGCTGCCCCTCAATTTCAGGTACGGCTGCCTGATGCTGATCCAGCTGTTCAAGAAGATGGCCGGCAAGCTCCCCTGATATAAACGGCATGTCACATGCCACAATCAGATTGCTTTGTGTCCCGGACTTTGACAGGCCGGCATGAATTCCCCCAAGCGGTCCCTTCTCTTTCCATTGGTCACTCACAATGGGATGGCCAAGGAACTGGTACTCTTCCAGGTTATTGGCTACGACAATGACATCAGGCATGATAGAAGACAGCTGCTCAGCAATGCGCTCAATGACCGGTTTGCCCCCTATTTTCAGAAGAGCTTTATTTTCTCCCATCCGGCTTGAATGGCCTCCAGCTAAAATGATGCCTGTCCTGCTCATTTTCTCACCGACTTTCGATATTTCTTATCATTATTTTACATTTTACCATCAATTCGGGTCTGTTTCTTTTAAGAAGACTGGTATTCTATGGAGATTTTGTTTCAGAATTTGAATTTATGTGCGGATAGAACCTTTTATGTGCGGATAAGTGTGATTTATGTGCGCATAACGAAGTTTTTGTGCGGATAAGTACATTTTATGTGCGCATAGCGCTATTTCTGTGCGGATTCCCCAATTTTTTTTGCTCATAGCCATATTCCCTGCGTTCAGGGATAACTGATGTATATTGGGTTACCTTAAGGCTATCTGCAGTCCGTTATAGTTTTTCCCCTTTTCAATTATTGTTATAATTAGACAAAGATATCCAGCAAGGAGGAATTAGGCATATGACTATGAAAAAAGTAATGACCATCGCAGGTTCCGATACGAGCGGCGGCGCCGGCATTCAGGCGGACCTTAAGACATTCCAGGAGCTTGGCGTTTACGGGATGACTGCACTGACGACAATCGTGACAATGGATCCGAAAAACAACTGGAGCCACAATGTGTTTCCGATTTCTGCAGACATTCTGGAAACTCAGATCGAAACGATTGTATCAACAGGAATCGATGCGATGAAAACAGGCATGCTCGGTTCTGAAGAAGTGATTAAGATTGCTGCAAAGACCATTAAAGAAAACAGCCTGGATCATGTTGTCATCGACCCGGTCATGGTGTGCAAGGGCGAAGATGAGCCGATTCATCCTGAATTGAATGAAGCATTAAGAGAGCTCCTTGTCCCTCTTGCAACAGTGGTTACACCAAACCTGTTTGAAGCATGGCAGCTGGCTAAAACCGGTCCGATTAAAACGGTTGAAGACATGAAGGAAGCAGCTGTTAAGATTCATGAACTTGGAGCGAAGTATGTATTAATCAAGGGCGGCAGCAAGCTTCAGCACGAAAAAGCCGTCGACCTTCTCTATGATGGACAAGAGTTCACTCTTTATGAAAGCGAACGCGTGGAAACGACTTACACGCATGGCGCAGGCTGCACCTACTCTTCTGCCATCACAGCTGAAATTGCAAAAGGCAAGCCTGTCAAAGAAGCAGTTCAGACTGCGAAAGACTTCATTACGGCGGCCATCAATCATGGCTTCCAATTAAATGAGTATGTAGGCCCGACCATGCCGGGTGCATATCGCAAATATGGCGCAGGCCATACGGAATCAGAATAAGGCTGAGGAACAGAGTCCAATGGGGCTCTGTTTTTTTGGACAATGTCGAGGTTATATCTTCTAAACTGAGATTACTTTTTCGCTTTTCATTTACTTTTTTAGTAAGATAAACACAAAGATAACATGAAAGGGGGACTATAAAATGGAACCAGCAGTAAAGGAACATGTTCAAAAAGAGATCGACCGCCTTGCCGGGAAAGAGGTCTTTATTCATCTGGAAACAACGAATGGAGCATATGCCTCCCATTTTGATGAAACCTTCTTTTCTTCAGGCGCCTATATCCGCAATGCCAAATTGGTTTATGAACATGGAAAAGTCACTGGCAAAGGCCCTTACCGGGTTGGTTTGAAAATGAATTTTGGCTGGGTGTATGCTGAAGGAATTACCCACTTTGAAGTGGATGAAGAAAACAGGCTCCTTCTGGCCGGCCATGATTTCAGCGGCAAGCTGGCAGTCGCCCTGCAAATTAGTGAAACTCCTTTTGAATAAGAGGAATGAAAGGAAAGGAGCACGACCATGATGGAAAAGGAAAGACATGTACTCGTCATCTTCCCTCATCCGGATGATGAAGCATTTGGCGTATCAGGAACGATTTCCTTACATATCGATAATGGCACACCCGTCACTTATGCATGCCTGACGCTTGGGGAAATGGGACGCAATATGGGAAATCCCCCTTTTGCCACCAGAGAAACCCTACCAAAAATCCGCAAAGAGGAGCTGGAGGAAGCAGCCAGGGTTCTGGGCATTCAAGATTTAAGGATGCTGGGCTACCGGGATAAAACCGTCGAATTTGAAGATGAGGAGATGCTCGCAAACAGGCTCGGAGCCATCATCGGCGAAACGAACCCATCCCTCATCATTACGTTTTACCCAGGATACGCTGTGCACCCTGACCATGACGCGACAGGGGCCGCTGTCATCCGTGCGGTAAAAGAGCTGCCTGCAGATAAACGTCCGAAGGTTCACTGTGTCGCCTTCTCCAATAACTGTGAGGAAGAAATCGGCCAGGCCGATGTGGTCATTGATGTCAGTGCAGTAATCGATCGGAAAATTGCAGCCATTAAGGCACATGCCTCCCAGACACAGCTGATGGCAGCAAACATGGAAGAAAGCATAAAAAAACAGGATCCGGAAGTACTGGCAAGAATGTATAAAGAGCGCTTTTGGACTTATAAAATATAGAAAAAAGGGAGCCTCTCGCTCCCTTTTGTTATTTCTCCATCATTTCCTTCAAATACTGAAGCTGGCTTCCGTCTTCCCGCTTCACAATATTCACGATAAAACGCTTCGTTAATCTGGCAACAAGCCCGCTGGTTTTGACGGTTGCTTCCATCTCCACCTGGGTTCCTTCTTCTATTTCATGAAAATCATATTTATATTCAGTTATCAGTCCATTGGCATTGCTGCGGATGGTATAAGTTCTGTCCTGTTCAAAATCAATGATCTCTACATCCGCGGTGATCTTCTTCCCTCTGACCATGCGTGTTTCAACAAACTTTGTTCCTTCTCCGGTCGCACCCTCGGTCTGTTTTTCCATTTTCACGACAAACGGCATCAGTTCAGAGACGTTTTCCATTTTAATCATATAATCAAATACTTCATGTACAGGTTTATTGATAATCTCACTCGAACGAAAATCAGCCATGCTTTGCACCTCAGAGTCAATAAGTCTATGACTCTATTATATAACAAAAAAGCAGGCTGGAGTAAAGGCAGCATTCCCCTACAGCTTCTGGCGGTAAAGGGAGCAAAATTTGCACCAGTCCACAATAACGATTTTCCTGCCTGTAATTTCGATAATTCCTTCTTTCTTCAGCCTGGAAAAGACGCGGCTGACACTTTCCCGGGAGGTTCCAACAAGGGTGGAAAATTCCTGGACGGTTATCGGAAGCTTCAGATGCATCCGGTTGCAGTAGTTGGCGCCGAATTTTTCCGCGAGCCTTTCCAAGGTCCGGACTGTTTTCGTATACACATCAAGCAGTGCAATATCCCTCATAATGGAGGTCATATCACGCAGAGATTCACTCATATAGCGGATAATCTGCACAGCCATTTCAGGCGAATACAGCAGCTCCTGCTCCAGTTCATCGGTATTCAGAAAATAGATTTCTCCATCCTGCACCATGGTGCCGGTCGCTGGATAAGTATGTCCCTTCTGGTTAAAAAGGTTGGCTTCAGCAAAAATCTCGCCTTTTTTCTTTATGCAGACAATCAGCTCATTTCCATGTTCATCCTGCTTCGTCAGCTTCACAATGCCGGAGTGAACAAAGTAAACACCTTTGGCCACCTCATATTCAGACATAATTCTTTCGCCTTTTAAATATGCTTTCTTAATAATTCGATTATCAATCCGCTCTAGGGATTCACTGGGGAGCTCTTTAAAAATGTCAATCTTGCCTAAAAATTCGTTGATTAACGGTTTATGATCCTGCTTTTCATATTCCATTCCCATCCCCCGCTTTTACCATTCTTATGAACTACTTTAGCTAATTAGGGATTGGGATGAAGTGACGCAACTCACAAATGCATTACGTTATTTTATGAATGAGTGATTACTCACTTTACAGGCAAACAGGGAATGATTTATGATAATAGTGAGTGATTACTCACTTTTAATAAAAAGGAGTGAACAAATGAATAATTCAATCGTCTCCATTCAACATGTATCCAAGAAGTACGGAAAGCAACAGGTTTTAAATGATATCCGCCTTGAGATTTATGAAGGTGAGATTTTCGGCCTGCTCGGCCCGTCGGGAGCAGGCAAGACGACGCTTGTAAAACAGCTGGCAGGCCTGGAGGAGCCAACACAGGGAGAAAATTATATTTTCAGCGAAAAAATGCCCAGACTTGATTTGATCAAACGAATCGGCTACATGGCACAATCCGATGCGCTGTACACTGACTTGACAGCAAAGGAAAATCTGGATTTCTTTGCAGCGCTGTATGGGCTAAGCCGCAAAGAAAAAAGGCAGCGGATGAATGAGGTGATGGAACTGGTTTCATTAACAGACCACATGCATAAAAAGGTTTCCGACTATTCAGGGGGAATGAAGAGAAGACTTTCCCTTGCCATTTCTCTCTTGCATAGTCCTGGCCTCCTTATTCTCGATGAACCTACTGTTGGAATTGATCCCGTTCTAAGAAAAAACATCTGGGAGTCTTTTAGAAGCCTGAAGGAGAAAGGGACCACCATCCTGGTGACAACCCATGTCATGGATGAAGCTGCAAAGTGCGACAGGCTGGGCATGATCAGGGACGGACAGCTCATTGCAGCAGGAACACCTGAAGAATTAATGCTGCAAACCAGCGCTGCCACTATAGAAGATGCCTTCCTGGCATATGGAGGTGCTTAACATTGAGGATTATGGCTCTGATTATTCGAATACTGCGCCAGATTGTAAGAGATAAACGGACGATGGCTCTATTGATCTTCGCCCCGATCCTAGTTATGAGCATGCTTCATTTAGTATTTAACGGGGATGAATATAAGCCAAAAATCGGCATTGTGAACCTGCCTGAAAAAATAGAGGCTCAGCTTAACTTGGAAAATGCCAAACTCGAACACTTTGAAACAGAGAAGCAGGCGAAAAAGGATTTATCAGCCAGTAAGCTCGATGCATATCTGATGTTTGATCAAATGCCGCCGTCAGTCGTTCTCGAAGGCAGCGATCCAAGTGTAAACGGAGCTGTTATGAGATGGGTTCAGGGTGCAGTGAAGCCCCTGCAGCCTAATGGCGGGAATCAGGAAATAAAAACCGAATATATATTCGGCTCCGAGGATATGGGGCAGTTTGATTACTTCGGACCAGTATTGCTTGGATTCTTTGTCTTTTTCTTTGTATTTTTGATTGCCGGGGTATCCTTCTTAAGGGAAAGAACAACCGGAACACTCGAACGGCTTTTGACCAGCCCGCTCCGCAAATGGGAAATTGTTGCGGGATATATCATGGGATTTGGAATTTTCACGATGATCCAAGCAGCCATCATTGCCTGGTATGCAATCTATGTGCTCGGCATGATGATGGAAGGTTCGTTTGGATATGTTCTTCTGATCACACTGCTCCTATCACTGACAGCATTGACTCTGGGAATCCTGCTGTCTTCGTTTGCCAGCAATGAGCTGCAAATGATTCAGTTTATTCCGCTTGTTGTGGTTCCACAGATCTTTTTCTCAGGGTTATTCAATCTGGAAACCATATCAGAGTGGCTCAGCTGGATCGGCCCTGTTACTCCCCTGTATTACGCGGCAGACGCACTAAAGAATGTAATGGTGAGAGGCTTTGGATGGGATATGATTTATAAAGATCTGCTGATGCTGGTCGCTTTCTCCCTGCTCTTTATGATGCTGAATATCGCTGCACTAAGACGGTACCGGAAAATATAAAATTTCTTTTTACAAATTCATTCCTTTATAATAAGACTATAGATTTTGGACGTATAAAGGAGTTTACCATGCCAGAGCAGGATTCCATTTTAGAAGAGTTATTTCAGGAAGAAGATAAACTGACAGAGAAGCAGAAAAAAATTATCGTGGCTGCGATTGAATCGTTTTCCGAAAAAGGCTATGCAGCCACTTCGACAAGCGAGATCGCCAAAAAGGCAGGAGTAGCCGAAGGAACCATCTTCAGGCACTATAAAACCAAAAAGGATTTGCTGATGGGAATCATATCGCCGATGATGGCAAAACTGATTGCTCCATTCGTCATTAAAGATTTGTATAAAGTCATCCATCATCAATATGAACACTTTGAAGATTTTTTAAGAGCCATGATGGCAAACCGGATCGAGTTTGCTAAAAAGAATATGCCTCTTATTAAGATCCTGATCCAGGAAATTCCGTTTCATCCCGAACTGAAGGAACAGTTTAAAGAGCATATTGGCAGGAAGGTATTCGACCGTTTCGCCACTTTGGCTGAACACTATCAGAAAAAAGGCCAAATCATCGAGATTCCGCCCTACAGTGCCGTCCGCATGACCTTTACCTCGATATTCGGCTTTCTCGTTGTCAGGTATTTAGTTTTGCCTGAAGCCGAATGGGATGATGAAAAAGAAATCGAGCGGACCATACAATTCATCATGCATGGTCTTTCAGCCAAAGACTAAAGCCTGGCACACCTGCCAGGCTTTTTTATATATCCGAAAGCTGAATTCTATAAAGCTTGTCATCCTTCTCCAGCGGATTGCCGCGTCCGTCGGTGTTGTTGCTGATAAAGTAAAGCACATCCCCTTCAATGAAGACATCGCGAATCCTGCCCAAGTTAGACACGATCTTTTTGACATCCTTTGTTTCCAGATCAAACTCCAGAACGGCACTTCCCCTTAAGGCGGCAACATATAGCCTGCCTTGATAATAGTCCATCCCGGAAGGAGCCCAGGTTTCGTTATCACCGGAGGTAAACAGCGGCAATTCCATGCCTTCCTTCTTCTCGGTCCCTTTTATAACGGGCCACCCGTAATTTTTCCCTGGAAGGATCCTATTGATTTCATCATTGGCAGATGGGCCGTGCTCACTTTCATATAATGTCCCATCCTCTGTCCAGGCAAGCCCCTGCGGATTACGGTGGCCATAGCTATAAACATAAGAGCCGCGAAAAGGATTATCCTCGGGCACACTGCCATCGAGATTCATTCGGAGGATTTTCCCTCCAGGGGAATTCACATCCTGGGCAATTTCCGGATTAGCGGCAGCATCGCCTGCAGTCGCATAAAGCTTTCCGTCAAAACCAATTTCAAGGCGGCCGCCGTGGTGGAATTGCCCGCTCGGGATATTATCGAGCAAAAGCCTCTCCTCTTTCCACGTTCCATCCTGAAGCCGGAGGGTCACTATACGATTAAACTGTCCTGAGGTGTTTTCATAGGTGTAATAGGCATACGCTTCACTTGATTGCAAAAAATCGGGAGCCAGCACAAAGCCGAGCAAGCCGGCTTCAGAAGCTGTAGACAGCTTTTTCTCAAGCTCCACCTTTTGGCGTTCTTTCCTGCCGTCCGCCATTTCTACAATACTTCCCTGTCTTTCCGTTATATAAAAGGTTTCGCCCGTTTTGGCAATGGACCAGGGAATATCGAGCTCATCTGCCAGTATCTCCGGCTCAGCACCAGCAGGCAGACTGGTTTCCTGATCCTCGACCTGCTTCCTGCTATCATCCTCCCCTGCACTTGAGCACCCGGCCACAAGGCCCAACACGAGCAGCCCTAAACCTAACACCTTTTTCATCGAGCCTTCTGCCTCCTCGAAATTCTACTTCAGTACTTCCCAGATTGCCTCGGCTACACCGCTTTCTTCATTTGCGGATGTTACTGCATCACACTGCGCTTTAATGATGTCATCGGCATTTCCCATGGCAACTGATCTTCCTGCACGTTTGAACATGGACAAATCATTATAATTATCGCCAATGGCCATCGTTTCCAAAAGCGAGATTCCTTTTTCTTTTACAAAAGCTTCAAGGGCAATACCCTTTTGGGCGTTCACACTTGTCAGCTCAAGATTCTCATCCCCTGATGAGCTTACGGCCATGCCTTCAAGCTTCAGCAGGTCTTCTTTAGCAGAAACAAGAAAATCCGGTTCAAAGGAAAAAGCCAGCAGCTTGTAGATTTGATGCTCTTCACTGTTGAATAGCTCATCATAGCTGTTCACTTTACGGACAAGCCCTTTTGTAAAGCGCTCTTCCGCTGCTTTGGTTACTTCATCAATATCCGCTTCAGGATTCCCGCTTAAAAAGATATCGACGATAATGGACACACCGCGGTCTTCATCAATGGTATATGTACCCTGGTTGGTGTATACCTCGAAATAAACATTGTTCTTAACAAGGATATAAGCTGCCTTTTTGGCAAGGTCCTTATCAAGCGGATTGGAGGATACGACCTTTCCATCTGAGGCTCTCACTTCTGCCCCGTTTGCACAGATAATGGGACAGGAAATGCCGGCTTCATCGAGAACAAAGCTTGCTTCGAAGTAGGAGCGGCCTGTCGCTATGACCACTTCAACTCCTTTTTCCTGTGCAGCTTTAATGGCTTCTATATTTTCAGGTGTGACTTTTTGTGTGGCGGTTAAAAGCGTTCCGTCCATATCACTGGCAATGCATTTAATCATTAGATTCACCTTCTGGCTGTAGTATTTTTTCTGAAAAACTTATCTGCCATTCTATCATGTTCTTTCGGTTAGGTTAAATAATTGCTCTTCTTAGACATACTTACTGCCTTCCCTGACACTCAATTTAGCAAGTGTGTTTGATTCAATAAACCTCTTAACGGACTCGGGATTTGTTTTCGAGTATTCCCTAAGAGCCCAGCCAATGGCTTTTTGAATGAAGAATTCTTTGCTGTCATTATTCAGGAGGATGTAGCGGTATAGCAGCTCTTCATCTGTGCTGGCTTTGTATTTCAGCTGAAAGAGGATAGCCGTTCGGCGAAGCCACATATTTTCACTGGTCGCCCATCCCTCTATTTTTTCGGGGATGACCTCCGGATTTTTGGCTGCAATGGCACCTACTGCATGGCTGGCCAGCATGTCAACCGTATCCCACCAGGATTTTGCTGTAATCAGCTTTTCGATTAATGACAGATGGCTTTTGTCCAATTTCCTGGTGTACTTCCCTATGTAATCTAGGGCAGCAGCCTGGTATTCACGCTCGTCCATGTCCCATAAGGTCTTCACAAACTGCGGATTAAATTCCTGCTTCAGGAGCCCTGTTTTATTAAAATATTCCTTTAACAAAACTCTTCTTTCAGGTGACTTGATCCCGAGGAAGGGAAAGTGGTTTTTCATATAGTTTTGCATGGGGACCGCTTTTTCTGTGTCCCGGTTTTCTTCAAAAAGCTCGATTAATAGTTGGATATTCATAAATGCACTCCTTCTTGTCGAAAGCGGGTTTATGTCATCATGTTCCGGTTATGCTTATTCCGTTTTCGTATAGCTCTTCCACTTTTATTTAATTCCATTTTATAGAGTTTTATCTGTACTTTACAAATTCAGTGAGTGATTAGAAAAAAACGGGGCTGGTTCGGACTCTAATTGGCAGGTTTCTGCTTTTTGTGTCCGAAGTTGGACCCGGTTCGGACTCTAACTTCCGCTTTCCCCCTAAATGTGTCCGAAATCCCATTGGATCCATCACTATAGCCCCGTTTTCCAATCCCCAGACAAGTATTATTTCAGAAAAGAAGGAATAAACTGAATTTTAAAGAAAGTATATTAAGTCAAAGAAAAAATCTTTAGGGGGTTGCAGCATGAGGGTACTGGTATCTTTCTTTAACCGCATTATGCAGCGGTATTTGCCGGATCCATTTTTATTTGTCATTATCCTAACTTTTGCAGTTTTTGGATTGGGCTTAATTTTTACAGATAATGGACCTTACCAGATGGTCCAGCATTGGGGAAATGGGTTCTGGGGCCTTTTGAGTTTTTCCATGCAAATGGTGCTGGTCTTAGTTACAGGGCACGTGTTGGCCAGCAGTACGATCTTTAAAAAGGGGTTAGGTGCTTTGGCATCATTAGCCAAGTCACCCGGCCAGGCTATTCTGATAGTGTCATTCGTGTCCATGATTGCCAGCTTAATTAACTGGGGATTCGGTCTCGTGATCGGCGCTTTATTTGCGAAAGAGCTTGCCAAAAAAGTGAAAAATGTGGATTACCGCCTGTTAATTGCAAGCGCTTACGCAGGCTTCGTTGTCTGGCACGGGGGAATTTCCGGATCGATTCCATTGACGATCGCGACTCCCGGCCATTTCTCTGAGGATATGATAGGCGTCATTTCTACAGACCAGACGATTTTCGCCGGCTTTAATATCTTTATTGTGATTGCACTTTTACTGGTTTTGCCCTTTGTAAACCGCTTTATGATGCCGTCAAAAGAGGAAACGATTGTGGTGGATCCCGTTCTTCTTCAAGACGACATTCAGGCAGCGACGCTTGAAAAAGGGGCGTTGACTCCAGCTGAACGCCTGGAAAATAGCCGCCTTATTTCCATGCTTACAGGGATTCTTGGACTAGTTTTCTTATTTTATTATTTCGCAGCAAATGGCTTTAAGCTCAATCTTGATATTGTGAACTTCTTGTTCTTGTTCCTCGGCATTCTTTTCCATGGAACGCCTAAGCAGTTTCTCGAAGCGGTTCTGAATGCGGTAAAAGGAGCAAGCGGCATCATTATCCAGTTCCCGTTCTATGCCGGAATTATGGGGATGATGACTGCCTCAGGGCTGGCTGCAGTGATGTCCGAAGCCTTTGTCAGCATTTCCAATGATTACACGTTCCATTTCTTCGCCTTCTTAAGCGCAGGGGTTGTGAACTTCTTCGTTCCTTCAGGGGGAGGCCAGTGGGCTGTTCAGGCTCCGATTATGCTTGAAGCGGCTCAGTCAATGGGTGCTTCCATTCCCAAAACGGCCATGGCGGTCGCATGGGGTGATGCCTGGACCAACTTAATTCAGCCTTTCTGGGCGCTGCCGGCACTCGCCATTGCAGGGTTAAAAGCGAAAGACATCATGGGATTCTGCGTCCTGACTCTCCTGGTCAGCGGTGTGATCATTTCCGCGGGATTTTTATTTTTCTAAAAGGAAGAGAGCATGGCATCCGCCATGCTCTCTTATTATGGACACCTGCCTCATCAGATGGGCAGGACCCTCAAGCTTATTTTATGACATTCCATTATGATGATCGTTTTTCATATTATGCATATTGGATTCCATATTGGCTCTCTCTGACTCAGACACATGCTTTTCGTTTTCCTCAGGATTAAAATCATCTATTCCATGCTTTTTATGCCACCAGTCCACAAACATTCCTGCTCCCAGTAATACTGCACAAAAGCCCAGCAAATATAGAATCAATATGATCACCTCACTCTATTATATCGTATTTTCAGAAAATATTGATATATTAACCAAGCCTATTTTTCTATGATGCTACACTTTAACAGTCTCTGGCAGATCCTGATAGCCCTCCTGATAAATGCGGCTGATAATCGATTCGATGGCAGGCTCTTCCACTGTCAGATCTTTGATATTATGTGTTTCGGTAATTTGTGCAATGAGGCCTGAGGCTGACATTTCATCACGGTTAAATCGGATCCAGAAGCGGCTTGCTTCTTTTTTAATCACCTCTCCCCCCTTAAGCCTGAGGCTGTGGGATGATTCCTCCAGGTCCACGATGAGTGTCCTCGTTTTGCCGAAACGCTCTTTGACGACTGCAATTTCCCCATCATACACCTTTTGCCCATGGTCGATGAGGATCATCCGCTCACAGAGCTTCTCAATATCCTCCATATCATGGGTAGTTAAAATAACGGTAATATTACGCTCCAGATTGATCTCCTTTATAAAAGTCCTCATCTTTTCCTTTGCGACGACATCCAGGCCAATCGTCGGCTCATCCAGAAACAGAATGGGCGGGTCATGCAGCAGGGACGCGGCAATGTCAGCCCTCATTCTTTGTCCTAGAGAGAGCTGGCGGACCGGTGTGTTCAGGAATTCATCGAGTCCTAATATCTCGGTAAAAGTGTCCATATTTTTCTTATACCGTTTATTCGAAACCCGATAAATTTCCTTCAGCAGTTCAAACGATTCTATTGTAGGAAGATCCCACCAGAGCTGTGTCCTCTGCCCAAAGACCACTCCGATATTCTTGGCATTTTCCTGCCTGTTTTCATAGGGAATGATGCCATTTACCTTTACACACCCTGAAGTGGGGACTAGAATGCCCGTCAGCATTTTGATGGTGGTGGATTTTCCGGCGCCATTCGGCCCGATATAGCCGACCATTTCCCCTTCATTGATCGAAAAGCTGATGTTTTTTACAGCTTCTTTTTTTATATGCTCTCTTTTTACGAGGCTCTTTACTGCGCCAAGGAAGCCTGTCTCCCGCTTGGCGATCATAAAGTCCTTCATTAAATGCTCCACCTCTATAGCCGGCATTTCCAGCCCTCCTATGAACCTGTACTTTTATATCGCTTTAAGCCCAGCATCCAAACCCAATAAGCAATGGTAAAAAAGACGATGCCGACAAGCGGCGAATAATACCCGATAGTCTCCGGGAAAAAGGGCGTTTCTTTTTCGAGGATGACAGCGGCGGGAAAATAGTTCACAAAACCGAATGGAATCACAAAAGCTGTAAACCATTGGACGACTTTCGGATAAATGACCAGAGGGTAATTGGTCAGATTCCGGGCCGGATACATGGCCACCCAGTAAAATTGCTCTGATTTCGTCGTCCAGAATGCGAGGGCAGATATCATGACAAGAAGGCCGCCCTGGATGAGGATGCCCCCAATCACAGATAACAGCAGAAACAAACTTTTTCCGATGGTCCAAGCCAGCTGCAGCTCAAAGCTGACCCATATAAAGATGCCGATGCTGAAGATGAACTGGCCAAAAGAGGCAACATCAAACTTCATCGCCATGAAATGAAAAAACGGATTGATCGGCCTGACAAGAAAGCGGTCAAATGTGCCATTTAGAATATAGGTGTCCAGCCCCCTGAAATGAAAAAAGAGAATGATGCAGAACCCCCAGGATAAAACAGCGACTGCAAATAGAAACAGCATCTCGTAAAAGGTCCATGAGCCGAGTTCCTGAAACTGGTATAGCATAATCCACATTGTGACAGCGGTGCCTGTATAGGAAGTAATGAGGCCGACAATCCTCATGACAAAGGCAAACCGGTACTGCAGCTGGGCCCTCACCCCTGCTGAAATAAGCTTAAAATACAAATCAAAATATTTGGCGATACTCACACTTTATCCCCCCTGCACCACTACTTTTTGGGATGCTCGATTCCAGACAAACCTTAACAGCAAATAACTCGCTGCAGCCCAAAATAATTGGACACCCAGGGAAAGCAGAATCTCCGTTCCAGAGATTTTTCCTATAAAAATGGCATTGGGAATGTAATAGATTCCCTGAAAGGGCAGGTAAAGCGCCATCGTTCCCAGCCAGCCCGGGAAAAACCACAGCGGAATGACAGAGCCTGACAGAAGTGACATGGCGAAGTAAAAGACATCGACAATGCCCCCCGTTTCAACAAGAAAAAAAGAAAGCAGCCCAAAGGACATTTCAATGCAATAACGGATCAGAAATCCAATAAAGGCTGATACGATGAATAGAGCCCAGGTCCCCCAGCCTGAAGGGAGTGTCAGATCCATAAAAATGAACATGACGGTATATAAAGGGAGAAGCGCAGTCATTATGTAAAAGGCGACACTGCCAAAATCAGCAAAAAGGTAGCGGAGCGGCACATCGAAGGGCCTCATTAATTCCAGGGAAATATCGCCTGTCCGGACCTTCTCCTGAATTTCCCACAGCGGAGTTCCCGCCCCATTTACTCCCGTTAAAAATTGGCTGACCACAATATATGTCAGCATGGACTCAAAGCTGACTCCGCCTGCCTCTTCCCTTCCGGCATATAAGGCAGTCCAGATTGAACCCCACATCAGCAGAAAAATGAGGTTTGAGCCGAGCCGTGACCATACATCAAACCGATAAACGGCTGATCTCAAAAAGGCCTTCTTTGTGAAAGTCCAATATAGCCGAAACCTGAACATCCGCACACCCGCTTTTTGATTTTTTTGATTATTTCATATTTTAACATAATATGGGAGGCAAAAAATAAGAAGTTTAAAAAGAAGGAAAACGGTGGAATTTAAGAGAAAGAATTGGCTTTTTCAGTGGTTATGAATTAAAATTACATATGGTTTATAAATATAAGAAAAAGGTGAATGATATTGATTGATGCATCCAGAAAGAAGCATTCTTCTTCCGACCTGATAAAATTTCTCATACCGTCTTTAATTGGAATCAGCTTATTCATGGTTCCAATCAAATATCAGGGGGATATTACGATTCCCATCGCCATTTTTTCAGGCTGGATTCAAAACCTGCTTACAGACTATCTCCCTGAAATTATGGCCTTTATTATTGTAATTACACTATTAGGCACGCTGCTTGCGAAATTTGCCAAGCCTGCTTTCATAGAGAAAAGCCCTTTTTTCAAAAACTTATTTGATGTTCCATATATCTGGGCCGCAGCGAGATTTATAGGCGCTGTTTTTGCTGTAATCACCCTATTTCAGCTCGGGCCTGAACAGATCTGGTCTGAAAACACGGGCGGACTTCTCTTAAATGACCTTCTGCCGATTCTGTTTTCGGTCTTTTTATTTGCTGGGCTGTTTCTGCCATTGTTATTAAACTTTGGATTGCTTGAATTCTTCGGCTCACTTTTAACCAAAATCATGCGTCCTGTATTCAAGCTGCCTGGAAGGTCATCAATTGACTGTGTAGCTTCCTGGCTAGGTGACGGGACCATCGGTGTTCTTCTGACTAGCAAGCAGTATGAGGAAGGCTATTATACAAAAAGGGAAGCGGCCATTATTGGGACGACCTTTTCTGTTGTATCCATTACCTTCAGCCTTGTGGTTATTTCACAGGTGAATCTTGGCCATATGTTTGTGCCCTTTTATCTGACCATCACAGCAGCAGGTTTCATTTGCGCCATTATCAGCCCGAGAATCTGGCCTCTGTCAAGAAAGCCTGATACGTATTATAACGGCCAGGAAACGGAGCTTGATGAAAGCATTCCTGAAGGATACACTCCATTCAGCTGGGGGCTTAAGCAGGGCTTAGAAAAGGCACGCACCAATCACAGTCTGAAAGCCTTCTTCCAGGATGGCGCCAAAAACATTCTGGATATGTGGATGGGTGTAGCTCCGATCGTCATGGCTATGGGAACCTTAGCTCTGATTGTTGCCGAATACACGCCGGTTTTCACTTTTCTGGGAATGCCGTTCATTCCGCTGCTTGAATTGATGCAGGTGCCGGAAGCAAGAGCCGCTTCTGAAACACTTGTGGTCGGGTTTGCCGATATGTTCCTGCCATCCGTGATCGGAGCAGGCATCGAAAGCGAAATGACCCGATTTATTGTGGCTGCTGTATCTGTCACCCAGCTGATTTATATGTCAGAGGTCGGCGGACTTCTGCTTGGCTCCAAAATACCTGTATCTTTCTGGGATCTTGTTATTATCTTTATACAGCGTACGCTTATTACGCTTCCGGTGATTGTACTTGCTGCTCATTTTCTTTTTTAACATACGGAAAGAGGTATCCTTTTGCGGGATACCTCTCTTTTGTTTAAAAGCATTGAAAGGATCGAATTCTCCTCAAGTCTGTTCCGTAATACGTCCAGCGCCAGGTTCTCCAGCGCCAGCCCGCTACAGAAGTCCTGCCGACAAAAGTCGGGAAAAACCAGAAGCTGTTTCCGTTTTGCAGCCATACAAAGGTATTGCGGAATAAGCAGCCTCTTATGGCTCCAGGATCAATAGCAAACGTGCTGACCTGCTGCATTTGAGGTGTGAAGCTTGGCGGAGGAGAAGATGGCGGTCCATCCTGTCCTCCAGGGCCGCCTCCGCCTCCCGGGAAACCTGGCGGCGGTCCCGGAGGTCCAAATCCTGGCCCTCCTGGCGGAAATCCGGGAAGATTAAATGTCGGAAGCCCCGGAATGCTAATCCCGCCTCCTGATCCCCCGCCTGGGAAAATGCGGCCATGTTCATTGTGGTCATACATATATGGATAAAACGGATAGTTTGAATAATCCATCTCGATACTCCCTTCGAATCTCTGATTTAGACCTTCTCTGCAATCATCAGCAGCTCAGAGCGGACCTGGTCTTTAATCCGGTCAACCACTGAAAAATCCATAGCATTTACATAGATATTCTCGAGTGTGTCCCTCTGGGTTTTTGCCCGTGCCAGATAAGATATGGCTTCGGTCATTTTATTTTTATAACGGGTGCTGATATCCTTTATCTGTTCAGCGTAAATTTCATCCGTGCCTGAGTTGATTGTAATTTCGTACATATCTACAATTTCATCCCCATCACGATCAGGGAAATATTCATGAGGGGCCGTGCTGTCAAAAATAGCGAGGCCCAGTTCGCGTACAATGATCATATCCAGGCTGTGCGGATCAAAGCCGCAATGATAAATTTCAATATCAAATCCACGGCTCTCAGCTTCTGCTGCCAGCTTCTTCAGCATGGTTGACTTCCCTGAACCCGGACGCCCTTTTATAAAGTACCTTTTTTGAATATTCTCCGTAAGATTTGGCACAAAATCCACCGCTCCGATTGGAGTGGCTGCCCCTAAATAACGATGTTTCACAGTTGGTGTTTTATTTAATTTTGTATTTCCGTAAAAAGTGGAAATGAGCTTCTTCGTCAGTTCATCCGCCTTCTGGAAATTCATATTTTCTATATAGATTTCTTCCCATTCATCATGAATCCTCAATGCTTCGGCAAATGTGTCATATGCCGCTGCAAAGGAATTGCTGATCTGGCCTGACAGTGTCGTGATTTCATCTTTACTCGAAGCCAGTGCCCTTGAATCCCAGGCTTCTCCGAGATTGATATATTCCTCTACCGCGCCAGGTGCTTTTGGTTCGATTACATGCGGCGCTGTTCCATCGACAATGCCTGCTTTTAAAGAAGGAATGATGACGCCATCGAGAGATTGACTGTCAGATGAGCAATAAATATATTCCAGGTCAAAGCCTTTTTCAGACAGTTCCGTCCCGATTGCTTTCATCAGGGATGATTTGCCTGTTCCCGGTCCGCCTTTTAAAATAAACAAACGGTCAAGCCCTGCCAGGTTTGATTCGAATAAATTGTGGAACCCCCGGGCCGTATTCCCGCCGGCGAAGTATTTTAATATTTTCCCAGCCACTCCTACACTTCCTTTCGAAATGCATTTTCACCTTACAGTATGCAAATGGGGCCGAATGGGTGAAAGCCTATTTAGAAAAGCGGAAGCGCCTTGCCCACGAATGAACGCAGACTAAGAATGCCAGTCATGTGGCAACGCCTGCATACCCCCTTGAGGGGATAGGTGCTGCAGCTGGACAATTATGACGTTCAAATTTTTTCATAAAAAAAGTGCTGAATCAGGTGATTCAGCACTCTTGCTTCAATTATTTAATTAAATCAGTCAGCTCAGCACCAATGGCCAGCTGCAGGTCTTCCACTTTGAGCTCCATCTGCATGCCAATTTTGCCGCCGCTGACTATGATCAGATCAAGCTCTTGCGCCTTTGCGTCAATGAAAGAGGGATACTGCTTTTTCATTCCTATCGGTGAGCAGCCGCCGCGGATATAGCCGGTCAGCTTCTGGATATCTTTGACCGGGATCATTTCCACTTTCTTTTCTCCTGCAGCTTTCGCGGCCTTTTTCAGCTCGAGCTCCTCTGTCACAGGAATAATGTACACGAAGACCTGCTTGCTGACGCCCTGGGCGACCAATGTTTTATACACGGCTTTAGCATCTCTGCCGATTTTCTCTGCAACCGAAACACCATCAATCTTCCCGTCCTGGCTGTCATATGTAATCAATTCATAAAAGACCTTCTGAGCATCGAGCATGCGCATCGCATTTGTTTTACCCTTTGCCATTGCCTGCGCCTCCATTGTTAATTTTCCTCATTTTAACATTTTTAGCCTGTTTTAAAAAGGTACAGAAATAAGAACAGCAGGATTCCTCAAAAAGAGAATCCTGCTGACAGTTCAATTATTTCAATCGGTACACACGGGCTTCATATGGCTTAAGTGTAAATGAATCCATATCATTATGGGTTTCAACCGGATAGTTATTCAATAAAAGCTGATCAAAGGATAGTGTAAATTCAGCTTCAAAAGACGCTTCCTCTGTAGAAAGATTAGTAATCACAACTGCCTTGTCATCATCAGAGGTACGGGTATAGGCATAGATCTGCGGATCTTCTTCCAGCAGTAAATCATATTGGCCATAGGTAAAGACCTCATTTTCCTTCTTTAATCGGATCATTTTTTTATAGAAAGAAAGGATAGAATCCCCGTCCTGCGATTGGACCTCCACATTGATCTCCTTATAGTTCGGATTGACCTTCATCCACGGCTGGCCTGTTGTAAATCCTGCATTAGTTTTAGAGGACCACTGCATTGGCGTACGGCTGTTGTCACGGGAAGAAGCCCAGATGATGTCCATGATGTCCTGATGGGAGTTGCCTTCCTCTTTCTTCAGGCGGTACAGATTTTTCACGGCGACGTCATCATAATCATCTATGGATGAGAATTGGACATTGGTCATGCCGATTTCCTGTCCCTGATAAATGAATGGCGTCCCCTGCATCAGGAAGTACATAGAACCCATGGCCGTTGCGCTTTGCTGCCAGTATTCTTCATCATTCCCCCATGTAGATACGACGCGCGGCTTATCATGGTTCTCGATGAATAACGCGTTCCATCCGTCCGCTTCCAGGCCTTTCTGCCAGCGGGTCAGAACCTTTTTCAGCTCGACAATATCAACCTCAGGGTTTGTCTCCGCGTCCCAAAGACCAAGGTGCTCAAATTGGAAAATCATATCCATTTTACCCTGTTCTTCACCGACCCACAGATCAGCTTCATCCACGGTCACACCGTTGGCTTCGCCGACTGTCATTACATCATAGTTCGCATAGGTGCGGTCTTTAAATTCCTTTAAGTACTCGTGGATGCCTTCCTGATTCATATGCATGTCGAAGGAAGACACATACTTTTTCTTCTTCGGATTTGGCATATCAGGCAGGCCGGCACGCTTTTTAATATGACTGATAGCATCAATGCGGAACCCGTCAATTCCTTTATCCAGCCACCAGTTCACGGTATCATACAAGGCCTCGCGGACCTCTTTATTTTCCCAATTTAAATCAGGCTGCTTCGTTGAAAAAACATGAAGGTAATACTGTTCCGTCTTCTCATCGTATTCCCAAGCCGATCCGCCGAAAATACTTTCCCAGTTATTTGGCTCCTGGCCATTCTTGCCATCTCTCCAAATATACCAGTCTCTCTTCTCTTTCTCTTTGGAGGACCTGGATTCAATGAACCACGGATGCTCATCACTAGTATGGTTCAGGACAAGATCCAGGATCAGCTTCATATCGCGCTTATGGACTTCATCCATCAGCTGATTGAAATCCTCCATGGTGCCGAAGTCCTCCATGATATCCTGGTAATCTGAAATATCATAGCCATTATCGTCATTAGGAGATTTGTACATTGGGCAAATCCAGATCACATCAATGCCTAACCCTTTAATATAATCCAGCCGCTGAATAATACCCTGAAGATCGCCAATTCCATCTCCGTTCGAATCCTGGAAACTGCGGGGATAAATTTGATATCCTACTGCCTCTTTCCACCAAACCTTTTTCATGTTAACACCCTCATTATATATAATATAATCATCCTTTTGATGCGCAAACGTTTGCATTAAGTTGCATAAAAAAAGCTGCCTGCTTTTAAGCATTTGCATACTGCTACAGTAAGTGTAACGCTTACAATCCATTTTTTCAATACCCTAAATGAATTAAAACAGCCGCAGCTGGCAGTGCTGCGGCTTCCGATATGATCAGGCCGGCTCCATTTGAAGCTGATCCCGGTATGGTTTTAATGAATGATAGATAATTTTCTGCATGAATGCCTTATCCATGTCCGGCAGGAGCTTTTCAGCAAATGCCCAGGCATTTTCTTCAATTTTTAATGCTGTAATACAGCGTTCCTGCTCTGTTAAGCAGACATCAAGATGGCTGGCCAATTGCTCCAGCTCCGCATCTTCTGCATGGCCTAACTCATGAGCAAATACAACGGTAAAATAGTCCAGAAAACGTTCAGCAGAAGCAAACAGCTGCTGGCATTGGTTCTTAATCTCCTCCACATATAGGGTTACTGTATGTGTCCCCATGCTGTATTTTCCGCCTGCTATACGATTTCCCGGAAAATGTTTCTCTAATTTAATGTCCGCCTGACTCCCCGATCTCCCCAATAACTCCTGAACGACTAGATCCAAGCTTTCTTTCTTCAATGCATACACCTTTCTCTGTTTAATAGCTTATAGGCTATTATATGAGAAAAGAGTACAGAAATAAACCAATATATACCCTTTATTCTGACAGGTAAACCTAAATTCCTTAATTATTTTCCTGCAACAGCGATTTATGGATCCAAATGGCAGCCTGAGCGCCCTCCCCCATCGCAATGGTTACTTGTTCCGAATGTGCAGCCACATCGCCCGCTGCCCAAACATTTCTGACACTTGTCATTTTCGAGCGCGGATCTGTGAGGATATGCTTATTTTCAAGCCGCTCTGCACCCAGCTGCTTCGCCAGGCCGGATTTTATCTCATTTCCGCCAAACGCAATAAATCCTCTTTCACCTGTAATTTTTTTACCATTTTCAAGCTGTACTCCAGTGAATTCTTCGCCCTCTGCAAGCACCCTGCTTATCGCTTGTTCAAGGTATTCAATCTTTTTTTCTTTCATTTTCTCCAATAGTTTCTCATCCGCCGACTTTTTTTCGTGGTTGATAAAAACAAGGTCATTTGTCCAATAAGACAAGGTTAAAGCCATATTAGCACCGGCATTCCCAGAGCCAAGCACAAGGGTGCGTTTATCTTTAACCTCATACCCATCACAGTCGGGACAGACATAGACAGATATGCCAAGACATGGCATCAGCTCGGGGAATGGCGGAATACGGTCCATGACGCCCGTAGCCAGCAGGATCCGTTTGCCGGAATACTTATTGCCCCCTTCGGACGAAACCACAAACCCCTCATCTGCTTTTTCAGCCTGCTCCACTTTTTCATTCACAAACTCCACTCCAAGACTTTCCGCATGCTTCCTCCCAGCCTCACGAAGCTCCGGTCCGCTCACACCATCAGGATAACCTAAGATATTATGATAACTTTTGCATATCGTGGAACGACCATCATTGGAATCCAGCACCAGCACCTTATGTTTATACCTGCCCAGCTGAATGGCAGCCTGGAGCCCCGCAATCCCTCCTCCAACAATCAGACAATCATAATCCAATGTATTTCCTCCTTTTCGCGCCAATATAGGCTATAGGTGTAAATTACCCAGAAAATCAGGTTCCAAATACACTTATTTTGTAAAATGGGATGGTTTTGTATTGGGGAGGGGGAGCTGCTGATTGAGGTGAGGGGGATTTGGTTTGTTGGTGAAGTTTGGGTCTTTGGATTTTGTCGAACATGCGGGGCTATTCAGGAGTTTTACACAATTTCTTAATCATTTTGTCGATTAAGCGGCTTCTATTCGCATTTATGACGCTGTTTCTTGGAATTTATCAAATATATGGTATCTACACAGAGCTTTGACGCCGATTCCTTCTCCTTTTATCGAATAAAACATATCAACCCCAGACCAAAATACATTATTTCCCAAAAACCTCTTCCCCCAACACAAAAAAGAGGGGTCTCATCCCTGAAACCCCTCAAATTCATTTATTCATATGTGCAAGAAAGCCGCCAAGAAGAGTATCGAGGTCTTCTTCGCCTTCCTCTTCAGTTTCTTCTTGCTGTTCCTGTTTAGCTTTGTCCCAATCAAAGTCAAGCAGATCATCTTCCATATCCAAATCTGCCTCAGCCATTTCATCATCTTCTAAAGCAGCAGCTGCTGCATCATAGTGATTCACAGCAGGCTTCGCCGGCACCTCCTGCAGATATAGTGCTTCATCTATATCAGAAGAGCGGCTGTTCAAGGACGCCAGCAGGGAGGTTGCCCGCACCGGGTCCGTGATCAGCTGATAAATGATGCTGCCAAGCAATGCTTCTGAGTGTTCATGCTTCAGCCAGTCGCGCTGGACTTTGCTTAGCCCCTTCGGAAGGGGAATGGTGATGGTTTCCCGGTCTTTTGATTGAGCACTGCTCACTCCCTGCATCACAAATTCAGCCATTTTGCTCGAGAAATTCCGCTTTTCGGTTTCCTTGAGCTTCTGTAAATGCTTCAGAATGTGATCAGGAGTGTCAGATGGTACACGAAAGGATATGGATTGTCCTCTCTTAATTTCAGAAGAGGAAGCTTTACTCATGAAAAATCACCCTAGTTGGCTTTTACAGGTTTCTTGTCCTGGGCTGCCTTATCTTTATTCGTTCTTCTTGAAAAATCAGAGATTAGCTTGTAATAAGCATTTGCCATCATCCAGATGCTTTCCTTTTCATCCTCGAAAAAGTCAATGTTATAGCCATCCAGATTGTTATTTAATGTTTTTAGATAATCTTTTAAAACAATGGAGCCTCCGCCGACGAAATAGCAGATTTCTGTCTGGGAGTTTTTCTGCCAAACGTTGCGGAGCAGGCGATACTGCTTCTTCGCCAGGTCAAGCAATATACGGTCAGTAATATCATGTACGCTTGTGCGGCTTCCTTTAACCATAATATGATTGCGGTCATTTTTCTTCGTGATGATTTCCACGACGTCTGTGCGGCTGTCTAGCTCAACGCCATGCTTAGAACGAATTTCTTCACGGATGGACTCAAGCGCTTCAGACACGCCAAGGTTGAAGCCCTGCGCCTTATCATCATCTACATTGCGGTTTTTAATCACAGCGATATCCGTAGATAATCCACCGATATCCTGGATTAGAATGCGCTTATCAATTAAATCCTTATTGATGATGTTTAAGTTATTATCCATTACAAGATTGATATAAGCAGCAAATCCTTCAGGGTAAACCTTGATTTCTTCAAACTTGATATTTACTTTTTGCCCCTGGTACTTCGGTGTTACAAGGAACTCAACCTGATGGACAGAGCCCAGCAGCTTGGAACGGTAGCCCGCATCCTTACCTTCCTTTACTTCACGAAGCGGAAGTCCTGTGCCCAGTGTGTAGTTTGCATCAATCACATTACCAGACTTTTTAAAGCCAGTGGTACCGCCGTTCTGAACAGCATCCAAAGCCAAAGCAGTGAAAAGCATAACTAATGTCTGGTCTTCTTCAGACTTGCTGCTGCCCGGATCCAATTCAGTAGCGTTGTCGCTTTTTGTTGCAAGGTGTCCTACACGGTAAATCGAATTGTTTTCTTTCAGGGCAGGGGAGTGGACTCTAATATGTATGCCTTCAAGCGGATTCTTGCTGTCCAGGTCTTCAATCCCGATAACCGGGCGGTCCTCAACATCTCTCGCAATTACATTCGGTATATTTAATTCTGAATCCAATTTTCCAAAGATTGCTTTAATAGAATCGTTTCCTACGTCAACTGCTGCAATACGTGAATTTGTCAAATTCATTCAATCCTTTCATTCTCCAAAATATAGAGCTGCTATTTTAAGAGTAATTCAGATTGAGAGATTAATCAATGAGAGGAAATAAAAAGTAATCAAAGCGTAAAAACGTAAACAAAATGTAAACATATACCTACATTGTATACACTTTCCGTATACTTGTAAACAAAAGTGCACACATCCTTATACATCAAGGCGCACACACTTTTGCACACTTGTTTACATTTACGTATACAATTGTAAACATTATTGTATACATGTAATCAAATTTGTTTACAACTGGTTTTTCCGGTGTTTTTATTAAAATTTGATAGTTTAGGAAAGAAATTATATCCTTAACTTCTATAAGTAGAAACAATCAAATTTGATAATATTAAAAAATTTAGAAAATAAATTAAATTAATCTACTTTCATGGTAAAAATTCCTATAAAATAGGAGTATAAAAATAGGAAAAGGAGTTTCGAAAGATGCAAGGCTCCAGAGTATTTATGGTATCTCTTTTTATCATTTCCGTATGCACTGCCTTTTTCTCAGAAGGCATCATTGTAGAGAGCTCTGTATATATAAAAGCACTGAGCATATACCTGCTATTTGCATGCCTGTATTATCATTTGCGGATCATTAGCAGAAATGGAAATACATCGATCGATTATGGGATTAATTACAGCCTTTCATTTGGACTGTTTACAGGGCCATTAGGTCTGTTGATTTTTGAAGTCATCTACCGTTTCTGTGTGTACTTATATAAAAAGAATACAAAAACAGAGGATCCAGATGAATTTTTCCATACGTTTTATAACATCGGTTCCTTTGTGATGAGCAACTCTATCGCATTCTATTTGTTCCATCTGTTATCTCCCCTCTTTCAGGGACTGCCTTTTGGTTTTTGGATCGTTATGGTGATGCTGATTACCGTAATTTCTTTGCTTTCAGATCTATTTCTGATCATTGTTTTTAAACTGACAGGAGACATTAAAACGAAGCAGGAAGCAATTGATTTTATCAAAACAAGAAGTGTACTGGACATGGGGAAGATTGCCTTTACGAATGGCCTTTTGCTGTTATTCCTAAAGGAGGGAAAATGGGAAATCCTAATAAGCCTGTTTATCCTTAATTATCTTGTGAGCAGGTCCTTCTTGTCGAAATCACAGATGCTTCAGAATAAAATCGAACGGGATAAGTTTGAGCAGATGGCCTATACTGACTTTCTAACTGGTGTTTTTAACCGTGCCTATATGGATAAAAAGATGACGGAGCTCAATCATTCAGAGGAATGCATTGGTATAGTTGTTGCTGATATTGATAAATTCAAGAGGATTAATGATAGCTATAATCACGCAGTTGGTGACCAGGCAATCAGACACTTTGCCGATACTTTAAAAAGCCACCTCTCCAAAGATGATTATTTATTCAGGAGCGGAGGAGAGGAATTTACGATTATTATGAGGTTCAGGACATATAATGAGTGTTTGAATTTAGCTCAGAAAATACGCAAAGGGGTTGAAAACAGCCCTTTTCAAGCTGATTTTAAAGAGCAATCCATCTCTCTTTCCATAACTGCATCCTTCGGTCTTTTTTACTATAAAGTGAACGAACTGCTATCTATTGAAAAAGCTTACGTTTACGCAGATCAGCTCCTTCTCCAGTCCAAGGAAATGGGAAAAAACAGACTGACGGGCAGGGAAGAGACTGCCTATCCGCACAGACCGGCAGAAGCACTTTTGACAAACGCATAGATACTCATAGCCGCCGGTTTGGGCGGCTTTTTTATGGGCAGATTACCTATTTTTTTATAAAATTAATAATACTATTATTATTCTGAAAAAATAAACTTTAATTAGACTTCCTGGGAAAGTATATTTATCCCTACTCAGAAGCCAATAATAACCACCGTTACATAAATTTTTTTTTGACAATTAGCAACTATGAAAGATATTATAGAATAGCTAAAAGGAGGATGAAACATGTCAGATTTTAATAGGCAGAAAATTGTTGAAAGTGTGCCTCAAAAAGGTTTCTTTGGACATCCTAAAGGCTTATTCACACTTTTCTTCACTGAATTTTGGGAGCGCTTTTCTTACTATGGAATGAGAGCAATCCTTGTTTACTATATGTATTATGAGGTTTCAAAAGGCGGATTAGGCCTTGATGAACCTACTGCTTTAGCGATTATGTCCATTTATGGTTCATTGGTGTACATGTCCGGAATCATCGGCGGATGGATAGCTGACAGATTACTTGGAACTTCGAGAGCGGTATTCTACGGCGGAATATTAATCATGCTCGGTCATATTGCCCTTTCTATTCCAGGAAGCGTGGCTATGTTCTTTATTTCCATGGTTCTCATCGTTTTAGGTACAGGTTTATTAAAGCCAAATGTATCAAGCGTAGTTGGAGACATTTACAGTCCTGAAGATAATCGCCGCGATGCAGGTTTCAGTATCTTCTATATGGGCATCAACCTTGGCGGATTCCTTGCGCCTTTAATTGTCGGAACAGTTGGAATGAAATATAATTTCCATCTTGGTTTCGCGATTGCTGCGGTTGGTATGTTCTTTGGCTTATTGGTGTTTATCTTTACAAAGAAGAAAAATCTAGGACTAGCTGGTACTTATGTAGCTAATCCTTTATCTCCAGATGAAAAAACAAAGGTTTATACAAGAATTGGCCTTGGTGCTGTTATTATTGCCATTTTAGTCGCTGTTGGCATCCCAACTGGACTTTTGACATTTGATTCGTTTATTGCCCTTGTTGGTATTCTCGGTATCGGTCTGCCGATCATTTACTTTACTGTGATGTACCGCAGCCCGAAAACAACAGATGTGGAACGTTCACGCGTCATTGCCTACATTCCATTATTTATTGCAGCTGTTATGTTCTGGGCTATCCAGGAGCAAGGTTCGACGATTCTTGCCAATTATGCAGACAAGCGCACACAGCTTGATTTTATGGGACTTGACATTTCACCGGCGTGGTTCCAATCACTTAACCCATTGTTTATCATTATCTTTGCGCCAGTATTTGCCTGGCTGTGGGTGAAACTTGGCGATCGCCAGCCTTCAGTGCCGAAGAAGTTCTCACTGGGTCTTTTATTTGCCGGCTTATCTTTCCTTGTAATTCTTCTGCCAGCCTATTTTGGCGGAACAGATTCCCTGGTAAGCCCATTATGGCTGGTTCTCAGCTACTTCATTGTGGTTCTTGGAGAGCTTTGTTTATCTCCAGTAGGACTTTCAGCCACTACCAAATTAGCGCCTGCTGCTTTCTCCGCGCAAACGATGAGCCTTTGGTTCCTATCAAATGCGGCAGCACAGGCAATCAATGCACAGATTGTTAAGTTCTACACACCTGAAACGGAAATGGTCTATTTCGGAGTAATTGGTGTAGCTGCGATTGTACTTTCCATCATCTTATTCATTTTGAGTCCTAAGATTCAAAAATATATGAAGGGTGTA
The DNA here is from genome assembly GCF_009849585.1 of Bacillus sp. ZZV12-4809. Lineage (GTDB taxonomy): Bacteria > Bacillota > Bacilli > Bacillales > Cytobacillaceae > Cytobacillus. Next base: position 94,768 of record NZ_VCRN01000006.1, read on the forward strand.
CGATAATAGAAAAGCGGAAGCCAGAAGAGCATAAACTCTTCTGGCTTTTTTTGTGCGCATTTTCAAGGAATCTGTTTGATTGGCCGGTAAACCCCTGCCCTTATCCCTTCCATTCCGCAAGCATCGGTCCTTCTTCCCCATAAACGGGATCCTCCTTCGGAACCGGGACATTTTTTATTTCTGCTAGTGCCTGTACGCGATCTGATGGGTCCTTTTTCTTCATATTCGGGCTTGTTCCGCCGGGGTAGGCACCTACGACTTCGAAGTCAGGGCTGCTTTCAATCTTCTGATGCCCCGTGCCTGCAGGAAGGAGAATGACGTCGCCTTCGCTGACCTCCAAGCGCTCTCCCTCATCACCGCCGATAAGGACGGTGGCCTGCCCCGCTTTGACTCCCAGTACCTCGTGAGTATTCGAGTGATAGTGATGATAATCATACACTCCTCCCGTCCAGCTTCCGGTCCATTGATGCCTGCTGAAAGCCGACGCTATTTCTCCGGGCTCTCCCTTAAAGACACCTTTGTAAATGATCACAGGGAACACGGGATTATTGGGAATTTGTCCATCATCGTTCAGCAGAATCAATTGAATCTGGCTATCCATTCAGTCCGCTCCTTTCTCATCAAAAACTGCTTTGCTTAAACGTATCTCCGCCTTTAATAGTTCCTTTCTGGAATCCTTTGTGAAACCATGACTTCCTTTGTTCTGAAGTGCCATGTGTAAAGCTTTCCGGCACGACATAGCCCTGCGCCCGTTTTTGAAGGGTGTCATCCCCTACTGCGGTGGCAGCATTCAGGGCTTCTTCCAGATCGCCTTCCTCTAGATATCCCATTCCCTGGGCATGGTGAGCCCAAACGCCTGAATAATAGTCAGCCTGCAATTCAAACCGGACAAGATATTTATTAAATTTCTCTTCACTCATCCTCTGGCGGAGAGGCATGATTTCCTCAGTCGTTCCCAGCAGTGTCTGCACGTGATGCCCAACCTCATGGGCTATCACATAAGCCATGGCAAAATCACCGGGAGCTTTGAATTTCCTTTGCAAGTCTTCGTAAAAGCTTAAATCGATATACAGTTTTTGGTCGCCCGGACAATAGAAAGGCCCAACAGAAGAGGACGCTGCCCCGCATGCAGATTGGACGCTCCCTGAGTATAGAACAAGGGTCGGCTCTTTATACTGCAACCCCTGCTCTTCAAAAATTTCCGTCCAGACCTCTTCTGTATCCGCAAGCACAACTGAGACAAAGTCAGCAAGCTCTTTTTCCTGCTCTGACTCTTCATACGGCACAGCTGTACCGGAGTCTGATCCTGTCATATTGCCTAAAAGCTCTCCCGGGTCACCTCCAAGAAAGGTAAATAACAATACTATAATTATTCCGCCGAGGCCGCCGCCAATCAGGGTTTTTCCTCCGCCGCCCATGCCTCTCCGGTCCTCTATATTAGAACTCGCTCTTCTGCCTTTCCACTTCATGATTCAGCCTCCTAATGAACATCACTTTCATTAGTGTATACCCGAAATGAAGCGATTTATTAACGGATCAAATACAAAAATAAGTGCCTGCTTTCGAACAGGCACTTTGAGATCTATCCATTCTTTATCGCTCCAGCCGGGTCATAGAGGCTAAGGTCGATATCAACCTCTTGACCGAGAGCAAGCCTGGCCAGCTGGGCACCCAGAAACGGCCCTGCGGTCAGCCCTGAGGCGCCAAGTCCATTTGCTATGTAAAGTCCTTCAAGACCCGGAATTTGACCTATAATGGGCAGAAAACCGGGTGTATAGGGGCGAAATCCCACCTGTGCTTCTGTGAACATTCCATCCGATAATCCCGGGGCGATTTCTAAAGCTTTTTCAAAAATTTCATTCAATCCGCCTGCAGTTACTCTTAAATCATAGCCCATGTCATCTTCATGGGTGGCACCAACGACGATGCGCCCTCCTTCAAATGCAAGGATGTATTGATTATTGGGAGGAATGACAACCGGCCAGCTTCCCGTATCCTCTTCTTCAAGCTGAAGATGGACAATTTGCGCTTTTTGCGGCTTCACATCCAGCTGGATTCCAAGCGGCTTAAAAAGCTCTCCTGCCCATGCTCCGGCCGCTGCAATCACTGTTTCCGCTTCATATTGCTCACCGTTGGCTTTTATTGCTGTAACCTTATCACCATGGGATACAAGTTCTGCTGAACCCTGCACCAGTACTGCACCATGTTTTTCAGCTGCCCGCAGCAGGGCGTCCCTCAGTGCGCGGCCGTTGACGCGAGCCGCACCGCTTACATGTACAGATGCATATTCCTTCGCCACTGGCGGAAAAAGCTGCGAGGTCTGTTCCGGGGAAACCGGTGTAATCTCCCCCATTTCAGGAGCATCTCCGCGCCTTTTCATGGCCCGTTCTTCCATTTTTTCAAGCTTGGCAGGATCTGTATGAAGACTTATGGCGCCTGCCTGCTGGTAGCCTGTCTCTGTCTCGCCGTCATTTTCAAGCTCTTTGATCAGTGTACGATAATAGGCCGCTCCCCCTTTGGCGAGGGCATACCATGCCTTATTCCGCCGCTGTGACAGCCATGGGCATATGATTCCGGCCGCTGCATTGGTTGCCTGTCCTGGATCTTTGCGGTCGATAACAGTGACCTTTGCACCCGCCTTTGCCAAATGGTAGGCGGCCGAAGCCCCCAGTATTCCTGCTCCAATTACGATATGACTTTTCATAATGACTCCTTTTTACGATCTGGTTTGGCTCTTATTTTACAAGAGATGGGGACGGTGTTCAATTTTGCTCTAGGTCATCCAGTTTGATTTACTTTCACTGCAGCGGTGAAGGAAAGTGGCCTCTTTTCATGGGCCAATAGGCAAAAAAACTGCGTGACGGGCGCAAAACCCATCATGCAGTTCATTAAAACGGCTTATTCGGTTCATAGGTCGGCTGCTGGTTGCTGGCCTCATACTGCTGGCTTTTAGCTGCCGCATCCTGGACGTTTTCTTCAAGGGCAAATTCGGTGTCCATTCCCTTTTTAAATTGATCTGCCTGGTTTTGGGCGGCGATGATCTGCTGTTCTTCGGTTACCTTATTTGGCTGCTTTGGCATCTCTATCTCTCCTTTATTTTAGAAGTATAGCTATAGATTTTCCAAAGCTTCAGGCACTATTCACCTTTTTACAGTTCCACCTTTATTCCGATGCCTTCAAGAATTGCCTTTTCATAAACAGCTGCAGCGACAGCGAGGTCAAAGTAGGCAATGCCGACGGACTTGAAAAAGGTAATCTCTTCATCGTTTTCTCTGCCCGGAATCATCCCGGCTGATAATTGCCCGACTTCGCCATGAAGGTCCGAAAAGCTCCAGATGCCTTCTGTAGCAGGAATAATAAAATCACCGGCTTCATCTTTGACCCCTTCTATTGTATCTGCTACAATCTTAGAGCTTCGCAGCAGCGTTTCCGGGTCAACTTCCTGCATATGCGGAAGATAAGAGCCTACCCCGTTAATATGCGTGCCCGGCCGGAGAGCCTTGCCGGAGAATACCGGCTTATCCGAACGGGTGCTGCAGATCACGATATCCGCCCGGGATACAGCTTCATCCGCACTTTCCAGGATGGTTATCTCCCCAGGGAAGCTGTGAAATTTCCCAGCAAACTCATGTGCTTTTCCAGTTGTACGGTTGTAAAGGAATATTTCCTCTATTTCACGGACCTCCAATACAGCCTGAAGCTGCTCCTCCGCCATGGCCCCGCAGCCAATCACGGCCACTGATCTTGCCGATTTTTTCGCCAGGTGCTTAGTGGCAATGCCGCTTGCGGCCCCGGTCCGGAGTCTTGTCAGGTAAGAGGCATTCAAGCATGCCAGATGCTCCCCTGTATCCGTATCACTTAATAAAATGACTCCCTGAGTGGTTTTTTTGCCGATTGCAGGGTTCTCTGGAAAAATGGTGACCACCTTCACAGCCGTTTTTCCGATTGGAGGCATAGCACTTGGCATGTAAAGGGCGGAAGCGTTCTTCTCAGGAAAGTCCAGTACGGTTCTGTGGGGATTCTGAATTTTCCCTTCCAGATTATGCACCAGGGTATTTTCAAGATCTTTAATGGCTGATTCCATCGTATAGATGGATTTGATTTCTTTTTCAGATAATAAAAGCATAAACTCTACCTTTCTAAGCTTTATGGGTTTGTCCGAAGCCAGTACGGAAATCTTCCGGCGGATCAGAATCCAGGTCCTGATTGCTGCGGTCACGGACAGATGCAATCGCAATCAAAGAGATCGCAGCTGCAAGCATGATGTATAACGCAACTGGAACATAGGAATTGTTATAGGCATTCAGCAGGGCTGTTGCAACGAGAGGAGCAGTCCCGCCTGCCAATGCGGCCCCTATTTGATAGCCCAGAGTAATGCCGGTATAACGGACATTTGACTTAAATATTTCAGAAAACATCGTTCCAAGAACAGCGGTGATGGGAGCCCAGATAATCCCGAGACCCAATATGGTAGCGACAATCAGCAGTGCAGCCGACCCCTGGTGAAGGAGCCAAAAGTATGGAAAGGCATAAAGCATCATCAGGACCGTTCCGCCGACATAAAGCTTTTTCCGGCCAATTTTATCAGACAGTTTTCCCATGATTGGGATCAGAATAGTAGTAATCACGGTTGCAATCGTCACGGCATTCAGGGTAACGGTACGCGAGAACCCAAGCTGGGTTGTCGCATAGGAAACAATAAAGGTTCCAAAGATGTAAAATGGAGCTGTCTCCACCACTTTTGCGCCAACCGCAATCAATACTTCCTTCCAATGGCTGCGCATCGTTTCCACGAACGGAATCTTGGCAATTTCGCCTTTTTCCTGGGCCTTTTTAAAGGATGGTGTTTCATCAATGCCTTTGCGGATCCATAAGCCAAAAAAGACAAGCAGGGCACTTAGAATGAATGGCACACGCCATCCCCATGATAAAAAGGCTTCCTCCGGCAATAGCGTCATGACGGATAAGGCAAGCGTTCCGAGGAGCATACCGATGGTGACACCCATCTGCGGAATGCTTCCAAAAAAGCCCCGCCGATTTTTGGGGGCATATTCAACGGCTAGCAGCAATGCACCGCCCCATTCTCCACCGAGGCCAATCCCCTGTATCAGTCTTAAAATGATCAGAAGAATTGGCGCCGCCACACCTATATTGTCGTAGGTAGGCAAAAAGCCCATGAGGACTGTGGCACCGCCCATAAGGGAAAGTGTGAGGACAAGGGTTTTCTTTCTGCCGATTTTATCGCCGATATGGCTGAAAATAACGCCGCCTAGCGGACGGATGAAGAAGGCCAGTGCGAAAGAAGCATACGCCAGCATTAAACCGACGGCCGGATCGTCACTGTGAAAAAACATTTGATTAAATACAAGAGCAGCAACCGTTCCATATAAAAAGTAATCAAACCATTCGATGGAGCTTCCGATCAGGCTTGCAATCAGTACTTTCTTTTCTAATTTCTTTTCCATTCCATCTCCCCCTCTCATGACTGAAAAAATGTACAAGTTCATCATAGTTTATATTATTTTGATATTTCAATAAATTTTTAAAATTGGCTGATAAATAGAACTTATTTACCTGCCAAATCCCTAAGATGAAAGTATGGGAATGTTTTTGTTATAATCATAATACTTAGATGGAATTTGACTTTAACTGGAGTGAACACGTTGAATACTAAAAAAGCATTGCCTCTTTTATTCGCTGTTATGTTTCTTGTAATGGTGGGGTTTGGAATCATCATTCCAGTCATCCCCTTTTATGCGGAAGAATTAGGGGCATCACCCACTGAACTGGGCCTGTTAATGGCCGTTTATTCGCTGATGCAGCTGCTGTTTGCGCCTATGTGGGGGCGCATTTCCGATAAAATTGGACGCAAGCCTGTCATTATGATTGGCATTTTTGGCCTTGGCCTGTCTTTTTTCATGATGGCCTTGTCCACTGAGCTTTGGATGCTGTTTGCGGCCAGAATTATTGGCGGCTTTCTGTCGTCTGCCAATATGCCGACAGTCATGGCTTATGTAGCGGATATTACATCAGAAGAAGACCGCGGAAAAGGGATGGGCATCATTGGAGCTGCAGTGGGCTTAGGGTTTATTTTTGGTCCGGCAATCGGCGGCATCTTTTCCCGGGAAAGTTTGAACCTCCCCTTCTATGCGGCAGGAACTTCCTCGTTTATCACATTTTTCCTTGTCATGCTGGTGCTGAAGGAATCTCTGTCACCTGAGCAGCGCAGCCAGGGAACGGCTAAGCGCCCTGGCCTGCTGACCGCTTTAAATGGAAACGGGGGCATCCTGTTTATCCTTCAGCTGTTTGTTTCATTGTCACTGGCAGGACTTGAAGCTACTTTCGCTTACTTTGCGGCTGATAAGGCGGGGCTTGGCACAGTTGAGCTTGGCTATATTTTTATGATCATGGGATTTGGAGGAGCCCTTGTGCAGGGCGGTCTGGTAGGAAGAATGACGAAGAAGTACGGCGAAGGATCTGTGATTCAGCTGGGGATTATCGTCTCTGCCATTGGCTTTGGGCTTATTCTTCTGGTTGACAGCTTTACGACGGCAGCGATTTTCCTGACGATTTTCGGGATAGGGAACGGGTTTATCCGCCCGAGTGTTTCTTCCCTGCTGACAAAGACATCTCAAACCGGTCATGGCAGTACGACCGGCCTGCTTTCATCCTTTGATTCCCTGGGGCGCATTATCGGCCCTCCGCTCGGAGGATGGCTGTTCACCATCAGCATCGGTGCGCCTTATCTATCGGGAATCCTTCTTTCCGGATTGGCATTCATACTGTATCGCGTGTATGCTGCCAAGGTGAGCAGAACCCGTTCATTTTCATCTTAAAAAGGGGGCTTCCTTGCCTCCTTTTTCTGCTTTTGCGGAATAGTCTGGATGAAGTGTCCCTTGTTATGGAAATTGTATAATAGAAGCAGGAGGAGGATAAAGATGAAAGAGCTGTCCGCGATTGAAGAGGTGCATCAGTTTATACAAAGCACTGAGCTTGGGCTAATTTATGTGCTGACTGACAGCTGAAGTGTCTGTCATGGCCTGCTCCCTCAGGTTGAGGAAGTGTTAAACGATTTTCCCCGTATTGATTCACGGCTTGTAAATGCCGGTAAAGTAACTGAAATTGCCGGGTACCTGATGGCCTTTACAGTGCCTGTGATTGCCTTATATCTGGATGGAAGAGAAATATTGAGGGAAGCGCGGTTCATACCGGTTGAGAAGCTTCGTGATGATTTGACAAGGGTTTATGAGAATATTTTTTGATGAGTAAAACAGGACTGGCGTGCTTCCGCCAGTCCTGCTGAAATTAGTTGCTGCTCTCATCTGTATCGTCATGGTAGGAGCCGGCTGCCTGCTCCGCATTAAATGTCCAATTGACTTCCAGCGTGTCACCCTGGAACTGGTTTTGGTCTTGTCCATTTTCCACAAACTCAAACAGAACAAAGATTTTCTCCTTTTCACCAGCTGGAATGCCGTCCGGTTTTGGATAGCCCGATGTATTAAGCTCCGTCAGGTCCGGCTGCTGATTTTGAAGCTCATACAGAGTCGTTTCAACTACAGCATTTGTTGCACTGCTGGTATTGTACATGATCGTTACTTTAATATGCTTGGCAAAGTCATCTGTATTATCCCCTTTTGCATCAGCCACACTGTAATTGGTGTTCAAAAGGACTTTATGAATGTCTAATGTTCCATTATTTTCCAGTGTAAATTCACGGTAAACTTCATCGCCTGGTTTAATGTTATCGATATTCACAACCGCGCTTGGATTCATTCCCAAATCCAATGTTCCTGAAGCAAATGTGTTTTGGGTTTCAACTGTGTCGCTAAAATAGGCAAATGTTCCTCCGCCGATTAATGACAGCCCCATTGCAGCACTCAAAACACCCTGACTGATCTTCTTTGTAAAACTCATTCTTACATTCCCCCTAAAATTGTAATAGATAATTTATTAAACTCTTATGTACGTTTGCAGATACATAGGAGATCTAACCACTTATGCCTGACTTGATTCAATCTCCCTTTTTGCTCCAATAATGGTGCTGATTGCGGAAATTAATAATAATACTCCCGGCACAATCAATAAAAGGGCAGAACCTGTCTTGGAACTGGCAAAATTCAATGCATACCCGGCGTATGGAATAGAAAAGCCGTAATACTTGCCAACCACATGATGAGGATATACAGTCCATGGATCTTCACTATCGTTGTTATCCCCTTTAGTCTTGAATGATGCTTGTCCATTTTGTTCCAGTACCTCGGTAATTCTATGGGTAATTAACTTCTCTTCCATGCGGAACGTGATAACGTCCCCTTTTTTATATGAAGACTGGTTATCACTTAACTTAATAGCAATAACCGAGCCTGTTTGAAATGTTGGCTCCATGGATCCTGAGAGAACCGCTTTAAACTGATGCCCATTCAGTGCTGGCTCCCCTCCCGAAATTCTGGATGAAAGAACCACAAATGCGATCAGTCCGATTCCAATCATGAAAAGGGTAACCGTTATATTACTCACTATTTTCAAGAGTTTTTTCTTCATCGTTCACCAGCTCCTGGTCTGTAATCTCTATGGACTCCGCTTCAGAAGGATCCTGATTGCCTGGTGCATGCGCGTCAGGCAGCGGCTCTTCAAGAGTCTGTTCCTTTTCTCCCTCACTATCAGCAGGTTTTTCCTGGCTTAATGCAGCACCAGAATCAGAGGGCAAGTCCTGTTCAACTGGCTTGTCAGCTGCCGCAGCCTCTTCTTCCACATCTAACTCCTTCATCCTCAGCCGGATGGCACTGTCCGCCTCTTTTACCCTCTGAAAATCTATTTCTGCCTTTACTTCACTCAACAATAGATTTGTATTCTGATATCCTTCATGAATATAAGCGAAAGAACGATTCCCGGTATGAATGCTTTTGGCCTGCTGTTCGTACTCAGACAGCTCCTCAGCAATACTGACCAGCCTGTCCATTTGTTTCCTTAGCTGCTCTTCCAATTCTGCCAGCTGATGCAGTCTTTCTTGTAATTCCTGCTTCGATTCTGTATTCCAGGAAATCTCCATGGCCCGTTTAAAATTCTGTCTCATGCTGCTGGATATCCCGTCGGCTTGATCCTCTAAAGTTTGAACCGTTACCGGAAAAACAAATGCAGACGTTATTGTTATCGGCTCCAATTTTACGCCGCTTGAAAATAAAGCTTCTGTTTCCCCGACAATCAGATGCCCTGCATAAAAAGACAAGCAGCATAAGCAAGGAAAAACGATTCGCTTTGGCATCGACTTTTTCAATCGGCCCCCTCCTTTCTGTCCATCTGGGAAACATTATACAAAATTTTCAGAAGTTTTAAATTGGGTTAATTCTTATCTAAAAACAGGTCGATAATTGTAAATTTATGGCGATTTAATTTGAACTTCTCAATGAATCTATGAAAAATTAACCCAATGCGAGATTTACTGAAATAGATTGATTTCCTCAATCATTTTCCTAATAATACGAATTGTCACACTTTATTATTTGGTAGAAGGAGAGGGTTTTATGAAAAAGAAGCGTCAAAAGAAAAAGATAAGCAGAAAAGCAGCCATTCCAGCTGTATTAGCCTTATCCGTGGCTTTTGGAGGGCTTTTGCCAACATCCTCAGCATTAGCTGCCGAGTCGGCAAACACGGCAACTGTGCTATTTAAGGCAGAAGGATTAAGCAAGCATGAAGTGGTAAAAGCTTATCTGCAATCAAAGGTTCAATCTCCAAAAGTGAAGCTTGCAGATCCCGGGGAGCAATTTAAAATTGTGAGCGAACAGGAAGATTCCGAAACAGGTACATACCATGTGCGTACTGTTGAGCAATATAAAGGAATCCCGATTTACGGTTCCGGACAAACTGTTGCACTGGATTCCAGCCATAACGTATATGCTTCTCTTGGCAAAGTCACTCAAAACCTGGCTCGCTCCATTATTCCAACTGAGGCATCCATTTCAGAAGAGGAAGCGGTCAGCATAGTAAAAGAAAGTGTTGAATCACAGATTGGCGAAGTAAAAAATTACGATGGTATACAATCTCAATTGCTGATTTACCCGCATAAGGGAAAAAACTATCTCGCTTACTTGGTTAAAGCCTCCACATCCTTTCCAGAGCCTGGCTACTTCCATTATTTTGTGGATGCAATGAGCGGAGAAGTCATAGAAAACTTTAATAAAATACACACGGTAGATGAGGAGACACTTACTCCGATAACGGGAAGAGGGCTGGATGTGCATGGAAACTTGCTGTCATTTAATGCGGCAAAGGACACAGCGACAGGAACCAGCTATTTGTATGGACCTTCTGTCTGGTCATCTAACTCGGTTCCAATGGCAACATTTAATGCTAAAGCAATGGACCCGCTTATATTTAACTTGGGCAGTGTCTTACTAGGATTTACAGGATTTGAAGTCACAACGAACAGCGGAAGTAACTTTTTCCATGATCCGGCTGCCATTTCAGCACACTACAACTCGGATAAAGTAAACCGATACTATCAAGCTGTTCATAAGCGAAACAGCTTGGATGATAAGGGAATGAAATTGATCAGCACAGCCCACATAGGCACAAAGTGGAATAACGCTGCCTGGAATGGAATTCAAATGATGTACGGAGACGGGGACGGCATTAAATACAGCTCCCTTTCCGGCGGACTGGATGTAGCTGGACACGAAATGACTCATGGCGTGATTGAACACACAGCTGACCTCGTTTACGAAAGTGAATCGGGAGCAATCAATGAATCATTAGCAGATATTCTGGGGAATTTCTCGGAAATATATACGACGAAAGAAGTTGAATGGGAGCTGGGAGAGGATATCACCACCCCTAATATTCCTGGTGATGGAGGGCTGCGGTCCATGAGTGATCCAGCTTCCAAGAAGACAAGTCTCATGCCTTCAGGTCACTATCCGGATCATTATGATGACCGCTATCTGGGTACAGAAGACAATGGCGGCGTTCATATCAACAGCGGAATTAATAATAAGGCTGCTTACTTAATCAGTCAGGGCGGCACAAACAATGATATAACGGTAACGGGGATTGGCACTTCAAAAACGGAAAAAATCTACTATCGTGCTTTGACACTTTATTTGACATCTTCCTCCGGATTCCATGACATGCGGGAAGCAGCCATCAATGCTGCCCGCGACCTGTATCCTGATAAAAACGGTGCTCCGTCTAAAGAAACCCAAGCTGTTATGGATGCTTATGCTTCTGTAGGTGTAAACTAAGAACCAAAATCAAAAGCCATGAACCAGTTTGAAAGGGGCATGGCTTTTGACTTATAACGGGTTCATTCACACGGAATCGATTCAATAAAGATATTCGAAACCTGGACAGCCTTCTCATATTGCTCCGTCTCCACGTAATATTGGTACAATTGCTTGCCAAACCGGTTGGTAAACATGGCGTTACTGATGGAAAGGAAATAGGGAAGTGCCTCTTTTTCTATATAACTATAATATTGCTCACTTTGGTCTTCTATCCGCAGAATAAGGAGCTTGAATATCATTTTATAGAACCGGTTCTCCAATTCCCTCGCCATAGACATTCCTTCCCTGGCTCTTTTCAACAGCATTGTTTTCCGCATTAGCTTCCCTTCCAGACAGGCATTAGTATAGTTATGCAAACGCTGAAGATACAGCACAGAGGGCCTGGCCACTAAGCTTAAAGCCTCTTCTAAAACCTTATTAGCCTTTCGGTATTCTTCCCTTCTGATATACTCATAGCCTAAATTGTTTAAGAGCAGCGACTTTGTATTAGGTAAATTCAGCAGTTCACTGTTATGGATTAATCTTTGATAGGATGCCTCCAAATCTTTAAAATCAACCTGCAAATCATTTCCAGCCTGAACCAGCATCAAGGCTTCAGCCGAAATCGCACCCATATAATTATCCGTTTCCTTGAAGTGTAAAAGTGCCTTTTTGGCGTATGCGTAAGCCACTACCTTGGAATTGGTCCAATGATAAGCTGCTGCCAAGTGGTAAAAGTATTCCTGATTCCCATATTCATTCACATTTATGTCCTTTAAAAAGTTTATCGCTTTTTGAAAATTCCTGGTTTTGGAGTCTCTATACTGCAATATGTAATAGATTCCCCATACGTGTTTCAACATATTTTCTTCATAAGGAGGAAGATCGGTGTAGTCGTTTTGTATATGGAACAAAATCTCTTTAGCCTTATCTAAATCCATTTTTTTTAAATAATATCTCGAAAGAAGCAGGTCGTAAAAAGCGGCATGGCTGGAGGAAAGACTGATAGGAATGCCATCAAGCTCTTTTTTGATTTCCTCAGTTACCTTCGTATTTTTCATAATGATTGCCTTATGCCATTGGTGAAGCCGTTCTTCTAAATTAGCAAATCGGTTAATCTCCAAATCTATATCCAAGTTCAGACGCTCTGAAAAAAGCTGGATAATCTCATAGGAAAATGGCGTCTGTCCACGTTCGATTTTGCTCACGTGTGTAATCGAGCAAATGCCCCTTCCCAATTCCTCTTGTGTAAGTCCTGCCTTTTGGCGGTGAAATTTAATTATTTCTCCAGCTAACACGAAAGACTCCCCCCTGAACTAAAATGAGTTTAATAAGATTTATTGTAGTAAATGGAAATCCTATTTTGTTTCCTTCTTAAATAACCCCAAATTTTATTGTTATATTTACCTATAATCCTCCCTAAAACTTCCATGGTTTACTGAATTTTAATTCTTTCGTAGTGCTTTCGCCATATAAACAGCCCCCTAATTCCCCCGATTAACAGAATGTTCTTTCTTATCTATACTTTTTAATAGAAACTATGAGTTTGGTTATACCACTATTTTTTTGTAGAGGAGAATGTGCAAGAATGAGAGATTTCAGGCTTAAAAAATATGTAACCGCTGCCATGGCTGCAGCAATGCTGGCTGTTCCGCCCCTCCAGGCTTCTGCCGATGACTCAGGGAAAAGCATCTTAAAAGGAGCAGATGGCAAAGCGTCCGTAACAGATCTGCAAGGGCTGAATGCAAAAGCAAGCAAAGGCAAGCATGTCATCACTCTTATTACAGGTGATGTCGTGACTGTAACGGAATTTGCAGATGGAAAGAATATCATTCATGTTGAACCGGCAGACCCTTCCGCCAGCGGAGCGCGTATTTTGACGGCCAACAAGGAAACGTATGTCATTCCTGATCAGGCTATGCCTTATCTGGCATCTGGATTTTTGGACCAGGACTTATTCAATATTACGGCTTTAATTAAAGATGGCTATGATGATGAGAATCAAAAGGAATTACCTGTCATCATCCAATACTCCGAGTCCAAGGGCCGTTCTGCTAATGTTCTTCCAGCCCCAAAAGGCTCAAAGAAAACCCATGTACTTGAAAGTATCGATAGTGTGGCAGTCTCTGCTGATAAGAAGGAAACAAAGGAATTCTGGTCAGAGATTACCAAAGGAAATAAAGCTGCTAAAAAGTCTAAGGCTGCACTGGCTCCCGGCATTGAAAAGATCTGGCTGGATGGCCGGGTCGAAGTATCTCTTGAACAAAGTGTCCCGCAAATTGGAGCTCCTTCAGCCTGGGAATCCGGCTATGATGGATCAGGCGTAAAGGTGGCTGTTCTGGATACAGGAATTGATTCTGCGCATCCGGACCTGGCTGGCCAGCTGGATGAGGCTGTGAGCTTTGTTCCGGGAGAAGAAGTAACCGATATGCATGCACATGGAACCCATGTGGCCTCCACAGTGCTTGGGACTGGAGAAGCATCAGAAGGACGGAATAAGGGTGTGGCACCAGGTGCACGCCTCCTTGTAGGAAAAGTACTAAGTGACGACGGCTTTGGCCAGGATTCCTGGATTATCGATGGAATGGAATGGGCTGCTGAAAATGCCAAAGTCGTCAACATGAGCCTGGGCAGTCCTGAACCAAGCGATGGAACGGATCCGATGGCTCAGGCTGTAAACAATCTCAGTAAAGAAACAGGCTCCCTGTTCGTCATTGCTGCCGGTAACACTGGCATGGAAGGGATTGGATCACCAGGAGCCGCTGAAGCAGCCCTTACTGTCGGCGCAGTGGACAAGTCAGACAATTTAGCCTGGTTTTCGTCCAAAGGACCCAGCTTTGGAAGTGCTGGATTAAAGCCTGATCTCACCGCTCCAGGAGTCGGAATCATAGCAGCCCGTTCACAGCATACGGACAAGGGAAGCGGCTTTTATATGAGCATGGATGGCACCTCAATGGCCTCTCCTCATGTTGCAGGCGCTGCAGCTATTCTTTCCCAGCGTCACCCCGACTGGACCGGAGAACAGCTTAAGGAAGCTTTGATGAGCACGACCAAGAAGATTGAGGACATTAAACCTTTTGAAGGCGGGACAGGCCGTCTTGATACAGTCGCTGCACTTGGTGAAGTAAGAGCTACAGGTTCCCTTGATTTCGGATTCTATGACTGGCCGCATGAGAATGATGTTCCGGCTGAGAAGACCATTACGTATACAAATGATGGCGACCAGGATGTGACATTGGATCTGTCAGTGTCTGTCAAAGATGTGAATGGCACTGATGCACCTTCTGGAATGGTAAAGCTATCGGCTGAAAAAGTGACTGTTCCTGCAAAGGGAAGTACCGATGTCACCGTTACACTTGACCCGAATGCCGGTGATTTTGGCACCAGATATCAGGGACATATCAGCGCTTCATCAGAGGCGCAGAGCGTTGTTCATACTTCACTGGGCATGATCAAAGAAGATGAAAGATACCCGCTGACTATCAAGGCAATCGACCGGGACGGTGAAGCTGCCTCTGCATACTTCTATCTTTTAGGACCAACTGGTGAACCACAGTTTATGTCAGTGGAAGGGACAAAAGAGCTTAGACTGCCGAAAGGAACGTATTCGGTTATGTCGATGATGGATGTGGATACAGATACAGATCATGCTGGAGTGGCACTTGTCGGCGACCCGGAAATTAATCTGGAGGGCCCTCAGACCGTTATGCTTGATGCACGCAAAGCCAATGAGATTACAGTAGATGTTCCGAAGAAAACAGAAGCCAATTACCGGAAAATGGAGTATTTCCGCAGCATTGAAGGTAACGAAGTGAATGACATTTACATTGTCCCAGCAGTGGTGGACAAAATGTATGCTGCCCCAACAGAGAAAGTAAAAGGTGGCGAATTCACACAGGCAACGCGCTGGCGCCTGGCAGAACCACTGCTGACAATCGGTTATAAAGGAAAGGAACTGGATGATATCCCGCAGGCAGGAAGCACGCTTATAAACGGAAAGGATAATTTGAAGGCTGTCTATGCAGGGAATGGATCACCGGATGATTATAAAGGTCTCGATGTAAAAGGAAAAGCCGTCATTGTGCAGCGCAGTGATGAATTAACCGGATCCGAACGTGCGGCAGCAGCTTTAGCAGCAGGGGCAAAGCTATTAATTACTGTCAATGATGGGCCAGAGGAGCTAAGTGAATGGGTAGGAGTAGAAAATGAAGATTTCTCACTATCCGATAGTCCTCTTCCAGTTGCAGGCATCAGCGGCACTGAAGGCAAAGAACTGATTGAAGCGGCCAAGTCCGGAAAATTGACCTTAAAAGTCGAGGGTACTCCTGATTCGGACTACTTATATGACTTGGTGGACATGCATCATCAGGCAGTTCCTCAAAAAGTGGACTATTCACCGAAAAAGAAGGAACTTGTCCAAATCAACTCTGAATATAAATCAGATCGCCCTGCACCTGGTGCCGAGTTCCGGTACGATATCCTGGAACACAGCTTTGCCGGAGTTGGCTTCCTGCAGAAACTTTCACTCCCGTCCGTGAGAACAGAGTGGGTATCGGCTCAAAAAGGAACTTCCTGGTATCATCAGGCTGGAGTCCTTGATGCCCAGTGGGAAGTAAGACAGCCAAAAGTGGAATACAAACCAGGTCAAACATTGAATGAAGAATGGTTTTCGCCTGTAGTCCGCCCTCGTTTTGGCGCCGGCTTTTGGGCTCCATACCGTTCCGGCAATTATTTGATCCTCAATGTTCCTGCCTGGGCTGACTCTGGCCCTGGACATACAGGTGCTGACATGAATTACCCTGGCGACCAGACATTAAAGCTATATCAGGGGGATAAGCTGGTTAAAGAGGGAGCGGGCCAGGCCCTCTACTTATTTAATGAGTTTCCGGCAGAGAAAACCCAGTATAAACTTATAAGTGATGCTGCCCGTGATGCAGAGCGCTGGAACACATCAGTCCGTACACATACGGAGTGGACATTCTGGTCCGGGAAGCAGGAAGGATACCAGAACACACTTCCACTGATTTCCCTGGATTATAAAGTGGATACGGACATGGCCGGCAATTCCCTGGCCGGTAAGAAGATTAAGCTTGATTTATCAGCTGTTCAAATAGCCGATGCTCCTGAAAACGGCAAAATATCAGGAGCCAGCCTCGAAGTGTCCTTTGATGAAGGAAAGACATGGGAAGCGGCAAAGTTAGTAACTAAAGGCAATGGATGGTCTGCTGAAATCAAGCATCCAAATAAGAAGGGGGCCTCTGTCTCCCTGCGTGCCAGCGCATGGGATGATGCAGGCAATCGCGTGAAGCAGGAGATTATCAAGGCGTATGGATTAAAGTAATAAAGAAATGAACCAGGCTGTTAATGCCTGGTTTATTTTTTTGAACAGCGGATTGACCTCCGTGCTCTTCAGGAACGTATACTAGGCTATTTTAATATATTGGTTAAATCCGAGGCTTTATTTTTTAGAACGGAGGAATAACATGACCAATTTTCAATATTTTACAGGGACTATCAGGCAAATCACTGATTTTAACACCGAAGGCTGCCTTAAGATGATTTCCATTGAGAACGGTATGGGAGGAACCGTCCACTTCATCGTATCTCCTTCTACGTATGTTTTAGATCAAACCATGCTGTCTGCAGGGGACATCATTACCGGATATTATGACGGCAATGCTCCTGTACCCATGATATATCCCCCTCAATATCGCGCGCTTGTGGTCGTAAAACATACTTCCCATCAAAATGTAAAAACGGACCATTTTAATAGCCAGCTCATCAGCAGCGATGGCCAGCTGCAATTAAACGTCTCGCCGTATACCCGGATGGTGCTGACCAATGGGCAGGCCTTTACCGGCAGTCCCGCTAACAGAGACCTGGTTGTGGCCTATGGTCCTTCTACCAAAAGCATCCCTGCCCAGACCACACCATATAAAATTGTTGTTTTATGTTTATCCTCCATTTAAGAAAGCATGCAGTTATTTCGCGGCGCAATAGAAATAGGGCCCAATCTGGTGATTGGGGCCTTGGCTGTTTTGGATTGGGCGGGTTCGGACTCTGGGTGTTGCTTGGTGTCCGTAGGTTGGACCAGGTTCCGACTCTAAACCGGAGTTTTCTGCCTTTTGTGTCCGAAGGTGGACCAAGTTCCGACTCTATCTCGCGTTTTCTCGCCTTTTATGTCCGAAGGTGGACCTGGTCCCGACTCTACCCCCGGCCTCCCCTGCTTTTTTTAGTCCAAACCAAGCAGCTTATTACTCATCATCAATTTCCCCATCACCGATTTCATCCTCTTCTTCTACGTCTTCAACCTGTTCGTCTTCCTCAGGCTTTTCATCGTTTCCGCAGCCCGTTAACGTTACGAAAGAAAGCGATAGTAAAAGCATCAATAATAATTTTTTCATATAAGTAACCTCCTTTTGGCTAGTTTTTCTAAAAGACCCCTCTTCTATGTATGTTTACTATTTCGCCGCCTTCCTCCCTTTTGAATATTTGCACCGTGATAGGAAAACACTTGTATAAGGCTATACTATTTTTTTACTCAGATTAAAGGATGTGCCACAGATGGATTTTATACACAGTCAGCACTCGCTTTCTGCTTTGGAGTGGGGACTCAGGGCTGTCATCTCTTATTTCTTCTTAGTTATTGTCGTCCGGGTGCTGGGGCAGCGTGCTATTTCCCAATTAAGGCTCCTTGATTTAGTAATGGCTTTCGTCATAGGCAACATTATTGCCCATCCCTTATCAGATGAGGAGCTTGGATTAAAAGGCTCCATGATTACAACGATTGTGCTGGTAATACTTTACCTGATCAGTTTATTCAGTGTACTGAAATGGCCGGCAGTCAGAAATCTGGTGAATAGCAAGCCCATCACCGTCGTGCAGAATGGCGAAATCCTATACAAAGGCTTAAACAAAGCAAGGATTTCTATTGATGTGCTTCTGGAGGAACTGCGGGAGAAAAAAGTGGAAGATGTCAAAAAGGTGGCGCTGGCTCTGTGGGAACCGAGCGGGAATATTTCGTTCTTTTTAGATCCCAAATATGAACCTATTACACCTGCATACCTTCAAAGGAGTGCGGAACCATTTGATTTGCCAAGAACGATTATTAAAGAAGGTAAAGTGGATAAACAAACACTGCAAACCATACAAAAGGATGAAGGATGGCTAATCGCCCATCTACAGCGTTTTTATCAGACGGAAATAAATAATGTTCTGTTAGCTACCATGGACAGCAAAGGAACTTTGAAGATATTTTTATATCAATAATTCGGTTGTAGTTTTCACCATTCTGTCACAACTCTCTCTAATCCCCCTGTCGTTTTCCCCCTTTCATTTCGATTATCAGTGATGAAAGGGCGGTGCAAAGATATGAATCTTAAATCAGGCAGTGTGAACCAGTTTGAACAGTTTTCTCAGTTTAAAGACCTTCAGGAATTTAATGCCCATCTGGAAATGTGGCTGGCCGTATATAAAATTAAGTTTTCAAAAGGAGAACTTGTTGGGCTGAAACGGCTTATCCGTTTTGCCGCGAAGGTTCCCGGTGTTTCCAATGCAAAGATCGGGACCGTTTTAAAAGCCATTCATGCTGAATACAGCGGCAATGGCATTTCACGCTCTACTTTTAAAAGAATGATTGCAAAAGCTATAAGTCTCGGCATTTTCACTGTTCATGAAACAGAAAGAAAAAATGGCTCGCAATCCAGCAACTTATATGTATTTAATCGTTTTCCCCAAAGTGGGCCACCCAAAAAGGAAAAAATGGACCACCCTAAAACTATCAATCTTTCTAAAACTAATAACCATCAAAAGATTACTAAACGTAACGAAACCGAACTTGATTACCGCTTTACCAGTGATCGTGTTCCAAGAGCATTCACCGAGCTTGTCCAATACTTTTTCCCGGAAGCAAAGCAGATCGAGGAATTCTGGAAAATGACAGCCATTGCTGCCTATAAACATAATTGTGAACAAAATGTGAACGTTGTACAGGATTTAGCGATTCAGGCTTTTCAACAGCTGATCCGGAAAATGAAAACCTCTTCAATAGCCCGTCCTATCGCGTATTTCTATGGGATTGTAACGAAAAAATTTGAAGAACAATACTACGAAGAATTATACGAAATGGGCTTTTCAGCGTATGAAAAAGATGTTTTCGCGGAATTTTTTTATAAAAAATAAAAAAAACTTGCTTAATGCCCGTAATTCTCAAGTTAGACCCCCTAACTCCGGAATTAGACCCCTTAATTCCTGAGTTAAGGGGTCTAAACGGCCAATTTACGGCTTTTGCCCAATTCGCAAAAATAGGATAAAAAACCTATATTTGAGCTACCCGGGAATACTTTGAAAGCGCGCTTTCCTGAAGGGAATCCAGCATGGAAAGCTTTGAGCAAGTGGCAGTGCAATTTGAACCGATGATTCACCAGATTATACGGTCTTTAAACATTTATCAAAATCAGGAAGACTATTTTCAAATTGGCCTGATTCGTCTTTGGGAGGCGTGGAAACTATTTGATCCTTCAAGGGGAAACTTTTTGACGTTTGCTTATTCCATCGTTAAACAGGGACTCATTGATGAGTTGAGAAAAACCAGGATGCAGAAAAACAGCGCTGTCACCCTTAGTGAGGAATTCTGGTCATCAGTGGAATCTGTCTATACATTCCAGCCTCTCGAAAAAGAGAAGCTTCTTTCTTACTGCAGCAGCCTCACCCAAAACCAGACCATATGGGTGCTTTCGACTTTCCTCCTTGATTTGTCAACCAAAGAGATCGCTGCACAGCAGGGAGTAACTGTTTCAGCGGTAAAAGCCTGGAAAAAAGGAGCCCTGATAAAACTTAGGACTACTATTCCGCAAAACTAAAAATTTTTATCGGGCACCATGTCTTTTTTCAGCCTTCATTTCGATTATATAGGTGAAAAGGAGGTGAGCAGAAATGGCACAGGCAATCATCACTACTTCTAAGCTTCGCCTGGTTTTTGAAACAGGATTGAACGGACAGGGCAAACCTGTCTATAAATCAAAAACCTATAACAGCGTGAAGCAATCCGCTACCGCGGACCAGCTTTTCACAGTGGGACAGGCAATCGCCGGATTATCCAGCTACCCGCTGTCAGAGCTGAACAGAAATGACAGCTTCAATATTTTAGGCTAATCCCGGTTGGAAATAACGATGTGGGAGGTGAAAGGAATGGCAAAGACACTTGAAATGACATTTGTAACGGAACTGGGCAAGGAAACCAAATTATCGGTTGACAGCCCGAAGGAGCCGATTAATCCAGCTGCGGTTAAGGCAGCGATGGAACAGATCATTGCAGCTAATGCATTTGACGGCAATGGCGGGGACTTTGTTTCTATTAAGGATGCCAGATTAATAGAACGCAATGTAAAAGATTATGAGTTAGTGTAAGGAAATGAGGCCGGATTCTTAGAAACCGGCCTTTTTAAGCTATAAAGAAAGGAGCATGCCTAATGGAACAAATGGTCACCCTGATCAGCGAACTCGGCTTCCCGATTGTGGTCACGCTTTTTCTGCTGAGCCGGATTGAAGCCAAGCTTGATGTGGTCGTGTCCTCAATCCAGGGATTGCCGGATCGGCTGAAAGAATAGAAAAGCGAAAGCGCCTTGACCAAAACTGTGGTCAGGCGCTCTAAAAAGGGACCTACTTTTTCGCAACCGGAATCCAGATTTCACTGCGGAAGGTGGGAGAAGCGGTATCTTTGCTTTCATTCCATAGAATTTCCGGCCCTTCTACTTGCTGGTAAGAGGATGAAGGGAACCATTCTGAGTAGATTCTTCCCCAAACATTCTGAAGCGTTTCCGGAAACGGCCCCACTGCTTCAAAGACAGCCCATGAACAGGCTGGAACCTCAAGTGATGACATTCCCTCCGGACATTCCTGAACGGTGGCAGCTCCGATAAAGTGGTCAAGCTCACCCTTTTCCTCCATTCTTCCTTCCGAAAAATTGGCTGAAGCACTGATCAGGCCAAATGGCTCTGTATCAGATAACCCTTTGAGCTTTTGAATCATTTTTTCATCCAGGCTCTTCCACATGGCTGCAATCTCCGGATTCACCCCGTTAAAAATAATCGGTACCCGTTTTTTTAAACCCACAATCCTAAAGGCCTTTTTTTCTTCTATACGATAATTCATTTCAGTTCCTCCCTTAATAGATAAATGGAAAGTCATCGGAGGATAAGCCTTAAGGGCATGGCCATTGCTCCTCGCTTCTGAAGGAGTGATGCCATGAAGCTGCTGGAATGCCCTCGTAAACGAATCCGGCGAGCTATATCCATATTGGAGAGCTACATCAATGATCTTGGCATTCTTATCCTTCAGATCAAAGGCAGCCAAAGTCAGCCGCCTCCTCCGGATATACTCGGCAAGCGTTACCCCGGCGAGAAACGAAAACATTCGCTTAAAATGGTATTCTGAGCAACACGAAATCCTTGCTGCTTCTTTGAAGTCGATCTCATCCATTAAATGCTCTTCAATATACCTCATCGCCCGATTCATATTTTGCAGCAAATCCATATCGATGACCTCCTTGTATCTATAGATTAGCAGGAGCCGCTGGTGTGAACCCGACAATACATGCACGGAAATGCAGGATTGTTATTCCTTTTTATATTTCTTTTTTAACGTGTCAGAGACAATTCCCCCGCCGAGCATGAGTACCAGCGGTCCAAAATTCCAGAAAAACGATCCGCGCAGAGGGATTTCCAAATCTGTAAAATGATTAAGTCCTAAAATGCCCAGTTTAATGAGCAGCATAGCCAGCCCGATCATAAATAAAATTTCAAAAAACACTTTCATTCTTGGATAAGCAAGCTGCCTGCTGTCCTTTATCACTTTCTCTGTCAATTCCCCGTCACTCCTTAATAATTCATCAATTGTAACTCCAAATAGATCACTCAGTTTAATAATGATTTCAATGCTGGGGTAGTTCTGGCCATTTTCCCATTTTGAAACAGACTGGCGGCTCACAAACAGCTTTTCAGCCAGTTCCTCCTGTGACCAGCCTTTCTCTTTCCTCTCCTTTTTCAGCTTTTCCGCAAAAATCATATTCGCTATCACCTTTCTCAAAGTCGATCATCTCATTATGGTAATTTTTTGGGTCAAAAGTAAAGATAGGAATGGTTGCTGGGGGGCGCACGCAGGGGTTGCATGGCTTTCCGGCGGGGTTTTTACGCCTTTTTTCCATTTATCTTAAAGCCCGCATTACTCGCTGAAAAGAGACATAAATAGGCTCCCATCCTATGCACGGGAGCCTTAATGCCATCATAATTTCGTATAGACATGCACGCAATTGCGTCCTGCCTGCTTGGCCGCATATAATGCTTTGTCCGCACGGTTCAGAAGCTGGTATAGAGTCTCCTCCGACTCTTTATCTGCCTGGGCCACACCCAGGCTCAGCGTGACCGGAATGGTTTTAGTCTCTGTCACGAGCGGATGTGATTGGAGACAGCTGCGCAGCCGTTCAGCCACTTCTGCGGCTTCAGACTCTGTGCATCCTGCTACGGCCAGTACAAACTCCTCGCCGCCATAACGGGCAAACAGTTCCTCCTTCTTCAGCTGGGATTGGCAAACAGCTGCGGCATGCACCAGAACCTGGTCACCAACGGAATGTCCATACGTATCATTAACATGTTTAAAATGATCAATATCCAAAAGAATAACGGAAAAAGGGGCAGCCGTCTTTATAGCCTCAGCGAACTGACGGGTGCTTTGCTGAAAAAAGGCCCGGCGGTTATAAATCCGGGTAAGTTCATCATAATAGGCTTGATGCTCCAGCTGAAGCTGTAAGCTTTTTAACTCCGTAATATCTGTAAAAATAATGAGCAGTCCCTTTCTCTTATGGACATGCTGTAAAGACGAGATGCGGACCTGATAAGTCCGTTTGACAGGACCCGAAGCATCCAGCTCAATTTCCTGAGTATTGTCAGCTTCCTCTAGTCTAAAAGGGAATGCGATGTCTGCCATCTTCGGCCACATCTTTTCAAAATCCTGTCCATACATAAGTCTGTCCAATGGCGGAAACATTCTTTTGCACGCCTGATTGGACTCAATAATTCTGTTGGACTCATCCAGTACAATAACACCATCATTAATGCTGTTAAAAAT
Organism: Bacillus sp. ZZV12-4809; assembly: GCF_009849585.1. GTDB lineage: Bacteria > Bacillota > Bacilli > Bacillales > Cytobacillaceae > Cytobacillus. The sequence goes on from NZ_VCRN01000006.1 coordinate 118,149, forward strand.
TGCGTCTTTGGCAAAGGGCATAACGGTAAATAGCCGTGATGAGCTGATCGACCAGAAATATAGAAGTGAAGATAGCCATAGGATCATTGGAACCGGGTCGATTCTTGGAGGCGTGAATCCGACTAGATAGATAAATGCAGTCACCATAGGAACCAGCTGTCCGAACGCGATGGCGATCAGCTGCGGGCGATAGATTTTCGCAGTTTCTTTCCAATGAGAGAGAACCAGCAGAAATGCCACAAACATGCAGGAGAAGGTATACACGCCATGAATCATATACCATCTGCCAATTTCCTGATAAACATAAGGCGCACCCAGCAGCGGATCGATCTCAAAAACCCGATAATGAAGATGATGCCAATCATTAGCAGCAACCATAAGAAGCGTAATAAAGGGGAGAATAAGCAGAGCCATACAGCGTCTTAACGTTATTTTATATCCCAGATACTGCATGATGAACAACAGTCCCAAAGGCGGAGAAAAGGCCATCCCTGTATAGAGTGCAGTGGTCCAGAACTTAATTTCCTCAAGAGTCGACGACATCAGGCCGAATGCAGAAGCAAAGCAATAAATCGTAATGGATGCCGTATAAATCATAAATAGCCGGGCGATATGAGTATACTGATGCTGTTTGGCAAAAACATAAGCACATAAGCACAAATTAAACACGCCAGATGTACAAATAAGCGTAATATAAGCTGTCAATTCCGATTTCAAGGGGGAATACCTCATCAAATTATTTTTCTTTAATGTAGCATATCAAAAGTGATATGGGGCTTTTTATGGGAAAATAATCATCCAGTCTCCCACAAAAAAAGAACCTTCATCCTTCGGATCAAGGTTCTCCAACTTTTAGCTATAAGCAAGCTCCTGCTGTTTTTCCTTTTCGCTTAGACCCAGCACCTGCCCTGTGGATTCATGAATCTCACGGAACAGCTCAGGGTGTTCAGATAGTGACATGCCGTAGGACGGAATCATTTTCTTAATTTTAAAGTGCCACTCGTCCATTTTCTCAGGGAAGCACTTCTGCAATACCTCAAGCATGACATTCACGGCTGTTGAAGCACCCGGTGAAGCTCCGAGCAGAGCAGCAACCGTGCCGTCAGACGCACTGACTACCTCTGTGCCAAACTGCAGGGTTCCTTTTCCAGCTGGTGTATCCTTGATGACCTGTACACGCTGGCCGGCCACAACGACACTCCAGTCTTCACTCTTTGCGTTTGGAATGAACTCACGCAGTTCCTCTACGCGCTGTTCATGCGAAAGCATGACCTGCTGAATCAGGTATTTTGTCAGCGCCATTTCCTTTGCACCTGCAGCCAGCATGGTGATGACATTATTTGGCTTAACGGACTTGATCAGGTCCATATTGGAGCCTGCTTTCAAGAACTTCGGCGAAAAGCCGGCAAACGGGCCAAACAGCAAGGATTTTTTGTTATCAATAAATCTTGTATCCAGATGCGGCACAGACATTGGAGGAGCACCTACTTTGGCTTTTCCGTACACCTTCGCATGATGCTTCTCGACGATTTCCGGATTATTGCAGACAAGGAACAGTCCACTTACCGGGAATCCGCCAATATGCTTGGATTCAGGGATGCCCGTCTTCTGAAGCAGATGCAGGCTTCCACCGCCTCCGCCGATAAAGACAAACTTCGCCTCATGGTTTTCAATTGTGCCGCTCTCTATATTTTTCACTTTTACATTCCATGATGCATTGCCGCCACGCTTCAAATCCTCAACGCTATGCTTGTAATGGACATTAACATTTTTATTCTTTAAATGGTCAAACAGCATGCGCGTTAACGCACCGAAGTTGACATCCGTTCCAGAGTCGATTTTTGTGGCTGCAATCGGCTCATCCGACTCACGGCCTTCCATCATCACCGGGATCCATTCCTTAAGCTTCTTTGGATCATCGGAAAATTCCATGCCCTGAAACAGCGGATTAGCTGACAGCGCTTCCAATCGTTTTTTCAAAAACGAAACATTTTTTTCCCCCTGAACAAAGCTCATATGAGGAATTGGCATAATAAAGTCCTGCGGATTAGTAATCAGGTTGTTTTCTACCAGATATGACCAAAACTGTCTGGAAAGCTGAAATTGTTCATTTACATTAATCGCTTTAGCGATATCTATTGACCCATCAGATTTTTCGGATGTATAGTTAAGCTCGCACAATGCAGCATGTCCCGTCCCTGCATTATTCCATTCGTTAGAGCTTTCTTCTCCTGCGCTAGCGAGCTTTTCAAACACTTTGATTTCCCATTCAGGTGCTAATTCTTTCAGTAAAGACCCCAAAGTCGCGCTCATGATTCCGGCACCAATTAAGATAACGTCTGTTTTGTTCTGTACGCTGCTCATTATAAACCCTTCCTTATCCCAGAATTTTGCCAAAAACTGCAGGCGCTTTACTCAGGCATCACCACTTGAAAGGCATCACCTAAGGACGCACCTTTTCCGTCACACAAAATACACATTCTATTCTATTATAATAATTGTTAGGGTAAGATAGCTAGCATTATCTGATAATTATATACTATTTTAGACAAATTAGAAAGAGGGCGGAGTTTGGAGGAACAAAAACAGCAGATAAAACGATTCCAGTATTGGAAGTTTTGTCTGCTGTTTGGTACCTTTATGCCTTTTTTAGAATTTCCTGCACTTCACTCAGGCTGGGAAGACCAGTCATAGCGCCTTTTTTGGTTACGGCGAGTCCTCCTGACACATTTGCAAAGCGAATCATGGAAGCCATCTCATCCTGCGAATGATCCTCAAAAGCTTTAGATGATTCATTTATGCAATAGAGAAGTCCGGAAACGAATGCATCTCCGGCACCCGTGGTATCCACCACCTTGTAGGGCAAGGCTGGAATTCTCCCGATCTCATCTTTATAGCGGAAGATGCAGCCATCGCCGCCCAATGTAACGATTGTCAGCTTATTTTCAGGAAACCGGGATATTCCCTCTTCCATATGATTGCATCCGGTTAAAAAGGTGAGCTCCTCCTCTGAAATTTTTACAATATCGGCATAGGGAAGCGCACCCAGTATTTCTGCTTTTGCCCTTTCCTCGGAATCCCATAATCCTATGCGGAGATTGGGATCATAGGAAATAAGCATATCCATTTCCTTAGCCCTCTTCACTGCTTGAAGGGCTGCAGTTCTTGAAGGCTCATGAATGAGTGAAATCGAGCCAAAGTGAAAAATCCTGTATTCTTCGAAAATGTTCCAATCAATCTCGTCTTTATTCAGGAACCGATCTGCGCTTGGGTTAATGTAAAAACTAAAATCCCGTTCACCAGTGGGCTCTAATGTCACAAACGTAAGGCCTGTCCGCGCCACATCCGTCAATTTCATATATTGGGTATGAACCCCATATCCCTCCAGGGTCTCCTTAAGAAAATGCCCAAGCACATCGTTGCCGACTTTCCCAATAAAGGCAGCCTTTCCTCCAAGCTTCGAGACTCCAACCGAAACATTGGCCGGTGCCCCGCCTGGAGCCTTTTGATAAGCAGTATTTTCAAAATCAAGGGGGATAAAGTCTATCAGAGCTTCCCCTAAACATAGAACTCCTTTCATAGCACACCTCATAAAAAAGTTATTTTTCCCCCAGCTCCCACAAGGATACCGAAACGCCCGCATCCCCGCTAAAGAAAATCGTTTCATCGTCAGAATCAGGAAAATACCGTGCGGTAAATACTTCCTCTCCTCCATTTACGAAGATTTCCAGTGAAGAGTGGTCCATAAATACATGCAGGCTGGATAGACTTGAAATCTTGCAGGTTCTTGACTCCTGCATTCCTGATTTCACATTTCTTCTTTGCAGCTGGATTACCTTCTGGTCCGGATAATAAATAAGAGAAACCTCATTGCGGAAATCCACTTTGAACATACCCCTTATGTGCTTAGATAAGTTCAGCATCAGCTCAGCCGTTTTTCCGCTTATGCCCTCGAGCGGCAGCCTTTCACCTTTTATCTCCACGTCATGGAGCTCCGTTTTATCTTTGCGGAGCTTTTTAAATTCTTCCACAGGAGTCTGTATGAGCCTTCCGTTTTTCATATTCAGCACTCTTGGCATGGTCAATGCATGGACCCAGCGATAACGGACCGTCGGCTGGCTGGATTCAGCTTCATCTGTAATGCCCATCCACCCATAAAGAATCCTTCTTCCTGAATCATCTTTAAAGGTTTGCGGAGCATAAAAATCAAAGCCGCGATCCAGCTCAGTAAAAGAACCATGTGTAAACTTCGCTTTTTCGTAATCGAGCTTTCCGGAAAAATATCCCGATTGAAAGAGATTATGGTACTCATATCCACTGGGCTCAAGTCCCTGCGGTGAGACAAGGAGTATCTCCTGTCCATCAAGCTCAAATAAATCCGGGCATTCCCACATATAGCCAAACTCTTCAAGTCCATTCATTTTTGCGCCGGCAATCTTCCCTTTTTCCTGCCAATGGTGTAAATCCTTTGATGCAAAGAGGACAGCAGCCCCCTTCTGCTCAAGGGTCTGCGCTCCAACTACCATATAGAAGTGCCCATCCTTTTCCCAGACCTTTGGATCCCGGAAATGAGCTGTATACCCTTTTGGCAGCTCCAGGACTGGCCCTTTCTTTTCAAAATGGACACCATCCTCAGAAACAGCAAGACACTGATACGTTTCCCGCTTGCCATCCTCCGTTTTCACATTTCCTGTATAAAAGAGATACAGCTTTCCATCATGCTCTATCGCACTTCCGGAATAGCAGCCATTCCGGTCATACCACTGATCAGGAGCGAGCGCGATCGGCTCCTCCTGCCAGTGGATGAGATCCCTGGATGAGTAATGTCCCCAATACTTTGCACCATGGGCAGTCTCAAACGGGTTCCATTGATAAAACACATGATAAACACCCTTGAATTGTATTAAGCCATTCGGATCATTCAGTAATCCGACAGGCGGCATGAGATGATACTTCAGCCGGCAGGGATCCTGATTGACCAAGTGACTGTTTTTTTCTGCCTCCATGCGGGCTTTCTTGAATAAATCTATATCCGTCATATTAGAACATCCTTGCTGTTGATATTTCTGTTACTGTCCCTGTTCCACTTCTTTCTTTGCTTTATCCGAGAATCCAAACATCCATGTCAGAGCAAAGGCTACTGCGAGGGCAATCACATTGACTAAAATGTACAGGAGAACCTGGCCGTTCAAGTAAAGGAGGGTACCAGGAATAACGGTCACAGCCATTCCTGTCGCTTTCAGCTGCAGCAGGGAGGCAACGAAACCTCCGGCAGCTCCGCCAATCAGTCCCATAAGAAACGGCTTGCCGTAGCGCAGATTGACACCGAACAATGCCGGCTCGGTTATTCCCAAAAACGCAGATATAGCGGATGGGAAAGCCAGTGCCTTTAACTTGGCTGATTTTGTTTTTAAAGCAACTGCTAACGTTGCACCGCCTTGGGCTGCAACGGAACATGTAATAATTGCGTTGTATGGGTTGCTTTTATATTGAGCCAGCAGCTGTATCTCCAGCATGTTGAAAATATGATGAACACCAGTGATAACGATTAGCTGATTAAGTCCTCCAATCAAGATTCCGCTGATTCCGAACGGCCATGAGAGCACTGTGATGGTAACATCCAGTATGCTTTGCTCCACTATATGAAATATAGGCCCAATGACCAGAAGCGCTAATCCAATCATGATCAGGAGGGTTAAGAACGGGGTAATAATTAAATCCAGTGCATCCGGCACCCGTTTTCGAATAGCCCTCTCCAGTTTTGCCCCAATAATCCCGGCAATAAAGGCTGGAAGGACAGAGGCCTGATAGCCGACAATCGGAATAAACCCAAAGAAGTAAATCGGTTCAACTCCTCCGCCTGCTACATCCCATGCATTTGGGAGGGATGGACTGACAAGCATCAACCCCAGGATTAAACCAATGATTGGGGTCCCGCCAAACACTCTAAAGGTTGACCAGGCGACAAGAGCCGGAAGGAAAATAAACGCCGTATCCGTCAGTACCTGAGTAAATAAGATGAAATTTTCTGATACATCAGCTTCTGTCATGCCAAATAAAGCAAGGATTTCCTCCTGCATCACCAGCCCGCGCAGCCCCATAAAGAGCCCTGTCGCGACAAGGACTGGAATAATCGGCACAAATACATCCCCAAATTTCCGGATCGCCCTTTGGAAAGCCGAGCCGCTTTTAACAGCTTCTTTTTTCTGCTCTGATGCTGACATGGAATCTATATCCAGGCCGGATACTTCTTCATAGACTTTATTAACGGTTCCAGTGCCAAAAATAATCTGATATTGGCCCGAATTGAAGAAAGCCCCTTTTACCTTATTGATGCTTTCAACTCTTTCCTGATCAATTTTTTCCTGATCATTCACCATTAGCCGCAGCCTGGTTGCGCAGTGGGCCACTGACTGAATATTTTCCCTGCCGCCGACTGCTTCTATTAAATCTTCCGCAATTTTACGATACTCCGACATCCTCTTCACCCCTATTTTTATAGTCTTGTGGAATCGATTCCATAATGGTTAAAAAATAATGGAACGTTCCTTTGTGAAATCGATTCCATAAAAGCGAAAATAAAAGTGTAATCGATTAAACCTTTCGTATGAAATCGATTACACGACCATTATATACTTTCTCTCTCTACAAGTCTATAATTAATTTTCCGCGTTTTTTCCAGGCTATGCTCCCCATTGATTTTTTGCAGAATCAGCAAAGCTGCTTCCCTCCCTGCATCTTCAAAGGAAAAATCAATAGTTGTTAAGGCCGGGGTGATATATTTAGACAGCTCAGATCCACCCATACCTGCAATCGCCACATCACCGGGAACAGAATAGCCATTTTGCCTAAGATACCGTAAGGCGCCAATCGCCAGACGGTCTGTCACAGCCACGACTGCCTGCGGTTTATCTTCTGCAGATTCCATAATATTCTTCATGCCATTAAACCCGGAATCAATATCAAAAATCCCCTTCTGAAGCCAGGCCGATTCAACGGATAGCTGATGCTCCTTCATGGCATCTAGGTACCCTTGTTTCCGCAGGTAACCCACCGCACGGTCAGCCTCATCCACTCCAATAAAAGCAATTTTTTTATATCCCTTTCGGATTAGCAGGCCTGCCATATCCCGCGCAGCCTGATATTCATCAAAAATGACACTCGTCAATTCTTCCGCATGCTGCCCCACCATGATAAATGGGATGTTCAGCTGACGGATCTCCTGAATCAATTCCGGCTCCACGTTTGTAGCTGACAGAATCATGCCGTCCACATTCCTGCTTTTAAGAAGCCGTATATATTCAATCTCTTTTTCGGCGTGAAGATTTGTATTAGCAAGCAGAATTTGATAGCCTTCTCCGGCCAATACTTCATCAATTCCATTAACCAGACGGCTTGACGTTTCAGTGCTGATCTTTGGGAGAATAACCCCGATAACCTTAGTTTTTTTCGTGCGGAGCGACTTCGCATGGGCACTTGGGACATAACCGGTCTCCTCTATTACATGAAGGACCCTTTTCCTCGCGTCCTCACTCACATAACCGGAATTATTCAAAACCCTTGAAACAGTTGTCCGAGAAACCTTCGCCCTTTCTGCTATTTCCTTAATGGTAATCATCTAAATCCTCCCGGGCAAAATAGTCTATTATCATTTTACACAAATGAAGGGAAAAGGAAATAGCGGGCTCTGGGCTGGATGCAATATGAATTGTTATTTTTTAAATTTGCTTTAAAATAGTGGTAAAGAAAGGAAGTGGATAATGTTAGTAAAAAGAAGATTTCCGTCAGATGAATTAAGGTCCATGCGATATTTAAACACCCGAATGGAGTTAACTGAAAGAGAAAAGCAGCATTGGTCAAACCTTGAAAAAGGTTATGAAGGAGAGTTAAAAATTTGACCTTCTCGCAGAAAACCTGACCGAAGAAAGACTGGTGATTCATGACCTTTTACTGGAAGTAAACAACTCCTATTTTCAAATTGACTCCTTAATCATTTCAGAAGGAATGATCCATTTAGCAGAAATTAAAAATTTCCAGGGAGACTGGCACCTGGAATCAGACAAGTTATATGCCGTAAATACCGGCCGGGAATATAAGAATCCTGTATACCAATTAAAAAGAAGTGCTGCCTTATTCCGCCAGCTTCTTCAAACCCTTCAATCTAACGTCCCTGTTGAAGCCTCCGTTATTTTTATCAACCCTGAATTCACCTTATACCAAGCCCCCATGGATCAGCCCATTATTTTGCCCACCCAAATAAACCGCTTCCTGAAAGACTTGAACCATATCCCGTCCAAATTAAATGAGGGTCACCGAAAACTGGCACAGCAATTACTTTCACTCCATCAAACCAAAAATCCTTACACCATGTTGCCTGAGTATCACTTTGACCAGCTGAAAAAAGGGATGTACTGCAAGGTTTGTCAGTCTCTTCTCAACCGTATAAACAAGGACCTTGTATGCGGAGAATGCGGCAGGCATGAAAAAATAGAACAGGGCATTCTGCGGAATATAAAGGAATTTAAACTCCTTTTTCCCGGGAGAAAGCTGACGACCCAAAGCATTTATGAATGGTGTAATGCTGATATTAGCAAAAGAACTTTCTCCAGGGTATTAAAGAAAAATTATTCGATGTGGGGCAGCACCAGTAATACCTATTTTGAGTGAGAGGATTGGGTTTGGCAGAGAGTTTAGGTTCTTGGTACGGAAGTAATCACGGGTTTAGACTTTGGGTGCTAGATTTCTTTACTTTAGTTTGGGCAGGTTTTGACGTTAGTTCCGGGGGGGCCTCTCTTGTGTCAGAAGTTGACCCAAGTTCTGACTCTAGTTAACGGGTTTCTTCCCTTTGTGTCAGAAGTTGGACCCGGTTCTGACTCTTGTTCCGGGGGGGCCTCTCTTTGTGTCAGAAGTTAACCCGGGTTCTGACTCTAGTTACCGGGTTTCTTCCCTTTGTGTCAGAAGTTAACCTGAGTTCTGACTCTAGTTCCGGGGGGACCTCTCTTTGTGTCAGAAGTTGGACCCGGTTCTGACTCTTGTTCCGGGAGGGCCTCTCTTTGTGTCAGAAGTTGACCTGAGTTCTGACTCTAGTTCCGGGAGCGCCTCTCTTTGTGTCAGAAGTTAACCTGAGTTCTGACTCTAGTTCCGGGGGGGGCCTCTCTTTGTGTCAGAAGGTGACCTGAGTTCTGACTCTAGTTCCGGGAGGCCTCTCTTTGTGTCAGAAGGTGACCCCGGGTCTGTCTCTAGTTACCGGGTTTCTTCCCTTTGTGTCAGAAGTTGACCCCGGATCTGACTCTAGTTCCGGGAGGGCCTCTCTTGTGTCAGAAGGTGACCCCGGATCTGACTCTAGTTACCGGGTTTCTTCTCTTTGTGTCAGAAGTTGGACCCGGTTCTGACTCTTGTTCCGGGAGGGCCTCTCTTGTGTCAGAAGGTGACCCCGGATCTGACTCTAGTTACCGGGTTTCCTCTCTTTGTGTCAGAAGTTGGACCCGGTTCTGACTCTAGTTCCGGGAGGGCCTCTCTTTGTGTCAGAAGTTTGACCCGGTTCTGACTCTTGTTCCGGGATTTCCTCTCTTTGTGTCAGAAGTTAACCTGAGTTCTGACTCTAGTTCCGGGGGGACCTCTCTTTTTGTCAGAAGTTGACCCCGGATCTGTCTCTAGTTACCGGGTTTCTTCTCTTTGTGTCAGAAGTTGGACCCGGTTCTGACTCTAGTTCCGGGGGTTCCTCCTTTTTGTGTCAGAAGTTGGCCCGGGATCCGACTCTAGTTACCGGGTTTCTTCCCTTTGTGTCAGAAGTTGGACCCGGTTCTGACTCTAGTTCCGGGGGGGGCCTCTCTTTGTGTCAGAAGTTAACCCGGGTTCTGACTCTAGTTACCGGGTTTCTTCTCTTTGTGTCAGAAGTTGGACCCGGTTCTGACTCTAGTTCCGGGGGTTCCTCCTTTTTATGTCAGAAGTTGACCCGGGATCCGACTCTAGTTACCGGGTTTCTTCCCTTTGAACCCAAATTCAACCAGCAAATCCAAATAAAATAAGATGTAAAGCGTTTGCATTTTATTTTATTTGCATTATAATACTTGTATACAAGTATACACGTATACTCAAATGTCATTTTATAAAGGTGATGTTATGAATAATTCCACAGAATTTCTATATCCTCAAAAATGGCTTTCTAAGGCTTCCTCTGGCGATCGTGTCGCATATGAGCTTAGGATGCGCATTATTGCAGGTTTGATTGAAAGCGGTACCACACTTTCTGAAAATAAGCTGGCAGCTGATTTCGCGGTGAGCCGTTCTCCTGTTCGTGAAGCCTTACGGACACTGGCATCTGAAAATATTATCCGCTTAGGACGAAATGGTGCGGTTGTTGCCGGTTTGACCGAAAAAGAAATAGAAGAAATTTACGATGTTCGTCTCATGATTGAAACATTTGTGTTTGAACGACTTACCAATATGGACACAAATGAATTGACCATGGAGCTCAGCAAGGTTTTAGAAATGATGAAAGTAGCAGTTAAATATCAGGATGCTGATGAGTTTGCGTATCAGGATATTCTGTTCCACGAAATTATCATCGGATCCATTGGCCATTCTTACATCCAGCTGATCTGGAATAATTTAAAGCCCGTGATGGAAGGCTTCATTCTTTTATCCATGCGCGTGCGATTTAAGGAAAATTATGAAGACCTTGATCGGATTGTGAAAAATCATGAACTGTATATTGATGCAATCAAATCTAAGGATAGAAACCTCATGATTAAGTCCTTACACGAAAATTTTGATGATGTTCAAGGGAAAGTAGACGACTTATGGAGATCACAACAAATGCTATCTAAAGGGGTTAAACAACAAGATGACTAGCTATATGTTAGGGATTGATATAGGGACCACCAGTACAAAAGCCGTGTTATTCAGTGAAAAAGGCGATGTGATTCAGCAGGAGAACATTGGTTATCCTCTGTACACGCCTGATATCTCAACTGCCGAGCAGAATCCGGAGGAGATTTTCTCTGCCGTCGTTCAAGCCATAGCGAACATTATGAAAAACCACCATGATAAAAACCTGAGCTTTGTCTCGTTCAGCAGTGCGATGCACAGTGTGATTGCGATGGATGAGAATGACCTGCCGCTTACCCCAGTGATTACCTGGGCCGATAACCGCAGCGAAGCATGGGCACGCAAAATTAAAGAAGAATGGAATGGACATGAAGTCTATAAACGGACCGGAACACCAATTCATCCGATGTCCCCATTAAGCAAGATCACCTGGCTTGTGAAGGATCGTCCGGAGATCGCCAGCAGGACAAAGAAATATATCGGCATTAAAGAATATATTTTCAAAAAGCTCTTTAATGAATATGCTGTCGATTATTCACTTGCTTCCTGCATGGGAATGATGAATCTCAAGACATTGGACTGGGATGAGGAAGCATTAGCGATTGCGGGCATCAACCGCTCACAGCTATCCAACCTTGTCCCTACTACAAAGATGTTCCAGAACTGCGATCCTATTTTAGCCAAACAAATGGGCATCGATCCTAAGACTCCTTTTGTGATCGGCGCAAGTGATGGAGTTCTTTCCAACTTGGGTGTGAACGCGATCAGAAAAGGCGAAATTGCGATTACCATTGGGACAAGCGGCGCGATCCGGACCATTATTGATAAGCCGCAGACCGATGAAAAAGGGAGAATTTTCTGCTACGCCTTAACGGAAAATCATTGGGTGATTGGCGGTCCGGTGAACAATGGGGGAATGGTCCTCCGCTGGATCCGGGATGAATTTGCCTCATCTGAAGCCGAAACGGCCAAGAGATTGGGCATTGATCCGTACGAAGTATTAACCAAAATTGCCGACCGCGTAAGACCGGGGGCAGATGGCCTGCTGTTCCATCCGTATCTCGCAGGTGAACGCGCTCCTTTATGGAACCCGGATGTGCGCGGATCCTTCTTCGGATTAACGATGTCCCATAAGAAGGAGCATATGATTCGGGCAGCGCTGGAAGGCGTCATTTATAATCTGTACACCGTTTATTTAGCATTAGTCGAATGTATGGATGGCCCGGTAAGTCGGATTCAGGCAACAGGAGGCTTCGCCAGATCTGAGGTTTGGCGGCAAATGATGTCCGATATTTTTGAATCGGAGGTCGTCATACCTGAAAGCTATGAAAGTTCATGTCTCGGCGCCTGTATTTTAGGTTTATATGCCACAGGAAAAATCGACTCCTTTGAAGCCGTTTCAGACATGGTGGGCGATACTTATAAGCACACACCGAAAGAAGAGGCTGCAAAAGAATATAGACAGCTGCTGCCGATCTTTATCAAATTATCAAGAGCGCTGGAAGATGAATATTCTTCGATCGCAAGCTATCAAAGAAGCTTAATACAACAAAACTAGGGGGAAATGACAATGCCGCTGTTAATAGTAGCAATTGGTATCGTTGCCTTATTAATTCTGATAATGGGCTTGAAATTAAATACCTTTATTTCATTGATTATCGTTTCTTTTGGTGTTGCGCTGGCACTCGGAATGCCGCTCGACCAAATTGTCAAAACCATTGAAGCTGGATTAGGCGGAACACTTGGCCACTTGGCGCTCATCTTCGGTCTTGGCGCCATGCTGGGCAAACTGATCGCCGATTCAGGCGGCGCCCAGCGAATTGCCATGACTCTTGTCAATAAATTCGGTGAAAAGAATATCCAATGGGCGGTAGTGGCTGCATCCTTTATTATCGGTGTCGCCTTATTCTTTGAAGTGGGACTTGTATTATTAATCCCGATCGTATTTGCCATTTCAAGGGAGTTAAAGATTTCCATTTTGTTTCTTGGTATTCCGATGACAGCAGCTTTATCTGTCACACATGGATTCCTCCCTCCTCACCCGGGTCCAACCGTTATTGCCGGTGAATACGGTGCAAACATTGGTGAAGTATTGCTTTATGGTTTTATCATTGCGGTTCCAACTGTTTTTTTAGCTGGACCGGTATTTACGAAAATTGCTAAAAAGCTCGTTCCGGCTTCATTCACAAAAAGCGGAAGCATCGCTTCTCTGGGAGAACAGAAAACCTTTAAGCTTGAAGATACACCAGGCTTTGGAATCAGTGTATTTACGGCTTTGCTACCTGTTATTTTAATGTCAATCGCAACGATTATTACATTGCTTCAAAAAACAATGGGATTTGCAGATAATAGCCTTTTGGCTGCCATCCGTTTTATAGGCGATGCCGGCACTGCAATGCTGATCTCCTTATTGGTTGCCATTTATACTATGGGGCTTGCAAGGAAAATTCCAATCAAAAATGTGATGGATTCCTGCACAACCGCCATCACCCAGATCGGGATGATGCTCCTGATTATCGGCGGAGGCGGCGCCTTCAAACAGGTATTAATTGATGGCGGTGTTGGTGACTATGTAGCCGAGCTTTTCAAAGGAACAAGCCTGTCCCCTATTTTACTGGCATGGATTATTGCAGCCATCCTGAGGATTTCTTTAGGATCTGCCACAGTGGCCGCATTAACTACAGCTGGTTTAGTTATCCCTCTGCTGGGCCAGTCGGATGCCAATCTTGCCTTAGTGGTGCTTGCAACAGGGGCGGGAAGCTTAATCGCTTCTCACGTTAATGATGCCGGCTTCTGGATGTTCAAAGAATACTTTGGTTTAAGCATGAAGGAAACGTTTGCAACATGGACACTGCTTGAAACCATAATATCTGTTGCTGGATTAGGATTTATTTTATTGTTAAGCTTATTTGTATAAACACTTTAAGGCAATGAAACCCTATTCATAAGAGGGGTTCATTGCCTATTAATCTGAACTGAAGGAGCAGAAACTATGTCTAATACAATTGGTGTTATTGGTCTCGGAGTAATGGGGAGCAATATCGCTTTAAATATGGCCAATAACGGCGAGAAAGTAGCAGTATATAACTACACTAGGGATTTAACCGATCAGCTTGTACAAAAGCTGGAAGGCCAATCCATAAACCCCTACTATGAAGTAGAGAAATTTGTCCAGTCTTTAGAAAAACCGCGCAAAATCTTTTTAATGGTGACAGCCGGCAAAGCCATAGATTCTGTCATTGCAAGCTTAATCCCCTTCCTTGAAGAAGGCGACGTTATCATGGATGGCGGCAACTCCCATTACGAAGATACGGAAAAAAGATATGATGATCTGAGAGCAAAAGGGATCGGCTATCTGGGGATCGGCATTTCAGGCGGTGAAGTGGGTGCTTTAACAGGGCCTTCCATCATGCCGGGCGGAGATCAGGACGTCTATGAAAAAGCGGCTCCAATTCTTACAAAGATTGCTGCAAAGGTTGACGGAATGCCTTGCTGTGTCTATATCGGACCTAAAGGGGCAGGCCACTTTGTCAAAATGGTACATAACGGCATCGAGTATGCAGATATGCAGCTGATTGCTGAGGCCTACACATTTTTAAGAGAAAAATTAGGATTATCAGTTGAAGAAATCGCGGATATCTTTGAAACATGGAATCAAGGCGAGCTGAAGAGCTATTTGATTGAGATCACAGCAGCTATTTTAAGAAAAAAGGATGAGCGCACAGGCTTGCCGCAAATTGATGTCATTCTGGATAAAGCAGGCCAAAAAGGAACCGGAAAATGGACCAGCCTGCAGGCCATCGATAATGGGATTCCAACTTCGATCATTACAGAATCTTTATTCGCACGCTATATTTCCGCATTAAAAGATGAGCGCGTGGCGGCAGAACCCCTTTTAACAGGCCCGGAGAAGGATGAAATCAGCCTTGATAAGGACGCCTGGATCGAATATATCAGACAGGCATTATATATGGGGAAAGTATGCGCCTATGCACAAGGATTCACTCAATATAAAATGTCGTCTGAGCAAAATGACTGGAATCTCCCTCTGAAGGATATTGCCCTTATTTTCCGCGATGGCTGCATCATTCGTGCGGAATTCTTAAATGTCATCAGCGAAGCCTATCAGGAGCAGCCGAACCTGGCAAACCTGCTCGTCTCTCCTTACTTTGCCGAAAGGATCAGAGACTATCAGACGGGCTTGCGCAAAATTGTCTGCGAAGGCATTCAATCCGGCATCGCATTGCCTTGCTTAAGCTCTTCTCTTTCCTACTACGACAGCTACCGGAATGGAAGGTCAAATGCCAGCCTGCTGCAGGCACAGCGTGATTACTTCGGTGCCCATACGTATGAGCGGACTGATATGGAAGGGACTTTCCACACTAACTGGAATGAATAAAACGGCAAAAAACGCTTGCCCCTCAAAAGGGACAAGCGTTTTTTTCTGTTTCCTTAATCTCTTTCCAGCAGTGCAGCACCTGCAATGCCAGGATCTGTCATTTCATATGGATCGAGGATTAAATCGAGTTCTTCTTCTGTCAGAACATCATATTTCAGGCACAGGTCCCTGATGGAACGGCCGGTTAAAATTGCTTCCCTGGCGATTCTTGATACAACTTCATACCCAAGGTGGGGATTGACGGCTGTAATGATGCCGACACTCTTTTCAACATATTCTTTTAATCTTTCTTCATTAGCTTCGATTCCTTTTACACAATGCTCAGTAAACGTATTGAACGCATTGTTCATAATGCTGATCGACTGCAAAAGGTTAAAGATCAGGACTGGCTCCATAACGTTGAGCTCAAGCTGCCCTGCTTCTGAAGCAAGAGAAATCGTATGGTCGTTTCCGATAACCTGGAATGCCACCTGGTTAATAAGCTCAGGCAGAACAGGGTTTACTTTACCCGGCATAATGGATGAACCTGGCTGTCTTGCCGGAAGGGAAATTTCCCCTAGTCCCGCTCTTGGGCCGGAAGCCATTAGGCGCAGGTCATTTGCAATTTTGGACATATTGGTCATGCAGATTTTCAGCGCTGCGGAAACTTCTGTATAAGAATCCGTATTTTGCGTAGCATCTACAAGATGCTCTGCCCCTGTAAATGGCAGTCCGCTGATATCAGCAATATGCTTCACCACTAAGTTAATATATTTAGGAATGGCATTCAGTCCCGTACCAACTGCTGTTGCCCCCATATTCAGCTCATAAAGGTGCTGCTTGGATTGCTGAATGCGCTTAATATCACGCGCAATCACACGGCTGTAAGCTTCGAATTCCTGGCCAAGCCTGATCGGAACCGCATCCTGCAGATGAGTCCGTCCCATTTTAATCACATGGTTGAATTCTTTGGACTTCTCAAGGAAAACAGAATGCATCTGTTCCATTGTCAGGATCAGCTGATCCAGCAGATTTAATACTGAGATATGCATCGCTGTCGGGAAAGCATCATTTGTTGACTGCGACATATTAACATGAGTATTTGGGCTGCAATGGGAATAATCCCCCTTCTCATGGCCCATAATTTCTATTGCACGGTTCGCAAGGATTTCATTGATATTCATATTAATGGACGTTCCGGCACCGCCCTGAATCGGGTCAACAATCACCTGATCATGCCATAGTCCTTCAATCATTTCATCTGCTGCCTGTACGATCGGGTCTCCAATGCCCGGGTATAGGCGCTTAACTTCCATATTCGCCATGGCCGCTGCCTTTTTCACGATGGCCATTGCCTTGATTAACTCCGGATGGATCCGGTAGCCGGTAATCGGGAAATTCTCTACTGCACGAAGCGTCTGAACGCCATAATAAGCATCAGCAGGAACCTCCTTAGAGCCTAGAAAATCTTTTTCAATTCTGTAGCTGTTCTTAGCTGCTAGCATATACGTCTACTCCTTTATATAAACCTTTCAGTAATATATAGGTTTTGTATTGGCTTGTCCTTCGTATACACTATAATCCGGAATAGGGGAATAAGCAATGGTAAAAAGGAGAAGTAAGCAAAAGGTAATTCCTTTCTTTTCGATGGGCATGGTTTTATCAGCGTCCGCCTCCTGTCATTACCTTTTAAAAGAATAATTTACACTCTCATTGGCAATGAATAAAAATTATTCAAGATCACCTTTATATTTTTCTGGCAATAACACCATGTCAGAGGAAAAGCCCTTCAGATAAAAACAAAATGTCCTGCGCCAATTCACAGGACATTCTTTGCACCCCAAAGCAGAAACCTCTTAACATGAACAGAAAAAATCCGCTCGAGTATTTACTCCAGCCCATTTCTCAGCACAGCCGCAAACCGGTGCAGTTCTTCCGGCTTCCGAATATGATAATGGCGTCCTTCCTTCTGCAAATAGCCTTTATCGCAAAACTGCACAAGAACATGCAATAGATGACGGTAGGACACTCCTAAAAAGTCACAGACTGTTACATGTTTCTCCTTATAGACTTCCCCATCAGCGGTTTGAAGGATGAAATCTGCCAGCCGGTTTTCAAGGGGAAAGGAAAGGCCTTGGGAATACTTTTCAGCCATTTTTGTCGCTTTCACACTTAAAAACTTAGTTAACTCCCGGAGAAATGTCGTATCTTCCAGGAGTCTTGTGCGATAGTGATGCAAAGGAATCGTAAAACAGATAGTTTTTGTAGAAGCCTGAATTCCTTTTGTATAGTACACTTCGTGTAAAAGCTCCATTTCCCCAATATAATCATGGGAGTTAATGAAATTAATCAAAGAAACCTTGCCATTTTGATAGGTCACATAAATCTTCGCTTTTCCCTCGATGACATAATACAAGTAATCTGGCCTCATGCCCTCCCGAATAATCCATTCATCCCGCTTATATTCGCGAACCTCCATAAACTCTTCGATCGAAAAAGAAAATAAATGCGAGATGGAGTGCTCATCTAAATAGTGCTGCCTTTTTTCCCCTTTAAAAATTTCCATGATTCACCCCAAAATATGAGATATCTCATATTATTGTACGAAGCTTCCTGCTATCATGCAAATATCGGAGGGATCTATCATGAATACACAAAGCTGGATGAGCAGACAGTTTTTCAGTTTCTTCCTGACATGGGGCGTTTTTCTTCCCTACTGGACAGGATGGCTGATCCATATAAAAGGAATGACCGTTTCACAGGCGAGTTTAATCATGAGCTTAGGGCTGGTTATTCGAGGGCTTGCCACACTTTTTGCTTTCCCCTATTTATCAGGAAAATTCAGCAGCCGAACGCTGCTGAACGGGATGTCAATCGGCACACTGATTGCCATCCTCTGCTATATCCCGGCCAACTCCTTCGTCAGCCTGCTTGCGGTGACACTGCTTCTGCATTTCTTTTACCCTGCACTGATGCCGGCACTGGATAGTGCGGCGGGCATTCTTGTACAGAATAAGCAGCTAAAGGATTACGGGAAAAGCCGCTCCTGGGGGTCGATCGGGTTTGTGGTATCCGGCATGATTCTGACCTTTTTCACAGGGTCAATCGGAGATAAAGCTATTTTCTGGGCGCTATTGCTCGGCATGGCTGCCGTTCTGTGCCTCGGTTTTATGAACACGCCTGAAGTTCTGTCTGAAAAACCAAAAGCCGGCCAGGCAAAAGGCGCTATCATGAAATTATTCAGCATCCGGCATTTTGGCCTGGTGCTTGTCATTGTCATTTTGCTGCAGGCCGCCCATGCTTCTTATTACAACTATGGCTACATTTATCTGCAGGAAATCCAGGCACCCAAATATCTCATTGGCGCCATCATTAACATAGGTGTGATAGCAGAAATCCTATTCTTTTTCATTGCCGACCGGACGTTTAAGAGATTTTCTATCGGCTCCTTACTGGCTCTGGCAGCACTCGGGTCGACCGCACGCTGGATACTTGTATTTGCCTTTCCACATGTCATCATGTTCAGCATTGCTCAGACTCTGCATGCCTTCTCATTTGCGATGGCGCACTACGCTTTTATGAAGTACTTAATCAAGCATGTTCCACATGAACAGGTGCCGATTACTCAAGGTGTATACTCAGCGCTCGCACTCAGCTGGAGTACGGCCCTTTTCACTATCTTTGGCGGGTATCTGTATGAAATTGAACCAAGGTATGCATTTATTGGGATGGTGGTTTGTACTGTACCAGCCTTGGTCCTGGCGCTTATTTACAGAAAGCTTGCCCATCGGAAGGAAGCCGCTGCTGGCAAGTTGGCAGGTTAACAGTTAAGAGCTATTCCTGGCATGTCCGGCAGCCGCTTAAAAAAGTTGAACCACCTTTGCTTGAATGGACTCCGGCAGCAGTTGAAAGAACAGTCCTTCAAACTTCAGATCCAGCACACCTGCAATCAGCAAAAGAAGCACCAGGATAGGCACTATTTTTTTCTTAAACATCTTTCGTCCTCCTTTCATAGAAAGAGCTCCCGCAGCAGGAGCTCTTTTGATTAATACACCAGTTTATATACGATTTCCCCATCAATCACCCGGCCATCGGCTTCAAAACCGAGTTTTTTATATAGCCCCTTCGCCGGATTGTTCTCAGGCTCAAAGCTCAAATAAATCACCTTATGCTCCTGATCCTGCTTAATCCGCTCAATCAGCTTTTCCATTGCTGCTTTTCCGTACCCTTTTGACTGATGCTTCGCGTCAATCAGCAGGCGGTAAATCCAGTATTCCTTATCGTCATAATCCATGCAATACATGGTAAAACCCACTAACACATCACCATGATAAATTGCTAAGCAAATACATTCCGGAAAAGCCTTCGCCTGTGCAAGCGAAAACACATTCGGCGCCACAAAATGCTTCTGTTCTTCTGCTACTTTCAAGTCAATGACCTCAAAAAAATTGTGCCGGTCTATTTCTCTGAATTCAATCACATGATCCCTCTTCTCTTTGGAAAGACAGGTCACCCGCCCTGTTTTCAGGTACATGCCTGCCAATTCACCATCGGAGTCCAAATTCGCTAAACCAGCAGGGAAATCCTTTAAATAATGATATATAAAAGGCATCTTTTTTTCAGTTTTGAAATTGATCCAATACAGCAAAGAAGTCGCGGATAAAATGATAGAATATTTTCTCTGTGGGCAGCAGCTGTCGTTCACTGGAAATAATGATTCCTACTGCACGGGTAATCTCCGGCATGACCGGCAGCCTTACTGTCGAACGGGGCAGGCTGTCAACCAATGTAGACTCCGGAATAAGCGTCAGGCCCAGACCTGCTGAGACCAGGCCTTTAATCGTATCAATATCATCCCCTTCAAATGACACCTTAGGCTGAAAGCCAAGCTGACTGCAGGCATCATCGAATAGTTCGCGCAAAACATATCCCTTAGGAAACAAAATAAAGGATTCGTCTTTCAGCTGGTTCAGATTCAATGAAGATTTATCCGTTAACTGGTGGCCAGCAGGAAGCAAAGCGACCATTTTCTCCGTAAATAAAATATCCCCTTTAACCTTCTTCTCCTTCTTTGGAAGCGGGCCAATCAACGCCATATCGATTTCCCCTTCCGCCACCCCGCTGATTAAATCTCGGTAACTGCTCTGTTTCAGTTCAAACTTCACTTGCGGATAGCGCCCTCGGAAAGAAGATATGATAGAGGGCAGGGTATAGAGTGCCAGACTGCTTGGAAAGCCGAATCGTATTCTGCCTTGCTCCGGATCCAGAAATTCCTTGACTTGCCGTTTGGCATTATCGATGACCTTGATGGCTTCTTCCATCTGCTCTAAAAAGATCTTTCCGATAGGCGTTAATTTCACGTTCCTTCCTTCACGGATAAACAGGTTCACACCCAGCTCAGATTCAAGGTTGAAAATCTGTCTGCTGACAGCGGATTGTGCTACATGCAACGCCACAGCTGCATCTGTTACATGTTCTCTTTTCGCCACTTCTATAAAGTATTTAATCTGTCTTAATTCCAAGGGCTCTTCCTTCTTCCATTCATCTAATTTCAGCATCATTATTATCTAATTTTCATATTGTTTAGATTGATTTTCAACTATAAAATGAGAGAATCATACAATTTTTAAAATCGTTTAACACTTTTTAATTATTTATTAATTTGGTTCTGATAAGGGAGGGTTACCGGCAGCATGACTGCATTAACAGAAATTAAAGAGACGCAAACATTACAGGCGAAAAATTATGTTGAAGAGGTGTTCGAAACAGTCAAAAGGCGCAATCCGAATGAAAGTGAATTTCATCAGGTTGCGAAAGAAGTGTTTGATTCACTGGTACCAGTATTTGCAAAGAACCCGGTTTACATGGAGCAAAATATACTTGAACGGATAGCTGAACCCGAAAGAGTGATCACTTTTCGGGTCCCATGGGTCGATGACCAGGGAAAAGTAAAGGTAAACCGCGGTTTCCGCGTACAATTCAATAGCGCAATCGGCCCCTATAAAGGCGGCTTGCGCTTCCATCCTTCTGTCAATGCGAGTATCATCAAATTTCTGGGCTTTGAACAAATTTTCAAAAATGCCCTAACAGGCCTGCCAATCGGAGGAGGAAAAGGCGGAGCTGACTTTGATCCTAAGGAGAAATCCGATGGAGAAATCATGAGATTCACACAGAGCTTCATGCTGGAGCTAAGCAGGCACATCGGACAGGATATAGATGTTCCGGCTGGAGATATTGGGGTTGGCGCCAGAGAAATAGGCTATCTATTTGGACAGTATAAAAGAATCCGGGGAGGATATGAAGCAGGAGTACTGACCGGAAAAGGACTGGGCTACGGAGGAAGCTTAGCCCGCAAAGAAGCTACGGGTTATGGTACGGTTTATTTTGTACAGGAAATGCTGAAAGAAAAGGGCCTTTCCTTTGCAGGAAGCACCGTTGTAGTATCCGGCTCAGGAAATGTCTCTACCTATGCAATCGAAAAAGCGGAACAGCTGGGCGCGAAGGTTGTGGCCTGCAGTGATTCTGACGGCTATATTTATGATCCAAATGGCATCAGCCTTGAGACCGTAAAAAGGCTGAAAGAAGTAGAGAGAAAACGGATCCGGGAATATGTAAAGGAACATCCAAGTGCCCAATACTTTGATGGATGTTCAAGCATCTGGTCCATCCCATGTGATATCGCCCTTCCGTGTGCGACGCAAAATGAAATCGGGGAGGAAGCAGCAGAAATGCTCGTTTCCAATGGAGTCAAAGCCGTTGGGGAAGGGGCCAATATGCCAACCACATCTGAGGCGATTGAAGTATTCTTGAGAAACAACATTCTCTTTGGCCCCGCAAAAGCGGCCAATGCAGGGGGTGTTGCCGTTTCTGCATTAGAAATGGCTCAAAACAGCTCAAGATTATCCTGGACATTCGAGGAAGTCGATGCAAAACTGCAGCAAATTATGAAGAACATCTACCAGAGCAGTGTCAAAGCTGCCGATGAGTATGGGCATCCAGGCAATCTGGTGGCCGGCGCCAATATCGCAGGATTTGTAAAAGTCGCTGATGCTATGATCACACAGGGAGTTATATAAAATAAGAAAGGATGATGCTATAAGTGAAGCATCATCCTTTTTATATTGTGACTGCAGAATGCAAGGTTTTATCTCCTCGTCTTATGGGCAGAATGAACGTAGCCTCTCCTGCAAACCTTCCAAGATTTCTTCCGGCATCTCCCTAGCCTTGATATCCCCTCCGAGGAAAAGCAGCCAGTTAATCATTTCCTTCAGCTCTTCAGAATTATGGACATTAATAAAGGTCTTTAAAACGGCTGTCGTTTGGTAAGGATTTGTATAAGAAATGGATACTTTTAAAGGATGGTATTTTTTGAACTGGGCAATAGCCTCCGGTCCGAGTTCAAGGATCAGATTGTTTACTTCCCTCTGCTTGCTTATTTTTTCTAAAATACCTTTCCTGCTTACTCTTTTTTTCACAGGATATCGTTCAACACTGGCGAGATTGTCCACGGGGAAGATTTTCTTCTTTTCCTCCTTTAAGTCAAAGCCTTCAATCAGCCAATTGCTTTTTTCACGATAAAGATGCAATAGGTAAATGGGATAGGACTCTTCGTTGATAGAAATCAATAAATAGTTATCCTGAAGCAGGGATTGAATGAGTTTTTCCAGCATCGGATGAGGCAGATCTGACAGTTCAAGCAGGTCGGGATTATTAGGGTTAGTCCCTTCAAAAAGCAGGATCTGATTTAAAAGAACAAGGTCTTCCTGCTGGTTTTCCGAGATGAGGCCGAGCAATTTTTCTGCTAATGACTGACGGCTTTTCAGATAAGGAAGCTGCTGATTTCTTGTAGCCATAAAGGCAAGGAACAACGCCTTGATCTCATTGTCAGTAAAGCGGACAGCAGGCAAAACAGAATTGTTCATCACAAAATAGCCTCCGTCTCTTCCCACTTCAGCGACAAGCGGCATTCCCATGGCTTCAATCTCCCGAATATCTCTAATCGCTGTCGAACGGGAGATGTTAAATTCCCGCATGATTTCAGAAATAGTAAAGTGGGCACGATTATTGATATACCGCATCATTACATTAATCCGCTCAACTTTTTTCATTTGGCCTCCTAAACAGTATCACTTTTTGACATGATTTAAGGATATTATAAACTCATCAAGTGAAAGAAGAAATCATTTGATCAATTTATCGAGAAGGAAGGTTTTGAATATGGCAGATTATACTCTGGAAGAAAAAGAAGGCTTTACCGTTTTAGGCATTGGAACTGAACTAAAGAGCCATTACACAGATTATGCGGGCATCCAAAAGGAAAAAGCGGATTTTTGGCAGGCAATCGAACAGGACGGAAGGCTTGATAAACTAAAAGCCATTGCCTCAAATGATTACATTTTTACTGTGAATGAAGCGGTGAATAACAAAATGATGCATTATGCTGGTGTTATGACAGAGGAGTCGCTGCCGGAAGCATCAAGACTGATCCAATTCCCTAAGGGAGAATACATCGTTGTCAAAGGGGAAGCCGAGACAGGAGAAGAGTTAAGCAACTTGGTTACCGGCATCGCTTTTGGCCAGGTCCTGCCGGAAGCAGAGAATGTTGCTTATGTTGGAGGGCCTAATGCAGCTGTTCAAATGGGCGAGCGTAATGGCCTGGTATTTGGTGAAATGTGGATTCCTGTTGTTAAGAAATAACAAATAATAAAGGCGGGATGGCAATGTCCTATACAGTTGATTTTAAAAACGTGTCTGCGATTGGCTTAGAGTCTTCCCCGGCAGCGGAAGCCCTTGCTGGTTTGCGCGCAAATGAAGCCAGGTACTTTAAAACCAAATACAAACATGAGTTTACGGTAGTACCAGCCAGCGAAAGCCAGGAGACCCTAGATTATGTGAACCGGATTTTGAAAGAGCGCGATATAGAATTTGCAGCCAAACCTTTAGAAACAGCGCAGTTTCAAGTTGAAAACATCAAATGGACCTACGTCTTTTATGAAGATGGCCTAAGTGTTAATGTCATGTATACAGTAGACGACCCTAAGAAACGCGCGGTAGGCTTCAAGCTTTCTGAGGGGATGGAAGTACCAAAGGAATTAGAGGGGAAATTCAAGTTTGCCAAACGGAAATCTAAGCTGGCGGGAATTATTCGGGGATCGTTTTTTGTTATTAAAGGGGAGTATTGATTCTTCTCTTAAACGAAAAACGATCAATGGTATACACAAACAGCACCTCTCTATACATATAGAGGGTGCTGTTTGTGTATTTAAAATATGCGGATTCAGCCATATTTTTTTTGATGCTCTTTCTTTCGTTTAAGATAATCTTTATCCTCACGGGCGAGCTTCCATTTTTCCATAAAGATGGAGGCTGATTCTGCCTTCACCGGATCATTCTGTCTTTCTTTTACATCGCCATCCTCATCATATTTCCTTCCGCCTTTGTAATTCGTATACCGGCGAGCTCTTGTGTAACCCATCTGCAGAAATTTCCTTGCCATGTCCATACCGACAAAATCATCTTTCTCCTTATAACCGAGAAATATTTGATAGATTTTATCCGATGACACTTCAGCAATTTCCGGATTCTTGAATCGCCAATGCCTCAGGATTTCGCTCTTATAAGGCTCCACCAGCAGCACACCCTGCTCTCCCCTGCCAACCCTATACAGTTCGGGATTTTTGCGGAAATCTATGTTATCAAAGTCTAAATCATAGTCGAAAGCCATATTTGTCACCCTTTTTATTTTGGGTTTACCCTGGTGAGTCTTTTTGTATGCAGAGTAAAGTTAAATAGTGCTTCTGTCTATATAAAAGAATCACTTTTCTCTCGTAAATTTTTTGTTTCACGTGTAACATTCATTGTTTTATACAAACTTTGTAAAGTAAAATAACGTAACACTATTCAAGTATTACAACACTACATCATGATGGAACAACCTTCGTGAGCTATGAAACTCAATAAACAATCATTTAAAGATGATTATTAAATTGTTATATGTACTTAAGAGTTTTTTAATACATCATAGAGATGTTTCAAGGTATATCTCCAGTCTAAAAATAATTAGTAGTTCACACGACACTAGGTAACTCTCTCAACAAAGAAACTCTTCAATTTCATAAGTTACTTTAAATGAATCTGGTCTTCCTCCTGCAATTTGATCTGGATTGTGAAGCGCATCTTGTCTAATTGACGCTCATACATTTTGTCACGTTGCTTTGATGCCACTCTATGTTTATTGGTTACCGGATCCTATTATTACTTATATCTTATTCGTCATTAAAAGCCCACACAAAAAACCCCTTAAAAGGCGCTATGCCTATTCAGAGGTTTAAAGCAATACTAACTATATTTATTACTCCATATCAATATAATATTTATCGTTGTCCATAACTTTCCTTAAAAACTCTTCTAAAGAGTCGGCAATTTTTATCTCGTCGTAATAAATAGAATTATTTTTATCCTCACTCAAGTCAATTAATAATAATGCACTTTCATTTGCTTCAAAAAAAATTAATTTACCATCTTCAAGTTCTTCATACACTTCTATATCAGGATAAAATTCAAAATCATTAACTTTTAATCTGGCATCTTTTATAGAATTTGGTCCCAAAATCCGATTTATATTATATTCAGATTTTCTAAGAAAACCATAACCAACTTCTAAAAGGAATTCTCTTAAATCATATGGGAATCTTAACCCTAAGGCTGACTCAACTTCTTTAATTTCTTTTTCACTTACAGGGAAAAACTGATTACCAACTTGATTTTTAATAAAGTCAAATCTCATAAAATCACTTTCCTCCTTTAAATAATTCATTGGCAGGCGATCCCGTACCATGGATTCCTGACTGATGTTCATTTGGAAATTTGGCAGGATGTATATTCCACCATTCATGTTCCCCTTGGAAACTATTCTCAATTATATGATGAGCGTCGTATTTATCTCCTTTTCTTCAAGCTGGCTCACCAGTCTTCTCAGAAATTACGTCTTCAGCATAAGTAGGCCACTTTTGACTTGTTTTTATCTCCCACTCCTCAATTAGCTTATCTTTTACTTTATTGAATGCTCTTCGATGTTTTCTTGTTTCGATAGGCGATAACTTCCTATATTCTCTATTTCTTAATGCTTCCTTCAATTTCTCTATTTGATTTTTTGGTAGCTCTCTTCCCGTTCGTCCTTTTACATCTCTACTATACTTTTTTATTAGGTCTGAATCTATCTTATTACCCGAACCCTTAACCCCAAACACACCATCCGCCATCGTCTTAATCTTCATCAACGGATCATTAAGAACATTTAAGGAACAGGCCCCCGAGTCAGTCCACTACCTGCCATGGCCGGTGCCTGAACCGGAGTGTAAATCGGGAATGCCTTCTCCCCTTTACCAGCCTGGCGAACCGTCTTGGCAATAGTTCCTGCTTTCCCGATTCCCTTATCTCCTATAATGCCAATTCCAAGGGAAGTGAGGCCATAGGTAAAGAAAGCAGTCCTGCTTTGGGCATCTCCATTTACGACATCCCGATCCCAGGCATCGGTAACCGCCGACCAGATATATTTCGGCATATCCAGAACTTGGCGCACTTTTCCTATAGGGTCATTTATGATGCCTAAGTAAAATTCCTGGTGCTTCCTTTGGTTTTCGAGCAGCTGGTCACGGTTAAACAGCATTTCACTGCCCAAAAACAATGGGCTAAATGGGCCCATGATGGTTCTGCCCAGCTCATAGGTTGACTTCAGCCCATCCCATGTATCCCCTACAGCTTTGGATGCCCCCTCAATGACGCCTTCAGCTATATTTTGAAGAATATTTTGCGCGCTTTCTGGATTTGGATTCGATACTTCCTCGTGGAAATCCTTCCAGCTGAGAGATTTAGGCTGGTATTGAGCCAATGATAAGCTGCTGCTTTGGAACACACCGGCCAATTTTTGGATGTATTGGTTCATGAGAGACCGATCCTGAAGTAGTGGGTCCAGCTCAGCTGTTTCCCGATGGTCGTCTCTTTAACCATGAATTAACAAAAATAAATGTGCAGTATAAATCTTTCACGGCTTGATTCCACGGAGCGCATTGATACAACTCTATGTTTAACCGTTACCAAATCCTATGATTACTTATATCTAACTCGTCATTGAAAGCCCACACAAAAAAGAAACCTTGAAAGGCATACAGCCAATCAAGGTCATCTTATTCTATAAAAATGATTATTACTTAATATCATCATATGCATCACCTAGGGAGATAAAATCACTTCTTAGCCAATACCAATATTGCCCTTTATTTTTTACAAGTCGTTCAAGTAAATCAGTAAAAGAAGTAGCAATAATCTGGGATTCACCAACAAGCCCATGGCGGTCAAAAAAACTATCGTAGCATCTACCTAGTCTACCTTCATTGAGGTCAATCGTTAAGTATTCATCCGTTCCATCATTACAAACAATATACCAGTTAGATGAAATATCTTCTTCACATAATTCTCCTACAATTATTGGATTTGCCAATACAAACTTATCAGGAGACACAAGATAAATTGGATATTCCTCATTTTCAAATAAAACTAATCCCCCACAAAGATTATAAAACTCTTTTAAATCACTAGGTAAAATATGCTTGCCTTCATCAATAATGGGTAATCCAGAAGGCTCGAAGACACGACAATGTGGTAAAGTGTTTATTTGTGTGAGCAATTGCTTTATCTTTTCCATTAGCTTCACTCCCAATAATTATATTTATTAAAGGAATTATAATACTTTTGTCGGGCTGAATTGGGAACATTTGCAGCCTCAAACATTTTTTCTGTAAGTTCTTGTATCTCCCTTGGAGAGACTGATTGCCAATCAATTTTGCCCCCAACCTTCTTACCTGTTTTTTCATATAACCATTCTCTATAAACAACTTTTGTAGCAGCATGTTGTTCTTTAGTAAGTGCTACTGTTGGTGTATTCCCACCTCTACTTACATAGTTTGGAACATTATGCTTTGCCCAAACATCCATAACACCATGATGATTTTCTAGAGGTGAATTACTTGGTCTATATGGTACTACATCATTAGGGTTAACAGTTTTATCTTTACCCTTAACCCCATACACATCATCCGTCATCGTCTTTATCTTCGTCAACGGATCACTAAGAACATTATAAGGCAATGGCCCCCCGGTCAGTCCACCACCTGCCATGGCCGGTGCCTGAACCGGAGTGTAAATCGGGAATGCCTTCTCCCCTTTACCAGCCTGGCGAACCGTCTTGGCAATAGTTCCTGCTTTCCCAATCCCCTTATCCCCAATAATACCAATTCCCAGGGAAGTGAGGCCATAGGTAAAGAAAGCAGTCCTGCTTTTGACATCTCCATTTACGACATCCCGATCCCAGGCTTCGGTTACTGCAGACCAGATATATTTCGGCATATCCAGAACTTGGCGCACTTTTCCTAAAGGGTCATTTATGATGCCTAAGTAAAATTCCCGGTGCTTCCTTTGGTTTTCGAGCAGCTGGTCACGGTTAAACAGCATTTCACTGCCCAAAAACAATGGACTAAATGGACCCATGATGATTCTGCCCAGCTCATAGGTTGACTTCAGCCCATCCCATGTATCCCCTACAGCTTTGGATGCCCCCTCCATGACGCCTTCAGCTATATCTTGAAGAATATTTTGCTCGCTTTGTGGATTTGGATTCGATACTTCCTCGTGGAAATCCTTCCAGCTGAGAGATTTAGGCTGGTATTGAGCCAATGATAAGCTGCTGCTTTGGAACACACCGGCCAATTTTTGGATGTATTGGTTCATGAGAGACAGATCCCGAAGAAGCGGGTCCAGCGCAGCTGTTTCCCGATGGTCGAAGTCCTCCAGTTTCTCGACGGTTTCGCGGCTTGAATCCTCTGCCCGCTTGGATGCCTGGATAAAGCGGTCATCCTCCAGCCGTGGAAGGGTAACAATGTCGCTAACGGACTTCATGATTCCATTCGCTTCCTGTGTCAGTTCAGCTGTGATCTGAAGAGTGTTTTTCAGCCCTTGTGTGAGTTCATGCTCGAGGAATTCTTGACGGATAAAGCCTGAAGGAGAGGGTTCAAGAGCTTTCAATGAACCTATAAAACTTTTTAAGTAGGATTGATACTCATCAATCCAGGTTTTCAGGAATTGCAGGAAAGGCAGATGGCATTCCTGGTAGAACGCACGTATAGCCTGGCCACCCTGTCCTTTAAAGGCATCTTCAAGAGACACCAGCTCCTGGATGGATGCCTGAACTTGGCTTACCTGTTCTTTCAAGATCATTAATTGATTACTCGTCTCGTCGATTCCTTCAAGCAAGGAATCTGCTTCTAAAACCTTCAACAGAATCAGCTCCGCTTTGTAAATTCCAATTTATTCTATTTCTATCTTAATAGACTCTGATTCTTACTCCAATAGGAATATTGGCATAAAATAGTGTAAAAATACATTTGAGGTGTTGGTTTTTTAGGGATGACGTAATCATAGCCTGGATAACCTATAAAGCTATGAGAAAAGATCTACATAAATAAAAGATAAGGACTCCAAATTATTTATTTTTATAATATTTACAATATTTTAACTTTAAAGAAAATAAGCAATGTAATATCATGGTAAGCGGAGACTTACTCCATTAATCTGCCTGCTAATATCAATTTCTATCACGTTTTTTTCTGCACTCCATTTGGTTTCAACTATTAACATCTCATTCAATAAAACAAGATGTTAGTAGAAAAAAATACATAGGAGGCATTAACATGCTGAAGAAATCAATGATGTTTGTCTTTGCGGTAGTCCTGTCGTTTGCTGTTTTTCAATTTGACATGTCGACAGCATCGGCGCTGCCGAACGGAATTCCTTCCAAGTCCACCGCCCAATCTGAATTAAACTCGCTGACTGTGAAGGCCGAGGGGTCTATGACTGGCTATACGCGTGATCTTTTCCCTCATTGGATCAGCCAAGGCGGCGGCTGTGACACCCGACAGGTGGTGCTCAAGCGGGATGCTGATTCCTACAGCGGGGATTGTCCTGTAACGTCCGGTAAGTGGTACAGCTACTATGATGGCGTCACTTTGACCTCTCCGTCTGATCTCGACATCGACCATGTTGTTCCATTGGCCGAGGCATGGCGTTCTGGCGCGAGCAGCTGGACCACATCCAAACGTCAGAGCTTTGCCAATGATCTTAGCGGCCCGCAGCTGATTGCCGTGTCTGCCAGCACCAACCGCTCAAAGGGAGACCAGGATCCTTCGACATGGCAGCCGCCCCGTTCTGGTGCCCGCTGTGCATACGCCAAAATGTGGATTGACACTAAATATCGCTGGGGGTTAACCCTGCAGTCATCCGAGAAGTCGGCACTGCAAAGCATGCTTAACTCTTGTTCCTACTAATCTTATTAATGCTTTAAGCTGGTACTGCCAACCGGCGTTTGTAATACTTGCAGTGTAACCCCCCAACCACAGAAGGGAGTCATTCAATTGGAAAAGAAGACATCAGTCTTTCACGCAACTCATGGTGTAATGACGAATGAAGTCGGTGTGATCAGCGGGGAGCTCGAATTGATCACTACCTGCGATGATGATGGTGCCCTCAATCTCTCCATCACATATGTCGGCGCTAAAGAGTGGTACACGCTGCCGGGGAAGGACTACCGCCTGCACGACCCTCGTGACCACGAGGTTGTTCACCGTATGCTCGCCACCGTGCTGGAGCGCCCCTCATAGTTCTGATAGCTATAAGAGGGGTTTTGAACAAGCCGTTTTATAAAGCCAAAAAGCAAGCTTTTTTCCAGCTTGCTTTTTTGAAATATTCTCATTTGGAACCTTGCCAAAGCCTGACCATCTGCTTCCGAAAAAGGGTCCCGAACTGCTAAAAGCGTGCTTTGAAGCAGCATTGTTCAAAGCACGCTTTTTAATAACTGGATTGCTCGATCACTCTTATGGGCCTAATCCTTTATAAACACACGAAAGGCTATAGATGCTATTTAAATGATTCCCTATATATATCACGCAGCTTAGCTGCATTATCATGCCACACAACGGGCTGATGATTAACAATTTGGCAAAATACATCCAGACATCTATGCCAACCTGCTGCAGTGTTCACTGCCCATGAATCATCGTCAAAAGTATGGGTGAAGATCATTTTGCATCCTTTACCCTCTTCCTGCAATGAAATGTTTAACAGATCCTCAACTTCACGGAAACCAAATAAATATGGCGCTTCTAACTCTGTAATGATACCGGTATATGTCGTTCCTTCCCCATCGTCAAAAGCAATTTCACCGCCAAGTTTAAGATCCATCTCCCCTGTTGCAAAAGGATACCATTTCGAAAAGTCACCAGGATTTGTGAGGACATGAAAAACATCTTCTGGGTTATGGAGAAAAAATCGTTCAAATCCCAAAGCATAACGACCGTCAACTTTATGTAGTGTGCCATATTCATTCATCATTTCATGCTCCTTTTTTAATCGCTATCCGCCTTTAATTTCAACCATTTCTGCAGGATTGTGCACTTAAAAATACAAACGTATGTTTCTTTATTATAATCAACTTTTACGATTCTTTAAACATCCTATTAGCCAGTCTGCTATTCAAAAAAAGAGGATATATGCCCGCCTATCGGACATAATATCCTCCTTATTAAAATAGTCTATTTAACTATGAAGGGTCTTACTGCAAGTAGAACCCTTAATTCAGCTGTTTTTCAAAGCATGTTTCTGCGCTTCTCCTGGAAAAAATGAAGGAGCTTTACTCACACCAATTTCTTTACGTTTGTCTCTTTCACGAAACTCAAAGCTGCCAAACGAAGTGCTGGATTAAATTAAAAACTAAGATCGTCCCCATTCGTTGCTATCACTTTCTTATACCAATCAAATGATTTCTTCTTTATTCTGTTTAAGGTTCCATTTCCTTCGTCGTCCATGTCTACATAAATAAACCCATACCGCTTTTTCATTTCTCCCGTTCCGGCTGAAACTAGATCAATGCATCCCCACGGTGTATAGCCCATTAAATCAACGCCGTCTAAGGTTACGGCTTTTTTCATTTCGGCAATATGATCACGGAAATACTGGATGCGATAATCATCTTCCACATATCCATTTTCATCCACTTTATCAATAGTGCCCAACCCATTTTCAACAATAAAAAGCGGCTTTTGATATCGGTCATACAGCTCAGACAGGGTATATCTGAGCCCCACTGGGTCAATCGCCCAGCCCCACTCTGTTTTTCTCACGAATGGATTGTCATCTCCCATTTGGCCGCCCGTATCCGTATTCTGGACGATTTCTGTATGGTAAACACTGCTGCGGTAATAACTAAAAGATAAAAAGTCCGAAGGATGCGCCCTGATGATCTCGTCATCCCCTGGTTCTTTTTCTATGGTTACTCCCAGCTGTTCAAAAAAATGGTCCGCGTAAGAAGGATAGTAACCTCTCATCATAATATCGGAATAAATCAAAGCGCCTCTTCTATAGTCCAAGGCTCCAAATACATTTTCAGGCTTACAATCCTTTGGATAGATGCAGCTTAAAGCAACCATGCAGCCAATCTTCGCATCTGGAATAATCTCGTGACAAAGCTTATTCGCACGGGCGCTCGCAACAAACATATGATGCTTTGCCTGATAACGCACCTGTGCAGCAGCTTCCCTGGTTCCCATAAAAGCGTAGCCATTGAGTACATTAATTTCGTTAATAGTGATCCAATACTTCACTAATTCCTTATATCTTGTAAAAACCTCTTTGCACATTCTTAAGAAACATTCAATCGTTTCACGGCCGCCCCAGCCATTAAAATGCTCCGCCAAATACGCAGGGGTTTCAAAATGATACAAGGTGACTAAAGGTTCGATATTGTATTTTCTGCACTCTTTAAAGACATCTTCGTAAAATTTCAATCCCTCTTCATTTGGCTGTTCTCCTTCAATTCCGCCTTTTGGGAAAATACGGGACCAGCTAAGAGATAACCGGAAGCATTTAAACCCCATTTCTCCATATAGTGCAATATCTTCTTTGTAACGGTGGTAAAAATCAACCGCCTTATGGCTTGGATAATAAACATGATCGTCAATAAAGCCTGTTCCCCCTTCTGGAATCGTATCTAATTGGGGATCCCCAGTTGGCCGTCTGTTTACCATTGTTTTTCTGCCATCTTTTAACTTGATCGTAATCTTTCTTGGACGGTCTGCAGAACCATTTGTAATGAAGTCGCTGGTCGCCAGCCCTCTGCCGCCTTCATTGTACCCGCCTTCATATTGGTTTGCAGCGGTTGCCCCGCCCCATAAAAAATTCTCCGGAAATGTTTTTCTCATCTAGGTCCATCCTTTCTTTATTCAAAAGTAGATCACGAAACCATCATTTTTATAAAAAAAAGCCCAGAATGTTGGGCTTTTACATGACCGATTTTTTTATTGCAGGTTTGAAGGCACTTAATGATTTACTGCCAGGTGCAGAGTTCGTTCTTAATCCTTTTTAATCAGCTTGTGCAAATCAATTATTTCCCTGGCTAACTCTTTAAGAGTCAATGCAGTCATTAAGTGGTCTTGTGCATGAATCATAATGAGGGGAATCTCAAATTCAGATCCGCCTGCCTCTTTTTGAATTAAATCAGTTTGAACATGATGTGCTTCGTTGAAGGCTGAATCTGCTTCGTTCAATTTTGCTTCCGCTTCATCAAAATTTCCTTTTTTCGCTACTTGCATCGCTTCCATCGCGAGGCTTCTTGCATTCCCAGCATGCAGGATTAATTGAAATGCAAGACTGTAAAGTTCTTCTTTATTCATGATGATTAACAGCCTTTCATATAATTTACTAGGAAAAGAAGATTCCCTTTCCTGCCATTTTGGTTACCCATTAAATGTTTAAGCGATATGTTCTTTTCCGCCTGTGTTCATCGCATCTTCTTCTCTCTTCTTCGCTCGATCATATATTTTGAAGAATGGTGTATAGATTAAGAAAGAAATAAGAATGTTCACCATATTCATCACGGCCCCTGAAATATGCCCGCCACTAGCCAGATAACCGGAGATAATAGGCGGCATTGTCCAAGGTACGGCTATACCTACTGGCTTTGCTACTAATCCCATATCCATTCCAATGAAAGTTACAATAACTGTTACGATTGAAGTAAGGACGAAGGGAAGGATCATGATTGGATTTAACACAATCGGCATGCCAAAGATTAATGGCTCATTAATATTAAAGATACCAGGTCCAAGTGCCAAGCGGCCAAGATTTTTCATTTGCTTGGATTTAGCAAACAATACCATTGATAGAACCAATCCAAACGTTACGCCCGTTCCGCCGATGTGAATGAAGTTATCCCAGAATTGCTGCGTAACAATGTGAGGCAGAGGTTCACCCGCCTGATAGGCAGTCATATTGTCACCCATGGCACCAAACCAGATTGGTTCCATTACACTTTTTACAATGTTTGTACCATGTAATCCAGTAGACCATAGAACCGTTACGAATAACTCAGCAACAATCGTTCCGCCCAGAGTAAGGCCAACCATTTTTAACGGGTCACCTAACACGATGGTTACTAAATCATTGATACTTTCATAAGGAGTCAATTCAACAAGCAAGCGGATTACCCAAACCGTCACCAATACAAAAAGCCCCGGAATTAAAGAAGCAAATGATTTACCCACACTTGGCGGTACACCTGCCGGCATTTTTATCACAATATCTTTTTTGACGACCCAGCGATAAATTTCAGTTGATAAAATAGCAAAAAGTAAGGCAACAAACAACCCTTTACTGCTCAAGAAGGCTTTTGAAATGGCTCCCGTTACCAGAACTCCTTCAGCATCAGCTGGGGTAAAGGTGAAACTGAACGGTGTTGTTAACAGGAACGCGGCAATGGAAATAGTACCCGCACTCATCGCATCAAGCTTATAACTTTCTGCTAACCGGTATGCTACCGCGAATGCTGCAATAATGGACATGATATTGAAGGTGGCATCAACTGGATAGGATAGTTTTGCAGCCCAGCTGGGACCAAAAATGGACGTCATCCAATCGGCATATCCCGGAATTGGAAAGTTAGCAATGATTAAGAAAATTGAACCGATTACAATGAATGGCATCGTTGCAATAAGGCCATCGCGAAGAGCCAATAAGTGTCTTTGCCCGCCAATCTTTGCTGCAACAGGCATAACTTTCTCTTCTAGAAAGCTATTGAATTTGCTCATCTTGTTACTTCCCCTCTTAAACTATTTTTTATTTACTAGGTTTATAGCTGTTTTCAGAACTTCAGCCCCATCACACATCCCGTAGTGAACTGGGTTGATTGCCTCAACGGGAATATTCTTTTCTTCCCCTAATGTTTTCATTTTTGGAAGCAGAAACCGGACTTGCGGCCCTAAGAGAAGGACATCTGCATTGTCAACGTGGAGATTGACCTGATTGGCTGGGACTGCCCAGATTTTCCCTTCAACACCTTGTTCTTCTGCTGCCTTTTCCATTTTAGTCACCAGCAAACTCGTACTCATCCCTGCTGCACAGCATAATAAAATATTCATTCCTTTTTACCTCCTATATAATAAAAATGGTTTTTGAAAAGTATGTAGCCTATTTCTCTAAGCTGTATAGAATGCTTTCCTTTTGTCTCTTTCTATTTACAGTTTATTTTGAAAGCGTTTCATTTTACAGAAAGGATTTTTCCGTTACGTAACGGAAAAATCCTGAACGCCCTTGTTTATTCCGGCAAAAAGGAGTATCCCTTTTGGAATACTCCTTTGCAAAACTACTCGTTTTAACAATCATTTAATAGTTTTATTATTTCTTCAGCTGAACCGCACTTTAGCACCCTTTGGACCATAGCACTGTTTTCAATAAGCATAATAAGCCTTCTATACATCCGTTCCAGATCATCACCAGGCTCTTTTCGAACATTTAATAAACAGACAAATTGAACCATCTGTTTATCAGCCCATTCAACAGGCTTTTTTAATGTGCACACAGTCCAAAATGTTTCTTCTGTTTCCGGTGTAAGCGGGTGAGGGACGGCGACAAGGTTTCCAAAGCTGGTTGGAGCCAATGCCTCCCTCTCGAGCACTGAATCTGCATAATTTTCAGATACTAATTTTTGTTTGTATAACTCTTCACACATAAAACGGATGACGCTTTCTTTATCCTCAAACTTTTTATGAATAAAAACTCTGGATTTGTCTAAGTAGCTTTGTTCCTCGTACCCGTTTACAGACGATAAGCCCTCCCGGATACTGGCAATATCACCTTCACCTAAAAAGGTATTGACGACCTGTACAGGGACGCCCAAATCTCCTTTTAACGGTATTGTGCTAATAATAAAATCGATTGAGGACAAGTCGTATTCATTCAGCTGATAATAATTAGTGGTTGCCACAATATCGAGTTCATCTTTAAATTCATTTTTCAAGCGGTAGAACAATAGCCTGGCGCTTCCCACGCCTGAAGCACACACAACAATGACCCGTTTGGCCTTCTTTTGCAATGTCTTCACTCTTTCTAATGCCACGCCTATATGTATGGCAATATAGGCAATTTCGTGTTCTCCCACTTCAACGCCCAAATACTCTCCAATACATTTGCTGGCTATGGCCGCTCCCTCAAATGCGCTTGGGTATTTCCTTTTGATGTCGTCTAATAAGGGGTTCCGAATGTTCATATTGTAGCGTAATCGATTCATCGCAGGCCGAATGTGCAAAGTCAGTGCTTGAATGAATTCCGAGTCATCGTGAAAATCCCAATTCAGTTCCGTTTTCAGTCTTTCCAGCATGCACTGAATCATCGTACCCAGCTCATCGAATTTACTAAATTCATTCAAGGTATTCTTATGAATTAATTTTGTCCCTAACAAATGGACAATAATATAATCAATTTCAGCAAGGGGGAAATGCTGTCCGGTAAATTCCTCTACTTCCTTCACAATTTCATTTGCTACTATACTTTCAAAAGGATATTTCCCGGTTAGATCATGTTCAAGGTTTTTAATAACAAACCCTTCTTCAATTCTCTTACATCCAATGGTGATATGGGTCGCTAAATTCTCGAGTGCTATATCAGAGATTTCAAA
Organism: Bacillus sp. ZZV12-4809; assembly: GCF_009849585.1. GTDB lineage: Bacteria > Bacillota > Bacilli > Bacillales > Cytobacillaceae > Cytobacillus. The sequence goes on from NZ_VCRN01000006.1 coordinate 155,411, forward strand.
TTTGTATTCATTTACTTTTTTGATGATGATTTCCTTTATCTTTTCAAACAGCTTTTTGTCCAAAAGCTGCAAAGACTTGCTGTCAATGTTTAAGTTGCTGCTTCTGCTGATAATATGATTTGAAAAGCATAGCCGCCTCATATATTCGTCGCCTTCGACACGCGTGCCATGATGAGGTTTGGAAATTAATTTCAGCTGATAGCTTTCCAGTATTTCGCGGACGATTTTTAAGTCACTTTGCAGTTTAGGCTTAGAAACAAACAGATCTTCCTCAAGACTTTCCAATTTGATTAAATCCTTTTCCTGCAAAAAACGCTTTAATATATATAAGACCCGATTTTCCTGTATGGAGAAATCTGATTTAGAGTCATCGATCGATTCCGCTGCATTATGTGTGAACACACTCTCAAACAGGCTATAATCCTTTATTTCTAAGAGATAGCCCTTACCGCGCACCGATTCAATAGCGATCCCTAATAAGCTTTGTGATTGAAGTTCTTTGATCTCGGTTCGGATCGTTCTATCACTTACACCAAGTTCTTTTGCCATCCATTCAGCTGTAACAGGTTCAGTTGACTTCATTAAAGACAGCACAATATCCTTTTGCCGTTTTGTAACCATCCTTCTATCCCCCTTTCTTTATGCCTTTTTTTGGCTCTTTTCGTATTTAAAGTTGTGTTTTGGCCTATTTATACTGTCTGATATCCGTACCATGCTGCCCAGTGAACCGCGGGAAATTGAATACGCTTCCCTGGGTAAGTTTGAAAAGGGCCATTTTAACTGATATCCATCCTACTTTATATTTTCCTATCAGAATCGTTCTGTCAAGGTCAGTGAACAGGGGCATTATTAGATAGATGAATTAAAAATAGAAAAAGTGCCGTTTCCCTTTATAACATTTGGGTTCGGCACTTTTTATTATTACTACTCTGCATGGTTTACCGGTTTTCTATTATTCTATTATTTACATTACCCTGCTGAGGAAGCTGCCGCTTGGTCGGCCTTCACACAATCGATGGCAACAACAAGTGCAATCATAATGGCTTCCATCGCTTCATCTATAATCTGAATCTTGTAGCTGTCCCCCCAAGTAAACCACTCTTTGTTCACTTTCCCTACAACTTCACCATGCTGTAAAACCTGAAAATCCATATCCCACCAATTACCAAGAACTTCAATGCCTGCCCCATCAATCGTATAGCGTGCTTTAAAGAAGGATAACTCCTTCTTAATCGTCAGCACCTCTCGGCCATTTACCTCTACAAAGAATTTTGGTAAAAAACTAAATACCTTTTTCGTAATGAGAGCTATATCCTCTCTTGCTGTATTCATAATAGAGAACGTCTTTGGAATTTGCATAAAACTTCCCTCAACGTAATAGACATCGTTCTCCTGCTGATCCCTTACCGTAAACTTGCCGCTAAGACTGAATACCTTTTGTTTTATATAAAGCTGCCTCACTTTATAACCCCCTTTGTATAACATATTACGAATTAGCATAATATTGTTCTAACTGATACACCCAGAAGCAAAACATTAAGATATGAAAAATAGTTCGTCAATCATTATCGGTTTAGCCATTATAAGAGGGTTCACGATAGTAGGTTCATTTCAATTATCTGCATTTGGCAAGGAATCTTCAAGCTCAGATAACAATGAATATAGATATGAGTTAGTTCCTGCAAATGAGCATAATATCATCACCTTCGATAAGAGGACTGGTGAATATTGGTGCAAGTTTATACCAAGTGATGAAGGTCCTGCAGATTGGGAAAAAGGTGATTCTCCAATAAAAAAAAGTGACAAATAGTAAACGCATTACCCGCCTTTAAAGAGGAGGGTTTTTTTATGCTTTTAACAACGCTGCAGCAAGCATTTGTTTGTCCCACAGAAAAATAGTGAAGTGTCTTTTCATTCACCTCGAAACAGTTTGGTAATAACAGATCACGCCTATTCATAAAATTTTTATAAGAAAGTAATAACAAGGAGCGTGAAGCTGTTGAAAAAAGTAAGGGTTCGTTTACGGCCCATTGTCAGCAGGATTAATTTGCCTACCGTTTTAAGAACAGCTAAACTTCCGGGTGACTCTGTTGAAAGATTGTTTATTGCAACCCAGGTGGGGGAGATCTTTTACATAGGAAACGGAGATATTCGAACTTTTTTAGATATTCGGCCGAACGTAATCGAACTGGGAGCTTCAGGTGGCGGGTATGATGAACGGGGATTGCTGGGGCTGGCATTTCACCCGGATTTTTATTATAACGGGCTGTTTTATCTTCATTATTCCGTAAATGGGACACAAGGACCTGGTGCATTGCAGGATTCCTTTAAACCTGACCCGTGTGATCCTAAAACGTTAAACCTGAGGTGGGAAAATAGAAATACTCAATTTGATCATATTGATACAGTTGAAGAATGGATTTTACAATCAAACGGTCCCCAAAAACGGCGGACCTTGCTTAACTTAAGAAGACCTTTTGCCAATCATAATGGGGTCAATAGCTTGAACTTTTCACCTGAATCGGGAAAACTTGTTTTAACAACCGGTGATGGCGGATCAGGCTATGATCCTTTTAATTTAAGTCAGGATCTTATGGAGATTGCAGGTAAAATCATTGAAATTGACGTATCTCAGAATATTTTTATCGCTAACCCACCCGCTGTCACACGTTTTAATGAGCTTCCTGTTCCTGTTCAGGGGTCCCTTTCGGTAATGGCCAAAGGGGTTCGCAATATTCCTGGCATTTCATTTCAAAGATTTAATTATCAATATATAAAATACGCAGGAAATGTCGGACAGGATTTAGTAGAATCCATTTTTTCATTTATTCATTATAAACCCATACCTGTTACCCAGCTCACTCAAGCTTCTTTACGGAACACTGAACCTAACCAAAGGGGATTGATTAACTTTGGCTGGCGGGGATGGGAAGGTGCACTTCCCACTTCGTTTATAAGGGGCTGCGCGAATGATTCAAGTCTGGATGAGAAAACACTGGCTTTTTACAATGAAGCCATCAAAACTTCAGTGATTCGTCTTCCGCCATTAACCTGTTATTATCACCAGGATCCCAGACCCGATAAGTTTGAAGGAACTGCCCTTACAGGAGTCGTGCCTTATATGGGGTATGAAATCCCCGATTTAACGGGAGCTGTTTTGTTTACCGATCTTGTTCGGAAAGGAGCTCAGCCTCCTGCTAGAGGAGTTTTAGCTTATACCAGAGTAAGAACAGATGGCGTACTGAATGATTACAGTATGATTGATATCGATGATCCATTTGGCTCCCAGCCTGCTTTTTATGTTAGTCTGGGATCTAATCAGGATCAAACCAGATTATTTTTAGGGGTAAATGGTTCTATGAGGGTGACTGAGTTTAACCAAGGGACTGTTTTTGAAATTGTTCCATAGTCCTGAAAAAAAGGGGAGCTAATCGTCCCCTTCTTATCCATCCATTTGAACATCAATCAAGGTTATGCCACTTGTCTGCTTTATAGCTTCCTCTAATACGTGTTGTAATTCATTCAATTGCTTTGGCCGTATGCCCTTCACACCAAAACTGCTGGCCAATTGTACAAAATCAGGGTTACCAAAAGCAGTTCCAAAGCTGCTATTGAATTTTGCCTGCATCATTTGTTTTTCTAATTGTAATTCACCGTTATTTAACACAATGATGACAAACGATAGGCCTAATCGTTTAGCGGTTTCCAATTCGGTTATATTCATCAGGGCCCCTCCATCTCCAGTGATGCAAATCACCGGCGCATCCGGGCAAGCCAGTTTGGCACCAATGGAACCTGGAATGGCAACTCCCATTGAGGCTAATCCATTGGATATAATCAGCCGTCCGGCTTGTTTAGGCTGGAAAGTGCGGGCAATGGATATCTTGTGGGCACCCACATCAGAAAGGATAATGGTAGGTTCTGTTGAGATTGTTTCAATGACCTTTAAGACATTACTTATCGTTAAAAATTGATTTTTTTGGCAATCTGTATCAATTTGGTAAGCAGATATAATCTGTTCTTTTACATTCCCGGCCGGAACCCATGGTTTTGACGGAATATCCAGTTTATTGAGTTCCTGGAAAGTCTGATTCAAATCACCAGCCAATTCTCCTTTTAAAGGATAGTATTCATCCATTTCGGCAGGAAGCGAATCGATATGTAAAACGGGACGCTGCTTTTTATTCCAATCCTTTGGAGGTTTTTCAACAAAGTCATACCCTATGACAATTAACAGATCCGCTTCCTCTATGATTGGTAAAACTTCATCCTGTTCACTCAATCCAAAAGTAAAAAAGTTTTGCGGATGATCTTTAGGTAACACCCCTTTTGCCATAAAACTATGGATAACAGGTGATTTTAGCTTTTCCGCAAACGTTGCGAGTTCCTTTATCGCTCCCTGCCTGATCACCCCATTGCCAGTGATGACCAGCGGTTTTTGGTATTGCCCTATTAAAGAACAAACACTCTCCAGAGCTTGTGAATCAGGGGTACTTGTTGGAATAGGGGTAACAGGAAGTGGGCGATTAGGTACCATCTGTGCAGCTAAATTCTCTGGTAACTCAATCAAAACAGCGCCCTTTTTTTCCATCTGCGCTAATCTAAATGCCCTTCGGATGACTTTTGGGATGGTTTGAGGATCCTTTATTTGCACACTCCACTTTGTTGCAGGTTCAAATACTTTAACAATATCTATATATTGATGGGATTCCTGATGCTGCTTTTCAAAGCCCGCTTGCCCTGTAATGGCTACAACTGGAGAATGATCCAATTGAGCGCTTGAAATGCCAGTCAGCAGGTTGGCCGCACCGGGTCCTAATGTTGCTGTGCAGACACCAGTCTTTTTCGATAATCTGCCATAGATATCTGCCATAAAAGCAGCACCCTGTTCATGACGGACATTTACAAACTTAATTTTTGACTTTGACAATGAATGAACCAGGTCCAGAGTTTCCTTCCCCATCATTCCAAAAATGTATTCGACTCCCTCATTCTCTAAACATTGAACAAGTAAATCTGTTGCTTTCATACAACTCCTCTTTTCCAGAACAGGATTTTACTTATTTTTCCCATTACATAGTAAAATAACCCTTTAATCCTGGATGGAAAGGGCGTTCGAAAATCTGTAAAGAGAGCCTAGGGTGTCCCTTTGCCAAGTATTAAAGGATAAAAGAGGTGAAACTCATGTCTGTTTCTGAAGACGTCAAATCTCTTCATCGCACTTTTAAAGACATGCCTAAAACAAAACGAATAGTTATCGGCTCCATTCTTAGCAGCCTGGCAACACTTTTTCATATAGCAGGGGGTGCTATTCCGATTGCTGGCTATTTTTTGAGCCCACTAGCAACTGCTCCTGTTATACTTTGTACTATCTTTTCAAAGTCTCTTGGACTGGCTGCTTATATGGTGACGATTATTTCCTTATTTATTCTTATGCCAAGTGAGCTTATTATTTTTCCTTTTACTACCGGCTTGTTAGGACTGGGAATTGGTCTAGCCTTGCACTTTATTGAGAGAAGAATAAACATAATTGTATGTGGAGCTTTTTTCTTATCGATGGGGATTTTAATCTTATTATACGGAATACAATTTCCTGTATTAGGGCCTGCCATCTCTCAAACATTTCATATTCCAACGGTAGTTTTGATATTCTTATTTTCTATTTTTTATAGCTGGATTTGGGTTGTTATTAGCTTGGCATCTCTTAGAAGATTAGCAGGTTCATTTAGGTAAGCTTAGCTAATTAATAAAAAGGGGCCTGGCCCTCAGCCCTTTAATGCAGTAGTATAGTTGGGGTCAGGCACCTGTTATCTAAAAACAGACCTTGAATCGCAGATGGCCATTCAAGGTCTGTTTATGTTGATCTCTACTCCCTATTCAACCTTTGAATATTTCTGAAATCTTCTCTCTCCATATCAATAACAGCTCTATAAATTCCTCCGTTTCAATTTTATTTTCAAGAGGTTCATCAATCCGATAATGATGTTCCGCTACTGTCACATCTTTCTTGATATTCACACTCGTAGCATTCAAAGTAACTTCAAAGTCTTCATATACCCCTTCTAAAACTTTCTTAATGTATCCTATATACTCATCCACTTCTTCTTCTGTTGAAATATCCTGAATAAAATCCGAGAAAATACTTATTTCTTCCGGCAAAACTATTCCTAAATCACCAAATGGGTCTTTCTTAAATTCAAATGGATATCTCATATCCCTGAATCACCTTCTATATTATTTTTTATATAATGGATATGCCGTTGCTATTGTGCCGTCTTTATTCAAGTACATTTCTATTTTAATCCCTGATGATGTTACGCCTTTATACTTGCCTAAACCTATCTGTATTTTATTCTGATAGGCTTCATCAATAGCTTTTACTCATCAATCCAGGATTCAAGGAATTGCAAATAAAAAAAAGCCTGGACCCCCTACACTAGTATAGTTGGGGGTTGTCAGGCACCTGTATCCGAGTTTTCACAATAGTGATATTGCTTTTAACCATAAAGTTCTTAGAGTTTAAAAACCTTGAAGGGCATATTACCAATCAAAGTTTTAGGTAACTATGAATTATCTTTTATTGAATCATAATTAACAATTAAAATATGCCTTTAAGAAATCAAAAAACGATGACCAAGTTTCCTTTAACTCTCCTTTTAGAAGCAGTTCGTCTCCACCCTCAAAATTAACTATATAAACTTTATCTGTTACAGTATCCAGCACTAATACAGCATTTGCCGACATTTCACTTAAAACCAGATATTGCTTCGGAAAATCATGTTCTTTTCTAGTAATAAGTGTGTATGATTCAATATTATTTTCATCGTCAGCTATATCTAGTAATTCAAAGGGTACATGCTCTTCCCAAAAAGGTCCTGCATACTGGATATAAAATTCTTGGAAAGTATCTGATACGTTTACACCCAGCCTTATTATAGCATCTTGTACGAGATTACTATCTTCACGTTTATATATTTCTTCACCCAGAACTTCATCTAGTCTTTCAGGCAAAATACTCATATTATTTTCCTCCTAAAGCTTCTTCTCCTCGTATTTTCCAATAATTAATAGAATCAACTTTTTGAAATGCTCCTCTAGATGTCTCATCCATTGGATAGAATGGGTTTAACTTTCCTTTATAAGGATGTAGTGGAGCTCTCTTAGCATTACTGATATTATGATAAGTAGTTGAAGCTTCATATAATGGTCCAACACCTTTTTGTTGTGAATGATGCAATATTGCAACACTACCTGCATCATCAAAAATAGGAGCAAGTCCGTATTTCGCTGATGCTTCAGCATTTGTTAACCCGCGACCTTTTTTAGCACCTTTTGTTCGGACCATATCCCAATTTATATCTCCTCTTTGATATACTTTATAGGTAAATCCCGTGCATTATACTCTACACTTCGAGTAAAATATTTATTATTTTTATAGTCCTTTAGATGTTGATAGGTTTCTTTACCCGTACCCTTAACTCCAAACACATCATCAGTCACCGTCTTAATCTTCGTCAACGGATCAAAAAGAACATTATAAGGCACCTGCCCCTGTGCCAGTCCACCTCCTGCCAGAGCAGGTGTCTGAACTGGCGTAAAAGTCGACTTCTTCCCTTTACCAGCCTGGCGAATCGTTTTGGCAATGGTTCCAGCTTTCCCAATCCCCTTATCCCCTAGAATGCCAATTCCCAGGGAAGTGAGGCCATAAGTAAAATTCCCGCTGCTTCCTTTGGTTTTCGAGCAGCTGGTCACGGTTAAACAGCATTTCACTGCCCAAAACCAATGGACTAAATGGACCCATGATGGTTCTACCCAGCTCATAAGTTGACTTTAGTCCATCCCATGTATCTCCTACGGCTTTTGATGCCCCTTCAATAGCTCCGTCAGCTAAATTCTGAAGAATACTTTACCCGCTTTCTGGATGGGGATTCGATATTTCTTCATCTAAATCCTTCCAGGCTATAGTTTTTGTCTGGTAATGGGCGTTACCTAGTCTTTATAAGTATTAATCAGAGTTTATTCGTCATTGGTAGCCCACACAAAATAAACCTTGAAAGGCCTTTTGCCAATCAAGGTTATAAAGTAATCACATCATATCTTAGGTATATTAACCACTTCTCCTGGAGACTTACTAATAAGCATATCTGGAAGGTCTGGATTATTCTTTTTCAACTTATACTTTTGAATTTTTGTTAGTTCAGGGTCAAATGAAATGTTTTGTGATTTAAAGTCTAAATTTACTAGTCTATTATAAACCTTATTCATAAAATCTTGCCATTCCCCTAAAGAAGAACTTGAAATTTCATCTGAACTCTCTAATAAACGATAGCCATCTGCATAATGAAACATTAGTAAACCCGTCCCTAAATCACAAGCTTCATTTTGTAAGATAACTGTTGGTACATCAAACCCACTATTCCAATTATAATTTGCGGCAAAGAAGTGGAGAAACAATGAGTTGTCTGTATTCTTTAACTGGCTTAATACATAATCTTTATCTGTATTATAAAGTAACTGTTCAAGGAAAATAATATCTTTTTCATCCACAAGTACTTACCTCCTTACCAGATTTCATCAATTATTTTTACGATTGTTTAAGCTTTCTTTCCCAAAGTTCTACTGTTGCACCTTGGCTTGGATATAATGGTAAACCGTTCTCCTGTAATTTTCTTAGATTACTTTGTAAATCATATACTTGCTTTTGTAAAAAGAGGAAGGAAAATACCATGCCAATATCAGTTAAACTAAAGAAAATCTTAAAAGAACGTGACCTCTCACAGCGTGAACTGGCACGAATGACAGGACTACGACCAAATACAATCAGCCATCTTTGTTCAGATAACGTGGATAGAGTGTATCTGTCAACAATAGAAACGGTTTGCAAAGTGTTAGACATCGACATTCAGGAGTTAATTGAGGTGTAGTAGTCCTCTTATACTAGTAATCGGTACGTAAAAGTTGCGAATAAATTTAAAAGATAGGGGGAAAGCGAAGGTAGGGCTTTGAAGAATAGAAATGGTGGTAACTGATAATTTTAACTGATTTGTTTTAAATGAAAAACCATCAAATAGGACATATGTTTTAAACATTGTTGTACGTCTTTATATTTTCTTAAAAATGTTGTGTAGGTCTAATAAGAGTTTTCTGTTTTCTCTAAAAAAAGTGGCTTTTTATTCGGCACTCCCCCTCCAAAAATAAAACCTTAGAGAATGTTAATATCTCTAAAGTTTTTACAATCTATTCCTTTATTAGGGGTGTAATATAACAATTATCTATTGAAACTCTTTTTAAAAAATCCAATGCTTCTTGAGTTACAACTAACTCACCTTTTGGTGATAAACAGAAATGATGTCCTGACCAATTTTTGAAGTTCTCTCCTTCTACTTCAATTTTACCAAGTGGAATAAATCTACTAAATGTAGGAATTTCCTTATTTGGATACATTTCTTTAAATTCATCAGACGTTGTAATCAAACACTCTTCAAGTTTGTAACCTATAAAATCACTATTCTCTAATTCAGTTTCAAGGATACTTGACACAATGAAGGCTGGTGTTGACTCTAATAGGTCATCTCCTAGCCATCCTTCAAATTCATAATGCAAATATTTTACCTTTCCTGATATACCCTCTGTTGCAATATCATCTTCTGTTCCATAAATGGTATATTCACCATGACCACCTGATACTTCTGGTTCTAAAAAATATAATATCATTAGTTACTCCTCCCACATACCTACCTTTTCACTGGCGGATTAAAATTCTCACCATATTTCTTATCTAACTCTATCATATAATTTATTACTTCTTCTTTTGTAGGGTTTGGATTATTTCTATAAAATCTATTCCAATCCCTTCTTATTTAAAAGCTCAAGCAGCTGCCGACAGATCACATATGACTAGAGGGCAAAAAGGGGGTTTTGTGTTTTGTATTTTGTACTGATCCTGATTTGAATGATTATTTTAAAGAACGGCTGCAGCGAGCAAGGACTTATAATGATGTTTCTCCTGAAAATGCGTTGAGAGTGGCCGAGAATCGAGAGGTTTATTAGATAGAGAAATAAAAGTGCCTTTTCCCTTTATTGAATCGGGGTTGGGCACTTTTTTACTTTTGTATAGTTCATCAGATTTATCAATTCTTCAGCCATTTATATTCGTTATTATATCGGTGCGGAGGAAACAACGGCTTGGTCGGCCTTCACATAATTAATTACAACAACCAGGACACTCCTAATGGCTTTCATTTTATTTTGAACTTCTAGCTGTCGTTCGTTTCTACTTATGATAAGGTTCCCCCCGATTAATCCGAAAAGCCCGATAAACCTGCTCCAGCAAAATCAACTTCATCAATTGATGAGGAAATGTCATCTTCGAAAAAGAAAGCTTTTCATCCGCACGCAGCAAAACCTCCTGGCTCAGCCCAAGAGACCCGCCAATTACAAACGCAATCTTGCTCTTTCCGTATGTAGCCAGTTTATCAAGAGTATCCGCGAGTTCTTCCGACGATTTCATCTTTCCTTCAATCGCCAAAGCAATGACATGGGCATCCGGATGGATCTTCGCCAGGATCCGCTCGCCTTCCTTTTGCTTCACTTGAATCATTTCCGTTTCGCTTAATTCTTCGGGAGCTTTTTCGTCGGGAACCTCGATGATGTCCATTTTGGCGTAGGCTGACAGCCTTTTTAAATATTCGTCAATTCCCTGCTTTAGGTACTTTTCTTTTAGCTTTCCGACTGTAATAATTGAGATATTCACAGTATGTCCTCACTTTACAAACAAGATATCCACAGAAGTTATCCACATGTCCACATTTTTCATCCACATGTTGTATGAGATCATTCGTTCGCTACAACATATATTGCGGTATTTTGACAATATTCACAGGTTGTTGATAACTTTTTATCCTCTTCTAGTTTTGTTAATTGCGGGAATGTTTCGTACTCATCGACCACTATATCTATTGCCAGATCAACGTGTTCGTCACAGCAGTAAATCATTTTCAGCATGCTCCTTTTTAGGCCGGCAGCCTGTTTTTTTATCCGATCTGTGGATAAATTCTTTTTCTACCTATGGTTATAAGTTATCCACATCTCATCTTATCAAAACAATAAAAAACAGGAAAGCGATTACCGCTTTCCCGTTTAGTTATTCTACTATGCTGGTCGGTTGCTTTCCACTGCATCCTTCCATTACAATGTCTCGCCGCTCAGCTTCATCGTTACTTCCTTGATTTTGCCGTCACGGTAAAATTTAATTTTCATCTGTTCGCCTACGGCTTTCTTCGTATAGAGATGCTGGCGCAGTTCAATGATGTCTCTGATTTCCTGTCCATCCATCTCCACAATGACATCCATTTCCTTCAGTCCTGCCTGTGCAGCTGGAGAGTTAGGTTCTACTGATGTGATAGCCACGCCTGATTTTACATCCTTCGGCAGTTTCAGTGCTTCCTGCTGGTAGTATCCAGGAATCTCATTAACCGATGCCAGCTGTACTCCCATATATGGACGTTTCACCTCTCCAAACTTTTCGAGGTCATCAATGACTGGTCTTGCATAGTTAATGGGGATTGCCAATCCGATTCCTTCAACAGCGCTCTCTGCAATTTTCATGGAATTGATGCCGATGAGCTGGCCGCTGATATTAACCAAAGCGCCGCCGCTGTTACCCGGGTTGATGGCTGCATCTGTCTGCAGAACCTCTGCCTGCCAGTCTACTGTTCCATTCTGGTCAATATCAACCGGTATGGCACGCTCCAAACCTGAGATAATTCCCTGTGTAACAGAGCCGGAGAACTGGCCAAGAGGATTCCCAATGGCAATGACAGGCTCGCCTGGCTTCAGTTTGTCTGAATCGCCGAACTCGGCTACCGTTTTAATTTCCTTTGCTTCTACCTCAATCACGGCAAGATCCGTCCAGATATCGCTGCCAACCAGTCTTGCCGGGAGCTTGGTGCCATCCTCCAGGCTAACTTCCAATTCCTGAGCACCCTCTACCACATGGTGGTTTGTGACGATGAAGGCTGTATTTCCTTCCTTCTTATAAATAACGCCTGAACCGGTGCCGGCAGGCTGTCCGCCTCCGTTATTCCCTTCATTGGACCAGAATCCGGCTGTCTGGATGTTCGTAATGCTTACAACCGCATCTCCGGCTTTGTCGACTGCCTTGGTTACATCGGTTGTCACATCGACAGAGACATTCTGAGTCCTGACATTATTGTTATCCCCTGCTTCATCCTGCAGCTTTTCATCCGGTTCAACCGTATAAGGGAGCACGTCGTAGTCAGCCAGCTTTGGCACTGCAACCACGACCAGGATGGCTCCTAATATGATGCCAACAAGACTGGCCAGAAAGTATCCGCCCTTGTTGCCCTTTTGCCCTTTATAACGGTTCTGATGATCTTGATCATAATAGCCCAAACTGCACCCATCCTTTCTTTCTTTTGCAAATAAAAAGGTTGTTTTTAATATGAATGCTAAAACTTAGTCTTCCTTTATATCCATTATTATACTCTTCTGTTTTTAGAAATCTAACAAAAACGCACTAACCACAGCAATCTTACGACTTTGTTCATACTTTATTAAAATTTCCTCAAAAAAGAAAATGAGGAACACACGAAGGACAGCTGTCTCTCTGTGTATTCCTCTTCTAATTTATGTTTAAACAGCAGTTAAAATCGTCGGTACCTTAGGATCGGTATCAAAAAGCTCGAATTGTTCGCCGACAATGATTCCTCGGCTTTCCAGTGTCTGGGCAACAGACATCCTCGCCAAATCCTTAATATTGTTATCCTGGCTTAAATGGGCGAGATAGAAGCTTTTCGTCCTGTCACCGGCCACTTCGCTCATCGCCAGCGCTGCATCTTCATTGGATACATGTCCGACATCGCTTAAGATCCTTCGTTTAATATTCCACGGGTAGCGGCCCATGCGAAGCATCTGAACATCATGATTGCTTTCAAATACGTAAGCCTCTGCATTGGAAATCAAGCCTTTCATACGGTCACTGACGTAGCCTGTATCGGTGATCAGGACAAGTTTTTTCCCGTTATGGTGGAACACATAAAACATTGGGTCGGCTGCATCATGGGAAACCCCGAAGGATTGAATATCCAGGGATCCGAATGTCTTCACGGCTTCCATATCAAAATGAAACTTCTGGTCAACCGGGACTTGTCCAATTAGTCCGTCCATAGCCAGCCATGTTTTTTCATTGGCATAGATCGGGAGGTTATACTTGCGGGCAAGAATCCCGACACCTTTGATATGGTCGCTATGCTCATGGGTCACCAGTATACCTGAAAGCTTGCCGATGTCCCTTCCTATATGCTGAAATAATCCTTCCATTTGCTTCCCGCTTAAACCGGCATCAACCAGAAAGGAATGTTCCTCCGTCTCGACAAAGATCGCATTCCCAGTACTGCCGCTCGCGAGAACGCTGAATTGTAAAGACATGTTCTCCTCACTCCACTATTTTTTTCTCTTCGTTATTCAGCTGAATAATTTTTCCTTCAAAGGCATCTACAAATAAATTCTCCTCACCATTAATGACAAATCGCCAGGCAGGCGTCAATAATTGTGATGAGCTTAAATGCACGAAAGTAAAATAACCCAGCTCTACATCGGTAATTTTCGACTTAGGCAAAAGCGAACCATTTTTGTAAAGAGTCTCCACAGCCTTTATCGGCTGGATGACTTTTTCACTTTCTTCCTTCGATTCAATCTTTTCCAGAAGCGTCTGCTTATAAGAGACGATTTCATTTTCATCATTTAAATAAAAGGTGAGCTCGCCATTTAAATTCATATAAAACATCTTGTCTTCGAACTCCTGATAATACGTGATTTTATTGCTGTCACGAGGCTTATCCCAGAAGCGGTACTGATCCCCGAATAACACCCTGTTTTTGATAAAAGCGGATAATTCGGACGGACTGAACTTGTCACTGATCTTTATTGGCTCATCCAGAACTGAATTCAGGGTGGTTCCTTCTGTGATTGTAATTTCCTGGCCTTCAAGCTTTGTTTCTTTCACACCCTCAAGATTTTCAATATCAAATTCCATCGGCTTAGCCCTCAAGTAACGATCTTTCGGGTTGCTTTTCGGAAGGGGTGACTCAAATGTGATCTCGGCACTCTTAAGCTGTTTTTCCAGGGATGCCTGGGCAATCGGTTCAAATTCACTGGCTTCCTTTAATTTGAAAAACTCGTACATCAAGTAAATATCAAGCACCAGGAAGGTTAAAATAAAGATTGTTTTGATCTTACTCCAATCCATTATTCATGCCCCCTGTCTCATCAAGCGAAATGCTTTTCCACATTCCTTCATAACGGTAAAACCAGGAAGGCTCCAGACGGATAAAAGTAGTCTGCGCTTCCTTGACAAGCGCCATTTGATACCCCAGCCTTACATCCTCCAGCAATTCCGGTTCAAATCCGTTCAAGGATAACAGGTACTCCATTACCCGATTCCCGGGACTAAGAGATACTTCTGTTGGCGTTTCCGTGATTAGGCCGAGCTGGAAGTTGCTTCGAACATACTCATAAATTTCTTTTTGTCCCCAAATGTGGCGGATTTCGGATAGTTTCGGATCATCGCTGAAAATGGGATAACCTGAAGATTCATACATCCGAAATGCAACCCGATGATTCACTTCATCAATTTCGGCAAATTGATAATTATCTGTCCAGCCCGAATGTCCATTAATGAATTCAATGCTCCTTTTCAGGAGGTCATCTGACGGAAAAACCGGGTTATCTCCGGCAGCCGGTTTAATATAACGAAGAGTATTTTTATCAGAATTCACCCTCAATAAGCTTAAGGTATCATTGTATTCATCCTCTGACTGCTGAAAGCTTTTCTGGACGACACTTGGATCACTGAACAAAGCATTTTTATATTGTTCAGAGTCCAATTTTTTCTCCAAATACTGATATCTCAGCATTTTGGTATCCTTCGCGGGCAAGTAGATGGTTCTTTTTTCAGATGGCGTATAAGCAAGGTAGGCTCTATATTCCGGATTATACTCCGACAGATTGAAGTATTGGCTTTTGAAATTCTGAATAAAGGAAACAGGTACATGGCTTCGATAGACCTGCCGGTTATCCAATGAGACAAAATCAACAATTCCTTCTTTTTTACCTGTTTGCTTCGTATCAATGACAATATGATCAAATTGAAAATCAGCGAGGTTTTTATCGCCAATTTTGATGACGGATTTGTATAAGTCAATCGGAACAGAATCAGGAAACACGAGAACCGCTTTTCCTTCTTTATGGACAAACGATGGAAAAGTGTCTGCTTCCTCTGTAATATTTTCAAAGTCAGCAAAATTCCAATCACTGATTTCTGTTATCACCTTATCAATCTCACTGGGGCTGACTGTCCCGAAGGTCTGTTTTTCCCCGAGATGGAATAAAAGGGTGTCCGGTCTAACAATCTGATTTACTTCTTTTTTCTCCTCAATTGTCACTTCCTGAACGGTATTCGCTTCTTTCTCAATCCGTTCAAAGTTTGGCTGATAGGTCCAGAGATTCCAGGTCAGGAGGACGCTTGTCACGACTAGAATGGTCAGTATGATGGTTTTTATATTTTCATATCTCATTCCCAATCATCCTCTTCCGAGCGAACATATGGAAGGCTGAATGAAATCGTTGTCCCTTTCCCTTCTTTACTCGCTGCCCAAATTTTCCCGCCATGCGCCTCGACCATTTCTTTTGCAATGGCAAGGCCGAGGCCTGTTCCGCCAAGCTTTCTTGTTCGGGCTTTATCCACCCGGTAAAAACGCTCAAAAATCTGATCAATATTTTCTTTTGGTATTCCTACACCTTGGTCTGAAACGCTGACGATAATAAATTCATCTTTTTCCTCAATGCTGAACGTCACCTTTCCGCCTTCCGGAGAGTATTTCAGCGCATTGGAGATAATATTGTCCAGCACCTGGGTGAGCTTATCTTCATCTATTTCCACAAAAGCTGAATGGTCCGGAAGCCTTCTTTCAAATGTAACATTCTGCTCCTTCGTCATTTCAAAACGATCTATAATTCTATTATAGAAGAAAATGAAATCAATCCAGTCCTTGCTTAAACGGTAATCCTTGCTGTCCATTTTAGAAAGCTGCAGCAGATCATTAACAAGGCGGATCATCCGCTCTGTTTCATTTTGGGTGACCTCCAGGAAGTTCGGCGCAATCTCCTCATCTTTCCATGCGCCATCCGCCAGAGCCTCCAGATAGCTTCTCATCGTCGTAAGCGGTGTTCTGAGCTCATGAGATACATTTGCCACAAATTCGCGGCGCTCCATGTCAATTTTCTCCTGCTCGGTGATATCATGCAAAACGGTAATTAAACCGTTCACAAATCCGGTTTCTTTTTGGATAACTGAGAAATTCGCACGGAGAATCAGCGTTTTCTTTTTGGTGCTGTAATCCAGGATGACTGAATCCCGCTCATTTAACATTTCTTCAAAGGTATACTCCTCTTCAAGGCCTAAGAGGGATACAATCGGTGATGACAGAACCGTTTCACGTGAAACATTCAGCATTTTTGCAGCAGGCTCATTAATGAGGATGACACGCCCTTTGCGGTCGGTTGCAATGACTCCGTCCGTCATATAGGAAAGAACAGAAGATAATTTCCGCCGCTCGCCTTCCGTTGTGGCGTGGGCTTCCTGAAGCTTCTTTGTTAAGCTGTTAAAGGTAATGGCCAGCTGGCCAATTTCGTCATAACCGTACACCTTAACCTTGCGGGAGAAGTTCCCTTTTGCCATGGCCAGCGCCTGTTTCCGCATATCAGAAATCGGGCGTGTTACCGTCTGTGCAAGAAGTATCCCCAGAATCGCTGTGATGGCTAACGCAATCGCGATGCCGGATGTAAAAATACTATTTATTTCCCTCATCTGTTCATAGATATTTTCTATTTTAGCAACCAGATAGATGGCCCCATTGACTTCCCCATTATTATTTTTAATAGGGGTGACGAGAACCCACATCCGCTGTCCCTGGTCAACGAAATCCTCCGTTACCTGCTGATTAGTAGCGATGGCCATTTTGATCAGATTATCTGTAGACCTCCCCCCGACAAGCCCCTGATTATCGGGATCGGAGGTTCCAAGGATCCGTAGTGTTGATTCTCCTTCGATGACACGGACTTCGGATATGTCCTCAGAATTGTAATCACTTAACAGTCTTCTGATATCCTCTTCGAGGGACGGTCCCTCCTCATCAGGAAGCCTTACCTTAGCCATCTGTTCCTCCACATAATAGCTAAGCAGATTGACCCTCTCCTGAATGGCATCCTTAAAGTTTTCCTGTAAGGTCGATTCCAGCTGTCTGACAAAGTAGACCCCGATAATCTGCATTGCTACCAGGATGAGAAGAACATAAATGATTACGAACTTCAAATGAATGGACCGAAAAAAACCCACCTTTTCCATTTACCCTGTTACTCCTGCTCGGGATTCCGCAAGTAATAACCGACTCCTCTTCTTGTCACGATCCATGTCGGGTGGCTTGGATTATCCTCAATTTTCTCCCGCAGTCTCCTGACAGTTACGTCAACTGTACGGACATCACCATAATAATCATAGCCCCATACGGTTTGAAGGAGATGCTCCCTCGTCATGACTTGTCCAATATGCTTGGCCAAATAATGAAGCAGCTCAAACTCGCGATGTGTTAATTCAATCGTCTCACCGCGCTTGGAAACCACGTAGGCATCCGGATGGATAATCAATGAACCCACTTCGATTTCGTTTGATTCATCTTCTTCCTCCGCCTTGGCTACCTGCTGATGGCGCCTCATATTAGCCTTCACACGGGCAATAAGTTCTCTAGTGCTGAACGGCTTTGTCACATAATCATCTGCACCCAGTTCGAGACCCAGTACTTTATCAATTTCAGAATCCTTCGCTGTCAGCATAATAATCGGCATATCGTATTTCTTGCGCACCTCGCGGCAAACCTCAATGCCATCCCTCTGCGGAAGCATGATATCAAGCAAAATCAAATCCGGCTTGATTTCTTCCACCTTTTCAAGGGCGTCATTGCCGTCGTAGGCACACACCACTTCATAGCCTTCTTTTTTTAAATTGAACTGCAGAATATCTGCAATTGGTTTCTCATCGTCTACAACCAGAATCTTTTTATCCATACCTATCTCCTTTTTCTTGCTCATTTATTTATTTTTGGAGCAGTAGAAGTCAGTTTCATGCATATGTTCTCTATTTTACTTTACCATGTTAACAGTGAGAATTCACCTATTACGAAAAGCAGGAGCGCCTTTCCTGCCTCAGCACCTGAAGAGGCGGGTCCTGAAGCCGGACAGTTTGTTATTTATTTCTTATTCTTAACCACAAAAGTCTCTAGCATGAAAACTAGAGACTTTTTAGCGTGTATTATTTATTTACATATTTCAGCGGATCCTGTCTTTTACCGTCTTTGTATACTTCGAAGTGCAGATGGACACCGGTGGAATCACCAGTGGATCCCATTATGCCAATCTTTGAACCTTTCGAGACGGTTTGGCCAACGCTGACACTGATGGAATCAAGATGGGCATATATCGTGCGGAATCCATTGTTATGGTCGATGACGATTTTATTTCCATAGCCGCCATCCATTCCTGCAGATACAACTGTTCCATTGTCAGCTGCTTTGATCGTGCGGTCGCTCGGTCTTGCAATGTCAATTCCCTTATGCAATTTCCCCCAGCGGTATCCCATTTTACTGGAGATATAGCCGCCGACTGCCGGATAAGCTAAGCTGCCTTCACCGCGGGATGGAATCACCTTTGTTCCCTTGATGACAATTTGCTTCACAGGCTCTTCAAGAACTTTTTCTTCTTTGACTGCTTTTTTGACCGTTTGGCCATTTTCTTCCGTAATCAGATAAGTTGCAGCGCGAACGCCTTCCTTGCCTTCCTGCTTCACTTTCGTTTCGCCTTTAGGCATGCTGCTGTCTTCGATTACTTCTTTTGCATAATCGATTTTTTCTTTCTTGAAAACTTCCATATCTGCTATTACTTTGACATACGGATTGTAGACGGTCACATTTAATTCCTGTCCTGACTTAATGACAGAATCCGTTTTGAGTCCACTGTTGAGTTCAATCAGCTGTTTCATATCGAGGTCATGCGCACTGGCAATATTGCTGAGTGCATCGCCCTCTTTCACCACATATTTCTTTTCTTCAAGGGTTCCTTTTTGCAGAAGCTTCACAGCCTCATCTGCACTGATGAGCTTTTCCGGTTCCACGGTTGCTTCAGAGATGGATACATCTTCAGTAAAGCGGACATCTAAAAGACGCGTTTCATCTTCCTTCAGCTTTGACAGCGGGTCCGCAGAAGATACTTTTCTATCTTCTAGTGCCTTTAAATCTTTTTCTGATACATAGGACGTCTTGATTTTCTGGAGGGCCGCTTTAGCCTCCTCCTCATCTTCCACATAAGCGATTTCCTTGCCGTCAATCACTAAGGCAGCTGCTTCGGCATGAATTTCCATCTTGTCTTTGAGGCCCTTGACGGCTTCAGATTCATTCACATCTGAGCTGGATTCAAAAACCTGCTCAGGAACGAAGGAAAGCTTCGATGCCAGCGCCAGCTTTAATCCCTTGTGGGAATCTTCGGCCTCACTGATCTTCTTATCAGCCAAATCTTCGATGACTTTTTTGTCCGACACCGTTCCAATATATTCGTCACCCATATAGACATAATAAACTGTCACAAGTTTATCATCATTGGCAGAAGCAGAAATGCCTCCTGCAAAGGTTAAAGCCGCCGCTGCAAAGCCGGCTGCAATCGTTCTATTTATCGTTTTCTTAAAGCTTTTCGCTGTAAATTCTGATGATGAGGTATCTTTTTTCATCCATTTAAACATGGTTACATCCCCCTAGACTGCGGTAACAAAGAACACTTCCATATAGTGCTATGTAACTACGAATTTGCGAGTCTGATTTTTTCACAATAATTACTTTACCACACAGCAACGCAAATAGATTACGAGACTCGGGAATGTAAAGAAAATGTATAATAGCTGACAAATTATGACTATAAACGGCAAAGCATAAGGATGATTTTGTCGAATGAAGGATAGGAAATAGTCCCTAGCGGCAAGGGTTTATTAGGGATGCGAAAAATGAAGGAAAGCGTGTCTCTAAATTACACAGGCTTTTTGCAGAAAAGAGATTATATTACAGAAATATAACAAAAAGGAGCATGATTGGTTACATACTCCTTCTTGGGATGGCTCAGGACGGAATCGAACCGCCGACACAAGGATTTTCAGTCCTTTGCTCTACCGACTGAGCTACTGAGCCTTATTAAATTATTTTTGCCTAAATATTGTTTGGTTTCGTCCTTCGTCCCGATTTGGCAATCGGTACGCTGAAGTGATTCAAGGAAGCTTATTCGGTCGTGCTCTACCGACTGAGCTACTGAGCCTTATTAAATTATTTTTGCCTAAATATTGTTTGGTTTCGTCCTTCGTCCCGATTTGGCAATCGGTACGCTGAAGTGATTCAAGGAAGCTTATTCGGTCGTGCTCTATCGACTGAGCTACTGAGCCTTATTAGATTATCTGGTTTTGTGCTTCAAGCCGATTTGACAATCGGTACACTGTTATGAAGCAGATTATGTAAATGGCGGTCCGGACGGGACTCGAACCCGCGACCTCCTGCGTGACAGGCAGGCATTCTAACCAACTGAACTACCGGACCAAATAATAACCGCCAGCAAGTAAGCTGGGCTTGCCAGCCGTTTGCTGACGGTTATTTGCCATGACCCCTACGGGATTCGAACCCGTGTTACCGCCGTGAAAGGGCGGTGTCTTAACCGCTTGACCAAGGGGCCATAAAAAGTATAAATGGTGAGCCATGAAGGACTCGAACCTTCGACCCTCTGATTAAAAGTCAGATGCTCTACCGACTGAGCTAATGGCTCATACTATGATCATGTTGCCTAAAGCCTAATTCTGCTAAGTCAGATGTTCCAAAGCCCTGCGTGCTTTGTCACAGATTGCGATTCGGGTGAAGCAATTCAATGATGCTGCAATCTGCTCTACCGACTGAGCTAATGGCTCATACTATGAGTGTTTCCAAGGTTGCTACCTTGGCGACGCTTTTTATAATATCATAGAGTTTTATATAAGCGCAATAACTTTTTTATAAAAAAATCTTTTTTTCTGGAAGACGGTTTAAATACTAGATTGCAGCTGGTTGCTGGGATGGGTTTACCCTAAAAAAGGTATCCTTTTCCCCGGATTATGGATTCTTTTCCCTAATTCCCGTTATTTATTCCCCTATTTTAAATTTTTTTCTATTAATAACAGCTGTGATATATTCGGACTCAGCGCTGCTTTTTTTTCACTTGTTCTGTCTGAACCTGACCCAACTTCGGACCTGCATCGACTTTTTACGCTTTCTCTGTCCGAACCTGCTACAACCTCGGTCTCGGCACCGGCCATTGCCTTTCTCCCCAAAAAAAAGAAAAGCCCCAATCATATCAGGGCTTTTCCAATCAAGTATTAGTTTTGTCTCCAAGGGCTTAGGACTACGTTTGTCTGTGTGCGGTCCGGGCCAACTGAGAAGATGGATAATGGAATTCCTGTCAGCTGTGAAACGCGCTCCAGGTAGTGGCGGGCATTGGCAGGAAGCTCATCAAGTGATTTGCAGCCTGTGATGTCTTCTGTCCAGCCTGGAAGCTCTTCATATACAGGCTCACATTCAGCCAGTACTTTCAGGCTTGCAGGGAATTCTTCAATTACTTCTCCGTTATACCGGTAAGCTGTACAGATTTTTAATGTCTCAATTCCAGTTAATACATCAATGGAGTTAAGAGAAAGATCTGTGATGCCGCTGACACGGCGGGCATGGCGTACAACCACGCTGTCGAACCAGCCGACACGGCGGGCACGGCCAGTTGTTGTACCGTATTCACGGCCAACTTCACGGATTTGGTTGCCGATTTCATTATCAAGTTCAGTCGGGAATGGGCCGTCACCTACACGAGTCGTATAGGCCTTAGAAACACCGACAACATGCTTGATTTTTGTAGGACCTACGCCAGAACCGATTGTTACACCGCCGGCTACCGGGTTAGAAGATGTAACGAATGGGTATGTACCCTGGTCGATATCAAGCATAACTCCCTGTGCACCTTCGAAAAGCACGCGGCGGCCTTCATCTAATGCATCGTTCAGTACGACAGACGTGTCGCAGACATAGTGCTTGATCTGCTGGCCGTATTCGTAGTATTCATCAAGGATGTCTTCGATTTTGAATCCTTCTGTTTCATAGAAGCGCTCAAGCAGGCGGTTCTTTTCTTCCAGGTTGCGCGCAAGCTTTTCTTCAAACACTTCACGGTCAAGAAGGTCCGCGATGCGGATTCCGTTGCGGGCTGCTTTATCCATGTAAGCAGGGCCGATGCCTTTTTTCGTTGTACCGATCTTGTTTGCACCTTTGCGCTCTTCTTCCACTTCATCAAGCTTCAGGTGGTAAGGAAGGATGACATGTGCACGATTTGAAATGCGCAGGTTGTCTGTTGTAATGCCTTTGTCGTGAAGGTACGCCAATTCTTTTACAAGCGCTTTAGGATCGACAACCATTCCGTTACCGATTGTACAGATTTTATCGCTATAGAATATTCCAGATGGAATTAAATGAAGCTTATATGTTTCACCATTGAATTTGATTGTATGTCCTGCATTGTTTCCGCCTTGGTAACGTGCGATCACTTCTGCATTTTCTGAAAGGAAGTCTGTAATCTTTCCTTTCCCTTCATCTCCCCACTGTGTTCCAACTACTACTACTGATGACATTAAAAAAGCACCTCCGGGAATTTCACTGTTTTAATTTCTATATCATATTTTATTTAAGTAACTTATTTCAACCATCTTAGTTTAACAAGGTGATGTGTGATAGTCAACAAAACACGAACAATTTAAACAAAAATATGAAAATATGTTCGTAAAACAATGAAAATATTAAAAATATAAGTGGAAACGGGAAAGCTGACACTCGAGAGAGCGGCTGCTTACACAAAACAATAAAAAAGAGGACTTGCTGTAGGCAGGTCCTCTTTATGCACCAGGCGGCGCAAAGGAATCATCAAAGCGTTTCTCTAAGTTTACGAATTTATTATACTCTTTTACGAATGCAAGCTGAACGGTTCCAACCGGGCCGTTACGCTGCTTGGCGATGATGATTTCGATGATGTTTTTGTCTTCGGATTCTTTGTCATAGTAGTCATCACGGTATAGGAATGCCACGATATCGGCATCCTGCTCAATACTTCCCGATTCACGGATGTCAGACATCATTGGACGTTTATCTTGTCGCTGTTCCACACCACGGGAAAGCTGGGACAGTGCGATTACAGGGACCTGAAGCTCACGGGCCAATTGTTTAAGGGAACGTGAAATTTCAGATACTTCCTGCTGACGGTTTTCTCCTGAACGTCCACTTCCGAGGATTAATTGCAGGTAGTCGATCAGAATCATGCCAAGTCCATGCTCCTGTTTGAGGCGGCGGCATTTGGAACGGATATCCTGGATGCGGACACCAGGTGTGTCATCGATGAAAATTCCCGCGTTTGACAGGCTTCCCATCGCCATCGTCAGTTTTCCCCAGTCTTCATCTGTCAGTGAGCCGGTACGAAGCCTCTGGGCATCAATATTCCCTTCAGCACAGAGAATACGCATGACCAGCTGTTCTGCACCCATCTCCAGACTGAAAATCGCCACGTTTTCCCCGGTTTTTGTTGCCACATTTTGCGCGATATTCAAGGCAAAGGCAGTTTTACCTACGGAAGGACGGGCACCGACAATGATGAGGTCATTTCGCTGGAAGCCGGCTGTCATGCGGTCAAGCTCGGTAAATCCAGTCGCAATCCCTGTAATATCCCCTTTACGGTTATGCATTTCCTCGATATTATCGTAGGTCCGGACGAGAACATCCTTAATATTATGAAAGGCACCGGCGTTTTTGCGCTGTGCAACCTCCATGATATTTTTCTCGGCTTCCCCAAGAAGCACTTCCACTTCATCCTCACGCGTATAGCCATCCTGGGCAATGCCTGTCGCCGTCCGGATCAGCCTGCGAAGCAATGACTTTTCTTCCACAATCTTTGCATAGTACTCGATATTCGCCGCTGTTGGAACAGATCCGGCCAGTTCACTTAAATAACTGACGCCTCCGGTATCCTCGAGCAGTTTTGCTGCACTGAGCTCTTCTGTCACAGTCACTAAGTCGACTGCTTTTCCCAGGTCGCTCAGCTTCAGCATTACATTGAAGATTTTCTGGTGGGCCGCACGGTAGAAGTCTTCAGGTATTAAAATTTCAGATGCTTGTGTAAGAGAGGAGGGTTCAAGAAAGATTGCCCCAAGCACAGCCTGTTCCGCTTCAATATTTTGAGGCGGGAGCCGATCCGCGAATAAATCACTCATCTCATTAAACCTCCTTAAAATAAAAGCGTTAAGCAAATCTATATTTATATAAAAAATCCTTATAATTACTTTAAAAAATGTGACCAGCAAAAACTGATCACATTTTTAATCAACCCTTTTATTTTAACATGTTTATCGGCAAAAGCCACTTCCAATATTAGTTTATCCCACTAATGCAGAGCTTGCCTTTATGCTTCTTTTACATGCACGTTTAATGTTGCTGATACTTCAGTATGAAGCTTGACTGGCACCTTTGTGTATCCGAGTGTGCGGATCGCATCTTCCATTTCGATTTTGCGTTTGTCGATTTTGATGCTGTGCTTCTTTTGAAGTTCTTCAGCAATTTGTTTGCTTGTAATGGAACCGAATAGGCGGCCGCCTTCACCTGATTTCGCAGTGAATTCGACTGTCAGCTTTTCAAGTGTTTCTTTCAGCTCCTTAGCCTCTGCCAATTCTTCTTCTGCAAGCTTTGCTTCTTTTTTCTTCTGGGCGTTCAGGCTGCTGACATTGGCCTGGTTTGCTTCGACAGCAAGCCCTTGCTTAATTAAAAAGTTATGTGCATAGCCATCTGCTACATTTTTTACTTCGCCTTTTTTCCCCTTGCCTTTAACGTCTTTTAAAAAGATTACTTTCATTCCTTTTTTCTCCCTTCAAAGTATTCATCTATAGCCTCTTTTAATCGGATCTCAACATCATCAAGTGTTGCATCCTGAAGCTGTGTGGCAGCATTTGTTAAGTGCCCGCCGCCTTCGAGGTTCTCCATAATCACCTGGACATTGATATCCCCGAGGGAGCGTGCGCTGACCCCTATCATGTTTTCAGAGCGGTTTGAGATGACAAATGAAGCAACCACGCCATCCATCGTCAGCAGGGTATCAGCTGTCTGGGCTATCAGTACCTGATCAAATATTTGGTCCGGCTGCCCCTTGGCAATAGCGATGCCCTCTTTGTAAAATTGAACGGTTTCGATCAGCTTCGCCCGCTTGATATAGGTATCTACGTCCTCTTTTAAGAACTTTTGGACGAGCACGGTATCTGCGCCCTGTCCGCGCAGATAGGAAGCCGCATCGAACGTTCTCGACCCTGTACGCAGTGAGAAGCTCTTCGTATCCACAATGATGCCCGCAAGAAGGGCCGTTGCTTCGAGCATTTCAATTCTGCCGTTTTTCGGCTGATACTCCAGAAGCTCTGTCACCAGTTCTGCTGTAGAGGAGGCGTACGGCTCCATGTACACCAGCAGCGGATTATGGATGAACTCTTCAGCACGGCGGTGATGGTCGATAACGACAACATGTTCAATCGCATGAAGAAGCTTTTCCTCTATCACCATGGATGGCTTGTGGGTATCAACAACTACGAGCAGGGTATCGTCTGTGGCAATTTCCATCGCCTGTTCCGGTGTGATGAATTTGGAAAAGAGCTCTTCGTTCTTTTCAATTTCCTTCATCATCCTTCTGACGCCTGTATCAAGTTCATTGAAATTCACCACTACATAGCCTTCACGCTGGTTCAGGCGGGCCACCTTCTGAATGCCGATGGCTGCCCCAATTGCATCCATATCCGGGCTTTTGTGGCCCATGATAATGACTTTATCGCTTTCAGAGATCAATTCCTTCAGCGCATGGGAAATGACGCGTGCACGGACCCGGGTCCTTTTTTCAACAGGATTGGTTTTTCCCCCGAAGAATTTAACTTTCCCATTCGTCTGCTTGATGGCCACCTGGTCTCCCCCGCGGCCTAATGCCAGGTCTAAGCTGGACTGGGCCAGTGAACCAAGCTCAGGAAGAGAAGAGACCCCTGTGCCGACGCCTACGCTTAACGTAAGCGGAACATTTTGCTTGGAAGTGGTTTCCCGGACATCATCAAGAATCGTGAATTTCCCTTTTTCAAGAAGCTGCAGAATATGTTCATTAAATACAGCGATAAAGCGCTCAGATGACACCCTCTTCAGGAAGACACCATTGTCCTGTGCCCATTTATTCAATATCTGGGTCACCAGGCTGTTCAGGCTGCTCTTCGTCTGGTCATCCATCGCCTGGGTGAGCTCATCATAATTATCAAGGAAGATAATGGCGATCACAGTCCGTTCTTCCTGATACATTTTTTCAATTTCTGTTTGTTCCGTGACATCAAAAAAGTACAATAGGCGCTCTTCCGGTTTATGGATTACCCGGAATTTGCGGTCATGAAGGGTAATAATTTCGGTTTCCACTTCTTGCTTGATCAGTGGAACAAGCGAATCCGCGACATCATAAAGCGATCTTCCCACTAGCGTATCTTCATCAAAGCATGATGCTAAAAAGGGATTGGTCCATTCAATGTAATAATCATCATTAATCAGCATGATTCCGATCGGCATTTCCATCAGAGCTTCTTCGCCGACTTTTTTCACCCTGTAGGAAAGGGTTGAGATGTATTCTTCCGTCTCCTTCCGGTGCTTTTGATTGAGCTGAAAAAGGTAGTAGAAAGGAAGGATGGCCAGAAACAGCCCAATTAATGCAAAAATCCAATTGTAGTACGCTATTATACCGAGAAGCACCACTGTTATGCCCATCAATCCAATAATCGGATAGCGTATGGACCGCTTTTCTAAATACGAAGGCATGTTTTCAGCTCCTAAACAGTAGTGTTGTTCATCACTTTTTTCCTAATCTTTGCCTTAAATCAAATCCTAAGTCAATTATACCTAATATCCTCACAATATAAAGGAGAAATGGCATAAGAAATGTAAATACAGCAGCAAGTACAGGCACAGCTTTCGGCCATCCTTTTAAATGGCTGAAAAAGAAAATAAGGGACAGGCCTTGAATGACCATGAATATCTGCAAAATGAAGGCAACATTGACAAGAGCCATAAACCAGTAGCTTCCTTCTGCAGGATTAAAAAGGAAGGAAGCGATTATGGTAACGAGATAGTACCATAATATGCTTTTCGGCAGGTTCAATTCCCTGAACGGCTTAAAGCCTTCAATCTTAATACCGAATCGTTTGGCGATCGGAAACGAAATAAGCTGAATGATAAAAACAGAAATGACCGATGTCATGACAAATAAACTCGGCGTTAATGTCTCAAGCATTTTCAAGCCTGCTGTAAGCTGCTCGATTGCTTTATCCGCGTTCTGTCCGAAGCCTTCAAGCACTCCTTTTGAAGTTTCGAGGGACTCCTCCATCATGCCGATGCTTTTTTTAATGAAATTGAAATCAAATAGAGCAACTGCTGCAGCATATTGAAGCAAAAGAGCTGCAAGAAATACGAGCGTGCCCGCAATAAAAGAAGAAGCCCGTCCTTTATTTTCCCTGATGCAAATCCCGATTACCGTGCCGGTCACTCCAAATATCAGAGCAATGAAAATTCCCATAATGGATCCGATAATCAGGGAAAGCAGGATGCCTCCCGTCATAAAGGCCATCGCCATCATCCGGCTATTTTTTGCCGCAAACATAATAAACGGAAGCGCCAGGAAGAAAGTTGAAACGACACTGATAACTGGCAAATAGAGCGATATCAGAAGCAGCACGGCAAAAATAGCGAGCAGCACGGCACCTTCTGTTAATTTATGTACATTATTCATTGATACACCCCTCAAACTGTGTATCCAAAAAGAAGGAAATCTGTTTCCGCTTTTTGAACCCATATAAGCTATATTGTAGCTAGTATTAAATGCAGGTTCAACCTTCGTGATTTCAGAAAGGTTTTCAGCTTTAACACACCCCAGTGCTAAAGGAGAACATAATAAAAAAGACGCCGGATACCAGCGTCTTTTTCTAGTTATTATTCACCTGAAACGTATGGCAGTAATGCCATTTGGCGCGCACGCTTAATAGCAATCGTTAATTTACGTTGGTATTTAGCGTTAGTGCCAGTTACACGACGTGGTAAAATCTTACCGCGCTCAGAGATGAATTTTTTTAGAAGATCCACATCTTTGAAGTCGATGTGAGTGATTCCGTTTGCAGTGAAAAAGCAAACCTTACGACGCTTAGCGCGTCCTCCTCTGCGTCCTCCAGCCATGGTCAGTTACCTCCTTTAGCTTTTTATTTTATATATTTCCGTTCATAATCGGGCACTATTAGAATGGCAGGTCGTCATCAGAAATGTCGATTTGGCCGTCATTTGCGAATGGGTCCTGATCCACGCGAGTATAGCCGCCCTGATTACGATTATCCTGGCGTTGATTCTGATTGCTGTTATTTCCAAATGGGAAATCCTGATCTCTTGGACCGCCATAGTTCGGATTGCCGCCCTGGCCGCCAGAACTATTCTTCGGCTCAAGGAATTGCACACTTTCAGCCTGGACTTCAGTCACGTAAACGCGCTTTCCATCCTGGCCTTCATAGCTGCGGGATTGAATGCGGCCATCTACGCCTGCAAGACTTCCTTTTTTAAGGAAATTCGCTACGTTTTCAGCTGGCTTTCTCCATACCACACAGTTGATAAAGTCTGCCTCCCGCTCACCTTGCTGATTCGTAAAAGTACGATTCACGGCAAGTGTGAATGAAGCGACAGGAACTCCGTTCGGCGTATACCGCAAATCAGGATCCTTTGTCAAACGTCCGACAAGAACAACTCGGTTCATCATCAGAATCAACTCCTCTCGGTAAAATGCTATATCTATTATTTTTCGTCTTTAACAACGATGTAACGGATGATGTCTTCGCTGATTTTAGCTAAACGAGTGAACTCGTCAACTGCTTTTGCTTCAGCACTAATGTTCATAAGCTGGTAGTAGCCATCGCGGAAATCATTGATTTCGTATGCAAGACGACGCTTACCCCAATCCTTTGATTCAGCAACCTCCGCACCATTATCAGTTAAGATTGTGTTGAAACGCTCAACTAGGGCTTTTTTAGCCTCATCTTCAATGTTTGGGCGGATGATGTACATAACTTCGTACTTTCTCATCACTTTCACCTCCTTTTGGTCTAACGGCCCTTTAAAGGGCAAGGAGCAATATATTCATTACTCACAAGTTGAAATTATAGCACATTAATTATGCAAATGCAATAACACTAGGGTGAATTGAAAGATGGAAGATTATTTTGAGAGAGTTACGGTATGGATGCTGTTCCGGACAGCCTTCCTCCATTAAAAAGAACCCCTAAAAAAATAGAGGTTCCAAAATAATTAAACGTTAAAGCGGAAGTGCATGACATCTCCGTCTTTAACAATGTATTCTTTTCCTTCAAGGCGAACTTTTCCTGCTTCCTTCGCAGCTGTCATGCTTCCTGCAGCGACAAGGTCGTCATAGGAAACCGTTTCTGCACGGATGAATCCTTTTTCAAAGTCAGAGTGAATAACTCCTGCACATTGAGGAGCCTTCATGCCTTTGCGGAATGTCCAGGCGCGGACTTCCTGTACACCTGCAGTGAAGTAAGTTGCCAGTCCAAGCAGGTTGTAGGCAGCTCTGATCAGCTGATCAAGACCGGATTCTTCAATGCCAAGCTCCTGAAGGAACATTTCTTTTTCTTCCCCGTCAAGCTCTGCAATTTCAGATTCGATTTTTGCACAGATAACGATAACTTCCGCATTATCCTTTGCAGCAAATTCTCTTACCTGCTGCACATACTCGTTAGAAGAAGGATCTGCTACATCATCCTCGCTTACGTTTGCAACGTAAAGCACTGGCTTAATTGTCAGCAGGTGAAGACCTTTTACAATTTTCATTTGCTCGTCTGTAAACTCAACAGTACGGGCAGGCTTATCGTTTTCGAACGCTTCCTTCAATTTTTCCAGAATTTCAAGCTCAATCACAGAATCTTTATCCTTCTGCTTAGCCAGCTTGCTCACACGGCCGATTCGCTTGTCAACCGATTCAAGATCAGCCAGAATCAATTCCAGGTTGATGACTTCGATATCATCGATCGGGTCCACTTTCCCGGCAACGTGTGTGATATTGTCATCCGCAAAACAGCGGACAACCTGACAGATTGCATCCACTTCACGGATATGGGAAAGGAATTTATTTCCAAGACCTTCCCCTTTGCTTGCACCCTTAACGATTCCGGCAATATCTGTAAATTCGAAAGCTGTTGGCACAGTCTTTTTCGGCTGAACCAATTCTGTTAATTTATTCAAACGGTGATCAGGCACTTCCACAATTCCCACATTCGGGTCGATTGTACAGAACGGATAGTTTGCAGACTCTGCTCCCGCCTGGGTAATTGCATTAAACAATGTAGACTTTCCGACGTTCGGCAAACCTACAATTCCAGCTGTTAAAGCCATCCAAGTCACTCCTCAGTCTAATTTCATCTATTAAAAATACGATTGATTCTCATTTAAACAAGCCTCTAACAATTATAGATAGTTGCCGGAGAAATGTAAAGAAAAGGTGACAGGTACCTATACCACTTTGCCAGACTGGTATAGGTGCCTGTCACCGCTGCTATTAAACCTTCTCTATATTCACAAGGCAGTCATACAAGGTGCTGCCAAGACCGTTGTCCGATTCGCGGCTCGAGGTAAGATGATTAACGGGTCCGCCGAATTTGGCCCAGATGCCTTCATCAATATTGATGGTATCAGGGTGGGCTTTTTTCATAATATGGACAAAGCCCTTCATTTCTCCGCGGTCATTCCACACTTTGACATAATCATTCTCCTGCAGGCCAAGCTTCTCCGCAATATTATCGGCTATTTCCACCTTTGCCTTTGGCTCCGGCTTTAATAGATGATAATGCTGCGAATGATTGGAGCGGAGAGGATGAATCGTCAGCAGGGTAAAAGGAAACTGTTCCGCCCTCTCTCTGTCCGTCCACTTAGTTTCCCGCGGAAGAGCAAGTGTCAGCCTGCTTTCGGAACCCTTTCGGAACGATGTAAATTCATACTTGCCGCTTGGCGTTTTGAACTGGCGGTCTGCCCAGGGTACCGTATCAACTGGAAGCTCCATATGATGGGATTTCCGTATGTTATCAAGCGTAATCCCTTGCTCTTTTAGCGTCCCAAGGCCCATGCGGATGAATTCTTCTCTTGTAAAATCGAAATCGGCTCCGAATCCAAGCCGTTTGGCAAGCTCAGTCCATACCCATAAATCCGGCTTCGCTTCGCCTGGCGGTTCAGCCAGCTTCGGGCCATGATTGACATAATGATGGTACATCGAAGAATAATAGACATCCTCCTGTTCAAATACCGTGGCAACCGGAAGCACATAATCCGCCATTTTTGCTGTATCTGTCATAAACTGCTCCATCACGACAACAGTCTCAACAGATGCAAAAGCTTCCCGGACCCTTGAAGAGTCAGGCACCTGGGTTAAAGGATTCCCGCACGTAACGAAGACCATCTTAATCTCAGGATCCTTCGCTGCTAAAATCCCCTCTGCCTGCCGCATCATCGTAAACTGCCTGAAGGCTGTTTTCCGCTCAGGGAGGGTGAGGGCAGCCGCATCAAAGCTCTGCCCTACCTGTCTGTTAGCATAGTTTGCACCGCCGCCGGGAATCCCGATATTGCCGCTCACGGCAATCAAAGCATCCATCAATCTGATCGTGTTCCCGCCGTTTTCGTATCGCTGCATGCCCAGCCCAAAGAAAGTGGATACAGGGCGATCGCCATACACCACTGCAAGCTCAGTCATAACCTCTGCAGGCACTTCCGTTTTCTCTGCGATTTCCTCAAGCGTTACACTTTCGAGAAGTTGATTCAGATCCTCAAAACCAACTGAATAGGTATCTATGAAACTTCTATCTTCCAATCCCAGACGAAGCATTTCCTTCATGATGCCGGCCGCAAGCCAGCCATCCATTCCCGGCTTAATGGAAAAATAATGGTCTGCCATTTTAGCCGTCGCATTAAAAATGGGATCAATCACATACAGTTTGGCACCCTGTTTCTTTGCCTCCTGGAGCCTTTGATACAAGTGCATATTGGTGCGGGCAACATTTCTTCCCCAAACGACAATATGCCTGCTGTTCAAAATATCCTCAGGCCCATGGCTGTAGGAGTCACCAAAATCCTGGCTTTGAGCCTCGATGCCTGCTCCCCAGCAGATGGACCCCACTAGCTCAGTCACACCGCCATAGCAGTTGAAAAAGCGCTGATCCAGGTTCGTCAGCAAGCCGCCATTGGCATAATCATGACTATGAAGAATCGAAGTGGTGCCATCCGTATCTTTTAGCTCCTTCATTTTCAGGGAAATATCGTGCAAAGCCTGTTCCCAGGAAATGGGCACAAATTCTCCATTTACCTTTTTCAGCGGACGATGCAGGCGAGCCGGAGAATTGGTTCTGCTTTCAAGCATTCTGCCGCGGCCGCAAATCTTCCCCTTTGTGATCGGATGATCTGGGTCGCCATCTACCTTTGTCACCTTACCGTCTTCAACTGTTACCTGAAAGCCGCAGCTGTCCCAGCAGTTCAGGGGACAGGCTGATTTGAATGTTTGTGCCATGAACCTCATCTCCCTGCAGTTTGTCTCTTACTCCTCATGCTTAACAAGAATTTTCTTCATTTTGCGGGTGAATTCTCTTCTCGGGATCATCACGCTGTGTCCGCAGCCTTCGCATTTAATGCGGATATCCGCTCCCATACGGATGATTTTCCATTTGTTTGCCCCGCACGGGTGAGGCTTTTTCATTTCCACCACATCATGTAAATCAAATTCTTTTTGCTCCATGTTTATCCCTCCGCATTCAGTTTTGGATTATCCTGTTCATTCCTTGTGTACATAACAAGACGCGGGAACGGTATTTCAATGCCATGCTCATCTAAACATAGCTTAATTTCCTTCCGCAGCTGGCGCGCAATGTAGAAGTGCCTCATTGGCAGTGTTTCCGAAACCACTCTCAGAACCACTTCCGAAGCTGCAAGGTTCTGAACCCCGAGGATTTCCGGTGTTTTCACCATATCCTCATATTTTTCAGGAAGCTTCTCAAATAACTCCTGCAATACTTTTTCAGCCTTAACGATATCGCCTTCATATGAAATCTTGACATCCACAAATGCCACACTATTATTTAATGAAAAATTAGTAACCTGCATAATGCTTCCGTTCGGAAGGATATGAACCTCGCCCGTCCAGTTTTTAATCTTAGTCGTCCGAAGTCCGATTTCTTCCACGGTTCCTTCAAATTGATCAATCCGGATATAATCACCAACCGAAAACTGATCTTCAAAAATAATGAAAAATCCGGTAATGATGTCCTTCACGAGGCTCTGCGCTCCAAACCCGACAGCCAATCCAACGATTCCGGCACCGGCCAAAAGGGCCTTCACATCAATCGTCAGCACCGATAATATCATGATTGCCGCAACAAAAAACACCACATAGGTGAGCATATTCTCCAGCAGCTTCAGAAGGGTAGCTTCCCTGCGCTCTGAAATTCGGAGCCTGGATGGTGTCCTCACTTTAAAAATATTGCGGATGGCCAGCTTTCCGATCCTGATCAGAATGCTCGTCACTATCAAAATCGCAATAACCTTAAAGATGCCTTCCCCGATGGCTATCCACGTTTTTTCATTCGAAATCTTATCTATCATGCCATTTATCATTGTTTCAATAGGACTCATGGTTTCACCTGCTTTATTTTAGTAAAAATATTGAAAAGCGGAAGGCGGCTTATGTTCTAAAGTCAACAATAGCTAAACTCGGGAGCCGCTGGAGATTGACAGTCAATTATCGCATTCAACATTTCAAGCCCAATGCTTGAGTGAAATTATACTGCATCTTGCCCTTCAGTGCGAATCCCTCTGTAAAACAACATTATTTTATCAATTTTTCTCAGGGCTTTACAGTGAAAAACCCGATTGTTTAACGATTAAATAATACAGGTATGTATAGATTACACAAAAATTCCGTATACTGTTAAAAACGTATAAATACTTGTGTTTCGGGCATGGCAAGGATAAAAGAGGGAGTGGACCTATATGAACTTCAAACCAAACTTGTTTGACAAAAAAGGCGGGGCTTCTGCCAGAATCTCACATGAAGAAACAAACTCTGCAGAAAAATTGGCTGCTGAACTGAAGAATATTCTGCCTGCGGGCATTGGCTGCCGTCCCATCGTTTTTGTCTGCATTGGCACAGACCGCTCTACAGGCGATTCATTAGGTCCGCTGGTCGGCACACTCCTTGAGGAAAAATCCATGTCATCTTTCCATGTGTACGGAACACTGGAGGACCCGATCCATGCCGTCAACCTGGAAGATAAATTGAACGAAATCAAAAAGAAGCATTTTAATCCCTTTATCATCGGAATCGACGCCTGTCTCGGCCGCCTGAAAAGTGTCGGAGTTATTCAAATAGGGGAAGGTCCGGTCAAGCCGGGCGCCGGAGTCAATAAAGATCTGCCGGAAGTAGGGGACATGCACATCACTGGCATTGTCAACGTCAGCGGATTCATGGAATTCTTCGTCCTCCAGAACACCAGACTCAATCTCGTCCTAAAAATGGCCAAAACCATCGCAAGCGGCATCTATGAAGTCAGCCTGACCCACCAGACAGCGCCGGCTTGGCCTGCCTTTAAATGGGAACTGAACCGTGAACAAACACCTTAATGGATAGGGAAACCGCAGGGGAGCTGCGGTTTTTTTTATTGAGCAGGGGAGCGAAGGGGGAAAGCGTATATATCGTTTTGTACGGAGCTCTGTCATGACTGTTCGAAATGTGAGATAAACTTTGAGACTTGTTAGATAAACCTTGAAACATGCTAGATAAATTAGAAGTTCTGTTAGATAAATTCACAAACATGTTAGATATAATCCCAAACATGCTCTTTCCCCAAAAAAACTGATTGGCGCTCCGGTCTCTTTTCGCACATAAGGTACTATAGCAGTACTCCAAAATAAAAAAATGCACCGCAGACACACTATCCAGCGTGCCTGCGATGCACATCCCATCATCTAAAAATAAATCCCGCTAAAATAAACAACCGAAACAATTATTCCCGTTACCACAATTCCCGGAAGCAGATTCGCCACCCGGATTTTTGTAATGCCTGTTAAATTCAGACCGATGGCAAAGATCATAATTCCGCCTGTTGCGGTCATTTCCTTAATAAAACTGTCCATCAGAAGCTGGGGGACAAACCGGTCGATTTGTGTGGCGAAAAGGGCAATGAGTCCTTCATACAGCATGACCGGAAAAGCTGAAAAGATTACACCGATCCCTAATGTAGTCGTCAAAATGAGGGAAGTGAAGCCGTCAATGATCGACTTGGTATAAAGCACCGAATGATCGCCGCGGATTCCGCTGTCAAGTGCGCCGATAATGGCCATAGCCCCGATGACAAAAATCAGTGTAGCGGTTACGAAGCCCTGCGAAATGCTTCCCTGGCCTTTCGAGCCAATTTTGCTTTCGAGCCAATCACCAAGCTTGTTCAGCTTATCTTCGAGTGCAAAATACTCTCCAATCACCGTTCCGAACACAAGGCTTAAAATCACCACGAGGAAATTCTCACTTTTAAAGCCCATTTGCAGGCCGAGCACCATGACTGCAAGGCCGATTGCATGCATGACTGTGCCCTTCATGTTTTCGGGAATGCGATGGAGCAATTTCCCCAGCAGCGTTCCAATAATGATCAATAATCCATTTACAAGTGTACCCAGCAGAAACATACTCTTCACCTTATTATTTCGCATCGCGAATTATTTTCATTTAAATTACCACGATAGATCTTAACCGACAATCCTTTTTGCAAAATACTGTAAAAAAATAAACCATCTTATAGATGGCTTATGAATGAGTTTCTAAAAGCTCCATAATGCGTTCTAAATCTTCTTTTGAGAAAAATTCAATCTCGATTTTCCCTTTGTTTTTGGTCTGTTTAATATGGACGGTGGTTCCGAATCGTTCCCGGAGGGAGGATTCGCGTTCCTTAATAAAGATATCCTTAGGAGCTGTCCGCTTCTTCGTTTCACGTGAAACATCGTTCAGCTGCTGAATCAGCTGTTCAAGCTGGCGGACATTTAAGCCATCTTTAACCGTTTTTTCAACGAGTGCCTGCAGCTTTTCTTTTTTTCGCAGCCCCAGTAAGGCTCTTCCATGTCCCATGGAAATTTTCCCTTCTGAAATCAGTCCTTGAATGGTCGGAGGCAGGGATAGAAGCCTGATGTGATTCGCAATATGCGGCCTGCTTTTTCCCAGGCGCTTGGCTAATTCCTCCTGTGTCACCTTGAGCTTCTCCATCAGCAGCTGGTAGGCAGCCGCTTCTTCAATCGGAGTTAAGTCTTCACGCTGCAGATTCTCAAGAACAGCGAGCTCCATCATCTGCTGTTCAGTCAGTTCTCTTACAACGACCGGAACTCTCTCAAGGTTCGCTTCTTTTGCTGCCCGGTAGCGGCGCTCCCCGACTACAATTTCATAGCCTTTGATGCTTTTGCGGACGATAATTGGCTGAAGTATTCCATGCTCAAGGATGGATTGCTTCAGCTCCTCGATGGCTTCCTTTTCAAACACCTTGCGCGGCTGATAGGGGTTTGGGCGAATGTCTTTTATTTTTACTTCCTGTACAGCTTCCTCTTTTTCGGTTTCAATATTATTGAAAAAAGCATTCAGACCTTTTCCTAAACCTTTAGCCATTTGAAACCACTTCCTTTGCCAGTTCTAAATATACTTCAGCTCCGCGAGACTTCGGATCATAAGTAATGATAGGTTCTCCATGGCTCGGAGCCTCTCCCAGCCGCACATTGCGGGGAATAATCGTTTTATAGACTTTATCCTGAAAATACTTTTTCACTTCTTCAATGACCTGAATGCCGAGATTTGTACGGGCATCCAGCATCGTCAACAGAACGCCTTCGATTTTTAAATCATTGTTCAAATGCTTCTGCACAAGGCGGACCGTATTCAGAAGCTGACTCAGACCCTCAAGCGCATAGTACTCGCACTGCACGGGTATGATTACGGCATCCGAAGCAGTCAGCGAGTTAATGGTCAGTAAACCGAGGGAAGGAGGGCAGTCAATAATCACATAATCAAAGTTTGCCTTTACTTCCTCAAGGGCTCTCTTTAATCTTACTTCCCTTGAAATCGTCGGCACCAGTTCAATTTCTGCGCCTGCCAGCTGAATGGTTGCCGGGATGGCGTATAAATTCTCTACCGAAGTGGATTTTATGACCTTTGATGCTTCCACATCATCCACAAGGACATCATAAATGCAATGATCGACATCCGCTTTTTCAATGCCGATTCCGCTTGTGGCATTGCCCTGCGGATCAATGTCGACCAGCAGCACTTTCTTGCCTATGTATGCCAGGCATGCGCCAAGATTGACGGAAGTGGTTGTTTTGCCAACTCCGCCCTTCTGGTTCGCAATGGCTAAAATCTTGCCCACAGTGTCACCTGCTTTCATCTATCAATATTCCAATTTATCTATCTGCGAATCTATTCATATCGTTAAATCACGTAGTCTATTTTATCACGAAAAACAGGGCAGAATAATTTTTTTGTAAAAAATAAGAAGATTCTAATAGTCTTTTTAGCGCCCTTCAAAAAAAACGCGAAAAATAAAACAGGGAGCCCCCGCTTTATCTTTCGCGTAAGAAATTATTTCTTTTTAGGAATCTTGATTGTGATTTGATAAAATTCATCAAATTCTTCTTCTTCCGAATCAAGATTAATGCCGCTGTCAGAAACCATGGAAAGAGACTGCCTGATCGTGTTGACCGCTATTCTCATATCCTTGCTGAAAGCCTTGCGTTTCGGTTTCGGCTTTGGATTTTTCTGCTCGAGAATTTTAACAACCCGGTCTTCTGTCTGCTTCACATTCAGATTCTTCTCCACTATCTCCTGAAGCAGGGCGACCTGCTTTTCCGGGTCCTTCAGCGGGATGAGCGAACGGGCATGCCGCTCTGTGATTGATTTGTTTAACAGT
The DNA here is from genome assembly GCF_009849585.1 of Bacillus sp. ZZV12-4809. Classification (GTDB taxonomy): domain Bacteria; phylum Bacillota; class Bacilli; order Bacillales; family Cytobacillaceae; genus Cytobacillus. The sequence goes on from NZ_VCRN01000006.1 coordinate 193,644, forward strand.
GCATCCTGGACAGGCTGCGGCAATTTCAGCAGCCGAAGCTTGTTGGCAACAGTTGACTGGCCTTTCCCAAGACGCTGTGCCAATGCCTCCTGTGTCAGGCTATGCAGCTCTAAAAGTTTTCCGTAGGCAACAGCTTCTTCAATCGGTGACAACTCTTCCCTTTGAAGGTTTTCAATTAAAGCTACTGAAGCCGTTTCGGTATCGCTAAGATTCTTGACAATAGCAGGAGCTTCTTCCCAGCCCAGTTTTTTCATGGCCCGATATCTGCGTTCACCGGCTATGATTTCAAACTGGCCATCCTCAAATTCCCTTACGACAATCGGCTGGATGATTCCATGCGTATGGATAGTCCGGGAAAGCTCTTCTATTTTTTCATCATCAAATACCGTTCTTGGCTGGAAACGGTTGGGGACGATTTGATCAATAGGAATTTTCTTAACTTCTTCTCTATCGCTTAAGTCTTCAATATCCAGCTGTTCTTCTGCTGGTTTTTCCGCTGTAACTTGTTCTCCCTTTTCGCCTAGGCCAAAAAAGCGTGAGAAAGAATGCTTCATCACCCTGCACCACCTTTACGAAACTCCCTATAACATATTCTCTATCATCATGACAAATCCTGCCGGATATCAGCAATATTAATATCTGGAAAAATCGAAACGTTTACACCATTATGTCATACAATGGCAAATTGCGCACCCTATTCAATTGGTGTTTTATTGGGTGTCCCCGGCTTCCTCGGGTACTTTTTAGGAGTGTTCTTTTCTTTTTTTATGATTAAGATATTGCGCTCACTTTCTTCCTCAGGAAGAGTGAACGTGTGGGAATCCACGAGTTTTCCGCCCAGAACCGAGACGGCCTTTTTGCCGGCATCCAGTTCTTCCTTTGCACTGGCGCCCTTCATGGCCACAAATGTGCCGCCTGTTTTCGCAAGAGGCAGACATAGCTCGCTTAAAACGGATAATCTGGCAACAGCTCTTGCTGTCACCACATCAAAAGACTCACGGTATTCTTTATTCTGGCCAAAGGTTTCCGCACGGTCATGGATAAAGCGGACATTCTCAAGCTCCAGCTTCTCCGCCAAATGCTCCAGAAAACCGATGCGTTTATTAAGTGAGTCAACAATCGTAATATGTAAGCCCGGAAAAGCAATTTTAATCGGTATGCTCGGGAATCCTGCCCCCGCACCGACATCACAGACCTTTAGCGGCTGGCTGAAATCAAAGTAAAAAGCCGCGCTGATGGAGTCATAGAAGTGCTTTAAATAAACATCTTCCTTTTCCGTGATGGCTGTTAAATTCATTTTTTCATTCCATTCCACCAGAGTGGAATAATAGGTCTCATATTGCTGTAATTGCTGTGGCGAAAGGGCAATCCCCTTCGCCGCCAGCATTTCAGTAAATTGTTCGGTATTCATTTATAAATCCTTTCCGTTCTCTGACATAATCGGATTTTTCTCTTACTCAGCTGATACTCGTGCAATTCTCCCCTGCTCTAAATAAACGAGCAAAATGGAGATATCTGCAGGATTAACTCCGGAAATTCGCGAAGCCTGCGCAAGAGATAACGGTCTTACTTCCTTCAGCTTTTGTCTTGCTTCGGAAGCCAGTCCGTTAATATCATCATAGTCGATGTTTTCAGGAATCTTCTTGTTCTCCATCTTCTTCAGGCGCTCTACCTGCTGTAGGGACTTTTCAATATAGCCCTCATACTTGATCTGGATCTCCACCTGCTCTGTTACATCAGGATCAAGTGCCTGTTCAGCCGGAGCCAGCAGTTTAATATGCTCATAAGTCATTTCCGGACGCTTCAGCAGATCTGAAGCACGGATGCCGTCTTTCAGCTCGCTTCCGGCCTGGCTTTTGATCAGCTCCTGCACGTCAGAAGTCGGCTTGATAATAATGCTTTGCAGACGTGCTTTCTCATCTTCAATTGCCTGCTTTTTCAGGAGGAATTTTTCATAGCGTTCTTCACTGATCAGACCGACTTTGCGGCCAAGCTCTGTTAAGCGCAAATCGGCATTATCATGGCGAAGCAGAAGACGGTATTCCGCTCTTGAAGTCAATAGACGGTAAGGCTCGTTTGTTCCTTTGGTTACAAGGTCATCAATCAGGACGCCAATATAAGCATCTGAACGGCTTAAAATAACTTCTTCCTTATCCAGTGATTTCAATCCGGCATTCATGCCTGCCATTAACCCCTGGCCGGCCGCTTCTTCATAGCCGGATGTCCCGTTAATCTGGCCGGCTGTATACAAATTTTTCACCTTTTTAGTTTCCAGTGTTGGCCATAATTGCGTTGGGACAATGGAATCATATTCAATCGCATAGCCGGCACGCATCATCTGTACCTTTTCAAGCCCCGGTATCGTTCTGAGAATCTGCTGCTGCACATCTTCAGGCAAGCTTGTTGAAAGCCCCTGAACGTATACTTCCTGAGTATTGCGGCCTTCAGGCTCCAGGAAGATCTGATGGCGCGGCTTGTCATTAAAGCGGACCACTTTATCTTCGATGGATGGACAATAGCGCGGACCTGTTCCTTTGATCATCCCGGAGTACATTGGCGAGCGATGAAGATTATTGTCGATCAATGTATGCGTTTCTTCATTGGTGTATGTCAGCCAGCAAGGGAGCTGATCTGTAATATACTTGGTCGTTTCATAGGAAAAAGCTCTTGGCACATCATCGCCAGGCTGTATTTCCGTTTTGCTGTAATCAATGGTTTGGCTGTTAACGCGCGGCGGTGTTCCTGTTTTAAACCGGACGAGATCAAAGCCAAGCTCCTGCAGATGCTCTGAGAGCTTTATGGATGGCTGCTGGTTATTAGGGCCGCTCGAGTATTTCAGTTCACCAAGGATGATTTCCCCTCTTAAGAAGGTTCCTGTCGTAATGACGACCGCTTTTGAATGATACACGGCACCTGTCTGGGTGACAACGCCTCTGCATTCTCCGTCTTCGACAATCAGGCGTTCAACCATTCCCTGAATCAGTGTCAGATTCCGTTCATTTTCCAATGTTTTTTTCATTTCATGCTGATATGTGAATTTATCGGCCTGCGCCCTTAAAGCACGGACGGCAGGGCCCTTTCCTGTGTTCAGCATACGCATCTGAATATGGGTTTTATCAATATTCTTGCCCATTTCTCCGCCAAGGGCATCGATTTCCCTTACGACGATCCCTTTTGCAGGTCCCCCGACTGATGGGTTGCAGGGCATAAAGGCTACCATATCCAGGTTGATTGTGATCATTAATGTCTTTGCGCCGAGGCGGGCCGAAGCAAGGCCTGCTTCTACACCCGCGTGTCCGGCTCCGACTACTATGACATCATAACTTCCAGCTTCATATGTCATGGTGCGGCCTCCTTTGCTGCAATCAGAAGAGCATAGCCAGGGGCTTTAGCCCGTAAGATTGCTAAAGTAAAATATCTATTTTCCTAAACAGAACTGCGAGAATAATTGGTCGATCAGGCTTTCATGGACGCTGTCGCCGATGATTTCACCAAGCAGCTCCCATGTTCTCGTCAAATCAATCTGCACAATGTCAATAGGCGTTCCCATTTCAACACCCTGCATCGCTTCATCAATGGCATTTTGCGCCTGGTTCAAGAGGGCAATGTGGCGGGTATTGGATACATACGTCATATCCCCGGCTTCGATGGAGCCTGCAAAGAATAAAGAAGCAATGGCTTCCTCAAGATCGTCGACACCCTGGTCCTCCAATAAAGAGGTTGTAACCAGTTTATGATGCTTTGAAAGCTCGCGGACGCGATCCATGTCGATTTTTTGATCAAGATCGGTTTTATTGACAATCACAATGACATCCATGCCTTCGACCGCTTTAAAAATATTTTCATCCTCAGACGTCAATTCATCCGAGTAATTGAGCACAAGCAAAATTAAATCTGCTTCCTTTAATACCTGCCTCGATTTCTCGACACCAATCCGTTCGACAATATCTTCCGTTTCGCGAATGCCAGCTGTATCCACCAGACGGAGCGGCACTCCCCTGACATTCACGTACTCTTCTATGACATCACGGGTGGTGCCCGGTATATCCGTCACAATCGCTTTATTTTCGTGAACAAGGCTATTCAATAAAGAAGATTTCCCGACGTTCGGCCGTCCGACGATGACTGTAGAAAGCCCTTCACGCAGTATTTTCCCCTGCTGTGAGGTCTGAAGGAGCTTTTCGATTTCTTTTTTTACATAAGAAGCCTTCTCCATCAGCATGTGATGGGTCATTTCCTCGACATCATCGTATTCCGGATAGTCAATATTGACTTCGACGTGAGCCAGAATCTCCAGAATTTCCTGCCGAAGCTTCTGAATAAGCTTTGACAGCCTTCCTTCCATTTGGCCAAGTGCCATGTTCATAGCCCGGTCTGTTTTGGCGCGAATTAGGTCCATAACGGCTTCTGCCTGTGATAAATCAATCCGTCCATTTAAGAAAGCACGCTTTGTAAATTCACCCGGCTCTGCCAGACGTGCGCCATTATTCAGCAGAAGCTGCAGCACGCGATTCACGGAAACCAGTCCGCCATGGCAATTAATTTCGATGACATCTTCCTTTGTAAAAGTTTTCGGTCCCTTCATAGCCGAAACCATCACTTCTTCAGCAATCTGCTCGGTTTTCGGGTCAACAATATGCCCATAATGAATGGTATGGGATGCCACATTCTTTAGCCGCTTGCCTCCTACCCCTCTGAAAAGAAGGTCTGCAATGTCAAATGCCCGATCCCCGCTCAGGCGGACAATGGCAATGGCTCCTTCTCCCATTGGAGTAGATATTGCAGCGATTGTATCGAATTCCACTTCATTCACCTCTCTTTTCTTTCTTATTCCATCTATATAAAAAATGAAAACTGTTTTCGATTCCCCAAATTAATAGAATATCACATGGCTTTTTTTAAGAAAAGCATATCAGTCCGCTTTCCCGCCTTGTCCATCCGTTCAGCAAGACAGTTATCAACATCTCGCTTTCCTTCAATCAGCAAAAAAAATTATCCACACGTCTCACAAATTAATATGCTCTATTTTAACTTATCCACATGTGAATAACAATAAAACCAATTGAGATTTAATAATTTGCGGGGCTTAGACAAAGAACGACAAAAAAATCCCAATCCGGAATGGATTGGGATTTTTTTCTGGTTATCTCGTTCTGGCTGGTGCAATGACGATATGGCGGTGCGGGTCATTGCCGTCAGAATAGGTCCTGATTCGCTTATTGTTTACGAGAGCGGTATGGATCACTTTGCGTTCATAGGAAGGCATCGGTTCCAGCGCAATTTCTTTTCCCGTCTTCAAAGCTTTTTGAGCAAGCCTTTCAGCCAGTTGAATCAGGGTATCCTGGCGTCTTTTCCGGTAATCCTCTGCATCGAGCACCACATTTAAGTACTGCTCGGAATAGCGATTAATGACAAGCTGTGTCAAATACTGGAGAGAATTGAGCGTTTGTCCTCTTTTTCCGATTAAAAGAGCAATCTTTTCGCCGGATAAGATAAATTGAACATTCTTTCCTTCCCGTATTGTTTCAATTTCAATGGGTACGCCCATTTCCCTGCTGACGTCTTTGAGGAATTTTTCTGCTTCCTCAATCGGATCAGGCTTTTTCACAGCTTTCACTACAGCCGGGCGGGATCCGAAAATCCCAAAAACGCCTTTTTTACCTTCATCAACTATAGTAATCTCTAAGCGGTCTTCTGTTGTGTTTAATTGAGCTAAAGCTGACTCTACTGCTTCCTTGACGGTTTGTCCTGTAGCAGTTATTTGTTTCACTTTTTGGCTCCTCCTGCATTTCCGGCCGCTGCAGCTTTCAGGTCCGGACCTTTAATGAAATACGTTTGAATGATCATGAAGATATTACCCACTACCCAGTATAAAGAAAGTGCTGCCGGGAAGTTAATGGCAAAAACAACGATCATGATCGGCATTAGATAAAGCATCATTTTCATTTGTGCAGCCATTTGCCCTGTCTGCTGAGTGCCGGCCATCATCAGTTTCTGCTGAATGAAAGTGGTCACACCTGCAATTAAAGGCAATAAGTAAATTGGATCCGGAGAACCAAGGTCAAACCAAAGGAAATTATGGTTTGCAATTTCGCGCGTACGTGTAATCGCATGGTAGAAGCCGATGAGAATCGGCATTTGAATCACTAGCGGGAAACATCCTGCAAGCGGGTTAACGCCGTGCTTTTGGAATAAAGCCATAGTTTCCTGCTGCAGCTTCTGCTGGGTTTTCTGGTCTTTCGAGCTGTATTTTTCACGAAGCTTCTGCATTTCCGGCTGAATCGCCTGCATTGCTTTTGAACTTCTCGTTTGTTTAATCATCAACGGCAGGATAACCAGACGGATAATGATCGTTACAATAATGATCGATAGTCCATAGCTGCCGCCTGCGAATTCTGCTACCTTAATAATAAACAGCGAAAGCGGATAGACAATATACTCGTTCCAAAAGCCTTTGCTTTCAGACGTAATCGGCTGGTTGATTTCTGTACAGCCCGATAAAAGAGCCATCACAAACACTAGACCGATTAATAGAAATATTCGTTTCTTCAACCGTTTTTTCCTCCTTAATTGCTCCTGATAATAGTATGAATTTCATTTGCTCATCCCCCGGCCAGAGGGACACGCTCATATGTATCTTATTTTAACATCTTTTAAAATGAAGTGCTTCATATTAAAGATAGATAGCGATTATTGATTTTTAGTATTTCCAAGTCCCGGTTTATTCAAAACCCGAGAAACCTTCAATACATGGATCAGGCTCTTTTTCACTTCATGAAAATCCATTTCTGCCACCGGTTTCCTCGCAATGACGATCAGATCATATTGCGGCTTTATTTCTTCCTCCAGTTCTAAAAATGCCTGGCGGATATACCTTTTGATCTGGTTTCTCATCACGGCATTGCCGATTTTTTTGCTGACAGAAAGGCCAATGCGAAAATGATTCTGCTCGTCTTTTTTCAAGATGTATACGACAAATTGGCGGTTGGCGAATGACTTTCCTTTTTTAAAGGCCTCTTGAAATTCTTTATTCTTTTTTACACGGAACTCTTTTTTCATGTCATCACCTACTTAGAAAAGCGCAAGCGCCTTGTCACCCCCTGCATCTTGAGGGGGCCGGCACTGGAGCTAGACAATTATCTAACCTGTATATTTATCTTTACATGGAAAAAAAGACCACTGACGTTTCAGTGGCCTAAGCAGATAATACTTTTCTTCCTTTGCGGCGGCGGCGAGCTAGAACGTTACGTCCGTTCGGAGAGCTCATGCGGCTGCGGAAACCATGAACCTTGCTTCTTTTACGCTTGTTTGGTTGATAAGTTCTTTTCATATATGACACCTCCCTGAGGAATTGCTGTTAAAGACAGTCTTTCTAATTATATAGATGTAACTAGAAAATTGTCAACTATTCATATAAGTCAATCTGCCTTCAATGGCAAAAAAATAGATACGGTTCTTTCATTCATAAATGTTTTCTTAAAGATAGTCCGTTGATTTCCGCTGCGGGCACTTGCTTTCTGCGGGGAGGAACGGGAGCCTCCTCGGCTTCGCCTGCGGGGTCTCCCGCTCCCTCTCCTCCCGCAGGAGTCAAGTGCCCTCCGCTCCAATCAACTCAGCAGTTGAGATTTATTAAAAAACAACTTACGACAATATAATAAGATTTTATTTGCTGCTCTTTCTCTATTTGCATACCTGAAAGAACCCACTCAGAAAGTTTACCTTCTTTTCGCCTGAATGTCATCCTAAAATTTCATATTTCCACGTTTTTCTCATTTCTTCATTGTAAAAGCTTTTATGTAAGACTGCAAATTTTCCCGTGCCAGGCGATCCGTCCATTACTTCGGTTGCCTCTAATATGTCCAGGTCCATTTGAATAATATCCCCTCAAAAAAGGGCTGTGGATAAATTTTCGACAAGTTTTTTATTATCCACATCACATATTGACAGGTTTTGCACACAACCAGAGGCTGTGGACAATTTTTATGAACAGGGATGGGCATGTTGTGGATAAGGGTTTAAAAACCATTGCAGTCAAAAGCATTATCTGTTATCATAATTGTGTTTTCACACTTAATAAATCATTGTGCATATCTTCATTATCCACAGATTGTGGATAACGTGTGGACAGGTTATCCAAGGGGTTTGTAAAAGTTTGTCCACAGACAGTGGATACTGTCGAAATTCCACTTTACTTCCTTATTATATGATTTTCCACATAAACAGTTTCGTATATTTATAAAATTAGGGTTATACAGCGTGTATAACCTATCGTTTTTGTGGCGCGAAACAAAGAAAAAGCAGCGGTGATCACCGAAAGGCATCGGTGCTTGAACGTATTTAAATATTAAATTTAGATGGAAAAGGAGGGATATCATTGGAAAATATTGCGGATCTTTGGAATAACGCTCTGGCCAATATCGAGAAAAAAATCAGCAAGCCCAGTTTTGATACATGGCTGAAATCGACAAAGGCGCATTCTCTGCAGGGAGATACTTTAGTCGTTAAGGCACCGAATGAGTTTGCCCGTGACTGGCTTGAAGAGCGCTATTCCCAGCTGATCTCCGGAATTCTTTATGACATAACCGGTGAAGAATTAGGAGTGAAATTCATCATTCCGCAAAATCAAAGCGAAGAAGAAGTCGATCTTCCTCTTCCTCCAAAAAAGAAAAAACCGGCGGAAGAACAGCAGGAACTGCCTTTAACGATGCTAAACCCAAAGTATACATTCGACACGTTTGTCATCGGATCCGGAAACCGCTTCGCCCATGCAGCTTCACTTGCTGTAGCAGAGGCACCTGCTAAGGCATACAATCCTTTATTTATTTACGGGGGAGTAGGACTCGGAAAAACTCACCTTATGCACGCAATCGGCCATTATGTTTTAGATCATAATCCATCAGCTAAAGTCGTATACTTATCTTCCGAGAAATTTACAAATGAATTTATTAACTCGATCCGAGATAACAAAGCGGGCGATTTCCGCGATAAATATCGAAATGTGGATGTTCTTCTTATCGATGATATTCAGTTTTTGGCTGGAAAAGAACAGACACAGGAGGAATTTTTCCATACTTTTAATACATTGCATGAAGAAAGCAAGCAGATCATTATCTCAAGTGACCGTCCTCCAAAGGAAATACCGACACTTGAAGACAGGCTTCGCTCCAGATTTGAATGGGGCCTGATTACTGATATCACTCCGCCGGACCTGGAAACGCGTATTGCCATTCTGCGCAAAAAAGCCAAAGCGGAGGGACTTGATATTCCTAATGAGGTTATGCTTTACATTGCCAATCAGATTGACTCCAACATCCGTGAGCTTGAGGGTGCTCTGATTCGTGTAGTAGCGTACTCTTCTTTAATAAATAAAGATATTAATGCCGACCTTGCGGCAGAAGCATTAAAGGATATTATTCCAAGCTCCAAGCCAAAGGTCATTACCATCCATGAAATTCAAAGGGTGGTAGGGGAACATTTTAATGTAAAGCTTGAGGACTTTAAGGCGAAGAAACGTACAAAATCTGTCGCATTCCCCCGTCAGATCGCCATGTACCTGTCCAGGGAATTAACCGACTTTTCTCTGCCAAAAATAGGAGAGGAATTTGGCGGGCGAGACCATACGACTGTCATTCATGCGCATGAAAAAATATCAAAGATGCTTCAGTCTGATTCACAATTTGAAAAGCAGCTGAAAGAAATCAATGAAATGCTTAAGGTATAATGTGTATAACTTGACCTAACTTACGCACAGTCTGTCCACATGTGGATAGGCTGTGTTTCCTTTCAAAAAATGCAGTTATCCACATACTAACAGGCCCTACTAGTACTTCTACTATTTTTTTATAAAAAATATATATATTCAATACGCCATTAAAATATGCTTGGAGGATTTAAAAATGAAATTTATAATCCAGCGCGACCATCTGGTCCAAAGCGTCCAGGATGTTATGAAAGCTGTAACGAGCAGAACGACTATTCCTATCTTAACGGGGATTAAAATCGTTGCTTCTGAAGAAGGGGTTACATTAACAGGAAGCGACTCTGATATTTCTATTGAATCTTTTATTCCTAAAGAAGAAGACGGAAATGAAGTTGTTGAGATCAAACAGCCTGGTGCCATCGTGCTCCAAGCTAAGTTCTTCAGTGAAATTGTTAAAAAACTTCCAACTGACAGCGTGGAAATAAGCGTTGAAAATCATTTGCAGACAGTCATCCGCTCTGGTAAATCAGAATTCAATCTTAATGGCCTGGATGCTGAGGAATATCCGCACTTGCCTCAAATTGAGGAAGAAAAAATGTTCAAAATTCCTACAGACCTATTAAAAGCAATGGTTCGCCAAACCGTTTTCGCAGTGTCCACCTCAGAAACACGCCCTATCTTGACAGGTGTAAACTGGAAGGTGGAAAACGGGACATTAACCTGTATTGCAACAGATAGCCACAGATTAGCTTTACGAAGAGCGCAGATCGAAACAACTGCCAGCGAAAACTACAATGTGGTCATTCCGGGAAAGAGCTTAAGTGAATTAAGCAAAATCCTTGATGACAATAATGATTTAATCGATATCGTTATTACTGAAAACCAGGTTCTCTTTAAAGCCGAACATCTGCTGTTCTTCTCAAGGCTGCTTGAAGGAAATTATCCGGATACATCCAGATTGATCCCTTCAGACAGCAAAACAGATGTGGTCGTCAATACAAAGGAATTCCTGCAGGCTATTGACCGTGCCTCTTTACTTGCAAAAGAAGGCCGTAACAATGTGGTCAAGCTTTCTACAATTGATGGCGGAGTAATCGAAATTTCATCCAACACACCTGAAGTCGGAAAAGTAGTCGAAGAAGTGCAGAGCAAATCTGTAGAAGGGGAAGAATTAAAAATCTCCTTCAGCGCGAAATTTATGATGGATGCCCTAAAAGCACTTGAGGGCTCTGAAATTACTATCAGCTTCACCGGCGCGATGAGACCATTCATCATCAAACCATTAAACGATGAATCTATCCTGCAACTGATTCTGCCAGTCAGAACATATTAAGAAAAAGCTGCCGGCTGTGCCGGCGGCTTACTTTTTTATTGCAGATGAACCAGGTCCTATGGATATGGTGAGTGTCTGGGACTGAAATCAGCAGGGAAAAAGCCAAAGAATACACTAGTATCATTAGCTTAAAACCCCCGGAATATTGGCCAATAGCAGGGGAATAATGAAAATAACCAGCTGCAGGCGACTTTTCTTTGTGTATCTGAGGTTTATTTAGTAAAATAGAATATTAGATACCATTCTGAAATTGTTTTGCCGAGGTGCAGGAAAAACTGCAGCACTGGAAGTCGGACAATGGGAAAGAGTGAAAAAATGACGGAAATACAAATTGATACAGAATATATTACGCTGGGCCAATTTTTAAAAGCCGCGGATGTGATTCAAACGGGCGGAATGGCCAAATGGTTCCTGAGTGAGTACGAAGTCTTCGTCAATGGGGAACAGGATCAAAGACGAGGAAGAAAGCTGAGAACCGGGGATAAAATCGAGATTCCGGATGTCGGTGAATTTGCGATCGTCTAAACGCCGTTTTTAGCGTTAATATTTTAAAGGATGTAGCGTCTATGCATATAGAGCAGTTGCTGTTAAAGAATTACCGGAATTATGAAGAGCTTGAAGTCAATTTCGAAAATAAAGTGAATGTAATTTTGGGAGAGAATGCCCAGGGAAAGACAAATGTCATGGAATCAATCTATGTGCTGGCAATGGCAAAGTCCCATCGGACATCAAATGACAAAGATCTTATTCGCTGGGATCAGGAATATGCTAAAATAGAGGGAAGGGTCCAAAAAAGGCAAGGATCCCTGCCCATGCAATTAGTTATCAGCAAAAAAGGCAAAAAAGCTAAATGCAATCATATAGAGCAGCAAAAATTAAGCCAGTATGTCGGCAATATGAATGTTGTGATGTTCGCGCCTGAAGATCTCCATCTTGTGAAAGGGAGCCCTCAAGTAAGGCGTCGTTTTATTGATATGGAGATTGGGCAGGTTTCACCTGTCTATTTGCATGATATCAGCCAGTATCAGAAAATCCTCCAGCAGCGTAACCACTATCTGAAAATGCTCCAGATCAAAAAGCAGACCGACCATACCATGCTTGAGATTTTAACTGAGCAATTCATTGAGATGGCTGCCAAGATTGTATCAAAGCGCTACGAGTTCCTCAGACTCCTCGAAAATTGGGCACAGCCGATTCATGAAGGGATTTCAAGAGGGCTTGAGACCTTGAAAATTGAGTACAAGCCTTCTGCAGAGGTATCAGAAGAACAAGATTTGTCGAAAATGGTTAAAGTATACCAAGAGAAATTCGAAAAGGTAAAAAACAGGGAAATCGATCGTGGCGTCACTATGTTTGGGCCGCATCGCGATGACCTGATTTTTCATGTGAATGGGCGCGATGTTCAGACATTCGGTTCACAGGGCCAGCAAAGGACAACAGCTCTTTCGGTTAAGCTTGCTGAAATCGAACTGATCCATTCTGAAATTGGAGAATATCCCATCCTGCTATTGGATGATGTCCTCTCAGAATTGGATGATTACCGCCAATCCCATTTATTGAATACTATTCAAGGAAAAGTGCAGACGTTTGTTACGACTACAAGTGTTGATGGAATAGACCACCAGACACTTAAAGAAGCAGCAGCGTTCAGTGTTGAGTCAGGGAGAATCAAGAAGATTCAGTGAGGTGATCGCATGTACATCCATATAGGTGAAGATGTGCTGGTCCGGGCAAGAGATATTGTCGCTATAATTGATAAAGAAACAGTCCTTTCCTCCGAGTATGCAAAAGAGCATAAGGAGCGCCTGGAGGAGTCAGTTGTGAACCTCGCAAAGGGTTCCTATAAATCTGTGGTCGTTACAACAGAAAAGATTTATTTTTCTCCGCTATCCTCAGGTACGTTAAAAAAACGATCCCATAAATTAAGTGTTCATGAATTTTAAAGACATGCCGGATCCAAAACGGAAAGGTACAAGTCAAGGAAAATTACAGTTTGGCTCATTTTCATGCCAGGCTTTTTTATAGATTAGTGAAATAGAAAGTGCAGGTGACCGATGTGGCAATGGAGCAAAAGGCAGTGCAGGAACAATCCTATGATGAGAATCAGATACAGGTACTGGAAGGTCTGGAAGCGGTTCGGAAGCGTCCGGGAATGTATATCGGTTCAACAAGTGCCAAAGGGCTTCACCATCTTGTTTGGGAAATAGTCGATAATAGTATTGATGAAGCATTGGCAGGCTATTGTACTGAAATCAATGTGATTATCGAGAAAGATAATAGTATTACCGTAGTGGATAACGGACGTGGTATACCAGTCGGAATCCATGAAAAAATGGGACGCCCGGCCGTTGAAGTCATTATGACGGTTCTTCATGCAGGCGGTAAGTTCGGAGGCGGCGGATACAAGGTTTCTGGAGGCTTGCATGGTGTTGGTGCTTCTGTAGTTAATGCCCTTTCAACTGAACTTGAAGTATTTGTTCATCGTGATGGCAAAAAATATTATCAGAAATTTGAGCGCGGCGTTCCGAGTGCGGATCTTGAAGTGATTGGGGAAACCGATCACACAGGAACAACCATTCACTTTAAGCCGGACAGTGAAATCTTTACTGAAACGCTTGAATATGATTACGAAACACTTGCGACTCGCATTCGTGAGCTGGCTTTCCTGAATAGAGGATTGGCCATTACGATTGAGGATAAACGCGAGGAAAATAAGAAAAATGAATACATGTACGAAGGCGGAATTAAATCGTACGTTGAGCATTTGAATAGAACGAAGGAAGTTCTCCATGAAGAACCAATTTATATTGATGGAGAACGTGAGGGCATCACAGTTGAAGTCTCCATTCAGTATAATGATGGCTACACAAGCAATATTTACTCTTTTGCCAATAACATTCATACGTATGAAGGCGGAACACATGAATCTGGGTTCAAAACTGCTTTAACAAGAGTCATTAATGATTACGCCAGAAAAAGCGGCGTATTCAAAGAGAGTGATGCAAATCTTTCAGGGGAAGATGTCCGTGAAGGTTTAACAGCGATTGTATCTGTTAAGCATCCAGACCCGCAGTTTGAAGGACAGACCAAAACGAAGCTTGGCAATTCAGAGGTGCGAACGGCAACAGATACGATTTTTGCAGAAGCTCTTGAGAAGTTCCTGCTGGAAAATCCATCTGTAGCGAAGAAAATTGTTGAAAAGGGATTAATGGCTGCACGTGCCAGACTTGCAGCTAAGAAAGCCCGTGAACTGACCAGAAGAAAGAGTGCTTTAGAAGTATCAAGCCTGCCGGGGAAACTGGCCGATTGCTCTTCTAAAGATGCGTCAATATCAGAACTTTACATTGTTGAGGGTGACTCTGCCGGAGGTTCAGCCAAACAGGGACGTGACCGTCACTTCCAGGCAATCCTTCCGTTAAGAGGGAAAATCCTTAATGTTGAAAAAGCCCGTTTGGATCGAATTCTTTCAAACAATGAAGTGCGGGCTATGATTACAGCAGCCGGTACAGGAATTGGCGAAGATTTTGATATTTCAAAAGCCAGATATCATAAGATTGTGATCATGACGGATGCCGATGTGGATGGCGCCCATATTCGAACATTATTATTAACCTTCTTTTACCGTTATATGAGACAAATTTTAGAAGCGGGCTATATTTACATTGCACAGCCGCCGCTGTATAAAATACAGCAGGGCAAAAGAATTGAATATGCCTATAATGATCGCCAGCTTGAAGAAATCATGAGCACCCTGCCAAACCAGCCTAAGCCGAACGTTCAGCGCTATAAAGGTCTGGGCGAAATGAATCCGGGACAGCTGTGGGAGACAACGATGAATCCTGAAACAAGAACACTGCTGCAGGTGAGCCTGGAAGATGCCATTGAGGCAGATGAAACGTTTGAAATTTTAATGGGTGATAAAGTCGAACCACGCCGAAACTTTATCGAAGAAAACGCCCAATATGTAAAAAACTTGGATATATGATCAAAAGCCAGGATAGGATGACTATCCTGCTTTTACATAAGGAAGCGTCACTTTCATTTTGCGATAATCTACTAAATGTTTTACAAATTAAGAGGCTATGGGTGAATTCCAAGTCCCTTAAAAAGGGAGGTTCTTTATATGGCTGATACGCCAAGGTCCCAAATAAAAGAAATTAACATTAGCCAGGAAATGCGTTCATCCTTCCTGGACTATGCAATGAGTGTAATTGTTTCACGTGCCCTTCCGGATGTGCGTGACGGCTTAAAGCCGGTGCATCGCCGTATCCTGTATGCGATGCATGATCTCGGCATGCATTCAGATAAGCCTTATAAAAAATCAGCACGTATCGTCGGGGATGTAATTGGTAAGTATCATCCGCACGGAGATTCTGCTGTTTATGAAACAATGGTGCGTATGGCGCAGGACTTTAACTACCGATACATGCTGGTTGACGGACACGGAAACTTCGGTTCGGTGGATGGCGATTCTGCAGCTGCCATGCGTTATACAGAAGCACGTATGTCCAAAATATCAATGGAGCTTTTACGGGATATCAATAAAGATACCATTGATTATCAGGATAACTATGATGGGGAAGAAAAGGAGCCGGTTGTACTGCCTGCCCGTTTCCCTAATTTGCTGGTCAATGGAACTTCAGGAATCGCTGTCGGGATGGCTACGAATATTCCTCCCCACCAGCTTGGAGAAGTGATTGATGGGGTACTGGCTATAAGCAAAGACCCTGACATGACCATACCGGAACTGATGGATATTATCCCCGGGCCGGACTTTCCGACAGCCGGAATGATTTTAGGAAGAAGCGGAATCCGCAAAGCCTATGAAACCGGCCGCGGTTCGATTACTCTGCGGGCTAAAGTAGAGGTTGAAGAAAAGGCTAATGGCAAAGAGGTCATTATTGTCCATGAAATTCCGTATCAGGTGAACAAAGCAAAGCTGATTGAAAAAATTGCAGAACTGGTCAGAGATAAGAAAATTGACGGTATCACCGACCTGCGTGATGAATCTGACCGTAACGGAATGCGTATTGTCATTGAAGTCAGAAGAGATGCAAATGCAAGTGTATTATTGAATAATCTCTATAAACAAACAGCTCTTCAGACAAGCTTTGGGATTAATCTTCTGGCATTGGTGGATGGACAGCCTAAGGTTCTGAATTTAAAGCAGTGCCTTGAGCATTATTTAGAACATCAAAAGGTTGTTATTCGCCGGAGGACACAATTTGAATTAAGAAAAGCAGAAGCCCGCGCACATATTTTAGAAGGCTTGAGAATTGCTCTTGATCACCTTGATGAAGTTATTAATCTGATCCGCAGTTCTCAGACAACTGATATTGCACGAGAAGGCTTAATGACTAAATTCAATCTTTCTGAAAAACAGGCTCAAGCTATTCTTGATATGCGTCTGCAGCGTCTGACAGGCTTAGAACGTGAAAAGATTGAAGATGAATATTCAAATCTTGTGGCATTAATTGCCGAATTAAAAGCAATCTTAGCGGATGAAGAGAAGTTATTGGATATCATCCGAGAAGAATTAACTGAACTCAAAGAGAGATTCAACGATAAACGCCGGACAGAAATCGTTTCGGGCGGAATCGAACAAATTGAAGACGAAGACCTGATCCCGCGTGAGAATATTGTTCTTACACTGACACATAAGGGGTACATCAAGCGTCTTCCTGTCTCGACTTACCGTGCCCAAAAACGCGGAGGGCGTGGAATTCAGGGAATGGGAACCAATGAGGATGACTTTGTCGAACACCTCATTACCACTTCCACTCACGACACCATTCTGTTCTTTACGAACAAAGGAAAAGTGTATCGCGCCAAAGGATACGAAATTCCTGAATTCAGCCGTACGGCGAAAGGAATTCCTATTATCAACCTTCTTGGAGTGGACAAAGACGAATGGGTAAATGCGATCATTCCTGTTGAAGAATTTGCCGATGACTGGTTCCTGTTCTTCACTACTAAACAGGGAATTTCTAAGCGTTCACCATTATCATCCTTTGCCAATATCCGCAATAATGGCTTAATTGCTTTAAATCTGCGTGAAGATGATGAACTGATTTCAGTGCGTCTGACAGATGGCAGCAAGGAAATCATTATTGGAACGAGCCATGGCATGCTGATCCGATTCCCTGAAGAAGATGTTCGTTCGATGGGAAGAACGGCTACCGGTGTTAAGGGAATTAACTTAAGCAATGGTGATGAAGTCGTTGGCATGGAAGTGCTTGAGGATGACAGCCAAGTCCTGATTGTAACGAAAAACGGCTATGGTAAACGTACTCCGGCCGAAGAATACCGTGTTCAGGGCAGAGGCGGTAAAGGTATCAAGACCTGCAACATCACTGAAAAGAATGGAAGCCTTGTTTCAATGAAAGCTGTCACAGGGGAAGAAGACGTTATGCTTATCACAACAGGCGGCGTCCTGATCCGTATGGCAGTCAGTGATATTTCCACTATGGGAAGAAACACGCAGGGTGTTAGACTCATCCGCATAAATGAAGATGCAGGCGAGTCGGTTTCAACCGTTGCCCGAGTTGAAAAAGAAGAAGAAAAAAATGACGAGGAATTAACAAAGCCTCTTGAAGATGCTGATTCACTTCCAGAAGAAGAAGTAACTGGCGATAATAGCGAAGAGTAATGACAGACTGCGATAAATTTTGAGGAACACAGATTTGTGTTCCTTTTTTTTGTCTAAATAATGTAAAATAGTAAAAAAGACTCATTATATTTGGAGAGTGAAACGGTGCGTGTACCTATACAGGAATTAAGAGTAGGCTGTATTTTATCAGAAGATGTTTTCAGCTTGACAAATCGCCCTATAATCTGCCGTAAAACAGTGATCACAAAGGAACTGCTGGATATTATGAAAATATTTCTGATTGATGAAGCGGAAGTTGAAACGACCATGATTACTGGAAAGCCAATGTCTTCGTCCGAAAACATGGAGGAAGCAGAAGCGGAAATGGAACCTAGTTATATTGATACATTCCTAAAAGGTGTTCAAGAATTCAAAAGGGAATTTGTATCCTGGCAATCAGGCCTTCCGGTGGATATTGCGAAAATAAGAAACATAATGATTCCGCTGATTGAAGAAATGGAGAAAAACCTTACCGGCATCTTTTCCCTGCATCACCTTTCCACAAATGAAGATTATTTATATCAGCATTCAGTAGCAGTGGGAATGATCAGCGCCTTTATAGGAAAAAAACTGAATCTCAATAAGGGAGAAGTTGTACAGCTTGCCCTGGGAGGGTGCCTGGCTGATGCAGGCATGGCGAAAATAAACCCGGCCATTCTGCACAAAAGCACTTCATTAAACTCCGAAGAATTTGAAGAAGTTAAAAAGCATTCGATCCTCAGCTTTAAAATGGTTCAGAATATCTCTTTGTTAAGAGAAAGCACTAAGATCGGTATTATTCAGCACCATGAACGGCTGGACGGCAGCGGTTACCCGTTTGGAGAACAAAGCAGTAAAATCAATCATGCTGGACGAATTATTGCTGCAGCGGATGCATTTCATGCTATGACTTCCCAAAGGCTCTACAGAAGGAAGCAATCTCCGTTTAAAGTGCTTGAAATGATGATGCAGGACAGTTTCGGCAAATTTGATATTCCATCCATCCAGGCACTGGGTTCCGGCATCATGACTTTTTCAATTGGCAGCCTGGTGAAGCTCTCTGATGGCCAGACTGCAGAAATTCTTTTTATAGAAGATAAATCACCCACTAGGCCCCTTGTGAAACTAAAAGATACCGGGGATATTATTCATTTAGAGAAAAACCGCCAGTTATTTATTGATGAAGTATTACTATGACTGCATTATGCGGTCATTTTTTCATTGGCTGGCTTTTTTCGTATTAATTGTTGTTTTCAATAAAGATGCAGTTTATTTCCGTATTTTTTGCATGAGCAAACTTTACGAAAACAATCCTATATAAAAAGATTAAGATTCTATTAAAAAGAACTTGCAATTAGTAGAGACTGTCTGATATACTTATTCAAGTCAGCAAGAGATGAACATCATTAATTGATAAAAAAACTTGTTGACATTGAGTATCAGAAATGATATATTAATTAAGTCGCCTCAAGCGGCGGATTGATCTTTGAAAACTGAACGAACAAAACGTCAACGTTTAATCATTAGTCTTTTTTGAAAAGACAATCGAGCTATATCAACTCTTATATGGAGAGTTTGATCCTGGCTCAGGACGAACGCTGGCGGCGTGCCTAATACATGCAAGTCGAGCGGACAGATGGGAGCTTGCTCCCTGAAGTCAGCGGCGGACGGGTGAGTAACACGTGGGCAACCTGCCTGTAAGACTGGGATAACTCCGGGAAACCGGGGCTAATA
>NZ_VCRN01000070.1 GCF_009849585.1 Bacillus sp. ZZV12-4809
ACTAAACCAGCTAATAGGAGTCAAGAACTTCTTATTAAAAATTTTTTTCTTCCGTGTTATACTTTGGAAGGCACGCCAAATAACCCTCCAAATACCTTTTGGAAGGTTTTTCATTAGCTGCTTTTTCTTGTTGATTAAGCCATATCTAGGAACTGCTCATTCCTTTTTAGGATTGCATAAATCCAGTGTAAAAGCTTGTTTACACAAGCTATCATCGCTACTTTTGAAGGCTTTCCTTCATTTCGTTTCCGATCATAATATTCTTTTAGCTTCTTGTTCCTCGAGCTTCTTATACCGCATAATACGGCCATATATAAAGCGTGCCGTAATCGGCTTGAACCTCGTTTGGTAATATGATTTATCGTAGCGGTGAACTTACCTGATGAATGGACACTTGGATCTATTCCTGCGTAAGCCACAAGTTTTTTAGGGTGATTAAACCGGTCAATTTCCCCGATTTCAGAAATAATCGTTGCCGCGATTTTTTCTCCTATACCGGGAATTGATTGGATTATCTTACATTCTTCAATTTCTTCTGCCAGGACATCTATCTGCCTCTCCAAGCTTGATAGGTGTTCTTGGTATTGAAGAAGCATATTGATATACATATCCAAACTGAACAACTGGCTTTCATAAACACCTTGTTGGAATGGATTCCGCTTAGCTGAAGCCATTAATTTGTGTGCCTTCTCCCTCATCCAACTTGGGGATCGTTTAATACGCATTTCCTTAATTCGTGCCAAAATCTTTGCTTCTCCTGCCATCAGTACATCTTCGGATGTTGGAAACTCCTTTAATATTTTAAGAGAAACTTTCGAAAATAAATCCCCGAAGACTCCCCTGTATTCAGGAAATATCTGATCAAGAAGAGTATGAAACTGAAGTTTTGCCTGGATGTAAAGGTTCGTAACGGTTTCGTATTGCCTTGACAATGTTCTCAGGTTTAGAAGTCTCAGTCCTCTTTTCTTATATGGCTCAAATTCTTCCTTGTAGTAAAGAACACAAAGGTGATATGCATCAACGGCATCAGTCTTTACCTTTCTAAGGCTTGTTTTCTTAGCTTGATAAGAAATGATGGGATTTACCAAGATGTATAGATACTGACTTCCCTCAAGACATTGAATAATCGGTGTATGGTAATGTCC
Organism: Bacillus sp. ZZV12-4809; assembly: GCF_009849585.1. Taxonomy (GTDB): domain Bacteria; phylum Bacillota; class Bacilli; order Bacillales; family Cytobacillaceae; genus Cytobacillus. Next base: position 1,146 of record NZ_VCRN01000070.1, read on the forward strand.
TGTAGATTCAAGAATAACTGCTGGCCTAACCCCAGTATGTCCCTCTATCTCTCTCAAAAAAGAAATAAGCGAATCTAAATCCTCCTTGGTATGCTTTACACTGAAACTTTTCCCGAACGGCTTGTCTTTATCTAAAAAGGCTTGAACCTCACTTTCTCCTTTGGCTACATCTAGGCCAATGACTGGATTCATTAATATCTCTCCCTTAGTTTTACTCACCAGTAACCCCTATACCTTCCTGTAGTTCCATAGCTTCGCTTGTTATACGAGATTATTTGTCCCAACCAGCCTCAAACATCATTCTACAAGTAGGGGGCGAACAGTTTAGTTGACGAGATCTAACTCCCACGCACCCGTACGTTCTACCCTGGCTACTGAAATAATAGGTCCTATAAAAAAAAGAGCAACCAGTAAAAACTGGTTAACTCTATAATACGAACGCACCCGTT
>NZ_VCRN01000071.1 GCF_009849585.1 Bacillus sp. ZZV12-4809
TTTTATCATTAACTTTATTAATTCACCGCGTTAATTTGATATAATATAATTAATTTTACTTAGGATGGTGGATGGCATGTTCAAACCGAAAAGAGAATCACAAAATGAAGCGGAATTTGTTTTTATTGAAGATTTAGTCCCTGAAGATCATCTTTTAAGAAAAGTTGATAAGTACATAGATTTTTCTTTTATCGGGGAGAAAGTCCGTCCCTTCTATTCAGAGAATAACGGGCGTCCTTCGGACCCCATTATGCTTTTTAAGATGATGTTCATTGGTTACTTTTATGGCATCCGTTCAGAACGACAATTAGAACGGGAAGTACAGATGAATGTGGCGTACCGATGGTTCCTTGGCTTGAAGCTCAATGATCCTGTTCCGGACCATTCAACCATCAGTTGGAACCGGCGAACTCGTTTTAAAGATACAAATATTTTTCAAGAGATCTTTGATGAAATTGTCCATCAAGCCATTAGTCATAAAATGGTCGGTGGAAGAGTTTTATTTACTGACTCCACTCACCTTAAAGCGAATGCAAACAAGCACAAATTCACTCGTGAAGAAGTAGAAATTGAAACTCGGGAATATATAGATGAACTTAATAAAGCTATTGAGGAAGACAGGTCAAACCACGGAAAAAAGCGCTAAAAGAAAGAGAGGAGGTGACAGAGACCAAGGAAATCCGAAAAAGTACAACCGATCCAGATTGCGGATTCATGTCCAGGGAAAATAAGCAGGAAATGTTCTGTTACTTAGACCACCGAACAACGGATATGAAGTTCAATATCATAACGGATGCCTATGTTACTCCTGGAAATGTCCATGACTCTATCCCTTATCTTTCTAGATTGGATCGTCAGATCGATCGTTTTGGATTTAAAGTAGAAGCAGTGGCACTCGACTCAGGTTATTTAACGAATCCCATTTGTAAAGGGCTTCACGACAGAAGCATTTTTGGTGTAATTGCCCATCGGAGATATCAGCCGACCAAAGGATTATTTCCAAAATGGAAGTTTACCTATCATAAAGAACAAGATATCTATGTTTGTCCAAATGGCCAGAAGCTAGTTTATCGCACAACAACAAGAGAAGGGTACAGAGAGTACAAGTCTGATTCTAAAAAGTGTTCAGAATGCCCACTCCTGAAGGAGTGCACAAGGTCAAAGAACAAACAAAAGGTCCTAACACGCCATGTGTGGGAAGAATTTAAAGAGAAAGTGCGCCTAAACAGACTCTCCCTCTCCGGAAAAATTCTTTATAAATATAGAAAAGAGAAAGTTGAGCGAAGCTTCGCAGATTCAAAAGAACTGCATGGGCTTCGCTATTGCCGGTTACGGGGATTGCACAATGCGAGTGAGCAAGTATTACTCACCGCAGCGTGCCAGAATATGAAAAAGATCGCCACTCACCTAGCCAAGCTAGGATAATTGTGGCGATCTATTGTTTTTCCATAAAAAAAGCCTATTTTTAAGTCAGTAATTGAGAAAATAAAAAAAGCTTGTGGAAAAATCATACCTTTCTCCACAAGCTG
>NZ_VCRN01000072.1 GCF_009849585.1 Bacillus sp. ZZV12-4809
TCAGTTTGTAGACAAAAGGGGTTCGGAATAGCCTTATTCCGGACCCTTTTTACTTTTTTATTGGACTTGAAAGCATTTTTTCATGACTGTAAACCTCTCCGAGGTCATCTTCTAGGCTATTACTGGGCCTTGCCAAGTCCAGTTGGCCATTTTCTTTAAATTCATGGCAGCGAAAGTAAGCATCGCCTGCATTGACAATTTTTTAAGTCCCCTTAAAGTTGTCCAACGCATGCCATGCTTTTCTTTTGCATCTGCGAAAACACGTTCAATTGTTTCTTTTCGCTTCTCATAGATTTTTTTGACGTTTTGATGGTGGCGAAGGTGGTCTGCCTCTTCCAAATGTTCCTCCCACACATGACGTTGAATGAGCTTTTGGTGCGCTTGACTCTGTGTGCATTGAGACAAGAACGGGCATCCAGCACAAATTCGCGGATCTGATTTATATTGACGATAACCTTCCTTTGTAGTCGTTTTATACTTTAATATCTCACCAGCTGGGCAAATGTAACAGTCAAAATGCTCATCATAAACATACTCATGTTTTCTGAAGAAACCCTCTTTTGTGCGAGGTCGTGTGTAAGGTAAAGCAGGTGTGATGTCGTTTTTCAATAAGTAGCTCGTGATAGCAGGTGTTTTATAGGCTGCGTCGGCCGCAACAGCTTCTGGTTTACTAACTTTCTCAATGACTTGTTCTACCAATGGCTCTAAAATATGACTATCATGCGTGTTACCAGGGGTTACAGTTGTGCCTAGTACAAAGCCGTTGCGATCTGCGGCAGCGTGAAAAGAATAGGCGAACTGTTTTGTACGCTCATCTTTTACATAGTATCCACTCTCTGGGTCAGTTGTACTTTCCTTAGTTTCTTTGAATTCTTCCTTATCAAACTTATCTGGCGGAAAAGGCTTTTTTCCATGATCTTCACGATCTCGATTAATTTCTTCTTGAAGGCGTTGTTGATAGGCACGGGTTTCTTTTCGAACAACTTTCTTTTCAAATTTCCGTTTATTCGCACTCGCTTTTACATGAGTAGAATCTACAAAAACATGTTCTGCACTTATTAAATTCTTTTCAGCTGCAGCTTTTAAAATTCGATAGAATATCTGTTCAAAGAGATCGGTATTTTTAAATCGGCGCTCATAGTTTTTTCCGAAAGTTGAGAAGTGAGGAACTTTATCGTGGAAGCCGTATCCTAAAAACCACCGATAGGCCATATTTGTTTTCAATTCCTCAATTGTTTGACGCATGGAGCGAATACCGAAGGTATATTGAATGAATGTGAGTTTGATTAAGATAACAGGGTCAATACTTGGGCGTCCTACTTCTGAATACATATCTTTCACCAAATCATAGACAAAGGAAAAATCAATCGCCGCTTCAATTTTGCGAACCAAATGGTCCGCTGGGACAAGTTCATCTAATGCAATCATTTCGATTTGATCCCGTTGAATTGGATTATGTTTAGAAAGCATCTTAATCACCTCAAGTATCGTATTACTTCTATTTTAAAACAAAAA
>NZ_VCRN01000074.1 GCF_009849585.1 Bacillus sp. ZZV12-4809
TTTAGACTGCACCCCTTATAGTAGATGTTGAAAAACCCACAGTTGGGCAACATTGACTTAAGGGGTGATTTTTATGGCCAAAAAAGGGCAAAGGTTACAAAGTTATTCTTTGGAGATTAAAGCGGAAGCGATCCAGTTAAAAGAAGAAGGTTTTTCAGCACAACAGGTAGCTGACAAACTAAATATCCCAAGCAGAAATACTGTAAAGACTTGGTGGAGGAAATATCAAAAAGAAGGACAAGCATTTTATTTAGATAATAGGGGTCGAAGGAAAGAGTATACAGATCAAGAGCGTTACATTCGGAAATTGGAAATGGAGAATTCTGTTTTAAAAAAGTTTCAGGAAATCTTGATGAGGGAGGGAAGAAATTAAAGTTTCAGGTAGTTGATCTCTTAAGAGAACAATTTAATGTAGCGGAACTTTGTAAATTTCTTGGGGTATCAGTAAGTGGATACTACAAATACAAAAAGTATATACGTTTTGATAGGGATGTTGAATTGAAGCAGCTGATTCTGCAATTATATGAGAAATCCAATAAGCAATGGGGTTATCGGCGTGTTCATATGGAACTTCAGGAAGAATACCGAATGCAAATCAATCATAAAAGAGTCTTTCGACTCTACAAGGAACTTGGAATTCAATCAATTATTCGGAAGAAACACAGATCTTCAAACTATAATCAGTATAAGCGCACTGAACCAGAAACGATTACAACAAATATCATCAATAGAGACTTTTCGGTTGACCAACCTAATAAAAAGTGGGTTACAGATATCACTTCCTTTTCAATCGGGGACGAAAAGTTACACTTATCTGCCATAATGGATTTGTACAATAATGAGATTATTGCATACGAAATGGCAAGGAATAATAGTGAAACGATGTTCGTAATAAAAACTGTATACCAAGCTGTTCAAAAAGAAAAGGATGTGCAAGGTGTCATCCTCCATAGCGACCGGGGAACACAATACACATCCAAACTTTATCAAGACACGCTCGAATCCTATGATATTCAACCAAGCATGTCCCGTCCAGGCAATCCATTCGATAATGCCTGTATTGAAAGCTTCTTTTCCCATTTAAAAACAGAAGCTTATCATCCCTATTCTGTACAAAATATTGAAGAATTAGAAGCAAAAATCCATCAATATATTCATCATTACAATCATATAAGGAGACAAAAGCGGTTAAATAAACAGTCGCCAGTAAATTATCGTCGCCAGAATCTTATAGCATAAGGAAATGGGTCCCTCAAAAGGAACTCACAAATTATTTAAAGTGCACTACTTGATATGGAGCAACGCATGATACCGTCATAGGGGAGCTAGTTGTGTTACAAACCTGCTTCCTAGAGCGAGAATCATGCGTGACGAGGCTCCATGTCAAGTAAATAAAAAGAATGAAATAACTAAAATAAAACCGAAAGGGAGCCATTTCCAAAAGGAAACAGCTCCGGTTTTTTAATATCTCCACTATATGGGGGCTTGACCAATT
>NZ_VCRN01000075.1 GCF_009849585.1 Bacillus sp. ZZV12-4809
TTTTTTATTTTAAAATAGAAGTAATACAATGCTTGAGGTGATTTAAATGCTTTCAAAACATAATCCAATTCAACGGGATCAAATTGAAATGGTTGCTTTAGACGAACTTGTACCGGCGGACCATTTGGTCCGCAAAATTGAAGCGGCGATTAATTTCTCATTCATCTATGACTTGGTAAAAGATAAGTATTCAGAAAAAGGCCGCCCAAGTATTGACCCTGTAATATTAATTAAACTCACATTTATTCAATATACCTTCGGTATTCGCTCCATGCGTCAAACAATTGAAGAATTGAAAACGAATATGGCTTATCGATGGTTTTTAGGATATGGCTTTCACGATAAAGTTCCTCACTTCTCAACTTTCGGTAAAAATTATGAGCGCCGATTTAAAGACACCGATCTCTTTGAACAAATATTTTACCGAATCTTAAAAACCGCAGCTGAAAAGAATTTAATTAGTGCTGAACACGTTTTTGTAGATTCTACTCATGTAAAAGCGAGTGCAAATAAACGCAAATTTGAAAAGAAAGTTGTTCGAAAAGAAACCCGTGCTTATCAAGAACGCCTTCAAGAGGAGATTAACCAAGACCGCGAGGATCATGGAAAAAAGCCGTTTCCACCAGATAAGTTTGATAAAGAAGAATACAAAGAAATCAAGGAAAGTACAACAGATCCAGAGAGTGGCTACTATGTAAAAGATGAGCGTACAAAACAGTTCGCTTATTCTTTCCATGCGGCCGCAGACCGCAACGGCTTCGTGTTAGGCGCAATTGTAACCCCTGGTAACACGCATGATAGTCATATTTTAGAGCCATTGGTAGAACAAGTCATTGAGAAAGTTAGTAAACCAAAAGCTGTTGCGGCAGACGCAGCCTATAAAACACCTGCTATCACGAGCTACTTATTGAAAAACGACATCACACCTGCTTTACCTTACACACGACCTCGCACAAAAGAGGGTTTCTTCAGAAAACATGAGTATGTTTATGATGAGCATTTTGACTGTTACATTTGCCCAACTGGTGAGATATTAAAATATACTACAACTACAAAGGAAGGGTATCGTCAATATAAATCAGATCCTCGAATTTGTGCTGGATGCCCTTTCTTGTCTCGATGCACACAGAGTCAAGCACATCAAAAACTGATTCAACGTCATGTGTGGGAGGAACATGTGGAAGAAGCAGATCATCTTCGCCACCATCAAGACGTCAAACCGATCTATGAAAAACGCAAAGAAACAATTGAACGAGTATTCGCAGATGCAAAAGAAAAGCATGGCATGCGTTGGACAACCCTCAGGGGACTTAAAAAAATGTCGATGCAGGCGATGCTTACTTTCGCTGCCATGAATTTGAAGAAAATGGCCAACTGGACTTGGCAAGGTCCAGAAATGGCCTAAATGATAACCTCGGAGAGGTCTGCAATTCTCTGTAATTACTTGAAGTCCTACAAA
>NZ_VCRN01000076.1 GCF_009849585.1 Bacillus sp. ZZV12-4809
TCTACTGAAGATAAAATTGTATCCATCAATCCTTCTAATAAAGAAGAAGTAGTTGGCCGTGTTTCAAAGGCAAACCGCGAGCTTGCGGAAAAAGCGATGCAGGCTGCTGTGGAAGCATTCAAAACATGGAGAAAAGTGAAGCCGGAAACACGTGCAGATGTTTTATTCAAAGCTGCTGCGATTATCCGCCGCCGCAAGCATGAGTTTTCTGCCCTTTTAACAAAGGAAGCAGGTAAGCCTTGGAATGAGGCAGATGCTGATACTGCGGAAGCGATTGACTTCCTTGAGTACTATGCACGCCAGATCTTAAAAATTAAAGACGGTGTTCCAGTTAACAGCCGTCCAAACGAATATAACCGTTATGACTACATTCCATTGGGAGTGGGCATCATCATCTCCCCTTGGAATTTCCCGCTTGCGATCATGGCCGGCACTACTGTTGCCGCAATCGTGGCAGGAAACACTGTTCTATTAAAACCAGCTTCCACTACACCGGTTGTGGCTGCGAAATTCGTAGAAGTGATGGAAGAAGCAGGCCTTCCGAAGGGCGTTCTAAACTTCGTGCCGGGCAGCGGGGCAGAAGTGGGCGACTACCTGGTTGACCATAAAGATACCCGCTTTATCTCCTTCACAGGTTCACGCGACGTGGGACTTCGCATCAACGAGCGCGCTTCCAAGTTAAATGAAGGCCAAATCTGGCTGAAGCGTGTCATCGCGGAAATGGGCGGCAAGGACACCATCGTTGTCGACAAAGATGCAGACCTTGAATTGGCTGCAACTTCCATCGTGGCATCTGCTTTCGGCTTCTCCGGCCAGAAGTGCTCTGCATGTTCACGTGCCGTTTTAGTAGAAGATGTTTATGATCAGGTTCTTAACCGTGTGGTGGAACTGACAAATGAATTAACGCAGGGCAATCCGGAAGACCAGAGCAATTATATGGGTCCAGTTATTGACCAGGCTGCATTTGATAAGATCATGAGCTACATCGAAATCGGTAAAGAAGAAGGCAAGCTGATGACAGGCGGAGAAGGAGACAGCTCAACAGGCTTCTTCATCAAGCCGACTGTATTTGCTGACCTTGCACCGGATGCACGCCTTATGCAGGAAGAGATCTTTGGTCCAGTTGTTGGTTTCACAAAAGCAAAAGATTTCGACCATGCGCTTGAAATAGCGAACAACACAGAGTACGGCTTAACAGGAGCTGTGATCACACAGAATCGCGAACACATCCAAAAAGCGCGCGAGGATTTTCATGTAGGAAACCTATACTTCAACCGCGGCTGTACAGGTGCGATCGTTGGATACCAGCCATTCGGCGGATTCAACATGTCAGGAACTGACTCTAAAGCGGGCGGACCTGACTACATTCTTCTGCATATGCAGGCGAAGACTACTTCTGAAATGTA
>NZ_VCRN01000007.1 GCF_009849585.1 Bacillus sp. ZZV12-4809
GATTCTCTTTTCGGTTTGAACATGCCATCCACCATCCTAAGTAAAATTAATTATATTATATCAAATTAACGCGGTGAATTAATAAAGTTAATGATAAAAGTAAAAGCTGTCGAGAGTTTCTCGACAGCCTGACCCTCTTTCTAAAAGAGGGTTTTATGGGATTAAGAATAGGATGGTTTTTTTAAGGAACATTTTGATGCTTCTTCCGCCAGTTCAGGAGCGTAGAAACTCAGCTTTTTAATTAGATAGCAGGCTTCAGGGAAGTGATGTTCGAGAAATCTCAGTGTTGTTTTATTGAGGATCCTTTTGCCTGCGTATTTCTCGACTATCCCCTTAATGAATTCATTCATTTCAATCACAGTCAGCCCCACATCCCTGGCCAATGCCTGCTGTCGGGGAAACCATGGCTGCGTAAACCGGAGATATCCTTTCATATGCCGGTTCTGTACCATAAACCCCTGAAAAATCCGGGTATACGTATCTGCCTGTTCATCTACAAATACCTCTATCGGATCGATTGAGTTTTTCAGAAGAATGATGTGTCCCAGCTGATCCTCCAGCCACAAATCCAGCAAATCAAAAAGAGATAGCGGCGGAGGTATAAGCCCTTTTGCATAATAAGAAAGCAGGCGTAAATATTCCTGATTTTCACTTAATGTACCGTTAAAATAGGTCGGCGAAAGATTTATATTAATCATGTTATTAATTCTCAGATTCTGAAGTTTTCCTTCAAATTGAAAATAGCCATTTGCAGCCGGCCATATCTCCAGGGCCATTGCAGCAGCTTCCTGTGAGTCTGCAGGTGCTGAAGTTGCTAACTGATTAAGCCTGGTCCAAAGGTTTCTGAAAGCCTGCCTGTAGTCATCCGCTCTTTTTATATACTTGCCTTCTGCCGGCGAAAGATGGTCCCTGACAAATATCGCGTGATCCTCAAGAATCTCCAGCCAAAATGCATGCTCCTCCCACGGCGTCAAAACTATTTCATTCATCCGATCCCCCCATCATTATCCTTTTAAATGTATATGCCATTTTAAAGGGAACAAGAAGGCCGGTCCGGATAAAAAGGAAGTAATTTAGAGAAAATAAAGAAGCATTTTATGAAAGGAGAATCCCAATGACCAAAAAATTCAATAAAGGCAGCAATAACCAAAATTCACCAAGAGGAAATCAATCCTCGATCAGCGGTGATAACAGCAAGGGCAATAAGAGGAATAAGGATCAAAAAGATAAGACTGATTTGGATTAAGAAAAAACCGGCTTCACATTGAAGCCGGTTTTTCAATCTCAAAAATGATCCATAACTGAGTTCTCCGGAATTTTGAACGGGTCGTTTTTATCAATTCGATCATAAAACATTATTCCGTTCAGATGGTCGATTTCATGCTGCATGATGATGGACGGAATCCCCTTAAACCGGAGTGTCACTTCATCGCCATCAAGATTATGCGCTTTTACTTTAATGCGCTCATAACGGGGCACATATCCTTTTACATCACGGTCTACAGACAGACAGCCTTCACCCTCAGGAAGAAAAATAACACCAACAGAGTGGCTGATTATTTTCGGGTTAATTACATAATGCTCCTGGGGCTCACCTTTCTCATTGGTAAAATAAGCAGTAAACATTCGCTTGTTCAGGCCAATTTGGTTAGCGGATAGCCCAATGCCCGGACGCAAACCATATTTCTTTGCAACAGCAGGGTCCTGGCTGTTCTTCAAATACTGCATCATTGCAATCAGTGTTCCGCGGTCCTCCTCAGTTAAAGGCACTGGCACTTCCTTTGTAACTTCACGGAGAATTTGATCACCCTCACGCACAATATCCTTCATTGTAATAGTTGTATCAGCATTAAATTTACTCATAAATAAAAAATTCATCTACCTTTACTATTAGTGTTTTGAAAAGCTTCAAGTATTGGGTCATATTTATTATTTCTATGCAAGTGATTGTTTGCAAGTTTTTTCTTGTTTTTATCCTATCAACTTTTAAGCCGAAAACTGTTTTTATGTTAGCATTCGTGGCAGTGACATGTCCAATCCTTTGGACACAGCCTTATTGTTTTATTTAAATGGCTGTTCCTATTTATTCCTTTTATAATAAAGATAATAATACTTTTGGATCTTAAGGCATAATCTGCACAAATGTAATCCTATATACCATACGCCTCAAGTCTTAGCTGGAAATAAAACCGCGGCTCAATGTGCCTGAATTCGGATTAGCATAAAATAATATTAAGAAACTATTAGGAAAGCAGGGGATTCTCAGTGAAAAGGATTTTCGCCATTTTTATTATTTTAATCTGTTCATATATGCTCTTTACCGGCGTGAACAGCTTCTTCAGCTTCGGAGGAAGCAATACCGGAGCTTCTCTCAGCAAGAGAACGGATACGATCAGCATTGATGTATCAAGCTCAGATACCGTCATTATCCCTGATAAGGGAAATGAAGTTAGAGCGGAACTTGACGGTAAAGGGAAAGTGACCGTCAATAAGTCTGGAAACGAAATTCGTGTAGAATATAAGAGAAAGTGGCTGGATGGCTTTCAGTTTTTCAATAACAAAAGCAACCTGAGAATCTACATTCCGGAAGATTTCAATAAGTCCATGTCCATTCATGTAGGTTCCGGCCGTATGAATTTCGCCGGTGAATCCAAGAGCAAGCCTTTTGGGCTTGAGAGCCTGGATGTTAATATGAGCTCGGGAAAAGTCAGCCTGGCCAACATTAAGACAGATGAATTTGAACACGAAGGCTCATCAGGAATGATGGATGCAGATCATTTATTTGCCCGTTCAGGCGAAATAGATATGAGTTCAGGCAAAGTGAAAATCAGAAACTACCAGGGCAAGCTTGACGCTGGGGTCTCATCCGGGCAGCTCGATATAATGGTCGGCAAGCTGATTGACTCTATTAAAGTTGAAGCCAGTTCAGGATTTGTCCGCCTTGACTTGCCTGATGATGCTGACTTCACTTTAAAAGGCAAAGCAAGCAGCGGCCATATCAGCAGCAATTTCGAATTGGAAGATGAAAAACGTGATAAAAATGATATTTCCGGCAGGCATGGATCAGGGAAACATGACATCCGCATTTCTGTATCCAGCGGGAAAGCCGAAATTAATTAACTGCTGCATTGAAGTCCGGGAAACCGGGCTTTTTTTTGAGTATGATATCCATTCAAATAATCCGCTAAAAGAGAAGAATACACAATACCAAAAGGACAGGTTCATTGCCGGATGGAAGACAAGCAATCACTTATGTGGATAACTAAAAAAACGGGCAGAATGGGGATAACTTTTTGTCTCAATCTTGATTATTGTATGTGGATAACTCTATTGAACCTTCGGATTATCCACGCTGTGTGGATGAATTGGACAAAAATCACCTAAAGTTGTGGATACTTCTGAAAAATTAAAAAAATCAATGAATTAGTTATTCACATTCGAGTTAATGGAAAATACAAAATAAAAATACCCCTCAGACTGTGGATGAAATGGGGATTACTAGTTTCAGCTTAAGCCGATAACGTCGGCCAGCAGTTTGTACGAATTCAGCTTGCCTTGAAAGTCATGAATATTGGTAATGACCATAAACTCATCTGTTCTGTAGATTTCGCTGAGAGTCTTCAATTCTTCTTTTATTTTTGCCGGAGTACCAACTAACATCCGCTTCCGGTTTTCAGTCATTTTTTCTTTTTCCTCATGTATTAGCTGGGTATCTTCAGCTTCAATGCTTGAAATTAGTCTCGTATCTCTCCCTTCTTCAACTGCCAGAAGCCACATATCCTGGCTCAAAGCCAACCTCTCGGCCTCTTCCTGTGTTTCAGCACACACAACAAAAATGCACACATTTGCTTTCGGCTCAGATAAAGCCACTGAAGGCTGGAATTGACTGAAATATGTATCCAGTGCCCTCTTTCCATTGTCAGGATTGATAAAGTGCCCATATGTAAAGGCAACTCCATGTTCCGCTGCCAGTCTTGCTCCGCGGTGCGTGATTCCAAGAAGCCATAATAGGGCAGGATCTTCTGCCTGTGGAAAAGCTTGCACTTGCTGATAAGGATGGCCTTCTGGATGCTCTTTGTGTAAAAATCCCTGCAAATCCCTAAGCTGTCTCGGAAACTCATTCAGACTTTTCCTTACGCCATCTGTCAGAGCAAGCCGGGTGGATGCAGATCCCCCCGGAGACCTCCCGATGCCCAAATCGATCCGTCCCGGAAATAGAGTTTGAAGCACATTAAAGTTTTCGGCAATTTTATAAGGACTGTATTGCGGCAAAAGGATTCCGCCTGATCCGACCTTAATGCGGGTGGTGCCTGATGCAATATGGGAGATAAGAATTTCCGGTGAAGAGCCGGCCATTCCATTCGAATTATGATGCTCAGCTACCCAAAAACGGGTGTAGCCAAGCTCTTCTGCCACCTGGGCGAGCTTGACTGTTTTACGAAACGTTTCAGCTGCAGAATCCCCTTTTGCCACAACAGATTGATCCAAAACACTAAGCTTCATGAGAACTCCCCCTTTTAATGAAGATGATCTTATCACAAGGGGTGCAGCTTCCTCAACTGTCCCGGCTGCGCAAGCGGTTTATTAGGAAATTCACAGCCTTTCTGGTAGTATATGAATGATTTTTTTTAAGGAGGAAGGATAATGCATACTTTAAAAGGAAAAACCGCTCTCATCACAGGAGCAGGCCGAGGGATCGGGCGCGCCGCCGCTATTGCGCTGGCGAAAGAGGGTGTCCATATTGGTTTACTGGGCCGAACGATTGAAAATCTTGAAAAAGTGGCGGAGGAACTTAGCCAGTACGAGGTGAATGTATCTGCTGCCGCAGCCGATGTTGCAGATCTTGAAGCTGTTTCCCATGCAGTCGAGCATATAAAGTCAGACCTTGGCTCTGTGGATATCCTGATTAACAATGCCGGAATTGCCAAGTTCGGCGGGTTCCTGGAGCTATCCCCTGATGAGTGGGAAAGCATCATTCAGGTCAATTTGATGGGTGTTTATAATGTTACAAGAGCTGTTCTTCCTGAAATGATTGAACAAAAATCTGGAGACATTATCAACATTGCATCCACAGCCGGCCAAAAAGGAGCGCCTGTCACTAGTGCATACAGTGCATCCAAATTTGCTGTATTAGGCTTAACAGAGTCCCTGATGCTGGAGGTTCGAAAGCATAATATCCGGGTTAGTGCATTGACTCCAAGCACGGTTGCCACTGACCTTGCAATTGAAACAAACCTGACGGACGGCAATCCTGAAAAAGTCATGCAGCCTGAAGACCTCGCAGAATTCATGGTAGCACAGCTGAAATTGAACCCGCGGGTGTTTGTGAAAACTGCCGGCATGTGGTCGACTAATCCATAAATTTTTGATGAATCCCCAATCGTTTAAGGATTGGGGATCCTTTTTGAAAGAAACAAAAAGAGACTGCCGTAAAGACAGTCTCAGTTTAAGTTAATTTGTACTTCTTTTAAACGGCCACCAGTTTGCCTGGCCGAAGTTCTTGACCATAACTGGAATGAATAAAGGCAGCACAATCAGTGCGTAAAGCATTAATCCAATCAGAACAATAGACGCGATCTGCAATAAAGACAGCATTCCGGATGGCATCATTGCCGCGAATGTTCCTCCGAGAATGACCGCAGCTGAAATAATAACCGTACCCATCTTTTTCATGGATAAAAGCATGGCATCTGCGATAGAAAGGTCACGATATTCATTAAAACGGTCCATTAAGAAAATGCTGTAGTCTACGCCAAGCGCGACCAAAATAACAAATGCAAAGAATGGAACCGCCCAGCTGATGCCCGTGTATCCCAGCAGGTTTACGAAAATCGCTTCATTCATTGCCATGCTCGTATAATAGGTTAAAATTAGTGAACCAATTAAATAGATTGGCATGATGATAGACCTGAAAAGGAACACAAGGATGATCGAAATGCCCAGAAGCATTAATACGACTGTACGGGAGTAATCCTTATCAGACATTGTGCTCAAATCAGCATTGGTGCTTGTAATCCCGCCTACTGCGACAACCGCATTTTCAAGCTTAGTCCCTTTTGCCGCTCTTTCCACAGCATCCTTGATGTCATCGACCTGGTCAATGGCTTCGTTGGAATACGGATTTGCTTCAAGAACGACATCCATTGTCATAACTTTGCGATCCTCTGACAAGTAGACATCAAACACCTGGGCAAACTCGTCATCCTCCAGAACCTCAGGCGGCAAATAGAACCCATCCATATTATCCGACTTCGATAGACCTGCCAGGTAATCCTGTGCAGAACCAAGTCCTTCAGATACCTGCTCAAGTCCGTTTGCACTCTGGCCAAGTCCATCTGTCAGCTGACTTATTTGTCCTCCAAGGTCGCCAAATCCGGCAAGAAGCTGCTCCTGGCCACCGCTGATTCCAGTTAAACCATTTGTCAGCCTAGGAAAATTATCAACAATTTGTCCCTGGCCGTCGGCTAGCTGATTGAGTCCCGCCTGCTGAGCTTCGATTCCGTCGATTAGCTGCTGGAGGCCTGCAGAAAGCTTTGATTGTTCATTCAGGATCTTACCAAATCCATTATTTGCTTCCTTTAGTCCACCAGTTAACAGATTCAGTCCTGAATTCAACTCGGTTAAACCGCCTGTAAGCTCACCCAGGTTTGTCTGAATAGCCTGTTTGTAAGTTTGGTAGGTTTGATCTGTTTCTAAGTCAGCATAATTGGCCTCAAGGTGCTTATACAAGTTATCATTTGCTGTACTTATTTCACCAAGTCCAGAACCCACCTTAACATATCCTGCTTGCAGCTCTGTTAACTTATCGTGTGTAACCTGGTAACCATTTAATATTTTTTGGTAATTAGCTGTGAGTTGTTCCACTCCAGCCTTGGATTTTTCCAGCCCATCTTTAATTTGATCTGAACCTGCAGATCCCTGACGAATACCATCTTCAATTTTAGCAAGGTTTGTCTGTATTTCACTTAGACCCGACTTGATTTCATTGGTGCCGGAAATCAAGTCATTGATCCCCTTTGTGGCATTCTGCAGCTCTGGTTCTGATTTTGACAGTTCGCTGCTTGCTTCATTTAAGCCTTCTGAAATTTTGTTTAATCCGTCTTTTCCTTCTCCTAGGCCTTCTTCAAGCGTCTCCGCTTGTTTGGCTACAAAGAAGTCTTCGATCGGCTCTCCGGTTGGCCTTGTGACAGAACGAACTGTATCTACCAAGTCTACTTTCTCAAGCTCCCGGCTAATTTTTTCAGCCAGTCCTACATATTCTGCTGAATCCATTTCCTCATCATTTTTCAAGACGATCTGCGTCGGCATGGATTCTCCCGGCCCAAAGCTGTCTGCAATAGCATTAAACGCTTTAATGCTATTAACATCTCCACCGATTTCCTCAAGTGAGTTGTAAGAAAGTTCTCCATCATATGTCACCAGAAACGGCACACAAACGGCCGCTACAATAAGCAAGGCCAGGAATGGGCGAGCAAGCGAGAATCGTCCGACCGTACCCCATAGTTTGCTTTCACCATGCTCGGCACTCTTTTTCGATGGCCAAAAAATCTTCTGGCCCAGCACTGCCATAAAGAATGGCACAATCGTAAATAAAGCAATTAAGAGAATCGCTACACCGATGGCTACAGCTGCTGCTGACTGGTAAAGAATAAACTGTGAGAATCCAATCGCAGCAAACCCGATCATTACAGCCAGGCCGCTGAAAAATACTGTGCGGCCCGCATTTCGGTATGTTGCCACAATGGCGTCCGCTGTGCTTTCATTATAGGAAAGCTCTTCTTTAAAACGGCTTAGCAGCAGAATACAATAGTCTGTTCCAATCCCAAACAGAATCGCTACCAGGAAAATCTGGGTATAGTTTGAAATCGGAAAATCCAGCCTGTCTACTAAGAACGCCACAATGGATTGTGAAGCAAGATAAGTGAATCCTACTGTCATGAGCGGGATAATCGGCGCAACCACTGATCGGAAAACCAGAAGCAGTACAACCAGAATAAAGACGACTGTTATTCCTTCCGTCTTTTTCAATCCTTCCTGCGAACTGTTCATAAGATCCTCATTGATCAGCCATTCACTTGTATAATAGTAATCTACCTTGGCATCATCAATCGCACTATATAGCTCTTCACTCAGCTCAGCAGGTTCCCGGTCGTTCCAGCTTACATTGACAGATGCCAGAATAGACTTGCCATCCTCTGAAACAAGCTGATCTTTTAAGCTTTTTTCATTAAAATGAGTAAGAATTTCTGTTATGCCCAATTCATTGCTTTTGTCTTCAAGCATGCGGATAGCTTTTTCCGCTTCTTCGATTTCTTCTCCTGTAAGCTTTTTATCATTATGAAAAACAAGTGCGACCTGGGTCTCATCCCCGCCGCCTTCCTGTTTCTGCACTTCTTGCATGATATCCCCGGCAAGTGTGGAAGAATACTCTTCAGGAACAGTTATTTGACCTTTTTCACGGACAAGATCAGCCATGTTTGGCGCTGCCAGAAACAAACCGGCAGCCACTGCGATCCATACGACTATGACAAGCCATTTTCTTTTAATAATTGAGTACACTATTTAATCCCCCGTTTTGTTTTCTGATAATGCAGAGAGGGCTTCCTCTCTGCTGATCGTTAGTTGAACCCATTGGTGACTCTTCGATGAGTGCCTGCGTCTAAAAGCGGGAATATTACTGCCCGTTTGATTGCGATAGGACTTTATCCAGTTTTTCAAAGGTTTCAATGAACTGCTGTATTTCGGTCTGTTCAAATTTATTTATCAGCGATTCTACCAGGATATGAATCTTTTCTTCTGCTCTCATGTAAAGCTCATTCCCTTTTTCGGTAAGTGTCAGATAGACGACTCTGCGATCATTTTCATCACGTGTCCGCTGAATCAGACCTTTTTCCCACATACGAGTAATCATTGCTGTAATCGCGCTCTTTTTTACATCGAACACTTCCGCAAGCTCTGACGAAGTACAGGAACCTGCCCGGTTTATGTACCTCAAGGTAAAATGCTGATCATTGGTCAGGTCGCTGCCAATCTGATTTTTCACAAGTGATGCAGCCTTTTTCTCAACAGAAAAAGAAACGGAAATATACCGGTCGACCAAATTCTTAATGTCAGGCACACTCATTTATATATTCACCTCGCCATTTGATTATTCTATTATTTAACTGTTCAATAGTTTAACTATTAACGTAGTTAACTTTAAGGGAGGTAAATTGGATTGTCAATAAAAAAAATCGCTCCTGCCTGTTTGCTGTTATCTAGTTTGAGCCTTTTTACTAAGCATCATATTCTCTGACAAAACTTCTTTGGCTGGGCATAGAGATTATTAAATAAAGTTACTTTCTTTGCTTCCCAAATTAGTTTTATGTAAAATTCATAAAAAGACGATAGTAGTGAAGGGGCGATTTTAATGAAAGTATTGGCCTTGCTGGGCAGTACGAGAGAAAACGGAAATTCTGAGTATTTGGCTAAAAAGATCGTAGAAGGCACTGACCACACCCTGGTAAAATTAGCGGACCTGAATATTGAACCGATTGTGGATAAGAGGCATACTGATGGCGGCTTTACACCAGTCGATGACGACTATGAAGAATTAGTGCAGCAGATGCAGTCACATGATGTTTTTGTATTTGCCACCCCTTTGTATTGGTATGGCATGAGCGGTCAGATGAAGGATTTCTTTGATCGCTGGTCACAATATTTACGGGATGAACGATTTAACCTCAAAGAGGAGCTGGCTAAGAAGAAAGCTTACGTTGTTATCACAGGCGGCAGCAGCGCAAAAGTAAAAGGACTTCCCCTTGTTCAGCAATTTCAATACATATTTGATTTTGTCGGGATGGAATTTGCCGACTATATCATCGGCAGCGGAGTAAAGCCGGAAGAAGTGAGAGAAGATTCATTTGCATTAGTAAAGGCTGAACAATGGAATAAACTTTTCATAAAATAAAAAGGCGGGACTCTAAGTTCCGCCTTTTTTATCTTATTAGGTTTCCTGTCTCACTCTGCTGTCTTTTTTCAGCTGGTTTTCACCTTCAGGATCCAAGTATAGCTTTCTGCTTGGCATAGCAACATATACACGCTCATTTTCAAGGATATCCATGATTTCAAAATTGATTTCTTCCTTAATTTTCAGGAATTCTCCCCAGTTTGTTGTTTTAGTGAAGAAATAAAGGAAGATATCAAGCCCATTTTCTTTATAATCGTCAAAGGTGACAAAAATGGTTTCTGGATGAATATCGGGATGATTCTTTAACAGATACTCAATCTGCCCTATAACATTAGCCATTTGATCCTTAGTCGTATCATGAGTAACGCGCAATCTGAAGCTTATTTGCCTTTTTCCCATCTTGCTCCAGTTTGTAATTGATTCATTGGCTAAAGTAGCATTAGGAACTGTGACCAGCGCCTGTGCAAATGTCCTTACTCTGGTGCTCCGGAAAGAAATATCTTCAACCGTACCCTCTACGCTTGGCGTCATAATCCAATCTCCAATCGTGAACGGCTTTTCTGTAATAATGACAAATCCGCCAAACAAATTTCCCAGTACATCCTTGGCAGCAAAAGCAATGGCAACACCGCCTAATCCGAGCCCCGCTACAAACCCATTCACATCGTAGCCAAACTCCTGGGCAACAATGCTAAAACTAATAGCCACAATGATAACTCTCAATGCCTTGGAAATGAAAGGAATAAGAATGTTATCAATCTCAAGATTATACCTAACTTTTAAACTAGTAAAAAGGGCTGATGATGCGGCTGCCATATTGTATAATCCCCACGCAAGCAAAATAATGTATGAGGAGCTTATAATATCTAAAAACAAGGGGTTTTTTTGATTTAGATATGGAAAGTAACCAACAGACACATAGATCCCTATTATGATAAAAAAACCTTGAATCGGCTTTTGAAAAGATACAAATAGATGTGAGAAAAAGTCGTTTGGCGCTTTTCTGCTAATCTTTAATAAAAGAGTAAATACATATTTAGCGAAAAGCTTCCGGAAAATGAGAAACAGCAGAAAAATCCCAATGGATATTCCCAGGTCCAATAATTTATCATTTGTTAAATAAGATTCCCAAAACATTTTATTACCTCCTTGATGCTATTTGCTATCATAACATAATTCTCCGAGGCAGGTTATCATACAAACTTCCCTAAGTATATACAGAAAACTGTTACTTCTTTATTTGAGGAGGGATCCCAGTTCGATTCCCAGGAAGGCCAGAAGAATCCCGCCGCCATAGCTCAAAAAAGTATATAGAATAAGCTCCTTTTTCCTTTTATCCATGTGCAGCTGTATCGCCTCAAGCTTCAAGGTAGAAAAAGTGGTGAATGCCCCCATATACCCTGTGCCAAACAGCATAAAAAGACTTCCTTCTATTCCGGAGCCTACCATGACTCCAAGAAGAAGTGAACCAATTAAGTTAATGACAAGCGTGGCAGCGGGGAAATTCGACACAAACTTTTTACTAATGAACTGACTGACCCATAGCCGGGATATCGCACCAAAGAAGCCGCCTATCCCCACCATTAAAACATATAACGTACTCATTCGGCTTCTTCTCCTTTCCACACCTGAAACCCCCGTCGGCTCATCCATAATCCGCCAAAAAGGGAGGCTGCAACATAAACAAC
Organism: Bacillus sp. ZZV12-4809; assembly: GCF_009849585.1. Lineage (GTDB taxonomy): Bacteria > Bacillota > Bacilli > Bacillales > Cytobacillaceae > Cytobacillus. The sequence goes on from NZ_VCRN01000007.1 coordinate 11,638, forward strand.
GGCCAGAGCTGTATTTCCATTGAGAAAGAGGGCTGCCGTTTCAACGCTTACTGTGGAAAAGGTGGTAAAAGATCCAACAAAGCCAGTTCCGATTGCTGTTTTTATATGAGCCGGCATTGAAGCACGCATCATCAGACCAGTCGTTAGCCAAGCCAAAAGAAAACTGCCAACCAGATTAACCATCAAAGTAGCAAACGGAAAAACGGTGCTTTCATGAAAGAGAAGAACACCAATGCTATACCGTAAAGAGGCACCCAAAAAACCTGCTGCCCCTACCCATAAATAAATCATGCAGCTCCCTCCATATTCATTAGTCTGTCCATATGAACAGCGCCTTGCCCTGTCGGCGCTTGCACTTAACGGTAATTGGCGTATATTTTTTTATTTTACAATAAAATGACTCCTGCCAGTTACTATATAACTGACAGGAGTCATTAGCCCAAAGGCGGTTATAGGGGAAATCCATCACCTAAAAAGACGTGCACTTTTAATAAAAAAGATTGAAAGAAGCAGTCCATATAACAGATGGCCTAACAGCCAAAAAAACATGGCAGAAATAGATGTAAGTTCAGGGGTTCGAACAGATAATGCAGTCGTTGGATAAAGGAGGACTCCTATAATAAAGGTGATGAATAAAGTGCGGGTGATAATTTGGGTTCTGTTCCAGCGGTATTTATTTATTATGAAAAATAGGCAGACTGCTAAAATACCGGAGATGACTAGGTGGAATACAAATTCGATTGATTCGGGAAAATTGTAGTTTTTTAAAATCGGAAAGTAATCCACATTTAATAGCAAAGTGTACACTTTTATATCAGTGGATATCTCAATCATCTTTAAAAATAACCCCAGAAAAATTCCAGATAGCATTCCTGTAAATATTACCCAAAGCCTCCGCATTGATCCTATCCTTCCCATTAATCGCAGGATAATCAAGCTATTTATGGTTTTCTTGAATCTTGCCTTTAATAGGCCCTATCGTGGATTGTTTCATAAAGTCCTGTATTTCCTCAATTGTTAACCCCAGCTGTTTGGCTATCAATATGAGCTCTACCCATTCTTTATCAATTTTCCCCTCACAGGTTTCCATACCCTTTTCCACTCTCCCGTAAAGATTCTGTTCCCCTCAGAAGTCTTCATTGAGTGCTGCTTTTTTAATCATTCGATAAAGGAATAAATTGACAATTTCTCCTGCTAAATCTTCCGGAGCCTTTATCCCTTTAAATAAGTTGGTTGATGTCAGGCGTTCAATAATTCCTGTCAGACTCTCTGCGACAATTCCCATATCAATATCTTCACTGAACTATCCTGACTGTTGCTCTGACAAGAGGTTTGGCTTCAATTTGACCAGCAAGTATCTCCTGAAATTCGTCGGCATCCAAAGCAACACAAAAACCGATGAGTCAAATGCTGATTTTCCCTAAAAAATGCAAAGATAGCTGTCAGATCTGAGGTTTTTCGTTCAGGCAATGATGACAAATCAACACCTGTTTCCACACGGCTACTGGAAGTAAGCTCAGAAATCCGTCTGCGAAACAGGTCGATAAGCTCCTGAAAAATGGCACCTTGGCATCAAAGTAAAGGTAAAACGAAGGCTGTGTCAGACCTGCCCTTTTCACAATGCTGCTGTTTGTATGAAAATAGCCTTTCTGGGCAAATTCCTCCGTGGCAATTTCAAGAAGCAATGCGCGGCGCTGCCCTCCGCTGGCCCCTATTTCCGTCCTCTGTGGCCCATTAATAACAGCTCCGTCTGCATTATATTACTCACAAGTATTACCTAATATCACTATTGGGAAAGCCTGGGAATTATCTGAATTTTACATTAGTAAATAGAAAAAGTTGTGTCATACTCAAAAAGGGAACGTATATTCTTATTTTACACTGGGGGATGTGAAATGGAAAGTGTTGAAGCAGCTTATATTGCGGGAATAATAGACAGTGAAGGAACCAATCACTCTAACCAGGAGACATGCGAGTGAGCAACGCCGTTTTTTTCTAACTATAGCCCCTTCTGAGTTTTGTTTTCATACTTATTTTCTTTAATAAGATCATAACTCTCTCATTTTAAATAGGATTCAAAGCGAATTCCTATAAATGACCATTACACTTTTTATTTAATGGGTTGAAAAGCAATATAATCAATTTAACAGGGTAATAAAATGTTAGGTTAGCAGCCATGAATTAAAATTATATGTAAAAACAATTTAAAGGGACGCTGATAATATCAGCATCCCAACAGTATTTATCCAACAGTCTGTACATCTTTTTTCTTCATATTATTATACAAATTGTAATAAAGTCCTTCTTCTTGGAGCAAGGTTTCATGGGTGCCATTTTCAACTATTCTTCCTTCCTTCAAAACAATGATTTTATCTGCATTTTTAATTGTCGATAACCTGTGAGCAATTATAATTTTTGTGCTATTTAACTCTAAGAGGCTGTCGTGAACAATCCGTTCAGAAATATTATCTAGAGCACTTGAAGCCTCATCCAATACTAAAATAGGGGTCTTTCGAATTAATGCACGGGCAATTAATATACGCTGAATTTGCCCTCCTGAAAGATTATTACCACCTTCTGATATCTTAGTATGAAAATTCATTGGCAGACTCATAATATCTGAGTAAATATTTGCTTGTTTGGTTGCTTTAATAACATCCTCAATAGCTATATCCTTTTGAAACATTGTGATATTTTCGAGAATGGTTCGATTGAATAATTTTGATTCCTGAAGAACTGAACTAATCTGTTTCCTTAAAGAAACCCTGGTGTGCTTGTCCATCTTATAATGATCTAAACTGATCTCTCCATCCGTAGGAGTATAAAATCCTAACAGCAGCTTTGCCAAGGTACTCTTTCCTGATCCAGATGGTCCAACAATTGCCACAGTTTCACCTTTCTTTACCTTAAATGATACATTTGAAACTACCTGGTTAGAATATTTGGAATATTTAAAGCAAACGTTTTTAAATTCGATCTCTCCTCCTAACTCCATATTTATAAATTCTTTACTATAATCTTCAGTTGTTGAAGTTATTACATCTTTTATTCGCTGAAAATAGGATCCTATACTTAAAATTTGAGTGTAACTGCTGCTTAGAGATACGATCGGGCTAATGAACGAAGATGAAATTGTACTAAAAGCTACTAGAACACCTATAGTAATATCACCTCTTATCAAATAAAAACTTCCGAACCATAACATAGATAGAGGTACTATTAATTGGATTGAACTAGTAATGGCTTGAATACTTCCACTCCAAATATTTAATTTTTCCGCAGTTTTAACCTCTTTCGTAAAGCTTTCTTGCCAATTATTAAAAATAGTATTTTCTAAACCTAACATTTTTATATCTGAAATACCGTTTATACTATCCGCTAAAATTGTTTGTACATCTGCCTGATTTGATACATTCTCATCAGAAAGTGTTTTTATTATCCGGGTATTAACTAATAGTACTGTTACAATTAGCACACTGATTGAGATTAAGATTAAACTTAAGGGGACTGAATATGTAAACATTATTATCATGTAACTAATCACTAGCAACACATCAATAAACAAAGAAATGGTTGTGCTTGATAATAGTTGTTTAATTAGAGAGTTGGAATTTGCTCTGAATATTAAGTCTCCACTTGCCCGATTTCCGAAAAATAAGTAGGGTAACCTTAACAGGACACTCATAAATTTTGACATGATCTTAACATCTAAACTGGATTGGAATTTAGCGATAACTAAAGATCTAGAAATAGAGAGAAACAAGTTACCGAGTAGAATAAATAGTAATACTGCTCCAGTACTAGCCAACAAATTAAAATCGGTAGCCCCTAAGATTTTATCTGTAAACTTCTGTGTAATTATAGGAATTGAAATAGCTACAGCTTGCAGGAAACATGTCAAGAGAATTAGCGTGAATAATAGCTTTTTTGACTCTTTTAAAAAACTTAAGAAAACATTTTGTTTTTGTTTTTTCTTTTTAGTAAAAGCATCAGTCGGAACAGCAGTTAAAATGTTTCCCGTAAACGCTCCAGAGAATTCCTGAATAGTATATTTCTTCCTCCCGTTAGAGGGATCTACAATAAAAAAATGTTTTTTAGTAATCCTTTCCAAAATAACATAATGATTATAGTTCCAATGTAATATTATTGGTAAATCAAATTGCTTCAGCCCGCCTACATCCACTCTGTACCCCTTACTCTTCAGTCCCATTTCATTGGCCATACATGCTATATCATAAAATGAATAACCGCTTGCTAATGATCCATATTCATCTCGAAGTTCTGATAATGTGACATGATGACTATGATAATTTAATAGCATAGCTAAGCATGCTAAACCACATTCACTATGCTCCATCTGACCTATAAATGGGAGCCTTTTCTTAATTTTTATGACTATCCACTCCTTTTGAATGTTATGTTCAATTGTTGTTAAAAGGAAGACAGGTAATTTCTTAAAAAACACGGTTAACGACAAACGCTTTAGAAAAATTACCCTTAGGGAGGTTAATACATGATAAATTATATAGTTTGATAGTTACAGTTTCAAACAAATATTCCAAAATATAACTATTTTCATATTGAACTAGAAATCGGTAGAATGCGCGAGAATTTATTGGATTTTTTAATTAATCCTTAGCATAACTATAGTTATATTATTTGACTATTTAAAATACTTGTTGAACTATGTTTTTTTTTGCATTAGCATTCTATTTGCAACACGAAGTAAAATTTTAGGAGGTAGGAATTATGTCAAACGAAGCACTAATTAAAGCCTGGAAAAACCCAGAAGAAAGAGGGAGCGCTAATCACCCAAGTGGCAGAAGCTTCAACGAATTAAGCTTTGAAGAAATGATCGCTGTAAATGGAGCAGCTGAAACACAAGCAACTCCAACCATTATTTCAGCACTTACGCTACCAACAGCTACTCAATGTATTTCAGCTGCCGCATCATTAATTGGAAGTGCTTCTCTAAGCGCGATCAGCGGTATTGTAACATATAACAAAAACTGCCTTGGATAATAGGAGGGAACTAATATGAGTTCTGAAGAAATCATTTTAAGTTGGAAGAACCCTGAAAGCCGTCAAAAAGTGGAGAATCATCCGTCAGGTACAAGTTTTAATGAATTAGAGTTTGATGAAATGCTATCAGTTTGTGGTGGAAGTGGAGATATTAAACCGGAAGCAACACCTACAATTGCTCTTACTTCTGCACTTGTATCAGCACCAGCTAGTTTTGTCGGCTCATACCTTGTAACAAAAGTATTTTGTAAATAATTTTACTGAAGGGCCAAAAATGTTATTGCGTTTTTGGCTCCTTTCACTATAAGAAGGAGGGGTACCATGCAAACAGAAATTGGAGTAGATATTTTAACTTTTATGAAAGGCCTTACCTTAAATGAGCGCTATAACATCATAAAAAATGAAGACAATGGAGCTTTTGATGATGAGAGTTTTCAAAAATGGAGAGAAAGAAAGAATATAGTACAGCCACATAGCTTTGAAAAAATGCTTGAAATCATGGATTATAATCAGAATGTGTTTTCTAAAGCGGTTAACCCTAATGCGCTAATGTCAGTTGAACGTGAAGATATACATACTTTCTTGGAAGATCAAACCTGGTATAAGGTGTTTCAAAAGGCATTTAATCTGTTAAAACAAGATAATAGTGAATATGACAATTCTAAAGGTTTTAGTTTTATTCTACGGCCTTTCACGTTATATGTTGAAAAAGAAGTATCTTCCCATTTTGAAAAGTACAGCACTGTTTTTAATAAACAGGTCATTAATGATGTCTTATATGCTTTTACATATAACTCAGTACAAATTTCCATGAAAACTCTTCTTTTAGAACTAAATGTTTCTAGAGTACGCGGTGAATTAAGCGGAGATACACCAGAAGATAGGTTTCACTCTTTTAACAGATTGTTTACAGATAAAAAGAGATTAAATGATTTCTATTCTGAGTACATCGTGCTAACAAGATTATTTTCTACTAATGCCCATTTTACTGTTAAGAACACCATCGATTTTTTGGATAATCTAACCCAAAATAAAACAGCCATATACAAAGAATTTGACCTGGATGAGGGAGAAATAGTTAAGGGCATTTCGCCTGGTTTGGGTGACTCCCATAATGAAGGAAAAGCTGTTATATCATTTGTTCTAAGCTCAGGAAAGAAGTTCCTTTATAAACCGAGAAATTCACAAGTAGCAATTGCCTACCATAATTTAATTAATTGGCTAAATAGTAAAGAGTCCATCTTAGATATGGATACTTATAGAATTATTAACTTTGACAATAAGTTCTCTGTCGAAGAGTTTGTTCCTCAGATGGATTGCAGCAGCACTGATGAAATTAAAGATTATTATATAAAGTTTGGGCAAATACTTGCCGTAATGTACATTTTGAATGGAACAGATATGCACATGGAAAATATCATTGCAAAAGGAGCTTCGCCAGTAATAGTAGATACTGAAACACTTTTGCATACTAGTGTCCCATTAACTAGTTTGGATAATGCCCATTATAAAGCAAGCACAAAAAAAATTGACTTCGTTTCGAGTACTTTACTGCTTCCTGGTGAAATAAAGTTCAACACTTTACAGAAAGCAGGAATTGATCTTAGCGCCCTAAACGGGCAAGAAAGAACATTACCATATGAAGTTCAAGGAATAATAAACAATAACACTGACACAATGATGTATGGAATGGTTGAGTCAAAAATGGCAGGCTCAAACAACCTTCCAATGTACAATAATCAAATTGTCCCGTATCAAGATTATGTCGAAGAGATTATTAATGGGTTTAGAAAAACCTGTCTGGTGATTATGGACCATAAAGAAGAGCTGCTGAGTAGCGATGGCGTTTTAAAGCAATTTGAAAATTTAAAAGTAAGAATAATAGCTAAAGGAACTTCTCAGTATGCTTCATTATTAGCATATACTTACCACCCTGACTTTTTAAGGGATGCCCTGGACAGAGACAAAATCTTAGAAAATATATGGGGATATCCTTACCAATATAAAGAAGTTATCAGAAGTGAGTATAGAGACATGCTCAACGATGACATACCTATATTCTTTAATAATGTAAATTCAACAGATTTGATAGATAGTAAAGGAAATGTGATTAAGGAAATATATAAAGAGACTGCATATAATAGGTTACTAAATAAAATTAGACAACTGGATGAAAATGAAATCAATAAACAAATTTCAGTTATAAAGGTACAGACGGGAAAAGTGGCAAAAGAGAAAATAGAAGTACCTCTTAGTCTAAATGATATTATCAATAAAAAAGAATTAACAGAATCAAATGAGGTTGTTGATGTTTTTATCCAGGAAGCCATAAAGGTTGAGCGCGAATTAAGGAAACTAGCTATTTATTCAGATGATGAACAAACCGTCACTTGGTTAGATATTTTTGAAGTAGGTGACTCCTATAATATTACTGCCCTGCCCAGTGACTTATATGATGGCCTTGCTGGAGTTTTTATATTCTATTATAACCTTTATAAAGTCACTAAGGACAAAGAGTATAGGGAATTTGCAAATAAAGTTCTAGTTGCCGCAGAACATATCATTAATCACAAAGACAATCATTCGGCTATAACTGGTAAATTTTCATTACTGTACCCTTATTCAATTTTATTCTTGGAAGAAAATGATACTGAGGCAGAGAAGAAATTAGACAAATTATTAGAGTTAATTAGCGAGAACATCAATTCAATAGAACATTTTGATTGGATTGAAGGAACTGCTGGAATAGCTGCTGTTGTATTGAACCTATTAGAGCAAACTAAAAACCTTGACTATTTAACAACTTCCATTATGCTGGGCAATAAGTTAGTTCAACAGTTAAATAATTCAGAAGAAGATCTGATCGGCGGGTTTGCCCACGGTGCAAGTTCCATCGCTTTAGTCTTACTTAGATTAGGACACCTAACTAATGTTAAATCATTTACCGAAAAAGGATTAGAGATACTGAACCAAGATCGATCATTTTTTTCTATTGAACATAACGGTTGGCTAAATAAGGCTATTTATGATCCTTCTTTAATTAGATATGACTGGTGTCATGGTTCATTAGGGATTGGCATAAGCAGAATACTCTTAACTAAATATTACGCTGATGAGAATCTGCAAAGTGAAATTGAAAGAGCCTTGCAGATGACTTATGAAAGTAAGTATAGAGAAAGTGATTGTATCTGTCATGGCAACATGGGAGCAACCGAAATTTTAGTTGCCGCATCTCAATATCTGCAGAATGACGAATACCTATTACAAGCAAGAAAGCTGGCTATGGGAATTATGGAGGACGCCAAAGAGCGTGGTCAATACCTAACTGTTGGTTTAGATCATTTTCCTAAGATCGGGATGTTCACGGGTCTTGCTGGTATAGGTAACCAATTATTAAGAGTCTCTTCACCGAATTCTGTAAAGTCAGTTCTAACTTTAGAATGATTTGGAGGATACGAATGCATGAAAAAAATCTTCGTTTACATCGGTTCTAGAAATGATGAATCCACTTTAACAATATATTTAAAAAAATTGATAGAACGGCTGAAAGAAGTCGACTCAGATATCCATATAGATTTACACACAGCATCATCAACAAATATTAATCACTCAACAGGTTGTAAAAATTGCTTTACAAAAGGATACTGCAATCAGGATCAGTTAGTTGAAGATAATATGGACAAAATTAAAAATCAATTATTAAATGCAGATTTCATCATCTTAGGCAGCCCGGTATATTCTCATAATGTTTCTGGGGATATGAAGGCTTTTATTGATAGACTTGCATACTGGGGACATCTATTCAGGTTAGCAGGTAAACCAGGGATGTTTTTTGCTTCAGGAACTAATGGTCTAAATTATGTCCTAAGTTACATGGAGAAGGTGATGAACTATATGGGGGTCGTTGGCGTAGGTAGAGTTAGTTTAATTCCTGATCCCGCTTTGTTTGACGACATAGAGGATAATATTGAAAGTATCATTGCTTATACCAGAGGAGATAAAGAGGTAAAGAGTAATGATACGATAGAGGCTGCCTTCCTTTCGTATCGATTTTTGTTCAATAACTATCCTAAGGACCACGCTGAGTATCTGTATTGGAAAAATAATGGACTTTTTGAATGCGAGAATTTTGTAGAATACCTAGATAAAATAAAGATTTCAGTTTAACTATAAATATCAAAAAATTTAGGGAAGCCAGCAGAACTGAGCTTCCCTCTTTCGCTTTACATCTTCAATTCTTACAACTATAGAGGGTGATTTTTAATGTATTTATTAGTATCAATTTTTTTCACTACCATTTTAGGGTGTTTCTTATTCATGATGGGTCCATTATTTGCGAAAATTACTATTTTTGGAATAGTAGTGGGTACTTTGTTTAGGATGCTATATTTAATCAATTACATAAGCAGAAGACTCCCTAGGTTACCCAATGAAGTCAAAAACAATTCTCAAATTAATCCTAAACAATGAGGCCTCTTGCTGAGCATACCTATACACGTTTAACCACTAACACGGGATAAGCAAATAGGTGAATAAATATTAAACTCTAGTTTATACAACGCCATCTGCTTCTTGTCCAAATAGTAACCAGCTGGTTCAGCCTGCATTTAATTTGGCAACAGCCTTTGTTATATACCTGGGGGGATGCGGTAAAATATCTTTAAACAAATGATTTGTAATTTTTTTGAATTTTACGGAAAGTTTACTTTACATAAATTTCAGTTCATTATATAATGATGGAAAGTTAACTTTCCCTTGCGAAGGAGTTAAGGTATGCAGAACAGATTAGAAGAAATTAGAAAGAAATGCGGAATAAAACAAGAGGAACTTGCTTCCGCATTAGAAGTAAGCCGACAAACAATTGGCTCGTTAGAAAACGGAAGATATAACCCTTCCATTATTTTGGCTTTTAAAATTGCAAAATTTTTTAACATGAGTATTGAAGACATTTTTATTTATGAGGAGGAAACATACAATGAAAAATAAACTAACTTTAAGTTGGTTTATAACCATTTTGGGATCTTTTTTACTGGTATCAGGTATTGTTTTGGGGGCCGTTGGAGCTGATGTTTTAAACATCCCTTTTGATAGATTGGATTTAGTTCCAATTGCTGTAGGGGGATGTGGATTTATGCTTCTATTTGGTGGTGTTATGGTAATATTAGATAATAAATATAAGACTAAAGAGGATATAATTGAAGAAAATGATGAGAGAAATATAGTGATTAAGCAAAAAGCAAAGTCTAAAGCCTTTGACCTTATGGTCGTAATGTTTTGCTTAGGACTTTTAACATTAACTTTATTCGGATATATGAATGAAGTATCCTTTTTTAGTCTTATAGGTCTTTATTTATTATCAGTGTTCTACTATGGTTACCAGCTTGTACTTAATAAGAAGGCTATGTAACAGAATTCTGCCTATTGAACCATATCCCTTTCCTTAACAAAAGATCAGCTGTTCATTACGGACAGCTGATCATAATCAATGCTGAGAGTGGAACCAACTAAACAGGTATACACTCTACAGAACTATAGTATTTTCTCCCATTTGAGTTATTCTTTATATTTATCTCTAATTCTTTTAATTCAGCCAATTTGTAATATGTTTGTTCTTTATGACAAATTCTTATTGCCTCCTGGCAATGAGAAATGGCTTTTTTAATATCTCCATAATAGAATGCAGCCTGTGAGCAAAGAAAATAGATATTAATGATAAGAAATCTGCTATAGTGAAGATTGAAAAAAGGGAGCTTATTCAACCTTTTTAAAATGTCGATTTGAAGATTATAAGCTTCCTCAATTTCTTCACAACGTAATAAAAAGGTGATTTTACTACTCAACATATTTATTTCTTCAAGTGAATAGAACTTTTTATTAATAAATAAATTATCAATTATTTTTATAGAGAGCCTATGGTTATTAGTGATTTCACTAATACAAATCGCTTCTTGCCAAAGCAAATAACTCATAGCAGCATCATTATTTTTAAAGTTTGGATTCCTCTTTTCTAATTTAATTAATTCATAAGCCGTAAAGAAATCCTTTTCCTCGGTATGACGACAAATTTCTTCAATTGTAATTTGTACATAATTTGCTGCATTAAAGTCATCTGAAAAAAAATAACCAATTGGAACACCTAATTTTTTACTTAACTCATATAATAAGTGAGCAGATGGGTAAAGTTCTTCGTGCTTTTCTATTTTACTTATCATAGCTTGAGAACAAATCCCTTCAGCTACTTCAGCTTGAGTAAGAGTGTACTTATTTCTCAGATATTTAAGCTTCTCTCCAATAGAATGACCCATTTTTTCCTCCACAGTTAAAAATATTTAATTATTCTAACCTATGTTGTTGTACATCATAAGAAGGTCCACTCATCATTCTTGAAATAATGATTCTGCTGCTTTTGGCAAACTTCATTTACAAAAATCCAGCAAAATATAATCCATGGCTTGCCTATCGTAAATGTTTTATACCTTAATCACTGTATCTTTTTTCCTAAACAATAGCATTAATTAAACTTTAATTCCCCCTCATAGTAAGATTACACAATTAGTATAAAATAACTGTAATGGCAGGGGGCGAGAAATCAATAAAATTCAAAAAGATGAACTATTTTTTTTAATCGATGCAATTATCAGGGGTTAAAATAAATCCTATGAACAAAAAATTAACCAAAAAAGTTTTTGTAGTTAGCCAAATTCAAAAAACCTTAATAAATTGAACTGAAAAGGGTTAAGCGGAGGATCAAAGTATTTTTCTATGCATCTATAAGGACATTTCAATTAGTTGTACATTTACTCAAAAATATTCCTATTAAATTAGAAATTATTTAATAACAAGTTCAATAATTTGAATTATCTTGGTTTTTATTTAATTTAATTCAAAAATACAACTCCCATATTCGACAGGATACCATCCCCAATAAACTTACAAAATATTACTATATATAGTAATATATACATATACAAAATTGAGAAAGGGGGGGTAAAGTGCTGGAGAGTTTTACTTTTGGTCAACAGATCAAATATGTAAGAACTTTAAAAAGAATTAATCAACGTGAACTTGCTATTGGGATTTGCTCAGTTTCATATCTTTCTAAGATTGAAAATGGAGTCATTTATCCCAGTGAAGAGATTAAAAATTTAATAATAAAAAGATTAGGTATCGAAGATAATTTTCAAATTAATGAAAATGAGGAAAAAGAGATTCAAGAGTTTTATAATTTCTTATTAAATAAGGACATCCAAAGTGCTAATAAGGTTTTCAAAAAACTTTTAGATAAGGACTTTAGTGAAGCATTAAAATCTAGATTTGAAGTCATATCAATTTTCTATTTCGTGGAAACAAAACAGTTCAGGGAACTCCCTCATCTGATTCAATCCATATTTTCTAAGGAAGCCCAGCTTTCATCTGAGCTAAGGTATATCTTTTATAAAGCATTGGGTTATTATTACTACCATACACAAAAAGCAGAAAAGTCATTTTATTTTTTCGAAAAATCAGTAAATCTAGTATCCATGTTTACTTTAAGTAACTTAGAATTGGCTGATTTGTATTATGCGTATTCACTGGCCGCAGCAAGATTAAAAAAGACCTCTACATGTTTAAAATATTGTCAATCAGCTCTAGGGCTTTACCAAGAGCTATACCTGTTTAAGAGATGTGTAGACTGTCATGTTTTATTGGGGATTATTCATCGAAGAAATAATAATATAGAAGAAGCAATATCCCATTATCAAACATCATTAGATTTAGCAGGCAAGATCCAATATCAAGACATTTTCCTGACGATCCAACATAATTTAGGTTATCTATACGGTGTAATCGGAGAGATAGATAAAGCAATTGAACTTTTTCAGGAAATTTTAAGTAAAGAGGATCAACTAACTCCTTTGGTTCACGCACAAACTATCCTTTCTTTAGTTAAGGAACTTCATAAAAAAGGTAGTAATAAAGAGATATTTCAACTTTTACAGAATGGCTTTGATTTATTAGCAATTTACCCGAACCTAAAAAACCAACTTTATATAGAATTTAACTTTTATAATTTATTATTACATGAAAAATATGAAGAAATACATAAAATTATGTTCTCTAAAATAGTTCCTGCATTAGAAAAGGATAAGAAGTATTTTTCTTTATCGAATTATTGTAAGTTTCTGGGTGACCACTATTATTCTATTGGAAAATATAAAAATGCAGCTAATTTTTTTGTAATGTCAAGGGAATACTTAAAGAAATCACATCTAACAGTATAAGGAGTGTTATTATGAATAAAAAATTTCTACTAATTTCTTCATTTACTATCGGTATACTTATGAGCGGTTGCTCAGCTGGAGTTAATTATTCTAAGGGTAATTTAAATAATTTGGACCACAATACAATTGCCAGGGACGACGAAATACTCCCCCCTTTAATTGTTAAACCGAAACCACATAATAACAAAGTTTAAAAAATAAACTCCAAAGCTATTTAATAGCAATGGAGTTTTCTTATACTTTGTCCCTCTTATGCAGATCAAAAGTTTGGAGTAATTTTCTTTAAAGCAAAAGTATAAACTCATACGCTTTAAGCTTTATAACAAATAAAAAACCACCAAATATGTATTTGGTGGAGACGGAGGGAGTCGAACCCTCGTCCAGAAATATCGGCACTTAAGCTTCTACGAGTGTAGTCGATATATTCGCAGTTCGCTGATCCTTATGCCTATCGACGGGCGTCCGGCCAGCTAGCCTGGTTGTTCTCTTCCTTCATCCTCAGGCGGTGGAATCCGGCGTAGCCCACTAAGAGTGAGTCCGCTACCCTACCACATGGGCGATGGAGGGGCGAACCGCTAAAGGCCTATTAGGCAGCTAAAGCGAAGTTGTTTTGAGTTTTGCCAGTTATTGGCTTTGACGTTTTAACGAGGCCGATCCCCTCGACTCGCAACCTAAGCTCGAACTATCCCTGTCGAATCCGTAGCGTCCCCATTATAAAAGGTCTGCGCCGAATCTTATTCAGCACGCTGACGTTCGGATAAGCTCGAAATAGATGAGCTAAAGTTTATGTCACTCGCTGTGACAATTACTATTATAACACACTGAACTCATTTTTCAATTGTAAGGTTCTGGATTTACATTTTCTGTCTTTCGCGGAAAGCACGCTCTACTTCACGCTTGGCTTCTTTCTTCTTCAGATCCTCACGCTTGTCATATTTCTTTTTACCACGCGCCAGGCCAATTAAAACTTTGGCATAACCATTTTTGAGGTACATTTTTAATGGAACGATTGAGTAGCCAACTTCCTTAGACTCACCAATCAGCTTGCTGATTTCTTTTCTGTGCAAGAGAAGCTTTCTGGTCCTTAGCGGGTCATGATTGTAGCGGTTCCCCTGCTCATAAGGACTGACGTGCATGCCGAAAAGATAGATTTCATTATTTTGAATTCTGGCATATGAGTCCTTCAGATTCACTTTGCCCGCACGGATCGATTTAATCTCTGTCCCCTGCAGAACAATGCCCGCTTCATATGTTTCTTCTATAGCATAGTCATGATATGCCTTTTTATTTTGCGCAACCATTTTGCCAGTTCCTTTTGGCATATTAAATCCCCCTTTGCTCCCTTTTCCTGTAATCAGGAAATGCAGCATCCGTTCTCTAGCGGTTCCTCTATTATAGCAAAATTGCGGGCCCCTCTCAACGCGGAGCCCTGCCAGGAAGGAAAGAGAGAGCCTCAAAGGCCCTCCCGCTTTTTAACGCTTCTTTTTCTTCCGCTTTGCTTTCGGCGCATTCTCGTAATGTTTTTTCTCTTTTTTCTTTCTCGGGCCGCCTGAACTGTTTCCTTTTCCTTGATCAGACTTCCCTCTGCGAGGCTTTTTCTCTGTGCTGCCTGTCTTGAACACCTTTGGCGCTTCACGGGTTTCCCGTCTGCGGGTTCCCTTCATGCCGACGATTTCAAAATCAATCGAGCGTTCATCCTTGTTAACATTTACGACACGGACCGTAATCTCGTCGCCAATGCGGAAGACATTACCCGTACGCTCCCCGATCATTGCCATCTGGCGTTCGTCATAGCGGTAATAATCATCCGTCATATAGCTGACGTGGATAAGACCTTCAATTGTGTTAGGAAGCTCGACAAACATGCCAAAGTTTGTAACAGAGCTGATGATCCCATCATATTCCTCGCCGATTTTATCAGCCATATATTCCGCTTTCTTCAGCTCGTCTGTTTCGCGTTCCGCTTCAACTGCACGGCGTTCCATATTGGAAGAGTGCTCCGCAATATCCGGCAGCTGCACGTTCCATTTTTCCCTTGTCGCCTGATCCAGCTTACCTTCAATTAAATAAGTGCGGATAAGTCTGTGGACAATTAAGTCCGGGTAACGGCGGATCGGTGATGTGAAGTGTGTGTAAAACTCTGTTGATAACCCGAAGTGCCCAAGGCTCTCTTCAAAGTACTTCGCCTGCTGCATTGACCGGAGCATCACTGTACTTACAACCATTTCTTCCGGTTTTCCCTGAACCTCTTCGATAATTTCCTGAAGTGCCCGCGGGTGTACAGAATTAGCTGTTCCTTTTACAATATAGCCGAAGTTTGTGATAAACTCGAAAAATCTTCTGAGCTTATCTTCCTTCGGATCTTCATGAATACGGTAGATAAACGGCACATCCATCCAATGGAAGTGCTCAGCAACCGTTTCATTCGCTGCCAGCATAAACTCTTCAATCAGGCGCTCCGCAATCGAGCGTTCGCGCAAAGCGACATCTGTCGGGTTGCCATCTTCATCCACAATAACCTTCGCTTCTTTAAAATCAAAGTCGATGGCTCCGCGGTGCATTCTTTTTTTACGAAGGATCAGAGAAAGCTCCTTCATCAGCTCAAACATCGGCACAAGAGATTGATACCTGTTGATAAGTTCCTCGTCCTGCTCTTCCAGGATCTTATTCACATCTGAATAAGTCATTCGCTCCGTTGTTTTAATCACACTCTGGAAAATCTCGTGATTCACCACTTCCCCATCCGATGTGATTTCCATCTCACAGGAAAGGGTAAGCCGGTCTACCTTCGGATTCAATGAGCAAATGCCATTTGATAATCGATGCGGTATCATCGGGATGACCCGGTCCACTAAATACACAGAGGTTGCCCGCTCCTCAACTTCCCTGTCAATCGGAGAATCCTCACGTACATAGTATGTGACATCGGCAATATGAACGCCCAGCTTGTAATTGCCGTTATCCATTTTCTTAACCATTACTGCATCGTCAAGATCCTTTGCATCTGCACCGTCTATTGTGACAATGACTTCGTTTCTCAAGTCACGGCGGTTTTCAAGCTCACTTGGATCAATCGTATCCGGCGTTTCCTCGGCCTGCTTAAGCACCTCTTCCGGAAACTCAAGCGGAAGGCCATGTTTGTGAATAACAGACAGAATATCCACACCCGGATCGTTTTTATGCCCAAGTATGTCGATAACTTCTCCTTCTGCACTCTTTCTGCCTTCTGGATAAGTCGTCAGTTTTACAACGACCTTGTGTCCTTCCACAGCCCCCTTAGATGCTGCTTTAGGGATAAAAATATCGCTGGCAAACTTTTTATCATCCGGAATGACAAATCCAAAATGCTTGCTTTCCGTATAGGTTCCGACAATTTGTGTGACACCGCGCTCTAAGATGCGCACAATCGTGCCTTCCCGCCTCTGGCCTGAACTTTCAGTCGTCACACGGGCAAGAACAATATCGCCATTTAAGGCATTATTTGTTTCATTGGGCGGAATAAATATATCATCCATTCCCTGCTCTTCCGGAATAACAAAGGCAAACCCCTTTGCATGGCCGGAAAGCTTCCCGCGGATCAGGTTCATTTTTTCCGGGAGGCCATAGCGGTTGCTTCTCGTTCTGACGACAAGCCCTTTTTCCTCCATCACAACAAGCGCCTTGACGAAATCCTTGAAGCCTGTGGAATCCTCAATTCCAAATGCAGCCTCCAGCTCCTGGACCGTCAATGGCTTATATGCTTCATCTTTCATGTAATGAAGCAGCTTGTCGATCAGCTGTTGTATATTATTTTCCATATCTTCTTCCCTCCTTGGGGAGATTATTTGTTTTTATTCTTCCCAATCAAGCTGCTCTAAAAACTCATAAACATCTTCATGCAGCTGGTCACGCTCTTTATCAAGAGTAATGACGTGCCCGGATTCTTCATACCACTTCAGCTTTTTTAAGTCATTCTCCACTTCATTGAAAATGATGTTAGCACTATCGGTATTGATCATATGATCATGACGTGCCTGTACAACAAATGTTGGAGAGTAAATCATATCCACATGATTGCGCACATCCGCGATCAGTTCCTGGAGTGCCTTTAATGTATTCATCGGTGTTTTCTGAAACTCTTGCATTTCCTGCTCAATTTGGTCTTCCGTCTTTCCTTCAAGTCTTTTATATTCTCTTGCATAGCTCAGAATTCCTTCATACATGACTTCTTCGCTTTTTATGTACATAGGTGCGCACATCGGGACAATACCCTTTACAGGTACAGTGTAACCTAATTTAAGGGAAAATACGCCGCCAAGGGAAAGTCCGGCCACCGCAATTTCATTATGTCCCTTGTTTTTTAGAAATTCGTACCCTTCCATGACATCTTTCCACCAATCTTCCGGGCCTGTATGAACAAGCTCTTCAGGCGGAACCCCATGTCCCTTATATTGCGGTGCATGGCAGGTGTAGCCCTTAGTCTCAAGAAACCTCGCCATCATTCGTACATCTGCTGTATTTCCAGTAAAGCCATGCAGGAGCAGGACTGCTCTTTTTCCATTTCCAAATGTAAACGGTTTTGGTGCAACAACTCTCATTGATAAAACTCCTTTTACCTTTATAATTCCTATAATTTTATTAATCAAACGTTTGATTGAATCCGCATTCCTTATTTTTAGCAAACAGAGGGAGAACATGCCAATAAAAAGCATTCTTAAGGGCATCTGCCAATAAAAAAATAAAAGCCTGACCTTCTGAAGGCCAGGCGCTGCATTCATTTATATTGCAAAATAAGATACTAAAACAGTAAGGATAAAGAATAAAACAGAAAGAACCACCGTGACGCGGTGAAGAACCAGATCAATACCTCTCGCTTTTTGCTTTCCAAAAAGCTGCTCAGCCCCACCTGAAATGGCACCGGAAAGACCTGCGCTTTTACCAGACTGAAGGAGTACAACTACAATAAGAGCAATCGAAACAATGACTAAAAGGGTAATCAATAATGTATGCATGAAGCCACCTCCTGAAAACGTACAATCACATTATTCTTAATTTATCACATTTTGGTGGTATTCACAATAGAATTTTAAGGCTCGACACAAGAGGATGGGCTATATAGTGCACTTTCAGGCGGTTTTACGTGC
The DNA here is from genome assembly GCF_009849585.1 of Bacillus sp. ZZV12-4809. Lineage (GTDB taxonomy): Bacteria > Bacillota > Bacilli > Bacillales > Cytobacillaceae > Cytobacillus. The sequence continues at coordinate 30,044 of NZ_VCRN01000007.1, forward strand.
AAAAGCACTCAAAATCTGTTTTAGATTTACTTGAATAACTAGTTTATGTGCGGATAGCACCGTTTTTTGTGCGGATAAAATTTTTTATGTGCGCAAAGCATGAATTTTTGTGCGGATAAATAATTTTATATGCGTTCAAATAGCTCCGAGCCTTTTCCCATCAAAAAACAGCCGCCCCACCCGGGACGGCTGCACAGCAAAATTACTTGCTCAAGTTATAGAAAGATTTTAATCCATCGTATACAGCTAAATCGCCAAGCTCGTCTTCGATGCGAAGAAGCTGGTTGTATTTCGCGATACGGTCTGTACGTGACATAGAACCAGTTTTGATTTGGCCAGCGTTTGTTGCAACAGCGATGTCAGCAATTGTCGCGTCTTCTGTTTCACCGGAACGGTGAGATACAACTGCAGTGTAGCCTGCACGCTTTGCCATTTCGATAGCTTCGAACGTTTCAGTTAATGTACCGATTTGGTTTACTTTGATCAGGATTGAGTTGCCAACTCCCTGCTCGATACCTTGAGCAAGCTTCTTCGTGTTTGTAACGAATAAGTCATCACCAACAAGCTGAACTTTTCCGCCAATGCGGTCAGTTAATAGTTTATGGCCTTCCCAGTCGTTTTCATCAAGACCATCTTCAATTGAGATGATTGGGAACTCATTTACAAGCTCTTCATAGAAGTTGACCATATCTTCAGAAGTTAAGCCAGTGCGGCCTTCCCCTGCAAGATCGTATTTGCCTGTTTCTTTGTTGTAGAACTCGGAAGAAGCAACGTCCATTGCAAGGTAGATATCTTTACCAGCTTCGTAGCCAGCATTAGAGATCGCTTCGATGATAACTTCAAGCGCTTCACGGTTAGAACCAAGGTTTGGAGCAAAACCGCCTTCGTCACCTACAGCTGTATTTAGTCCTTTGCCAGATAAAACTTTCTTTAATGAATGGAATACTTCAGCACCCATGCGGATAGCTTCTTTGAAAGTAGGCGCTCCTACAGGCATGATCATGAATTCCTGGAAGTCCACATTGTTGTCAGCATGAGATCCGCCGTTGATGATGTTCATCATTGGTGTTGGAAGCTGCTTCGAGTTGAAGCCTCCAAGGTAACGGTATAAAGGAAGTCCTACAGACTCAGCAGCTGCATGTGCACAAGCCATAGATACGCCAAGGATAGCGTTAGCGCCAAGCTTGCCTTTGTTTTCAGTTCCATCTAATGCGATCATTGTGCGGTCGATGCCAACCTGGTCTGTTACGTCCAAGCCGATTACAGCTTCTGCAATCAGGTTGTTCACGTTATCTACCGCTTTTTGAACACCTTTTCCAAGGTAGCGGGACTTGTCGCCGTCACGAAGCTCTACTGCTTCGTGCTCACCAGTGGATGCTCCAGAAGGAACAATCGCGCGTCCGAAAAATCCTGACTCTGTTAAAACTTCAACTTCAACTGTTGGGTTACCGCGGGAATCCAATACTTCACGTGCGTATACTTGTTCGATAAATGGCATAGTAATTCTCTCCTTTATGGTAAAAAGTTATTTTCGACAAAATTCGGGTGGTGCCTGTCACTTTTTCAGTAATGATGTTCCTGTCATTTCAGCCGGTTTTTCTAGTCCAAGCAGGTCCAGAACAGTTGGAGCTAGGTCTCCTAGAATTCCGTCTGTTCGTAGTTCTGAGCCATCCTGTGTGACGATGACCGGAACCGGATTTGTTGTGTGGGCAGTCATCGGACTGCCTTCCAGTGTAATAACCTCGTCGGCATTTCCATGGTCAGCTGTGATGATCGCTTTTCCGCCTTTTGAAATAATCAGGTCAACAATTTTTCCAAGACATTCGTCAACCGTTTCAACCGCCTTAATTGTAGGCTCAAGCATACCTGAATGCCCCACCATATCCGGGTTGGCAAAGTTCAGGATGATCGCATCGAATTTGTCAGCTTCTACTTCCTTCAGCAACGCGTCCGTCACTTCATAAGCACTCATTTCAGGCTTAAGGTCATAGGTAGCTACTTTTGGTGAGTCGATCAGAATCCGCTCTTCGCCAGGGAACTTCTCTTCCCGTCCGCCGCTCATAAAGAACGTCACATGAGGGTATTTCTCTGTTTCTGCAATGCGCAGCTGTTTTTTTCCGTTTTGCGCCAATACCTCACCAAGGGTATTATCAAGGTTCGTCGGTTTGAACGCAACATATCCGTCAACCGTTTCACTGAAGTGGGTTAAACATACGAAAAACAAGTTCTCCGGATGTCCTGGCCCTCTATCAAAGGAACGGAAGTCTTTGTTTGTAAAAGTGTTCGAAATCTGAATTGCCCGGTCAGGACGGAAGTTATAGAAAATAACTGCATCATCCTTCTTAACCGTTGCAACCGGCTTGCCATCTTCTGCTGTAATGACAGATGGAATGACGAACTCATCAAAGATACCATTTTTATAGTTATCTTCAACTAAATCCAGGGGATCGCTATAAGCAGGGCCATCGCCATACACCATGGAACGGTAAGACTTTTCCACACGCTCCCAGCGTTTGTCGCGGTCCATCGAATAATAACGGCCGGAGATCGTCGCAAATTTGCCGACTCCGTACTCCTTCATTTTTTCCTGTGTTTCTTTAATGTAGCCTGCTGCCGTTTGCGGGCCAACATCACGTCCATCAAGGAATCCATGAACATAGACATTCTTAACGCCTTCTTCAGCGGCCATGCGAAGCAGTGCGAATAAATGCTGAATATGGCTGTGAACGCCTCCATCTGAAAGAAGTCCCATCAAATGAAGATCCGTGCCAGTTTTTTTCACATGGTCAAGCGCAGAACGGAAAGTATCGTTTTTCTCAAACTGCCCTTCACGAATGGCCACGTTCACTCTTGTAAGACTCTGATAAACAATCCGGCCTGCGCCGATGTTTAAGTGTCCTACTTCAGAGTTTCCCATTTGCCCTTCCGGAAGACCTACTGCTTCCCCGCTTGCTGTCAGCGTTGCGTTAGGGTAGGTATTCCAGTAGCGTTCGAAGTTTGGTTTCTTTGCCTGGGCAACGGCATTTCCCATCCGCTCGCCACGCAATGCGAAACCATCTAAGATGATTAATGCAACTGGAGATTTACTCATTCTTGCCTGCCTCCAATAATTGAAGAAAGTCTGTAGGCTGTAAGCTCGCGCCGCCTACAAGAGCTCCGTCAATATCAGGCTGGCTCATATATTCTTTGATGTTTCCAGGCTTTACACTGCCGCCGTACTGAATGCGGACTGCATCTGCTGCAGCCTGTGAAAATTGCTTTGCAACAACTGAACGGATATGGGCACATACCTCATTCGCATCTGCAGAAGTAGAAGATTTGCCTGTTCCGATTGCCCAGATTGGCTCATAAGCAATAACCGTTTGTTTTACCTGTTCTTCTGTTAAGCCAGCCAGGGCCTTCTCAACCTGAGAGCCTACTAGGTCCATGGTTTCGCCATTTTCCCGCTGTTCTAAAGATTCGCCGACACAAACGATTGGCGTTAAATTGTGTTTGAATGCAGCCAATGTCTTTTTATTAACGGACTCGTCTGTTTCATTAAACATTTCACGTCGCTCAGAATGTCCAAGGATTACGTATTTAACCCCAAGGTCTTCAAGCGCGACCGGGCTGATTTCGCCTGTGAAAGCGCCACTTTCCTCAAAGTGCATGTTTTGCGCTCCGATTTCAACATCGGATCCCTTTGAGCTTTCAGCAAGGCGCTCCAGGAATAGCGCAGGTGCACATACAACTGTATCTACCTGCTCTTTCCCAGGCACTAAGCCACTGATTTCTTCAAGAAAGACTTTCGCTTCCGGAAGTGTTTTATGCATTTTCCAGTTTCCAGCAATAATTGGTTTGCGCATGGTGCACGTCCTTTCATGCATTTTAATAGTGTCTTGTATTCGACAAATTTCGGGTGGTGCCTGTCACTGCTTATCGTTTAAAGCAACAACGCCAGGCAGAGCTTTTCCTTCCATAAATTCAAGGGAAGCGCCGCCGCCTGTTGAGATATGGCTCATGCGGTCTGCAAGGTGGAATTTTTCAACTGCTGCTGCAGAATCGCCGCCGCCAATGACTGAATATGTATCGTTTGCTTCTGCTAAAGCCTCAGCCACTGCTCTTGTACCGCCTGCAAATTTATTTAATTCGAACACACCCATTGGTCCGTTCCAAATGACAAGTTTTGAATTCTGGATGACATCGCTGTAGATATCGCGCGTTTTAGGTCCGATATCAAGTGCTTCCCAATCAGAAGGAATTTCTTCAATTGCGACTGTCTTAATATTGGCTTCCTCTGAAAAATCGTCTGCAACCACAACGTCAACAGGCATGTAGAAGTTCACACCTTTTTCCTTTGCTTTTTCCATAAACGATTTTGCAAGGTCAATTTTATCTTCTTCAAGAAGTGACTTTCCTACTTCGTGGCCGTTAGCTTTTACAAATGTATAAGCAAGCCCTCCGCCAATGATCAGGTTGTCTACTTTTTCAAGGAGGTTTTCAATTACGCCAATCTTATCTTTTACTTTTGCACCGCCGATGATAGCTGTAAATGGGCGCTCAGGATTGGAAAGTGCTTTTCCAAGTACATCAAGTTCCTTTTCCATCAAAAGTCCTGATACGGCAGGAAGATGATGAGCAATACCTTCTGTTGAAGCATGGGCACGGTGTGCTGCTCCAAATGCATCATTCACATACACATCTGCAAGCTCAGCAAATGCCTTTGCAAGCTCCGGATCATTCTTTTCCTCGCCGGCATAGAAACGCACGTTTTCAAGAAGCAGAACATCTCCTTCACTTAACTTGTCAACCATAGCTTTTACAGAATCACCATATGCTTCATCCGCCTTCTTCACTTCTTTGCCTAGAAGCTCGGACAAACGCTTTGCTACTGGTGTTAAACGCAATTCTTCAACAACTGAACCCTTCGGACGGCCCAAATGGCTGGCTAAGATTACTTTTGCACCCTGGTTCATCAAGTATTCAATCGTTGGAAGAGCTGCTTTGATGCGAGTTTCATCTGTTACCTGCCCCTCTTTCATCGGAACATTGAAATCAACCCGGCAGAATACACGCTTACCCTTTAACTCCACATCTTTAACGCTTTTTTTGTTCATAGCAAAAGGACCTCCTTACCAGAAAAGCGAAAAGCGCCCTGCCTGACGGCTCATAAGCTTAAGCCTAAGGTTCCGGGGCTTAGCACCATCCCAGTTAAATAGTTTTACTTAAAACAAAAGGGAGAGGGAATGTTTCCCTGCTCCCCTTTTACCCTTATCCATTATAGACGTTAGCGATTTGAATATCCAACAAGATGAGGTGTTTTTTTAGAGAAAAAATTCAGCTTGTGAACTCTTCGCAAAACGAATATTTTTGATTAAAGTCCTTTTTGAGCGATGTAGTCAACAAGGTCAACTACACGGTTAGAGTAACCAGTTTCGTTATCATACCATGAGATTACTTTTACCATGTTGCCTTCCATAACCATTGTAGAAAGTGCATCGATTGTAGATGATGCAGGGTTTCCGTTGTAGTCTCCAGATACTAATGGCTCTTCGCTGTAAGCAAGGATGCCTTTAAGGTCGCCTTCAGCAGCTGCTTTAAGTGCATTGTTTACTTCTTCAGCAGTTACGTCTTTGTCAAGCTCAGCAACAAGGTCAACAAGAGAAACGTTTGGAGTTGGAACACGCATAGCTCCACCGTTCAGTTTGCCTTTAAGTTCAGGCAATACTAGAGATACTGCTTTTGCAGCTCCAGTAGTTGTAGGAATGATGTTTTCAGCTGCTGCACGTGCACGGCGGTAGTCCTTGTGCGGCAAGTCAAGAATTTGCTGGTCATTTGTGTATGAGTGAACAGTTGTCATCATACCGCGTTTGATTCCGAAGCTGTCGTTCAATACTTTTGCAAATGGAGCCAAGCAGTTTGTTGTACAAGATGCATTAGAGATTACATGGTGGTTTGCAGCATCATATTTCTCATGGTTAACACCCATAACAACTGTGATATCTTCATCAGATGCAGGAGCTGAGATGATTACTTTCTTCGCACCAGCTTCAAGATGTTTCGCAGCGTCAGCACGCTTTGTGAAACGGCCAGTTGATTCTACTACTACTTCTACGCCAAGATCTCCCCATCCTAATTGAGCAGGATCACGCTCAGCAAGAACCTTCACTTTATGGCCGCCAACAACTAGAGAGTCGCCGTCAACAGTTACTTCTTCATTTAATGTTCCGTGTACGGAATCATATTTTAAAAGGTGTGCAAGCATGTTTGCATCTGTAAGGTCATTAACTGCTACAACCTCTACATTAGGGTTTTTAAGAGCTGCACGGAAAACAACGCGCCCGATTCTTCCAAATCCGTTAATACCAACTTTAACTGCCATGATTATTTCCTCCTTGAAAAGGTAGATTTTATATTTGAAAAGGGATTACCCTTTTATCAACTGTTTTGCTGCACCTTCATCTGTCACTAAAATGGTAGAGGATGGTGCCCGTTTCATGTATGCAGCGATGGCTTTAGCCTTTGTAGAGCCGCCTGCCACTGCAATGACATGTTCAATTTGTGATAGGTCATCCAGCTGAAGGCCGATGGTCTGAACCTTATGTACAACCTCGCCGCCTTCATTGAAGTAATAGCCAAATGATTCCCCTGCTGCTTTGGCCTGCTTGATTTTCACAAGATCTTCTTCACTGGTTTTACGGCGTTCCGCCATTGTTATAGCGTCCCCAATCCCGTGCAAAACCATGCTTGCCGATTTGATCTGGGTGATTACTTCTTTAATATTGGGTTCTTTAATAATGCTTTCATACATTTCCCTGCTTACCTGGTCTGGCACATACAGGACTCGGTGCCTGGAATCAGTATGATCAGCCATTTTGGCACAAATAGTGTTAGCCTGGTTTTTCACATCTTCGCCTATTCCGCCCCGCGCCGGCACAAACAGCCAATCGCGTTCAGCAAGATCAGGAGTAAGCATCTCTGCTACGGCTGCCATTGTGGAACCGCCGGTAACTGCGATGATATTTTTTCCTTTGAGCCTTGATTTCATACACATTGCAGTGGCTCTGCCAAGCTCCTGCTTCACCCATGGAGATTCATCGCTGTCTCCGGAAACAATGATCGTCTGGCGAATGCCAAGCTTTCGGGATAAATCATGCTCCATTACGGCTATACCCGAAATATCCCTCATTATTCCATCAAGTGCATCAAGTAATTCTCTGCCATCGGAAGAAAGACTCATTCCTGTACTTGAAATGCGGATCAGGTTTTGGTCTTTTAGAAATTCAACCTCACTTCTCAGCACTCTTTCCGTCAAACCGAGACTGACTGCAAGGCTTCTCCTTCCAACCGGCTCCATCAGCCCTATGTAATGAAGAATCCCATAGCGCTTCTGCATAACCGCAAGCATATCAGGCAATAATCTTTTTTGAATATCTATTAGTGAGTACATCCGGAATGCTCCTTCATCATATGTGGTCATTTTTTGTCCCGCATAGACATATTATGTCCCACTTACCGTAAAAAAAATCACCCTTGCTTCTCCTTCATAATAGCAAGAGTGAGTATTGAAATCAACTGATAAAACTCAGTTTTTTTCTGTAAGCGCTTCACCTACTGTAATGGGGTCAATGTGCCCGAATTGCACTTCATGCCCATCAATTTCTACAACCGGAATCATGAGTCCGTACTTCTCAGTCAGCTCATCGCTCTCATCAATATCTTTTTCAATTAACTTAAAGTCATATTCCTTCTTTAGTTGTGCTAACACTCTTTTAGCTTTATCACACAGCGGGCATCTGCTGCGTGTATAAAACACTAGTTCTGGCTGTTTCAATCAGCAAATCTCCTTTGTCAATCATACCTTTTCCGTTTGGAAGATGATGGGATGCCCAGCTGATCCCGATATTTAGCAATCGTCCTTCTGCTGACAACCATTCCCTCATTTTCCTTCAGCAGCTTCACAAGCTCTTGATCGGATAACGGCTTTTGTTTATTTTCTTTTTCTATCATTTTACCGATCATCGTCTTGACCTGCTGTGATGATGTATTTTCATCGGATGTTGTTTTGATCGTGCTGGAAAAGAACGATCTCAGCTCGAACGTCCCGAATGGTGTTTGCGCATATTTCTCCCGGACGGCCCTGCTCACTGTCGATTCATGAATGTCGAGTTCATCTGAAATTTCCTTCATTGTCATCGGCTTCAGATGGGCAGGTCCTTTTATAAAAAAGCCCTGCTGCTTCTCAACGATTTTAAGAGTTACATTTGCAAGAGTCTCTTTCCTCTGCTCGATGCTTCTAAGAATCCACTGGTAATCCTGCTGCTTTTCCTGCAGGAAGCGGCTGACATTTCGATCACCAGCAGCCGAAAACTTTTTGTAATATGGTTCATTAAAACTGATTTTCGGAAGCACTTCATCAAACACACTGACGGAAAAAGAGCTGCCATCCCACTGAACAATCACGTCCGGAGTAATATAGGCGGATTTTTCGCTCTGGAAGGATGAAGCCGGTCTTGGATTCAGGGTCTGGACAAGGTCGAATACGGCCTGTATGTCTTTAAGCTCCACACCTAGCAGTTTGGCGATTTCTTTCCATTTCTTCTCTGCAAAAAGGGTAAAGTATTCATCTATAATGACTTCAGCCAGTTCATTCTCTTCCGGCAGTCTCTTAATCTGGAGGGACAGGCACTCCTGAAGATTTCTTGCACCAATACCGGCAGGGTCGAGTTCCTGCAATTCCTCAAGCATTTGCTCCACTTTTTCAAGGGGCACCTTAAGAGCATTGGCCGAAGCTTTTAGATCCGCCCGCAAGTAACCGTTTTCATCAAGGCTATCAATAAGATGCTTTATCACTTTTTGTTCATCCCGGTTTAACTTCAAATGAAGCTGGGATTTCAAATGTTCATCAAGCATCATAGTCTTTCCGCAGCCAATCTGCTCAATCCAATTTATTTTATCTTTTTCGGGTTTTATCCTCGTCGGTTTGACGCGGTCATAGCGGGGATCCATTGTTTTGACATGACCGGACTCTAATTTTAAAAGGGGATTTTCAAGCGCTTTGCTTTCCAGGAAAGCAGAAAGCTCCTGTGTGCTGTATTGCAGAAGGGCAATCGCCTGCGTCAGCTCCTGTGTCATCGTTAGTTTCATTGTCTGCTGCTGCCATAACCCAGCTTTCAAATTCATCATACATTCCCCCTGTCCCCATTTTACAATATTCACACAAAATGTTGTATGGAAATTTCCTGGCAATCGCCATTCGCACCGAACTTCTTTCTGAATACTTCACAATATGCATGGCAGAGGGGGGAATATTCATTTTTTATGGTGAAACCTGCGAATTTTATGGTTTTTTTGAAATGCAGATAAGATAAGGAGGTTTATTATAGATTTATTTGCGGATAAGGCCAATTTACTTTCGGATAAAAGTTTTTATGTGCACTTTGGCCAAATTTATTTACGGTTAGTATAAAAAGTAAAAACTCCCTGTCCATATCAGACAAGGAGTTTTGTTAGCGCCCTCGGCAGGAATCGAACCCACATCTTAAGAACCGGAATCTCACGTGCTATCCGTTGCACCACGAGGGCAAATAGGTTTTAAACTGGCTGACCAAGCGCTCAGCCGCTACGATAATTAATTATATGCTATGTTTATTCACTTTGCAAGCCTCCTTTTAGTTTTAAAAATTGGAACAATGGGTATCATGGAATGAGATAGGACAGCACAGAAAAAAGTGTCGAACGAATCAGGAGCGATTTGCATGCGATTTGTTTGACCTTAATTGACCATCAGTGTATCATGATAATACATAGGAGTTAAAAAATTTTCTTTACTTGGAAGAACATGCTTGTTCAGCTTGTATGTTGACCTTATCTTGAAGGAGGAATTGGAAAATGAACTTAATCCCTACAGTTATTGAACAGACAAATCGCGGGGAGCGTGCTTATGATATCTATTCACGCCTTTTAAAAGACCGCATCATTATGCTTGGAAGCGCAATTGATGATAACGTGGCCAACTCCATTGTTGCCCAGCTGTTATTCCTTGAAGCAGAAAACCCTGAAAAGGACATTTCCATTTACATTAATAGCCCTGGCGGAAGCATTACAGCTGGTATGGCTATTTATGATACGATGCAATTCATTAAGCCAAAAGTACAAACCATTTGTATCGGTATGGCTGCATCAATGGGTGCATTCCTTCTTGCAGCAGGTGAAAAAGGCAAGCGTTTTGCACTTCCAAACGCTGAGGTTATGATTCACCAGCCACTTGGCGGTGCACAGGGACAAGCGACTGAAATTGAAATCGCTGCAAAGCGCATCCTTTTCCTTCGCGAAAAATTAAACACCATCCTTTCAGAGCGTACTGGACAGCCGCTTGAAGTCATTGCAAAAGACACGGACCGCGATAACTTTATGACAGCTGAAAGAGCTCTTGAATACGGCTTGGTAGACCAAATCATTTCCAGAAACTCTTTGGATGAGAAGAAGGATAAATAAAAAAAGCAAAAAACAACTCGCATCTCTCCGATGCGAGTTGTTTTAGTTTTCCTTCTGAATATAGTTTGCCAATGCTTCCAGAGCCTCGTTTTCGTCGTTCCCCTCTGCCTTCAGGGTAATAACTGATCCTGAGCTTACAGCCAGGCTCATTAGTCCCATAATGCTTTTCGCATTTACCTTCTTCCCATCCTTCTCAAGGAAAATATCGGATGAGAACCGATTGGCCTCTTGCACGAACAATGCTGCCGGACGGGCCTGCAATCCTGTCTTTAGCTTAACTTCTACCTGTTTTTCTGCCATTATCTATCTCCTCCCTGCCGATGCCTCTGTCAGTGAGCATCTATGGTGCTGCCTGCCCTGAGCTTCTCAGCGATTTGATCTATTTTTCTTAATCTATGATTAATGCCCGATTTGCTGATATTTCCGCCTGAGACCATTTCCCCAAGCTCCTTTAAGGTGACATCCTGGTATGCTACACGCAATTCGGCTATTTCCCTCAGTTTGTCGGGCAGAACCTGAAGTCCAACTGTCTGGTCAATAAACCGGATATTCTCCACTTGACGCAGGGCAGCCCCGATTGTTTTGTTTAAGTTCGCTGTTTCACAATTCACGAGTCGATTGACCGAGTTTCTCATATCGCGGACAATCCGGATGTCTTCAAACCGGAGCAAAGATGCATGCGCCCCGATAATATTCAGAAACTCCGTTATTTTTTCGGCCTCCTTTAAATAGGTGATATAGCCTTTTTTCCGTTCAAGCGTTTTGCTATTCAGCCCGAACGTATTCATCAGTTCACAAAGGGAGTCGTTATGCTCCTTGTAAAGTGAAGCAATCTCCAGATGATAGGAAGAGGTTTCCGGATTATTAACCGATCCCCCGGCCAGGAATGCGCCGCGCAGATAAGAACGCTTACAGCATTTCTTTTTTATGAGCTCTTTTGAGATATCGTGGGTAAAAACAAATCCCTCACTTAAAATTTTCAGATCATCAAGAATCATGCTGGCCTGTTCCGACAGCCTGACAATGTATACATTGTTCTTTTTCAGCCGCATTTTTTTCCGGACCAGCAGCTCGACCTGAACGCTGTAATTCCTTTTAATCAGTGTGTAAATCCTTCTTGCAATGGCTGCATTCTCCGTCTGTATATCCACGATCAATTTCCGGCTGGAAAAAGAAAGTGAACCATTCATCCGGATCAAGGCGGACAATTCCGCTTTGCCGCAGCAGTCTTTTAAATCCAGGTTCGTCAATTCTTTTTTCGTTTCCGAAGCGAAAGACATCCCTTCACCCCCTATCCGTAAAAGTGCTGAGCCAGAGACATATAAAATGATATTCTCCGCTGAGCAAACGTATGCACAGTTTATTTTTTTACTGACAAAAGCCCTTTTACACCTTTATATTACGCGTTAAAACGCCTATTGGTTTCATGCAAAATTAAATTATAAAGCATTTGGGCAACTTCTTTTGTATCATGCCGAATGATCCCGCCTTCATGGCTGACAATTTCACCGTGCATAATATTAAGGCCCAATTCGGAAAGAGCACCTGTATCATATACAACAGGCCTTGCCATTTCCTCGCTGTACCGCTCCTGAATATGGGCAGGAATCTCTTCATTATTAACCAGGATGGTATTGATAAAAGCACAGCCCATATGATCATACAGCGCTTTTACATGATCGCTTGCTGAATAATCGAGCGTCTCGCCTGCCTGTGTCATTAAATTGCATATATACACCTTTTTTGCTTTCGAATGACAGACTTCCCTTCCCAGCTTAGGAACAAGCAGATTCGGAAGAATACTGGTATATAAACTTCCAGGTCCAATAATAATCATATCAGCCTGTCTAATAGCCTGCAGTGATTCAGGCAGGGCTTTAATATTTTTAGGGGTTAAAAACACCCGCTTAATTTTTTTGCCTGAATAAGGAATCTTAGATTCTCCCGATACAATGGTCCCATCTTCCATCTCAGCATGGAGGACCACACTCTGGTTGGCAGCCGGCAGCACCTTTCCCCTTACATTTAAGACCTTGCTCATTTCCTGGATCGCGTGAACAAAGTTTCCTGTAATCGAGGTCATTGCTGCGAGAATTAAATTGCCAAGCGAGTGCCCGGACAACTCATTAGATGTCGCAAAGCGGTGCTGAAACATCTCCTCAATGAGCGGCTCTACATCTGAAAGTGCTGCCAGCACATTTCGGATGTCACCGGGCGGCGGGATATGAAGATCATTTCGCAATCTTCCTGAGCTGCCGCCATCATCGGCTACTGTCACAATGGCAGTAATATCTACAGGATACGTCTTCAATCCCCTTAAGAGGACAGGAAGCCCTGTTCCTCCGCCGATGATGACGATTCTTGGCTGTCGGTTCATTTGATGTTTTCCTTTCTCCTGTCGATATCCCGGTGGGTAATCGCCGTATTATAATCCTTGCTGAAGTAGTCTGCAATATATTCCGTCAGCGCTACAGAACGGTGCTGGCCTCCCGTACAGCCAATTGCCACAACCAATTGAGCCTTCCCTTCCCGCTTATAATGCGGAAGCATAAAGCTCAGCAGCTCCGTAACCTTTTCAAGGAATTTACTGGTTTCAGTCCATTTCAGCACATAGGCGGATACCTCTTCATCTAATCCTGTCTTCGGCCTCATATGCTCAATATAATGTGGATTCGGAAGAAACCGGACATCGAATACCAGGTCGGCATCAATGGGAATTCCATGCTTAAAGCCAAAAGACATGACATTAACAGTAAAGATGGTCTTTTTATTTAATGAGAATTCCGTAAGAATTTTCTCGCGCAATTCCCTCGGTTTCATTTGTGAAGTATTATAAATCAGCCGGGCCCTGCCTTTTAATTCCTCTAGCAGCTCCCGCTCAAGCTTGATGCCTTCAAGAGGCAATCCTGAAGGTGCAAGGGGATGGAATCGTCTTGTTTCTTTATACCTTCTGACAAGTGTCGAATCATCCGCATCCAGATATAAAATCTGCGGAGTGACCCAGGATGTCTCAGACAATTCATCGAGCGCTTTAAACAGGTGGTCAAAAAACTCACGGCCGCGCAAATCCATTACCAATGCCACCTTATTCATTTTATTCCCTGATTCCTTCATAAGTTCAAGGAATTTAGGAAGCAGCGTCGGCGGCAAGTTGTCTACACAGAAGAAGCCAAGATCTTCAAAACTTTGGATCGCTACTGTTTTCCCCGCCCCTGACATTCCCGTAATAATCACCATTTGAGTATCATTAACTGCACCCGTACTCATTTTTATTTCCCCCTGTATCTGTCAAATTCAGCTTGGATCCAGCCTGTAACTAAGCAATTCAAAATCCGGCGTATACGTGAATGTTCCATAAATCATTCCCTGGCCATGAATCATATACTCCAAAATATGTGAATCACCGGCAGCCATCGGCAGATTCTTTATCTCTGAAAACGGATGCCAGCGAAGCTTTCCTTCCTCTGATTCATCCAGATTCAGCCCATCAGAAGCTGTAGCCAAAAAAGTAAACATCATCCACTCCGACACAACCTTTTCGCCATCCTTCATGATAAACGTAAAGATGCCTTTAATATTCGGATTGCGCAGATAGATGCCTGTTTCTTCCCTGAACTCACGGATGCACGAGTCCCTCACTGATTCACCCGGCTCCATCTTTCCGCCCGGAGCCACCCACCAGCCTCTTCTCGGCTTTTGTAAAAGCAATACTTTATCTTCTTTTAGTAACACACAGTTCGTGACTCGCTGCAACACATTTCACCTCTATTTTCAAAATCAACCGCTGCCGCCATTTTCTTTAAAGCAAAGGCTGGCTAACGTGCGTTTCTTATTCATTTCATTATACTATTTTTGTCATAGAGCCACAATGAATACAGGTTTACAAAAACATTCTTTAAAATATATCGTCACCTCAAAAAAAAGAGCACAGGCATATGCCTGTGCTTAAAAAGGATTATATCTTTAAAAGGGGGTCAATTTCTATTCCTATATTACCCGAATTTTATTTCATCAAGGTTACAGGAGAATTAAAACCGCATGACTTTTTGTTAATCTTTTCTACAAGCGGTTATTTTTTCTAAAAATTATTTCTTCGCTTTCAGGCTTTCTTTCAATTCTTCCACATAGTGCTGGGCGCTTTGAGCAGCGATGCTTCCATCACCTGTAGCTGTAACAATTTGGCGAAGGGATTTTTCGCGGATATCTCCTGCTGCAAAAACGCCTTCCACCTTTGTTTCCATTCGGTCATTTGTTTCAATATAACCATTGCCGTTTGTGATGCCAAGACTTTCAAACGGCTTGGAAAGAGGAACCATGCCGATATAGATGAAGACACCATCTGCCTTGAATTCTCTTTCTTCACCGGTTTCAGCAGACACAAGCGTTACACTGCCTACTTTTCCGTCCTTATCATTGACTTCCTTCACTGTCGTGTTCCAGATAAAGTCGATTTTTTCATTGTCGAATGCACGCTGCTGCAGAATCGCTTGCGCACGAAGCTGATCCCGTCTATGAACGATTGTCACTTTAGAGGCAAAACGCGTCAAATATACGCCTTCCTCAACAGCGGAGTCACCGCCGCCGACAACTACAAGCTCTTTGCCCTTAAAGAATGCTCCATCACAGACCGCACAATAAGATACTCCGCGTCCTCCAAGCTCTTTCTCTCCAGGAATGCCAAGCTTTTTGTACTCGGCACCGGTGGAAATAATGACTGAGCGCGCTTTATATTGCTTTGATCCGGCAACAACCGTTTTGTATTCTTCGCCGTCAATGATTTCTTTAATATCTCCATACGCATATTCAGCGCCAAATTTCTTCGCATGATCAAACATTTTTGTGGATAAATCCGGCCCTAAGATATGGTCAAATCCAGGATAGTTCTCCACTTCTTCTGTATTGGCCATTTGTCCGCCCGGAACACCGCGTTCAATCATAAGAGTAGATAAATTTGCACGGGATGTATATACAGCAGCAGTCATTCCTGCCGGTCCTGCACCAGCGATAATGACATCATAAATTTTTTCTTCAGTCACAGCGAGTCACTCCTTCAGTAATCAGAAATCCAATAATTAATAAAACACTCTATAAATACGCATATTATAGTATGACCTTCTTACTGTTATCCTATAAAATTGGCCTGTGTTTCGTCCAAATATCTGCTCACTGAAGGCGGTCGTTCACCGATTTAACATATTTGCCCATCGTCGAAGCGGAAATGCCGTATCTTCCGGCAATTTTTGATTGGGAAACCTTTTCGTTCCGAAGCTTATGCCAGACATACTCTATGGCTGCCGCCCAAGCATTTTTATTTTTAATATTCTGCCGGTTATTGATCAATTCTGCAAAAATAGTAAACCACATTAAGTATAGCCCGGCTTCCACTGTGCCGATCGGGTGGTAGTTTTCATAAAACAGCTGGGCTGTTTCATGCGCAGCCTGAACCTGAGCAGGCGCTTCCTGCTCTGTTTGAACGAAGGAAAGATAATCCTGCTCCATAGCTGAAAACTTATTGTTTCGTACAATAGCTTCAGAAGTGAGGATTTCATCTCTTCTGCTGGATACGGATGTTAGGAAGAGGCCGAATAACCGCTCTTCAATGTAGTCGCTTTCCAGCTTTTTCAATATAGAAGAATAATGGTCTTCAAAGCCGCTGCCGGTTACTTTTTCATCGTTCCAGGGCTCAAAGCCTTCTTTTTCCGGATTGATCTCAATTGCCTTCTTCCATGCTGATTTCGCCAGTTCTTCACGTCCAGTGAAATAAGCGGAATAGGATAGCCAGTAATAAAATGGTCCGTCCCCTTCAAAGCCTTTTTTCTGAAGCTTGCGAAGCCATGCAAAGGAAGCCTCATACTCGCCGGTCAAAGCAAAAGTCGCACCCAGCTTGAACTGATGTTCAACCGAAAGCGGCTTAATTTTTTTCAGAGCTTCTTTTAAGAGGCGCACCTGTCTGAAATCCCGCTCGTAAAAAGCAAAGACCAGCTTATTGCAAAGTGCATGGAGATTGCCCGGGTTTTCCTCCAGCACCTTCTCTAAAATATCTGATGCCTTTTGCACTTCTCCCAGGTAAAAATACGCCAGGGCCAAATTATTGTATGCAGACCAATATTCCGGATACTCATCAATAACAGCATTCAGAATCTCTACCGCTTTTGGAAAATGGCCCGACTCCAGCAATTCCCGTGCATGTTCCTGCTTCGTAATCAAATCATCCTGCTCGTACAGCTCTTCATCCAATTCATCCGCTTCAAGCGTGAGAAGCTCCAGCAGATCCTCTGTATCTTCCGTAAACTCTCCGTCCCGATCCAAATCCAGATACGTATTGGCATGCGTATATGCATCTTTAAAGAGGCCCATATGAGCATAGTTGTTGGCAAGGAAGTAATGACATTCCGCCATATCCTCATCCAGCTCCTCCAATATCATATGGAGCAGCTGATTTGACTCTTGATACTCACCCATTTCTGAGTGAACAATGGCAAGCTGGCAGACAATCATCGGTTCACCCGGCTCAAGCTGCATAGCCCGCATTAAATATTTCTTCGCTTTATGAAAATCCCTGCGGTGGTACGCCTTAATCCCTTTGGAAAAATAGTACTCACCATTCGGGATAAATGACAGTAACTTTCCCTTTTGGTGTCTAGCTTTAGAGTCTTTACTCATGAAATCCTCCATAAATGTTAGTAACTAAAGTAGTATATCACACGAACAAGCCCGGGGAGAAGGGAAGAAATGACAATACTATTTCCAGGCGGAGTTTTTTATTGGAAATCCTATCGCGATTATGTTTTAAAGGGGGTGTCGCGTTGATTTAGCGGTGCTGGTGTATAATTCGGAGATTAACTGATAGTCTGGAGGCGGGTGATAGCGGCGGCCTTTGCTTGTGCCGGTTTGGGGGAGGCTGAGGGAATCCAATATTCTTCTGGCTATATCTGGGGACTCTAGCTGAAGGAAATCCCGAAATTCCTTATTGGGAATAGGCTGATCATTATTTAATAAAAATAGATCAGTTACTACATTAAGATGTTCATCCTTCTTTTTTAACTTGCAGATCTTACAAATCCAAACACCATTTTTTCTAATCATGGATACTGAAATGCATTCTGGGCAAAGAACCCCTTTAATAACTTCATCTTTTGATGTTTTATAGAAGTTTAAGATATCAAACTTTTCTTGTACATGCTCCTTTAAAAGTATGTTAGAAATCCTTTTAAGTTCCTTATTTGTGAGTGGAGTTTTATTAATTGCCATTTTAATTTTGCTTAGTAAATATTGAACATGTGTGACTTTTTGGCTGATTAGATTATTTTCCGAGGACGTTTGGAGGATTGTAGAGGGCTTGCTAATCATTACACAGAATTCAACCTGGAGATTAATGCCTCTTCTCATTAACCATTTTTCTAATTCGCCAGCTTGTTGGCTTGCTTGCTCAATTGGATTAGAATAGCCCTTTTGTTCACCGTTATGCGTTGTCTGGATCATTTGATTAAATTGTGATTCGAAGCATAGTTTTCCAGAAATATTTTTAACTTCTAAAATGAGGGCGAACTTCGAAGAGAGGATGAGTGTATCGATTTGGAAGAAGTATTGTCCATTTGTCAGGCGCAATCCATGAAAAATCATATATTCATTAACTGGCAGCTTGCTTAAATGGAAGTCTAAAGCTGCTTCACCTCGGTATCCCGCCCATCTTTTTGCCTGATCTTTTTCAATTCCAGGCCGTGCCTTATGACTTTTGGGAAGCCTTCTTAAAAGCACTTCGTTTTTCTGAATTTTTAATGGTATTGTTCGATGTTTCATGATCAAAAGCATCACTCCTTCAATTTGCTATACAACAATTCTTCTGAGGAAGAGTATTTTCCTGCATATATTTTTATTTTATTTTCATATCTGGCATGTTTTCAATTATATCTAGCAATTTTTGTATTTATCTAGCAGGGTTATTATTTTATCTAGCATCTTCAAGAATTTTATCTTACATTTAAAACCATTATAAAAAAACCGCCCTCCCTATTCGGAGGCCGGTTCATTTTTCTTATCATGCCTTTTATTAAGTACTTTCAGGACTTCGCTGAAAGGCAGTTCCTGCTCGCGCAGCAGCACCATCAAATGATAAATCAGGTCGGCCGCTTCCCATTTCAGTTCGTCTTTATCACGGTTTTTCGCAGCGATGATGACTTCTGCGGATTCTTCTCCGACCTTCTTCAGGATTTTATCCACGCCTTTTTCAAAGAGATACGTCGTGTATGCTCCTTCTGGGCGTGTTTTTTCGCGTTCTTCAATGACTTTTTCAAGCGTATAAAGGATTTCGTAGTCAGGTAATCCGGCGGTGTTTTCACCATATACTCTTTCTTCAAAACAGCTGACTGTACCCTTGTGGCAAGCTGGTCCAGCCGGTTCCACCAATACCACGATAGCATCCTGGTCACAGTCCAGCTTCATTTCTGAAATTTTCTGCGTGTTTCCGCTTGTTGCCCCTTTGTGCCAGAGCTCATTGCGGGAACGGCTGAAAAACCAGGTTTCGCCTGTTTCCACGGATTTTAAAAGGGACTCCTGATTCATATAGGCTAACGTTAATACTTCTTTTGTCTGTGCATCTTGCACAATAGCAGGGATCAGTCCCTGTTCGTCAAACTTTACAGCATCGATATTCATCGGACTACCACCCCTTTTTCCTTAATGTAAGATTTCACTTCAGCAACCGATGTTTCTTTATAGTGAAAAATGGATGCTGCCAATGCTGCGTCTGCTTTTCCGTCAATAAACGCTTCTGCAAAGTGATCAGCTTTACCGGCACCGCCTGATGCGATAACCGGAATGGAAACCGCCTCGCTGACTGCTTTTGTCAGCTTAACATCGAAGCCTTTTTTCTCACCGTCAGAGTCCATGCTTGTCAGGAGGATTTCTCCTGCCCCGCGCTCAGCCGCTTCACGTGCCCAGGCGATTACCTCCAAATCGGTCGGTTTCCGTCCGCCATGTGTGTACACTCGCCAGGAACCAAGCTCTTCATCGTATTTAGCGTCAATTGCCACAACGATGCACTGGGAGCCAAAGAAATTTGCCCCTTCAGTTATTAAATCAGGATTGTTTACGGCAGCTGTATTTAAAGAAACTTTATCAGCCCCTGCCCGCAAAATTCGTTTCATATCTTCCAGCGCGTTAATGCCCCCGCCTACTGTAAAAGGAATGGCCAGCTCAGACGCAACAGCCTTAACGACTTCAACCATTGTTTTCCTGCCTTCATGAGAAGCAGAAATATCGAGGAAGACCAGCTCGTCAGCACCCTGCCCGTCATAAAATCGGGCAAGCTCAACCGGGTCTCCGGCATCACGCAGCTGCACAAATTGCACCCCTTTTACCACACGCCCGTCTTTTACATCTAAACAGGGAATAATGCGTTTCGTCAGCATGATTCCTTCACCTCTTTTAAGGCTTCCGCTACAGTAAATCGCCCTTCATAAATGGCCTTTCCGACAATCGCCCCTGCAACACCTTCAGAAGCATATTTCTGAAGTGCCGCCAAATCAGCCAGCCCACTGACACCACCGGAAGCAATGACACTTTTCCCGGTTTCACGGGCAAGCAGCCGAACGGCTTCCACGTTGGGCCCGGATAGCATGCCGTCTGTTGCAATATCCGTAAAAATAAACGTCTCTGCACCTGCGTCGGCAAATTTCCTCCCTAAGTCAACCGCCTTCACTTCAGATGTTTCCAGCCATCCGTGTGTGGCCACATAGCCATTTTTTGCATCGAGTCCAACCGCAATGGCTTTGCCGTATTTGCGGATCATCTCAACTGCAAACTCCGGCTTGGAGACGGCAATGCTTCCAATGATTACTCGTGTTACGCCATTATCGAGGTAATGAAGGATGTCTTCCTCCGTACGGATTCCCCCGCCGATCTGGATGGAGGCGCCAAGCTCGCGGGCAGCCTGTATGACAAACTGATCGTTCACGCGTCTTCCGTCCTTCGCTCCGTCAAGATCGACCATATGAATCCAGTCTGCTCCTTCATCGGCAAACTGTTTGGCCATATCAAACGGAGAATCGCCATACACAGTTTCCTTATCATAATCCCCCTGCAGCAGCCGGACGCATTTGCCGCCTCTCATATCGATTGCCGGATAAATCGTAAAGCTCATTTCACAGACATCCTTTCTTCAACCACCTCGGTAAAATTGCGTAAAAGCGCCATGCCGAGCGAACTGCTTTTTTCAGGGTGGAATTGCATGCCAAACACATTGCCCCTTCCGACAACCGCCGGCACTTCCACATCATAGCTGCTCTGGCTGATTACAACTTCTTTTTCATCTGTATCTACAAAATAAGAATGGACGAAATAGACATAATCTTCAGCAAGGCCTTTTAAAATCGGCGATCCCTGCAGGAATTCAAGACGGTTCCAGCCCATATGCGGAACCTTATACGTTTCACCTTCGGCTGTTGCACCTGGAAAACGCCTCACATGGCCAGGCAGAAGCTGCAATCCTTCTGTCAGCCCATTTTCTTCACTGCTTTCAAATAAAAGCTGCATGCCAAGGCAAATGCCAAGCAGCGGCTTGCCTGTATCAGCGAACTCTTTTACCAGATCTGCCAGGCCAGTAGAATTTAAGATATTCATGGCATCCTTGAAAGAGCCGACACCCGGTAATATTAAAGCGTCTGCTTCCAGGAGCTCAAGCTTATTCTCAGAGAGGAAATAAGGGACCTCCAAACGTTCCAGCGCTTTACTGACACTGAACAAATTCCCCATTCCGTAATCGATGATGCCGATCATTTACAACATCCCTTTCGTTGATGGAACTCCCTTAATTCTTGGGTCAATCGTTGTTGCCTCATCGAGCGCACGAGCGAGTGCTTTGAAAATCGCCTCAATGATGTGGTGAGTATTCTGTCCATAGTGAACGATGACATGCAGGTTCATTCTCGCTTCAAGCGCGAGTTTCCAAAGAAATTCATGAACCAGCTCAGTATCAAATGTACCGACTTTCTGGCTTGGGAATTCGGCACGCATCTCAAGGTGAGGGCGGTTGCTGAGATCGACTACCACTTGAGCCAGTGCTTCGTCCATCGGAACGAACGCATTTCCATAGCGCTTAATGCCTTTTTTATCGCCTAAAGCATCCTTTAGTACCTGGCCCAGGCAAATGCCAATGTCCTCTGTTGTATGGTGATCATCCACGTCCGTATCGCCGTTTGCGGCGATGTTCAGGTCGAATTGTCCATGCTTGGCAAACAGGTCCAGCATATGCGTCATAAATGGCACGCCAGTTTCCAGATCGCTTTTGCCTTCTCCGTCTATATTCAAGGAAAGAGTGATATTCGTTTCATTTGTTTTACGTGAAATTTCTGCCGTTCTAGCCATGATTATTCCTCCAGCTTATTTTCTTAGTCTTGTTTCAATGGATCTGGCATGTGCTTCAAGGCCTTCCAGACGTGCGAATGCCGCAATTTTATCGCCGGTATCCCTTAATGCTTTTTCGCTATATAAAAGAATACTTGATTTCTTTTGAAAATCCTCCACATTAAGAGGGCTTGAGAAACGGGCTGTCCCGTTTGTCGGCAGAACGTGGTTGGGGCCGGCAAAATAATCACCTACCGGTTCAGGACTGAATCTTCCAAGGAAGACCGCTCCGGCGTGACGTATCCGTCCGAGAAGCTCCATCGGATTCTTTGTTAAAATCTCAAGATGTTCCGGAGCGAGATGGTTAACCGTCTCAACTGCTTCATCCATGCTTTCCGTCACATAAATAGCTCCGTAATCCCTGATGGACTGTAAAGCAATTTCCTGACGGGGCAGCCTGTCAAGCTGGCGTTCAACTTCGGCTGAAACCTTTTCTGCCAGAGCGGATGAGGGTGTCACAAGAACTGCACTTGCCATCGGGTCGTGTTCTGCCTGTGATAAAAGATCTGCCGCTACTTCATCCGCATACGCTGTCTCATCTGCCAATATAGCAATTTCACTCGGACCTGCGATCATATCGATATCCACATCCCCAAATACTTCGCGCTTTGCGAGGGCGACATAGATGTTCCCCGGACCTGTGATTTTGTCGACAGGCCGGATTGATTCTGTTCCATATGCCAATGCGGCAATTGCCTGGGCTCCGCCAACTTTATAAATTTCTCCCGCACCTGCGATATGTGCTGCTGCCAGAACAGCAGGCGGCAGTTTGCCGGTCTTTTTATCAGGAGGAGAGGTAAGGACAATCCGTTTGACGCCCGCCACCTTTGCCGGGATCACATTCATCAGTACGGATGACGGATATGCCGCCGTTCCGCCCGGCACATACAGCCCAACCGAATCAAGCGATGTAATCTTCTGCCCTAATACTGTGCCATTTTCCTCGGTTGTCATCCAGGATGGGCGCAGCTGCTTTTCATGGAATGACCTGATATTATCTGCTGCCTCTCTAATAATTTCTAGGATTTCTTCATCCACCTGACTGCAGGCTTCCTCAATCTCAGCCTGTGTCACCGCTAAATCCTCTAGGGAGATACCATCAAATGTTTCTGTATACTCTTTTAATGCCTGATCTCCATTTTGGCGGACAGTCTCAATGATATCTTTTACAATCGCCCGCTGTTCTTCTGTTCCATTATCAACAGACCGTTTAATTGAAACCTGGTCATTAATTTTCAATATTTTCATAGGGTTCTACATCCTTTTAAAAGCTTATTTCTTCTCCTGAAATAACTTCTGTCAGCCTGCCAACGAGCTCGCTGATGCGTTCATCCTTTATACGGTAGCTGACAGGATTGACGATCAATCTTGATGTGATTCCGACAATGGTTTCGTATTCAACGAGACCGTTCTCCTTCAGTGTCCGGCCGGTTGATACGATATCCACAATCCGGTCGGCCAGCCCGATCATCGGCGCCAGCTCTATAGAGCCGTTCAGTTTAATGATTTCCACCTGCTCCCCCTGCTCACGGAAATACGCTGCCGCAATCTGTGGATACTTTGTAGCAATTTTAGGAGCCACATCATTTAGCCTGGTATTTGGCAGTCCGGCAACAGCCAGATAGCAGGCACTGATTTTTAAATCAAGCAGCTCGTAGACATCCCGCTCTTCTTCTAGCATTACGTCCTTTCCGGCAATCCCAAGATCTGCCACACCATGCTCCACATAGGTGGGTACATCCATCGGCTTTGCAAGGATAAAGCGGAAATTCTCCTCCGGCACATCGATAATCAATTTTCGTGAATCATCGAATTCCGGCGGCAATTGAAAGCCTGCTCGGCGAAGCAATTCGGCTGCTTCTTCAAAAATGCGCCCCTTAGGCATCGCAATCGTTAAAACATCACTCATTTTATGCTCTCCTTTCCAGCTTTTCCGACTAAAAAGGTAATATCCTCGTACTGGCTGGTGCAGGCATCAATGTCCTTAACACCGCTAATATCCTGCAGGACCACTTTCTTTCCGGCTGAACGTTCTTCCTTCGCAACATCGAAAGCCTCTTTGCGGCGTTCCGGACTGTATAAAATGCAGTAAACAGGTTCAGCCGCCTTGGTGTCTTCCAGTGCTTCAAGCAGGCGGTCCAATCTGATGGCAAAGCCGGTTGCTCCCGTATCTTTTCCGAACTTTTGAAGCAGCAGATCATAGCGGCCGCCATTTCCAATCGGGAAACCAACATTTCCTGCATATACTTCAAAAAGAATCCCCGTATAGTAGCTCATATGACTGACGAGCGTTAAATCAAATTTAACGGTGCCTTCCTGGCCGTAGTCCTGCATAATGCCCCAAAGCTGTTCAAGCTCGGCTAATGCCTTCTTGCCTGTTCCGTTTTCCAGAAGGCCATAGGCAATCTCAATGACTTCCTCCCCGCCCCTTAATTTAAGGAAATCGAGAAGCCTTTGTTTATCTATGGACGAAAGAGCCAGACTCTTTACATGTTCCCTGTATCCTACATAATTTTTCTCATATAAAAACCTTGTCAGGTTTTCCACTCTTTCTTCCGTCCCTAAAATCTGCTGGAAGAAGTCACGGACAAAGCCGATGTGGCCGGCTGATAGCTGAAAGTACTGAAGCCCTGCTTCTTTTAGAGCAGAGATCATAAGCGCCATTCCTTCGCCGTCCGCACTAATCGTATGGTCGCCAATGCACTCTACACCGATTTGCTCAAACTCTGCGGGCCTGCCGCCCTCCCGCTGCTGAGCGCGGTATACATTGGCGGAATAAGCAAGCCTGATTGGCAGCTCGTCTTTTAAAAGTCGGGATGCTGCCACCCTTGCAATGGGTGCGGTCATATCCGGCCGAAGCACAAGGGTATGGCCCTGCTGATCAAGCAGCTTGAACAGCTGCTGATCCAATATCGCTGAAGCCGCTCCTACTGTTTCGTAATATTCAAGGGCAGGCGTTTCGATAAACTGATAGCCCCAGCGTTTCATTTCCTCCTGGATGGATGAACGGACTGCAGCTTTTCTTTCGTATAGATCAGGTAATGTATCTCTCATGCCTAACGGCTTTTCAAACATAAATAATCGGCTCATACGTATTCACCTCTATGACTTAAAAATTCCGAATCCTTTAGTTCGCTAATATGGTAGCAAATTGAAGTTATATGTAGTTTAACGCGCATTCCCCACTCCGTCAACCAAAAGAGACAGAAAAATTAAAAAGGCTCCCTTTTTTAAAAGGAGCTTTAATAGTTTGTTCTTTTTTGGAAAGGTTATTTACTTTAAAGACTTTCATCTGGAATATCTGGCAGCTTGTTTATTTTATCCTGCATCCTACTTCATTTTTCTAACAAGATATGATTTTTATCCAGCGTATTTCGATATATATCTGCCATCTATTAGAATTTATCCAGCAACACATACAATTATTAAAAAAACTCCGCCAGCCTAAGCAAACGGAGTCATGTTTTTATCTGCACCATATATCGGATCGTCTGCCCAGCGATCGGCAAGCTCTTCCTTTGTATAAATGACACGCATCGGGTTACCGCCAACGAAGGCACCAGCCGGAACATCTTTATGAACTAGGGTCCCGGCAGAAACAATCGCACCATCGCCAATTGTAACGCCGGGAAGAATGGTTGAATTGGCTCCTATCATGACTTCACTGCCAATCTCAACCCGGCCAAGGCGGTATTCCTTAATCAAATATTCATGAGCAAGGATTGTCGTGTTGTAGCCAATGACCGTGTTCCGGCCGACACATATTTTTTCCGGGAACATAACATCCAGCATAACCATAAGTGCGAATGATGTCTGATCCCCCACCTTCATCCTCAGGAAATTCCGATAGAGCCAATTTTTCATGCCCAGAAAAGGCGTATAGCGCGCAAGCTGGATCACAATAAAGTTTTTGACAACCTTCAGGAACGGAACCGTTTTATACACATGCCAGAGTGAATTGCCTCCCTCTACCGGAAAACGCTCCGTTTTTCTCATTGGTTTTCTGCCTCAAGAATATCGAGCAGGTCAGCCATATTGTCGAGCATATAATCCGGTTCAAAGCGCGCAAGAAAATCACGGCCTTTCGCTGTCCAGGCAACACCTGCCGTTTTCGTGCCGGCATTTTTCCCGCCGTCTATATCGTGTGAATTATCGCCGACCATAATGGCTTCCTCCGGCTTCGCATCCAGCAGGCTCAGCGCCTTCAGGATTGGCTCCGGATCCGGCTTTGGTTTTTCGACATGATCCAGTGTAACAACCACATCGAAAAACTGGTCAAGATTTGTCAGCTTTAAGCCCTTTTCAACTACATTGGAAACTTTCGTCGTCACAATGCCAAGTTTATATCCCGATTCTTTTAAAGTCCGAATCGTTTCAAACACGCCGTCAAATTCCTTCACAAGCACGTCGTGGTTTTTAATATTGTACTCCCGGTAAACTGAGATCATCTCCTCCACTTTATCAGGGTTGATGGACTCAAATGTTTCATGAAGGGTTGGCCCCATGAACGGAAGTACATCCTCCCGCTGATAGCGGTCAGGATAATATTTTCCAAGAGTATGCAAAAATGAAGAAATAATCAATTCGTTTGTGTCAATCAGTGTTCCATCTAAATCAAATAATAATGTGTTAATGCTCATATGTTGCTTCCTTTCTTTTTGCCAGATCGGCACGGTTCCAGATCATTGCCACCACCAATGTCAGGATGATCGCCACAAACAGGCGGATCAGGAGAAGCGGCAGTACCGGAATGCCAAGCGGCACGAAAATCAGTGTATCTTCAACAACTGCGTGGCAGGCAACAAGGAAAATAAAGGCGATCGTGACATCTTTTTTGCTGACGCCATCTTCCTCTACAGCCTGGATCATGACGCCCGCCCCATAGGCAAGGCCAATCAGCAAGCCCGCCGCAAGAGTTGTTGACGTATTTTCTTTCATTCCAAGCGCCCTGGTCACAGGCGCCATCCATCTTGAAAAGACAGCAAGCCATTGCTTATCTTTTAAAATCTGAATAATAATCATCAGCGGAATGACGATGAGGGCCAGCTGGATAATGCCTAGCAAAGCAGTCTGAAGTGCATCCAGCAGGATTGGCAATGCCCCCGTTGCCTGCTCTTCTTTTGCCGGAATAAACCCGTACTTAGCCGTTTCGGTTCCACCCTGCCAAACCAGATTGATGACAATGGCGCTTAGCAGTGCCAATCCGATGCGTACTGCAAGAACGACCCAGAGCTTCACACCGACCTTCAGCGCCACTCCCGTTTCGATCAGCATATTATGTGAAAACGACAGCATGACGGCAATAATAAATACTTCTTTAACTGTCAGATCAAGCGTTAAAATGGCTCCAATCCCCGCATATAGATTTAAGAAGTTCCCCAATACAAGCGGTATGGATGCATCTCCTGACAGCCCAATCAGATTCATAAGGGGCGTGATCAGCTTGATAACCCATGGAAGCACTGGCGTATGCTGCAGCAGTGCAACAATCAGCGTGACCGGGAATATCACTTTCCCGAGTGTCCATGTTGTCTTTAAGCCGGCCATCAGCCCCCGTTTGGATGATTCAACCAGCATGTTTCTACTCTCCTCTAATCTTTATTTCCCCTCGGCTTTATCCAAATAACGAGCTTTGGCAAGACCCTCTGCTCTTCTATAAAAAATCAGAACTAGCGCCACAATTATTAGAACGATAGATATCGTCTGAGCAATTCTTAAACTCTCAGTAAGCATCAGGCTGTCAGTACGCAGGCCTTCAACGAAGAAACGCCCGACCGAATACCAGATAACATAAGAAAGGAAAAGCTCCCCGCGTCTTAAGTTTGCTTTTCTTAATAAGATAAGAATGATAAACCCAATGATATTCCAAATGGATTCATATAAAAACGTCGGATGGTAATAGGCTCCGTTAATATACATCTGATTAATGATAAAATCAGGCAATTGCATATTTTCAAGGAATGCCCGGCTGACTTCCCTGCCATGAGCCTCCTGGTTCACAAAATTCCCCCAGCGCCCGATTGCCTGCCCCAAGATGATGCTTGGTGCAGCTATGTCAGCCAGCTTCCAGAAAGATATCTTCCTCTTCTTTGAAAAAACATATGCGGTGATGACAGAACCTATTAAGGCCCCATGAATGGCAATTCCGCCATTCCATATTTTGATGATTTCACCCGGATTCTGCGAGTAGAAATCCCATTGAAAAATAACATAATAGATCCTTGCGGAAATAATCGCAATAGGAATGGCCCACAGCATTAAATCGGCAAAGATATCTTTAGGGAGTCCCCTTCTTTCCCCCTCTCTCATTGCGATAATGAGAGCAAGGGCAATACCTGCCCCGATAATCAAACCATACCAATGGACCTGAATCGGACCAAGGGATATGGCAATCGGATCTAACGGCTGAATATTGCTTTCCATGATCACTTCTCCTTTCGAAAAGCGCAAAGCGCCCTTTATCTATACTTTTTTATTAAGTTTAACAGTTTTCAATCAAACGTTTGATTGAAAACGAATGACCTGTATTCACAGATTAACGATCATCATGGTCTCCATCCTCAATTACATCTGAGAGGCGGTTCGTGAATTGTTCCGCTGCATTCATTCCCATTCTCTTTAAGCGGAAATTCATTGCAGCTACCTCAATGATGACAGCGAGATTTCGTCCGGGTCTTACCGGAATGGTCAGCTTTGTAACCTCGGTATCGATAATTTTCATTTTTTCTTCATCCAGACCGAGACGATCGTACTGCTTTTTCGGATCCCAAAGCTCAAGATTCATAACCACAGAGATTTTTTTATAGCTTCGGACAGCTCCAGCACCGAACAAGGTCATAACATTTATAATGCCAAGGCCGCGGATCTCAAGCAGATGTTCGATCAATTCCGGTGAATTTCCTACCAGATAGTCTTCATCTTCCTGCCTGATCTCCACACAGTCATCCGCAACAAGGCGATGTCCGCGTTTTACTAATTCGAGTGCTGTCTCGCTTTTACCTACACCGCTTTTACCTGTTATCAGTACTCCTACCCCATAAATATCAACAAGGACGCCATGTACGGCTGTAGTTGGAGCAAGCTTGCTCTCCAGAAAGTTTGTCAGCAAGCTGGAAAAACGGGTCGTTTTTTGCTTGGAGCGAAGCAGCGGAACCGATTCTCTTTCAGCTGCTTCAATCAGCTGCTCAGGTATATCAAGCCCTCTCGTCACGATTATGCCGGGCGTAATATCTGTACAGAGCCGTTCAAGACGAATCTCCCGTTCAGAATTCGTTAATGTTTCAACGAAAGACAGTTCCGTTTTTCCAATCAGCTGAACGCGTTCAGCTGGATAATAATCAAAATACCCTGCCATCTCAAGGCCTGGACGTGAAATGTCACTCGTTGTAATCGGCCTGTTGATGCCTTCCTCACCGGCAATCAATTCGAGCCCAAATTTTTCTATAATATCTTTCGTGCGCACTTTTACCAAATTAGGTTCCTCCCTTAATGCTGCGGTTCAGATGATTTCTTTATATGTAACTATTTAATCCTTTTAATTTCGGAGTGAACTCAAGCTAAACAGCGGCATCCTGTCACAGCGCCTGAGTGACCCGCTCCTGCAGGACGCAGGCTAACGTCAGCAAAAAAACAGGCTGGCGGAAGTTTCACTCTATTTTAGCACTTTTTAACCCAGAACCAAATTTCTGAAATCGTTTTTATCAAAATTAACACTAGGCATATATGCTTATTCCCGTCTATAAAGGACAATTTTCAAGATTGTTCTGCGTATAAATATGATGACATGCCCGTACGAAAATATATAAATGGTATAGACAACTATACTTAAGCTTGGTAATATGGGTGTGTAAGCGAATTCATTTTATTTTTTAGCTCTTATTACATTTATTTATTTTAAAAAAGAGGGGGAAAAGCTCATGCGTAAAGAAGAACGCTTGGCGAAAGAGATTACGGAGCAGTTGGGCGGCACCGGCAATATCGCGGAACTGGCATCCTGCATGACCCGTCTTCGAGTGAAGCCGGTCGATGAAAGCAAAGTCAACCTGAATGGCATCAAAGATATTGACGGCGTCATGGGTGTTGTGGAAGCAGAAACACTCCAAATCATTCTTGGGCC
The DNA here is from genome assembly GCF_009849585.1 of Bacillus sp. ZZV12-4809. Classification (GTDB taxonomy): domain Bacteria; phylum Bacillota; class Bacilli; order Bacillales; family Cytobacillaceae; genus Cytobacillus. The sequence goes on from NZ_VCRN01000007.1 coordinate 60,039, forward strand.
CGGAATCGTCACCAAGGTTGCTGACGAAGTTTCCAAAATGACAGGCAAAAGGGTTTCTTCCGTTGACGATGAAGAAGAGATTGATACTTCATTAGAAGGACTGGCAGCACGGACGAAAGCCGGAATCAATGAGAAAAACGCTACGCCATTCAAGCTATTTTTACGAAAAATAGCAAGTATTTTCATTCCGCTGATTCCGGCTATCGTTGCTTCCGGTTTGATTGCCGGGATCAATAATGTCATCATCAAATCAGGCGGAGATCCTGAATCTACGCTTGTTCAAATGCTTGATCTGATTGGCTGGGGTTTATTCGGTTACCTTGGCGTATTTGTTGGTATTAACACGGCGAAGGAGTTTGGAGGATCTCCTGCTCTTGGCGGTGCAGCCGGTATTCTATTAATCAACCCTGGCCTTGCCAATATCACTCTTTTTGGTGAAGCATTGGTTCCTGGCCGCGGTGGACTTATTGGAGTTATGCTCGCTGCTGCATTGGTGGCCTTTTTGGAAAAAAGGATCCGCAGAGTCATTCCTTCTTCGATTGATATAATCGTAACACCGACACTGGCGTTATTACTTACAGGTTTTGCAACATTCTTCATCCTGCAGCCTGTTGGCGGATTCCTATCAGATATTATTACTAAAGGCCTGCTTGGCATACTTGATGTCGGCGGCATCCTTGCCGGATTAGTACTTGCCGGAACATTCCTTCCTTTAGTTGTAACTGGTTTGCATCAAGGTTTAACACCAGTTCACATGGAATTGATTAACTCAATCGGCGATGACCCGCTGCTGCCGATTCTTGCAATGGGCGGTGCCGGCCAGGTAGGGGCAGCTTTCGCCATCTACTTCAAAACAAAAAATGCCCGCCTGAAAAAAGTTATCAAAGGCGGACTTCCGGTAGGAATACTCGGTATTGGCGAACCGCTTATTTTCGGTGTAACCCTGCCGCTGGGGCGCCCGTTCCTGACAGCATGTCTTGGAGCTGCTGTCGGCGGTGCTTTCCAGGCGCTCTTTAAAATTGCTACAGTAGCCATCGGGGTTTCCGGCATACCGCTTGCCTTCCTCGTTCATACCAATCAAATTATACTGTATCTGATTGGTCTATTAATTGCCTATGCTTTCGGCTTCCTGTTCACATGGCTGTTCGGATTCAAAGAGGAAATGGCTAAAAACATATAAAATACAAGGAGAAGGAGGAGAATTCCTCCTTCTTTACTTATGAACCTGTATTTTTATAATATTCAGATTAAACGAGGTGATTAGAATGCTTGGAATTTCAGTTTACTTATCAGAAGAACGCCAGCTTCAAAATGCGGAATGGATAGAAAGGGCGGCTTCTCATGGCCTCACATCCATTTTCACATCCCTCCACATTCCAGAAGATGACCACAGCACTTATAAACATTTGCTTCAGAATCTTGGGAACCTGGCAAAACAGCATCATATGGAACTCCTCGCTGATGTTTCCCCTCAATCATTGGGCCATTTAGGATTGGGATGGGATTCAATTGATACACTTCTCGAATGGGGCCTGACCGGAATCCGGGCTGATTACGGCTTCACTTCTGAACAGATTGTTGAACTTTCAAAAAAAATGAAACTCGGAATCAATGCCAGTACAATCTCTGCTGAAGAATTGCATGAGTGGATGGAACTGGGATTAAAAACCAATAATATAGAAGCCTGGCATAACTTTTACCCGCGGCCTGAAACGGGATTGGATAAAGACTTTCTAATAGAGCGAAATAAGTTCCTAAAAAGCATCGGAATAACTACCATGGCATTTGTGCCTGGAGACGGGGAACTTCGCGGACCCATTTTTGCCGGTCTGCCTACTCTTGAAAAACACCGGGGCTTCTCACCTGCTGCGGCGGCGGCTGAACTGATGAACAGCTGCTATACAGATAAGGTATTGATTGGTGACCATTCTGTAAAAGACGGAACACTTTCTCAGCTGGCGAAAATAGCCCAAGGTGCTGTGCCTCTCCGAATCGAGCTGACCGGAGGACAAATCAATGAAACTCTTTTTAGTAACCTTCATACTAATCGGATGGATCCTGCCCGGGATGTTGTAAGGTCAGTTGAATCCAGGTCCTATGCCGGGCAAGGAACAGCTAAATGGGAACCAATAAATCAGCTGGAACGTAAAAAAGGCAGTGTCACAATTGATAATATTTTATACGGCCGCTATGCAGGAGAGCTGCAGATTACTTTAGCAGATCTCCCCCGGGATGAACGCGTGAATGTAATCGCCAGAGTAATAGAAGAAGATATGCCCCTGCTTGATCACATTAAGGCAGGAACTAAATTTCAATTAATAGTGAGGGATAAATAATGAATATTACAAAGCTTAATACTGAGCAGCGGAACCCAAAAACAATGGAAATTGATTTAATGTCAACAGAAGAAATTATTACAATCATTAATCAGGAGGATACAATAGTTCCTAATGCCATCGCGAGAGAAATCCCCCACATTGTAAAAGTGGTGGATGAAATTACGGAGAGCTTTAAAAAAGGAGGCCGCCTAATTTACGTGGGAGCCGGCACCTCAGGACGCCTTGGCATTATCGATGCTTCAGAATGCCCGCCAACATACGGAACAGATCCTGAGATGGTTGTCGGGATTATTGCCGGGGGCAAGGAAGCCATGACTGAGGCGGTTGAAGGCGCTGAGGATAACAGTGAGCAGGGGCGCCAGGATGTTGCAGATATTCAAATATCGGACAAGGATGTGCTTGTAGGCATTGCGGCGAGCGGCCGTACGCCGTACACGATCGGAGCTCTTCAATACGGGAATGAAGTCGGTGCAGTTACGGTTGCTGTCGCCTGCACCAAAGACCCTGAAATGGGAAAAGTCGCTAAATATACGATAGCACCCATCACTGGTCCTGAAGTGGTTACCGGCTCCACAAGAATGAAAGCAGGCACTGCACAAAAGCTCGTCCTGAATATGTTAACAACAGCATCCATGATTAAGCTCGGTAAAGTGTACGGCAATTTAATGGTTGATGTGCAAATGACAAACGAGAAGCTGTTTAAACGCGCAGAAAGCATCGTCAAAATGGCTACAGGTGCATCTGATGAAGAAGCCCGGACCGCACTTAAAGAACAAAACTATCATACAAAAGCTGCCATTCTTCAGATATTAACAGGACTAAAAGGTGAAGCAGCAGCCGAGCTTCTGAAAAAGCATAATGGCTACCTGAGGGAAGCTGCTGCAGATACAAAATAATCATTTTTGGTATGTATTTCTTCTAAAACTCAAATAAATAGGATAGAACGCGTTCAATCGCCTTCTATCCTTTTTTAGTTGTATAGACCAAATAGCATCAGAGAGTTAAATCCACTCAACTGGTATAGACATCTAAACTCAAACCTTTTATAATAAAGGTATCATTCAAACGGAGATGATTTGAAAATGAGCCGTCTTTTACTGAAAAACGCCAGAATCCTTCTGGAAAACAGCACGATTGATAAAGGGTTTATTTTAATAGAAAATGAGCAGATCCTGCAGACTGGACCTTTAGAGGAGCTTCCTTTCATTGGCCAGGATACAGAAACGATAGAACTTTCACCTGAGCATACAATCTGCCCGGGATTTATTGATGTCCATATACATGGTGCTGGCGGTGCCGATACAATGGATGCAACATTTGAAGCACTGAACACGATGGCCGGCGTTTTGCCTGAAGAAGGAACTACAAGCTTCCTGGCAACAACCATCACACAGGAAAAAGAAAAAATAGAAGCTGCACTGATCAATGCGGCTCGCTTCCAAAAAGAACAAAGTACTCCCGGCAAGGCTGAAGTTATCGGAATCCACCTGGAGGGCCCCTTTATTAACGAAGCAAGAGGCGGAGCCCAGCCGAAGGATCATATCCTCGAGCCTGATATTGAACTCTTTAAGCGCTGGCAGGAAGCAGCGGACGGAACCATCAAGCTGATCACACTTGCACCTGAAAAAGCAAATGGCTATGAATTTATACGCTATTTAAGTGAAAATGGGGTTGTTCCTTCAATTGGCCATAGTGATGCCGTTTTTACCGAAATGGAGAAAGCGGTTCAGTCGGGAGCTAAACAGGTGACCCATCTTTTTAACGGAATGAGAGGCATGCATCACCGTGAACCTGGTGTTGCCGGTGCTTCGCTTTTATTTAAAGAATTGATTGTTGAAATGATTGCTGACGGAATTCATGTCCGTCCGGAGATGATTAAGCTTGCACTGAACGCAAAAGGCGCAGATGGAATGATTCTGATAACAGATTCCATGAGAGCCAAATGCCTGAAAAATGGCCATTATGACCTTGGCGGACAGGATGTAAAGGTTGAAAATGGCCAGGCCCTGCTTGCTGATGGCACATTAGCTGGAAGTATTTTGAAAATGAAAGACTCCATTAAAAATATGATGGACTTTACAGATATCCAGCTGTCTGAAGCTGTCCGGCTTGCGAGCATCAATCCAGCCAAACAGCTCAATATTTTCGACCGGAAAGGGAGCATTTCAGAAGGCAAGGATGCAGACCTGGTTGTACTCGATCAGAACCTTGAGGTTGCCATGACCTTCTGCAGAGGCGTCAAAGCCTTTGAACGTGAGGTGAATGGGAATTGAACATCATTCGAGCTGCCGATTATCACGATATGAGCCGCAAAGCTGCCAGGCTGATGATTGATAAAGTTCGCCGGCAGCCTGATATGACATTAGGGCTAGCAACCGGCAGTACACCAAAAGGCGTCTATGCCGAGCTGATTAAGGATCACCAGGAAAATGGCACTTCTTATGAAAAAGTCACGACCATTAATTTGGACGAATATATCAGCCTGCCCCCTTCTGATCCAAATAGCTACAGGCATTTCATGAATAGCGAACTATTTAGCCATCTGGATATAAAGATGGAAAACACACATCTTCCCAATGGAGCCGCAAAGGATATCTCCAGGGAATGTAAACGGTATGAGCAGCTGATCAAGGACCTGGTGGATATTGATCTGCAGCTGCTGGGAATCGGACAAAACGGGCATATCGGATTCAATGAACCGGGAACCGCCTTTAACAGCCGTACTCATGTCGTGGACCTTACGGAAAGTACGCGTAAGGCTAACGCAAGATTTTTCAATTCTATAGAAGAGGTTCCGGCTAAAGCCATTACAATGGGAATCGCTTCGATTCTTGATAGCCGGGAAATCATCCTGCTCGCTTCAGGTTCAGCCAAGGCAGAAGCTATCAGACAATTGGTGTATGGAGAGCCTGATGAACAGTTCCCTGCATCCGCTTTGAAGCTTCATACAAATGTGACCATCTTCGCCGATGAAGAAGCACTCAGACTCGTCAGTCAGGATTGATGATCTGTACTAATAGTGATAGGAGAATTTCCATGATCGATAAGCAATCACCCATCCCGATATATCACCAATTAGAAGAGTATATTAAACAATTAATAGAAAACGGCAGCTTAAAGCCTGACGAAGCCATTCCTTCTGAACGCGAGTATTCGGAGCAATATCAGATTAGCCGGATGACAGTCAGACAGGCTTTAAATAATCTTGTTAATGATGGCTATCTTTACAGGCAAAAAGGCCGCGGAACTTTTGTCAACAAGCAGAAGGTGGAGCAAAAGCTTCAGGGACTCACCAGCTTTACTGAAGATATGAAAGAGCGCGGCATGGTCCCGAGCAGCCGCCTTATCTCATTTGAAATCATCCCGGCCGAGCCTCAGCTGGCTAGAAAGCTTGATATAAAAGAAAACACACCCGTATATGAAATTAAACGGGTGCGGATGGCAGATAATCTGCCAATGGCGCTGGAAACCACCTACTTGCCTGCTAATCTCGTTAAAGGGCTTACGGAAGAAATTATCAATAAGTCACTTTATCAGTATATTGAAGAAAAACTGTCTCTAACCATAAGAGAAGCGACCCAGCAGATTGAAGCCTCAATCGCTAAGGAAACGGAGGTAAACCACCTGCAGGTAGATCCTGGATCTCCTGTACTCCTAATTGCCCGAACTTCCATTTTAGAGGATGGCACACCTTTTGAGCTTGTAAAATCAGCATACCGCGCAGACCGCTACAAATTCGTTCATTCGATGCAGCGTGCTGCAAAATAGGAGAAAGCCCCTTAGGGTTTTCTCCTATTTTCATTTTACCATGTCCATTTGGAAGGTTTGTCCATATTATAAATATGAAAGTATTTTTTATATGAAAGGAGCGATTAGATGAAGATCATATTGGATGCCGGACATGGTTATAGCACCCCAGGCAAACGGAGCCCCGACGGAATGAGAGAATATGAATTCAACCGTGCGGTGGCAGAACTGGCAAAGGAGATGCTGGTAAAGCATCAAAACACAGAGGTTGTCTTTGCCCATTCCGATGAACGGGACGTACCGCTTGCCGAGAGGACTGCACTGGCAAATAAACAAAACGCCGACTGCTATGTGTCCATCCATGCCAATGCTAACGGAACTGGCGGATGGAACAGTGCAGGGGGAATCGAAACATACGTCTACCCTTCAAAGCCCCGTGAAGCACTCTCATTAGCCCAAAAGATACAGCGAAACTTAATCAGTTCTACAGGCTTGCGGGACCGGGGAGTCAAAACAGCTGATTTCCAGGTTCTTCGCGAGACAAAAATGACAGCTGTACTGGTTGAATGCGGATTTATGACCAATAAAGAAGAAGCTTCCCTTCTCCGGACTCCCCTCTTCCGGAAACGCTGTGCACAAGCCATTGTAAAAGCAATCGCCGAACAATACGGATTAAAAAAGAATCATAGAATCAAACAATATAAAGTTCAAGTTGCCTTTTCCGAAAAGCAGCTTGCCGAGAAGCTTGCCGGGAATCTGAAGAAGGACGGCTTTAATGCCACTATTATTGAATAAAGAAAAAAGCCAGCATAACGAATGCTGGCTTTTTAGCGCATTTTACTTTTCCCTCGCCGGTTCCAGGATTGCTTTTTGAATGACCAGATTAACAATGGACATAATCACTGACACAAGAATTGCTGTGCCAAACCCGGCTATTTCAAATGAATCACCCATAAAACCATCCGTGATCATAAGCGTGACAGCATTAATCACAAACAGAAACAAACCTAGAGTTAAAACAGTGACAGGAAGAGTTAAAATAATCAGGATTGGCTTCACCAGAATGTTGAGGATGGAAAGCATGAAGCTGGCACCAACAGCAGCTCCAAATCCCGACAAGTAAAACGAATCCTTAAAGAAACCTGCGATCGCAACAAATAGGACCGCATTAATCAAAATTCCCAGAATCCATCTCATTTCCTACAGCACCTCTTCATTCGGGAGAACGAACACAAGCAGCGCATAGATGAGTGTCATCGGAAAGACGCCTGTTGTAAATAATAAAACAATGAAAAGTACTCTGAGTATGGTAGCGTCTATACCAATCGCTTTTGATAAGCCGCCCAATACCCCCGCTAATTTTCGGTTACTGCGGGAGCGAATTAATTTGTTCATTAAGAATCCCTCCTAACTATAAAAGCGGAAGGCGCCAGGCCCACCCGTTTTACAGGGCTGCTGACCGCTTGATCGTGATGGCACCTGTCTTTGAGTCAGCCCGCAGCTTAAGTCCGCTTCCGCTTTCTTTCACAGACTTAAAACGCAGCAGTTTCTGGATCACTTCGCTCTTTTCTTCTATTACTTCAATCCCCTCAATGTCTGGATGGAAACTGCCCAGATTGGTGCGAAGCTCCCCGCTGACAGCAGCGAAATCTGGAACAAACAGATCAATGCTGCCTGTAGCTGCCTTCGCTTCAATCCATTCACAGCGTTCATTTTCAGCCCTGCATGTCACATTTCCATTAAAAGACTGGAGTTCAGCTTTTTTGAAGTCTCCCTGAGCCAGTATAGCTCCATTTAACGTTTCAGCTTCCACATAATCAATCCGGCAATTTTGAATGGTAATTTGTCCGTTGGCAGTTTCAGCCTCGACATTTTTGCTGTTCAAATCACTAATCGTTATCTTTCCATTAGCTGTTTTAGCCTTAAAGTTTTCCACTGATAAGCTTTGACTTTCAATTGGGCCATTAAACATGCGGATTTTCACATTTTCATATTCAGACTTTGGAATATAAATGACCGCTTCAAGCTTCATCCATTTTTGCTGAGTTGAAAACCTCAGCCTTTGGCCTTCAATGGCAAAAATAACATCCTTCAGAAAGTTTCTGCGTGCTTCATCCTGATCATCCACACGATAGACCTTGGCTTTGCATTCAACACGCACATCATTTTGCTCCCATGGAATGACCTTAACGGTTCCATTCGCAACATCAATATCCAGATCTTTTAAGTATGCGTCTGCATGCTGGAATATATGAGAAATTTCAACGCTTTTCCCAAAGTTAAAATCTAGATCCAGATCCTTCACTTTCTTAAAAGCAGACTCAACAAAGTCAATTATTTTTTCCTTGGCACTATGATGTTTTGAACTGTAAGCTTCCCCTTTTTTAGCTTCCTCAAACTTTACTTCTGCAGATAGCTCTTTAATTAAATCCTCCTGCTTCTGCTCCACCGTCTGATTTGTTTGTTCAAGCTGTTCCAGCAGAGTTAAAGCTTCATCAACCGTAAGCTTTCCATCCTCAACCATTTTCAAAATACGTTTGCGTTCCTCTTTCATTTTCTCGCCCTCCTCTATTAGTTCTATTCCTGTATCAGGACTTTTACCCCTTTAATGATATTCCATATAAATACAATTAACAGCAGAATGATTGTGATGCCGGCAGCTGCAAGAAAAAGAAACGGAATTCCCTGATCGTTTACTGCAAACTGGGTTACCCCTGCAACTACAATAAACGGAACAGGAACCAGCGGGATCAAATGTGATAAGAAGGCCCTTTTGGCATGCCGCTTCACTTCCATATCTTCTGATGCAAAAAATACAATGAGCGGGAATATAAATCCTGCAAACATAATGCTAAAATAGCTTAAGGCAGACAGAACCTTTCTAGTTTCCAATGTACTCAGCTCCTTTATCGCAGTCCTCCGGGCAGTACCCCCAGCCCGTAAAGGCCCGATTGGTTCAACTCAATAAGCGGTGAATAAGGAACCCTCAGATTGAAGCTTCACCTTATCTGTTATACGAAATTGGAGCGTTAAAAGTTTCAGCCTCTTCTTCATTATAAAAAATCAAAGGAGCATTTACCTCAATAATATTAAAAATACATCTGCAGACTGAGGGGTTTCATAGCCTCAAGTCTCATAGCTTCTTTTATTATAAAAAACCGCCTTTCCTGAAAAGACGGTTTTATCGATAAGTCCTATTTATAGGCAGCAGCCAGGTCAGTGCGAGGCGCTTCCTTCTTTTTCACTTCGTCAATTTTATTGACAAACATCAGGAATACTTTTCGTTTTTCATCCAAATCACGTATGTACTCTTTCAATTCGTTATATTTCTCTTCAAAAGGCCTATGATACATTTCCCGTATATTATCAATAATTTCTTCGTTCACAGTAGACTGGATAACCTGCTTGGTAATTCCATATTTATAGGAATATACTTTCAGCTCTTTTTTAACATCTTCGTATTCATTATTAATTTGGTCCAATACTTCAGAAATATCCTCTTTCCATTCTTCCAGTGACTTCGCTAAATAATCCTCCATAATGACCTCCCCTTCTGTTTCCAGACAATAGTTTCCCTTATATAGGAGTATAACGCTGCTTGGTTACACTGATTTTGCTGTAACATTACATTGTGTTATCAATTAAAGAAGGAAATATTGTCTGTTGAAGCAGGAGTGTAGATTTCCGCAGCAGGCACTCGCTTGTCCCGCTGCTCCCGCAGGACTTTGAATAAGCATCCACGAATAATCATCGCACGATTCGAGGATCTCTCATCTTCCGGTCCAAACCACACATAAAAATATCATATTAGGGTTATCACAGCAAAATAAGAAAACAAAGACTTGGCAGAAGCACTTTTTATAAGAATGTAAAAAGCCAAGAAACCTAAAATGAGTAATTATCTATAATTTTATCAGCAATCAGCTCATATCCCTTTCCATTCGGATGAAGAGAATCAGCGAAATATTGTTTTTTGTTCTTTCCCTTGAACAGTTCATTGGTTGAAATGTAGGTGATGTGTTTCTCTTCTGCTGCTTTCTTTCTGATCGATTTGTTCCAATGGTCAATATATTTTTCAATCCTGTCACCGTCAGGATAAGGGTTGTATAATCCTATCAGAATAACTGGTGCATCACTGTTGGCGGTTTCCAGCGCTTCCAGAATTCCATTCAGTTTAACTTCAAATACGTCCTTAGCTTCAACAAGTTTTTCGTGATGGAGCGGATACAGATCCCCGCCATTGCTTTTCAGTAAATCGTTTGTGCCAATATATACAATAAACAAATCTGCCTTTTTCATATCCTCTGCCACTTTCGGTTTGAGCATTTGCTGGAGAACATCAGAAGATTTAAAGCCATACACTCCATGATTTGTTATGCGGTAATTCTTGTCCTGATATGTCTTATCCAATTTGCTCTGCAGCCTGCCAATGTACCCTTCCTCAGTTTCATCTCCATAACCGTAGGTAAGGGAATCGCCAAAAGCTACAATTTCCTGGATGCTATCTGCCTTTTTTTCTTCTCCAAGAAACATAATGGAAAGATAGATGCCGAGACCAAGCAGGATGACACCTGCTAAAAGATAGAATTTATTTTTCATTGTGTATGTTCCTTTCCTGTTGGTATGCGTGATGATTGCTGCAGACGCATGTTCTTTACCCCGCATCCTGGCTATCTAATCTTTCCAAAATAAAGAAGCAGCACCAAAACGGTACTGCTTCTAGTTAATTAAGAGTTTGTCACGCCTTCTTTTTCTTCAATTTGCTGTTTCATTCTCAGGCGGTCTCTTTCCAAAATCGGTTTAAGATATTTGCCTGTATAGGATTCTTGTACTTCGGCAATTTTTTCCGGCGTACCTGCAGCTAAAATGGTACCGCCCTTATCCCCGCCTTCAGGACCAAGGTCAACGATATAGTCAGCAGCCTTGATGACATCCAGATTATGCTCGATAACCAGTACGGTGTCTCCATTTTCAACCAGACGCTGAAGGACCACCAGCAGCCGGGAGATATCATCCACATGAAGGCCAGTTGTCGGTTCATCAAGGATATATAGGGAACGGCCCGTTGAACGGCGGTGCAATTCGGAAGCAAGCTTCACACGCTGCGCTTCCCCGCCAGACAATGTTGTCGCAGGCTGCCCCAATGTGATGTAGCCCAGGCCGACATCATAAATCGTCTGCAGCTTGCGGCGGATCTTAGGAATATTTTCGAAAAACTCCAATGCATCTTCCACTGTCATATCGAGAATCTCCGAAATATTCTTCCCTTTATATTTAACTTCAAGTGTTTCCCTGTTATAGCGCTTGCCATGACAGACTTCACATGGCACATACACATCAGGAAGGAAGTGCATTTCAATCTTAATGATCCCGTCTCCGCGGCAGGCTTCACATCGTCCGCCTTTAACATTGAAGCTGAAGCGACCCTTTTTATAGCCGCGCACCTTTGCTTCATTGGTTGAAGCAAACACATCGCGAATATCATCAAACACTCCGGTATAGGTTGCCGGGTTGGAACGAGGCGTCCGCCCGATTGGAGACTGGTCGATATCAATGACTTTATCAAGATGATCCACACCTTTAATTTCCTTATGCTCACCCGGCTTTGTTTTGGCTCTATGAAGCTTTTGGGCAAGCCCTTTATGAAGTATTTCATTTATGAGCGTACTTTTCCCGGAACCGGATACGCCTGTCACGGAAATAAAAGTGCCGAGCGGGAACTTAACGTTCACATTTTTAAGATTGTTTTCTTTAGCCCCTTTAATTTCGATGAATCGTCCATCGTTCTTGCGGCGCTCAATTGGAAGCGGAATAAATTTTTTGCCTGAAAGATATTGCCCTGTCAAGGAGTTTGGATCGTCCATTACCTCCTGAGGCGTACCGGCTGAGACGATTTGCCCGCCATGAACTCCTGCTCCTGGCCCTACATCAATTAAATAATCTGCAGCTACCATTGTATCTTCATCATGTTCTACGACGATCAGGGTGTTGCCGATATCACGCATATTTTTCAGCGTATCAATTAAACGGTCATTATCGCGCTGATGGAGGCCAATGGAAGGCTCGTCTAGAATGTAGAGCACACCTGTCAGGCGCGAACCGATTTGTGTGGCCAGTCGAATACGCTGGGCTTCACCGCCGGATAACGTTCCCGCTGCCCTGCTTAATGTCAGGTAATCAAGCCCCACATTGATGAGAAAGCCCAGCCTTTCCTTAATCTCACGGAAAATAAGTTTGGCAATCTTCATTTCCTTTTCAGACAGTGTCAGATTTTCAAAGAAGCTGAATGCTTCCTCAATCGAATATTCAGTTACATGGCCTATGTGCTTTCCAGATATAAGCACAGCAAGTGTTTCCGGCTTCAGACGGTAGCCCTTGCAGGAAGGACATGCATGCTGAGCCATGTATTTCTCCATTTGCTCCCGTATATAATCAGAGCTTGTTTCTTTGTAGCGGCGCTCTACATTGCGAATGACACCTTCAAAACGAATATAATTCTCCCTAACCTGGCCAAAGTCGTTTTCATATCGGAAATAAATGCTGTCCTTTGATGATCCGTATAAAACTTTTTCAAGCAAGTGGTCAGGGATATCCTTAACCGGCGCATCCATATCAATCCCATAATGATTGCAGACTGCCTCAAGCAGCTGAGGATAATATTGAGAGCTTGTCGGTTCCCATGGCGCAATGGCATTTTGCTTTAATGAAAGATCTTTATTAGGTATGACTAGATCAACATCTACTTCCAGCTTTGAGCCCAAACCGTCACATTCTCCACAGGCACCAAATGGACTATTAAAGGAGAACATTCTTGGCTCAAGCTCACCGATTGAGAATCCGCATTGAGGGCAGGCATGGTTCTCGCTGAACAGCAGTTCTTCTTCCCCGATAACATCCACAAGCACCTTTCCGTTGCCAAGATTCAAAGCAGTTTCCAATGAATCTGCAAGCCTTGGTGCTACGCCTTCTTTTACGACAATCCGGTCAATCACCACTTCTATAGAATGCTTTTTATTTTTTTCCAGCTCAATCTCTTCACCGAGATCCATCATTTCTCCATCGACACGGACACGGACAAACCCCTGCTTTTTGACATCCTCGAACACTTTTACATGCGTCCCTTTTCGGCCGGATACAAGCGGAGCCAAGACCTGAAGCTTTGTCCTTTCAGGGTACTCCATAATCCGGTCAACCATTTGTTCAATCGTCTGTGAGGAGATTTCGATATTGTGAATCGGGCAGGTGGGGCGCCCAACCCTGGCAAATAATAATCTTAGGTAATCATAAATTTCTGTCACTGTTCCCACTGTGGAACGAGGATTTCGACTTGTCGTTTTTTGATCAATTGAAATAGCAGGTGACAGACCTTCAATTGCATCCACGTCAGGCTTATCCATCTGGCCGAGGAATTGCCGTGCGTAAGCAGACAACGATTCCACATAGCGGCGCTGCCCTTCTGCATAAATGGTATCAAAGGCCAGAGAGGACTTTCCTGAACCAGAAAGTCCTGTCAGGACGACAAGCTTATCTCTCGGAATGGTGACATCAATATTTTTTAGATTATGGGCTCTGGCACCCTTTACAATCAGTTTATCCATCGCCATTTTTACGTCATCCTTCCGCTTTTAGCTCTAATATTAAATCACGAAGCTCTGCAGCCCTTTCGAAATTGAGGGATTTGGCCGCTTCCTTCATTTCTTTTTCCATATCGCCGATCAGCTTCTCGCGCTCTTTCTTGTTCAGCTTGCCGAGCTTTGCTGACGGCTGGTATTCTTCCTGCTCTTCTGCCGCGTGGGTTGCACGGATTGAATCGCGTATATCCTTCTGTATAGTCATTGGCGTGATGCCATGCTTTTCATTGTAATCTTCCTGAATAGAGCGGCGGCGCTTCGTCTCACTGATGGCTTTTTCCATGCTGTCCGTTATCCGGTCTGCATACATGATGACATGGCCGTTTGCATTACGTGCTGCACGCCCTATCGTCTGGATGAGTGAACGTTCCGAACGGAGGAAGCCTTCTTTATCAGCATCGAGTATGGTAACGAGAGAAACTTCAGGTATATCAAGTCCCTCCCTCAGGAGATTAATGCCGACTAACACATCGTACTTGCCTAGACGCAGTTCGCGGATAATTTCAATCCGCTCGAGAGTCTTCACTTCTGAGTGCAGATACTGCACTTTAATGCCGATTTCTTTTAAGTAGTCTGTCAAGTCCTCAGACATTTTCTTTGTTAATGTCGTGACAAGTACACGTTCATTTTTCTGAATGCGATCTTGAATTTCACCAATAAGGTCATCAATTTGACCTTCGATTGGCCGGACATCAATTGTAGGATCAAGCAAACCGGTAGGGCGGATAATCTGCTCAACCATTTCTGGAGTATGCTCAAGCTCATAAGGACCAGGAGTTGCCGAAACAAAGACAGCCTGCTTCACATGCTTTTCAAATTCGGTAAACGTAAGTGGCCTGTTATCCATAGCTGATGGCAAACGGAAACCATGGTCCACAAGCACGGATTTTCTTGCCTGGTCACCATTGAACATCCCGCGGATTTGCGGCAGAGTTACGTGCGACTCATCTATGACAATTAAAAAGTCTTCCGGAAAATAATCCAGAAGGGTATAAGGTGTTGACCCAGGCGGTCTTAATGTAAGGTGGCGGGAATAGTTTTCAATGCCGGAACAAAAGCCCATCTCCCTCATCATCTCAAGGTCATAGCGGGTCCGCTGCTCGAGGCGCTGGGCTTCAAGCAGCTTATCGTTTTCCCTTAATTCAGCAAGGCGCACTTCCAGCTCTTTTTCAATGTTTTGGATGGCGATCCGCATTTTTTCTTCACGCGTAACGAAGTGGGATGCCGGGAAAATCGCAACATGCTCACGTTCACCCATAATCTCTCCGGTAAGGGCATCCACTTCACGGATCCGGTCTATCTCATCTCCGAAAAATTCCACACGGATACAGTGTTCATCCCTTGATGCCGGGAAAATCTCGACAACATCTCCGCGTACACGGAAGGTGCCGCGCTGGAAATCGATATCATTGCGCTCGTATTGGATGTCAACGAGCCTGTGAAGAAGCTGATTCCTCTCAATCTCCATGCCGGTTCTTAGGGACAGCACCATTTCACGGTATTCTTCAGGAGAACCCAAACCATAAATGCAGGAGACACTGGCAATAATGATGACATCTTTTCGCTCAAATAATGAAGAAGTAGCCGAGTGGCGGAGCTTATCAATTTCATCATTGATGCTTGCATCCTTTTCAATAAAGGTATCTGTAGAAGGCACATAAGCCTCAGGCTGGTAGTAGTCATAATAGCTGACAAAATACTCAACCGCATTGTTCGGAAAAAAGTCCTTGAACTCACTGTATAGCTGCCCTGCGAGTGTTTTATTATGGGCAATAACAAGCGTAGGCTTATTTACTTCTTTTATAACATTCGAAATTGTGAAGGTCTTACCCGTTCCTGTTGCACCCAGAAGTGTCTGGTGCTTCTTGCCGGAATTGATTCCCTCCACAATTTTTTTGATGGCCCCAGGCTGGTCGCCCTGAGGGGAATATTTTGAAACTAATTCAAATTGATCCTTCACCTAAAAGCCTCCCGTTCAAATTACTTTTATCTATATAGTAAACACAAACCAGCATTGAAATAATTTAAGATCCGGGATGCACGCTGATTTGTCAGTTTTTTACTCAAAACTCCTATCATCATTCTACCACAAAGAGCCTAAAACAAACCAATAATATGCGAACGGATATTCGTTTTTTTATTTTACTGAGTAATTATTGCTTGGGAAATATGCCGAATTATCGAGGGGATTGTCGAAGAATGGTTAATCAAACGTTTGATTGACTGCCTTGAGTTTAATCAAACGTTTGATTGAACTCAATTAAAAGCTGATAGGACGTATGCCTAAAAAATAGCTAATAAATCATTAAATAAAAACCTGTCGATAGTTTTTTTCGACAGGTTCTGCAAAATTTATTCAGCACTTGGCTTTATTTGCTTTAATTTTTGGGCATACCAAAAACCAACCGTCAGCGAAAATGCGTCTATAACAATTAAGGCAAATGAATTGGTATAGCCTTTATATACAGAAGCAGCAATAAGCCCCACTGTCAGCACCAGCCCAATTACACGATTATAGCTGACTCTCGTAAAAAACAATACCAGCAGTCCAGGAAGCAAGAGAGCTGACAAGTATTTTAATGCCATTTTTAAACACCTTCTTTTGGTTTTTCACAAAAATTCAAGGTTTCTACCATTAGAATAGCTGTTCACAGGAGGTTGTACAAGTTTTTTCAGGGTTATTCCAAGCGTACTTTTACATAATAAGAAGAAGAACATTTTATGGAGGAATGAATCATGGCCAGAAGAAAAAGACGCCCGATAGTACCGGAATCAAGAGGCGCATTAGATCAGCTGAAAAATCAGGTAATGGCAAACCAGGGGTATCATGTTGACAAGGAAAATCCTGATGCTGTGAAATATGAAATTGCTGAGGAGGCAGGTGTACCTTTGAAGCAAGGTTACAATGGAAGGCTTACATCCAAACAGGCAGGAACAGTCGGGGGAAAGATTGGCGGCAGTATGGTGAAGGAGCTTATCCGGATGGCACAGGAACGGATGAAGGAACAGTAGTTATATGTGAACTTCGGGAAAAGAATGAGGAATTTTCGGAAACTTAATACTTAATTAAAGGAAAAAACTCAGCAAATCAGGGAAACACCCACCAGTGAGAGGAAAACACTCACAAAAATGAGGAAAAGCTATCCCGCAAAAGGATAGCTTTTATTTCTATTCAGCCGTTTTCCGCTCCAGAAATTCCTGTTTAATGGCTTTAAGCAAATCCGGTTTCGTTATCAGCTGTAAGGCAGTGAGTGCAAGCCCTTTTGCTCCGGTTACCAGCGCTTCGTCTCCTTTTGCAGATGCTGCTGCTTCCCGGAATGGAAAAGTATGGGCAACGAGATCATCAGCACCGATTTTGATATAAGGGTGAATGGTTGGCACCACCTGACTGATATTGCCGGCATCCGTAGAACCGATTCCATCTCTGTCCCCTTCTACAACCTTTTCTCCCAAGTCCTCTATCACTTCTTTAAACACCTGGTCATATGTCTTGTTTAACAGGAGGTTATCTACTTCATTTTGAAAAGCAATAACATTCAGCTTTGCTCCTGCTGCCAGGGCGGCACCTTCCGCGACAGCTTTCACCTTTCTAGTTACCTCATTTAAACTCGTTCTGGTGGAAGCACGAATAAAGAATCGGGCTTTTGCATATTCAGGGATAATATTCGGCGCATCTCCGCCGTGAGTAATTATTCCATGGATACGCACATCATCCTTTAATTGCTGTCGGAGGGCATTGATTCCGTTAAAAAGCTGAATAACCGCATCCAGTGCATTTATTCCTTCCTCCGGTGAAGCTGCTGCATGGGCAGGCTTGCCGATAAACTCGAAGTCAAGCGGATCAACTGCCAGTGATGAACTGGTCAGGCGGGTATGGTTTGAGGGATGAACCATAAGAGCCGCATCAATGCCTTCAAGCAAGCCATGTTTCACAAAGCTGCCTTTGGCACTCCCATTTGGCCCGCCTTCTTCTGCGGGGGTCCCCAATACGACTGCTTCTCCTCCCGTATCATCAATAACCTTGCTTAACGCAATGGCTGCTGCTGCACTTGTCGTGCCAATAATATTATGGCCGCACCCATGGCCCAATCCGGGAAGGGCATCATATTCTGCAAGGAAAGCAATGGACGGTCCCGGTTTAACGGATTTCTTTCGGGCCAGGAAAGCAGTTTCATGCCCGGCTGCTGCCCGATCTACTTCAAACCCTTCCTTCTCAAGGATGCCCGCTAGCAAGCCAGAGGCAAAAAACTCCTCATTCCCTATTTCCGGATTCGCATGAATCTGATGGCTCGCTGAAAGATAAAGTTCTTTATTATCCTCAACATTTTTCTTGATTGCTTCTTTCAGTTCAACTAATGCTTTTACAGGTGCCGTCATCATTGTTCCTCCTTTGTATATTAATTACCAGCCAATATCACTTAATGGAATGAAAGTCGGAATCATGCTTCCGTCATATTCTTTTGTGATGAAATCAGCTACATCATCTTCCTGGTAAAGTTCAGCAATTCTCTTAAGCGTTTTGTTATCTTTGTCTTCTGTTCTGACAGCAATGATATTTACGTACGGCGTAGCGGTTTCGCTTTCAATAAAAACAGAATCCTTAGTTGGGTTCATGCCTGCGTCTACGGCAATTCCGTTATTAACGACTGAAGCAGAGACATCTGGAAGAGCACGAGGTGTCTGCGCTGAGACCATTTCTACAAATTCAAGGTTCTTTGGATTTTCAACGATTTTATTCAGATCAAGATTTCCATCATAGTCCTCGGATAGTTTGATCAGGCCGGCTTCCTCCAGTAACAGAAGCGCTCTTCCCCCATTTGAAGCATCATTTGGAATGGCAATTTTGCCGCCTTCCGGAATGTCTTCGACTGATTTTACTTTTTCCGAATAAAGGCCCATTGGTGCTAAAACAGTTGTCGCGATCGGTGAAAGATCCATATTATGCTCTTTAATAAAAGTGTCAAAATAAGCGACTGTCTGGAATGCATTTACATCTAGATCACCTTCGGCAAGGGCAACGTTTGGCTGTACATAATCAGAGAATGTCACAACCTCAATTTCAATGCCTTCTTTTTCAGCCTTCTCAGCAATAAAATCCCAAATGCGTGTATCTGATCCGCTGACACCCAATTTAACTTTCTTTGTTTCTTCTCCGCCTGTAGTACTTGAGCATGCGGCAGTAAAGACAGCCAATGCTAAAATAATGAATGATATAAATAGTTTTTTCATGATGTATTTCCCCCTATGTTATCTTCTTCTGATTTTTTTGGATAAGAGATTTCCGAATGACTGAAGGCCCTGAACCATGACCACTAAGATTGCAACAGTAATCAGCATGACGGTTGTATCGAATCGCTGATAGCCGTATGTAATGGCAAGGTCACCAAGGCCGCCTCCTCCAACTGCCCCAGCCATGGCAGATGCTCCTACCAGACCAATTGTCGCAATGGTAAAGCCCAATACCAGCGAACTAAGTGCTTCAGGAATCAGGAATTTTAAAATGATCTGTCCTGGTGTCGCTCCCATTGCTTCTGCCGCTTCAATGACGCCTGGATCCACCTCGAGCAATGAATTTTCTATTAATCTCGCAATGTAGGGTCCTGCATAAAAGACAAGAGGCACTACGGCTGCGGCGGTTCCAATCGATGTTCCGACAATCATCCGGGTAATTGGGATAATGGCTACCATTAAAATGATGAAAGGAACTGATCTAAAAATATTAATAATGCTGTTTATGATGTTAAAAACAACGGTGTTTTCCAGCAGATGCCCTTTCCTGGTCACAACAAGCAATATGCCAAGCGGGAGTCCGATAAGAGCTGAAAACAGCAGTGAAAATGCCACCATTTGGACCGTTTCGATTAAGGCTTCAATGATTTTTTCCTGGTTAACTAGCACGTGCAGTCACTTCCTTTATTGAAACTTTTTCCTGGCTGATGTACTGAATCGCCCTTCTGATTTCACTGTCCTGCCCCTGGAATTCGACAATGAGATTGCCAAACGGGGTTCCCTGCAGTTCTGTAATATTTCCAAACAGAACGTTGAAGTCAATATTAAACTTTTTAGCAACCTGTGAAAGCAGCGGCTGGCCGGCAGAATTCCCGACAAAATTGATTCTGAATACCTTTTGAAGCCCCTGCTGCTTTTCAATCACTTGCTTAATGGATTCAGGTATTTGATCATTCATAACCGTGCTGACAAAGTTTTTCGCTGTTGGGGTTTGGGGTGAAGAAAAGACATTGAAGACAGTTCCTTCTTCAATAATCTTCCCTGCCTCGATGACAGCGACACGATCACAGATCTCCCTGATAACAGACATTTCATGAGTAATGATCAGAATCGTAATGTTGTATTCTTTATTTATTTTCTTCAGCAGCTGCAGGATCGAGCTGGTTGTCTGCGGATCCAGAGCAGAAGTTGCTTCATCACATAATAGAATGGAAGGCTGTGTTGCGAGCGCCCGGGCGATTCCGATCCGCTGCTTTTGTCCGCCTGACAGCTGATCAGGATAGCTGTTAGCCTTGTCGGCAAGCCCCACGAATTCTAATAGTTCATGGACACGCTTTTTTATTTCACCCTTCGAGACCTTAGCCAGTGTGAGCGGCATCGCCACATTGGCAAACACTGTTTTCGAGTTTAAGAGATTGAAATGCTGAAAGACCATACCTATGTTTCTTTTCACTTCGCGAATTTCTCTAACAGATAAAGCCGTCAAGTCATGGCCGCTGACAATGACCTTTCCTGAAGTCGGCTTCTCCAGCCAATTGACACAGCGGATCAAAGAGCTCTTTCCCGCACCGCTGAAGCCGATCACCCCGAAAATCTCCCCCTTATTAATCTTTAAATCTATTCCATCCAGAGCAGCTACCTGCTGACCTCCGCTTTTATAGACCTTCTTTAAATTCTGAAACTCTATCATGCAGCCTCTCTCCTTTGTGGTGGTTGGTGACAGGCACCTATACCAATTTGATGAACTGGTATAGGTACCTGTCACCTTCCATTGTCTAACTATTCCAATCCGAAAACTAAGAATTATATCCTGAAATTTACCCCTTCCATCAGAAGAGGTTTTTTAAAGTCCTCTCCTTATCTTCCAGGCTTTTGCCTGCTGGATTTGGCACAGTGCAGTCTGCCTGCTGCCGAAGCTTCATTGGGCCAGGTCCCTCTGCTTCTCTTGATAAGAATTATTCATATGTTTATGAATAGAATCTTGATGCAATATTTCCGCGTAAAACAAAAACCCTCTTCTAAAGAAAGAAGAGGGCAGCATTTATCAATGGTCCTCTTCTTATCTTTCAAGCAATGCTTGCTGGATTTGGCACGGTACAATTTTGTCCGCTGCCGAGGTGTCATAGGGCCAGTCCCTCAACCTCTCTTGATAAGAAGATTTTTAATATGCGGTTGTTAATATGCTTAATACTTTACCATCTTAAAGTAAAGAAAGTCAATATAAAGTTTAAATATATTTTATTTGATTACCGCCTCCTGGTCTGAATCCGCTCTGTCATTAACCCGTATGCTATGGACTCTTCTAAAAAATGATAGTTAAATCCTATGTGTCTATACCTCTATCTCATGTATAATAATGGAAAAGTGTCATTTCTCAATAAAGGAGGGACAAAATGATTATGACCGAGAATCCGGCAGATTTATTCGCGGACAAAGTCGAAGCGAGGAATCTGCAGCTGGCCATTCAGCATTCCAGCGATGTGATTGCAAGAGTGACAAAAGAAGGCGTTGCTTTATATGTCTCCCCTTCCTGCCTATCAATGCTGGGGTATACGCAGCAGGACTTTTATCGAAGCAGCCTTTATACATACTGCCATCCCAATGACCGGGATCTTCTTAGAGATGCATTGGCAGATCTTGAACAACTCCCGCATAAACGGGAGACTTTTCGTTTCAGACATAAGGAAGGCCATTACCTATGGCTGGAAGCCAATTTTACAGTCATTAATGAGGATAAAGAAATGATGTGCATCATCCGGGATATGACACAGAGAATTATCATGGAAGAGGAAATCCTTGAAACACAGGAGAAGTACCGCTTTCTGGTGGAGTACTCCAAGGATACGATCGGAATGGTGACACAAAAGGGGATTTGGACCTATATCAATAATGAAGGAAAGAAGCTCTTTGGGTTCACGAGCATCAAAGAGATAATCGGCACCTCCCTCCACGACTACATCCCTCCTTCAGAACATTCCACCCTCGATGATTTTCTGCAAACAAAGCTGAGCGTGAATTTTGAGCTTAATCTGATCCGGACCGATGGACAAGTAAGAAAAGCTGAAGTCCAGCTGATTCCAACCACCTTCAAGAACAGAAAGGTATACCAAATCATTATCAAAGATGTAACCGGACAAAAGAAGACTGAAGAAAAGCTGCAGAACGCTGAAAAACTTTCCGTTGTCGGTCAGCTTGCTGCAGGCATTGCCCATGAAATCCGCAACCCGCTTACAGCCATTAAAGGCTTTACGCAGCTATTATACGAAGAACATAAGGGTAATTTCGCAGAGGTCATTCTAAATGAGCTGGAACGGATTGAAGGCATCGTCAATGACCTGCTCGTTCTCGCCAAACCTCAAATAACCGAAATGGAAGAAACCTGCCTGACAAACGTTGTAAAAAGTGTGATTACCCTTTTAAACAGCCAGGCGGTTATGGAAAATATCCTGATCGAATTAACTCAATCACCCGGCGAGTTCTTTGTGAAATGTGAAAAAGATAAAATTAAGCAGGTCCTGATTAACATCATCAAGAACTCAATTGAAGCCATGCCAATGGGCGGCAAAATAAACGTCGATATCCGTCAGGAAGACCAATCTGTCATCATCAGTGTCGAGGATGAAGGAATCGGCATACCGGAAGAACGCCTCGCCAAACTGGGTGAGCCTTTTTACAGTACAAAAGAAAAAGGCACCGGCCTTGGCATCATGATCTGCAAAAAAATCATTAAAAACCACGGCGGAAACCTTTACATCCACAGCAGGGAAAAGGAAGGAACAACGGTCCGCATTACTTTACCGAGTGCCTAAATAAAAGAAGCCAGCCGCCTAAACTGGCTTCTTATTTTTGGAGAATAAATTCCTGTTCCGCTCTTTCACCCCCAATATGTACCCTCTCCTTGTAAAAAATCTCATCCTCTGACACCAGCAAAACGGTTGAACTCCTTGTTCCGTAGCCATCGCTTTTGATAAATAAAGGAGACAGAATCCGTTCCCATTCAAGTGAAACTCCTGTTTTGGGAAGCAAATCATCGGGTACAGGGTCTGTATTCCGGAGAAGTGTGAACAGGTCTTCTGTTAAGTCCCCGGCTGGATTATCTATAATCTCTGATAAACCCTCCTTCCCCTTTTTCACCTTCGGCCATTCGGTGTTCAGCACATGATTACTGACTCCGTATATTCCCGGCTGAAGCTGCTCTATTCTATCTTCCACATTCGAATAATAATAAAGCTCCTCCATATTTCCTGCCAGCAGATTGTAGCCGGGATAGCTGCTCCGCCGTTCAGATGCCCTGTGCATAAAGTCAGCAGGCGAATCACTGCCCTTCAAAAAATCAGCCACCAGATCTCCTCTTGACCTCTTGTCTTCTGTCACTTCATTCGGATCGCGGTAATTTGTCAGCGCTGCAAAACGACCATTCTTTGTGACCCCCATCCATGTTCCCAATTTCCTTAAATCCCGGCCGGCAAGAATGTGGGGATGATCCTCCCAATAATGCGCCGGGGCAGTTGGACGCTCATAAAATTCGTCCCGATTGGCGGCCACTATCAGCTTGTATTTTGGATGTACTTTGTATCCAAAGAGGATTAAACACATGCAGATCACTGCTTTCATTTTTATTTTTATTTTATACTTAAGGAAAAATAATACCAATATGAAAAAGCTCCTTCATGCAAAGGAGCTTTTCCATCTTTACGTAACCCTCTCCTCGAGCCGTGCTGCTTTCCTCGCCCTTAGGAACCTTATTGTATTTAAAACAATTGTTTTGGTCACAGCATAGGTAGGGATCGCAAGAATCATGCCGAGTATTCCGGCAAGATTGCCTGCAACCAGCAACAGGATGATAATCGTAGCCGGATGTGTGTTTAATGTTTTTCCGAGAATCAGCGGAGAAAGCACATTCCCTTCAATCTGCTGGGCGATCACGATGACTACGACAACCAGGAAGGCTTTTGTCGGCGAGTCAAAAAGTGCAACGATTACGGCAGGTGCACCGCCAAGAAACGGTCCGACATAAGGTATGATATTAGTTATAGCCACAATCAAAGCCATAACCAGGGCGTACGGCAGATCGATGATTAAATAGCCGATAAATGAAAGAGTACCCACAAATAATGCGACTGTGATCTGTCCCTGAATATAGGAAGAAAGGGTCTCACCTGTTTCCTTAAGCGTTTTAACCCCTTCTTCTCTGTAAGAAGCAGGAAGAAACTTCGAAACAGCTGCAGGAAATTTATCACCATCTTTAAACATATAGAATAACAGGAATGGCACCGTTACAATCGTAATGGCAATATTCGTGACCAGGCTCACAATGCCGGCTACTCCCTGAGTCAAACGGCTTGGGAGCGTATTGGCGTAATCCATAATGCGTGCTTCAATTTCTTGTATCGATACGTAATCCTGTGCCAAAAACCATTTGAACTCTTCCGTGTTAGACATTGTATTAACAAAATCTCTTGTCGTTTTCGCATATTCCGGCAGATCATTGAATAATTCAGTAACCTGTCTGCTGATAAGCGGAGCAATATTGCCAATGACGAGCATGACTAAACCGATCACCGCTGCATAGATGATTAAAATTGCTGCCGTTCTTGGAACTTTATAGCGCTGCAGCAATCTAACCAGCGGGTTCAATAAGAAATATAGAAATCCCGATATAATGATTGGAAAGAATAGAGTAGATACAAAGATGCCGACAGGTTCAAACAGAAATGAAATTTTTGTTGATACATAGATAATGGTTAAGATAATCAGCAATTGCAAAGTCCAGTAGTGCAATTTTTTCTTTGCCACAATGTCACCTTTTTCTTTAAATGGATTAACTAAAGAATATCATATTCGCCTGTATACTCCTACGAAGATGCTACCTCTATTACGATTAGGAATTGAAAAGGTTTCGGAAAGTTTCATAAACACACAATAGATACATTCACACAAATATATCCCATTTTTTTGTTTAAACATACCCCCGAAAGGGTACAAAGAACTATAATCCGCAAACTCTACTTATAAGCCAGGAGTGAACAACTTATGAGTACGATAGATATTTTCAAGAAAGAACTGACTTTATTGATAGCTGAAATGGATCGCTGTAAGAATGCAAAAATAAAAAAACAAATTCTTAATGATATTCGCCACATACAGAGTGCCGTCCAGAACTTGCTAAACGAGCCAGAACAAAAAACTGCCACTTAGGCTTAATCTCTTATGACTAGCTTGATCAACCGCCTTTTACAAAGATACAACTCTTTCTATTAATGCTTTATAAAAATAAAAAGGCATCCCTTAACTAAAGTGGATACCTTGATAACTTATTTCAACTTTGACATAGTAATGATTACATCAGAGCAAAAGTGCAGTGCCAAGCCATTCAACTGCACATTGCTTTATTTAAATGCCGTCCCGAATCCAAAATTCACAGCATAAATTTTCTATACCGCTTCACTATCCCACTTCTTCTCATTCTGCACAAACAAAAGCCCCAGTTCGTGATGGTCCCCTTCATAAAGAGCACGCTGAACGAAACGAACCTGTCCGTTCACATCAAATACCTCTAGCTTGCAGTGAGCCCCATTCTTTTGCAGAGCTTCATAGAAGCCTTTCTCATCATGGATTTTTACACCATTGACTTTTGTAACAATTTCTCCCACTGAGAGAGACATTTTATCAGCCGGGGAATCGGGAACTACTCCAAGTACCATGATTCCCTGATTGCGCTTGGAAAAGAAAAACGGTGCCTGATCCTCTGCCATTCTCTGGCGGAGGGAAATGAATTCACGCCCGATAATAGCTAGGGCCGCTACACCAACTGCTGCAAGCGGATACCAGAAGCCTGCAGATGAAATCAGCAAAAGAAGTATGCCAAACACAGTGACTCTTTGTCCATGCAGCACTGTTGCTTCTTTAGGAAGTGTTCCCTGGATTCGCTGATGAAACCCGATAGAAAAAGGAACAAGAATGAGCGAATACGTTTCGCCGCCCATCGGGATCAGTGGCCACCAATCAAACGGAAGCTGCAGAGCTTCTCCCGGAATCAATAGAAACACAGGCACCATCCAAATCCTTTTGGATTCGTGAATGCCTATTGTTTGTCCCCGTTTACTCCTTACAAGGCGGGGAGATGTGCTTTTTCGGCCATTTCTTTTAATCAGGAATCCTTCCGTAATTACAAGAAGTGCAAGAAGAACAGTGATGGATGGGAAGATGGAAGAGCCAAGATCTAATGACGACTGGGCGAATGACGGCAATGGCCATTGCTGTTCAAGAGCGAACATTGTTGCGAAAAAAGCAAAGCCCAGCGTATAAACAGGAGCCATCCATCTTACTTTCGCTGTAAAGCTCCACAGGAATGTAAGAGCTGCGGTAAACACAATCGTCTCCAATGGCAGAACAAGACCTGCACCCACCATTACCACGCTCACTGCAAGACCAGCCAGAATTCCAAGCGGAAGAAGCTGCCTCAGTTCAAAATAGGCATTTTCAACGCGGACAGAAAAGTCCTTGCGCTCACGCTTTATCCGGGAAAACCCCAGAAAGGCAGCCACAAAAAACAGGTAATAAAATACCGGATTCAGCAGCAGCTTTCCCATTCCTTTAAAAAACTCAAAAATCCACTCCTCTATCAAACTTGCCACCAGCCTCTATTAATAAATTCTCATGAATTATGTAAACAACAGTAAACTCTATTACTCTATATTCTACCAAAAGCACCTTACAAAACCTATTACAATCTCACTTTAAATAAAAAATAGCAGAAGGAAAATTCCTCCTGCTTTAATTCGACAATATTCGGGTGGTGCCTGTCACCAATTTTATTTTGCGATATATTTCAGAGCTGTTTGCAGCTGAAGGTCATTCTGGTCTTTTTTTATTTCCTCGATCGCGGCCGCTTCAAGTGCTGCTGCGGTTTTTTTGTCTATCCGGCCGGTTGCTTCCATTTCTCTTTGCCGTTGAAAGGCTTTGACTGCTGCTGCAGTGGAATCATTGAAATAGCCATCTGTCCTGCCCGGTGCATATCCAAGGCCAGCCAGGATTTCCTGTGCATTCTTCACCATTTCATTATTCATATCGATTTCCAAAGGCTTTTCCACCTGCAAAGGATGAGTTTGATAGATGTCCGGCTGTTTCACCTCCAGGGTAGGCTTGATTCCTTTATTATGAATCCAATTTCCGTCCGGCGTCAGCCATTTAAATAAAGTGAGCTTTATATTGCTGCCGTCACCCATCGGAACAGGCTGCTGAACAGTCCCTTTTCCAAATGAGTTTTCACCGATAATCGTATAACCCTGAGCTTCCTTTAATGCACCGGCAAGAATCTCAGATGCCGATGCACTCCCTTTATCAACTAGCACAGCAATCGGATAGCTTTTTGGCTTTTCAAGTGTGGAGAAATACCTCATCTTCTCCCCGTTCCGTTTTTGAATTTGCAAATAAGGTTTTTCAGCCGTAACCAGTTCCTTCAGGATTTCCTGAACAGAAGTCAATAGGCCACCGGGATTTCCGCGCACATCGATGACAAGCCCTTCGATCCCTTCCTGCTCCATCTCACTCAGCTGTTTTGCAAATTCTTTGGATGTATCTTCGGAAAATGAGGTAATTTCCAGATACCCGACCTTTTTTCCTCTTTCCTTCTTAATTTCTGAGTAAACGGTAATTTGAGGAATTTCATCCCTTTTCACATCCACCTTTATAGGCTCTTTTAATCCCTGTCGCGCAATTTCCAGCTCTACCTTTGTGCCTTTTTTTCCACGGATCTTCATGGTCGCTTTATATAAATCAAGACCCTTCACACTTTCTCCGTCTACTTTTAAGATTTCATCTTTTGGCTTCAACCCTGCTTTTTCAGCCGGTGAGTCTTTAAAAGGAGCCACAATAATGATTTTTCCGTCCACCATACTGACTTCCGCCCCGATTCCTTCAAAAGAAGATTCCAATGTATCACTAAATTGCTTTGCGGTTTCTTCATCCATATAAACCGAGTATGGGTCTTCCAGGGTTGCAAGCATGCCCTGGATGGCTCCCTCCACAAGCTGCTTTTCCTCTACTTTTTCCACATAGCTATTTAAAATCAGCTGATAGGCCGTTTCCATCTTTTCAATCTTCTCTTGTTCAATTTGTTTTCCATCCTTGGAATCTATTAATTGGTTTGGGGCTTCCGCCTGCGGAGTCTCCTTTGCCAGCCACTGCATGCCTGCATATGTGCCACCCGCCCCTGTCAGCAATGATCCCGTCATCAGCACGGCGATCCATTTTCTGCTCATCGTCATCTCCCTTTCCGGTTGCTCCATTTCCCGTATATTTTCAGCGCCTGCGGCCATCCCCGATTTTCATAAATAAAAACAACCCGCAAAGGGAGCGGGATGTCTTCGCTTATTTCATCCTATGTCTGGCATGGACGAGTTATGATTTCTTTTGCTGCAGACTATTTTAAAAACAAACGTCACATAGGATTAAAGACCCTCTTTGCGGGTAAAAGAAAAGTGGAAGAAGCTATGCTCCTTCCACTTAACACTATTTTTTATAGAGGCACGATGCCAACTGGATTAATTGCATTTGTTTTGCCTGCATTCCAAGAACCTCTGTGAAGTTCGAAGTGAAGATGCTGGCCGTAAGATTGTCCCGTATTCCCCATGATGCCGATTTGCTGGCCTTTAGAAACAGTCTGGCCAGAGCCGACAGAACGGCTACTCATATGAGCATAAACGGTAGTATAAGTTTGCCCGCCTATAGAGTGAGCAATGAAAATTGCATTTCCATAGCTGCTGGAGTAATAAGAACGGATGACAACCCCATCTGCTGCAGCCACAATCGGAACTGTGCCGCCTGAAGCAATGTCTACTCCAAAGTGATTGCCTAATGAACGGCCGCCAAAGCCTGAGGAAAGTCTTCCTGAAGCCGGTTTTGTCCAGGCACCGCTTGATACGGAAGGTGGTGTAACCTGAGGGCTGCCTGATGAGCCGCTGTCAGACGATGAGCCACTTCCTGCTGATGGTGAGCTGCTCTTCTTAGCCGCCGCATCTGCTGCTGCCTTTTGTTTTGCAAGTTCAGCTTGTCTTGCTGCTTCAGCTTGTCTTTCCTGCTCCAGCTTGATCGCTTTTTGAATAGCCGCTTCCTGTGCTGCAAGGATTTCATTTTCTTCTGCCAATTCAAGCTTATGAGCATGCATTTCCTCTTCTTTATGCTTCAGAGATGCAAGTAGTTTATCTTTCTCTGCTTTTTGAGCATTTAAGCTCTTTTTCATGTTTTCTAGCTCAGCACGCATTTTTTCTAATGATGCAAGCTCTTCTTTTACCTGAGCCCGTTTTTTCTCAAGCTCGTCTTTATCAGCCTGATGCGCTTTTAGAATATCCTGGTCAGCTTCTACGATTGTTGCAACTGCTCCAACGCGTTCAACAAAGTCTCCAAAACTTTGCGCACCCATTAAAACATCAATATAGCTCACCATTCCGCCAGTTTCCTGGTAGTTGCGTGCACGGTCTTTTAATAGTTCGTTACGCTTTTTGATGCGCTCTACTAATACTTTAATTTCTGCTTCAAGCTTTTCTATTTCTTTTTTAGTATCTGCAATTTCCTGATTCTTTTCTTCAATTTTTGCTAATGCATCACTGATCGCTTTATCCAGACGTTCAATCTCACTTTGTACTGACTGCTGCTCGCCCTGGTTTTCGCTGATCTTTTTGTCTGTATCGTTTAACTTTGATTCTACTCCGGAACGCTGCTGGTTAATTTTTTCCTTTTGGCTGTTTAGATCGTTTAGTTTATTTGCTGCAGATGCCTTCTCAATAGGCATTCCAACTGTTATGCTGCCAAAACCCAGAACGGCAGCTAATGATAATGTGATGATGGATTTCTTCAATTTCCGATTTCTCCTTTCAATGAACACCATATGTACAGGTCAATCGTTTTATTTTTTTACTATGTCTGAAACATTTAACACGTCTGAACCGTCTATTATTATGAGGCTTGAAGGCGCCTGGACAGGTTCCCCCCGCAGGGCCTTCTAAGCTGGTTTTAAACTTTCAGGAACTTTCTGACTGACATCAAGCTTCCCCATACACCAATGAGTGCCCCCATCAGGATAAGCAGTCCGGAAATCTGATAAACAAATGGACTAAATTCCAGCAGCTTGATAAAATGTCCCTCTAGCTTAGGAGCCAAATAATCAAAGGCATAATAGTAAGCCGTTGAAACAAGTACAATCGGAATAATCGATCCAAGCAATCCAAGCCATAAACCTTCCAGGAAGAATGGCCATCTAATGAAGGAATTGGTTGCTCCTACCAATCTCATAATCTCGATTTCTTTTCTTCGCGACATAATCGTAATTTTAATTGTATTGGAAATCAGGAACATGGCAGTAAATAATAGGCCGATAATTAAAACAAGGCCAACATTTCGGCCGGCATTGATAAAGTTAAATAGCTTTTCAACCTGTCCCTGCCCATATTTTACTTTTGCGGCATATTCCATTTTTTCTATCTGCTTCGCAGCTTTCATTGTGTCTTCCGGGTTTTTCGTCTTTACGATAAATACATCGTTCAGCGGATTATCCTGTTCAAACAGTTTGAAGGCTTCTCCTTCTTCACCAAGGCTGTCTATTAAACTATCAAGCTCTTTTTCCTTAGTTGAATATTCAACTGTTTTTACTTCGGTTAATCCTTCGATTTTCTGCCGTAAAACTTCCTGATCCTGCTCATTTGCAGCAACATCGATGTGAACGCGGATTTCTACGTCCTCTTCAATGGTTGTAGCCACCTTGTTGAGATTCATCATAATGACGAAAAATACACCAACTAAAATGAGGGTTACTGTGACTGCACTTGCCGAAGCAAACGTCATCCAGCCGTTTCGCCCGAGGCTTTTAAAACTTTCGCGGAAGTGCCGGCCCAATGTTCTAGCTTTCATAGCCGTAATCACCTCTTTGCTCGTCACGCACAATTCTTCCGCCTTCAATGGCTATAACGCGGTGTTTAATCGTGTTGACAATTTCTTTATTATGAGTTGCCATGACCACAGTTGTTCCTCGCGTGTTGATTTCATCGAAGATATTCATGATTTCCCATGAAGTATCCGGGTCAAGGTTTCCTGTAGGCTCGTCCGCAATTACGACTTTTGGAGAGTTAACGATTGATCTGGCGATGGAAACACGCTGCTGCTCTCCGCCTGAGAGTTCAGTAGGAAGCATCCTTGCCTTATGTTTTAAACCTACTAGATCCAATGTCTCCATGACTTGTTTTTTTATATTCTTCGGATGCTCTTCGATCACCTCAAGAGCAAAAGCAACGTTCTCATAAACAGTCAGTGTCTGGAGGAGCTTGAAGTCCTGGAAAACGACACCGATCTTACGGCGCATAATCGGCACTTTTGAATTCTTTAATGTAGCCAAATTCACTCCGTCAATGGTTATCGTTCCGCTCGAAGGCTTTTCTTCCCGGTACATCATTTTAATAAAAGTGGATTTACCGGCTCCACTCGGTCCCACTACATAAACAAACTCACCTTGCTTAATATGGATATCAATCCCGCTGGCAGCTGTAACACCATTGGGGTACCTCTTATATACGTCTTTCATTTCGATCATATATATCACCTAGCAATCTAGTGTGTATTAAGAATTTAATAGACCGACGGCTTTTTTCGCTAAAAAACGACATCCTTTCGACATAGAGGATGACAAAATACTTGTAAATACTACCTAATTAGCCATCTGAAATTCTCACACAACCCATTATAACATCATAAGTTGTCAAATTAACGGAAAAAAATATTACAGTTTCTTTTCAATCCTGATACTTTTGTTACTTTCTTCCTCATTTTCTTTAATATCCTAGCGGTTTACTTTCTGAATCGACTGATTTTTCCTTCTTTTTTCATATTGAAATTGACTCGATATTTGTCATAAATTGTGTAAAGTGAAAATAGGCAACACTGAGGGTGAGAGTTTAACTATTTCAGGATTTAATGCTTTTAACACCTTTTTTGGCTGCTGCGGGGAGTCTTTCTTGGATTATGATGTTGCTAGTTTTTCCGTGGATATCTTTGGTTTTGACGCGGCTTGTTTTCACTTTTGCCTGATATGCGGTGTCCATTAAGAAGAGTAATCGAAAAAATAAAAACGCCCTGGTAAACAGAACGTTTTCATTCGAACCCTCTTATTTCTTACCTGCCAGCCAAGACGCTACAGCAGAAGCTTCTTCACCTTGAAGCAATCCTTTAGGCATAGCTCCTTTACCGTTGGCTATTATGTTTTCAATATCTTCCTGTGATAGGTTTGCACCGACTTTATCAAGAGCAGGCCCTACACCGCCTTCAAGATTTGCACCATGGCAGCTTGAACATTTCTGTTCAAAAAGCTTTTGTGCATCACCAGCGTCAGCCGTATCAGTTGTTGTTTCACCGCCGCCGTTTGTAGAAGTGTCCTTGTCTTCAGCAGCATCGTCTCCTCCGCCGCAGGCTGCAAGAACTAAAGATGTACCCATCAGTAGTGCCAATAGCTTCTTTTTCACCTATAATTCCCCCTCAGGAAAAAATACTAAGTACAGCTATATTATACCAACGCTACGCTCGTTTGAAACCCTCGCCCAACACCTCGGAAGCATCCGTAACAATGATAAATGCAGTAGGATCAATGGTTTGAACCAGTTGTTTCAATTTTGTGAACTCCGTCTGATCCACCACACACATCAGGACCGGACGTTCATGGTCGGTATAACCGCCGTATGCTGATAGTTTTGTCACACCGCGGTCAATTTTATTCAAAATTCCTTCACGAACATCACTTTGTTTTTCCGTTATGATTAACGCCATCTTCGTCCTGCTGAAACCAAGCTGGATGAGATCAATTGTTTTACTTGTTACATATAAAGCGATCAAGGCATATAAACCCTGCTCTATATCAAAAATAAGCGCAGCTGACAGCACAATCAGCCCATCAATAATGGCAACACAAGTGCCAAGAGACAAACCTGTATATTTGTTAATAATCTGTGCTGCAAGGTCTGTCCCTCCTGTTGATGCTTTACCCCTGAAAACAATTCCTAAACCCAGGCCGACTCCAATTCCGCCAAACAGAGAAGCCAGCAGCGGATCATTTGTCCATGGTTCATAATCTTTTGTCAGAAAAACGACAAAAGGCAGAAAAATGGTTCCTGCCAGGGTTTTAACCCCAAATTGCTTTCCGAGCAAAAGGACTCCGGCAATAAAAAGCGGAATGTTAAATGCCCACTGAACATATGCCGGCTCCCAGCCGGCAACAGCATCCAGAATAGTACTGATTCCGCTTACCCCGCCTGAAGCAACTCGGTTGGGCAGCAGGAACATATTAAACGCAATCGCCACGATTCCTGACCCAATAAAAACATATAGATACTCAAGCAGCCTATCCGCGTTTGTACTATATGTAAATCCTCTTCTATTCTTACCCATTTCTTCGCCCTCCGGGTCTTCTATTCGATTTTTACCGTCAGTGAGTATAGCATGAAGGTTGCTGCCTGTAAATGACAGTAAACTGCGGCATTAAAGGAATGTAGTTCTCCCTTTTACCTTCCATTATGTTGTGATAAAATTGGTCAATTTATCAAGCAGACAATCTTTATGAAATGTTTATGAACATTGTTGAAAAATGCTGCCGGGCGCCTTCCTATCAGCATGAAATTCAGTGGCATGTGGTATAATGTCGAAAATGAGGTGAGAAAATTGGAGAAGATTCTTAATGAAATTTTAACTACATTGAAGGACCATTCAAAGAGGTTTGATTCGATTGACCATGAAATATCTGATGTTAAAAGCAGGATCGGAAATGTTGAAAGCAGGCTCGGGAATGTCGAAAACAGACTTGGAAATGTTGAAAGCAGGCTTGGAAATGTTGAAAGCAGGCTTGGAAATGTTGAAAATAACGTTGATAAACTTTCTAAGCAGATAGAGAACAATGCCACCGAATTCAGAAGCCATTTTAAACATATTGAAACAAAGCTGGATCAGCATGAAGAGACCTTCCATATAATTTCCGATACATTGATGGGTACAAAAATTGATATTGAACACCTAAGTAAAAAAAGCGGAGTCCACGAAACAGAAATTAACCAGCTCAAAAAGCGTATCCACTCCTAGAGCCCTCCATCCACCGGCTAGCTCATTTAAAATTCCATAAAAAAAGGCCTATGCCGGTAATATGCAAGCATAGGCTTTTTTGTATATAATCCTGAGGCAAATCCAAATAAGAAAAACTTTTAAAGAAATAATTCACTCCCAACCTCAAAAATATAATAAATCCCATATAGCACACTTGCTGCTGAAGAGATCCTTATGAGATTTAAGTGTATTTTCTTTTGAGCTTTAGAAGTAATCAAAAAGGGCAATCCTAGAACAGTAGTAAAGAGCAGCATGCCAATAATTGTCCCTGCTCCAAAAATGAGGATGAATAGAAAAGCTTGCATCTCAGTTTGAGCCTGTGCAGTTGTTAATAGAACTAAAGCGGCACTTCCAGCCAGACCATGAATTCCTCCAATGATAAAAGACTTCTTGTGAAAATGCTGTGTGTTGGTCTTTAACTGTTTATGGTCCTTAAAACCAGTAAAACCAAGATATATAAGCATTATGCCCACTGCCAATTCAAGAGAAAGAGCAAGATTGCCAGGAATATGCTGATTAAGTGCAATTACCGTAATGCCCATTAACAGGAGCATTAACGTGTGCCCCAGCCCCCAAAAGATACCTGAGAGTGAAGAGCGAACTAAACGCTTAGTCTGGCTTGCAATTGTTGAAACAGCAATAACGTGATCAGGCTCTGTTGAATGTTTTATTCCTAATGTGAAGCCAAGCAATAATATAGAAAATAATCCGCCTTCAAGCATCTAAATTCCCCCAGCTGCAAAATTCCATTTTTCCAATACAATTAAGTTCCTTCATTATAAAGCTGTTCCTTCCAGCAATTTATTCATGCTTCCGCTCTTATACCCAGCCAGATCCATAGCTGTATATTTAAATCCAATCGATTTTAATTGCACAGAGATTTCTTTATGATACTTTAAGAGTTCATTCATATCTGACGGAT
This sequence comes from Bacillus sp. ZZV12-4809, assembly GCF_009849585.1. Classification (GTDB taxonomy): domain Bacteria; phylum Bacillota; class Bacilli; order Bacillales; family Cytobacillaceae; genus Cytobacillus. The sequence goes on from NZ_VCRN01000007.1 coordinate 95,039, forward strand.
CCACTTCAATTCTTGCAATTTCATGGTGAACTCTGACACGGACCTGCTTGATTCCAAATCCCTTAATAAACTGCTCTGCCTCATCCACTTTCCTCAGCTTCTCAATTGTGATTGTTTCACCATATGCTATTCTGGAGGATAAACATGCAAGTGAGGGTTTGTCCCATGTATCAAGTCCCAGCTCCTTAGAGCGGATCCTAATATCTTCTTTCGTTATATCAGCTTCGGCCAGAGGGCCTCTTACATTTTTTTCAATAGCAGCCTTCACACCAGGCCGATGTTCTCCTAAATCATCTTTAATGAGGCCAAAAGTCAGGTTATGATAACCTTTTTCAATCATAATTGGATACAAATTCTCAAACAGTCCCTTTTTACAGTAATAGCATCTGTTTGAATCATTTTCCGAATATCCGGGAATCGAGAGTTCAGACATCTTAATAATTTGATGCGGGGCATCAATTGCATTGGCAATTCGAATAGTTTCTTCGAGCTCAGATGGAGGAAAAGATTCTGAGTCAGCTGTAATAGCCAGCACATTTTCTTTGCCTAGAGTATCCAAAGCCACCTTTAATAAGTAGGTACTATCTACCCCTCCTGAAAATGCAATAATAATCCGTTCCATCTCTGAGAGTATTTCCTTGAGCCTTTGCTCTTTGACTAAACTGTTATGTATATTCATTTGGACACTTCCTCCTCTTATTGCTCTCCAATCACAAACCTGACAACATTTGGGTGGGATTTAAAATCCTTTGTTCCTGCGCCATATCCAATTTTCCGGACTTTCATGGAAGGCATGCTGCCGAACTCATTGGCCAAGGTACGGACAATGGCAGCACCAGTGGGTGTCGTCAATTCACTTTGAATGTCAGTTCTCCGCAAAGGAATATCTTTAAGAATTTCCAAGGTTGCCGGGGCTGGCACAGGATAAAGGCCATGCGCAATATTGATATATCCATTTCCTGCAGCAACCGGAGTGCAGACTACTTTTTCAATGTTTAATGCATTGTAAGCAATCGCGGTCCCTATAATATCAATCATGGAGTCTACACCTCCAACTTCATGGAAATGCACCTTCTCGAGAGTGCTGTCATGTATTTTAGCCTCAGCTAACCCTATCGTTTCAAACATTTTAAAGGCCGTTTCTTTTTCAGTCTCTTCAAGGTCTGATTCTTCTATTGCTTTTTTTATGTGTGTATAGTGGCGGTGAGAGTGTTTCTCTTCTTCTGTATGAATGATTAATTCCGTACTGGAGATTCCCTTTTTTACAACCTTTTTTGTCTCTAACGAAAACTCTTCTTTGATCACAGATTTAAGCTTTCTTTCTATAATTGATAAATCAACACCCAATTCAGTGAAGGCTGCCAGGGACATATCTCCGGCAATGCCCGAAATACCACAATCAATAAATAATATGTTCATTACAGCTACCCCCTTTTTTAAAGTTCAGATTCTTAGCATCAAAGAAGCTGAATAGCCTGCACCAAATCCATTGTCTATATTCACGACCGTGACGCCGGAAGCACAAGTGTTAAGCATGCTTAACAATGATGTAATGCCATTTAAATGTGCCCCATATCCTATGCTGGTTGGAACAGCTATAACCGGAGAAGAGACCAAGCCCCCGACAACACTGGGAAGTGCCCCCTCCATTCCTGCTACAACAATCAATACATCACATTTTTTAATCTCATCCATTTGTGCAAATAAGCGATGGATTCCAGCTACTCCGATATCATAAAAACTTGCGTAATGATGTCCCATAGCTTCAATCGTCACTTCTGCCTCCCGGGCTACAGGAATGTCAGAAGTTCCTGCACAGATAACGCCTATTTTCTTCTCCGTTTTCAGCTCATAACCTTCAGGCTTATATAGTAGTGTTCTGCCGGATGAGTCATACTCAGCTCCCTCCACCTGCCTGCATACTTCCTCTGCAGATTTGGCGTCAACCCTTGTAGCTAAAACGGTCTTTCCCTTATAAACCAAATGCTTAAATATATGTAAAATTTGCTCTGCTGTTTTACCTGCCCCAAAGATCACCTCAGGAAATCCTTGCCTGAATTCACGCTCATCGTCCACTTTCGCAAATCCGTAATCTGTAAATCCCTTCAATTGTTCTTCGGCTTCCTCAATTGAAAGATGGCCATTTTTTAATTGTGTTAGAATATGTGTAGTATAAGATTGCATTTATTTCTTCCTTTCTTTTCTTTATCTAAAATTCACTTAAGGAGGCTCATAAAAAATGCAGCATGGCCAAGAGCATACTGATCATGACATGATCAAAATTGAAGTAAATCTGGACGACATCCCTGGAGAATGGCTGGGACATGTTATGGACTTATTGTTTCAATCCGGGGCCAATGATGTCTTTTATATACCGATTTACATGAAGAAAAATCGGCCGGGAACCATGCTTCAGGTTTTGTGTGAAAATAAGCTGAAATCCAAGATGATGAATATCATTTTTAGAGAAACCACCACCTTGGGATTACGATATTACCCCCTTTCTGTAAATCGTCTTGGCCGGACATTTCGAAAGGTCGAAACCCCATGGGGGGCTGTCTCTGTTAAAGAGGGGCTGATGCAAGGTGAAATTGTTCAGCAAGCCCCAGAATTCAGTGATTGCAAAGCTATCTCTGAGCAATACGGAATTCCATTAAAACTAGTTTTTCAAGAGGTATGGAAGCAGCTGAAATAAAAATCTAACAACCTAGCCAAAGGACCTCCACCTATCCTAATGGGAGGTTCTTTGGACTTGAAGTAAGTTTCCGAAACCGCCAATAACTCAGAAGTTTATTAATTCGGAAAATTCCTTCGCTTTTTCAGTCAGCTCCAAATAATCCTCATCTGAATTTAACCTTTTTGCATTTACTAACGAACCGCCTACTCCTGCGGCAACAGCCCCCGCTTTTAAATAATCCCGGATATTGTTGACATCTATCCCCCCGGTTGGCATCATTGGGATTTGCGGAAGCGGTCCCTGCAGGCTTTTGAAATAAGAGACACCCATGACATCAGCCGGGAACACCTTAATAATATCTCCGCCATTTTCATAGGCTGTCAGGATTTCAGTTGGCGTGAGGGCGCCTGGGATACTGAGGACACCGTATCGTTTTGCCAGTTTAATGGTTTCCGCATTAACGATTGGCGAAAAAATGAACTCCGCTCCAGACATAATAACAGCACGCGCTGTTTCTGGATCCAGCACGGTCCCTGCTCCTACAATTGCCCGGTTTCCGAACTCTGCTTTTACTTTTTCTATTAACGAGCAAACTTTTGGTGTTTCTACGGTTATCTCAAATGTGCTGATACCGCCGGCCAGCAGCGCATGAGCAATTGGCAAAATCTGATCCTGGCGTGCACCGCGAATAACCGCAACAATCTTGCTCTTCTTTAACTCTTCTATCTTGCCCACAGTTTTCCTCCTTTTTATCTCGTAACATCTTCCTGGCTGCCATCCATAAAGGACTCAAGATCTGACCGATTAGGCAAGCCTTCTGCATCGCCATTCACCATTGTTACCATGGCTCCCATCGCGTTGCCCTGCAGTGCTGCTTCTTCCAGTGTTTTTCCGTCAAGCAGTCCTGAAAGGACACCAGCAGCAAATGCATCACCCGCTCCAACCGGATCGATTACCCGCTCAACTGTAAAGCCTGGAATTTTCTTCACCAAGCCTGAAGATGAAATCAGTGATCCTTCCTTTCCCAATTTCATAATGACTGTTTCAATTCCAAGATCGTGAAATCTCTCCACATATTCCTCAGGTGAACATGTGCCGAATAAAAACTCTGCTTCGGAAATCCCCGGAAGGACTATATCACTTTCAGAAGCATATTTTTTCAAAAATTGCCGTGCTTCTGCTTCATCACGCCAAATTTTCAAACGGAGGTTTGGATCAAACACGATTTTCGCTCCATTTCCTTTTGCTATCCGGATTGCTTTTTCAAACATCTCCCGGCATGAAGGGCTGAGTCCTGGTGTTATGCCAGTAAGATGAAGATACTCAGCATCTGAAATCGACTCTTCCGAAAGCCAGTCAGCATCCATCCGGCTGGCAGCAGAATCTTTTCTATAATAATAGACACGAGTGTCTTTCAAGCGCCTGAATTCTTTAAAAAATACGCCAGTCGGGGCTTCTTGATCGCGCGTCACATAGGAAACATCCACTCCTTCGCCGCGGATGAATGACAGCATTGCATCACCAAATTCATCCTCCCCAACACGGCTGAGCCATCTCGAACGGTGTCCGAGACGGCTCAATCCGATGGCGACATTGGACTCTGCCCCGCCAAATTTCAAAGAAAAAGAATGGGTATGCCGAAGCATTCCTTCCTCATTCGGTGTAAAAAGAGCCATCGTTTCCCCGATTGTTACAACATCCATGTCTATCAGCCCTCTTTCTTCTATAAATCACCTATTACGTAATTCGATAGTGTTCCGATGTTTTGAATGGTAATACTCATTTTGTCACCGTCTTTTAGCCACACCTTTGGATCCCGCCCCATTCCAACTCCTGGAGGCGTTCCTGTTGCAATTAAGTCACCTGGCCTAAGCGTCATAGACTGTGATAAAAAAGAAATAATCTGGGGGATGGTAAAGATCAGGTTGCTTGTATTGGAATCTTGCATATTTTCCCCATTGAGTTCGAGTGAGATTGATAGACTATGCGGATCCCCTGCTTCATCCTTTGTCACGATCACAGGTCCTGTTGGCGCAAAAGTGTCTGCTGTTTTGCCCCGGGACCACTGGCCGTCTTTAAATTGCAAATCGCGGGCACTAATATCATTCATGATTGTGTAGCCAAATACATAATCGTTTGCCTTTTCTTCCGTTACCCGCTTGGCTTCTTTACCTATTACAATGGCTAACTCAGCCTCAAAATCGACTTCTTTTGAATTAATGGGTATCTCTACAGCATCATTATGGCCGACAATAGCGTTTGCATATTTCGAAAAGATCACCGGCGAGGAGGGCGGTTCCATACCGGTTTCCCTGCAATGGTCAATATAATTCAGTCCGACACATATGATTTTTTCCGGCGATGGAATAGGCGGAAGAAGCTTCACATCAGAAATTGGAAAAACAGCATCTTCACTGTCACGCTCAATCAGGTTTTCAGCAAGCGGCAGCAGCTCTTTACTTTTTTCGATGAAGGTTTTCAGGCACGAAGGATATTGATTTCCGTCCAGCAAAGTTAAGCTGATGACTTTTTCTCCCTTAACAACGCCTATATGCTTCTGTGAATTAATAGTGAAGGCAGCCAGTTTCATATTCAGCACCTATCCTTTCTTATGTCAGGGCATAAGGTGTTTTTTCACCCTTTAAGACCTGAACGATATTTTTCGCAGCCTTTTGGCGAAGCTCCACCATGGCTTCCTCTGAATACCAGGCGCTGTGCGGAGTAATAATGACATTGTCCATATGAAGAAGCGGGCTATCGATGCTAATTGGCTCATCTTCGGTTACATCAAGTGCTGCACCTGCTATGATGGCTTTTTCAAGCGCTTCTATCAGGGCCTTTTCATCAATGATCGGACCTCTTGCAGTGTTAATAATGACAGCATTTTTCTTCATTTGGCTAAATCGGTCTGCATTTAATAAATGGAAGGTATCCTTAATAAGCGGAACATGTACCGATAAATAGTCGGCTTCCCTAATGATTTCCTCCAGCTCCATTTTCCGCACCCCGGCTGATGCCATATCCTCTTCGGAAACAAAGGGGTCATAGGCGGCCAATTTAAAACCAAGAGGCTTTACCTTTTCAATAAACCTCCTTGGAATGCGTCCGAACCCTAGAACACCAACTGTTTGATTATTAAAACGGTGAATTGGGACACAGGCTTTGAAATCCCAATTTCCTTTTTTCACTTCATTATTTAACAGGGATACTTTACGTGCCCAAGATAATAGAAGAGCTAGGGCATGGTTCGATACCTCTTCCATCCCATAATCAGGAACATTAGCTACGATAATGCCTTTTTCATTGGCTGCATCTAAATCAATGGTATTCACACCAACACCATAGCGGGAAATCACCCTGGCATTTCCAAGGGATTCTATTACACGTCTGGAGATTGGTGCATATTGATTTAAAAGGGCATCTGCATGCTTAGCCTGCGCGATTACCTCATCTTCCGTTTTGCATTGTGCTTTGACGAATTCTATATTAAGGCCGCTTTCGGTAAATACTGCTTCCTCATATTTGAGATTTTCAAATTCAAAATCTGTTATAAGTACTTTATATGTCATTCTTTTCACCTCTTAAATAATAGTAGAAATCCCTGGAACGGATTGGACCGCTCAGGGATTGAAAATTATTTGGCCAGCGTTTTTTCAGCCTTCGGAACACCAAGCCCTTCTGCACCCAGCTTTGAAGTAACAGCTTCGGGATAATATCGTTCAATCATTTGAATACCGATGGAAGCACGGCGTACACGCTCTTTTACGAGTGAGATATTCGTGCTTTCCCATTGCTTTCCGGAAGGATAAACATCCGGGTGATTGCGAAGGCCAAATTTGATATAAACCGGAGCGAGAACCCGAATGATTTCCGGGATTTCGTAGTAGCGCAGGAAACCCCCGAAATTATCCGGAACCTCCACATACAAATCAATCGGAATATCAATGGCCTGACGGATTGCTGCAAGCTTTGCGAGCGGTAATGCAGAAGGTACATTATACGTATCTGCTCCGATATCCTGCATCAGTTTTACTGAAACAGGGTTCGCTGAGCCCATTTGCACAGATACCTTTACAACGAAGTCTTCCGGAAGCTGGCCTTTTTTCTTCATCTCCTTTGTTAAGAGAAGAAGTCCCTCATCAGCTACAAGTGCTCCTCTTAAGCCCAGTTCAGCACCGCGCTTTAAATCCTCCATAGCATAAACAAGCTGATCCGCTCCCTCGTGGCGAAGCGCCTGTGATTTCCCCCCCGCTGTAAACGGGGCTGCACTGATATCCCAAGTGCCTCTTGGACCAACAAATAAGCTTAGCTCCATTCCCCGTTCTGCTGTCAGTTCGCACATTTCTTTGATTTCCTCATCAGTCTGGAGCATAATGCCGCTTCCCTGAGAGACACGGTGTATCGTCAAGCCGAGCCGGTCAATTTCTTCAAGCGTAGCTTTTAATGCTTCAGGTCCTTCAACACTCGGAATTTCCACACGGTATTGGGCACCGTCCGGGAATCTTTTTGCGGAAGTGGGCAATTCTTGAAAATCACTGGATGGATAGCCTAATTGTTCAAGCAGTTCGCGGGATTCTTTCATAATTGAACGCCTTCTTTCGTTTCGATGATTTTTAATAGATTACGAACATTTTCACGCAAATTTGCAGGATATACATCAAACGGTGCACGATGGCCTGCTGCTGTATCAAACCAGCGCTGATGAACTGCTTCTTTCATGGATGTGAAAAAGGTCGGACAATACGTGTAAACATCCATCAGGCTGGAAATCTGCAGGTGACTGCTCTGGGCTTTAGCCAGATCCCCTCTTTGATAAGATTCATATAAATCCACCGAGACCTCAGGTGCAAATACTGCGCTGCCATTGATGCTGCCAGCTGCGCCAATCATCAGGGCAGGGAGCATGTGCTCGTCAAAGGCTGAAAAAACCAGGAAATCAGGACGGACTTTTTTCACTTCTGTCATTACCTGGCGAATATGGCCAAAATCACCGACCGTTTCTTTAATTCCAGATATATTCTGATAGTCTTTGGCCAATTTTATGATTAGCTCAACCGGCAAGTTTTGGCCGGTTAATTGCGGAATATTGTAAATAAACACAGGCAGCTCTGTACGGCTGGCAACAGTTGAATAGAAGCGATAAAGCTGATCATCTGAAAGCTTCCAATAATAAGGGCTGACAACCAGTACCCCATCTGCTCCCAGTTCCTCTGCATAAGAAGTCAGTTCAAGGACTTCCTTAAGAGCCGTATGTCCTACACCAACCATTACTTTTACACGTCCGTGAATATGCTTAATCATTTCCCTTACGTACAGCTTCCGCTCTTCAATGGAAAGAGAAGAAAATTCACCCGAGCTGCCCATCAGCAATATTCCATGAATATTCTGTGAAATCAGCTTATCAAGATACCTTCTATTCAGCTCCAAATCCAAATTTCCCGCTTCATCAAATAATGTGACAACCGGGGGGATAATCCCATGAAAGCTCATCTTTATTCCTCCTCACTTACCATTCGGCGATGCTGCCATCTTCATGGCGCCAAATAGGGTTTTTCCAATCATGTCCGCCTTCAGCTGCCTGCTTTACTTTTTCCTCGTTAATCTCTATACCGAGTCCAGGCTGATCCGGAATGTTTACATAGCCATCTTTATAGGCGAATACGCCAGGATTATTAATATAATCGAGAATGTCCATCCCCTGGTTATAGTGAATGCCAAGGCTTTGTTCCTGGATGATAAAATTTGGAGTGGAGGCATCCAAATGCACCGAAGATGCCAGTGTCATTGGTCCAAGAGGACAATGCGGCGCAATCGACACATCATACGCCTCTGCCATTGCGGCAATTTTCTTTCCCTCCAGGATGCCGCCTGTATGCGAAAGGTCAGGCTGGATAATATCCACATATCCATCCTGCAGAAGCTGCTTGAATCCCCAGCGTGTATACATCCTTTCCCCGGTGGCAATTGGACAGGTTGTATGCAGGGCAATCTCACGAAGAGCCTCATTGTTTTCCGGCAGCACCGGTTCTTCAATGAACATGGGGCGATAGGGCTCCAGCTCTTTCACCAATGTTTTGGCCATAGTTTTATGAATGCGGCCATGAAAATCAACCCCAATGCCGAAGTCCCTGCCGAGTGCCTCACGTATGGAAGCCACACGCTCAATAACCGCTTCCACTTTTGAAAAGCTGTCTATGTAGTTCATTTCTTCAGAGGCGTTCATTTTTATCGCCTGAAAGCCCTGCTCCTGCTTTTCTATTGCCGCCGCAGCAACATCAGCCGGCCGGTCCCCTCCAATCCAGGAATACACCTTAATCTTTTGGCGCGCCTTTCCGCCGAGCATTTCATAGACTGGTATATTGTAATACTTTCCTTTAATATCCCAGAGCGCCTGCTCAATCCCGGAGATCGCACTCATCAAAATCGGCCCGCCACGGTAAAAACCGCCCCGATACAATGTTTGCCATATATCTTCGATGTCATTAGGATTGCGGCCAATAATATAGTCTGATAGTTCATTAACAGCTGCCTTCACTGTTTCAGCGCGCCCTTCGACAACAGGCTCTCCCCAGCCTGAAATGCCTTCATCTGTCTCTATCTTCAAAAACAGCCAGCGCGGAGGAACTTTATATAATGAAAGCTTCGTAATTTTCATATGGGCACCTCACAACTTTTTTATAAAAAGGAGATTTCTAGTTTGGAAATCTCCTTTTCAGACTCTGAATGTTTTTCCCTAATCAGCCGGTTTATGAGCCTTTTATGAAAACGGTTTTAATCGCTGTATAAAATTCTTTTGCAGCTTCACCTTGTTCACGTGAGCCTGTGCTTGAGGCCTTCATTCCGCCAAATGGAGCCTGAAGCTCTACACCGGCGCTTTCCGCATTGATCCGGACGAGACCTGCTTCAATTTCATCGATGAATTCCAGAATGGAGCTGATATCGGAAGTAAAGATCGAAGCGCTCAATCCGTATTTTGTATTATTTGCCAGGTCAATGGCTTCCTCCAGATCAACGGCTCTAATAAGAGCAATCACAGGTCCGAAAATCTCTTCCTGAGCAATCGTCATGTCTGGTGTCACGTCTTCAAAAATCGCCGGTTTTACGAAGAAGCCCTTATCAAATTCGCCGCCAGTCAGTACTTCGCCGCCATGAACCAGTCTGGCACCTTCATTTTTTCCGATTTCAATGTACTTGTTAAATGTGTTGAACTGGCTTTCACTTGCACATGGTCCCATCCAAATTCCTTCTTCAAGTCCATTGCCTATAGTGATTTTTTCAGAAGCCTCCATTAACTTCTGCTTAAATTCGTTATAAACATCTGATTCTACAATTACCCTGCTTGAAGCCGTACATTTTTGTCCAGAAGAGCGGAAACCGCCGCTGATGACTGCTTCAACCGCCTGGTCAAGATTGGCATTTTTCGTGACAATCACAGGATTCTTTCCGCCCATTTCAAGCTGGAACTTGATGCCGCGGGCTGCTGCTGCTTTCGCTACACCCTGCCCGACAGTTTCTGATCCTGTAAACGTAATAGCGTTCAATTTTGGATGGTCAATCAATCCCTGGCCAATAACAGCGCCTGAGCCTGTTACAAAATTTAAGACACCTTCAGGGAAGCCGGCTTCTGCAAAGCATTCAACCACCTTTGCAGCTGTAACAGCTGCTTCACTCGCGGGTTTGAATACAACCGTATTTCCATATACAAGAGCAGGTGCGATTTTCCAGATAGGAATGGCTACAGGGAAGTTCCAGGGAGTGATAACTCCTACTACTCCAAGCGGTGCACGCTTTGTGAACATAAGGGCGTCTTTATCTGTTGATGGAATAACGTCTCCATCTTTGCGCATTCCTTCCCCTGCATAATAACGAAGAATGGCAATGCCTCGGGCAGTTTCCCCTTTGGCTTCAGGCAATGTTTTTCCCATTTCTCTTGTCATGCTTTCGGCAATTTCATCCAGTCTTGATTCAAGGATGTTTGCTGTTTGGAACAAGAGCTGGCCTCTTGCGGCCTGGCCAAGCTTACGCCATGCTTTCTTGGCATTAAAAGCTGCTTCTACAGCCCCATTCAGCTCTTCCTCCGCAGACTTTTGCACATAGCCTACCGCTTCCTTTGTAGCAGGATTAATGCTTTCAATAACATTTCCGGATGCAGATTCTATCCATTGGTTATTAATAAAGTTCCTGAATGTTTTGGTTTCAACAGTTGTTTTCATAATTGAACTCTCCTTTAAATTAAAATGTTGGGCCAATACGCCAAATTCCAAAGTCATGCTGTTTCAAGATTTCTGCTTTTGTCAATTTGCCATTTGCGACAGCCTGAATCTCCTTCATAATACGTCCGCCGACTTCTCCGACAGTCTCTTTACCGTCTATGATGGTTCCGGCATCAAGATCCATGTTTTCGTTCATGCGTTCGAACATTGGTGTATTTGTCGAGATTTTTATCACAGGGGCAATCGGCGATCCGGTAGGTGTTCCGCGTCCGCTTGTGAATAGGACAATTTGCGCTCCGCCTGCCACCATACCTGTTAACTGTTCGATATCATGCCCCGGCGTATCCATCCAGACCAGCCCTTTTTTGGTCGGTCTTTCTGCATAGTCAATCACTTCTTCCAAACGCGTGGTGCCCGACTTTGTTGCAGCTCCTAGCGACTTTTCTTCAAGAGAGCTTAGGCCGCCTTCAATGTTGCCCGGGCTTGGATTGCCGGTACGGATATCAACACCCATTTGAATGGAGCGGTTCTCCATCATTTTAATGACGGCATATGCTTTTTTAGCAACCGAGTCATTCGCTGCCCGATTGGCAAGCAAATGCTCTGCACCAATTAGTTCGGTTGTTTCAGCTAAAATGGCGGTGCCTCCCTGTTCAACCAGCATGTCGCTTGTTCGCCCAACAGCCGGGTTTGCCGAAAGGCCTGAACATGCATCAGAACCCCCGCATTCTGTACCGACTATCAATTCGCTGAAATCACATAGCTCCCGCTGCACCATGGATGCATCCTGTACCATTTTCACAGCAATTTTTGCTGCTTCGGCAATCGTTTGAAGCGTTCCGCCATGTTCCTGTATGGATACAGTCTCAACCGGCTTGCCGCATTTGGCTATTTCATCACCAATACGGTGTGCCTGATGGGTTTCACACCCTAGGCCGAGGACGATCACACCGTAAACATTGGGGTTCATTCCCAGTCCGGCATAGGTTCTCGCTGTCTGGTCATAATCGGTTCCAACCTGCGCGCAGCCATGCTGATGGATGAATGTAACAGTTCCGCTGACCAGCTCCGTCACCCGCTGTGCCGTTTGCGTCGCGCAAGTAATAGTAGGCAGGATCAGCACATGGTTTCTTACTCCGACACGGCCATCTGGACGGCGGTAGCCCCAAAACTGAAGCTTTTCATTGAACAATCTTGTCACCCCTTCCTCTTTTGCCTTCAAGATTATGAACATGCACATGTTCTCCGGCATCGATTGGGGCAATAGCCGCCCCAATCACCTCACCATACTTAATAATGTCATCCCCCTGGGGAATGGCCCGGACTGCAAATTTATGGCCAAATTGGATCGGCTCAAGAATACGAACTGTTTTTTCGATGCCATCTGCTTTGACCATCACTTCCGCTCCCGCAGGTATATCTGATAGAGCTACAGCCACACTGTCTCTTTCATTTAAAAAAAGTGTTTTGTACTCACTCATTTCCTCACCCCTTGGCGGCTTGCTCCACTTTTTCACTTTGGACAACCGGGTTATTCAGGATTCCTATACCAGGAATTTCGATTTCAATCCGGTCATTTTCCGCTAAAGTAAATTCGTTAGGCGGTACAACGCAAGTTCCTGTAAGAAGGACGGTTCCGTCAAATATTTGGTTATCAAGCACCAGGTACTGAACCAGCTCATCCAGTGTGCGTTTTAACTGGCTGACTTGAGCATCTCCAAAAAATACAAGCTCTTCATCCCGGTAGATGCGGCAGATAATCTGAAATTCATAAGGATCTGAAACAGTCTCCGCCAATACAATAGCCGGCCCAATGGAGCAGGAGTTCTTCCAAACCTTTGCCTGCGGGAGGTACAGCGGATTTTCCCCTTCTATATCCCGGCAGCTCATATCATTTCCGGCTGTATAGCCAAGCACATTACCATCTTTATCAATGACAAGCCCCAGCTCCGGCTCCGGGATTTGCCAGTTGGAATCGGACCTTAGATATACAGGATCATTCGGACCTACCGTTCTCGCTGATGTTGATTTAAAGAAAATTTCCGGCCTCACTGCATCATAGACTTTGTCATAAAATGTTTCACGATCGAGCTTCCCTTGTGTAGCTTCATAATTTCGCGCTTCCCTGCTTTTCTTGTATGTCACGCCGGACGCCCAAACTTCTGGAGCATCAATCGGTGTGGTTAACCTGAGGCCTTCAAGAGGCTGTTTATCTGATTCCTCAGCAACTTGTTTTACAATATCAAACGCTGTTCTGTTTTCTTCACGTGCTGTGGCTATCAATGACATAAAGTCGCTGAATGGAAGGTCTGCCACTTCGTTTTCATTTGTTACACCTGCCAATTGTTTTTCGTTTCCCTTTAGGTAGCGAATAATTCTCATTTTTCTCTCCTCCTGAATGACTATTATTTATGTTTTAAATCTTCAATTAATTCAATGTGTATTTAAGCTACATTCTAAGTGGTAGGGAGAATCCCTCTAAGGATGCTCCCAGCAGAATATTTTGATTTAAATTTTTTGGTACTCATACCCAAGGTCCTGCGATATGCTGGTGCTGCACTCTTTCAGGAGTCCCACGTGGTATTCACGGACTTCATCCGTTACTTTCGAAGCAGGCATGGACATGCTGATCCCTGCTATTACCTCACCGGAATAGTCTTTAATCGGAACTGCATAACAGACAATGCCCGGTTCGTTTTCTTCATTATCCACTGAATAGCCTGCCTCGCGGACATGAGCGATCTCCAAGAGTAACTCCTCTTTTGAAGAGATTGATTTTGGAGTCTGTTTTGTGTACTGATAGTTTTCAAGAAACTGATCCAGTTCGGCATCTGTTTTTGTTGAGATGAGCGATTTGCCTACCGCACTTGTATGAACGGGAACCCTGCGTCCGATGCGGGAGTAAAGAACGGTAACTCCGCTTCCTTCAACCTTATCGATATAAACACCTTCCTGCCCATCGAGAATAACCAGATGAACCGTTAAGTTTGTCATCGCGGATAGCCTTTCAAGATGCTTTCTGGCTACTTTCCGCAGATCAAGATTACTCAGGACCATGTTGCCCCGTTCGAAAAGCTTTAGCCCCAGACGATATTTTCCATTTTCCTCATTTTGAGAAATGTATCTCTGTTCCTGCAAAGTCTTTAGCAGCGAATGAACCGTGCTTTTATGAAGATTCATTCTTTTGCTTATTTCTGTGATGGATAATTCTCTATCCCGCTCGTCAAATAAATCCATAATTTTCAATGCACGTTCAACTGATTGGATAATAGGCATTTTTGCTCACTCTCCTAGTTCTATTTAGCCTAATTTTACAGGAATTTTGACGAGCTTGCCTCTTTAATTTGCAACAGTACCTGTCTCTTGAAGCAAAACATCTGTCTCATAATCCAGAACTGCATCCTCGGCTACGGCCAGCGGAACCACCCCGTTTGCAGCATCCGTATGGCCGTACATGCGATTGCTTGCTGCAACCAGCTTCTGGCGTGCCTTCATTCGCTGCTTTCTCTCCTCTGCAAGAGACTGGCGATCTGCTTTTAAGCTGTCAGTAAAGGAATGGACAACCTCCCCTGCGAAAAGCCGGGATTTGTCTACAAAATCAATGCGGCGTCCCCTCAGCTGAAGATGTACAACATCACCTGTCTGAAGGAAGCCAATGCCGCCGCCCTCGTATCCTTCCGGGGTCATATGTCCAATCGCAGCACCGTATGTAACACCCGAATAACGCCCGTCACTGATAATGGTTGCAAGCTTTTTCATGACCCGGTTGGCATTAATATGCTGCATCGGTGTAAACATCTCCGGCATTCCAAAGGCTACAGGACCCTGACCGGCAATGACAACTGAAATTTTCAATATGCCTTTTTCAGCCATTTCATCAAATAGCTTTTCGTATTTTTCTTCTTTTAATAGTTCCCATTCCGCCCTGTTGTTATATTTCAGTGTTTCCAGCAGGAGGTTATGGTCAAATAGCTTATCCTTTTTAATATCGTTAAGCAGATTCGAGTCAAGCAGGCTTCTGTTTGCATCATCTTCATTTTCAAAGTAAAGAACAAATGCCAGTTTATCATCAAATTGATCAAGCTGCGGCGTCGGCATCCCGCTGATTTTTACCACTGCGCTTTCAAAGAAATTGCCCTGCAGAACATCCACTCCGCTAAATGCCCTGCGCGGTGCTTCAGCAGATAAGATAACAGGATTTTCTTTTACATTTAATGCCTGGAGGCTTCTTGTGATGGAGAGACGCTCTCTCCAGGTTCTGGCTGCAACTGTCGGCGCATCCTGATCCATCGGTACACCATGTTCAAGTAATTCGTAAAAAAGAGTTTCCATTCCCCTGCTCGTTCCGCTGCAGCACTGCATAGCGAGCGAATAAATATCACGGCCTTCTGTCAGGCTATAGTCGAACAAATCCGGAATTGGATGCTCATGATGGATGCGGTCCAAATCCCATAGACTAAACTTGTATCCGCCATAGAGCATGCCTGCAACAATATGCATCATCAGATTAGTGGAACCGCCGGATGCACTATGAATGCGGACCGCATTTCTGATATTGGCAGCCACAATATTGGAAACGCCATACTTTTCTTCATTAATCATGGTGGCAAAGCTATCAAGAACTGAATTGATCTGCCTTTGAGTCGGCGGATCTGTCAGCAGCTCCACCGCCGGATGAACAAGGCCCAGTCCAGCCACAAGATGCCTGGAACTATTTCCGGTTCCATTAAAGGCACAAACCCCTCCCTGACCGTCGCATGTCGCAACTGCCAGCCTCATCTCAAAATACTTATGCTGTTCCTTTGTTAGGATGCCCCTCTCATAGGCACGCTCGAAAACGCCCTGGAAGGCTGTATTGGATGAACACTGCAGGATATATGCCATTGTGTCACGTAAATCGGCAGCCACATCAGCTGCACCATCTGCTTCTGCTTTTTTCGCCAATTCTTCGAGCTCTGCGATGACATCATCAGGGATTGAGCCTCCTTCGAGCACATGAGCAGGCGCAAAGGTTGCAAAAAACGGAGCTTCACCGCGGCTGCGTCTTACCCGGTCGACATGTGCCAGCGCACTGACAACGCCCAGCGGCTGTTTATCACACCCTTGAATGACGAACGCACCGTGATAACTATGTGCCTCAAGCTGATTAACCACCATTTGGGCAACCGCATTCCTGCTTTGCAGGGAATAGCTCATCCCCTGATTGCTTTGGGCAGTGCCGTCACACATAACCGGTGTGGAAAAATAAAAAGGAACTCCTCCGTTTTGCCAAATGCGGATGGCCGCACGCGCAGAGGTTTGATAGTCCATAATGTGTGCAGGATGGTCAGATGAACCTCCGATAATGGCAATTCGCGGAGCATTTACTTCCAGGCGGTTGTAAATTTCCTCGAGTGTCCAATCCGGCTTTCCGCCTTCATAGGAGGAGCCGAGTGTCTGTTTGGCGCGGTCCAAAAGTCCGGCTACCGTAATCGGTTCATTCGCTTTTCCCTGCACATTGTCACGGTATGGATTTACAGGATTATCTATAAGCGGGTATAAATGTGTCATATGAACACTCCTTATCTATCAATCTGCAAGTTTTCTGCAGAGACTCTTCGAATTAATTGAGCACTAATTCCCTGGGCTCGGACATAACTTCTAAATGGCTGTTTTGTTTCGCTTCCTCAATCAGACTCTCAGAGATCCAGATCTCTCCGATATCCAATGTATTCTTGATTCGAACAGCTTTTACCTTGTTTAAATCAAAGGCATTGCAGGTTTTAATCGCAGCCTTGACAGCCAGCTCTTTTGTTTCTAGCACCATAGGAAGCTTAATCACTTCTATCACTGTACTGGTCAATGCATTTGCATAGCCTTTTTCCCATATAATTTCATCCACTACAGCTTTGGTGGTCATATCTGCCATCCCAATGCCATTTGCGTTTCCATGCGTTTTTTCGGTCAGCCCCAGGACAACTGTTCTTTTTATATCCGGTCCGCCAGAGGCATACGGCGTGGCAAAGTTACCCGTAATATTCGGGTCCATCCCATCGCCGGAAATATCTTTTCCAAGCTCATCGACAATCAGCACATCGAACTCATCAAAATGGATTTTGGGCATCAGGGACTTTGCTTCCTTTAACAGCTCCGGCTCGGCTGTTTCCAGGTCCTCCGCCGGTACAGCAATAACTTTTGCTACTTTGTCATAAGCATTCTCAAGCGATGCCAATCCGAAAATGATTGGCGCTTTCGCTAAAGAAATTTTGGCCATTTCCGGCACATGCTCTGCCATATATTTAAAGCTATAGGCATGGGCAGCTTCCGCTCCTTTTTGCTTTCCGAGCCCGATTGTAATCATTTTCATGAGCCCGCTTTCGACTGGTCCGCGGAATGCTGTATGTGGCTTAATCCGGTTAATGACGACAATTTTGTCAGCTTCATAGGCATTTCGGTCAATGTAGACCGGAAGCCCATTTGGAAGTTTGCCAATTTGGACAACCTCCATAGAAGATTTAACAGGAGCCTCTACAGCTTCCTCCGTCACGCCAAGCTGGTGCAGCACATCAATCTGGCCTTCAGCTGTAGCACCGCCATGGCTTCCCATTGCCGGAACTATAAAGGGATGCCCGCCAACACGTCTAATTTCCCTGACGGTTTCCCGCACCAGAACAGGCAATTCAGCCAGCCCCCTGCTTCCTACTGCAATAGCAACAGAATCACCGTCATTTATTTTGGCCAGCACATTGGTTTCATTTAGGGTTTTCCGCACCTCAGCCGCCACATCTTCCAGTTGGGGTGCGGTAAATTTCTGTCTTACTTTCACCATTTTGGGAAGGGGGATATCTTTTAATATTTCATTAATAATGTCCATTATTATTACTCCTTCATCAATTCAGCCATGCAAGCGGAACTGTAATAATTTCCGGGAATAGGATCAATAGAAGCAGCACAATGACATGAACGAGCAAGAATGGCCAAATTCCTTTCGTTAGGTCCACCAGGTTAATCTTACTAATACCACAGCCCACGTATAACACCGTGCCAACCGGAGGAGTGATTAATCCAATACACAAGTTGATTACCATAACAATTCCAAAATAAACTGGATCAATTCCGGCCATTTTAACAAGCGGCAGCAAAACCGGTGTAAAAATCAGGATAGCAGGTGTCAGATCCATTACCAGGCCAATCAATAATAGGAATATCATTATGACTATCATTAACAGCAGAGGGCTGCTGACAAGAGAACCCATGTAACCCGCAATCTCTGCAGGGACATTTGCGACGGTAATAAGCCAAGCTGATACCATGGCAGCAGCAGCCACAAACATCACAACACTCGTTGTTTTTGCCGAAGCGATTAAAACCTGATACAGCTCTTCCAGCTTCAGTTCACGGTAAATGAATAAGCCAACAAACAAGGCATAAAAGGCAGCTACCACCGCAGCCTCAGTTGGGGTAAAAACACCGCCCCGCAGACCGCCAATAATAATAACCGGGAGCATCAGTGCAAAACTGGCCTGCTGGATCGCCTTCAGGATTTCTTTAGCTGATTTCCTTGGCGGCAGTTCACTTGTATCCTTCCTTGACATAAAGAACCAGCCAATCATGAGCCCCACTCCCATCATAATTCCAGGAATGATGCCGCCCATGAATAAATCTGTAATGGATACTCCGGCGGTTACTCCGAATAATATCATCGGAATGCTTGGCGGTATAACAGGGGCTATAATACCGGATGCACAGATGATGCCGGTTGAGGTGTTTACGTTGTATCCTTTGGCAATCATCATGGGAATTAAAATCGCCCCAAGCGCTGCTGTATCCGCAACTGCCGAACCCGATAATCCTGCAAAAAGAATGCTGGCAATAATGGCTACAAAGCCAAGGCCTCCACGAATGTGCCCGACCAGAGCCATGGAAAAGTCTACAATCCGCTTGGAGATCCCTCCTGCATTCATCAGTTCACCAGCTAGAACAAAAAAGGGAATGGCCATTAATGAAAAGTTGTTAGCTCCATTGATCAAATTCTGGGCAACAATTTGGCTATCGAACGTACCCATGGCAAACATCAGCATAACCGCGCTGGCAAGCAGGGCAAATGCAATCGGCACCCCTAATGTCAGCGAGCCAAACAGTGACCCTAAAAAAACTCCAATCATATCGGATTTCTCCCTCCTCTCCTATACCGTTATTTAGCAATGATCCTTTCTTCCTGGTCAGGGTCAGCTTCTGCTGGAACATCTTGTGAGGATTGGATAATGGTCAGGTTATCAGATGCTCCCCGGATAGCCTTAAAAAGGCTTGCAATTATGATCAACATCATCCATATGCTGGATATAACTCCTATTCCATATAAAAAGGAAAGGGGCATGCCTGTTGCTGGTCCAGTACTGTTCATATTGAGAAGCGTCATTTTCCAGCTTCCCTCCAAGATCAGCCAAAGCAAATAAAGAACGATTGCATTACTGATTAGAAAGGCAACTTTCTGAAGTCCCTTTGGCAGTGCATTGACAACAATGTCCACGCCAAGGTGCATTTTATCCTTTAGTGCAGCAATGGCTCCCAGGAAGACCATCCAGACAAAAAAGTAGCGTGACATTTCTTCTGACCAGGTGAGACCAGAATTAAAAACATATCTCAAAACAACATTTCCAAAGACGGAGAGGGACATGGCTGCCAGTGAAAAGGCAATCGCGATGTTTAATAGTTTGGTAGAAAAAGAGTTAATTTTGCTAAACACAGCTTTCTCCTCCCTGCAATTTTAGCTTGGAGGAATAAAGAGGTTTTTATCCTCCAAGCTTATGCTAGTTACTCTGCTTCCGCACGGATGCGGTCAGCTAAGTCCTTCGCCCATTCAAATTCACTGTAGATCTTTTCATATAAAGGCTGTGCTGCTTCTTCCATCTCTGCTGAGAACTTTTCTGAAGGAGCTGTAAACTTTAATCCATTTTCTTCGAGAAATTTCTTATCTTCTTCATAGCTCTTTTCAAGGAGTTCAAATTCATAATCTGCTGCTTCCTTTGACGCCTTTTCGATAATTTTCTGCTGCTCTTCCGTCAGACCGTTCCAAAAATTACTGTTGATGATATACAAGTTAGGGCTGAACATATGCTTTGATTCCAGAATATCGCTTTGTACTTCATACCAGCCGGATGCCCGGACTGTAGCAATTGGGTTGTCCTGGCCATCTACCACTTTTTGCTCCATCGCTGTAAATACTTCAGAGATTGGGAGGGGTGTCACATTGGCACCAAGTAATTTTCCCAGTTCAATATAGTTCGGTATATTCGGCATTCTAAGACGGAGTCCATCAAGATCTTCTAAACTATCAATCGTTTTGTTTGAGGAAATCATTCTAAATCCATTTGCACTCCAGGCAAGGGGCTTTACACCATGCTCAGATTCAAGATCTTCTGTCAATTCGTCGCCAATCGGCCCATTCAAAACCTTTTGGGCATGGTCGAAATTTTTAAATAAAAATGGCCATTCCGGGGCGGCCATTTTCGGAATATCCGCCTGCATAATCAAACCCGGAATACCCATTTCAATGGTTCCGTTGCGGACACCATCATAGAATTCCTTTTCGGCACCCAATGTACTGTTCGGGTAAAGCTGAACTTCCAGCTCGCCGTTAGTCTCTTCTTCTACGATTGTTTTAAACTTTTCTTTCAATGCTACGTTTTGGGGATGGTCCTCAGCAAAGTAATGAGCTACCTTAATGACCTTTTTCTTTTCTCCTCCTCCTGCTTCCTCGCCGCCACAGCCTGTGAGGAATAAGAAGCTTGCAAGCGCAGTGACTGCCAATCCATATAACTTCTTGTTTTTCATCTTCATCTCCCCTTCATTCGTTTTGCTGCAACTATCTAAAGCTGTTAAATGTTCTACAATATAAAACAGAGTTTTGTAATATATACAAAAAGGAAACAGCTATTTCTTTATGAAAATGCTGTTTAATATCTGCAATGAACTGACTTGCCCATTTATAAGAACAGCAGGGAAATCTGCGGAACGACGATAATGAGCAGCAGTGTAATAACCATGGCAAAGAAAAACGGCACAATTGCCTTGGATAACTGTTCCAGTGACAGCCCTGAAATCCCAGCACCCACAAACAGGTTTACACCAAGCGGCGGTGTTATGAACCCAATTGCCAGGTTAACGATCATAATAATCCCGAAGTGAATCGGATCGTATCCAATTTGAATGGCAACTGGCAGGAGGATTGGCGTTAAAATGATGATTGCTGCAATCGTGTCCATAAAACACCCTACAATTAAGAGCAATAAGGTAATGAGCATCATGATGATAAGCGGTTCGCTCGAGATGGATATCATAGCTTCAGCAATTTGATTTGGTATTTGTTCAAGTGTCAGTAACCGTCCAAATGCTGTAGCAGCTCCAACAATAACCAGAACTGATGCAGTCGTTAAGGCAGAATCAACAAATATCTGCGGCAAATCCTTGAGCTTCAATTCTTTATATACAAACACACTGACGATTAAGCCGAAAACAACAGCAACAACTGCTGCTTCTGTTGGTGTAAAGATACCGCCATATATGCCCCCTAAAATAACAATCGGGATCATGAGCGCCCATTTAGCCTGCCAAAGAGCTGTTAGGATGCCTTTTAATGTTGTTTCTTGATTTGAACCCGTGTAACCCATTTTTTTAGAGTGGATATAAGAATAAACCATTAATCCAATTCCCACTAATATCCCAGGAATGATTCCGGCAATAAACATATCCCCGATTGAAACACTCCCGGAAACACCGTATATAACCATTGGAATACTCGGTGGAATGATGACGCCAATTGACCCCGCTGCTGCAACAACTGCAGTTGCAAAACGTTTATCGTAGCCTTTTTGAACCATTGCCGGTATCATAATTCCCCCGATTGCTGCAACGGTTGCCGGACCGGAACCGGATATAGCTGCAAAGAACATACAGGTGATGATGGTTGCCATCGCAATCCCGCCTGTTTTATTGCCGACCATTGAATCAGCTACATTAAACAGGCGTTTGGATATTCCGCCCTTCCCCATAATTTCGCCGGCGATAATAAAGTATGGAACAGCCAGCAGCGGAAAAGAGTCAACTGAGTTGGTTAATTCTTTCATCAGGAATTCCACTGGCATGCTGCCGGTATATAAAATGGTGAATAATACAGCCAATCCGATTGCGATTCCTATTGGAACAGTTAAAAATAGAAATGCGGCAAATGAACCAAATAATACCCCCGCCATTCAGATCCTACCCCCTTTAAAGTCTAGATCACATTTATATTTTGTTCGGCATCTTTTGGCAGTACATGTGTTTTATCAAAGTTTTTAATCGATATAATATTGCCGATGATATTTTGAATCAGGCGGATGCCCGCAAGCCCCATGCCAACTGGTGGAGCAAGGTATACAATGCCTGTCGGAATTTGAAGTGCAGGTGTTGTCTGTCCAAACATCAGCAGCTGGGATGCAATACCGTAGCCATAGAACACTACATATACACAGAATACTAAAAAGAGGATATTAGAGATGAGTGAAAAATAGATTTTTGTTTTATCTTTAAAAAGAATAAGTGCTGCATCCACTTTAATATGGCGATGATGCTTGACAGCATAGCTGATACCGATATAGATAAGCCAGATAAAGCAGTACCGCGCAAGCTCTTCTGACCATGACAGTGAATTTGACATCACATAGCGCATAAAAACCTGTATGAAAATGACAGCAACCATGATAGCCGATAAAACGAATAGTATGTATTTCTCAAAGTTATCATCCAGCCACCTTAGTACTTTAAGCAAACTGATCGCCTCCCTCTTTCAGAAGCGGCCGGCCATCAGGGGACAACCGGCTGCTCGTTTTATATTTATTTTGCCTTATCAATTTCAGCAAAGAACTCGTCTACAATTTCAGCTCCGATTTTCTCTTTGTATTTATCAATAACCGGCTTCACAGCTTCCTGGAACTTCTCAAATTCACCCTCTTTGATTTCTGTAAAAGTCATTTCTTTCTTTAGCGTTTCAAGTGACTCGTCGGCAACCTCGCGTGTGCGCTCACGGTTAAACTTACCTGCTTCTACTGCTGCTTTCGAGATGATATCCTGCTGTTCTGCAGAAAGCTCTTCCCAAACCTTTTTGCTGAATAAGAAAATAAAAGGTGTGTACACATGATTTGTATTGGAAACATGTTTTTGAACTTCAGGATATTTACTTAATAAAATCGTTGGATATGGGTTTTCCTGTCCGTCGATTGTCCCCTGCTGTAATGCTGTGAATAATTCTGTGAATGCCATTGGAGTTGGGTTTGCACCAAGAGCTTTCCAGGCATCTAAATGGATTTCATTTTCCATGGTGCGGATCTTCAATCCTTTAACATCCTCCATACCTGCAACTGGTTTTACATCATTTGTTAAGTTACGGAAACCATTTTCCCACCAGGCCAAACCAACTAATCCCTGCTGATCAACCATCTCAAGCATCTTATCTCCAAAAGGGCCATCCAATACCTTATCTGCCACTTCTTCATTCGGAACCGTGAACGGAAGATCGAAAACACCATATGCCGGAATAAAGTTTACAAGCGGTGAAGTAGATGGAATGGTTGCATCAAGCGTACCGAACTGAAGCATTTCAATCGCTGACCGGTCATCGGCAATCTGGCCGGAATGATAGACTTCCACTGTTAAATCATCTGACTCTGCTTCAACCAGCTCTTTAAATTTCAAGGATGCCTCATATTCCGGATGCTTGTCATTGACCCCAATACTAACTTTGATTGTCCGCTTTCCCCCTTCTCCACTGGCACTATCAGATCCTTTTTCAGTAGCACCGGTCGAGTTTGATCCACCTCCGCATGCTGCCAATACCATCGTACTGAACATAAGAATACTCAAAAATAAAATAGACAACTTCTTCATCAATCTTCCCCCTCAATATTTTTAAAAATGATAGTACTCTATGTTTGCGCTATCATTGGAAGTTCATAAACGCCGTTCGAATTAATAAAACGCTTTCAAAACACTTCGAAAATTTTGTAAGTCTATCACCCCTTTATGCATTTTGTTTTACATTATAAAACTCTGTTCTGTATTTATGAACATATTTGTATTTTAACGTCAGCTTATTTTATTTGTCAAACTATTTTTTATATTCCAAAATGAACGTGTATTTAAAACTATTTCAATAAAGTGGTTAGAATATATGATGCTATGAAGCATTAAAGGGGAAAAGGATTTAATGATATACTGAAAAAACATTTTTAATGAAGAATTTTCGGCGTTTTTATACTTGGCCATTCTCTGAAAATCAACTTTCAGCTTTTATTCTGCACAAAAAAGCCAATGCCGGTCTCTCTGCCGGCATTGGCTTCTTATCTCCTGGTATTAATCCTCAGGCAAAATCAATTTTGACCGCAAGTATGCGTTAATAAACTGATCCAGGTCACCGTCCATAACTCCCTGGACATTACCTGACTCCGTGTTGGTACGGTGGTCTTTCACCATGGAGTATGGGTGGAAAACATAAGAACGGATTTGGCTTCCCCAGCCGATGTCTTTTTGCTCACCGCGGATTTCAGCCAATTCTGCTTCCTGCTCCTCGATTTTCTTTTGATAAAGCTTTGCTTGGAGCATCTTCATGGCACGTTCCCGGTTTTTGATCTGGGAACGCTCTGTCTGGCAGGTTACCACGACATTTGTCGGCAAGTGGGTGATACGGACAGCAGAGTCAGTTGTGTTGATATGCTGACCGCCGGCACCGCTTGCACGGTATGTGTCAATTTTGAGATCTTCTGTTCGGATATCAATTTCAATTTCATCATTGAATTCCGGCATGACTTCACAGGAAACAAATGAAGTATGGCGGCGTCCTGATGAATCAAATGGAGAGATCCTTACAAGACGGTGCACGCCTTTTTCTGCCTTCAAGTAGCCATACGCATTATGCCCCTTGATGCTAAGCGTAACACTCTTGATCCCCGCTTCATCCCCCGGCAGATAATCAAGGGTTTCCACCTTAAAGCCTTTCTTTTCAGCCCAGCGCGTGTACATGCGAAGCAGCATACTGCCCCAGTCCTGTGACTCCGTTCCGCCTGCACCTGGATGCAGTTCAAGAATGGCATTGTTTTTATCATATTCTTCGCTTAAAAGAAGCTGAAGCTCGAAATCATTCAGGCGCTTCACTAAGTCCTTAAGCTCTTCCTCAAGCTCAGCCTGCAATTCTGCGTCGCTCTCTTCTTTTACCAGCTCATAAGTTAATTCCAGATTCTCAAAGGCTTCGTATAAATTGTGGAATTCCACTACCTGGTCCTTCAGTGAGTTTGATTCACTGATAACAACCTGTGCTGCCTGCTGGTCATCCCAAAATCCGGGCTGCAGCATGACATCGTCAAGCTCAGCGATGCGTGCCTCTTTGTTTTCTAAGTCAAAGAGACCCCCTAAAGTCCGCTAAAATCTTAGCTGTTTTTTCAAGTTCATTCCGAATATCTGCTAATTCCATTTTGGTCACCTCAAAAAATATTTTTTCCTATTATAGCGTGATTTTCTGTAAAAGCCTATGCCAGGCTTTTTCCAAAGAGAGGAGCCGGCAAAGATGTTGCCGGCTCTTGTGGTTTATTTCTCTGCACCACAGCAGTTTTTATACTTTTTGCCGCTTCCGCAGATACATGGATCATTGCGTCCAACATCCATCTGCTTGACGACAGGTTTTTTCTTAACCTTTTCACCGTCTTCTTTTGGGTTGACGGCCTGTCCTTTGGCCACTTCCTGGCGCTCAAGGTTGTTGCGGATTTCAGCTTTCATGATGTACTTGGCTACATCCTCTTCAATGGATGCAATCATGTTTTCAAACATGGCAAAGCCTTCTGCCTGGTACTCGCGAAGCGGATCGGTCTGGCCATAGGCGCGCAGATGGATTCCCTGGCGAAGCTGATCCATTGCGTCGATGTGATCCATCCACTTGGAGTCAACGGCCCGAAGCACGATGACCTTTTCAAATTCACGCATTTGTTCAGGGCTAAGCATTTCTTCTTTTTCATCATAGCGTTCTTTCACCTTGGCAAAAATGGTTTCGGCGATTTCCTCCGTATCTTTGCCGCGGATGTCATTTATAGTAAGGTCACCTTCATTAAGAAGGTTTCCATTTACATAGTCAATGATCCCCTGCAGGTTCCAGTTATCCTCATCTTCATGTCGAGGTGCATATCCTTCTACATTGCGCTGGATGCTGGTCATGATCATCTTTTCAACAATCTCTCTCAAGTTCTCAGACTCCAGAACTTCGTTTCGCTGACCGTAAAGAATCTCACGCTGCTGACGAAGAACATCGTCATAGGAAAGCAGCTGCTTACGGGCATCGAAGTTGTTGCCCTCAACGCGTTTTTGCGCAGATTCAACAGCTCTTGAAACCATCTTACTCTGGATTGGCTGAGAGTCATCCATACCCAGACGTTCCATCATCGATTTCATATTGTCAGAACCGAAACGGCGCATCAATTCATCTTCCATAGAAAGGTAGAATTGCGTGACACCCGGGTCTCCCTGACGTCCGGAACGTCCGCGGAGCTGGTTATCAATACGTCTGCTTTCATGACGCTCTGTCCCAATAACACAAAGACCGCCTATTTCTTTAACACCTTCACCGAGCTTAATGTCCGTACCGCGTCCTGCCATGTTAGTGGCAATCGTTACAGAACCCTGTTTACCTGCGTCAGCAATAATTTCAGCTTCACGGCCATGGTTCTTCGCATTCAGGACGTTATGAGGAACACCTTTTTTGCTCAGGTATTTTGAAATGATTTCAGATGTTTCAATCGCAACTGTACCGACAAGCACAGGCTGTCCTTTTTTGTGGCGCTCGGCAATATCTTCTACTACCGCACGGAATTTGCCATCCATTGTGGCATAAATTAAATCCGGCCGGTCATCACGGGCAATTGGACGGTTTGTTGGAATCACGATAACATTCATATTGTAGATATTGCGGAATTCCTCTTCTTCCGTTTTCGCTGTACCAGTCATACCTGCCAGCTTTTCGTACATACGGAAATAGTTCTGAAAGGTAATCGTTGCAAGAGTCATGCTTTCGTTCTGGATTTCCAGGCCTTCCTTCGCTTCGATTGCCTGGTGAAGCCCATCGCTGTATCGGCGGCCCTTCATCAGACGGCCGGTAAATTGGTCAACGATTACAATTTCATCGTCCTGAACAACATAATCAACATCCAGGTGCATGCTGGAATGCGCTTTTAACGCCTGTGTAATATGGTGGTTCAGTGCAACATGCGAAATGTCGAAAAGGTTATCGATTCCAAAAGCCTTCTCTGCTTTCGTCATCCCTTCTTCAGTCAGTTGCACGCCTTTTGTTTTTTCATCATACGTGTAATCTTCGTCTTTTTTCAGGCGGCTGACAAACGCATTTGCCTGTATATAAAGCTGTGTAGACTTTTGGGCTGAACCGGAAATGATCAGCGGTGTACGCGCTTCGTCAATAAGGATGGAGTCAACCTCATCGATTACAGCATAGTGAAGAGGGCGCTGGACCTTCTGCTCTTTGTAAAGAACCATGTTATCGCGAAGATAATCAAATCCCAGCTCATTGTTTGTGCTATATGTGATATCAGCTGCATAGGCAGCCTGCTTTTCTTCTTTGGAAAGTCCATTCAGGTTAAGGCCAACAGTCAATCCGAGGAATTCATACAGCTGGCCCATTTCAGTGGCGTCACGGCTAGCAAGGTATTCGTTGACTGTCACAACGTGAACGCCTTTTCCAGTCAGGGCATTGAGGTAAACCGGCATCGTTGCAGTCAGGGTTTTACCTTCACCTGTTTTCATCTCGGAGATGTTACCGTCATGAAGGGAAATCCCCCCCATTAACTGAACCGGATAAGGATATAAGCCAAGAACACGCTTCGCTGCTTCACGGACAACTGCAAAAGCTTCAATCAGCAAGTCATCGACGGTTTCACCCTTTTGGTAGCGGGCTTTAAATTCTTCCGTTTTTTCGCGCAGCTGCTCGTCCGATAATTTTTCCATATCAGATGCAAGCGCATCAATTTGTTCTGCCATTTTGGTGAGGCGTTTTAGTTCGCGTTTA
Source organism: Bacillus sp. ZZV12-4809 (assembly GCF_009849585.1). Lineage (GTDB taxonomy): Bacteria > Bacillota > Bacilli > Bacillales > Cytobacillaceae > Cytobacillus. The sequence goes on from NZ_VCRN01000007.1 coordinate 123,003, forward strand.
TTTTGATCAAACACTTTATTTAAAATCCCAAGCATTAAAAACGCTCCTTTATGTTGGATATGACAGCTCTTTATCTTGTGCTGACCATATCTGGTTTCAAAGTTAATATCATTGCACAGGTAGTATAGATTCGCTTTTTCTCGGCAGAATCCTCCCATAAAAAATCACAATATTTCTTATTAATATTACCACTTTGAGAGGGGGGTGACAACTTATGGCGCATGCGGGCTATTCCAGATCTTTAATTTGCTGATATTCTGGTTTCGGTAAATACACTCTTCCTTTTTTTGAACCGGAATGCGGCAGTTTACTGGCTGAGAGAAGTTTTTTGGCTATATTTCCTGAAGAAATTTGGAGGAATCTGCAGATGTGCCTATTTTTCAATGGAGAATCATTGTTTAGGAGGAATAAGTCCTTAATAGCTGAAACGTGAGCACTCTTGTCTTTGGATTGGCATTTGGTGCAAAACCATGTTCCATAATGGCGTTTCATTGGATATGAAGAGCAAACTCTGCAGATAACTCCTGTTTGTATATCAGATCTTGAGATTTCATAATGCTTTAGGATATCAAAATTTTTGGGGGTGTGTTCTTTTAGAAGAGAGCGGGCAATTTTCTTCATATCTTTTGGAGATAAGACTTCCTTTTTATATGCAGCCTTTATATTTTCAATACTTTTCAGAAGGAATTGAACATGAAGGACTCTTTGGTGCATTTTCGCGTGGCCTGGTGCGGTTTTAAGAATGGTAGAGGGTTTGCTGATGATGATGAAAAACTCAATCGGGATATTGATATTGCGTTTTAATAGCCATTTTTTGATTTCAGAGCATTGTACTCTGGCTTGCTCTGCCGGATTTGGATAGCCTTTGACTTCACCTTTGCGATTTGTTTGGATTAATTGGTTGAAATCAGGATCAAAATATAAAGTTCCGCCATAGTTTTTCACTTCTAAAATTAAAGCAAATGAATGGCTTAAGATTAGCGTGTCAATCTGAAAAAAATGTTTCCCGTTTGAGAGGCGCAGATCATGGAGGATTACATACTCTTTTTCCGGCAGTTTGCTTAAGTGGAAGTCAACGGCTTGCTCACCTTTATAACCTGCTAATCTCTTCGTTTGATCTGATTCGATCATGAACCTCTTTGGGTGATTTCTTGAAATTCTTTTCAGCAATGCGTGATTTTTTTGGATTCGGACAGGGATAAATCGGTCTTTTTCAATCAAAAGCAGCACTCCTTTTTGGTTATGACAATACAATTCGTGTAAGGCATCAGATTTCCCTGCTGTTTGGCCTCATTTTTGCCTCACTTTCGATGCCTAAATGGGATATCGGTCTGTTGGCCAGATATATCGGCCATATATCCTAGTTACCGGCTTCTTTCTAGATTTATCGGTCAGTTTTTCGATTTATCGGTCAGTTCGCGAAACATCAGAATTCCCGTAAAAAAAAGAGAGCAGCAATGCTCTCCATTTTACGAATTCGATGATTCAATCAATTCAATAATAGTTTTCTCGACAGCGTCATAAATCTCGCCATAATAATTAGAAACCCGGTTTGCGCTAATGCCGTATAACTCTCCGAATTCTTTCTGGGTGAGATTTTCCTTTACAGGAGCTATTGTACTTACAAGGTATCTTAGGCCAGCTACATAGTTATCAGGCTTTTTAACCTGTTTGCCGGTTTTCTCGAGGTACTCCATCCAAAGTGAAATCCCCATGCCGATCAGCCATGGTTCCTCTTCAGCCTTTTCCATATCGTTCCGGAACATGTCGGCAACCTGCTCAGCACCCTTGGTAGGCCAGTCGAAATTGTCCATATTGGGGCCAGCCAATGATTTTGGCGTGTCATTCATTAGGTCAATGAGGAACTCAGCCGTGTATTCTTCAGGATTCTCATATCCGGATTCTTCGAAGGAATACTGAATGTAATCTGCAAACTTCGCAGCATTATCTCCCGGCAGGTCAAATATTGCAGGAAATGCCACATACTCTTCTCCATAAGGAAGCAGCATGGCAAAGGCAAAGTTCCCTTCAGTAACTTCCATATCACCAAATAGGGAGACATTGAACACCTTCCCGGTCAGACAATCCTCGATAACTGCTTTATCTTCAGTCACTTCAATTAATTTTCCAGCAGCAGCTTTACTGTCCTCCCACGACTTTAAAATGTTTTTTGTACGAGGGCGAATAACGGAAGGCAGCTTGTAATGAATGAACTCATCCATTACAGAGTCCATATCTTCAAGTTCTCCAAAAAGAATGTACCAGAAAGAGTGCACAAATTCATAGAACTCTTTTTCCTGCGGCTCAATGTCTTCAAGTATTTCCAGAAGATCCTTGAAATCCTCTTTCATGTCTTCCGCAAAATGAGTTAGTGCATAGACCCTTGCTTCCTTTTGAAGCTCAAGGACTTCGTGGTTCAATACATCCTTGATTGAAACCGCATCTCTGCTGCCGCAGCACTTTTTATATTTTTTTCCGCTCCCGCATGGGCACGGTTCGTTTCTGCTTACTTTTACTGTTGACATCTTTTAAATCTCTCCTACCAAATTCGTTTAACTCTACTATCCTAACATTTATCAGCCATTTAGGCATTAATCAAGAGGATTTTACATTTGGCAGGTTAAGGAAGCTTATTTTATTAGTTGGAATTAGCTGATTTTCCTTAATTGAGTCCTGTCGGCTTTCCAGCAGTTCAATAATAAAAAAACGGAGAGCATCACACTCTCCGCTTTCCCTTTTTCACAGTTTTTTCATATATGCCAGGACATCCAAATCAATTTTTCCCGCTTCCTGTTCGCGGGCTTCGAAATTTTCGGTATGAATAAAGGCCGTTAATGCTTTGATTAGCTGTTCATCACCCTGGCCGGCCTTCAAATACTCGAGCCTGGTTAACTCCCGTACGAGCCCCTCTTTTATCTCACCTTCAATCGCCGTAATCCGTTCAGCCTTTGCCGGCGCAAAATAGAGCTGCTGCAGATGATAAATCCGGATCAGCTCGTTAATCGGCTCCGGATGATCATCAACCCTTAAGTCTATGTAGCGGTCATTAAATCCACCATATCCACCGGCTTCTTTCACTACAAGAAGAGCTGCGGATTGCTGGCCCCGGCTGTCACCGCCGGCTGCCTGGCCTGCATTCAAGGCGGCGAGCAGACGCTCAGCCAGAGTGCCGTCTGTGCTGATAAACGTCTGGCCCATAGCCTCAACCGTTGTTTCATCCACCAGGATATTTCCCTGCGCGGCAAAATGAGTCCCTACCATGCCTCCAGCCCAATCATAGCAGCCTTCTCCAGTGAATGTTGCCGGGTTGCCCATGCTATCCAGCAGTCCGACCTGACGGAGCTCTTTCTCGGGATCATCTTTCGTAATGATTTCCAGTGCTTCTTCAGCCGTTTTACCTTCTTCCATCAATTGCAATGCACGGGGTCCGTATGAAGTATTGGCGTAGGACTGTGTCGCAACGGCTCCAATACCTGCTTTTGCAAAGGGCACTACTGCACCAACGCCGAGAAATTTTGATTGAACCGCGATTCCCCATTCTTTTTCCTTCGGATCGTATCCAACGATGGAAAACGTCATATTAATTCTCCTCCTATCCTAGAACAAGTCCTCCGTATACGAGTGCACCCGCGATCACATAAGCAGGATGAACCTTAAGCCTTTCCATTAAAAAGAAGCTAACCAGCCCGATAAAGAGCGTCTGCCAGATGCCTGCACCTTCGTATGCTGTAAATAAAAAATCATATGTCATAATGCCAAGCAGAACCGCGATAACTGGCCGGATATAAGTAGTCATCCGTTTGACCCGTGGTGATTCCTTATACTTCATAAGAAGCCCGAGCAGGGTAATCATCAAGATCAGTGATGGAGCTACAGTGGCAAATACTCCAACAATGGCTCCAAGGATTCCACCCTGTTCATATCCGATATAACCAGCCATTTTTGTGGCGATCGGACCTGGCAGTGCATTGCCCATTGCCAGCATTTCACTGAATTCATTAGTTGTGAGCCAGCCATAATGGTCGACCACTTCATTTTCAACCAATGGAATGGACGCCGGTCCCCCGCCGTATCCTAGAATCCCTGGAATGAAGAATGCCAAGAAGATCTGAACGTAAATCATGCGAGATTCCTCTCCTTTTTTGCTTCATTTTTACCAGCCTTATCTTTCTTCAGGAGAGCCGCTGTCAGTAAAACAAATATGATAATCGCAGGATGAATGTTAACAAATTCAAGAAGAACTAAGCTCACGGCTACAAAAAGAAGGGTCCAGCCCCAGCCCAGCGATGATTTCGAGGACTTTTTAACAAAGTCCCAAGTCAGTGTGGCCAGCATCACGGCCACAACAGGCACGACTGCCTTTGTCATGCCGGCTACCCATGGCTGGTCTTTGAATGTATTTAATGCGGTAAGAAGAGTAATCATAAGGACAATTGTTGGTACCATCGTCGCTGCAAGAGCAGTGACCATTCCAAGTAAGCCGCCAACACGATAGCCGATATAGCCAGCCATTTTTGTGGCAATCGGGCCTGGGAGAGCGTTGCCCAGTGCCAGCACATCGCCGAATTCATCCGTATCCATCCATTTATATTTATCAACAACCTCTTTATGGACAAGCGGAATAGATGACGGACCGCCGCCATAGCCGAGAATGCCTACTCTAAAAAAAGCCATAAAGATGTCAACCTGCTTCATGATGCCTCCACCTCTTTTCGTTGTTTTCGGTACCAGGTACCTGTACCACCACTAGACCAGTTGGGTATCACTGCCTCCGTGTCCGGGAAAAGCAGATGAAGGAGCGGCTTTTGTCCGGTCCGCTCCCCTTTACCTTTTATATGGTTATTTTACGCTTATATGCGTGCGGCTTCCTCACTTTTTATTACCAGGCGGCGATTGATCCGTCTGTTCTCGATTCTGTTCCGCCTATAAGCACGCCTGTTTTCGGGTCACGCCAGATAATCTGGCCGCGGCCGAATCCGCCTGTGTCAACAGTCACCTCGATTTGATGACCTTTGCGAACCAATGCCTGAGCAATATGATTAGGGAAGTGCGGCTCCACCTGGACCTTTTTCCCTTCAATCCACTGCCACCTTGGGGCATCAAGGGCTGCCTGCGGGTTCAAGTGGAAATCAACTGTATTCATAACCACCTGCATATGGCCCTGCGGCTGCATATAGCCGCCCATCACACCGAACGGTCCAACGGCCTCGCCGTCTTTTGTCAGGAAGCCAGGGATAATCGTATGATACGTTTTTTTGCCTGGCTTCAGGGCATTATGGTGCTCCGGATCAAGAGAGAAGTCGTGCCCGCGATTCTGAAGGGCAATGCCTGTTCCCGGAACGACAAGGCCGGATCCAAAGCCCATATAATTGCTTTGAATGAAGGAAACCATATTCCCTTCACTGTCGGCTGCTGCCAGGTAAACAGTTCCCCCGCGCGGCGGCTGATATGGCTCAGGCGTTACGGCTTCTTCGCCGATTTCGCTGCGGCGGGATTCACCATACTCCTCCGAGAGCAGTTCTTCAACAGTCACTTTCATTTCCGCAGGATCTGTAATAAATGCCTTGCCGTCTGTGAAAGCTAACTTCATCGATTCAATTTGTTTGTGGTATGTATCAACCGTATCTTTATCACCGAATTCAAAGCCTTTAGCAATGTTTAACCCTAAGAGAGCTACAAGCCCCTGGCCGTTCGGCGGGATTTCCCACACATCATAACCGCGGTAATTTACGTTAATGGGATCAACCCATTCCGCCTTGTAATCAGCAAGGTCTTCCTTTGATAAAAAAGCATTGTATTTTTTTGAAAAAGCATCGATTTTATCAGCGATCTCTCCGCGGTAAAAGCTTTCTCCGCCTGTTTCGCCAATAGCTCTTAAAGTAGCAGCATGCCCTTCAGAACGCCAGACCTCGCCTGCTTCAGGTGCCCTGCCATCCGGAGCAAAAGTTTCAAACCAATGCTGGAATTCGTCGTCCGTCAGAATCTGTTTGAACTTTTTATACGCATACTTCCAGTACTTGCCGAGGATCGGCGTTAAAGGATAGCCCTTTTCCGCATAATCAACGGCAGGCTGAAGGACTTCTTTTAACGGAAGCCTGCCGAACCGCTTGGAAAGCTCAGCCCACGCTGATGGAGCACCAGGCACTGTAACCGGCATCCAGCCGTGCGTCGGCATTTTTTCGATGCCTCTTTCCTTTAGGGCTTCGATGGAAATGGACTTTGGAGCAGGGCCGCTTGCATTCAATCCATGCAGTTTCCCTTTCGTCCAGACGAGTGCAAATGCGTCGCCGCCGATTCCGTTAGAAGTCGGTTCAACCACAGTAAGAGCCGCTGCTGTGGCAATTGCTGCATCTATGGCATTTCCGCCTTTTTTCATGATATCTAATCCAGCCTGAGCTGCTAGCGGCTGAGACGTTGCGACCATGCCGTTATTTGCCATGACGGTCGTTCGCTGGGATGAATATGGATGGTGCTGGAAATCAAAATTCATGGAGGTCACCTCTGGAATTATTGGTTAGTTTCGATTATAGCAAATTATTAAACTATTAACGTTTTAATTGGATTAAAAAATTTCGGATCTTGAAATATCTGCGATGAAAGGAGCCGTACCCTTATGGCTACAGCTCCTTTTTTGAGTTTGCTTTTTATTCAACCGTAACCTTTTCAAGCATGTACAAACCTGATGGATGCATCCAGAAACCTTTGACATTGCTGCCGATGACGGCAAGGTCTTCATCATTGCGAAGGAAGACAATTGGTGCTTCTTCCATCTCAATTTTTTGGGCTTCTGCATAGATTTCAAGACGTTTCTGTTCATCTGTTTCCTGGCGGCCCTTGTCAATCAGCTCATCCACTTTCGGGTTGCTGTAGAATGAGCGGTTTCCAGGATTGCCTCGTGCGTCACTGTGGAACAGAAAGTACTGATTATAATCCGCATCTCCGGTCATGTTAGACCATCCAAGGATAAACATATCATGGTCGCCTTTTGCTGTGCCCTCAAGGTAAGCGCCCCACTCCACTACTTTGGTTTCCACTTCAATGCCAATGCCTTTTAATTGAGACTGAACGACTTCTGCCACGTCCATACGAGCTTTATTATCATTTGTCCAGATCGTTGTTTTGAAGCCGTCCGGGTAACCGGCCTCCGCTAAAAGCTGCTTCGCTTTTTCAAGGTCATATTTATAGCCTTTAAGATCAGCGTTATGACCCCAGATGGCAGGTCCCATCGGAGCTGTTGCCACTGTCCCTACATTATTATAGACACCTTTTACAATCGCTTCTGTATCAATCGCATAGCTAATGGCCTGGCGCACTTTTACATTATTGAATGGTTCTTTTTCTACGTTAAAGCCGATATAGTCCACACCTAACGCATCACTGCGCACAAGCTCCATGCTATTGCTGTTTTCGATGCGTTCTACTTCTGTTACTGGCACAGGCTCTGCTATATGCGCTTCCCCTGTTTCAACCATGGCAATACGGGTAGAATCTTCCGGAACCACCTTATATGTGACAGTTTCCATTGAAGGCTTTTCGCCCCAATAATCTTCGAATGCAGTCAATTTAATTTCCTGTCCAGGCTTCCACTCACCAAGCTTGTAAGGGCCTGTCCCAACCGGATTTTGACCAAGGTTCTCTCCTGACTCAATGGCAGCAGGGCTCATGATGCCTGCTGCATAGTGAGCCAGGTTGGCCAATAGCGGTGCGTATGGGTATTCTGTTACTAATTGAACAGTGTGATCATCAACTGCTTTTACCTCTTTAATCATTTCAAATAGGTTAGAACGCGGTGAAGCTGTTTCCTCAGAAAGAACACGTTCAATTGTTTTTTGAACAGCTTCTGCAGTAAAGTCAGTGCCATCATGGAACTTTACTCCTTCACGAAGCTTGAATTCCCATGTAAGATCGTCAAGCTGTTTCCATTCAGTAGCAAGCGCAGGCTGGATCTCCATGTTTTCGTCCTGCTGCACAAGGCCTTCATAAATTTTTCCATGATACACATTCGCAGATGGAATATCAGTGCCAAGATGCGGATCCAATTTAGTTGCATCTGACAGGACAGCAATAACAAGATCTTTATTTGAAGCATTTGAATCACTGCTGGAAGCTTCAAGGCTTCCCGGATCACTGCCGCCTGAGCAGCCGGCTAATAATAAAATCAGGGCGGCTAACCCCAGCCAAAAACTTTTCAATTTCATCTTCTTTACCCCCTGTTTAATATGATATCACTTGCAGGTCCTTCGTTGATTTGGTGAAGTTTACATGGCCATCTTTCGTAATTGCAACAAGATCTTCTATCCTGACCCCGCCAAACCCTGGAATATAGATACCCGGTTCAACAGTAATGACCATCCCTTCCTGAAGGACCGTCTCATCTGTCGCTCTCATGGCAGGCTGTTCATGAATTGCAAGGCCTAAGGAATGTCCCAGACTATGCCCAAAGTTGCCGCCATAACCTGCTTCACGGATAATGCCGCGGCCGACTTCATCAAGCTCTCTGCACGTTTTTCCAGGCCCGATTGCCTTTAAGGATTCCTCCTGCGCGCGGCGGACGATATGATAAATCTCCAACTGCTTTTCAGATGGATCTCCCACAACAACTGTCCTCGTAAAATCAGAAAAATAACCGTTTACGATGGCGCCGTAATCCATTTTGACAAAATCTCCGGCCTCAATCACCCGGTCAGTAGCCTGGCCATGGGGCAGGCAGGAACGCGGCCCTGAAGCAATGACATGATTAGGCTTAATGCGTTCGGCACCCTGCCTTTTCATGAAGATCTCAAGTTCCAGCCCGATATCCTTTTCAGTTATGCCGGGACGGATGAAATCCAGGATGTGCGTGAAAGCCAGATCGCAAATTTCAATCCCTTTTCGCATGTTTTCAATTTCTTCTTTATCTTTAATCATGCGGATTTCGTTTGTTGCAGAGGTAACGTCCACAAGCTCGGCTTCCGGAAGCCTTGTTTGGATCTCCAGATAAACTGATGCCGGTACATCCCCAAGTTCAAGGGCAAGTGTTCCGTTTTTAATAGTAGAAGAAAACGAATCACAAACCATTTCGATCAGGTTTTGCTGATGCTGGATCACTTCGAAATCGGGTGCCTGATCCTTCGCCTGGTCCACATAGCGGAAATCTGTAAACAGCTTCTGGGACTCCTCTTCTATTAAAAGAGCGCCTGCTGTGCCTTTGTATCCAGAAAAATAGTATCTGTTTTCAGGTGAGTATATAAAAACACCCTTCCAGCCATTTTCCGACATTTTCCTTCTGAGCTTTTCAATTCTTTGTTCCATACCTTCCCCCCTAATATATATGAAATATGTAAAATCAATTGGGACTGGGTTAGTCCCTCATTTGTTAAGGTTGTGTCCATTATAGGAAAAAAAATTAGACAATGTTTTCGTTATTTTGTCGAGTTTTTGTGAATCTTTTACTTTATCTTAAAATTCAGACAAAATAGTCAATAATTTTGATAAATTAGTTCTCAACCAATAAGACACATGGGGGGAACTAAATCATGAGCATAATTGCAAATCCTCAGGAAACAGCCAAAGCTCCAGTGCCTGTAACTAAAAGGAAGGCTAGGGGAGCCGATCTGGCAAAAGCTCTCATCAACAATAAAATGTCGCTTGTGGGCGGCAGCATTGTCCTTCTTTATATTATTCTCGCTGTCCTTGCACCGCTTATCTCGCCTTATGATCCATACGAAATTGACCTTGTTAACAAACTGCAGCCTCCATCTGCTGACCATATTATGGGAACTGATGATAAAGGCCGCGATATATTAAGCCGTATTTTGTACGGTTCGCAGCTTTCTCTCGCAGTTGGCTTTGTCTCCGTCTTCATCGGAGCATTGTTTGGAATAGTTTTGGGGATTATTTCCGGTTATTACGGGGGCTGGGTAGATACGATTATCATGCGCTTCATTGACGTGCTGCTTGCATTCCCGGGACTGCTGCTTGCATTAGCCATTGTCAGTGCGCTGGGGCCAAGCCTCATTAATGTTATGATCGCTGTCGGTGTCTTTTCAATCCCTACTTTTGCCCGTATTGTCCGCGGCTCGACGTTAAGTGTTAAGAAAATGGAATACATTGATGCCATAAGGGTTTTAGGGGCAAGCGATCTGAAAATTATCTTTGTTCATATCCTGCCAAATATCATGAGCCCGATTATCGTACAGGGGACATTGCGCCTGGCTACATCGATATTATCAGTCGCCGGCCTTTCCTTCCTCGGAATGGGAGCACAGCCGCCAACTCCAGAATGGGGAGCCATGCTGAGCGATGGCCGCGACTTCCTGTTCACAGCACCGCATATCGCACTATTTCCGGGCATTGCCATTGCACTGATCGTTCTGGGCTTTAATCTATTTGGGGACGGACTCCGTGATGCACTGGATCCGCGAATGAAAAACTAAGGAGGTACTACCATGTTTATTTTTCTAATGCGCAGGCTTGTTCAAATCGTCCCAGTTCTGCTGGGCGTTACCCTCATGGTTTTTCTTATCATGCAAATGGTTCCCGGCGATCCCGCTGTCCTGGTTGCAGGGGAAGGGGCAACTGATGAGCAGGTGGAAGCAATCCGCCATGACCTCGGGCTTGATCAGCCTCTCGCCCTGCAATATTTGAGTTATGTTGGGGATGTTGTAAAAGGGGATTTTGGCGAATCCATCCGGACAAGCCGCCCTGTTCTTGATGAAATCCTTGTCCGTTTGCCGATCACACTTGAATTGGCCTTCTGGAGTATTGTAATTACAGTTGTTCTCGGTGTTCTATTCGGAATCATTGCTGCAACGAAGCAAAACAGCTTTACAGATGTTGGATTGATGATGGTTGCCCTTCTTGGCGTATCCCTGCCGAACTTCTGGCTCGGCCTGATGCTGATCATTTACTTTTCAGTCGGACTTCAGTGGTTTCCTGTTGCCGGCTGGGGGACATTCAGCCATATCATCCTTCCGGCTATTACACTCGGGACAGGCGGTGCAGCCATTGTGGCCCGGATGACCCGCGCAAGCATGCTCGAGGTTATCCGCCAGGACTATATCCGCACGGCCAAGGCAAAGGGTGTGCGCCAGCGTCTGATCATTTATAAACATGCTTTAAAAAATGCCCTGATTCCCGTTATTACAGTTGTCGGACTGCAGTTTGGAGCCCTTCTCGGCGGAACCGTTTTAACAGAGTCGGTCTTTGCCATCAATGGAGTCGGTCGATTGATTATTGATGCCATCCGGATGCGTGACCTGCCGCTTGTGCAGGGATCCATTTTATTCGTATCGGTGCTGTTTGTCATCGTCAACCTGCTTGTTGACCTGTCCTACCGATTCCTGAATAAACGTGTTGAACTGAACTAAAACCATTCCCGATTGAGAGGAGCAAGAAATATGGGAACTGAACATAAAGAAACGATACTGGAAGTGAAAAACTTAAAAACTCATTTCTTCTCCGGCAAAAAAGTCATTAAAGCAGTGGACGGCGTAGACTTTGATGTAAAAAGAGGAGAAACACTCGGCATTGTCGGAGAATCAGGGAGCGGAAAGAGTATCACCTCCCTCTCCATCATGCGGCTGATTGCAGAGCCTCCCGGAAAGATCGTGGACGGTGAAATCAATTTTAAAGGGAATAACCTGCTATCCCAAACAGAGGAAGGCATGAGGCAAATGCGTGGAAATAAGATTTCAATGATCTTCCAGGAGCCGATGACTTCACTCAATCCTGTCTATTCGGTTGGAGAGCAGATTGCGGAAGCTTTCCGGATTCACCAAAAGCTTCCTAAGAAGGAAGCGTGGCAGAAAGCGGTTGAAATGCTGCGATTAGTCGGCATCCCTTCTCCTGAAAAAAGAGCCAAGCAGGAGCCCCATGAATTAAGCGGCGGAATGCGCCAGCGCGTCATGATTGCCATGGCATTGGCATGCAAGCCGGAGCTGCTGATTGCGGATGAGCCTACAACAGCTCTGGATGTAACAATCCAGGCGCAAATCCTTGATCTTTTAAAGAATCTGCAGGAACAGCTGGGAACGGCTGTCATCATGATTACGCATGATATGGGGGTTGTCTCTGAAACCTGTGACCGTGTCGCTGTAATGTATTGCGGAAAAATTGTTGAGCATACGGATGTGGATTCCCTTTTTGAAAACCCTAAGCACCCTTATACACAGGGCCTGCTTAGAAGCATTCCGGCAGTCGACAGGGATGTCGAGGAATTGGAAGCCATTCCGGGCACGGTTCCAAGCCCGGACAACCTTCCCCCAGGATGCAGCTTTGCGCCAAGATGCCCGTTTGCCACTGATTTGTGCAGAACAGAAGAACCATCATTAGTAGAAGATAACGGAGATAAAGTACGCTGCTGGATGTACTCGGAAAAATGGAACGGCCCGGCAGTAAAGGAGGTCGCAGCAGATGTCAGCCACGCTAACTAAAGAAAAGGAAATCCTTCAGGTCAAGGACCTGCAGCAGCACTTCCCAATTAAAGGCGGAGTATTTGGCCGCACCGTCAATCATGTTAAAGCGGTTGATGGCGTAAACTTTACCATTTATGAAGGGGAAACTGTCAGCATTGTTGGGGAATCCGGCTGCGGAAAGTCGACGACTGGACGCGCGATTTTGCGCCTGGATGAGCCGACTGGCGGGGAAGTGATCTTTCAGGGAAGCAATTTGCTGTCTAAATCCAAACGGGAGATGCGTTCGATCCGCAAAGACCTGCAGGTCATTTTCCAGGACCCCTTCGCCTCTCTCAATCCAAGAAGGTCAATCGGACAGACGCTTGAAGAAGCAATGGGAATCCTGAATGTGGTTCCGAAAGCGGACCGGCGCCGCAGAGCAATTGAGCTTTTGGAGCAGGTTGGGTTAAAAGAAGAGCATATTGACCGATACCCGCACGAATTCAGCGGCGGTCAGCGACAGCGGATCGGAATTGCCCGCGCCCTGGCGGTAGAACCAAAGCTGATCATCTGTGACGAGGCCGTATCTGCACTGGATGTTTCCGTTCAGGCACAGGTACTGAATCTATTAAAAAAACTGCAGAAGGAATATGGCTTAACTTATCTATTTATCTCTCATGATCTTGGGGTTGTACGCCATATCTCTGACCGGATCATTGTCATGTACCTGGGAAAAGTGGTTGAAATTGCGGAGAAGAAGAGCTTATTTGACAACCCGCGCCACCCTTATACACAGGCGCTGCTGTCAGCCATTCCCGAGCCGAACCGGAAAAAGAAAAAGGAACGGATCATCCTGAAAGGCGATGTCCCGTCCCCTATCGATCCTCCATCCGGATGCCGATTCCATACAAGATGTCCGCTGGCTACCGACTTGTGCAGACAGTCTGATCCGGAGCTTACGAGCCTGGGAGAAGGACACCAGGCTGCCTGCCATTATGCCGAGGCAATCTCTTAAATTGTTAGAGTACCAGCTTAGTGCTGATCTCGATATATTGTAACCCCCTTTTGGGCGGAGCTTCGCGGCTTCGCTCTTTTTAGCGGTTTTGATTTGGGCTCTATACTTGGCCACTCTCGATTTACCCACTCGTTTTGTCTATTTGCAGAAATCAGCTATCTATTTGCAAGTTTACTTCTCTATTTGTAAATAACCTCTTTTTGTTTGTAAAATCCTTCTATTAAATTACAAATTTCTTTTTATTACGTTTCCCGAATTAACTTACCAACCAGTTATCTGACATGTTATACTATTAGAAATTCTTTTAAGGCAGGAAGAACATGCTAATAACCTATGAAACCTTTTCATTGTTTGCGATTTTTTCGATATTCGTACCGATGGCCGGGGCCATTATTTTAATGATGGTGCTGGCGTTTGAGAAGCAAATAGACACGCTCTCCTTTGAGAAACAGCAGATGGTTCTTGAAAACACGCTGCAGGAAAGCAAATATATGCAGCTCAACCAGCAGATTCATCCCCATTTTTTATTCAATACCATTAACCTGATGCTCGGTCTTGCCAGTTTAAACCGCATAGATACACTAATCAAGGCGATGGAAACTCTATCACTCTTCTTAAAATTCAAATACCAGATCAAAGAGCAGCTCATTCCATTAAAAAAGGAATGGGAATACACAAAATATTATCTGAAAATACAGGTAATGAGGTTTCATAACCGCCTTACCATTACGGAGAATATAGCCGAGGATGCTTTGAAGCACTATGTGCCTCCTTACCTTCTGCAAACGATTGTGGAAAACTCGTTCAAACACGGACTGGAGAAAAAGCCAGGGCCGCTTTCCCTCTCCATTAAAGCTGTCAGCCATGAAGACAGCATCACCTTATATGTGGAGGATAACGGCATTGGCATCGGGGATCACTCATTTGATGACATGATAGCTAAAGGGCAGGGGCTTTCCAATGTCAAAAAGCGGCTTGACCTTCTTTTTCAAACATCGGATTTAGACATTTATAAAAATGAACACAACGGGGCAACTGTGAAAATAACACTTCCTAAAGTCGAATTCCATCAGGAGGAGCAGGCATGAATGTATTATGTATAGATGATGAACCTATTGTACTCGAACAGCTTGAATATATTTTAAAGCCGGCATTTCCATTATGGAACTTTCACTTTGCGTATGACAGCAGCCAGGCTCTTGCCATCAGCAAAGAACACTATTTCCATCTGTCCTTCGTAGACATCGAGATGCCGGGAAAGTCCGGGCTTGAACTGGTCAAGGACTTAAAGGAAATCCATCCCCATCTGCAGATTATCATTCTATCAGCACACCAGGACTTTGATTTTGCCAAAAAGTCCATTCAGCTAGGGGTTTCCGAATACCTGACCAAACCGATAATTGAAGCGGAATTAAAAGAGACCCTAAAAAAATTCTCCACTCCTATTTTCCAAAAAGAATATTCTAAAATGGTCAATGAGGCTTTAAGTCAAATACATGAGTCGTATGACCAGCGGGTCGGACTTCAGGATATTGCCGCCAGAGTCCACGCAAGCCCAGCCTATTTAAGCCGCAAGTTCAGCGAGGAAGTTGGCACCTCTTTTATTGACTACCTGACCGTTTACAGGCTGGAAAAAGCAAAACATCTTCTGTCCACGACCCATTACAGCATTTCAGAGATTGCGGAAAAAACCGGTTTTAACAGCCTGCATTACTTCTCAAGCCAATTTAAGAAGAAAGAAAACATCACACCAAAGCAATACAGGGAGCAGCATTGATGAAAACAAACCTATCCAAGTCAGTTCAATATGGCTTCGGGCTGCTGAGCATCGCCATTATCTCCAGATGGACTTCAGGCAATGCCGCTTTTACAGCACCAGAAGCCTTTTTGCGTTACGGCTTTATCGGGACTGTCAGCTTTTCAGCAGCCGGCGCCCTTGCCTTCCTGGCTCTTATCCCGATTATCAAACGGGTACGGTCTTCAGAAGAGTCTCCATCCTTTCTCGGTATCATGGCAAGCCGATTGTCTGAACCTGCGCTTCAGTGGATGAAGCGGGTTCTCCTGCTGGCTATTTTTTTTGGCATGACGGTCATGGGCTTTGCGGCAGGAATCCTTGTCTTTCCTTTGGGTACCCCGGTGCCGATCGGGATGAGTTTATTCTTTTTATTCGGATTTCTGGCAGCAGTCTTTTTCCGGTTAAAATGGTTTACCCGGTTCAGTATGCTCAAAGTTGGCATTCTGTTTTTAATTATGATCATGATTCTTGTTCACGCCTATATGCTGGATGGAATTGAAGTTGTATATGATGGCATCCGCCTGTACCATCCATACTTGCTTTATGTGGAATGGGATATACTTCCCCTGCTCCTGTCGGCCTTTACCATCGCCATGCTTGGTCATCTGCTGGTGGACCTGAAGATGTGGAATATGCTTCTAAAAAGCAAAAGGGAAAAACTGCGGCTCGGCCTCAGCATGACCGGCCTTATCTGGAGCACCATCCCCTTCTCTTTTTCAATGATTACTTTATCGGCCATTTACAAGGGCGGTTTTCAAAATTTTTACTCCGTCTTTGAAAAGATATTCCTTAGATACGAGCATTTCACGATTACGATTCTGCTTATTTTTATTCTCATGGTTATCTTCTTTGAAACCTTTTTATCGCAGATTCATTCGCTATATGTTCTGTATGGCCGGAACGACCTTAAACTGAATAGGCATATGTGGGGGATTCTGCTTTTGTTTGTGGCGGTCATCCCATGCTTGGCCTACCTATTCTCGATATCTTTACTGGATTTATTCTTCATTTCAGGAGACTTCTTTGCAGCTGTATTGCCGGTTATTTTGCAGATCTTATGGAGCAGGAAGGAAAAAGGCATGCTGATGCCTGCAGCAGTGCTGATTGGGACTTTAACCGGCTGGACCTTTTTATTTTTCAGCGAAGGGCCGATCAGCATCCTTTTCGGGTTCGCTGTGTCCGTTCTTGTTTTATTTATCGGGTCGGCTGCTGTAAGAAAAGGATATTGACTGCAGCTATAAGAATTGTTCGAAGACCTTTCCCAAATGTGGCGGAGGTCTTTATTTATGGGCCTTTACCACCGCGGTAAAGGCCCTTTTTATATACGAGCCTGCACCTCCGCACGTTTGACTTTATAAAATGGAGGAATAGGTAGAAAGAAAATTACTTGAAACTTTATCATGATCAGCACGTAAAGTAGGTAACATCCTAAACTATGGTGTGAGCAAACAGTTCCCCCTATAAAAATTAGAGGAGAGATCTTTGTTGATTTTACGAAAATACATGTCAATGCTTGGAATAGGCTCTGCAAAAATTGATCTGCAGCTGCCAAAGCTTCAATATACACCAGGAGAAAATGTGAGCGGAATCTTCCTGATTGAAGGAGGAACCATTGAACAGCAGATTAAGCGGATTGAGTGTGATTTGGTCATGACATCGCCTGAGGACGAGAAGGAGGAAGTGATCGGGACAGCGACCATTCTGTCCACCAAAGTCATCGAATCAGAAGAAACGAACAAAATGGACTTTAACTTCCAGCTGCCTGAAGACATTCCCTGCTCTGCACCTGACCGGATTTTTCAATTTAAAACAAGATTAATTTTCAACGAAGGCGTCAAAAGTGCTGACCTGGATAAAATCACGATTATTTAATAGCCTAAAAAAATTTATAATAAGAGGAAAATCATACCTAGTTGAACACTTTACAAAAAAGCATACTTGAAACATACTATCTATCAGCTTCCATCCAGTGAATGAACTAGAAAAGGTGAACAAAATGAAGTTTTTCAAACGTATAAAATTTGTATTTAAGTTTTGGAAGTTCCTGCCCTTTCTGAAGGATTACTTTCTTTCAAGGGAAGTATCAGCAGGCAAGAAGCTCTTTCCTGTTGCGGCCTGTCTTCTATATATCCTTCTTCCGCTCGACCTTGTTCCCGACCTCCTGTCGATCTTCGGATTTACGGATGATATTGTGATTACATCGTTTGTTCTTCAGCAAATGGTCAAAATGGCTCCGGAGTCATTAAAGGAAAAATATAAGGTTCTGGAGGAATGATATTGAGGCCTGTGCAAATGCAGGCTTTTTTATTTTGCCAACTTTTCATCGTGAGGTCTGACTTCAGACTTAAAACCTCCTCCTTTCTGCCGATATTATGTAAGGCGAAATATAACAACATGGAGGTTTACCTTGAAAAAACTATTACCCTTCCTGCTGATGTTCAGCTTACTTTTGGCAGCCTGCTCTGCCTCTGAACAAAGCACAAACAATCATAAAGAATATAAAATTGGCATTCTCTTATCAGATTCCGGACTTGGAGATGAGTCTTTTAACGACTCGGCCTTCCGGGGTCTGAAAAAAGCCCGTGATGAGCTTGGGATTCTGTTTGATTACAAAGAGGCGCCTGACGGGAATTTTGAAAAACCGATTGAAGAGCTGGTCAAAGAAGATCATGATCTGATAATCGGACTCGGTTTCACAGCACAGGAAGCGCTTGAAAAAACGGCGAAGAAATATCCCGAAAAGCAATTTCTGCTGATTGATGCTGCATCTGATCTTGATAATGTCGTCTCGCTTACGTTTAAGGAGCATGAAGGCAGCTTCCTTGTCGGAATGCTCGCTGCCATGACAAGCAAATCAGGCAAGCTCGCATTTATCGGCGGTGTTGATGTGCCTGTCATCCATCATTTTGAAAATGGATTTGTGCAAGGAGCCAAGCATTTCAATCCTAAAATAGATGTATTAAGTGAATACGCCGGAGATTTTGGTGATGCCGCTCTTGGCGGGAAAATTGCTGAAAAACAAATTGCTGCAGGTGCTGACTTTATTTACCCTGCTGCCGGATTCACCGGATTTGGCGCATTGAAGAAAGCCGAAGAAAAAGGCGTGCTTGCCGGCGGTGTCGATTCAGACCAATATTTTGTTGCAGAAAAAGCCGTTGCCACATCGATGGTCAAAAATATCGATATTGCTGTCTTTAACCTGGCGAAGGAATTGACAGAAAACGAAAAAATCGAAGCTTCCTCCTATGAATGGGGACTGGCAGAAAACGGTGTCAGCCTTTCTGAGATCCGCGTCATTTCCTTAACAGAGGAACAGAAGGCTGCATTAAAAAAAGCAACAGAAGACATAATCAATGGAAAAATCACAGTAAAAGCTGAATAAAGGAGCTTCCAAGATGACTTTACGAAAACGCCTTATAATTGTCACGCTGATCCCGCTCGCACTCTCTGTCAGCATGATTGGCTTTATCATATACCAGACATTACACATTCAAAGCTCCGCTAAAGATGATGTAGAGCTTTTACTGAAAGTGAAGGACTTGGAGCAAAGCCTCGTGGTGACAAGCCAGTCGCTTGCCAATTACACCTACAATTCGAGTGACGCCAACAAGGACCAGGCACTCACCATGATGACAGAAGTTCAGGAAAACCTGGCTTCACTCACTTCTGTTGCCACAGTTTCTGAGCATAAAAAAATCATTGGCAGTATTGAAGGAAAGTATGCAGAGCTATCGAAAGTTTCCACTGAAGCCTTCAACAAAGGAAACAAAGCGGAAATCAAGCGTCAGAGCATACGGATTTCCGGCATATTAAATGATATGCACCTTTTAAAGAAGCGCACAAATGAATGGTATGAAGGCATTCTTCAGGAAACCAGCCAGAAAATCGCCTTTATCACGAATTCTTCCCTCATAGGAAGCCTCCTGCTTATTCTATTATCAGCTGTATTCTCATGGATGGCTGCCCGAGGAATTACAAAGCCAATCAATGCGATAGTGGAAAAAGCAGAGAAAATATCAGAGGGCGATTTAACAGCAGATTTGTCACAGCTCTCCTTTAAAGAAAACAGCCGCTATGAAGTGGATAAACTAACGGAAGCTTTTTCGAAAATGGTAGTGAACCTGAAAGGAACCGTGCAATCCATTGAAGAGGTCAGCCAGAATGTAAAAGGATTTGCCGGGGATGTGGCTTCCTATATGCACAGCTTAAATGAAAGCAGCAGCCAGGTAGCTGTTTCAACGGACGAATTAGCGAGAGGGAGCCAGGCCATCTCGGAAGATGTGCAAGCAACAGCCGAATTAATGAGCGTGATGGGTGAGCAATTTTCAGCGGTCCATCAGTCGAGTGCCGAGAGTGCTGTGCAAAGCACACAGGCATTGGAATCTGTTCACCAAGGACGGGTGTCTTTAGAAAAACAAATGAAACTTGCAGACGAGATTTCCAGTTCGTCTAATCATATCCGAAGTTCAGTCAGTGAATTTGCTCAGTTCACCAAGGAAATTGAAGGGGCAGCTAACACGGTGAAAGATATTGCGGACCAGACAAATCTGCTGGCCTTAAATGCGGCAATTGAAGCAGCCCGAGCTGGTGAGGCCGGTAAAGGATTTGCCGTTGTGGCAGAAGAAGTCCGGAAGCTTGCCGATTCCTCTTCCAAAGCAACAGATCTGATCTCATCCATGGTCAGCAATATCCAAAATGGAATCAGCCATATTTACAATGCCACTGAACAGGGACATGCTCTTTCAAAGGAGCAATCCCAGTCGATGAGCGAGACGGAACTGGTCTTTGAAACCATCTCCGAACATGTATCCGGCATACACAGCCATTTGGAAAAACTAGTTGAAGATATGAAGAGCTCCAGTGATATGAGCCAGCAGGTCATTAGTGCTGTGGAAAACATTTCGGCGGTAACCGAAGAAACAGCTGCCGGGACTGAGGAAATCTCCGCTTCTACGGAAGAACAGCTTCGTGCATTTGAGCAGGTTATGGTGAAGGTGGAGCAGTTGAAGGAAATGACTGGTGTGATGGAGAGGGAATTGGAGAAATTTACGGTTTAGGCGGGGTTGGCAGTGCCGTTTTAGGTGAACAAGATGTGAACGCTGCAAATAGGCTGAGGAAACCTGCAAATAGAAAAGAGATTTTCGCAAATAGAGCTTGATATCTGCAAATAAAACGGCAAATTTGCAAATAGCAGGCCCATTCCTGCAAATAGCCCAACAATGAACCCGCACCAAACAAAAACCCCGCCTCAGCAGCGGGGTTTTCACGTTTATTATTGAGCTTCAATCAGACCATAGCGGCCGTCTTTACGCTTGTACACGACATTTGTTAAATTAGACTCGGCATTTGTGAACACGTAGAAGCTGTGGCCCAGCATGTTCATCTGCAGGATTGCCTCTTCACTGTCCATCGGCTTCAAGTCAAAGCTCTTTTGGCGGACAACTTCAAGATCGTTATCCTCCTCATCCAGTTCAGGTGGCTCTGCTTCATTTTCCAACGCTGCAAACACAGCAGTCAGATTGCCTTTTTCGCGGAATTTCCGGTTCACTTTTGTTTTATGTTTGCGGATTTGACGCTCCAATTTATCGGTAATCAGATCAATCGCTGCATACATATCATCATGATCTTCCTCTGCACGAAGAACCAGATTCGGCATCGGAATCGTTACTTCCACTTTAGAACGGTTATTGTTATACGTTTTTAAATTTACATGTACATTTGCATTAGGAGTTTCAGTAAAATACCTTTCTAACTTCGCAATTTTCTTCTCTACGTAATCTCTAATTGCTGGAGTTACCTCAATGTTTTCACCACGAATGTTGTAATTCATACGTGAACTCCTCCTTCTCATTATACAATGGCGACTTCTTCAGAACGCCTACAAAAACCTTAGCGTCTGTAAAAGAATACCTAGTCTTAAAAGTATATTAAGACTATATATTTATATTTCTATTTTACCCCCAATTACTCCTGCTGAAACTGGTAAAAAGATTGAGAAAATTTGTCGAATTGATGAAGTATAAAAAATAAGCAGCTATAATTGCTGCTTATCCTTTGATATCAATATTACTGCCCAAATGAGGCTGGGCTGCATGCTGGAGGGCCTGTATCTGAGACCCGCTCATCATCTTATTGATGAATTCTGCATTTCCTGCTGCCTGGTCCATTGCTTTTTTCATGACTGAAATAGATGCCTGCTGCTGGACCTGACCTTGGGATAAGACCATGGACATTAATGGGATATCCAAATGAACACCTCCTGGCTATCCGATTCAGGATTGGATATATGGATTTAACTCCTGCTGAATATTTTCATGCCACTCTGCAAATGCAGGATAGAGCTTTTTCGAGATGATCTCCTGTCTAACCGGCAGATCATCGAAGTTCTGAATAAACTGTTCAGCGTGATCTGCTACTGCACTGATATCCGCGATAGTTTTAAGAAAGGACTCGTTGCCTTGAACAAACTGGCTAAGCTGTTCATGAGCTGAAGCAACCTGAGGGAACGCCTGAAAAATATCACCAAGAAGCCGCTCCCCCTCTGTTTTACTGAAATCGCTAAAGCTCTTAACGATATAATCAAATGCTTCATCGATGGTAAATAAAAGATCGCTGTATTCCTTTATAAAAACGTATTGCTCTTCGGTCAGGGTCAACAATGTTAGTCACCTATTTTCTTTTATCATAAAACATGCCGTCCGTTGCCATGGATTGATAGGGATTAGCATATTTTCCGGTTGATTCCTTTTTCACGCTTAAGGCTTTAATGTCTTTTTGGATAAACAGCTTTTCCCTTGTCATGAGCTGGGTAACTTTTGCATTAAGACTGATGAGCCTCGCTCCCAAGTCCTTTTCGGCGTCTGAATAGGGAGGGGCCATGCGAGCCATTGCCTGCTCGCGGTTTTCAAGCAAGCCTTCAACTTGACTGATTTTTACATCACGGTCAAGCTCTGCATCTTCAAGTAATGCTATTAGCTTTTGTGTGGCATCATAAAAGGTTTGTACCGAACTCACTAAGCCGTACCGCCCTGCGAGAACTGCTTCTGCCGGTTCATCTGTATGACTTCCTTCCACGTATCCCGGAACTCTGTCACAAGGCCTTCCACCTCATCCAGTATGGAAGCATCATTTTTAATATTCGCTTCCATTAATCTGCGATTCATGAAGTCATACAAGGACATCATATTTTTAGACACTTCCATGTCCATATTTAACGTAACCATCAGCTCCTGAATAATAGATTGAGCCTTTTGGATATTGGTATTTTTCAGTTCTATATTCTTTTCTTCAATAGCTTTCTTCGCCTGATGAATAAACTTAAGACATCCGTTATACAGCATCAGTGTCAGCTCTCCAGGAGAGGCGGTATTCACTGAATTTTGCTGATAGGATTTGTATGGATTGCTTACTGCCATGTGTTAACACTCCCTCTTCTTACATGCCGCTGCTAAAATGGTTCATAAGGAACATGGATTGCTGATTGGATCGCTGGATCGCTTTTTCCATGGCGGTGAATTGGCGCCAGTAGCGGTCTTCAACCTGCTTTAATTTATTTTCAAAACTATCAATCCGCTTGCCTACATCATTCAGTTCCCTGCCGATGGTAAATTGCTGATTGGTCGAAAAGCTGTTTCCTGCTTTTGTCTTCAATTTATCCATCGCAGCGTTCACAGTATCATAAAGCCTGTGGGCAATCCCTCTCTGCCCGTCTGTCTGCCCATCTCCTCTAAAAAGATTTTCAACAGACACAGGATCATCTTCGATTGCCTTTTTCAGGGCGGCTTCATCAATTTCCAGCTTACCGCCTTCTAGATAATTGCTGGTCGTTTTAATGCCGATGCTGGCAAGCTGATTATAAAGCGGAGAAACAAGATCATTCAATACGGGCTGGTAAAAGTTCATCCGCATCCCTGATAAAACAGACTGAAGGGTAGAATCCTTACGCAATAGACCACTTTTAGCCCGCTCTTCCCACTGCTCCTGCTGCTTATCCGAAAGCTGCTCACGCTGTTGATCGGTCAATGGAATATAGCTTCGATACCGTTCTTCACCAGTCTTTTTCTGGATTTGATCGATCATTTCATTGTATTTATCCACAAATGCTTTAATATTATCAAAAACCTGCGTGGTATCATTGCTGACATTGATGCTGACCGTCTGATCTTCAAAGGTCTGCTTAAGGGTAAAGGTAACACCGTTGACCTCAAAAGTGTTGGAGCTTCTATTGGTAGCCAAACCGTTAATGACAAATTCGGCATTGCTTCCTTCTTCTTTGACCACAGCACCTTGAAAGCGCAGAACATCATTCAGAAAGCTGCCATTTGTCGTGATTTCATCCCCATCTTTATTAAAATCACCCGTCTCTGTGCGGGTCATTGTCATTTGGCCTGTAGCACTGTCAAAGAACATATTGACACCAGTACTTGAAGCATTGACTTTACTGATAACATTATTTAGAGACTCACTCCCTGATATAAGAAAGGAATCATGACGCTCTCCTTTAGAAGTTGAGGTGTCTACGGAAAAAGCAGTGTATTTGTGATCATATGTAATATCTAGAGTCATGGTTGTGTCAGATCCATCTGCCGGTTTTTGCATATCAGAATTAAACGTGATTTTGCCTGTTTCGTAGTTAAGGGTGCCTACCACTTTATTCGCATCATCGAGTATTTCTCTTTCTCCATTCACGGTATTACCCATTGAAAAAGTTTTTTCAGTGGTCTCTCCAGAGATTGTTTCCTTTACCTTAATACTTTTCACTTCGTTCAAGGCACCTTGAGCCAATTGAATAGAGGAAGTGCCGCTTGCAATAGCATGGGAACCTGTCCGTTCAGTCGCTACATAATCAATCTTAATGACACTTCCCTTTGCAGGCTCCTTGCCGAACTGCAGTGTTCCATCCTCTTTTACCAGCACTTCGTTCTCTTTTAAAGGACGGTTCGCCGCAGTCAATTCTGCCTCACTCAGCGCATTAAATCCGACTCCATTAACCTTTACACTCCAGGAACTGAGTTCACTAAGTTCCACATTGGACATGTCTCCGAAGCTAATAGCAGCTGGATCGGTCACGTTTATACTTTTATTTAAAACAGCACCATTTTTCCATGCACTACTGACAGGATTTCCACCTGAATCTGTATGATTGCCTTTATACATAAAATTGTTTTCCTGTGCATAAAGACTTTTGCTTGGGTCGATAGATTTCCCATCCGCAGAAATGCTTCCGCCGTTCACGCGAGTCTCCGCACTTGCCAGCCTTGTTACCTTTGAAATCGAGTAAGAAGCCTGACTTGCTGCGCTGCTTGCTGTGGCACTTACCATGGCTTCATTTGAAGAAGTGGTCAGGCGCGTGCGATAACGGGTAGTCAGCTTCATCTGCGTCAATTCACTTCTGAAATCAAGAAGCAAAGCATTTATTGCACGATAATCATCGCGCTGCCATTCCAGCACTTGTTTCTTCTGCTTTAATTTATCTAGAGGCATCCGTTCTGCCTTCATTAGATCTGATACAAGCTGGTCTATATCCATCCCGCTTGCCAGACCTCCGATTCTAACCAATATGTACTCCTCCTTTTAAATCTTCTTATCTACCATTAGTCCAACAAAATCTGTCATTGCTGCGTACATGTCCAGCATTTTCTTTGATGGGATTTCCTTTACTACTTCCTGGGTTAGGTCATCAACTAGGGTTACGTAGTATTCATTTAGTTCTTCGTGTAGAACGAACTTTAATGAGGTGTGGGAAGCTTGTAAGAATTCGTTCATGCTGTCGACTACTTGTGTTAGCTGATCTTCCTTCAATGGTTCAACTTGTTTATGTGCTGGCTGTTTTAGTATATTGGATTCTTTTTTTGTAAACTCATTATTTACTTCATTATTATTAGAAAGTCTAGGTGTGAGAGGCGTGTGTTGAGATGATAAGCGTTCGATCATGGAAATCCCCTACCTATAATATATTCTTAGTTTTTATATCGGTAGAGGAGCGGAAATGTTGAGAGGGAAATTAGATGGAAGGATATTGTGATAATGCCAATGGGATTTTTGTTTGGACCATTAAAGAGTAAGGTATTTCTGCTTTAATTCATTAATATATGTAGGAACAGGCACCGTTTCTCTCTCTCTTAGTTGTGAACAGCTAGACACGGGGGAACAAACGACTTTCCCTATTTGCTCAAAAAAGAAAAGGAGCAACCTTCGGCTACTCATTGCTTAACTACACCTTTAATTAATTTTTAAGAATGATGATGGTATGAGAACCTATACTTCGATGATAAAGTCTTTAACTAATTTAATCATGAAGTCTGCTGTCTTAGGTGTGTGACCTGGTGATTGCCAAAAAACAAGATAGTCATAGTAATATTGTGACAGAAATGGTTCATAGCGAATTATTTGATAAGGGATTTCTGGATCTATATGGACGGGACAGTTAAAATTGCTATATTCTATAGCTAATTTTTCGTAGGCTTTCATTTTTCTAATATACTTGTATCTACATTACCTTTTTTAAAAGAGAGTAGGTAAGTCACAGTAATCAAAATCAACGTGAATGATTAACCCTATCTTATTAAACAATCCACATACTATTGCTAATGATAGGGATTAGCAGAACCTTTCGCTCATATTAAATTCTTTTAACCTTCTAGATATAGGTAGGTGGAGCATGTCGCCTAAAATGGCTAACCTGCTTTCAAATCAGTATGGGCATCAACTTGTGTAACTTGAAAAGGAACTTCAATATTTTTCTCTTTTATTAACTCTTCGCAAAAGTAAAATGCCTTATTATAATCTTTTATTATTCTGCCCAAGATCTTATTCTCTTTGCTCAAATTTCATTTTTCTTCTAAAAATAACCGGAAATCTTTTTCTTCCCTGGGAACATAATTACTTTCATCTAATCTAACATCTCCAGTTTTTTCTATAGCAATTATATTCAAGAAAAAGTCCATATCAATGTCTAAAATCCTGCTCATTGTTCCCTTTCTTTCACGAAATTAATATAAAAAGAGACCCTAGCATTACTAGAGCCTCCTGTAATCTAATATTAACGAAGAAGTTGTAGAACTCCTTGTGGTTGTTGGTTCGCTTGTGCCAACATTGCTTGAGCAGCTTGTGAAAGAATGGAGTTCTTCGTTTGTTCCATCATTTCTTTAGCCATATCTACGTCACGAATACGTGATTCAGCAGCAGTTAAGTTTTCTGATGATGTATTCAAGTTATTAATTGTATGGTCTAAACGATTTTGGTAAGCTCCTAGTTTTGAACGTTCTGCAGAAACCTGTTCGATTGCATCATTAATAACTGTAATTGCAGAGTCAGCCATACCTTGATTAAGTATACCTGCGTCTGCTGTTAAATCAGTTGATTTTAAAGTAGATAAGGCCGTCACTACATTACCATCCGCATCTAATGTACCTATTGCTGCTGATTGCATATCGTTTATTTTCAATTCAATATTTTGTGTCGCATTTGCTCCGATTTGGAATTTTAATCCATTTTCTTTAAAAGTACCATCCATAAGTGTTTTTGTATTAAATTGAGTTTTACTAGCAATGCGGTCAACTTCATCAATAAGTTCATTTAATTCCTTCTGAAGTTCCCCACGGTCTGTATCAGTATTAGTATCATTTGCAGATTGAACTGCTAATTCACGCATACGTTGAAGTACGCTATGTGTCTCGTTTAGTGCCCCCTCAGATGTTTGGATTAGAGAAATGCCATCTTGGGCATTTTTCGCAGCCATATCCAAACCACGGATTTGACCACGCATCTTTTCGGAAATAGCCAGGCCAGCAGCATCATCCCCAGCTTTATTAATACGAAGACCTGAAGATAACTTTTCCATGGAGTTTGATTGTGCATTTGATGCAGTATTCAACTGACGATAAGTATTCAACGCCGCAATATTATGATTAATTCTCATTATTAATTTCCTCCTTGAGTATATATCCCACATCCATGTGGTTGTTTTACTAACAACAGAAAAGTCGGCCGCCTTTTTGCTGTTCAGCTTTACACTGGTTATATCGACTTATTTTGGCAGGTGTTTAATAGTTTGGAAAAAAATTTTATTTCTTTTTAAAAAAGCTGCTTAGGCTTTCGATTGCATTTGCTTCAGTTTGAGTTGCACTGCTATTTTCCTGCTGAATAGATAGATATATTTCCTTCCTATGAATATCAACATTTTTCGGCGCGCTGATGCCTAACTTTACCTGGTCACCTTCAACAGAGATGATGGAGATTTCAATGTCATCACCAATCATGATCGATTCTTTGAGTCTCCTTGTGAGTACAAGCATTATCTCTCCCCCTGTTCTTGAGGATTCAAGATTTTATGCTTTGTCCCGTATGATGTTTGGATAAGAATAACTTGTTTGCCTAGCTTTTTTGTTTGGTTAATCACAACGGGTGCCTGCAGGTTAGCGGTTGTGTCCTGGAATGGCTCTCTTACTGTCAAAATCGCAAACGTTGCCACATCTTTATCTGATTGGATTTCTAATTTCTCTATTGCCTCTTCCGGCAAAACGAACTCATACTGCGGATATAGAACAAACGGATCTGTCACGATAAATGCCACTTCAGTTGTTTTAACTGACTGCAATACAAATAAGTCTGTCCCTTCAAGAGGTAATATATAAAACTCTTTCTCTTCCAAAAAACCTGGAATCCCTGATGGAAACGCAATAATATTTTCTCTGTTTATCTCTTGCTCACCATGAAATTTCGTTAAAATATTCATTTTTTCACCACTTTACTAAATTGTTAGGTTGATATAATCAACATTTAGGCTATTTTTCTCAATAATCTCCGTACTAACTTTACCTGGCGTATAGTTATGAACCGGCTTTCTGATTTCAACTTCAATATTCGGCTTTTGCGGCTGAGCTTCAATGTTGACTTTGGCTGGTTCGTATTGAAGCTTTACACTATTATGAGACGGCACCCAGCCAATATTAAACTGCTGGGGAGGACCCTCACTGTTTTCCTTGGCCTGGTAAGTGATGGGGTTGCCGCCGTTTTCAATTTTCATGAGCTCCGTTCCCTGTGCAGCTCTTCTCTCCAGCCCTTTCAGCCAATCCTGGTACCCGTTTTGGGCGAACTCTTCTATTCTTCTGCCAACACTTTTTAAATCGACGTCCTCGCGTGCTTTTGTCTGGTCGATTGTCAGCATTCCTGGGATTGTTTTAATTTCCAGGATGGCTTTGGGCTGCTGAATGGATTGGATGGCAGGGGGCTGTTCGATTTCCTGCACCGGTTTTTCTATCTTTAATCCCATTTTGATATAGTTGGATTCCAGCCTGATCTGCGGCACGTTCATGTTAGACACCTCTTTTATGAAAAAAAGCTATCTCCTATGGATAGCTTTTCATTGATTATCTTAAAAAGTCGGTTAAGCTTGGCTGAATGATTCTTGCCCCAACACTTAGTGCTGCACGATGGATGCTTTCTTGGGTTGTGAGCTCGATGATGGCTTTTTCCATATCGATGTCTTCATTATCAGAAAGGATTCTGGTTGAGAAGACTTCCTGTTGGGAAAGGCGGTCCTCCATCAGCTCGACCCGATTCTGTTTGGCACCAATCAGGGCACGGGCAGACAGGAAGTTATCTATATTTTTATCAACAGTCTCAAGCATATCCCCAATTGCTGGATCATTCGTCTCAAGCGCTGTGATTAGTTTTTGAATATCTCCATCTTCACTGAGCATGTCCCCAAACAGAGCTTTTCCTTCTGTGTTGATAGGGATTTTGATACCCGAAAATACCTCAAGCTCAATGGTTCCGCTTTGAAAACCGGATTCAGATGGCCTTACATTTGTCTGATTGCCATTGAAAATATACTTTCCTCCCACTTGCGTATCTCCGAGATTCTGCAGATGTTCTTTAAGCTGCTTGACCTCTTCAGCAACGGCTTTGAGCTGATCCCCCTCAAGCGTTCCGTTGCTTGCCTGAACTGTGAGCTCTCTTATTCGCTGCAAGGCTAGCACGCCTTTATCCAGGGCGTCATCGGTGCTGTCAACCCAGCTTCTCACTTCCCCGATGTTGCGGCTGAATTGCTGAATGCGGTTTAAATCCGTACGATAGTTCATCCCCATCATTGCAGCAACTGGATCATCCGATGGCTTGGTGAATTTCTTTTGCGTAGAAATTTGATCCTGCAGCTTGTCCAATCTGCTGTAGCTGTTGCTTAAATTTCTCAGCATGTTATTTGATAACATCGATTGTGTTACGCGCACTTTATCTCACCCTTTATCTGCCTACAACGCCCATGCCGTTGATGATTTTATCGAGCATTTCATCTACCACTGTTATATTTCGGGCTGAAGCATTGTATGCATGTTGGAATTTAATCATATTGGTCATTTCTTCATCTAATGAGACTGCACTGACGGATTGCCTGTTCCGGTCTACTGAATCTGCCAGCACAAGGGCGTTTTTCAGGTCCTTTTTAGCACTCTGAGAGTCTACGCCTAATTTACCGATAATACCTGAATAATAGGAATCCAGGTTTCCATTCAGTTTTGATTTTTCTTCATCAGTCAATGATGTATAATCACTAAAGCTTTTCTTTCTTAAATCAGCCAGCAGCTGTGCATTTTTGTTATCACCTGATGCTCCACCTTGTTCGGCTGCGGCGGCAATTTTTGATGAATCATCAAGCAATGCTTGATTCACTTTCATGCTTTGTGCCGGATTTTTCTCATCAAATTCGAAAAAGTCTAATCCGGAGACTGTATCTGCTCCAAGTGCATATCCATTCTTATGAATCTCATTGAATTCCTTGGCAAAAGCAGACGCCATTCTATTCAGCTTCTCGAGCATTTCAGGGTAAGCACCCTTAGCAGAACCATCTGCTTCATAACCATAGCTGTTAATTAAACCGGATAGTTCACCGGATAAAGTCTCAAACTGTGCAATTGAAGCGGGACCTATCTTTAATCCTGTTACAAGTCCGTTCTCTTCATTTTTTTCAACCTCTACCTTGTTAGTGCCCACTATGCCGTTCTCTTTTGTTACGGAAATGAGGTTAATAGGCGGATTATAGGATTTTCCATCCTTCTGGACAATCTCTATATTATAAAGGCCCGCTGCCATCGGTTTGGCATTTCCATATGTATTCGGAACCACACCGCTCACTTTTACGTTAACCAATTGTGAAAGGCTATCGACCAATAAATCCCGCTCATCATACAGATCATTCGGCAGATATCCGTGCGGCTCAACAGAGGCAATCTGTTTATTCAGATGATCAATTTGCTCGACGATTGCATTAATTTCAGCAACTTTCACGTCAACCTGATTGCCTATATCCTCTTGAACACGCGACAGGGAGTTATGATAATAATTCAGCGTATCCGCAACCATCTGCCCGGTGGCTGCCACTACATCTCGGGCTCCGGTGTTTTCAGTATGGCTAGATAGATCCTGAAGCGCATTCCAGAACTTTTCCAGCGTACTGTGCAATCCGTTCTCAGAAGGTTCATTCATGATTTCTTCCATCTTGGTTAAAGCCTCGCTCATGGCACCATAATAGCCCATTTTGGTGTTTTCAGTTCTATATTGCAGGTCTAAAAATGATTCTCTTATTCGCTGAACTGTTCCCGCTTCAACACCTGTTCCCATTTGACCGGGTATCTGAGGGCGGTTCATGCCAACGCCCGGATAAGGCTCGGTTTGCGCGAAATTAATGCGCTGCCTGGTGTATCCGGGCGTATTCGCATTTGAAATATTATGGCCTGTTGTATATAAAGCACTTTGCTGGGTGAACATGCCGCGGCGGGCTGTTTCAAGTCCCATGAAAGTTGAACGCATGTTTGCTCCTCCGTTCTACTACACTTTCGAGTTGAAAATTCCTGGATTCATCTTTTCAGATTTCTTTCTGGCAGGCGGACCGTAGTTCATATTTTCTGGCTGTGGCCTTAATAGGTTCATAGAGACATTCACAAACTGAAGTGACTGATGAACAAGCTGCTGGTTTAGGAAGTTTTGCTCTTTCAGTTCGTTCACCAGCTCAGCAAGCTCCTCTGTAATGGCCTCTAGTTTGAGACGGTCAGGCTGCATGAGGATAGTTAAACAATCTGATACGGTTGGGCTTTCAAGCATAGGTGCGATGGAATTTGCTGCTTTTTCCCGTTCCTGATCCAATCGGCTGATAGCCGCAATGTGAGCCTGCTCATCCTTCAGCATCTGATTGAGGGCGTCCATGTCGCCGGTCTTAATAATGTCTGTCTTTTTAACTGCGAGTTCATAAAGGCTTTTATGAAGCTTAAGCAGTTTCTCCATTGCTGCCGTAAGCGCTTCGGCTGACATGCCAATCCCTCCCCATTACTTTTTCGTATAGAAATTAGCGATGCTTTTCGCTACTTCTTTTGGGTTGATTTTATAGGTGCCGTTCTCTACCTGAATTTTAAGCTCTTCTACTCTTGCTTTACGGTTCTCGCTCAGCTGTGATACCTGCTGCATTTCCTTTGCAGTGGTGCTGATCTCAATTTTATCTGATGCCGTTCTGGCTGGTTTTCCTGCATTTTCAAGCTTGTTCAGTTGGCGTTTGTACGGGTTCACGCCTGAAGGACCAAAATTATTGATTTTCATGTGTACCCCTCTCTTTCTTTCCGGCCGATTTAACCTAATTCTATTATCGGCTATTGCGGCAGTTTGTTTAAATCATAATTTGCTTTTGGTTAAAAAATATATCAAAAAGCCTATAGAAAAAGCTATGCGGATGAGTCACATAGCTTAGAAACGTTTTATTTTTTCATTGACGGCAAAATAAGTTCCTTGTTTTTCTCTCTGGGCAGCCTTTCTTCTTCTCACTTCCTCAGCGGCGGTAAACTGTTGAAGATCTTTTTTCAGCTCTCCTGCGCAGCTCTTGCAGACTTTTCCTTCCCGGATGCTCGCACCGCATTTTTCACAAGGATAGCCAAGATTCGGGAATTGAGCCAACTTCAATTTCCCCGTACGGATAAATTTCAAAATTAAGTCTTCCTCTACTCCGGTTGCTTCCACAACCTGAATGATAGTAGCAGTACGATTCTCCCTCTTCCGGATGAACTGATAGACCGTCTCATAAGCCTTCTCTTCTTCTTTCCAGCAATTCTGGCAGACTTCACGGAATTGGTTTTTGACAAAGATGGCATCACATTTTGGGCAGTTGGTTAACTCAGCCATATGATTCTTCCTCTCTGAGATTCTTTTGACACCATTATAGCTCGAAGAATCTGAGAATTATAGAAAAATTAGTCAAAATATAGATGACTGCTGCTGATTTGGATGAAACGGCATTCCGGTACCATGGAATTTTTCTTCAGCTGGATTTGCAGTTTGTTCAGAATCGTGACTAAAGCCGCCCGCTGGTTTTCATCCATGATAAATTGGAACCCATAGTTCGTGAGAGTATCCGAGAGCTCTTCTTTCCAAACGATTGTTCCTGTAAAAGAAACCGCTCCTCCCAATAACTCTGTCTCAATTTTTAAGATGATATCCTGCCTCACCGGCAGTTTTATTTTCGATAAAAACTTCACTCCGCCCGGACCCATATCTTCTATTAGAATCTCCGTGGTTCCCATTTCCACTTTTTTGTTATTGAGCTTAAGGATGGTCATATCTGCCCCCAGCGGATATGGAAACTCAACACGGAAATATTCCCTCATTTTTTTAAAGACATTCCCTTTCTTCGCATCCTTAGGCTTAAGAATACCAATAGTCAGTTTTTGCTCAAAAATATCATGCGGGAGAGGTCTACTGAACAGAAAACCTTGAATTTGATCACATTCTTTTTGCCGTAAAAGCTGAAATTGTTCAAACGTTTCAACTCCCTCAGCCACCACTTCCATATTAAGGCCATGGGCAAGCTGAATGAGGTTAGATGTTATCACTGCATCTTGAGGACTTTTATCCATATTCTGAATAAAAGACTTATCAATTTTCAGCACATTAAATTTGTACTCCCTCAGCTGAGTGACAGATGAATAGCCTGTACCGAAATCATCCAATGCTATTTTCACACCCATTTCCCCTAATTGAGTAAGTGCAGAAATAACGTTTTCAGAGTAATTGATCAGCGACGTTTCAGTCAGCTCCAGTTCAATTAAGCCAGGTTCTATCCTATGCATTGCCAAGGCTTTTTTAAAGGTCGATACAAGGTCATTTTTCAGAAAGCGCTGCGGTGATATATTGACTGACACAGGAACGACATTAAGATCTTTACCTTTCCAAGTTCTCAGCTGCTCACATACTTTCTCGATGACATAATCACCTATATCTAAAATTAAGCCTGATTCCTCTGCGACTGGTATGAATTCTGAAGGGGAGACCCTCCCCCAATCAGGATGATTCCATCTAATCAAAGCCTCGGCACTCAGTATCCGGCCTGTTTTCGTGTCAATCCTCGGTTGATATTCAAGATATAACTCACTATTTTTCAAAGCTGTACGCATATCCTGCTCAAGGGTAAAAAGCTTATATGCTTCAATATCCATTGATGAATTGTATACTTGATAACTATTTTTCCCTCTTTTTTTAGCATGATAGAGAGCGGCATCAGCATTACGGATCAACTCTTCTTCCGTTTGGCCATTATTGGGGTATATGCTAATTCCAATTGTAGAAGATATATAAAGTTCATAGGAGTCTATCAAAAAGGGCTTTGAAAGTGTTTCAGTAATCATCTGTGCTAAAATGGTCGGCTCTTCAACTCCTTGAAAACCTTCCATTAAGATGGCAAATTCATCACCGTTTATTCTCGAAATTATTTGCCTGCCAGTCAGCAAAGCTTTTATTCTTTCAGAAACTTGTTTTAGTAATTCGTCTCCGACAGCAATTCCAAGTGTATCGTTGATATGCTTTAATCTCTCTAGTTCAACGAACATAACCGCGAATTTCTCCCGTGAACCTCTATCTAGCATTTTCTTAAGCTTATGGTCAAAGAACCTCCGATTGGGGAGCTCTGTTAGGTAATCATGCAAAGCCATATGCAGGATCTTTTCTTCCAATTTTTTTTGCTCAGAAATGTCTGTCACAAACCCATCAACCCGAATCAATTCCCCGCTATCATCCAAATGGGGAATGCTATGGACTTTCACCCACCTTTGTTCCCCATTTTTATGGGTAATCCGGTATTCAAAACGGACAATCTTACCATCCTTCAGCTTCTCACGTTCACGATGAACCTGTTTCAAATCCTCCTTGTGAATGACTCTGTCCCACAAGTCGTAATCATTATTAAATTCCTGAGGTGTGTAACCAAAGATTCCTTCTACACCTTTGGAAAAATGAAGGATCTTTCTCTCTAAAATATCGGAAGAAAAAATGCCGACATCCAGATTTTCATTGATTTGGGCAATTTTCCGCTCATTTTCATAGAGTTTTTGTTCAATGATTTTTTTCTCAGTGATATCCTGAACTGTAGCTGTAATTTTGGCATCTCCAAAATCATCTATATAATAAGTTGCTTTGTAGTGAACATGACGAACCTCACCAAAATCTCTTAAAATCCGGCATTCAAGCTCCATGTTCCCCTTTTCATTTATAAGCCGATTAACATTCTCTTTAAATAAGAGCCGATCATCCGGATGAATACAAGCCAAATGGACAGCAAAATTGGGAGATGGCCCTTCTATCGGATCTACGCCAAGAATTCGATATAATTGTGAAGACCATAACGATTCATCCTTCTCCACATCATATTCCAGACTTCCAATTGCAGCGACAGCCTGAGCACGATTCAAATTATACTTAACCCTTTGCAGTTCAGTTTGCTGCTGATGAAACTCCGTAGTATTTTTGGCTATTCCAAAAACCCCCACGGTTTCACCTTTAACTTTGATTGGGACATTGGTAATCTGCACATTGATTAATTCGCCTTTTTTATTAATTCCGACGCTTTCGTAGGTTTGAGGCTGTCCCTTCAGTGCTTTTTGAAAACTTTCAAGTGTTATCTTTCTATAAGGATCTGCTACAACCTCCTTAAAAGACTGAGCTAATTCTTCAGGTGAATAGCCCAGCAATTTTGGCAGAGCTTCATTATACCCAGTGAATTCACCATCATGATTAAGTGTATAAATAGCATCCGGGTGGTTATCGAATAATGATTTATATTTTTGGTTCTGCAGTTCCAAAGCCATCTTTAGATTTTCCTCATCGGTTATATCCTTTGAAATGCCAATTGCACCTATAATTTGATTTTCTTTATATAAAGGGATGGATATGTTATTAACCTTAATCAGCTGGCCATTTTTACGGGGGATAGAAAAGATGATGTTTTGGGGCTTCCCTTTTATAACTTTATGGAAAGCGCTTAATACCTCAGCGCGGTCTTCTTCTCGAATAAAAGAGGATAAATTCTTACCTATAATCGTATCCTTTTTAAATCCTGTTACATCAGAAGCACTCTTATTAACCTCCAATACATTGCCTTCTCTATCAGTAATGAAGGTCATATCCGGATTATGTATAAAAAGAGTGCGGAAAATTTCTGGTTCATCAATTTCTACCTGCACTTGTTCGGTCTGTCTAATAAAGCGTGAAAATAACTTATTCAATACAAACTTCCTTTCCTATTTACATAGGCAAACAGGTTCATAGTACCCCGCTGCCGTGTCAGTGCCCTTCCTGAGCCTTCGTATACATCTGTAAATAACGGTTTTCCTAGTAATAAGATACCATAGGAAGTTTGTACTATATATACAAATATAGAAATTTATTACATTGTTAATATTTCCAAAATTCAACCGCGAGCAAGCGTAAATGAGCACACCGATTTAGCTCCGGCAGATTTAAGTACTACTGCAGCATGGTATAAAGTAGATCCAGTTGTATAAATATCATCAAAGAGAAGGATATTCTTGCCTTCAACCACAGAATCGGGACATAACTCGAAGACCTGCATAAGTTGTATGCGTTCTTTACGCGACTTTTTGGATTGTTTTTCAGAGTGGCTGCGCAGAAGAAGCTCTGAAGGTGTGTAGCCTGCTTCCCGAATAAGGGCTGATGATTGATTAAATCCTCTTTCGTAAAGCCGCTTAGGACTTAGCGGGACGGGAACAAGGAAGTCGAATTGAAGAGTCTGCAGTTTTTTGCTGATATAAGGGGAGAATACTTTAGCAAGGATATAATCACCCCTGAATTTATAGCGGGCGATTGTATCTTTCAAAAAGTCATCATAGGCGAAGATTGAATGATTTTTATCAAGCTGTCCTGACCATATTGAATCCTCGTTCCACCTCAGGCAATCTGTGCATAGATCCCTTTTTCGAAATTGGGGATCTAGCGAGCTGAAAGGACGGCTGCATTTAGCACATGTATCGCCTTTGATAAAGGGCAGTTTATCCGAGCAACTTTGGCATAAATAGCTCTCTTTCGGCCGTGACCATAGAGTAGACCAGCTGACAGCTGACAGAATTTCTTCATGGCAGATTAAGCAGTTAATAGTCGATCAATCCCTTCTTTTTGGCTTCAGCGTTCATTTTGAGGATTTGTTTTCGTGCTTTGACCATGTTTTCGGTTTTGCCGTAATGGAAAAAGGTGATATCTCCGCCTGGAAATTGAGCACTTCTTCCGACCCGTCCTGCAATCTGGACTAGTGCGCTTTCTGTGAAAATGCGGTCTTCAGCGCCAAACACCGCTACATCAATATCGGGAAACGTAACCCCTCTTTCTAGGATGGTCGTAGTGAGAAGCATCGGAATTTCCTTATTGCGCATCATTTGAACCTTAGTCTTTCGCTCTGGGTCTTCTGCGTGCACAGCTTGGATTTTAGGATAGGCTTTCCGGAGTATGGTGAGGACCTTTTCCATTTTGTCGATTTTGGGGAGGAAGAGCAGGCACTGCTTTTGGTTATCGAGCCTTTTATTAATCCATTGGGTGATTGCAGGCGGGAGTTTGTCTTTTTGAAGCGACTTTTCCCAATTGCCGCACCATTTGAAGGATGGCACAGGCAAGGGGTGACGATGATATCTGGCCGGGATAGTGACATAATCTCT
The DNA here is from genome assembly GCF_009849585.1 of Bacillus sp. ZZV12-4809. Classification (GTDB taxonomy): domain Bacteria; phylum Bacillota; class Bacilli; order Bacillales; family Cytobacillaceae; genus Cytobacillus. The sequence goes on from NZ_VCRN01000007.1 coordinate 160,161, forward strand.
TTTCCCGCTCCGGCATTCACTCTGCCACTTTTGATTTGGGGTAGCTGTCAGATAAATCATCGAGGAAAGTTCTTTGCGGGACTGGCGGACAGCATACTGAAGGCTTTCATCCGCTGTATAAGGAAAGGCATCCACTTCATCAAGGATTACAGTATCAAACGCTTTGTAAAAGCGAAGCAGCTGATGCGTGGTGGCGATAGTTAAGATGGCCTGAAGATGGCGGTCTTCACTGCCGCCGTAGAGGACTGCCACCTGGATACCAGGAAAAACTGCTTTGAGCCGTGGACCAAGCTCGAGCACCACATCCGTTCTCGGAGTGGTAATGCAGACTCTATTTCCGGAGGAGAGGGCAGTGTTGATTCCTTCGAATAGAACCTCCGTTTTTCCTGCACCGCAGACAGCCCAGACGAGGAGTTCTTTATTTTCGATAACAGCATGCTTCACCTGATCGGATGCAATCTTTTGACCGGGTGAAAGATTGCCTGCCCATTCCAGGGGATGCTCGTTTATTTCACTGACCGGCTCCGGTCCGCACCAGCCAATCAACGGGGTGCACTCACTGACCCGTCCCATCATGATGCATTTGCGGCAGTATGTGCAGTCATTTTCTCCACAACAGGCACACGGGAAGCTCGCGAACAGTGTGCGGTCTTTATTGCCGCATCTGGCACACACTGTCTTGCCTTTGGTCTTAATGATCCCTTTTCGGTAATTAATATAGCCATTCTCATAGTGCTGATGGATTTCGTCGAGTGGATGCTGGAGGTTTTCGAGTAAAAGCTGTTTTCCATGGAGGATTTGCTGAAGTTCTTTGTTAAATGTGTAGTTTTTGATGAGTGGCAGCTCTGGGATGGTTTCAATAGAGGATATCGGTAGGCTTTCTGGAGGGAAATCTTTTATATAGGGGGTCATTTCAGGAGTAAATCTCAATTAGTTCACCTCTGGCTTAAATAGTTTATCTGTCTATTTGCAAGTATTACGGTTCTATTTGCAAGTTTTCAAATCTATTTGCAGATTTGGGCGCGCTATTTGCATATTCAAGCTTTCTACTTGCAGAAGTCCTCAATCTATTTGCAAATCCACATCACTCCTCTCAAAAAATCTGCGCCACTCCCCAGAATGGCGCAAACATTACTTCTTAACCCAGCCAAATCCCATTGCGCCTTCGCCCAAATGAGTTCCAATAACCGGACCAAAGTAACTGATCATAAATTCCACATTTGGATATTCCGCTTCAAGCTCAGCCTTCCACTCACGTGCTTCTGCTTCCCGGTTGGCATGGATAATAACCGCCTGATAAGGCTCCCCGCTTTTTACATCTTCCCAGAATAGGTCAACCATCCGCCTCATCGCTTTCTTGCGCGTACGGATCTTTTCAAACGGAACAATTTTCTTATCTTCAAAATGAAGCAGCGGCTTAACCTGGAGCAGACTTCCAATCAAGGCTTGTGCACTGGACAAACGTCCTCCGCGCTGAAGATGCGAAAGGTCGTCCACCATGAAATAAGCACGAACGCTCTTTTTCATTTCCTCCAAACGCTCCACAATTTCCTGTGGACTCTTTCCGGCAGCAGCCAGTTCAGCGGCTTCAATCACATACAAGCCCTGCACCATACAGCTGATTTCTGAGTCAAATGGGAACACCTGAATACCTTCCACCATGCTCCCTGCAGTGACTGCCCCCTGGTAAGTGCCGCTGATGCCGCTCGACAGATGAATCGAGATTACCGCATCATACTCTTTCGATAATTTCTCAAACAGCTCGGCAAACTCACCCACCGGCGGCTGTGAAGTTGTTGGGAGATCTTTATGCTTCACTTCTTCATAAAAATCTGCCGCCGTAATTTCCACTTCTTCCTGATAGGTCTCCCCGCCAAAAATCACGCTCAGCGGAATCATATGTATATTTAACTTATCTCTTAAATTCTTAGGAATATATGCTGTACTATCCGTTACAACAGCCGTTTTCATATATTGAGGTACCATCCTTATCTTTTTTCTCTTTTGTATGTACCATTTTATATGATTGCGGGGGAAAATGCATTAAGTTATAAAGGAAATAATCCCATGCCCCATAATACCTACTTTTAGGACCTGGTAATTTTTTACCTTCAAATCATTACCATGTATGTGATAAAATGCTTTTTGTGTCTTTAATTTGTAAAGGAGCTGTAACAAATTGAGTAAAAGCACTTCTTCCACAAATACCACCACATCAAATAAATACACCTTAGAAACACTTCATCACATGCTTAATATTGAATTAAGTAAATTTAAACACATTAAAGTTCCTAATATCAACCATTCTGTCAGTGGGACAGAACTTGCGTCATGGCTGATAGACAGTGCTTCCCCTGAAGAAATTGAAGAGCTTATTGACATGGTGAACCAGGCTAAAAAGAGATCTTCTAATATAAAAGCTATTTTTCAAACAGCTGCGGCCGCACTAATAAAATAAACACTCGTAGTATGTGATACGGGTGCCGTTTTGGTTAATATTTCAAAAAAAGTATATAAATACCTTTAACTTACCTTGTCTTTCCGTTATCATTAGTGTAATTAGGTAATCACTTTTAAGAGATTAGAGGTAACCATATGGCGCAAGCAGTCATTATTATTCTTTCTTCGTTTGTAATCTTTCTACTAATTGAAGAAATTTTCCAACTGGCCATCAGAAGGTATTTAAATGGCCCTTTTGTTGTTGAAGGAAATTTAAAGAGCTTATGGAGTAAAGTTAAAAATAAAAAAGAAAAAGCCCCTTCCCAAAAGGACTTTTCCTCTCAATAAAATTATCGCACTTCTACCCAGCCGTTCTTAATCGCTACAACAACTGCCTGAGTACGGTCATTTACATTCATTTTTTGCAGGATATTGCTCACGTGGTTCTTAACCGTTTTTTCACTTATGTATAAAGCTTCCCCAATTCCCCGGTTGCTTTTTCCATCTGCAAGGAGCTGAAGCACTTCACATTCACGGCGTGTCAGCAAGTGAAGCGGACGGCGGATTTCCACCTGTGTATAGGAGCTGTTGCCAGTTCCCTCTGCTGCCAAACGACGGTACTCATTTACCAGGTTATGCGTCACCTTCGGATGCAGATAAGAGCCTCCATCAGCAACAACCTTCACAGCCTCCACTAATGCATCTGCATCCATTTCTTTTAGCAGGTATCCACTAGCTCCTGTCTTAAGGGCATGAGTAACATAATTCTCATCATCATGGATGGAAAGAATGATTACTTTTGATTCCGGATATTTATTAATAAGCTGGCGGGTCGCTTCCACGCCATTTGTGTTCGGCATATTGATATCCATAATGATGACATCAGGGTCATACTCTTCCACAAGAGCCATGGCTTCGCTGCCATCGTCACCTTCTGCCACTACACTAAAGCTCTTTTCAAAATCTAAAATCCGCTTTACCCCTTCTCTGAATAATTGATGGTCATCAATTATGACGATCTTTGTATTCAAATGCTTCGCCTCCCAAATCTCCAGTTAGTTTTCTATCTCTATTCTTAAGTTGTTTCTTTATTCAATGGAACTTGAATGATGACAATGGTTCCTTTGCCCGGTTTGGAATCTATGGACATCTGGCCATCCAAAAGCTCAAGCCTTTCTCCCATCCCCATAATTCCAAATGAGCCAGGACGTTTCTCACGAATATTAAAGCCTTTTCCATCGTCCTTTACAACTACTGCAACCCTAGAATTATTAATCTCTATCTTTACTTGGATTTCTTTTGCATCTGCATGCTTTAGTGCATTTGTAACAGACTCCTGTATCAGGCGGAACAAAGCAACTTCATATTGAGGAGACAGACGCTTTTCTTGGCCTACATTCGCAAAATATATCTTTGTACTCCTGTGATACTCTTCGATCGTTGTTAAGTATTTTTTGAGGGTAGGTATTAACCCCAAATCATCAAGTGCCATTGGGCGCAAATCATAAATGATTCTTCGAACTTCATATAACGCATTGCGGACCATTTTTTTCAGGTCTTTTATTTCTGTAATGGCTTCATCGGCACCGCGTTCTTTGTATACCCGCTCAATTAAATCGGATCTCATCATGACATTCGCCATCATCTGGGCAGGTCCGTCATGGATCTCACGGGATACTCTTTTCCGCTCTTCTTCCTGTGCTTCGATGATCTTCAGGCCAAAATCCTGTTTGAGCTTCGCGTCTTCAATGATTTCTCCCATTTGTTTCAAATCACTTGTCAGATAGTTCATCACAACCGTTATTTGAGAAATAAGGACTTCCGCTCTATCAATAGTGTCGTTAACACCGATAAGCCTTCTTTCAATATCATCACGGCGATCCCTCAGCTGTTTTTCAAGCTGACGGTTCATGGATAAATCCATTTGAAGCTGATGGGCCTTCTCATATGCTTCACGTACTTCAGACTCTGAATAATCCTTAAAATGCATGCTTACTTCAGAAAGGCGCTTTCGTGCAAACCGGGTTTGCACCTCCAGCCGATCCCCTTCTTCAATAACCTTAAGAACCATTTGCCTTACTTCCATAAGTTCTTCAGTTAAAGTCTTATGGTCATTACGGCATTGTTCACCTATACGAAATATTTCATCCTTACTGGTACCTACTGTTTGAACCATTTTTTCAAGAATAAGATCCAGAGTCTTGGAATCGAATTTCTTAATACTCATTTACATTCCTCCAAGGGCGTAACCCTTCCGCTATGTACCTTTATTTTAGCGCTAAATGAGCTAAGATACTATCTTTCCAGTCTGAAAATTATACCAAGTTACCTAAAATTCGGTAAAAAGGCTTAGGCTTGTGATTTTACCCTATGTCTTATATCCTATATTAAAGCAGGGTAAACATGACTACCAGGGAAAATAATATGTATATTTATACCACATAAAGATTAAAATCGGCACATTTTTTATTATAGCAGCATAAACATCAGAATTGCTTACATTATAACATGGGAAAAAATGTTCTATATTAAAGTTTCATTACATTCTGTTAAAAAATTGATGTTGGGAAACTTGTCGAATTATAATGAATTTAGCTGAATTTTTTTGTACAAAGAGTTAAGAAAGGAGCGGTTTTGTGCTGCCCTCTTATTATACAGTTAAGGGATACGGAGAAAATGAAATCGAAATAGACAGATCCAGGTTTATTGCTCATGTAGGAAGAGCAGAAACAGCAGATGAGGCCCTCGAATTTATTCAGAAGATTAAGAAGATACATTCCAATGCCACCCATAATTGTTCTGCCTACTTAATTGGTGAAAACGACCAGATCCAAAAAGCAAATGATGATGGAGAACCAAGCGGCACCGCTGGTGTGCCTATTCTGGAAGTGTTGAAGAAGAAAAAACTAAAAGATACAGTCGTAGTCATAACCAGGTATTTCGGCGGAATAAAATTAGGAGCAGGCGGATTAATCCGGGCTTATGGAAGAGCAACCTCTGAAGGCTTACAGGCGACGGGGATAGTTGAACGAAAGCTCATGACAGTTATGAAGACAAAGATCGATTATACCTTGCTTGGCAAAGTCGAAAATGAGCTGAGATCATCCATTTACGCGATAAAGGAAATTCATTATCTTGATACAGTCACAGTTGAAACATTTGTTGAAGAAAATCAAACCGGGGCTTTTACTGACTGGATGACCGAATTAACAAATGGTGCGGGTAAAATTACTTTAGGTGATAGCCTATACCTGGAAGAAGAGGTAATACAATAGCCTACCCAAAGTTTTGTTTTACTAAACTCCCTAAAAATTATAAAATAACATATGGCACTCTTTACTTTTAAATAAAGGAGCATACAGATGTCTCATGATAGACGTTCAATAGTAATTGAAAAAAGAAAATCCAAAAGGAAGAGAAGAATTTTTTTCTTTATTTTCCTTCCCATTATTCTACTGACACTCAGCGCCACGGCTTATGGAACGTTTTTATATAATAAAGCACAATCGGTTATGGAAGATTCATATAATCCTATAGATCGCACTACGAAGAGAGCATCTGCAGCCCAGCCGGATATTGATAATATTTCTGTGCTATTCATTGGTGTGGATGACAGCAGCAAAAGATCTTTCAGTACATCTTCAAGATCTGATGCGCTTATGCTAGCTACTTTTAATAAGGATTCTAAATCTGTTAAACTGCTTAGCATTCCCAGAGACTCTTATGTTTACATTCCAAAATTGGGATACCAGGATAAAATTACTCATGCCCATGCGAATGGCGGTCCTGCAACCACCATTGAAACCGTGGAAGAGATGCTTGATATTCCAGTCGACTTTTATGTGAAAGTGAACTTCAATGCGTTCATCGATATAGTGGAAGCTTTGGATGGTATTAAAGTAGATGTCCCTTACGCTTTTTCGGAGCAGGACTCAAATGATAAACCAAATGCCATCAGCTTAGAACCAGGATACCAATTATTAAATGGTGAAGAAGCACTGGCATTGGCCAGAACCAGAAAAAAGGATAGCGATATCCAGCGCGGCGAAAGACAGCAGGAAATCCTGAAAGCCATTGTAAACAGAGCTATTTCAGTTGGCTCTATTTCAAAGTATGCCAATGTTATAGAAGCAGTCGGAAAGAATATGGAAACCGACCTAACCTTTGATCAGATGAAGGCATTCCTGAACTATGCAACTGAAGGATCATCCATTAATATAGAATCATTGAATATCGCCGGACAGGATATGTACCTGCCGAACAGCAACGGAAATCGCGTTTATTATTATGAATTAGATCAGACCAGCCTGGCAGAAATCCAGACCGAATTAAAAGGCCATTTAGATTTGAGCGATACAGAATTCGGACAAAATACAATGGATGAAACTGAAAATCAAGTACCGAGTGATAGTCAGACAGACTACCAGACAGAAGCCGAAAGTGAATATTAAAAAATGCAAAAACCTCTCAACTCCAGTAAGAGTTGAGAGGTTTCTTTGTGATTTATCCTGGGGACAAAAAAATACAGCCTATAAATACTGTATCAGTTTTAAATGATGATATTTTGATTTTTTAAAAAGACTAGAATTATAAGGTGATGTAGAGGTCGAGCATAGGATCGTGTTATAAGTCAAAAACCAAAACTGATGCCAACTAATCTTCATTTTCTTGACCATGTTATCACTCCTTAAGTTCCTTTATATAAAAAATAACATGGATTTGTTAAGTGAATATTATGGTAATGTTAAGAAAATTTCCGGATTTTTTTACATAAGTCCATTTGCATAAGCATAAAAATAAGCAACCTAATAAGGCTGCTTATATATCTTTATCTATTTTTGGCAGAGGAAGCAACTCTGCTTTTCAGCCTTTTTAACAGCGGCTGATAATCCTTCCCCACTAATCCAATCACTTCCGCAAATAATTCAATTAAAAGCGCGATGACCGTGATGAATAATAGAGCCCCCCACACTTTTGCCTGAGAAAAGATGATCGCTGCAAGGCCGAAGAAAACTGAAATCGCATAAATCATCAATACCGTTTGCCTGTGTGTAAATCCTAAGTTCAATAAACAGTGATGCAGGTGGGATTTATCTGGTGCTGATAAAGGCTTTTTATTCACAATTCGTCTGATGATCGCAAAAAATGTATCTGATAGCGGCACACCCAAAATCAGAATCGGGATGATAAACGAAATCACTGTGACATTTTTAAAGCCCAATAGGGACAGCACACCAATGATATACCCTAAAAAAAGAGCTCCGGTATCACCCATGAATATCTTTGCCGGGTGAAAGTTGTAGAAGAGAAAGCCCAGTGTACTAACCAATACAAGGGTTGAAACAGCGATAACATAGGTATTCCCCATGATGATCGCCATACTTGATATGGTGATCAGCGCAATCGATGATACCCCCGCCGCCAAACCATCTAAACCATCAATCAGGTTGATTGCGTTCGTCACACCGACAATCCACAGGACTGTAATCGGAATGGCAAAATAACCAAATTTAATTTCCCCGCCAAAAGGGGTATTGATGGAATTAACATCCACTCCGCCCCATAAAACAACAATTAAGGCAGCTGCAATCTGTACAATCAGCTTAATTCTCGCAGAAAGCTCATACTTATCATCCAATACACCTAGAATAACGATCAGCAAACTGCCCGCCAGAATGGGAATATGGTACTCCTTATCAGGCTGAAAAATGAGCATTCCAAGCAAAAAACTGATATATATCGCAAGCCCGCCTAATCGGGGCATTACTTTTTGATGAACTTTTCTATGGTTAGGCCGATCAGTAGCTCCTATTTTCAACGCCAATTTTTTTACAAAAGGGGTCATAATAACAGAGCATAAAAAACATAATACTAAGGTCAAGTAAAACATAAAGACCCTCCTTATGAGTATAATGCCCCTATTTCACTTTCGGAATCAGGCATGTTTTTCCTAACAAATGTATGTATATACCGAGCCTAATTATATCATACATCTGCATCAAATAGCTTTTTTATTTTGACCTGGCTTCCAGGTATATTACAAACTTCTAAAAAATTCCCTTCATCCTGATTCCTTATTTCGACATGAACTATTCATTCCTTTAATAAGACGTTCAAGGCGCCATAATAGTTACATGCTCTTAGCGTTTTTTCAGTGACCCCTCACCTATTTTATCCTCCTTCACCTCCTTTTCGAAATATTGAATAGCTTTTTGAGCCGTACTGCCAGCTTCCCGCTGAAGGTGCCCGATTGTTTCCTTAAGATGCGCAGATTCCGCCCCTTTGTTTTGCAATGCGGCTCTTATCGCTTTTGAAAGAGATGATCCATTCCAGCCTTCGTCCATCACATGGCCAGCTACAGGCTGTCCGGCAATCTCGGCAAATGCTTCAATTTTCGGATCATAAGAGATAGCAATGAAAGGAGTATAGGTAATTGAAGAAAAGATCAGGGCATGCAGCCTCATTCCAACCAGCAGATCTGACTTTCCGATGATGGCTATTTTTTCTTCAATGGAAGCATCAAAAGGAGCAATATAGCTCTTCTCCTTCATTTTGCCAGCCGTTTCTTTAGAAGCTTTTTCATCGTGTTTGCCGTGCATAGGAACAAAAACAATCTGCTTTCCTTCCTGTGCTAAGGTATCTAAAGCCTCTGCCATCTTGTATTTATAGTCTGCCGAAGACGGCCAATCTCTGACGGATACTGTAACAACAGAATCTGTAAAGGCCTGCTTCTCCCACCAAATGCTGTTCTGCTCTGCAAGTTTTAGCCCTAATACAGGATCGGGCACAATTTCAATTGGATTTTTGACTCCTATTCTTTCGAGCAGCTTTTTGGATGCCTGGTCGCGTACTGTTATCTCCGTTTTTCTTAATACTTTCTTTACAACAGCCCTGCTGAAAGGGTGGCGCAGCGGACCCATTCCTTGTGCATAGATAAATACCGGTTTTCTGATTAGATTTGCAAATTGAATAACGCCTGAATAATAGGGAATCGACCTAAGTTTCGTCTCATCCTGAAGAAGACTGCCCCCTCCGCTTATCAAGCCATCCGAAGCAACTAAGGCTTTGCATACCGCTAACACGCTCCAGCGGTCCACTGCCTTTACATTGTAAGTTTTCTCTGTAAGTGGAGGGTTATTCGATAGTACAGTTATATCAATTCCTGGTTCTTTATCCCGTAAAGCCTGGATGATCGAATAAAGAATCGCCTCATCCCCTACATTATCGAAACCGTAATAACCTGAAAGAACTACCTTCATTTATTAACACCTCAGTTTCCATTTCTTCTCGTAAATGGATCGTCCTTGTTTAAATAAAAATATAAATAACAGGCCGATCACTAATCCTAATGCAAGGCTGTAAAAAGTCCTCAGAAGTGAAATATAGAGAGGTATATGCAAATGGGTAAAGGTGTTAACAATAGATAAATACCCGATCACACCCGGTATAAGCAAATACAAGCCAATTTTTTGATGAAGCGGATAGATGTACAGCGCAAGCACAAAGAATGGGAAGCCAATCAGAAATTCCTTCGTTCTCGGCCTTACATACATGACCTCTTCCAGCCATTGGCGAAAAGCCAGTTCAATGGAAGATACGCTCCCCGCATTTCCAGTCCGGCTTATATAGTACAAGCCGATAACGGCTATTAAACCAATAACAGCTAAATGCCAATACTGAACCTTCATGTTCAGAATGCCCTTGAGGTCCCGCCAAAGCGCATAAATCATGACAAATAGGATCGGAACGATGTAGGTCACCTTAACCCCGCGGAATGCTTCAATCTTCACCAAATATTCATTTCCATTCAAAAGTGAAGTAATAATGATAATACCCGCAAAGCTGATTAGAGCCGCCCGGCCATATGGCAGGAATATCCCTTTCCTATTTTTAATTGGGATGACAGCAAAAATCGGTGTAATAACGGCAACGAGTAAAGCAAGTCCCTGCAGCAGGACTTGGGTCTTCAGCAAAAAGGCTGCTGCCGCAATCAAAAATGTGCCTGCAAGCGCTGCATAGAATAAAGCCCGCCTGGAAAAAATCGCTTGTACAGCAATAGAGATGAAAAGGACAGCAGCCATCAAAGCCGGCAATTGACTCCAGAAAGGTACAGATATTGGATCAAATGCCTGGGCTTTACCAGCTTTATAATGGACTGGCATTTGGCTATTTATTGCCTGAATAAACTCTTCCGTGTTCAAAAGTGCTTCTTCAGGCTCTGCCACGTTCTCCACTCTAATGAATAGCGAACGGATATTCCTTTCCTTTACGGCCCGAACAGCCCTATCCACGCCTTCCTCGATGCTTGGGACTTGATTCAAGTCAATGCTGTGCAGCCGGATCATATCAAAATCTATCGCTCTGGCCATTGTACCGATTCCAAGCTGATCGGCAAATTCAATAGCATAAACGGCTATATTCTCATCCTTCAGCCTTTGTGCAAAGCTTTTGATCTTCTCTGCATCCGGATAGCCGATGACTTCATCACCGGAAATCAAAAGATGATTTGATTTCTCATCTGCAAGATCAAGCAGCTGATTGAATACATATGGATCTTTTTCATTCAAGGAATTAGGCATTCTAAAAACGACTGAAAGATTTGCCTTCTTAATTTCATCTATAATTTCTTCCGTATAGCCAATTGGTGTTTCATTGAATTGGGCACTGTTCAGTGCAGGAAAATGAATAAATTCCTTGTTCGCAATTCTGACTGTTTCTTCTGCCTGAAAAACATCCGTGAGCCGGCTTGTCAGCTCGTTTTCATTTTGGATATGTATATAAGCTCCTTCATTAGAAACCCGGTCGGCTACACCTTCCAAGTCGCTATTCAGGATAGACATTTCCTGGATCCTTCCGCCGGTCAGGACGTTAATATCCCCTATGTCCTCCAGGCTATTTAAGGTTTCAGGCTGAATACTGACAGCATGCAGCCCGGCATCTTTCAAATCCCGCAATACATCTCCCAATTGCAGACTGGGATCCTTAGATACCAGTGATTGAATATCCTGAAACGGAATAATCGTTTCATAATTCCGATTATTCCATTCAGCCTGATGCCTTTGCATAAGGCCAGGCAGCGTTAAAAGAAGAGATAGAATCAATAAACCCAGAACAGCTTTTTTCAATCTCGACATCCTTTCAAAGAAAGCACCGAATGCTAATTTGTTCCTTTTGACTTCCCTTTGTTCAATAAAGGCAAGGAGGCGATTTCTGTTTTATCAATACCCCTTGTAATAAATAAAAGGATAAAGTAGATGAGGGCACCCGCTATAACGGCAGCTCCGGAAAATAGCAAAGCTTTCAATCTGCTCCAATGTTCAATATCTGCATAAAGAATCGAAAGACTAATGAGGCCGCCCATAATGATGGAAGAAATCACGACAGCGGAATCCTTCCATTTCCACACAGTGAAAGGAACTGCCTTCTTAATAAAAATCGTATTGGCAATAAAAATGACCACATACACGGCCAGTGTCGAGTAGGCTGCCCCAATTAGACCAAACACGCCGACAAAGGTGATGTTAGCTGCTGCTTTAAGAACCACACCGCAGACAATGATATAGGCAGCCTGCTTGGCCAGATTAATCCCCTGCAAAATCCCTGTACCCAGTACAGATAGCGAAGTAAATACAGAACTAAAGCCGATGACCGCCAGCACAGCGCTTCCTTCCAAGTCTTTAAATAAAGCCATATTTAAAGGCAGACTTACTGCCAGCAGCCCGAATGCTGCGGGCCATGACACAAGATGCGTCAGACGGTGAGTTCTTTCCAGGATCCCCCTTGCCTTTTCATGGTTCTTTTCCGCCAGCGTCTCTGTTAATAGAGGGATAAGCGGAAGTACGATCGAGCTTGAGAACACAGTAGCGATTTGAACAAGTGACAGTCCCCGCCCGTAAATTCCATACATATAGGTAATATTTTGGTCAATATCTGCTTTCTTTAGACTATATGGAATAGTCACAGAATCCACGAAGTTCAAAAGCGCCATCGTAATGGCCCCAATACAAATCGGCAGGGAAATAAAGAGTATCGTTTTTCCTGTTTTAAAAAAATCGCTGTATGAATAGCGAAACCCTTCTGATTTGGGCTTTAAAGTAGAACGGGCAAACAAAATCCGCAAGTAAACAGCGGAAGCGGCAGCCCCTAAAATGGAGCCAGCCATAATGCCGGCTGACACCGCCTCATCGGAATAATCTCTTTCAACAAGCACATAAGCAATCATCAGGATAAATGCCACCCGGATTAATTGCTCCAGCACCTGCGAAACGGCTGTTGGCCTAATATCCTGAAAGCCTTGAAAGTAGCCTCTGTACACAGCCATATAAGGTGCAACCAGAAGAGTGGCCGAAACAACAATTAAGGCTGACCGGGTGCTTGCGCCACCCAGTACCGCCGCTATCGGTGCAGAAAAGCTATAGATAAGCGTAAAACTGGTCAGCCCAAACAAAAAGGCCAAAATCACTGCAGTGACATATATTTTATAGATCTTCTCGTGATCTCCATGCACATTTGCTTCAGAAATCAATTTGGAAATAGCAATCGGAATTCCTGCTACTGAAAGAATCAGCGCCACCATGTAGACAGGATAAACTAAGCTAAAAATACCCAGCACTTCATCTCCGGCAATATTCTGTAGCGGTATGCGAAAAATGCTTCCAAGTATCTTTGATGTCAGAGTGGCAATGGATAAGATTAAGGTGCTTTTAATAAACGCTTGCTTCATGCTAGCTTCTTGCTTTCTGCGCTAAAATCTTGAAAGCGAATCTCGGCAGTGCCATCATCCGTCCAAAACGGCTTGGCTGCTTTAACAGCCTGTAAAACCATTCCAGATTCATCCTTTGCCAGATTTCCGGCGCTCTTTTCACGGTCCCGGCAATGACATCAAAACTGCCCCCGACACCAACAAACACACCTTTGTCAAATTGATGAATATTTTCAGCAATCCAATTTTCCTGCCTTGGCACGCCTAATGCCACAAAAATGAGATCCGGCCGCTTTTCAGCAATTTCCTGCTGAATATGTCTGCTTTTCCAGTCAAAAAACCCATTATGCGAACCGACTATTTTTAGCTGAGGAAATTGTTTTCCAACATTCCTTTCTGCCTTTTCCAGCGTTTCCTGCCTTGCCCCCAGCAGATACACACGGTGCTGGTGCCGGTCAGCTAAATGAAGCAAGTCCATCATCACATCATAGCCTGCTACCCTCTCAGGCAGCGGTTTATTTAACAGCTTGGCCGCCTTTACCACACCAATCCCATCTGCCGTTACATAGGTCGCCTGTTCCACCACCTTCATATAGGAAGGTTCTTCATTGGCTTTCATTACAATTTCAGGATTTGCCGTTATCACAAAAGCTTTTTGTTCCGCATTTATATGATGCTGCAATTGATCAACAAATTGAGAGCGGGTTGCATGAACAAAAGGAACACCCAAAATGTCCACATGTTCTAAATTCATAAGAAAACTCCTTGTCATCTTAAATTTTCTCCATTAATATACCACAAAATATTAGCAGCCAATAATCGCCGCTTAATCATTCGAGGACAAGGATAGAGCAGGGCTTAAGTTGGAGTCAGCAGTATATCTGGATGTTTTTTCACCTCTCTGCAATGTATTCATGAATATTTCTTATAGAATAAGTGATTCATATTTTGAAGTAAATGAATGTAACGGATATTTACATTTCTTTAATTAGCTGAAATCTTATTATTAAAAACTTAATATAAGAGGCCTGGAATGCTGCCAATAACTACAAGAAAGTGTAAATAATTCTCTAATTATCAAACCTGCATGAATAAATAAAAAACACTTGGCAAAACTTCATATAAAGTTAAGGGGGAATTTTACTTGGCATTAAAAATATTTACCTTTTTTAAAAGGTCAATGCATTTAGATGAGACGGATGAGATTTATTTCGTTCATGAGCACAACACGGAAGATCATTATTATGACAATTATGATGATTATGAAGAGGAAAACATTATTCAAAGAAACTAAAGGCGGGTCAATATTCGACCTGCCTTTTTTTGTATATTCGCAAAAGAAGTGTTAAACTATACCATTTTTATATGCATTTCAGATTAATGAATGGTGCCGTCAAACATGATATAATTCACTTAATAATTTCAAGTGCAAGAAGGAGAAAGATATGAAGAAAATATCAATAATTATTCCTATATATAATACAAAAGAGTTTCTTTCAGAATGCATAGATTCAGTAATTAATCAAACCTACTCTAACCTCGAGATTATTCTTATAAATGATGGTTCCAATAGTTCATGCAAAGAAGCTATTGAGAGTATTGCTTCTAATGATTCCAGAATAAAATATATTCATTTGGATCAGAGAAGCGGAGTAGGTGCAGCAAGAAATATGGGTTTGGATAGGTCTACTGGGGATTATGTATATTTCCTTGATAGCGATGACTATATCCCACAAAATACAATTGAATTACTTATTGAGAATATTAACAATTTCAATATACTCTCCGGGGTAATAAAAAAAACACATAAAAAAAATGAAAACGATTTGTTGGTAACTGACAATAACTTAATACAAAAAGAAGCTGTAACATTTTTTAAGAGTTTCTCTATTATACATTGTTTAATATCAAATCGCTTTATTAAGAAACACGAGCTAAGATTTTCTGAAGATGTTGATTGCTTTTCAGAGCTATCGTTTATAATGCCTTTAATTGCGTCCTTAGAGACAATTCCTCATTTGACAAATTGTCTCTACTATAAAAGAACTCGCAATGATCCTATATCTAATCCTTCACTTATGCAATTAGATTTAGAGACAAGGATTAACGACTTTTTAACCATCTTTAATAAAATGAAAGAAAAATACATGAAAAATGAGTTACTAAACAACTACTTGGATAAACAGTTTCTTAACTTCTACCGTAAGGACATTGTTATGCATTTTATAGATCAGTCAAACATTCACCAAAATTTCAAGGCTGTAACTAATGCTGTAGAGAAACTTAGCATTTCCAACCTAAAAAATAGAAATCCTCTATTATTTTTGGAGATGTTTGCCCTTAAAAAGAAAAAAGCTAATTTTTTTAATAAAACAATAAGGCTTCATCATTTACTTAGAGATTTAAAGCATGCCCTTTCAGGTAGGACAAAATTTTATATTTATCTCTATAACCATTTATTTTCTCGTTTACCTTTAAAGGAAAAGACTATTGTTTTTGAAAGCTTTTTAGGCAAAAACTATTCAGATAGCCCGAAGAACATTTATGAATACATGATCAGTAAAAGTACGGATTATAAATTCATTTGGATATTCAACCAAGAAAGAGAAATACCTGGTAATGCGAAACAGGTAAAACGATTTAGCCTTGCTTATTATTATTATTTAGCTACTTCAAAATTTTGGGTAAGCAATTCAAGACTACCGCTTCATCTTAAGAAGAGGGAAGGGAACATTTACTTGCAAACATGGCATGGGACTCCATTGAAAAAGCTCGTCTTCGATATGGAGGATATCCATTCTGCTAATCCAAATTACAAAAGTCATTTTTTTAAACAGTCTAGGAGATGGGACTACTTAATCTCTGCAAATCAATATTCATCTGATATTTTTAGAAGTGCATTTAAGTTTGAGAAGGAAATGCTTGAGTTCGGTTATCCAAGAAATGATATTTTACATTCAAATAATAAAGAGGATACTGCTGCAGAAATAAAGAAAAATTTAGGTTTACCCACAGATAAAAAAATTATACTTTATGCCCCTACTTGGAGAGATGATGAGTTCTATGAACCAGGTAAATATAAATTTAATCTGAAACTGGACTTACATGAGATGAAAAAAAAGCTAGGGAACGATTATATTGTATTATTAAGGATGCATTATTTTATAGCAGATAATATTGAAATTTCAGGTCTAGAGGATTTTGCATTTAACCTCTCTAAATATAATGATATAGCAGAATTATATCTAATCTCAGATAT
The DNA here is from genome assembly GCF_009849585.1 of Bacillus sp. ZZV12-4809. Classification (GTDB taxonomy): domain Bacteria; phylum Bacillota; class Bacilli; order Bacillales; family Cytobacillaceae; genus Cytobacillus. The sequence continues at coordinate 176,561 of NZ_VCRN01000007.1, forward strand.
ACTAATTACTGATTATTCATCAGTTTTCTTTGATTACTCTAACTTAAGGAGACCAATCTTATTTTTCACTTACGACTTAGAAAAATATCGTGATACATTAAGAGGCTTTTATATTGATATGGAAAAGGAAGTACCAGGTCCTTTATTAAAGACAACAGAGGAAATAATCGATTCCATTTTAAATATTGAAGATGTTGAAGAAAAGTACAGAGAAAGATATCAAAATTTTTACGATAGAATTTGTCAGTGGGAAAAAGGAAATGCTACTGAGCAGGTAGTTAAGCAGGTATTCAAAATCTAAGTGTTCTTCTCATATCTTAACTTATGTAATCACTTTTGCGATTTTTAAATGAGCATTAGATGGACCCCAAAGGGCATTCAAAATGCCCTTTGGGGTCCATCCTTTATTACATAAAGTCTTTAGAAATAGGGCTTCCATAAAAACGAAAAAGAGTGCCAAAAAAATTCATTTTGGCACTCTCTCATATATATATAATTGTCCTCAGTATGCACCTGCATAAAATGGTTCACTTTGTTTTCTTAAAGACTCTTCACGAAATTTCTTCTTTTCAATATCAGTCATGGCTTTATATTCTTTTAAAAACTTCTCATAAGCAGGAATTACCTCATTTATATTACCTTCCATCTTAATTTGACCAAACTCTAACCATACTGCTTTTTCACAAAATTCCTTCATTTGGCCTATGGAGTGACTGACAAAAAACATTGTCTTTCCTCTCTTTTTAAATTCATTCATTTTATCAAGACATTTTTCCGCAAATGCTTTATCTCCAACAGATAATGCTTCGTCAATTATTAAAACGTCTGGATTTATATGGATAGAGATGGAAAATCCTAATCTTGATCTCATTCCACTTGAATATGACTTAACTGGCTGGTCTATAAATTTTCCAATTTCAGAGAAGTCAATAATACTTGGTTCCATTTCTTTAATTTCCTTTTTACTAAATCCTAACATTAAACATTTCAGTTCAATATTTTCTCTTCCAGTAAGCTGGTTATTTAAACCAGCAGAAACAGATATAAGAGCTGCTTGTCCTTTGATTTCCACTGTTCCCGAGGTTGGCGGAACGACACCAGAAATAATATTAGAGAGAGTAGATTTACCTGAACCGTTTACACCTACAAAGCCAACAATATCTCCCTTTTCAGCCTCGAAACTGACATCTCTTAAAGCATAGAAATCTTCACCGTAACTTTTAGGCAACAAGATATCTAATAACCTTTCAGATGTCTTTGTATATAATTTATACTTTTTTGTAACATTTTTAACAATGACTGATTTTTCCAAACAAAATCACTCCATTATATATAATCAACAAAATGTTTTCTGAATTTAACATGAACTATTGACCCTATCCATAATAATGAAATGACAACAATCCAAAAATAAATAGTATATCCTACTTCTTCAGTAATGTACCAGCCTTGTCCTAGAAGGGACCAACGATATCCTTCAACCAGATAATAAAGAGGATTAATTTTCATAATAACTTGCACCCAGCCCGGGAAATCTTCTCTAACCCATAAAATTGGGCTCAAGTATATTAAAATCCGCATTACCGCTTGAACTATCATTTGTGTGTCTCGAACGATAGTAGAAAGGGTGGATGTAATAAGAGATAGACCTATTAAAAAAATAGTGGTTGCAATTAAAAAATACGGTAATTGAATGTAGTATATACTTATAGGATACCCAATAAATTGAAATATTATTGTAGTTATAACCAGCAATAACAAGTGAGGGTATAGTTTTGAAAAAATGACATATGAAGGGATTACACTCATTGGAAAATTCATTTTAGAAATCATTTTTATTCTTGAATAGACCGATTTCGACCCCTGAATAATAGATGGCTGCACAAAAAACCATACAATAATCCCCGCTAACATCCAATGAATAAATGGAATTTCTCCCACTTTTGCACCTTTCCTTATACCATAACCAAATACGAACCAGTATATTGCAATTTGAATTCCCGGGTTGATAATTTCCCATAACATTCCTAAATAATTATTTTTATTTGCACTCTTCAATTCATATAAGGAAAGCCTCCTTATCAAATAGAAGCTTTGTATTTGTTCTTTTATAACTGTGATCAAGGAGCCCATTATAAGTATTCCTTCCTAAAAAGCTTTTCTTCTAAATCAAATTAAAAACCATAATGATATTATACGTATTAGGACTTAACGATACAACCTTCAACAATATCCTGCTGCATTGATATATTTTATTTACTTAGTAAAGCTTTGTTCACAAGTTTTTTCACAAGTAAATTTATTTTACCACCGTTTTTATTACTTCCTCTATTTTGTAATTAAAGACTGGAAATTCCTTCTTTTTCTCACTTAATTGATAATGCGCGAATCAATTTTTCGCTCGAATTCCCGTTTGAATATTGATTCCACTCATCTTTAAACCGCTTAATTTTTTCGTAATCAATTAAGTCCTGCTCGATAATCTCAATGATCTCTTCCGTACTGAAAGCTACTGGTCCTGGAACGAACTCAGCATAATCTTCCCAAAAACCTCTTTCACTCTTATATGCTTCCAAATCATAAGGGTAGAAGATCATTGGTTTTTCCAGCAAGGCATACTCAAATGGAATAGATGAATAATCTGTTATTAAATAATCTGAAACAAATAGTAAATCATTAATATTAGGATAAGCACTACAATCTATTACAAAGTCTGAGAAATCAGCGTCAAATTTCTTCAATTCTCCTATTGCAGGATGCAGCCTTAATAAAAGTACGGTATCATCAGAAAACTTATCATAAAGCTTTTGCAAGTCTAACTCCAAGGAGAATAATTTTAATTCAGCTTCCCTATATGTTGGAGCGTACAATATTTTTCTTTTATTTTTTAACATAGGAAAGCTGCGTAACATATTTTCCTTAATTTTCTCAGTTCTATTTTGATCAAAAAAGAGGTCAGTACGAGGAATTCCTGTCCTCAGAATCTTATTTTTATTGGCATTAAACGCTTCAGAGAATATTTTGGCCATATTTTCTGAACCTACTACAATCTTGTGAAATTGGCTATAAACCTTGTAAAAGCGAACAATTGCTTTTTCTGATCTAGAATTATTAGAAGGATCGTATATCCCAAATTGCTTTATAGCTCCTGCTGCATGCCAAAGCTGAATACATTTAACTTCATCTTTAAACTTTATTGCAGATAGAAAACCATAATAATTATCTAGAAAGATAAACTTAGAAGTTGCTAGGTGATAAATTGATAAAAACGTATCAATGAAATGATACGTTTCAAAATAGTGTTGCTTAATACCTCTTCCGACAGGTATGTCTATCCTGGAACCTTTGCTTTTCAAGAAAACAATATCACCTGAATATTTTTGTTTTATAAGTTCTTCGTAAACAAACAGGCTATTATCTCCAAAAGACATCACAAAAGTTACCTTATTTTTCAAAGGGAAGAATTTGAATAAATTGAAAACGGCCTTAAATAGAGCCAGGTAAATTGAAATTACCAACTCTCTAGCCATTGTTTACCTTTAACAAATCTTTTTTAATTTTTGTTGTAGAGATCCCAACCGTTCTTGGAAGATATATTACTTCACAATAATCCTTAAGGAAATCAAATTTCCCTTTCCAATCATCACCCATTACAAAAATATCTATATCATTATTGATTACATCATTAATTTTTTGGTCCCAATTATTTTCTGGAATTACTTCGTCAACATAACGTATAGACTCCAGTATCATTTTTCTATTTTCATAATCATGGTATGCTTTTTTACCTTTTATTGCGTTAAATTCATCAGTAGATATCGCGACAACAAGATAGTCCCCAAGCGACTTGGCACGTTTTAAAATATTTATATGACCCCAATGGAGTAAGTCAAATGTTCCATAAGTAATTATTTTACGCAAAAAGATCTCCTCCTACATCTGGATGAATAACTTTTCTATATTCTCTGAAGACACATGTATAAAAACTTCATTACTAGATTTTATCCCATAGACTTTACATAACAATAACAATACATTAACAAATAATAAGGATTATAAAAATAAACTTAATTTTTGTAATAAAGATTAGTCATATAACCAATTGTAAAGCTTTTTAATTTTATATACAAGCAGGGGAAATAAAAGTTAAAAGTTGTATATAAAACCATCTTGATTCATATAGGTTATATAACAAAATTGAGGCGATGTATAGTTGTTTACTTTTTAATAAACTCTTTACATCAGCCTCTAACTATTCAGAAACACTTGTTCCACTACCCTTTTTGCGGCTTCCCCATCTTCCAGATAACAGAACTCTTGATAAAATTCATTATATTTTTGATGTGAGTCAATATTATTTGAGATATTCTTGATTTCCTCAATCACTTCATCCGTTGTTAGCACTATAGGTCCAGGTGCTTTTTCCTCCAAATTAAAATAAAACCCTCTTATTATTTCTCTATACTCTTCAATATCATAAACAAAGAAAATTATTGGTCGTTGAAGCTTTGCAAAGTCAAAAAAAACAGAAGAATAATCAGTTATAAGAATATCACTTATAAGATAAAGTTCCCTAATATCATCATGACTTGAAAAATTAAAAGCAAACCCTTTAAATGAATCCAACTGTAAGTCCTGGGCTATTAAATAATGCATGCGAAGCAAAATAATGTAATCTTCCCCCAGTTCGTTTCTTAAACTTTCCAAATCCAATTGTATATCGAATTTATATTTTCCAGATTTATCATATTTGTTATCTCTCCATGTTGGTGCATAAAGAATGACTTTTTTATCAGTTGGCAAACTATGTTTCTTTTTAAACTCCTGAACAAAAGAAGTATTTGCCTCATCATTTAGAAAATCATTTCTTGGATAACCTGATTCGATAATTGTTTTATTAAATTGAAATGCTCTTCTGAAAATCTTAGAAGAATATTCATTAGGAGAAATCAAATAATCCCAGTTCCTCGATTCGGAGAGAAACTCCTGTTTATATTTATCGGTTGTCGTACCAGGCATTAATACTTCTTCCATATCAAAAGCAAGTTTCTTAAGAGGCGTACCATGCCAAGTCTGTAAGTAAATAGTTTTTGTGGGTTTTGGTATCCAAAGTGGCATACGGCTATTTGTAACCCAAAATTTAGCTCTTGCTAAAACGAAAAGCCATTTAACAGTAAACCTTTTTGCATAGGGTATACCCTTTTCAAGGAATCCACTTTCATATCGTGGGTCCACACTCCAAATCATGTTATACTCAGGATAATGTTTCTTTAGGTATTCATATATAGCCCTCGGGTTACAACTATATTGCTTACCTAAATAGCTTTCAAATACAATTAAATTTTGCTTTCTCGGAAGCATAGAAACCAATTGAAATAACAACTTGTATGTCATTATAATTATTTTTTTTAGAAATGGTAGCAAAGGTCTTCTCCCACTCTCTCTAGAGTTGTTGATGAATGATTTATTTAATAAATGGATTTGTTGCAGGTCCACTTTATAATATAATACAATTGCTGGCAGCCTACAACTGAATGTAAATAAGGTAATGCTGCTACCTTCTATGAAATTTACTATAGAGGACCAACCGTTTACAAAATACTATTACTGAGGGGTTTTTTTATGAAATTTTCTATTATTATCCCTGTATATAATGCAGAAAAATACCTGGCAGAATCAATAGACAGCATAATACATCAAAGTAATGACTTTATTCAAAGTACTGAAATCATCTTAGTCGACGATGGTAGTACGGATCAATCAGGTGAGATATGTAAAAGTTATTCAAAGCAGTTTCCTTTGAATGTCAAATATATTTACTGTGAGAATGCAGGTCCAGGAAACGCAAGAAATGTCGGATTAGATGCCGTATCAATGAATTCAAGATATATCGGATTTCTTGATGCAGATGATTACTTTTCAGAAAACACCTTGGAGAAAGTTGATGAATTTTTCAATAAATATCAGAGTACTCAACTTGCTGTAATACCACTCTTCCACTTCGAAAGAATTGATACACCACATCGTCTGAATTATCGTTTTGACAGAGGAAGTCGTGTTATTGACATTAATGAGGACTATACCGCGATTCATTTTCATATTGGCGGCTGCTTTTTTAGAGCAGAACATTTCACTTCGGGTGATAAGATAAGATTCCAAAGAGATATTCATTTCTGGGAAGATGCTCTTCTTATAAATACATTTTTATTAAATCATAAGGAATACGGAGTTGTTTCAGGACCAAAGTATTATTATAGAAAACGCGCACAGGAAAATTCCCTTGTAAACAGTGCATGGTATCAAAAGTCAAGATATACAGATATGATTCGTCTTTGCTATTTACCACTAATTAATTTATCTAACAAGTTGTATGGTAATGTAATTCCTTATATACATTTTTTAATTATATACCATTTAAGGCTATATCTATTTCCTAAAAATAATGAAATCATATATAATGTATTGAGTGAACAGGAACAAGATGAATTTTTTAAGAAGTTCGTCCGCTTATTACAATATATTGATGATAAATATATAAAAGAGCAAGACATGCCCTTTTATTATAAAAATTATTTATTAAACTTAAAGCAAAATGGGTGGCCATATAAAAATGTTCCAATAGATATAAAAAAATTAAAGGTAACACTTACTGACTTTAAATTTCGCGGATCACATTGGCTGCTAGAAGGTCATCTTAAAAATAAAAATTACATGTTACAGCCAGAAGACCGAATTTTTATTAAGATAAGAAATAAAACGATTTACTTACAAAAAGAAGAACTACCAGCAAAACACAGGAAAATTTGGGGCACTGTAGTGAGAGATTACCGACATGCTGGGTTTAAAACATATATTCCTATTTTTTATTATAAATTTCAATTTGGCCTTCAAACAAAAGAAAACACGTATTACTTGAATAAAGTTAATTTATTTGGTTTATTCAAATTAAAGAACAAAGATTAATATGCAGTTAAAGCCCCTCAATTAATTAGGATAAGTTTTTTTCTTATGCAGGACATACTAACAATAAGATTTAATTTTTACGCAATTGAAAGAGGAGAGATAATAGTGAATACAATCCGAAAAGCAATCATTCCAGCTGCTGGGTTAGGTACAAGATTTTTACCTGCCACAAAGGCAATGCCTAAAGAAATGCTCCCAATAGTAGATAAACCAACAATTCAATATATAGTTGAAGAAGCAGTCAAATCTGGGATTGAAGACATTATTATTGTTACTGGAAAAGGAAAGAGAGCAATAGAGGATCATTTTGATCATGCATTTGAATTAGAAGAAAACCTATTAGCTAAAGCAAAATTTGATTTGCTTGAGAAAGTAAAAGAACCTTCAAAAGTAGACATTCATTATATTCGTCAAAAGGAGCCTAAAGGGCTCGGGCACGCGGTATGGTGTGCAAGAAAATTTATCGGGAATGAACCTTTTGCTGTTTTATTAGGTGATGATATTGTTCAAGCAGATAAACCATGCTTAAAACAAATGATAGATATCTACAGTGAAACAAAAGCTTCGGTTATTGGCGTACAACAGGTACCAGAAAACGAAACAAATCGATATGGTATTATTGACCCTCTAACAAACGAAGGGAAAATATTCCAGGTGAATAATTTTGTAGAAAAACCACCTCTAGGATCGGCACCTTCCAATTTAGCCATTATGGGTAGATATATATTAACCCCAGAGATTTTTGAGTTTCTTGAAGACCAGAAAGAGGGTGCTGGTGGTGAAATACAATTAACTGATGCCATTCAACAGCTTAACAAAATCCAAAGAGTTTTTGCTTACAATTTTGATGGAAAAAGATATGATGTAGGCGAAAAATTAGGATTTATCCAAACCACCATTGAAATGGCATTACAAGATGAAGATTTGCGTACTCCTTTAACAGAGTTTATTAATAATCTCTTAGAAACTAAAATTAATACAAAGTAATAAAGAAAGGGGCTGGGACAAAAGCATTTCGACCAAAGAAAAAAACGAACTATTATTCGAAATTCTGATTTAGAGTTTCGTAATAGTTCGTTTCTTTTATTTTTATTACTTTTTAAAATAGAAATCATTCGGCTTTAACAACGGACAATTTAGTTCTGTCCCAGCCTCTTCTTTTATTGCCGGTATACCGGAACATCAAAAAGCTGCGTGTATTGAGTTAAGTTACTGTACATTTGGGCCATTTTCTTTGTTTGTTTTGCAGCCCAGCCCACGTCTGATGCATATTGATGATTTGCATATCCTTTATCAACCATTCCATTAGGATTCCACCGCATTTTATATAGTGTATCCTGACCAGAATGAATATAATTGACAGAGACAAATCTAGCGCCTCCTACAATTGCTTTCTCAACCGATGTCCAACCTTGTTCATAGGCAAATTGCGCACCTAATTTTTCAGGGTCCTGATCATATGCACCAATACCGTATACATTATATACAGTCACTCCATTAACAACCATACCCTTAGCTAAGTTACTGGTTCCATTGCCTGTTTCCAATAATGAGTGGCTAATTAAGTATATTTCATTAATATTATATATCCTAGCAGCCTCTATAAACGAGTTTGCTTTTCCGGCTAAAACCCCTTTTCCATTCAAAATTTTAGCATTTACTTCACTCTCGCTTGTACCTGCAGAGGATGATAAAATTAAAAACTGCAGATATTCATCGCTGGTAGGACTAAAGTTATTTGGATCTAAATAATATTGTACTTGTTCACGGGTAGCTGCATACCATTGAGTTTTTAGGTTTAGCAGGAACGACATTTCCGAACTCATTGCTAATCCAAAGTCTGGAGTATCAGTTAGTGGTGCAGCTTTCATTTGCATATCAACAGCTTGGCTTAATGTAATTCCATAAGAAGAACTTTTCTGGGAACTAACATCCGATTTTTTTATATAACATGTTTGATTTTGGCCATTAACATTCACACTGGATCTATACCAATTTTTACTATAGTCATAGTACTTTAATACAAACCCCTTACTGAATGTTCTCAGTATCTTTGAGCTTGATGAAGGAAGCTGATATACATTAGTCGGAGACCCATGTGCTATTCCTTGAAGCGTTGAAGAAGAAGGACTAGCTTCCTCTATATCACTTTTATTTATATATACTGTATGAATCTTGCCATTTACATTAACGCTTGACCTATACCATTCTGATGTAAATGTGTAATATAAAAGAATGGAACCCGGCTTATATGTTTTTATTACCTTTGCACCTCTTGAAGGAGAAGCGTAAACATTTGTAGGAGACTTCCAAGCTATACCTTCTTGTTTTACAGGCTTATCAGTTACTTGGGCCACATCATCCAAATATATATATACAGTTTTATATTCACCATTAACATTGACACCGGACCTATACCAATTTGATGTATAAGTATAATACAATAATTTGGAACCTGAATGAAATGTCTTTAAAACCTTTGAATTTTTTGTCGGGGATGCATACATATTTGTAGGCTCACTTAATGCAACTCCCTCAAGTTTAACAGGTTCGGTTGTCGGATGTTCAATATCATTTTTGTTAATATATATAACCTGATTTTTCCCATTTACATTTACAGTTGATTTATACCAATCAGATGTAAACGTATAATAAAGGAGGTAAGTTCCTGCCTCAAATTTTCTCAGTACTTGTGAATTTCTTGAAGGCAATGCATACATATTAGTAGGATTAACTAATGCAAAACCTTCCTCTTTAACAGGATTAGCAGTCACTTGCTCAACATCTTGCTTATTAATATAAATCGTTTGATTTTTCCCATCAACATTAACACTTGATCTATACCATTCAAGAGAATGATCATAGAACAATAATATTGAACCTTGATTAAATGTTCTTACTACTGCTGAATTCCTATCAGGGGAAGAATAGACATTAGTTGGTTGTTTCAATGCAATTCCTTCAAGCTTTACTTCGGCAACAGCTGCTTTAAATAATGTATTTTTGGAAGCAGTGACACTCTCTTTTTCATTCGAAGACTCTTTTTCTTCGGAAACAGTTTCTTGAACTTCCTCTATCGCTGGCTCTTCCTCTTGAACATCACTAATTGCAGACTCTTCCTCTTGATCTTCTATTGCTGGAACTTCCTCTTCATTTTCTATTGAAGGTTCTTCTGCTTGATCGCCTGCTGTGCCAGATTCACCTGCTTGATCTTGGGAAGTATCCCCACTTTCGTCGATGCCACTTTGATTCTCATCAGTGGGTTCATTGAGATCAGCATTATCGTTATCCCCATCATTATTTTCTTTTTCTAAATTAAAATCTGGTATTAATTCTATAGCTTTATCTTCCGTAATCAGGAACTCATTTTCAATATATCCTATCCATATTTCTTCTTTTTCTGGAATCTCATATTGAACATAAGAGAATTCGTCCTGTTGTTCTAAGACAAAGACTTCAATTCCACTTACAAGCTGAATTAGCTGTTTGCTTTCCTTATTCTTCTCTTCATACAAAACTACATTACCATCTGCTTCAGGATTATAAACTATAAGACTCTCTATAGCAGAAGACTGCTCTGGACCTTCCTCTGCATATACTGATATAGATGTTACTGGTAAAATTAAGCATACAATCAGAATATAAGAGATAAATTTTCTAAGGCTGTTCATGATTCCTCCTCTTGAATATAAATATTTCTGTAAGCCTCCTTCAACCAGTTTATATGAGTTTACACATAAATTAGTATTTTACCTATTTATCTTGTAATTTACTGATTGTAAATTTCTAATATAAGAGATTGAAAGGAGCCTATTCCTATATTAACAAATTAATGAATATTATTTCTATATTTTTTCATATTTCTAGTATTTTTTACAATAAAATATCATTTTTGACATCAGTTTCACTTTAAGGCCCTGGGAAATATGGACTGCTGCTCCAACAACATGACGCTTTGCATTGAGGTTTGAAGAGTATAATCCTATAGCTTTTAAACTTATATCCATTAACTTCTTTCCGGTATTAAATAAGACAAAAAAATGGTCACTCTCAAATAATAATCGAGAGTGACCATATTTCAATTTTTCTTATTCCTCATTGTCATCACTTTTATAACCATTTGGATTATTTACATACCAATTCCATGCGTCTCTTACAATTTGATCCAACTCTCCAAATTGAGGAGTCCACCCTAACTTATCTTTCGCCTTTTCTGATGAGGCGATTAATATTGCCGGATCACCGGCCCTTTTGGCTGCTATTTCTGCCGGTATTGCATGACCGGTCACATTACGACAAACATCGATTACTTCCTTAACGCTAAATCCATTTCCATTTCCCAAATTATATGAATCACTATTTCCATTATTTCTTAGGTCTTCAAGCGCCAACACATGTGCTTGAATCAAATCATTAACATGTACATAATCCCGGATACAAGTACCGTCTTTAGTTGGATAATCGTCACCAAAGATCATAACCTTTTCCCGCTTCCCCAGAGCAACTTGTAAAATTATTGGAATTAGATGCGTTTCAGGGTCATGATCCTCACCAGCTCTTCCTTTCCGATCCGCTCCTGCAACATTAAAGTAACGAAGTATCTTATAAGAAAGATTGTATGCTTGCGAATACCACTTCAGCATCTTTTCTATTACTAGCTTTGTCTCTCCATATGGATTGGTAGGACTTTGAATATTTTCCTCTGTAATAGGAATATTATCAGGCTCGCCAAAGGTTGCTGCAGTTGAAGAAAATACAATTTTATCGACCTTATGCTTAAGCATGGCTTGAAGAAGGCTCATAGCTCCTCCTACATTATTGCTATAATATTGCAGAGGATCTTGCACACTAATACCTACCAATGAATCAGCAGCAAAATGCATAACTGCTTCAATATTTTCTTTTTGGAATACTCCGTCTAAAAAAGAAATATCACTTAGGTTTCCATTATATAACCTAGCACCTTTTGGAATAGATTGAATATGCCCGGTTTGCATATTATCAATTACTACGACATCTTCCTGTCTATCTAAAAGCTCTAATACAGCATGAGACCCAATATAACCTGCTCCACCAGTTACTAATATAGCCAAGCTATCATCCCCTTTTTCCAGAACCTCTATTTATTTTTAATATTTCATCATATACTCTCTTGCAATTATTGTCATCCGTATAAGGATAAAACTCATCCACTCTCTCTTGAAATTGTGGCTCCATCTTGCAGTCTTGTTCCATATAATTGATGATTTTTTCAGCTACTTTTTTATTATCGTTAAACACCTGTCCAAATCCCATTTTTTCATAATCAAAATATCCTTCAGCCAGATGATTTGATTGAAAATGATAATAAATAACAGGTTTTTTTAGATAAGCAAAATCAAAAGCAACGGATGAATAATCTGTAACAAGTATACTCGATTGATTAAAATTCTCTCTGTAACTGCTTTCTATATCTGCTATTTCGATGGAAGGATCAATATCATAATCTTTTAATTGCTGCCTTATATTAGGATGAGGGAAAAAGACAATCTGATAACCCTTTTCTTTTGCAGCTTGAATTAACTTATTATCATTTAACAATTTATTAAAAGCCTTAAAATATAGCGATTCTTTAAAATTTGGGTTATACTCCCTTTTCCCTGTTATAGGGTTAATTTTGGAAACAAGCTCAGCACGCCATGTTGGCATGATCAATATACGCTTTTTATCGTCATCCTTCAGTTTATCAAATCTTGGAAATCCAGATAATAGAACTTCTTTCTCTTCATAATCATAATTTCCATTTAATATAGAATCATACTCCTTATTAGCTGCGGTAATAAAGAGCCTAATGTTCTTTTTATATTTATTCAGCCAGCTTGAAATATCATCTTTTGTAACTCCATGCTGTAAAAAGATAAAATCATAATCCAACAAATCTTTATAGTATTTCTTCATTTTCCCAAATGGGTTTAATATAAATTCATCTGCATGGGAGGAAATAAGCTTATCAGCAAGTAAAATATACATCTTATGCTTCCATGAACCATAGGGGATTACCTTCCCTATTTCCCGGATTCGTCCAAAGTCTTCACTATCCCTATTAATGACAAAATATTTTTTAACTCCATCATTTTGTTTGTTAGCATACTCGAATAAAACCTCAGCATTATCGTCAGCTTTATTTACTCGATCCATGAATAGCCAGATAGGTTTTCGCCTAAATAACTTCTGCAAAAAATAGTTCAACCGAACCAGTATTGCTTTCTTAGAACCTATTTTGCCCATTCTTAATAGATCTTTAAGAACTGCACGCTCATGTTTGAAGTGATTCTTTATATGATATCTTTTTATAACAATGGCCATTTTGTTTTTATTGTAGTTAACCAGGTAGCCATCTTTATTGTAGTAAGATTCACTTTTATCTGTTATATAGCTTTTTGCAGCAAAAATTGCACTTAGCTGAACTTTACTTTGATTAATGAAGGCATAAAATGTGATTTCTGTTAGATCAGTCAGACCGCTCAGCGGGATATTGAATTTAAAGCCTATAGCTTCCTTAATTGTCTTACCAAAAACATTTATATTTTTATAGAATCGTTTGATTTTTTGCGCTTCCACCTTCTTATTATTAAAAAAGGCAACAAGTTTTGTCTGGTCATTTTCGAATAAGGATGTAAAATGACCTTCTATAGCTAATTCACCATTTTCAATAGTCATTAATTCAACTGCAAGCTTGTGTGAATCCATTACATCCATTACTTTATCTCTATGGAGCATTACAGCATTTGTTGAAGAAAAGTGCTCTTGATAAAAATCTTTAGATTCTTGATTATACTTGATTCTTAATAAATAATTTTTTCTAAATAAGTTCAAATGTTTTTGTTCAAAGATTATATCGTCAGCGATATACCCCAATAGTTCCCTAAGCTTTGATAAGAAATCAGAGGTTTCTTCATCTGTCATTGTTAGTATCAAGTTATTGTTATTCAATCTCCATTGGAGGTCGTACATGATCATATATTGTATATACCTTGGGACAAACCCTAATTTCTCAATTGCTACATTAATAAGGCTGAAAGAAAAGTTTTGTAAGCTGTGTAAATAATAATCCTTATCTCCTAGTGCCTGTTGTGTAGCCGAGGTTTGTATACTTCTTTTACGATATCGATATTTTGCCTTTTTTACTATGCCATATTCGCATTTATTTAATATAATTCGATTTAAAAAATCAGCATCTTCACCAAACTTTAATGCTTCACTGAAGCGCAGGTTGCCTATGGCTTCTTTTCTCACAAAAGAACTTGAAGCAGACATTTGAATAGCGCGATGCTCCTTAAGAATATTTATAATACGATTAGAAGTATACTTATAATTTAATAAGTGTTTTCCTTTCGCTTGATCAAACCAAAAAATCGGAATAGAAACAACATCAATTTTTTCCCCTTCGGTCTCAAAAAAACCAAAAACATTTTCTAACGTTTTTAAAGACAGCTTATCATCAGGATCCAAAAAATTAATGTATTTTCCAGTTGCAACATCGAGTCCTGCATTTCTAGCACTGCTAACTCCGCCATTTTCCTTATCAATAAAAACTATATTATTGGGGTAATTTTCTTTATATCGCTTACATATTTCCCCACTGCCGTCCAAACTGCCATCATTAATTAAAATGAGCTGAATATGCTTTTTAAAGCCTATTGATTGATTAATAAGACTTTCAATTGCTTCTTCTAAATAATCTTCAACATTATATACAGCCATTATGATTGAAAAAGAAAAACTTCCGGTATTGATTTCTGTAGTCAAGTAAATCCCCCCGATTATTTCGAATTGATGCTAATGCCATATAACGCTAGAGAAATTATTATTGATTTTCTCCTTGTCCTGGGTTTTCAAAGTTAGTTAGCGACGGGGTTACATATATAGAGTTCACATTATTTAGCAAGATTATATGATCAATATTATGATTATCGACATATTCCTCAATTGGTATTCCTTTATAATGCCGTAAATCCATTACATGTGTTTCTTTATAATGTGGTGCAAGAAATTGGATAAAAGCATTTGCATAGGAATCCTTAATGACTAAAACGTTCTCTTTATTACTCCCACGCAAATTATCTATAGTTAATAGTGCGTAATCCCCACCTAAATAGGCTTGATATCTATTTGTATATAAATCATCTCTCTTTAAAAAATCCATAAAATATAACCCTTCTTGTTTTCTGTCTCCCCACTTCATTTCAAATTTTTGATCACTATCTTTCAAAGTTGCAACTACAATTTTGTCTGATTTCTCAGCATTGGCACTTGTCGTTTTTCTTGCATCAGAGCCATAGAAGGGCTTCCCCATTGAATCCCATTTATAACTTTTATAATCAAGGACTTCTTCATCCAAGTCCTCATGTTCAACGATATAAGACATAACATTCTGATAGGCATAGAAGGCTGCTTTTGCCTGCCAATGATGATCAGTATAAAAAAACATATTTTCTTCATTCATATGTTTGTTTAATATATCTCGAGAATCGATAGGATTTGTTATATCATCCAATTCTTTATATAAAAGATCCATGTTCTCTTGTCCAAAGCTTGGAAAATAGTTAGGGAATTTATTCTGCATCATGGTTGATTTGTTTGGCATTAAGGCAGTATATACATTTACATTCCTTTCACCCATCAATTTAGAAAAATTATTAATACGTTCCGCAACAACTTTTGCTTCCTTTGAGTCCTGTTCAGCAACTGCTGACAGTAAATATCCATCATCCGCAATGTAGACATCATCATTAACATCCTGCCTAAGGATATTCCTATTTAACATTGCGTTAGCTTCAATGAAAAAGCCTCGCTCTGGAAATTGATCATTAAAGTAATTTTCAAACCGCTTAGAGTAATCACCTGAAAGAAACTTATCTAAACTCAAATCTGGACGTTGCTCGAGTTTCCTGTTTTCCAAAATTGATTGCTTCTCGTCTGGAGTCAATACATGAAATGCACCCAACCCAAAAATAGTAAGAAGAAATATCGAAGTTATAAATAAGCTTTGAAATTTCACTTTTTTCATGATAGTCCTCCTTAATTAAAAACGGAAATAAATAAACGGATTAAATGTTGTTGAAACTACACTTACTATTGTAACTAAGAAAACCAGCACATACCCTGCTGAAACAATCAAGTCATAGCTTAAACGGGTATTTTCTTTCTTATTCATAACACTGTTTAAGGTTTTTCTTATTAAATCAAACACAGGCATTGATACAATAATGGCAATGGCAATTACAATGCCATTTTGTGTGAGATAAAAACTAGTCTCTGAATCCCAAAGCGGCATACCGTTAAGCCCAAACATTGCCTGTAAGTAATCAAAAGCATAACTGAAGGTCTCTGACCTAAAGAACACCCACCCGATTATCACGGCAAGCATGGTGTAAAAGTGCTGGATTACTTTAGGAACTGATTTAATAACTTTAAGGAGGAATGCTTTCTCTAACATAATTAGCACTCCATAATAGATCCCCCATGCAATAAATGTCCATGCAGCACCATGCCAAATTCCAGTAGCCATCCAGACAATGAAAATATTTCGATATAGCTGAAAAGTAGTACCTCTATTCCCACCTAGCGGAATATATAAATAATCACGAAACCAGGAGGATAAAGACATATGCCACCTTCTCCAGAATTCAGTTACAGAGCGAGAAATATAAGGGTAGTTGAAGTTTTCAAGGAATTTAAATCCAAACATTCTCCCTAACCCTATAGCCATATCCGAGTAACCAGAGAAATCGAAGTAAATCTGTAATGTATATGCAATTATACCAATCCAAGCCAAGCCTATTGACAGCTCATCAGCAGGCCTTGAAAATACTTGATCTGCGACCCAGCCGCAGTTATTTGCCAATAACATCTTTTTTGCCAAACCAATGATAAAGCGTTTTGTACCAATGCCAAAATTTTGTAATGTCTCTTTTCTTTTATTAATTTGATCCGCCACAGTTTGATACCGTACTATGGGCCCAGCAATTAGCTGAGGAAATAAAGCAATATATAAAGCAATATTTAAAGGGTTTTTTTGGACTTTTCCATCCTTACGATATACATCAATAACATAACTTAATCCTTGGAAAGTAAAAAAGGATATTCCTAATGGCAGTGCGATTTCAGGAATTACAAATGAAGCATTAAAAAGGCCATTTACGTTCTCAACAGCAAAATTTGCATACTTGAAAATGCCTAGAATCAAAAGGTTAACTGCAATGGTTATACCCAATATCCATTTAACAAGCAAATGTTTTTCTCTATTTGAATCTATCAGGAGAGCAAAAATATAATTAACAGCAATCGATAATAACATGATTAAGACAAAAACAGGTTCTCCCCAAGCATAAAAAAACAAGCTTGCCCCTAGAAGCAAAGTATTCCTTAAAAATTTCGGAGAGATAAAATACAGTATTAAGGTTAGAGGTAAAAATAGAAATAAAAATACTGTTGAACTAAATACCACGGTCCCTTTCCTCCAATAAAGTTTAATTATTTCTTAAATAAATATCACATCAAAGAATTATAACATATATTCATTTTTTTGCTGAATGAAATAGAGATAATTGTCGAAAATTGCCTTTTAAAAATTAGTTTTTTCTAAAATATTGCAGAAAATCCCTTAAGGATAATTTGTTTAAATTATTCATCGAAGTCTACACAAAAAAGACAGCTGCCAGGCAAGGGTTCTTGACTGGCAGCTGTCTTTTTTATGCTTTTATAAATAATTTATTTCATGCTTTTAAGAATTGCTTTTATTTTTCTCTTTAATTAATACATCAATAAAGTCTTTAATCTCTTCTATTTTTTTATTAGTAACATTCACAATTTCATTAGATTTTGCGTTTAGCTCATTTTGGTAATCTGTGTTTAATTTTTCTTGAAGGTATTTATTTGTTTCGCTTCTTAATCTTTCGATTTCTGTACTCGTTAAGTTTTCAACATCATGTTTAATTTTTTCATCCTTACCTTCAAAATATTGGTTTATATCTTTGCTATACTCTAATTTTGCAGCTTCAGCAGCATCATTAATATGATAAACTAAGGCGCCAGCTGCTCCGCTGAAGGTGATTATCAGCAGTATAATCAAGACAGATACTTTGTTCTTTAGCTTGGCCATTTATATTCCTCCTTGGAAAGAATAAATATCCTTGTCCTAATCTTATTATTGTTTGGATGGAAATATTCACGTTAATAAAACATCATAAATTACTTGAATCTGGATAAAATATAAACTAAACGATACATTTGGAGGTGGCTATATGGATAAGCTGGAAATCCATAGAATTGAGATAAATAAAGATGGGAAATGGGAAGAAGTACATTTTAATAAAATTTGCCCTGGGGATTCCTTCAGAATGTACCATCCAAATGGTACTCAGTTTATAGACTCCAATAACGAACATGTTTTATACGCAACCTCTGAGCCCTTTTATGATGAGGAGTTAGATGCTTGGCTGGTGCATATTAAATAACTAATATTACAGTTTTTTTATTACTTCCTATTAATTCCCTTAATTTGTTACCTAAAAAAATATAATGAGGGTACTATTAGTCAGCACCCTCATTAATAACTCCAGCAGTAAACTCGCAGTATTTCCATATTTATTCTTGGGTATAGAAGATTTTCTAGTGTTTAGCAGTTAGTGACTGTTAAAATAATTATTCAGGCCCTCAAAAATACCTTTTGCTGCTTTTTTTTGATATTCTTTAGTTGCTATAACTCTTTCTTCCTTTGGATTTGAAAGAAAGCCCAACTCTAATAGAACCGAGGGCTGTTTATTATTTCTTAACACGTGAAAATCACCAGATTTCACACCTAAATTACGCATTCCCGTCTGTAAAACTAATTCTTGATGCAAGAATTGCGCCAAAGATTTGTCTTTTTCGGAGTTATAGAAAAATGATACAATGCCCGTGCTGCTCGATGAATAAGAATTGTAATGTATACTGATAAATGCATCAGCCTTTTCCTTATGGCTAATCTCAACTCTTTGGGAAAGGCTTAGGTATTGATCCGATGCCCGGGTCATTATGACTTTAGCCCCGGAATTTTGAAGAAGAGTTCTCAACTCTTGGGCAGATTGCAAGTTCAGGTTTTTTTCTTTATATCCTTTCCCGCTGGCACCATTATCGTATCCCCCATGCCCTGGATCGATTACAATAACCTTTCCTTTTAATCCTTTACCGTAAGAAGAGACAAGCCAGCCGGCCACCCATCCAGTTTTCCCTTTGCTTGTCTTTACTTGAACCCAACCACTCCTTTCACCTGTTTTCACCAATGCTGTACCTGCCTTTTCCAAGGTAATAATACTAAAGTTAGTCCCCGGTCCTGTGCGAATATTACTATTTTCCTTTAATATTATTTTTGTCTCTTTATTAGTACTCTTGTCCTTATTATCTAAAGGCTTTTTCTTATCAATATAAGATGAAGAAACCCAGCCCTTTGCTCCTTTAGCTGTCGTAATATTAGACCAATTACTACTTTGACTATTTACTTGAACTGCTTCTCCTTTAGAAATTTTAGCCACTACTTTTGATGATGCAGAAGCTTGGATACGGACATTTAATACATCTGCTGTTACATAAAAGGTGCCAAGCGTTTTAGTTGGGGAGGCAGGCTTCTTACTTGAAATATAAGAAGCCGAAACCCAGCCGCGAACTTTTTTTCCGGGGATAAATACCTTAAGCCAGCTTCCTTCTTTCCCCTCTACTGTAACACCTGTATTTTGGGAGATTTTTGTCACTACACTACTTTTTATATTAGGAGACTTTCTAATATTTAGATTTGACACTGTTGCATAGCCATTCCATGTTATTCCGGTAATATAAGTGGAAGAGACCCAGCCTGATAATTTACCGGATTTTATTTTATGCCAGCCTTTCTGCTGATCAATCACCGTAACTACTTGGTTTTTCTTCAATTTCCCCAGCGCTTTGGATGAGACTGTTGGTTTAGAGCGTACATTTAAGATGGAGGCCGTGACTTTCCCTTCAAACGAATAAGAAGCACTTACGGAATACTCTTTTGATGGGAGGATAAGAAGGAATAGGACCAGAACAAGGAAGACTTTTGCCAAAGAAGCTTTTTTCACCAATTAACCACCTTTTGTCGAAAATTTGTTATTTTACTACTATTAAACTATAATACATTAAAAAGGTAAATATCAGGGTCTTTTTACCCATATATTACATTAGGAAACTTCAATTTACTTATCTTTCACGCGTTTCAATCATTACTTTAACCCCAATTTTTATATTTACAATAAAAAAATTTATATCCTTTTTTTCTAATATTTGATATTCTATAAGTCAGGATTACAAAACTTGTAAATAAGTGGAGGATTAAATAGATGCGTGCCGAAAAAAGAAAGAAAAAGCCGAAATGGCTGAAAGTAATAGGGATATTATTTTTAGTTTTATTGATTGGTGCCGGAGGTTATGCCTTTATGGTATATAAGTCACTGACTGATGCGGTAGAAACGATGCACCAGCCAATTGATCGGGAAAAATCAGATAAACGACCTGAAAAAATTACACTGGATAATAGAGAGCCGTTCTCTGTATTGATGCTGGGTGTGGATGAGCGCTCAGGCGATAAAGGCCGCTCGGATACTATGATTGTCCTTACCGTAAACCCAAATGATAAATCCATTAAAATGCTTAGTATTCCTCGTGACACAAGAACAGAGATTGTAGGAAAAGGGTTTGAGGATAAAATCAACCATGCTTATGCCTTTGGAAATGAAGAAATGTCCATGGGAACTGTTGAGAACTTTCTTGATATTCCGCTCGATTACTATATTAAGGTGAATATGGAAGGGTTTAAGGATATTGTAGATGCTGTGGGAGGCATTACCGTTAATAGCTCCCTAGCATTTAACCAAGGCGGCTATCAATTTATTGAAGGAAGTAATAATCTTGATGGCGATGCGGCACTAGCATTTGTCCAGATGAGAAAACAAGACCCTAAAGGGGATTTTGGCCGCCAGGATCGTCAGCGCCAAATTATCCAGGGTGTTATTAAAAAGGGAATAAGCGTTAACTCCCTGACAAACTTTGATGATATTTTTGGAGCACTCGGGAAGAATGTGCGCACAAATATGACATTTGCTGAGATGAAGGATATTCAGAAGAATTATAGAGATGCTGCGGGAAATATTGAACAGATGACCATATCCGGTAATGGACAGACAATAAATAAGATTTGGTATCTAATTGTTTCAAGTGAAGAACAGCAGCGAGTACAAAATGAATTGAAGGCGCATCTTGAATTGAAATAAAGAAAAGTGAAAGGGCGTTTTTTAATATGGTACCTGTAGGAGGACACTTGAAAAAGAGTGCTTCACCTACAGGTATTTTTTTAGATACCACTTCATAATAATCGAGGGCAGTTGAAGCCACATATGTAGTGAATCGCAGCTATACTTCAAAGTGAAACTTGATGGATTGGTAAAAGAAAAATATTTAAATTGTAGTCCGAATAACGAAGTCGCTTGGATTATATATCTTGGAGAACTTTGAAACGACTCATCCATCAATTATTCAATAAGTAAAGTACTAAATGGCATATCTGATATACCAGTCAGGTATATCGATTTTATAGATGACAAGGATAGTACTTTTTGAATTTTGACTACATGATTCGATTTGACTGACCAATTGGTAATGGCAATTTACCCAAATATCAGGATCAATAAACTGTTTTTCCAATGCGTTAACAGTTTTTTAAATTAACAAAATTTGAAATATAAATCCTAAATGTATATCAATTAAATGTTCCTGAATTTGGGCTCTCGCTCATTATCAAACTGTAAACAAGTAGTAAAAAAACGCCCTGGCAACTTTTCTGGGTACACAGATAACCTTTATCAATCTTTAGCTTTCTTTTTAAAGGAAATAAATTTAGGAAAAAAGAAGACATTGAAAGCTAGACGAATAGTTCCGATTCACGAAACTAAAATAACTCCTTCGTTTGGATCAGCCGCCATGGTAAAGAAAGCAGTATAGAAGAAAAAGGAACAAGGTTAATTAGTAACCCTGCACTTATTTTTTTCAATTATTGATACGTATTAACTGTATAAGTTTTGAATTAACTCACATGAAAAATATCTATTAATGAAGTTTGCATATCTTACTGATAAAAAGTCAGTACGATTTTTTACTCAGTTTAGCATAATACAAAGAGTCTACCCATTTTCCTAAAGTCCAATGCGTTTCTTTAAAAGTACCTTCTAACTCAAAATTTAATTGTTCAAAGAAATGCTTTTTCTTTTCATCTATCGAATAAATCTCTGCCCATAACCGATGTAAATTTAATTCGTCAAAGCCATACGATTGCATAATTTTAGCAGCGTCTATAGCATAAGTTGAATCGATATATAAGTCATCTTTACCAATGTAAATTGAGAAATCAGCACTTCTGTTAATCCAATCTATATAACATAACCCACAAGCTCCTAGTAGCTCATTCGTTTCTAAATCAACAATAGCAAACATCCGAGTGCTTGGATCATTCATTACATATTTTTCAAACCAAATTGTCTGGTTAACAGAGTTCAACTCTCGATATTCACGAAAAAAAACTCTATTTTCAGGTTGGTTTCTCCATTCTAATAATTGAGGTAGATCTGATTTTTCTATTGCTCTTAAACCTACAACCTCTCCTTTAAGCATAATTAGCCCTCCAAATCTAATCGACTGATTGTATCACCTTTTTGCTTTGATACCTTAATTTTTTTACCAACAACAAAACCTTTTTCATATGGAAAGTAAGCGTTTTGTGGTGGTGCTGGTCTTAAATACTCAATATCATCTTCCGTAATAACTTGCCCTTCTGTTACTGCTCTCTTTAAGTAGATCGCCCTGCGTTGAACAATAACAGTGTCTTTTTCATTTTCTTCAATATCCTTTATGCCATCTCCCAGTGCATTCTCTAATTCTCGTGAACGTTCAACCATATCCTTCCAAGAAATAGGATTCATAGAGAATGGATGATCTGGCCCTATTCTGTCATTGTCATCTGTAAAGTGTTTTTCAATAACCCTTGCTCCTAATGCAATCGACCCAAGAACAGTTGCATGACCAGGTGTATGATCAGATAAGCCAAGAATCATATTTGGATACATCGT
Organism: Bacillus sp. ZZV12-4809; assembly: GCF_009849585.1. Classification (GTDB taxonomy): domain Bacteria; phylum Bacillota; class Bacilli; order Bacillales; family Cytobacillaceae; genus Cytobacillus. Next base: position 199,678 of record NZ_VCRN01000007.1, read on the forward strand.
TGCATATGTTTTGAGTACATTTAAATTTATATACTTAAAGTTCTCAAGGCTACCCGTATAATTAGTGTTACATTGCATTAACACAATCTGATTGTTATATTTTAATATACTCTCAACAGCTCTTTTTACATCATAGAAATTAGAAGCACCTGTAGCAAGTAATGTAGGTTTGCCTTTTTGAGCAATAAATTCTATGAAACTAGTCCATGTTATATCACCAGAACCGATTTTATATGCTGGTAAAAATTCATTAATTTGTTCCACTGCATCAATATCATATGGTGTAGTAAAAAATTCTATATTTGCTTTTTTAGCTTCTTCTATCAACTGAAGGTTCCAGTCTCTGTTAAATTCGTATTGTTTAAACACTTCAAAAACACTTTTTTCCCAACTAGCTTGGTGGCTTGATTGTCCACCTAATTTTTTAAATCCCTCGTCACTTACAATGCTCTCTGCTTTAAAATGCTGAAACTTAACTGCATCAGCTCCCACCTCTTTTGATAACCATATCAATTCTTTTGCACGCTCTAGATCTCCATCATGGTTAGAAGCAATATCAGCAATAAAATATGTTGGACTATTAATAGATATTTCTTTTTCTCCTATATTGATTTTACTTTTGTAATTCATGGTAAGCTCCCTCCTTGTACTGATTATAAATATTTATAATGACTTCCTTTGAAGATGGAATGTGATTATGTTTCAGGATACTCTGTAACTTAGTCATATCTAGACCTAATGAATTAGCTCTCTTTATTCCTTGACTTGAATTCATAGTCCCTTCCTTTACTTGCTGTTCTTTACCTAGTAAGGTTGCTAAAGTAGCTATGAATTCATATTTAGAAATAGTATCCGAAGAAGCAACATTGATCAGACCCGTAACTTTTTGATCAATTAATTCAATTAATATATCAGATAAACTCTCCACATCTATACTAGATGTAAAAAAATCATTAAACCCTGTGATATAATCATTAGATTCTAATGATTTAATAACCCATTCGACGAAAGTTGGTGAGCTTGCTTTATTTCTAAAACCAACAATATTAGTTCTAACTACTAATGAATTATAATAAGTTAAAGTAAAGCTTTCACCAGCAAACTTTGTTCTTGCATATTCATTAAATAATTCTACTTTATCTGATTCTTTATGGCCCTTTTTACCATCATTGGAATAGTAGTGGTCTGTAGAAATTTGAACGAAGTAACTATTTACTCGAGAACAAGCTTGTGCAATTAATCCCGGTAGCCTTGAATTAACGATATACGCATTGCCAGGATTTGATTCACAGTAATTCAAATTTACTAAAGCTGCCGCATTTATCACTATCTCTGGCTTTTCTTTAATAATGACCTCAGTAATTTTTTGACCATCTGTTAAAAAGTCAATGTTGTTATCACTATTATTCCTAGAAGAGGTAATAACTGAGAAGTTATTCTCTTTTAATTTTTTAAATAATGTTTGGCCTAACATCCCAGTAGAGCCTATTAATAAAGCTTTCAATATTACTTATCTCCTAATTTTTTCTGTTCTATATGTTTGTTAATTTCAAACAAGTGAGGCTCTTGTTCTAATTTCTGAATAATTTTATCTAAACCAAATAGTTTATTTTCCTGGTAAAGGTCTTCAATTAAAATTGAAATAAGCTCAAAATCCTCGGGTGTATCCACGGTAAGCCTATATTTACTCAAATCCACATCATTTTCAACCTGCCCAATACTATATAGGTTAGGGTTAAGATATAAATATGGAGTCACATGTTCTTTTTCATATTCTTTTTGTGCATTCATAAACGCTTGCTCAAGAACAGAAAAAGAAAAGACTTCTGTATCCATCCCTCTGGGATAAGTCCTTATTTGCGTGTTTGAAACATAATCAAGACTATTTTCTAAATAAGATGATATTACAAGATCTATAATTTCAGGATCAATAAGTGGACAATCAGAAGTCATTCTAACTACAATATCTGCATTAGCTTCTTTAGCTGCATGATAATACCTTTCTAAAACATTATCTTCAGATCCTCTTGAGACTTTAATATTACGCTCTTTACAAAAATCAACAATATAATCATCTTGACCTTTAATAGTAGTTGCAACAATTATTTCATCGAGCTTGTTTGATTTTTGAACTCTTTCTAATTGATAATCAAGTAAACTTTTCCCTCTAACCTGTTTCATAATTTTCCCAGGTAGCCTTGTTGATCCCATTCTAGCTTGAATTATTCCAACTATTTTCATAACAATCCCCTATACTATAAAAAGTAATAATAGAAATTGCAGTATCGTTTAAACGACACTGCATGTAAAATTGTATTCTTGTTTTAAATTAATTATTCTTTTACTAATTCCCTGAGTTCATCAACAGTTAACCAATGGTCATTTACATTGCTTATATAAGTAAAGCCTTCAGGTAATGGTTTACCTCCGTTTGAATATTCTTCTCTCCACCAAGGAAATTCTGGTTGGATAACATAATAAGTATCATATTCTAAAGTTTGTCTAGCATCATCTTCATTAATCATTGCTTCATGCAATTTTTCTCCTGGGCGAATTCCAACTATTTTTATTTCACATTCTGGAGCAATTGCTTCAGCTAAATCTACAACTTTCATACTCGGAATCTTTGGTATAAAAATTTCTCCCCCCTTCATTCGTTGAAGGTTGTCGATAACAAATTGTACACCTTGATCTAACGTGATCCAAAAACGTGTCATACGTTCATCAGTAATCGGAAGCTCAATCTCTCCTTGCGCCTTAAGCTTTTTAAAGAATGGCACTACACTTCCACGACTTCCTACTACATTTCCGTAGCGCACTACCGAAAACCTAGTATCCTTGTCACCAGCATAGGAGTTAGCAGCTACAAATAGTTTATCCGAAGCCAATTTAGTTGCACCATAGAGGTTCACAGGACTGGCAGCTTTATCAGTACTTAATGCAATTACTTTCTTAACCCCACGATCAATAGCTGCTTCAACAATATTCTGTGCGCCATGAATATTAGTTTTAATTGCTTCAAAAGGATTATACTCACAAGCACCTACATGCTTTAATGCTGCTGCGTGGATTACAATATCTACTCCGTCAAACGCTCTATATAAACGGTCCTTATCCCGAACATCTCCTATAAAGAAACGAATACGAGGATCTGTAAACTCTTGAGCCATTTCGTATTGTTTTAATTCATCACGACTAAATACAATTACTTTCTTTACATCATGTTCAAGAGCCTTCTTAATAAATCTTTTTCCGAATGAACCTGTTCCACCTGTAATTAAAATTGTTTTATTATTTAACATTAGAAATCACCTTTCTTATTCCATTTTTGATTATATAATTGAAATGTTTAATAAATATCTTAGTGTAATCCAAATATCCCAACCCTAGTTCTCTTTGCACCTCTAACGGCCATCTCCAGTTATTATATACAAATGATGCAATAAACTGCGAAAATAGAATACCATATATACCTAATCCAAAGTACTCAAGAAAAATATAGGATAATACCACAGTCCCAACACCTGTCAAAAATGCACTTTTATAATATTCAACAGTGTTTTTGGTACTCAAGAAGGCCATTGAAATTCCGTGATTTATCTCTAGAAGAAAAGTAAGCAGAATAATAACCGTAAAGTTATTATCCAAGAACAGAGTTTCTGTTCCTATTAGCTCCAACAGATTATTTCCAATTAAAATGATAAATGCAGTTCCTGCGAGGTAAAGAGTTACCATTACTCCCCAGCTATTAGCAAACAAATTTTTATACTCTTTGTGTAAACCATTGAATCTTAAATAATTAAATTTCGGTAACATTGTATTAAAATATAAGGTTGCAACCTTAACTAGAACAGTAATAACTTGGATTGTAAGGCCATAGGATGCTACTAAGGTAACACTTAAATAAGTAGATGCAAAAAAAATGTTTGACCGATAGGTAAGGAATGTCCCTAATGAAACCAGTCCCATCTTGTATGAAGAATGCCAAATAATATTTAGTATTTCTTTTGTTTTTCTTGTAGGGATTTTGCTACTTAATTCTCGAATTGTATGCTGATCATAAAACATTTTATGAGACATAATTCTATTCAATAAGCTTCCTATTAAATTAGCTAAAGATACTGCAATTAGACCAAACCCAAAAATTACTCCTATATAAGCGATTAATATATATACTAATTTTGAGATAACAATCGTCTTATGAGATTGTTTTATTAATCCCCTCCCTAAAAGTAAAGGAGTGTAATATAAATAATATAGATTAATACATGCAGATAATAGATATAAAAACCATGCAATCATTAATTCTACATTAGTACCATCACTGATACTATTAATATAAATGCTTCCTACAGTACTAAAAAGCACTAACATTAAAATTCCCATGTATCTATATATTTTTCTAACACTAATAACAACAGATTTTAAAAGGGAGTAGTTAATTGTACTGGTCTTTTCGGAGTTATCAAATCCTTCTTTCTTTAAATCTTGTGCACCGGAATAGATATATGAAACAAACCTTGAAATAGTAGGTTGGAATCCAAAATCAACTAAATTAATTAATAGACCTATAGAAACAAAAACATACCATATAGCAATTTCTAACTGACTTAATTTCACTAATATTATAGGCAAAATTAATAAACTTGCTGCGTATTGGAATATCTGTGACATATAACTCCAAACTATATCACTTTTTCCAATTTTCATGTCATTTCACCTAACAAAAGTTCCCTTATTATATGGGGGTCTTTAACATCTTCAAATCCCCAATATTTGTTACATATTTCCTGTTGTTTAATATTAACTGCATTTCCTTTGTTATAAAAATTTTCTAAAAGGGCATCTTCATCTTCCTTAAACACTTTAAGGTAATCTTCTCCTCTATCTTCAATTCCTTTCTCTTTAATATTATTGAAAAGTCTATTTGATTCCCCTAGAACAGTCGACTCTCTGTCTATATTAATTATTTCATGTGGTTTTCCAAGGTAAATACAGTAACCTATGTGAGTTCCTATGGCCATAGAGATGGTATGATCAGCAAGTTTAATAATACTTTTTAATCTACTTAAAAAATTATAATCATAAAAATGTCCAGCACTAACAACAGTAAAACCTTCATCTTCAAATAATTTGCCTAGACCATTATTAACATCTTTATAGTATAAACAAACCATTATTGTTTTATATTCTGACTTAAATTGATTTAATCTTTTACATACATTTGTAATGCTATAGTTTGAATTTTGATCTTTAATAGAATGCGGTGGAAAGAACAATAATGTTCTACCAAATTTACTCTTAATATTATTAAACTTTTCTTTTTTATAATAATCTTCAGCGTAATGAATGTATGGACCAATAGTAACGATTCTTTTATTTGTCTTCTGGCTAATAATATTTTTTCGATGATTACTGAAAGTAATTGTTCCATTATAAATAGAATCTATTGAGTTTTCTCTAACTAAGTTTCCAAAGTACAAACCATGTTCAACATACATATTTACTTTTTTTTGAATTTTTGAGTATTTTTTTATCGAATGCAAAATGCCATACAAAGTACCGTCTGGTGAAGTATCTTCTAAAAACATTTTTATGTCTTTAGATATCTCTTCATAATCCCAAATTTCAAAGTTTGCTCGTTCTTTGCATAGTTTATAGTAGGATTTAATTGGATAGTTAGTATTATTTATAAATAATCTACCCAATTTATTAAAATATATATTTTTATAAAACTTTTCTTTCAATATATTCTTCATAATAAACCTCTTTTACTAAATTACTATAACTTTCAACCATTTTATTTACCTCAAACTTACTTTGAAATATGGAATAAGAACTTTCTGAAAAACTGCTTAAAATTTCTTTATTTTTATTAATTTGCTCAAGGGCGGATGTAATACTTTCTACATTAGGCTTTACCAATATACCATTTTCTTGGATTAACTCTTTAATGCCACCAACATCTGTTGCTATTATAGGAAGCTTACACCGCATGGCTTCGATTATTGATATTGGTAAACCCTCATCTTTACTGGACATAATAAATACATTATGTCTATTTAAAAGATTAACTACATCCCCTCTACTCCCTAAAAACTGGACCTGGTCTATCAAATTATTTTCTTTAACATACGATAATAGTTCCTCACGTTTTTCCCCATCACCAACAATTGATAATTTTATAGTTTTATCATTTATTCTTTTAAGAGCTTCTAATATTAAACCCTGAGCTTTCCTACTATTCAATGTCCCAACTGTAATTAATTCCAAGTTATCAAATTTTTTAATTGTATTTGTATTACCTAATTTTTCAATGCCGTTATAGATATAAGTTGTTTTATTCTTATATTTTGACTTTCTTTCAATGAAGTTTTCCATCGATGTTTCAGAAACAAAAACAATCTTATTAGTTTTTTCACAAACAAATTCTTCAATTTCAATTAATTTTTTCATGAAGAATGGCTTCTTTATACTTGGAAAATACTCATAAATCATTTTCCATGTATCTCCATTTGTGTGTAATACTAATATCGATTTCTTAGCATTTTTATTGAATTTTTTGTAATAAATATAACAAGAAAATATATCATGGAAAATTAGTACATCTTCTGTTTTATTGCTATGATTTATATAATTTTTTATTGATCTTCTACCGTTCCTAAAATATTGTAAATAGATTGAAACAATACTGCCCATCATTGTTTTAGCTAGTGCTTTTTTTATAATTGATTTATATGAATTACTTGGACTCTTATTGGTTCTAAAATTAACTTTTTCCATGGTAGGTGTATAAACATTTTCCATTTCAATATCATTGCTTCCAAATTCTTTTTCATTATCAAAAAAAGATTTAACAACTTTTGAAGCCCCATTTAAGGCATTAATGTTCCCCATATACATGACAGAAATTTTCATTATAATTGCCCCCCTTTTTTAATGTTTTTTTCCAATTAGATTATTTTTTTGAAAAAGTAGTATACTAAAATAAATTATTAAACTGATCCCAATAAAAATTGGATTTGGAAACAAAGTACCTCTTGGGGCCCATAATAAGTTTTGAACCCAAAAGAACGAAACTACTAAGATAACTCTATTTATTCGAGCATTTTTTTCAACATAAAAAATTATAATACTCAACAGAATGGTTAAAATTATTATTCCAAAATAACCACTAAAAGCATAAAACTCAGTAACTAGATTACTTCCATAACCTACTCCATCTTGATACAAACTTTGATTCAAAGTAGACATTAACTTATGGTCTAAAGAAAGTGATATTTCAGCAAAATCCTCACTACGTCCAGCATTATAAGCACTTCTTTGTGTAATGTAACGTCTAATCGGTTCTACTAAACCTGACAAAAAATACCACCTAGTATCATTAACAATTGATTCTCTATAGTCAATAAAATTCGCAAACAATACCGTTGTTACACCTTGAGAATAGAGAAATACCACTAATGATTTAAAAAAGTCAGTAAAAAATACTCCTCCTTCTCTAAAATACACAAATATATTAGATATTATTGGAGTAGCTAATATAAATACTAGCGCTTTTTTTAAATCTAACTTCCTACCATTTATTGACATAAACCAAACTATAAACAGTAATGGCCTAAATAAATCACCCCTTGAACCTTTTAAGGAATCTAATACAATAACAATTATTATGATTGTATATAAAAACGTTTTGCTGCTTCTTTGAGGTAGCGATGATAAATAAACGGGGATTGTAAAGTAAAACACATACCAAAATGCACTTAACATTTTAAAGTTAGTATTATTGGAGTATAAAGAAAAATAACCATTCTTTAACACATTAATAATATCGTTTGCTAAGATAATTCCTACAAAGGGAAATGTTAATAATAAGATTAACCCAGAGTATTTTTCTAAAAAGAAATTATTTTTTAGTTTCATAGTTGTTTTATCATTATTAAAAAACATCATACTAATGAGGAGGACAATTAAAAAAACCAAATAAGATGTAATTACCACTAATATAGTATTTCTGCTAATTGTATAAAAAACATATTTATCAGATGAATTTATAGAGGCAAGACCTAAAATATCTAGAAAAAATCTTGATAAACAGAATAGAAAGAACGTATATAATAAAAGTGAAATAGAACTATAAAGACCATATTTTTTTATTGAAAAATTAACTACAATGACGAACATTGATATTAACATTACTTTTAATAAATATATGGTAATACCCTCATCGAAGACATTATTTATTAACATTAATGCTAATAACGAATAAATTGAAATAATACTTGTGATTAAAATAATTTCAGTTTTCTTTAGTAACACTTAATCACCAACTTCAGTTCATATATCATATAT
>NZ_VCRN01000077.1 GCF_009849585.1 Bacillus sp. ZZV12-4809
GGAGGGGATTTTTCTATGGCCAAAAAAGGACAAACATTTACTTCGTATACTGAGGAATTAAAGCGTGAAGTAGTTCGTTTGAAATTGGAGGAGGGCTGGTCCTACAGTCAGCTTCGTGAACGCTTTGGAATTAAAAGTGATGCCCAAATAGCGAATTGGGTAAAAAAAGTAAATAATAATGAATCCTTCGAAGATCAACGTGGACTTTGGAACAAAAAGAATTTTAACAGCTTAGAAGAAGAGAATGCATATTTGAAAGCGCAGGTCGAATACCTAAAAAAGCGCAATCCAAATCTACACGGGAAGGAGTGGTCTTGAAATCCGAAAGGTTTCAAATTATTGATGAAATAAGAAGAAAGTATCCACTTGCGTGGCTATTTAAGATTGGGGAAGTATCTAAAGCTGGATATTATAAATGGCGTGGAACCCGTTCAACGCGTACTTTACGTATGGAAGAAGATATTTTACTTAAAGAACATATATTAGCCATTCATAAACTACACCCTTACTTTGGATATAAGCGAGTGACGCGGGCTTTATCTAGAGAAGGAATTGTAATAAATCATAAGCGCGTTCGACGTTTAATGCGGGAATTAGGCATAAAATCAGTTATTCGGAAGAAAAGACCTTTCTATGGGCATAGAGGTTCAATTGTATTTCCAAATGTATTGAACAGGGAATTTTCAGCCGAGAATCGGTTTGAAAAACTCGTAACAGATATAACATACGTACGAATTGGAGAGGATTTCGCATATCTTTCTGCAGTTTTGGATTTATATAATAATGAGATTGTAGCTTGGAAATTATCTAAAAGAAATGACCTTGAATTAGTGTTAAATACATTAAAGCAATTAGAAGGCAAACCATTAAAAGAACAAGCACTAAT
>NZ_VCRN01000008.1 GCF_009849585.1 Bacillus sp. ZZV12-4809
GATTCTCTTTTCGGTTTGAACATGCCATCCACCATCCTAAGTAAAATTAATTATATTATATCAAATTAACGCGGTGAATTAATAAAGTTAATGATAAAAATAAAAGCTGTCGAGAGTTTCTCGACAGCCTGGAGGCCATCTTGGCCCCTTTTATATTTTTTTGACAATATCAAAATACTCTTCCAAAGTCCATTTCTTTTCATAAATGACCTTCGCAGCCTCATGGCCCACATAGCGGAAATGCCAAGGCTCATATTTATAGCCTGTGATGGCTTCCTTCCCTTTCGGATAACGGAGAATAAATCCATAGCGATGTGCGTTTTCAGCAAGCCACTTTCCTTCTTTTGTTTCCCCGAATTCTTCAGAAAGCTCAAGGCTTGCACTTCTGCTTGAGATATCCATTGTAAGTCCTGTCTGATGTTCACTGCTTCCGGGAATAGCCACAGCCTGCACAGCTTTTTCTTTGCCAACTCTGCTTACTTCTGCATCAAAAACTTCCGATTGACGTGTAAATGAGCGATAGCCGGATACAGCAAATAATTCCACACCTTCATTCAAAGCTCCAGTAAACATCTTCTCCAATTCTTTAGCTGCGTCCTGGCGCATATAGCTCTTTTCCAAATCTAATTTCCCGTAAGAAAATGCAACATCCGGGATTATTAGCTGGGATGGCTCATAGCCATCCGGAAGGCTGAATTGTTTATTAACCAGTACCATCACATTATCAGGATTCTGGATTATATTTCTTCCATCGACAGTTTTTATATCATTAAAATATGAAGCTTCCAATGAAAGAGGATCCTTTTGTATATCTTCTTTGTCTTCATTGCCTTCTTTTCCGGCACTGTTTTCTTCTTTGTTTTCTGGTTCGGTTTCTTGAGTAGGTTCCTCAATGCTTTCATCTTTCCCAAGGAAAGGAATTTTTTCAATAAGAGGCTTTGCTTTATCCAAATACGGATCTAGCTGGCTGCAGCCGGAAAGCAGAAGGCTGAGAGTCCCTGCCATAATTAAGATCTTCTTCATTCAAACTCACCTGTCTTTTTATTTGGCTATTTCGTATAAATTGTTGTTTTCGCATATCAATATTGTCCGTTGATTGCAGCGAAGGGATGCTCAAGCGTTCTGTGGAGCGGGCGCCTGAGCCTTCTCGACGCTTTGCGTCTGCGGGGTCTTACCTCTCCGCTTCTCCCGAAGGAAGTTGGATCCTAGCCTGCACACCATGCATTTTCGAGTATCTCGCAGTTTCCGCTACAATCAAGCCAGTAAAATAATACAATTAGCAATAAACTTTACGAAAACAGCCTTTTATTTCTTTGCAACATTACTATTTTAACACTACTCGTCAACTAGTCCAAAATTGTGTTAAAAACAGGACAAACGGCACAAAACATCCATTTTACGATTAAAACACAGCAAAAAAATAAAACTGGCTCAATGAACCAGTTCCATTAATATTATTACTTAACAGCAGCCTCAAGTGCCACTTCGATCATTTCATTGAAGGTGGTTTGTCTTTCTTCAGCAGTTGTTTCCTCACCTGTCAGGATATGATCGCTGACAGTTAAAACAGATAGTGCTTTGCGGTCAAATTTCGCTGCAAGAGTATATAGAGCCGCCGTTTCCATCTCGATCGCCAAAATTTGATACTTTGCCCATTTTTCAAGTTCCGCATTGTCATTATAGAACATATCAGCTGTAAAGACATTTCCGACTTTAAGGTTTAATCCTTTTTCAACACCTGCATCATAAGCTTTTTTCAATAAATCAAAGTTCGCTGTTGGCGCAAAGTCAACCCCTCCGAAAGTGAGCCTGTTCATTTGAGAATCTGTAGAAGAGCTCATCGCCAGGATTACATCGCGAACCTTTACATCTTTTTGAATCGCGCCGCACGTTCCTACTCTAATCAGGTTTTGAACATTATAGCTTTGCATCAGTTCATTAATATAGATGGAAATGGATGGCACTCCCATGCCGGTACCCTGAACTGATATGCGCTTCCCTTTGTATGTTCCTGTATATCCAAACATGTTGCGGACTTCATTGTAGCACTCCGCATTTTCTAAAAATGTTTCTGCAATATATTTTGCACGCAGAGGGTCTCCGGGAAGCAGGACCGTTTCCGCAATTTCATTCTCTTTAGCACCTATATGTACGCTCATAAATCTAACCTCCAAATTAGTTCTGAATCCTCTGTAAATGCTTCCATGTCACACTATACCATATGTGCCATCAGTTAGAAACTAATAAACAGGCATGTTTTTTCTTAATGCGGGAAAGATAATTTTAGCTTTTCCAAAGGAGGTTGTAATCATGCCGCAAAAAGGAATGAGCAAAAAACTCAGGCAGGCAGTCCAGCATGCCAATGAAACCAATCCATCTTCCAGAGCTAACACAGAGCCTCATACATCCAAAACAGTTAAAACAAAAAGCAACCGATAAGCGGAGGGATATAAGATGGGCAAAAAGCACCGCAACCGTATAAATTCTCCAAAGAAAAATAATCACATTCCTGCAGAAGCCATTGCTGCAGAGCAGGAAGCGCACGGCAAGGAGTTCACAGCCAATAAACGCAAAAACAGCCCGGGATCACACATAACTGAATAAAGTATTTAATAAAATAAAACAGGAGAGCTGCAGGCCCTCCTGTTTATTATTTAGCGTATATGTATCCGATTAATTTCTTCCCAGCCGCCCGGCTTAAGCTGATAATAAAATTGACCTCTTCTTCCTTCATCAATATAGAGTATATCTCCTGTGGATATAAATCTGCCGTCAAAATCTCCGGGTATCCGGTCATGCACATTAAACTTTCTAAAAACAGATTCAAGGCATTCCTCATGAGTTAAAGCTTGGACATTTAGGCGATATACTTGCTGAAAGCCTTTTTTGCCCCTGAATTCAGGTGTTTGAAAGATCGTAACATCGTACTCTCTTCTTTTTATTCTTGTTAATTCCTTCAGCATATGGCATCCCCCTCTTATTTCAGCATCTGTTATTTTGGATGAAAACAATACATCAAGTGACTAGTCATCTATCCACTAAGTTCTTAAAATCGTATTCCTGCCAGTTGCCTATTTTCTGCAAACCATTTTTTATTACTATTAAATTAGCCATTTTTCTTGTCGTTTCCTCCATCAAAGAAATACTATTTTTGTCGATTAACAGCGTTCCCCCCCTATGAAAACGCTTACAAAAATCTTTGTACTGCATATAATGTATAAAAATCTTTTCTGGAGGTGAAAGAAATTGCTGGTAACGAAAAAGCCCGTGTTGCTTTCAATCCTAATTGGATTATTATTAATGACTTTTTCCTATTTTTTTCAGCCTCTCATGCCATTTAAATCTATTGCACACAGAGGCGCATCTGCACATGCACCGGAAAACACGCTTGCATCTTTTGAAAAAGCTATTGAAATGGGATTTGACTATATCGAGTTAGATGTAAGGCTGAGCAAAGATAAACAGCTGGTTGTTATTCATGATGCGAATGTTCAGCGTACTACAGATGGTGAAGGGCTAATTGAGGAGTTGACAGTTAATGACTTAAAAAAACTGGATGCAGGCTCCTGGTTTTCTCCTGAATTTGAGGGTGAAAAAATCCCATTATTGACGGAAGTATTAAACCAAACGAGCGGAAAAATAGGAATTATCATTGAAATGAAAGCACCTGAAAATCAGCCGGACATGACAGGAATTCTCGCAGACATACTAAACACTCACAAATCCGACAGTCAGATAAAAGTCCAATCCTTCCATATTAATGAAATGAAAAGGTTTCACGAGCTGGCTCCCGAAATTCCTGCAGGGCTGGTGCTGAGCAAACACCTGGACTTGTTTCATTTGGCATCCTACCGCGATTTTACCTCTTTTCTATCTGTTCACCATCTCCTGCTTTCCAAGTCCTTCATTAATCAAGCTGAATTATTCGATTATGAGATATATTCGTGGACCATCAGCAAACAATACCAATATGCAGACATGCAGAGGCTCGGTGTTCACGGCATTATTTCCGGAGATGAGAAGAGGATTCCGGATTCTATTATGTACGCACTTATTACTCCCTTTTTAAAAGGACAGGATTTAATTAAAACACTTTTGACATAAAAGCTATAGCATTCCCAGCCACCAAAGAAAAAACGATGGGTGATGCCCATCGTTTTCGCAATGAATTAAGCATATTTTGCAATAGCCGACAGAAGCTTTTGCTGCATATAAGGAATATCCGCATTTGAAACAGTGATACGGACAAATGTTTCATCCATTTCCATTGCTTCTGCAAGAAATCCCCCTAATCCTCTTGCCTTACGGTCAACTTGCATCATAACCTCAATCTCTCCGTTTGACTGTGGAAAAAATACAATTTCCAATTCATCAAGCTTTCCTCTGAAGGGACCGGAGACTGGAACAAATTCAAACTCCTGGATAAACGGCAGCCTTCTGCGCAGCCGGTGAGGAGCCTGTTCGCATTCTGCTTCCCGCAACCTGAATCCCATGCTTGAAACAGCGTTCAATACAGAATCCATCAGCGGAGTTGGAGCTACACGAATATAATCCTTATCTGCAGGATCCACCGCGTTTTTTATATCCAGTCCTGTCGCCACCCATATTTTCGTTTTGCCAAAAGACAAAGGTGTATCAGCTGGAAGGTTAAAGGTAAAAGGAATTTGCTTACGTTCATTCGCAGCCAGGATAAAGGATTGAGCGAGCCTGAAACGGTCAATCAGACCGGAGACCGTATATTTTTTATCATCTGATTCTTTAATGTAAGTAGTATTCACTGAAAGGTAAATATCATCGATTTTCTGTTCGGCGCTTCCCCCTGTTATCTCAACCACGCCTCTGAGGGCTTCGCCCGGTACTGCTGAATCCTTTTCAAGTTTCGTATCCACTTTTGCTGATCCAATTCCCACACTTGCCAGGACCTTATTAAAAAATGACATATGCTTCTCTCCCTGTTTCTTATTTTAGGCTCTTTTTTTAAAGTTTGTTGTTGTTTTTTAATAGTGATTCCACCCGCTGATTGCAGCGAAAAACGCGCAGTGAAGATCCACTCAGCAAATTTAACTTACTTATGAAAAAGCAACAAACTTTACGAAAACAGCCTTATTATTTTAAGTTCTTTACCTTATGGAAGATTGCCTTCCTGCCGATATTTTAACACTGCCGGAGGTCTTAGCCATAAATAAAGCAAAGCACTTATTTTACTTAGATATACGTACTTATAACAAGAAGGTTTCATTTTCAGATGAGGCAGCTTATATTTTTTTGGGAATTGCTGTATCCGCTGTACTTACAATCAATGCTGAGCGGCTTGTTATAGCATGCTTAAATTATGTAATATACATATTCTGCTGCTCCGCAAAAAAATGACGAGCACCATTCCTCGTCATTTTTCTATATCAGTCATCTTCAATTTCTTCATCAATGATGCACTTTTGAAGCAGGTATTCAAACGTGATATCAGCAAGTTCATCCAATTCTCCTTCAGTAGGCACATATCCCCTTTTTGCCAGCTCATGAAAGAAAAACTCAGCAATTTCTTCTGTGTCTATTACAACTTCTATTTCCTTCACAGCAACGCCCCCTTTGTACAAAATGTATGAAGCACTCCCTGGATTCATGCAGAACAACTTACGAAAAGTCAGATTCTTTATTTTAGGCAGCTCTTTTCTAAGACATTGTTGTTTTTTGATTATGAATTCTGCCCGTTGATTGCAGCGAAAGGCACGCAGCGAACCCGCGGGGAGGAATGCGAGCCTCCTCGGCCTCGCCTGCGGGGTCACACTTCCCTCTCCTACCGCAGGACATTGAATTAGCTCCTCGATTGGACACCGCACGAAGGAAATGCGTCAGCATTTTCGAGGATCAAGTGCCCTCAGCGAAGATCAGCATATTAAACTAGGTTATGAAAAAGCAACAAACTTTACGAAAACAGCCTTATTTTATTTTCGATGCATTTTTCTTCAGTTAGGACATACATATAGGATAAACAGCCTGCAGCAATACATTTTATAAAGAAATTGAGGAGGCAGCGACATGTCAAGTATATCCAGACTGGTCCTACTAATTAAAGAAGATGTCAATAGTGAAAAAAGCTCCCTTATAAATCTTTATAGCAATCTATTAAATGCCTGGTTTAAGGTCATTATATGGTTTGGAATCCCATTTTTACTGTATCTCCTGGTCACCTGGCTATAATAAGCCCTAATACTTCCTTGCCTGCTTTTCACACCGTGCTCTTATCATCATTGTTGGCGATATGCTTCAGCTTTCTGAGTATAACCCGCATGATATGCTTATACTCTTCATCCTGAAACATCTCATAGAGAATGCGATAATCATTATAGATATCAAGCAAACCATCAATCAGCACTTTTCTTTCTTTTATTCCTTCAAGCAATTCCTTTTCTGCCTTGCGGAATGAATGTGCTGATTCCTTTAAATCAGGTAGCTTTTCTTTTTTGTTAATCATATAAAGGAGCCCCAGCTTTTGAATAAAAGCATCAGCACTTTCAGCATCCGCAACAAGTGTCAGCTCTTCTTCCCCTGCTTCCAGCCATTCCCCGTCATTAATTCTCGAAAGCTCATAAATAACATCTTCCCATGCATCTTCTTTGTATCTCCAAATTTCCGTCCTGAAGCCTACGATTTTAAAAAGATCCGAACCATACCCCTTGACTTGGACAAGGTCGCCAAAAAAGTATTTATATTCGATGTCAATATGCTCCTTTTCCATAATCTCACCTTCATACTCAGACAGCATTTGAAGGCTGGATTCCATATATAGACCTTCACTTTTATTGACTTCATAGACGTACATATCATCTAGCCACTTTACATCTGTTACTTTTCCGACTGTACCATAAATAGTGATCACGACTGTATCACCGACTTTGTACTTGGGTTTTTTCTTTTTGCTCATTTCCTCCATCCTCTCAATGACTGAGTCGTGAGTAGTGAATACAATAGTATATGCACTTTTTATGAAAATCGTCCGTTCATCACAATCAATCAAAAAGCAAAGATGCAGTTTTTTATAACTGCAGGTCTTAAATTCATAGATTATTGTTTTATTAATGAATACAGCCCGTTGCTTTCTGCAGAAAGTGGCGCCCCGGCCTAGCCGAAGATTCCCCTTCTGCTCATGTCTTGTGCCCACAGAGAAGAATAACTCAGTAAAAGCAGCATTATACGAAAAGGGTCAATAAAAAAAGGCTCTTTTCTAAACCATTGATGTTTTTTGATTATGAATTCTGCCCGTTGATTGCAGCGAAAGGCACGCAGCGAACCCGCGGGGAGGAATGCGAGCCTCCTCGGCTTCGCCTGCGGGGTCTCACACTTCCCTCTCCTCCCGCAGGACATTGAATAAGCTTCCTTGAATAGACACCACACGAAGAAAATGCGTCAGCATTTTCGAGGATCAAGTACCCACAGCGAAGATCAACTCAGCATATTAAACTAGCTTATGAAAAAGCAACAAACTTTACGAAAAGCAAAAAAAAAACACTCCAGAACCGGAGTATTTTTAAGGAATCATTCAACTTTCGATAAGAACATACAATTGCCAGGCTTCATCAAATACAGACATGCTTTCCATGTACGAACCGTTCAACTCCAGATAAGAGCTGATTTCTTCATAATCATATGACGTTTTCGGAAAGCTGTGGTCCTCGTATGCGTCATTGGCAAAACGGCTGATACTATCTTTTGGTGCGGGATGTCTGTATTTCATTAAAAAGTGATAGAAAGTTTTTGACATACTAACCTCTTCCCTTTTATTTTGTCGTTCATTAATGTATTACCTACTATAATCGAATTGTGCTAAGTTCGTCTACTTATACATATTAAAAACAGCCCGCATTTCTGCAGGCTGCCATTTTTTTCACTTAACTTAGGAAGAGAAATCAAAGTAATTTCGCTTGAGCAGCCTTGGCTGCTCCATCAATTTTTCATAATTTATTTCTTTTCCGATCTTCTTCACATCGATCAAAAACAGCTGGTCCTCAATGGACTTAACAAGCTCATCTGACTGATAGACCATATTACAATCCCTGCAGGTAACGGAAGGCGTCTCATGTATTTGGATGGCCCTAGTTCCATCAGGGAGTTCCCAATAAACCGTTTCACTGCTTGCATTTATATTTTGGCTTTCACACCAGGCACATTTACTTCCCATTCCTCTCCTCCTATTCCTTGGCAGCTGCAGTTTGCGAATTCGCTTCTGCTGCAGGGCTCTGCTTTTTCTGCTGAGCATTGAATTTCTTTTCCTTTAATTCATCCCGTTTATCACGTTTATCTTTCAAGGAACTGTGCTCAGGATCGCTGTCATATTTTTCGCGGCGGTCCAGTCTTGCCAGGTCTTCAGGCACCAGATTGAATTGCTGGTCATTCATTAGAGCGGCAATACCCACATTTGATCTTTTCTCTTCCATATCTGGATAAATTTCTTTAAAGTAGTCTTCTGCACGGCCTGGAACATAGTTTTCAGGCTCAGGATAAGTGGTGATTACACCTTCGAAATTACGAAGTACTACTTTGTCAGCACTTTGGGAGATTAAATAATTCGGCTGCAGTGAAATCTTTCCGCCTCCGCCAGGCGCATCGACCACAAAAGTCGGAACAGCATAGCCGGATGTGTGTCCCCTTAACCCTTCAATAATTTCAAGCCCTTTGGAAACGGGAGCGCGAAAATGACCAATGCCTTCAGAAAGATCACATTGATAAATATAGTAAGGACGGACCCGGATCTTAACAAGGTCATGCATTAGTTTTTTCATAATTGGAACACTGTCGTTTATGCCAGCCAAGATAACGGACTGATTACCCACAGGCACACCTGCATTGGCCAGCATCTCACAAGCTCTCTTGGAGTCTTCGGTAATTTCAATGGATGTGTTAAAATGTGTATTTAGCCACACCGGATGATACTTTTTCAGGATATTGCATAGATTCTCGGTAATCCGCTGAGGAAACACAACCGGAGCCCTCGTTCCGATTCTGATGATCTCAACATGATCGATGTCACGCAAATTTTTTAGAATGTATTCAAGAATATTGTCATTGATTAAAAGGCCATCACCGCCTGAAATGAGAACATCTCTTACCTGAGGAGTATTCCTGATATAGCTTATTGCCGCATCCAGCTGTTTTTTCGGAACACCCATGCCGATTTGTCCGGAAAATCTTCTTCTTGTACAATAACGGCAATACATTGAACATTGATTTGTTACCAAAAATAAGACCCGGTCAGGGTAGCGGTGAGTTAATCCCGGAACTGGCGAGTCTTCATCCTCGTGCAGCGGATCTTCAAGATCATATTTAGTTTTATAGATTTCGTTTGAAATAGGGACGGATTGCATTCTCACTGGACAGCGCGGGTCATCCGGATTCATAAGTGAAGCATAATAAGGTGTTATATTTAAAGGGATCGTTTTTACAGAAATTCTTACTCCTTCCTCCTCATCAGGAGTAAGATTAATCACCTTTTTC
This sequence comes from Bacillus sp. ZZV12-4809, assembly GCF_009849585.1. Classification (GTDB taxonomy): domain Bacteria; phylum Bacillota; class Bacilli; order Bacillales; family Cytobacillaceae; genus Cytobacillus. The sequence goes on from NZ_VCRN01000008.1 coordinate 9,490, forward strand.
AAATCATCAACTGTCCGAATGGTGTTCGTCAGCTGCCAGAGCCAGTCATTCCATTGTTCTTCTGTGACATCCTTCCAAAGCTCAATATCTTTCCAATGCCGATCCGGTTTATATAAAAAGTTCTTCATCTGAATTCCCCCTTTAAGAATTTCTATAACATAGACATTGCAATTTTTATGCCAATTCAGAATATTTAGTACTATTATATGAAACCCTTTCGGATTGGCGATTATTAGCAGCAGTTTGGAATTTTTCATTTTCTTCAACAAAAAAGGTGCCGGTTATTTGGCACCTTTTTGAGTGTTACTGACTGGGATTCTGTGATTTATCACAATATCATACTTAGCCAGTTTATATTGCAGCGTCTGACGAGGCACCTCCAGCAGCTTTGCGGCTTTTTTTATATTTCCGTTTGTCTTTTGCAGAGCTTTTTCGATTAATGCCTTTTCCTGCTTTTCCATACTCGCCTTTAACGGCTGAACTTTTATTGGAAAATCCTGTTTATACCTTCGAAGCTGCTGTTTCATAATAACCGGCAAATCCTCAGCTTTAAGATAGTCTTCCTCACAGACATTCATCATGTATTCGATTGTATGCTTTAATTCCCTGACATTTCCAGGCCAATGATATTGCCTGAAAAACTCCAGCACTTCGTCCCCGATGCCTGAAAGGCTTTTGTTTAATACTTGATTAAATTGTTTAATAAAATGATATGCCAGATATTCAATATCTTCTTTTCTCTCCCTTAGAGGCAGGAGGCCGAAAGTGAGAACGTTCAGGCGGTAAAATAAATCCTTTCTCATTTGGTTCTTCTCAAGTGCCTCCACTGGATGAATATTCATAGCTGCAATCACCCGTACATTGACCCGAGAGCTCTTTGGACTTCCAACTCTTCGGACAATGCCATCCTCGAGCACCCTGAGCAGTTTAGCCTGCAGCTCAATCGGCATGGCATGTATTTCATCCAGAAAGAGTGTCCCGCCATCGGCTAATTCAAAAAGCCCCGGCCTGTCTACCGCTCCTGTATAGCTCCCTTTAGCAGTCCCAAAGAGAATACTTTCAAGCAAAGACTCCGGAATAGCTGCACAGTTCTGGGCAATAAAAGGCCCTTCCGTTCTTGAAGAAGCATGATGAAGCCCCTGAACAAAGAGCTCCTTTCCGCACCCGCTTTCCCCAAAAACAAGAATGGAAGAATCGGACTTTGCCAGTTTAGCTGCTTCCTTTTTAATATTTTTCATTTCATTATTTACAGTTAAAAGGCTATCGAGTGTATATTGAACATTTTTGGCAGCAGTCTTTTTTTTGACCGGCTGTTTGATTCTTTTTCGTAAATCCAGAAGACTTTCGGAAAGAAGCTTCAGCCTGGAATAGTCCTTAGCGATCTCGACAGCTCCCGCTAACTGCCCATTTACAGTTATCGGGAGAGTTGTATTAATGGTTTCTATCTGAACACCATGAAAGTTTACATAGGACTGAGTCTGATTATATATCGGAGTTTTGGTTTTCATTACTTTTAGTAAAGTGCTTGTCTCTTCATTCAAGGAAGGAAATACTTTCAGAACGGGTTTTCCGATAACCTCGGAAACCGCCAGGCCATCGTGCCTTGCTGCTATTTCATTATAAAAAATAGTAATTCCATTCAGATCCACAACATGTATTCCCTCATCAATGCCCTTTAATATGGCTGCCAGAACCTCTTTTGAGATACTTTGAGTTTCATTCATTAAATCCCCCCAGTTTATGTATATGACAAGGTGCCGAAAACTTGTCAGGATAGTGCTGAAAATTCGGCACTTCTTTTTGGTTAATCAGAATATGCCAAATTCTTAACCCAAACATTCATATTTTCCAGTTTATCAAAAATGTAACAGTTGTTGAGCAGCCTGCCCCGATAGGAGTATCCCAGCTGATGCAGAACAGCATTCATGCCAAATGACAGCGCCCTCGCAATGGAATAGGCACAAAATATACCCTGCGACATTAACTCTTTTTCTAATCTTTCAAGGAGTATTTTCATTAAACCATGTTTACGATGTGACGAAAGCGTTGCACAATCTGTCAATTCTGCGTTTTTATAAAATAAGTTGATTTCCGCCGAAGCAGCACTGACAAGGTCTTCCTTATAGAGAAATGCGTAATAAATGGTGCCTTCCCGGATTGTCTTTTTAATATATGAGGGATCATGAAGAGGTGTTGGATAAATCTTAAATACTTGACGGTATAGTTCAGCCAGTTTTTCTGCTTCCTGCTCCGTTATTTTAATAAGCGTATATTCAGAAGGAGGCATACTGACATCTGGATTTTTCTCAAGCGCGGTTACATTTTTTACGATGCTGTCCTCAGAAATCCATTGTCCACTTGTCCTTCTTTCATCAGTAAAATACTTGCAAAAAAAGTATTGATCAGAGCCCCGAAAATATCCGTCAATAACAGCTTCGCACTGATAGCCCAATGAGAGCAGATCTATATAATTTTCAGCTCTTCCCCTAAATATTAATTTCTCAAACTGAAAATCTTTTGCTGCTTTCTCTGCTTCGTTGACGGTTTCTGCCAGGCTCCCTGCATAATCATCTACCCTTAATCGCTTATTGAATGGATCAAGATAGAACTCAGCCACTAAGTTTTCATTTTTTATAGTTTTTACTGAAGCAGTATGATTCATAGCTAAGACTCCCTTCTATTAATAAAACTGCCCGGCCAGGCGGCCAGGCATTGTGGTGGCATAAAGAATTCACGGTAATACAGCCAATAAATGAATCACCCGTCAAACACATTCATTTACCGGCTGAATCAGTAAATCAAATTTCTGTCCCTCACCTTAATCGATTTTAAAACTGATCAGCTTTAACTCTGTCATTTCTTCAACAGCATATTTGATTCCTTCCCGTCCCATTCCGCTCATTTTTACTCCGCCATACGGCATATGGTCTACACGGAAGGTTGGGAAATCGTTTACCATTACCCCGCCCACCTGCAGCTCCTTTGCTGCTTTAAAAGCTTTGTTCACATCATTAGTGAAAACCCCGGCCTGGAGGCCAAATTCTGAATCATTCACTTGTGCAAGAGCCTCTTCAAAGCTGCTGAATGAATTAATATGAACAACTGGTGCAAATGCTTCCTCACATGAAATTCTTTCGGATTTGCCGACATTCAGCAGGACGGTTGGATACAAGGTATTCCCTGTCGAATTCCCTCCGATAGCAAGCTCTGCTCCGTTTTCAACGGCACTCCTGATCCAGCTTTCTGCGCGTTCAGTGTCACTTCGGGAGATCATCGCTGATATATCAGTATCCTCATTGAGCGGATCGCCGATCTTCAGCTTCCTGGCTTCCTCAACAAAACGCTCGGTAAATGTCTGGTACAGGGATTCATGTACATAAATGCGCTGCACGGAGATACATACCTGACCCTGGAAGGCAAATGCTCCAGCAGCAATGCGCGGGACAATTTTCTCCAAGTCTGCATTCTCATCCACTACAACTGCCGAATTGGAACCCAATTCAAGAGTTACTCTCTTTAATCCTGCATGTTCGCGGATCTGCCGGCCTACTGCGGGGCTCCCTGTAAAAGTAATCATGGATATGCGGCTGTCTTCAACAAGTACATCCCCTACCGTTCCGCCGCTTCCGGTTACCACATTCAGCGCTCCGGCAGGAAGCCCTGCTCTGTGAAAAATATCAGCGATTTTATATGCGGACAATGGCGTTTGAGAAGCAGGCTTTAAAACAACCGTGTTGCCGGCAGCAATAGCCGGTCCCACTTTATGGGCAACCAGGTTCATTGGAAAATTGAATGGCGTGATCGCGCCAATAATCCCTAGTGGCTCCCGTACCGTATACGAAACTCTGCCTTCGCCTCCCGGGGCAGCATCCATCGGAATCGTTTCTCCATAAAGCCTGCGCGCTTCCTGTGCAGCGAAGGTATAGGTCATGATGGTGCGGTCAACTTCGCCTCTTGCAGCCTTTATCGGCTTTGAAGCTTCGAGCGAAATAATCTTGGCGCACTCCTCTTTTTCCTCCTTCAAGAGGGCAACAGCATTTTCCAGTATTTCAGCCCGTTTATGGGCAGGCATCTCTGCCATTGTTTTTCTGGATTGATCTGCTGCATCGATGGCTGACTTCACATCGGAAGGAGCTGCCATGGCAACTTCTGCAATTACCTCCCCGCTAAAGGGGCTTTTTACTGCTTTGTAGTTTTCTGTTTTCTTGAACTTTCCGCTGATCCATAAATGTTGTTTCAATGGAATTCCTCCTTATTTGCAGCATTCACCTATTACTTCTTCTAGTACGGAAAATCCTTCATTTAGCTGCTCATTAGTTATAATAAGCGGACTGAGCAAACGAATAATATTGCCATATAAGCCGGCGCTCATTATGATTAAGCCGCGCTTGTGTGCCTTCGACAGGATTTCCTGAACAATTTCTTTATTTGGCTCCTTTGTTTCCTGGTCTTTAACAAATTCAATGGCACACATTGCTCCTAAAGAACGCACTTCACCCACTTGTTTATATTTTAAAGGAAAATCAGAAAATTTTTCAGTGAAAAGACTTCCGATTTCAGTGGCCCTTTCTAATAACCCTTCTTCTTCAATTGTTCGAATTACCTCTAAAGCGGCCATACACCCGAGCGGACTGCCTCCATAAGTTCCGCCTATTTCACCGATATTCGGTGAGTCCATTATGTCAGCCCTGCCAGTAACCGCGCTGATCGGCAACCCGGCACCGATCGATTTAGACATCGTCATAAGATCGGGCACAACATCATAGTGCTCCATTGCAAACATTTTGCCTGTCCTGCCAAATCCCGTCTGTACCTCATCAGCGATAAAAAGGATTCCGTGCTTTTCACAAACCTGTTTTACACCCTTAACAAAACGAGATGACGGCATTACGAAGCCTCCTTCGCCCTGAACAGGCTCCATAATGACAGCAGCGATTTCTTCAGGCGGCACCTCGCTCAAAAAAAACGTTTCAAATCTACTAAGTAAGGCATTGTCATGGTCCATTTCCTTCAGGCCCTCACTCCGGTAATAATAAGGATATGGCCATTTATACGTTTCCGGAGCAAATGGCCCAAATTCATATTTATAAGGTTTTACTTTGCTCGTTAAACTCATGGACATATAGGTCCGCCCATGAAAGCCCCGTTCAAATGATATAATTCCTTTTCTGCCGGTATATTTCCTTGCTATTTTGACTGCATTTTCCACAGCCTCTGCTCCGGTGCTTAAAAAGAAGGTTTTCTTGCTATGATTGCCAGGGGTAATGCTGTTGAGCTTCTCTGCCAGCTTGATATAAGGCTCATACATCATGACATGGAAGCATGGGTGAAGGTATTGATCAATTTGGGCATGAAGGGCTTCAACAACCCTTGGCGGGCAGTGTCCAACATTCAGTGTCCCAATTGCCCCTGCAAAATCAAGAAAAGTATTTCCATCGATATCTGTCAGAAGTGCTCCATCCCCTTTAGCTGCAAAGGTCTGCATCGTGTTAAATGGACCCTTTGGAACATTTTGCTCTTTTTTAGCCAATAACTCCTTCGCTTTTGGCCCCGGTATCGCTGTTCTTATATTAATCGATCCCATCTTTATTTCTCCTCTCCCTGATTAGTGCCGCACCATTCCAGTATGGCCAGAGCAATAATTTCAGCCGCTTCAAAAACCTCATGTAATGAAATAAATTCGTTAACATCATGTGCGGCCTCCGTCACGCCAGGACCGAAGACTACAACAGGTGTATTACCCACTTTGGATAATATACCTCCATCCGTGCCCCATGGTGATGCTTCAACAGCCGGCTGCCTTCCTTTTACAGCTTCAAAGGATTCCGATAGTACAGTCATTAAAGGATGATCCTGCTCCAAGTCACCAGGCTGCCACCGTCCCCCAAACCATTCAACTTGAGGAGGATTCATTTTAAGCCACTTATCATTTTTTGCTGCTTCCTTCAGGCAATCCTCCAGCTCTATTTCGGCTGATTTCATCTCTTCATCCGGTGCTACCCCCATCCTTCCCTCTATAACCGCAATATCCGGTACTGAGGAAGGCCATTCTCCGCTGTATAGTTTTCCAATATTAATAGGAATCGGAATAGGAATCTTTGAAAAGAGCGGGTCATCAATTCTAAGATTTCTAACCTTCTCAAGCTCCTGTATCTTTGTAATCATATACATTGCTTTTTCAATGGCATTGATGCCTTCATATCGGGTTCCCCCATGTGCTGAACGCCCTTTGACGGTTATCCGGAACCACATCGAGCCCTGCTGTTTTGGGAAGATCTTCATATTTGTCGGCTCCGGAATGATTGCCCCATCAGCTGAATACCCCCTTAGGACTGCAGCCAATGTACCTGCCCCGCCGCTTTCTTCCTCTATGACACTTTGAAAAATCACATCGCCTTTTAGCTTAATTCCAAGCGCCATAATGGCTTCCATAGCAAGCAGGAGCGAAACTGTACCGCCTTTCATATCGGTTGAACCCCTGCCAAATAGCTTTCCATCTTCAATTCTGCCGCTAAATGGATCATGCTCCCAATCATTTCGGTCTCCCTCTGGAACAACATCAATATGACCATTTAAGATGATGGATTTCCCTCCGCCGGTCCCTTTCAAAACAGCGACCACATTCGGATTCCCGGAAAAATCCTTTCGATCTGAACAAAAGGCAGGATGTTTGATTAAATCCTCCTTGCCTATTTCCCAAATATCAAGAGTTAGTCCAAGTTTGCGGCATTTTTCAATGATGACGGCCTGTGCACTGCTTTCATGTCCGCGGATGCTCCCTTCCTGTACCAGCTGCTGAAGAAGTCTTGTTCCTCTTTGCTTATTTTCTTCCAGCCATTGTTTAATCTTTGCATGAGTATTCATGTTCTCACTCCTTTTTTGAGACCAAAGCATATAAATCTATCAATTAATCACTCTCACATTCTCAGCAATTGCAAAGCTGCATCCGGTTTTTTCCCTTACCTCATCTATAGAATGCGGCGCAAACAAGTCAGCCAATGTGAGTCCATGAGCTGATATTTGAAAGACAGCCATCTCTGTAATAATCATGTCCACACACCGGGCAGATGTAAGAGGCAGGGTGCACTCTTCCACAATTTTTGAGTTTCCGTATTTGTCAGTCTGGTTCATAAGAACAATGACTTTTTTTGCCTTTTGGGCAAGCTCCATGGCACCTCCCATGCCAGGGACTTTTTTTCCCGGCACAATCCAATTGGCCAGATCCCCTTTTCCGCTAACCTCCAGAGAGCCCAGAATCGTCAAATCAACCCTTCCTCTGCGTATCATCCCGAAAGCAACCGTGCTGTCGCAATACGAAGCACCTTTTACAACGGAAACTGGAAAACCTCCTGCATTACAGAGGTTTTCATCTTCCTTCCCTTTCTCCGGACTTGGCCCCATTCCTGTAATGCCATTTTCCGCATGAAACATTACATTTGTCCCTTCAGGCAAATGATTGGGAACAAGCGAAGGAATGCCAATGCCGAGATTGACAATCATCCCGTTTTTTATTTCCTCTGCGGCACGTTTGGCTATACGATTTCTGCTTTCTACTCCCAGGCCCATTTCCAATTCACTCCTTTCGAAGGTACAATATAATCGACGAATACACCGGGTGTTATAATTTCATCAGGGTCCAGACTGCCAAGCGGGACAATTTCCTCCACTTCCGCAATTGTCATATCACCAGCCATGGCAACAAGCGGATTTGTATTTCTGGCACTTTTGTCATATATCAAGTTCCCGTAAGGATCAGCTTTTTTAGCAAAGACAATCGATATCTCTGCAGTAAGAGCCGGCTCGACAAGATACTTTTTACCGCCAAGACTGCACGTTTGTTTATTGCCGGCAACAATGTCATTATCCAAGCCAATATCGGAAAGGATAGCAGGTATGCCCACTCCGCCGGCACGTATTCTTTCTGCCAATATCCCCTGCGGTGAAAATTCCACTTCCATCTTTCCATCTGTCATTAGCTGGCCGGCAACGGGATTTGAGCCAATATGAGAAGCAATCATTTTTTTTGCCCTTCCCTGGCTGACCACCTTCCCGATCCCAATATGGGGAAAGCCTGAATCATTGCCAATGAGCGTTAGATCTTTGAATTCTTTATCCAAAATGCCGTCAATAAGGGAAGGAGGGGTTCCAATACCGCCAAAGCCGCCAAACATAATAACCATTCCGTCCCGAAAATGCTTCATTGCGTCATCAAGTTCAATGATTTTATTAAATGTGTTCTCCATTGTTTTCAGCCTCTTCCTCACCAGAAATCAAATGATTTTCTGAGAAAATCTGCAAAGTCTTATCAAATCGCTTTATCAGATCGTCGATTTCCCTTTTAGTTATAGTCAGCGGGGGTGCGATCAGTACGGCATCCCCATCTATCCCATTTGTGCCTGCACCTGCAGGGTAAATAAGCAGACCCTGTTCCTGTGCTTCCTTTATCAACCTCTGAGTCAGACCAAAGTTCTTTGTAAAAGGCTGTTTTGTCACGGGATCCATAACAAATTCAAGCCCTGCCATGAGCCCTTTTCCCCTTACATCACCAATAAAGGGAAATTTGGATTGCAGCTTAGTCAACTTATTTCTTAAATACACTCCTTTGCTTTCAACTTCCGGGATAATATTATTTTTTTCAATATATTCAAGCACTGCCAGGGAAACTGCACATGACTGCGGATTGGCACTCAAAGTATGACCGCTCATTATGCTTTTTGAACCTGCCAATATGGGCTCCATAACTTCATCACTTACAAGAGCAGCTGCAATGGGAGCATACCCGGCTCCCATTCCTTTACCAAGGGCGACAATATCAGGCTTTACATTCCAATGCTCACAGGCAAGCATTGTGCCTGTTCTGCCAAATCCAGTCATAACCTCATCAGCAATAAATAATATGCCATACCGATCACAAATTTCTTTAATGATCCGGTAATAATCCTTTGGAGGTGTTATTGCACCCCCTGCAGCCCCAATGACCGGCTCTGCGATAAACGCAGCAATGTTCTCTTGCCCTATCCGTTTAATGATGGTTTCAAGTTCATGGGCACACAGATAACCGCATTCAGGCGCTTCCAGATTGTAGGGGCACCTATAGCAATATGGCGGATGAATGACTGGGAAATCCTCCAGCAATGGTATAAAGCGAGCCCTTCTGCCCGTATGTCCTGACATTGATAAAGCTCCCAGTGTAATGCCGTGATAGCTCATCCACCTCGAGAGCACCTTTGTTTTTGTCATAATGCCTTTTTCCTGCCAATACTGAATAGCTATTTTCATAGCCGTTTCAGTGGCCTCAGACCCGCTGTTCACAAAAAAGCTCCAATTCAAATCTCCAATCGCAGCCTCCGCTATTTTTTTAGCAAGCTTTTCAGCACTTTCGCTTGTAAATTGCGATCGATAAACAAAGGAAACTTTTTTGGCCTGTTCATGCATTGCCTCAATAATTTCCTCCACACCATGGCCAATATTAGCTGTTATCGCGCCTGATGATGCATCCAGGTATTCCTTTCCGTACGTATCATATAAATAGACGCCTCTTCCATAATCAATGATCGGGTACTGTGCATCAAGCATCGGCTTAATTAAGTTCGACTGGTTCATCAGCTTGCTCCCTCCACCTGTAATTGCGAAATTTGCCTGCGGCTAATCTATATCCGCCGATGGCTTCATGAGCTTTCACAGCAAATCTTCAATTCTGCAATCCAAATATCTCTACCATTTGGCAATATAGTAAATTGTATGAAGTCACTTTAGAAATCTTTCATAAAAGAATTTTACAGAGTAATCTATTTTTCGCTGAAAAAAAGCAGCCGCACACTAGCGGCTGCTCAAAATTTTTTCCTATTTCTGTTCAATCCAAATTTCACTTTCAGAACCCTGTGCTTTTATAACTGCTTTACCTCCAATTGGAATAGTAGCGTAAGGCTGTACATGGCCGATGTTCACATTTGCTATTACAGGAATGCCTTGCAGCTCTTTTTTGGATTCAATAATTTTCTTCAGTGCTTCTTCTGTCACTTGAGAATTTTTCTGAAACCTTCCAATGAGAATTCCTTTAATATCACGGGCATCAGGCTGATGCAGAAGAGATTGGAGATCCCGATCGAAGGTAAGAGCATGTGATTCCTCATCATCTTCAATAAATAATATTGAATCCTTTAAAGATGGCATGAACTCTGTCCCTTGCAGCAGGTTAAGCGTACATAAATTCCCTCCGATTAATCTGCCTTCTGAATCCCCTTCCTGGATTGCGATATACCCATTATTTCTGATGAAATGCCTGTCTTCCTGGTCGAGATACCATGGATCATCACTCCAATGCGTTGATGCAGTAATTTCATATGGTGCTTCATTTGTGACTGCATGAATAAAAGACTCCAAAGTGAACTCAAACCCATGCTTCACACCGAAGCTTGAAAAATGAGGCCCTGAATATGTGATCAATCCCGTTTTTTTATAAATAGCCCCCTGCAGTGCTGTGATATCACTAAATCCGCAAAATACTTTTGGATTGCTTTTTATTAACCCAAAGTCTATGTAATTCAAAAGCTGGTTGGCGTTATAGCCGCCGATCACGGTCAAAATCCCCTTTACATTAGGATCAGTGAAAGCATCATGCAGCTCTTCAATTCTTTCTTCAATAGACGTACTGAAGAACTCATCATGCTCTTGTGCGTTTTTGCCGTATGTCACTGTGAACCCAAGCTGATTCAGCTCTCCTGGGCATTTCGCAATTGTTCGCCTTTTATAATGGCCATACTTCTGGATGGTGCAATAACCCGGATCTCATCACCGGGCTTCAATCGCTCTGCAAGCATCGTGTCCTCTCCTCTTTCGCTTTCAGACTTGTAGATTGTTTTACATTTTATCAGATGGACGATTGTTTGGAGCTAACTGTTTGTATGTATTGAAAAGCATATTAAAAAAAGGCCAGCTTTTCAGCTAGGCCTTCTGCTCTTATACTAATGCAGGTTCTCTTCTTGGTGCATTACTTGCCTTTTCGATAATATCCCTTGCAATCCAGACACCGCAGGCACCTGCCTGTGCAAGTCCTCTGGTAATGCCGGCACCATCCCCGCCAACATAAAGTCCGCTGATTTCCGTTTCGAAACGGTCATTCAATTTCGGACGTGCAGAGTAGAATTTCGCCTCCACCCCATAGAATAAAGTATGTTCTGATGCAAGGCCTGGAGATACATGGTTTAAAGCCTCAGTCATTTCAATCAGGCTTTTCATTGTATTATACGGAAGAACAAGTCCCAGATCGCCAGGGACCGCTTCCTTTAACGTTGGCTCAAGAAAGCCTTCCTTAATCCTCTTCTCAGTAGATCTTCTGCCTTTTAATATATCTCCATACTTTTGAACGATGATTCCGCCGCTTGAAAGGCTGTTGGCAAGCCTGGAAATTTCATGCGCATATTCATTTGGCTTATCAAACGGTTCAGAGAATGTATGGGATACAAGCAGCGCAAAATTAGTATTAGTGCTTCCAAGCTTAGGGTCTTTGTAAGCATGGCCATTCGCAAGCATGATTCCTGAGTGGTTTTCTACTACAACATGGCCGGAAGGATTGCTGCAGAATGTCCGCACTCTTGTACCGACAGATGTATTAAATGTGAACTTTCCTTCGTAAAGGTGTTTATTGATCTCTTCCATGACAATATCAGAAGTTTCAACCCGCACACCAATATCGACCTGATTATTGATGATTTTCAGGCGGCGTGATTTGAGGAGGTTTGCCAGCCAGACTGATCCATCTCTGCCTGGTGCTACAACCACCTTATCAGCATGAATTTCATTTCCGGACTTAAGCTTAACACCCATAATGCGATGGCCTTCGGAGGTTTTTTCAGTAATGAGATCTTCAACCTCTGTCTTATAGGACATATCAATTTTTTCTTGCAAATACTCATATATGCTCTTCAGGATTTCAAGATTCTGCTCGGTACCCAAATGTCTAACCTGCGCACGAAGCAATTTTAGTCCTGCTGCATATCCGCGGCGCTCAATATCCCTCACTTCATCAGTCATTGGATCTGTAATGCTTTCAGTAGCACCGTGCTTCAAATTAATTTCGTCTACATATTTTATTAATTCTACAACTTGTGAGTCAGGAAGATAATCGGTCATCCAGCCGCCAAACTCACTAGTAATATTGAATTTTCCATCTGAATAAGCCCCTGCTCCGCCAAATCCGTTCGTGATGGAGCAAGCAGGCAAGCAGCCGGCAAATTCTTTTCTTCCTGCTGCCGGCGGGCACTTAGCTATCTTTTTCTGTAAAATCGGACAATTTCTTTTATAAATATCATGGCCTTTATCAATTAATAAAATTCTTGCTTCAGGCATCTTCAATGTTAATTCATAACAAGTAAAAATTCCAGCCGGCCCAGCACCGACAACAATAACATCATAATTTGTATTCATCGTCCTTTTCCTCCAGACGCATTATTCGTTAATTTCATCAACCAAAGGTAACTATATCAAATACAGAAGTGGAGGTCAATATTTTTACGAACTATTAAATATATAAATTTACATAATGTTCGTCTTTAGAATAATTTATGTAAAATTCGCGAAATACACTCTGCCCCAAAAACAAAGGCTGCTCATTACGAGCAGCCTTCACAAGTTCCATTTATTTTACCAATTTCCGCAGCAGCATGCTCCGATAATAATTAATAGAATGAACAATACGACGATCAGGGCAAATCCGCCATATCCCCCACTTTGAGCACCAGCAACAGGATAGCCATATCCAGGATAACATTGGTCGTAGCCGGCACCAGCAACTGCACCTTTATACATAAATAATCACTCCTCAACAAGATTTCTTGGGCATTTTCAATATAATGTATGTATGGTGAACTTGACCCGCATGTGCATATGCCTATTTTTATAAAAAAACGCTCCAACTCCATTTTAAAACCTTCCCCCTTAGCCATTATTAGGGTACGATAATTATATGGGAATCAGAAAAGAAGCGGAGGATTCAAACCAATGAAGAAAAGAAAGATTGGCATATATTTTTTTATCATCACTTTTATATATGGTTTGTATCATTTGTTTGATAGCCTGTCTAAAGTTGAAGGGGCAAACCCCACTAACGTGTATCAAAAGCTTTCGTCAAAAGAGAATATCAATTACCTGATAATCGGGGATAGCATCGGCAGAGGGTCAGGTGCGACATCCAAATCATCAGCATGGTTTACAAGGCTTGAGAAACATCTTCATAGTGATTTCGGGATTAAAGCCAAAAGACATTCCATCGTCCAAAGTGGTGCCACTGCCTTCGAGGGTTTATACAAGCTGCAGCAATCCGAACATTTAGGGGAAATTGATTTAACTTTTATCGTATTCGGGGAGAATGACCGCAAATATATGGATGATAAGCAATTTTCATATTTCTATGAAGGGCTTATCCGGAAAACGAAACAGCTCTACCCTGATACTGAGATCATAACTATTACAGAAAACCCGCTTGATAATAATGCGTTCGCTCAGGCGATTTCTCATATTTCCAACCATTATGGCGCAAAAAATATTGATATGAGAAAGCCTTTTGAACAATCGGGATTACCTGCAGAGGAACTGACAAAGGATCTGGTCCATCCAAATGATGACGGCTATAAAATATATGCAGATACTTTGATAAAGAAAATAAGCGAGTTAGCCGGCAGTCATGCAGAAATTGCAGAGCTTTCTGCTCCGATACATGAAAATACGGACATCGAAATAGCATCCATCCCACATGTCACAGATATTTACGGATCATTTATTCACAAAGACGGCATTTGGGAAAGCCGCAAGGCGGGTGACAGTCTTGAATATCAATTTACTGGCCCTTTCCTTGGGGTTGATATGATTCGAAGCGAAAAAGGCGGGATGATGGATGTTTTCATAGATGATGTGTATATTACATCCTTATCCTCCTGGTGGCCGCTGACTAAAGAAAGATATCAATATATTGCCAGTGATCTCGAAGACGGACAGCATTTAGTGAAATTTATTGTAACAAACGAAAAATCACTGAATAACAGCACTGACGATGCCGTTATTCAAATTTCCTCCATCCTAACCAGAGCAGACCAGTAAAGAAAAAAACATCTGAGCTGTTAACGCCAATCGTAATGAATGACACGAAAAAAGCCGCTAAATAATAAGCGGCTTTTTCTCATTATTTTGCAGTAACTGTCATTACTGCAGATGTACCTCTTGTTACGGCTCCTGATGCATTTGTCTCAAGAGAAGCGACCTGGTCACCATTGGTGATTATCATTGGCGTTACTGTGCTCTTTGCTTTTTCTTTAACCAGCTCTAAATCAAATGTGACAAGCTTATCACCTTCACTGACCTTTGAACCCTCGGAAATATGGGTCTCGAATCCTTCTCCTTTCATGGAGACCGTTTCAAGGCCAATATGGATCAAAATCTCGGCACCATTCTCAGCACGAATGCCAATTGCATGCTTGGTAGGGAACACTTGAACTACTTCTCCATTTACCGGGGAAACAACCACCCCTTCTGAAGGTTCAATTGCAATTCCATCCCCCATCATTCTTTCTGCAAATACTGGATCAGGCACCTCTTCCAGATTAACTGCTGTACCCGTTAAAGCAGCCTTAACCTCAATTGATTTTACTGTTTCCTTTTTGCCAAATAATTTCTTAAACATAGGAGCACCTTCCAATTCTTAGTTTTCGTTATTAAATAGCTTCAGATATTTTTTATAGCCTTCTTCCTCGAGTTTTTCCTTAGGAATAAACCTGAGTGCAGCAGAATTGATGCAATATCGGAGTCCCTCGGGACCCGGACCATCATCAAATACATGACCAAGATGGGAATCGGCTGATTTGCTTCTCACTTCCGTTCTGACCATAAAGTGACTGCGGTCTTCTTTTTCCACAACTTCTTCATCCTGAATGGGTTTAGTAAAGCTTGGCCATCCGCACCCTGCGTCATATTTGTCTTTTGAGCTGAAGAGTGGCTTGCCGGAAACGACATCGACATAAATGCCGTCTTTAAATTCATTCCAATATTCATTGCGGAAAGGCGGCTCTGTGCCATTATTCTGAGTTACTTCATATTGCATGGGATTAAGTTTCTGCTTTAAATCTTCTCTATTTTTCGCCATTATTTTTCACCCCAATGGTTCTTAATAAATGCCTTTCTTCCAGAGCCGGTTTGATAGGCATCGTATCTTTCCGGGTTTTTTTTGTAATAATGCTGATGATAATCTTCCGCGGGATAAAAGTCTGAAGCAGGCAATATCCTCGTAACTATCGGTTTTTTAAATGGACCGGTTTCTTCGAGCTTTTGTTTTGATTCTTCTGCCAACTGCTTTTGTTTCTCATTGTGATAGAAAATCGCAGTCTGATAGGATTGGCCGCGATCATAGAACTGCCCGCCTTCATCTGTTGGGTCAATCTGCTGCCAATACAAATCAAGCAGCTTCTCATATGGGAAGACCACAGGGTCAAATGTAATTTGAACCGCTTCATAATGGCCAGTCGATTCCGAACAGACTTGCTGGTAAGTCGGATTCTCTACATGCCCTCCGGTATATCCGGATAGTACTTCTTTTATTCCAGGCTGTTCATCGAAAGGCTTTACCATGCACCAAAAGCAGCCTCCTGCAAAGGTTGCCTTTTCGTATTGTTTTTCTGTCACTCTGCTCCACCTCTTTCCGGCACTTTTCTATTCTTTTCTATTCTTTACTTTTTCCCTTAAAAAGATGATTTAAAGCTATATACATAAGATTAATGAAAAGATTCATTATATGCAAAAGAAACCCCTTCACAGAAGAGGTTTCTGAATCTTTAAATTCTTTTACTCCGTGCTCCAGCACTTATTTTTTTCCAGCGTTTACGTTCTTCTGATTGTGCGCGTTTATCCTGCTTTCTATCCAGATAGGCGAGTTCCTTAAGAAGCTTCTTATAGCTGTTAAGACGTGCCCCTGATATGCCGCCTTCTTCTATTTGCCTGCGCACGGCACATCCCGGCTCATTTTCATGTGTACAGTCCCTGAATCTGCAATTTTCTGCCGCTTGTTCAATGTCTGTAAAGCTTTCTGAAAGTCCGCTTTCGCTTTCCCACAGCTGAAGCTCTCTCATTCCTGGAGTATCAATTAGAATAGCACCATCTGGAAGAAGGATGAGTTCCCTGTGAGTAGTTGTATGCTTTCCTTTGTCATCACTAATTCGGATATCCTGTACCTTTTGCTTTTCCTCGCCAAGAAGGTAATTTGTCAGTGTGGACTTCCCAACACCTGAAGAGCCTAGCAATGCGATTGTTCTTCCAGGCTCTAAAAACGGTTTAAGCAGGTCTATTCCCTTCTCTTCCATCACACTGACTGTGATCACAGGAACACCCATGGCAACGGTGGCCACTTCCGCAAGCTTTTCCTCCAGATTCTCACATAGGTCAGCTTTGGTAAGAACAATGACAGGAGCTGCCCCGCTTTCCCATGTTAAAAGCAAATAACGTTCTATTCTCCTTAAGTTTAGATCCTCATTAAGAGAATTAACCAGGAAAATAGTGTCTACATTTGCAGCTACAATTTGCTCTTCCGTATTCAACCCTGCTGTCTTTCTTGAAAACTTGCTTTTTCTAGGAAGGACAGCATGAATTGTCCCCCGCTGTTCATTTGCTCTTTCTTTGATGACAACCCAATCACCTACAGCAGGATAATCCTCCCTTGAAGAGGCATCGAAAGAAAATTTCCCTGATACTTCACAGAGGATTTCTCCGTTATCTGTCCATACACGATACATTCTTTTATGCTCTAATGCCACCCGGCCTATCTGATATTCTTTATTTTCATACGCTGAAAAAGCTTCTTTAAAAAAGGCATTAAACCCAAGTTTATTAATTTTCAATGTTTGTTCCTCCATGCTTTTTGAAATTTTTTTTACATACAAAAAACCATAGGCAATCAGCCCATGGTTTGATCATGCAAAGTTCAATAAGCAGAAAAAAAACAAACTGGTCCGCTCGATTAAACGAATTCCATTTGGGCTGTGCCTGAATTATTTACAATGAGCGTATTAGCATAAAGTTCTCTTGTCATAGCACATCACCCGCTTTCGTTTATTTGTTTATATTATATGGAATATTGCACCAGAAGTAAAGCCCTATTATTCTCAATGTGTCATTCGACCGGAGATGAGCATAAGTTATTTAAGCTGTTTAGGAGGGAAAGTTATGCCTATTGGGAGAGACCATCATTGGTACTTACTAAAAGCGGCAAAGTATGACCCAATGGCACAGTATTTTAAATACATTGATCCAGTACAGCATATTGCTTATTACCAAAAATATTTACTTTGCCTTAATCAGGCTTTTCAAATGATGCGTACAAATAACCAGGTGCCTTCTGCTGCTCGTAACGGAAAGCAGGCTAAAATACGGCTATTCCACGGTTCGCCTGATGCTGGCCCGAAACAAAAAAGGAACCCCTCCAAAGCTGTGAAGGGTTCCCTTTTTCTCAATTCACGGGCACAAGAAGGGTAAAACGAATATCATCCTGCTTTAAATTGAACTCATCCACTTTTACTTTCACATCACTCTTCAGTTTCATTTCCTGCAGTGACACATAAATTCTTTCTTTCTTAGGCTGAATGGTAACACCTTCCGGAAGTTTGTAGCGGTCTTTTACCAGCTTCAGAACATGTGAAACAGGAAGATTCAGCTGCCCGACAGATATAGACTTTTGCTGGAGTACAACATCCCCATTCTCCAAAGCCTCAGGTTCAAATGACAGTTTCATCTGCAAATCCTGGCTGAAGAAAGGGATTGTGCCATATAAATCCACTTCATCATTTAGAAGGACCTTGTAATCTATTGCTCCTGTCAGTCCTTCTTTTTCAAGATAGTGGTTAATGACTCTATTCAAATCCTCTTTATTTGCTTTTATATTAAAAGGAACGTAATTATCACTATTCAGGGTAACTGCTGTGTAGTCTTCATCATCTGCCGGCATACTGATAATAATAAACAGCGCAGCCAAAACAAGTGCATTAATGGCCAGCAGACCAATAAATAGCTTTTTCCATTTTCTATCTTTCAATCAGCTTCTCTCCATTTCTTTCGGCTTTCCTTTTATATGGAATATCTTTCAGCACTTCCTCTGTAAGGATTTGATGGACCCGGCCAGCTATTAATTCATATCCTTTATCATTTGGATGAAAATAGTCAGTATATAAAAGGTTATCATCGGTATTTTCAAATATATCAGCTATTTCAACAAAATAAGTCCCTGGATAATTTTTCAGAATATCCTGGCTTGTATCATTCCAATCTCCAAGGATGGAATTAATTTCCGTTATTTCTGAAAACCATTTTAAAAAGGGATTATATAATCCTATTAAAATTATTTTACTATCTGGGTTTACCTCTTTTATTGACTCTAAAACCTCAGTGAGATTTTGTTTATAGATTTTTTTTTCCTTGGCAAAGGCCCTCAGCTTCAGGTTTGAAAAATTATCACGGACCACTTTCATAACGTCATTGCCGCCAATGGTTATAATCACCGCGTCTGCATTCTTCACAACATCTTTTACTTCATCTGTCTCCAGCTTTTTCAATAATTGATCGGAACGATTGCCTTTAACACCGAAATTATAAAAAACAGCGTCTTGAACACTTTTGTCTTTTTCCAGTGACATTTCAAGATAAGGTACGTAACCTCCACGTTCAGTACTGTCTCCAACCCCCTGTGTTAAAGAGTCCCCTACTGCAGCAACAGTAAGGTTTCGGGGAAAGAAATCCACAGGTATTTCTTTTTTAACTGCCAGGCGGGTTTCTTTTTCAGAATGAATTAAATCACTATGGTTAACAGAACTGCAGGAGGCGAGAAGCAGCATAATCAAAAAGATGAAGGTGAATTTTTTTATCATACTATCACCTGCCCATTTTTCTCATTCATATTATAACATGTAGCTTAAATATAAAAAGAATCAGCATTTTCCCTGCAGCAGCATGGAAAAAGAAAAATAGACCTCGTACAAGGTCTATTGCAATGCTTTAATATCATTAATAATTTCATCTAATGGAATTTCATTAAGGCCAGTATAATATTTCATTACTTTTCCATTCTGGTCTACAAGATAAAAATCTGTTCCATGGATAACCTGATCACCGGTTTGCGGCTTTTTCACAATGGCTTTAAAGTACTCCATAGCATATTTTTCAATTTCTTCCTGTTCATACCCGGTTAGAAAATGCCAATTGCTGAAATCCGCATTGTATGTAGATGCAAATTCCTTTAAAACTTCAGGTGTGTCAACTTTTGGGTCCACACTGAATGAAACAAATTCAATATTTTTAATGCCTTTCTTCTCAGCTAAATCCTGAAGCTTTTTCATATTAGCTGTCATGGGCATACATACATCTTCGCAATTGGTAAAAATAAAGTCCGCTACCCAAACCTTGCCTTTAAGATCCTTCAAACCAAATTCTTTATTGTCCTGATTTGTATACGTGAAATCGGCCAGTTCCCAATTTAACGCATCTTTTATGCCGCTCTGCCCGCATGCGGAAAGGACAATAAGCATAATAGCAGAAACCATTATAGCAAAGACTCTTTTTCTCATAAATTCACCTGCTTTTATTAGTTACGATGCTAATTGTAGCAAATATTCATGAAAGAAGAAAGAAGTACATATGACAAACTTGTGAAAAGGAGACTCTCATTCTATTAAAGGGAATTCGTACAGATAAAAAGTCCTAAGAAGGGGCTGTTTTATGATTTGTCATAATCTCATAAAATGTTCTGATGAAATTTGAATAATTAAATTGCACAGCTATTCGATGGATCGGGTATTTCATCTTGTCTTTGGAAAGGAAATTTCTAAAGTCTCCGATGCTCTGGCCAAAAGCCTCCCCTTTAGCAGTAATGATCTTCACGGGCACATCCTGATATTGTACGTCAGCCCCATCAAGCAAAGCCCACAATGTAACGAGATCGTGCAAGGGACTTCCGCTTATGCCGGGGTAGGCTTGCTTATAAAAATTGTAATAATAGTCAACCATCGGCTTAAGGATTAGTCCTACTTTATTTTGCACTTTCTGATAATAGGCATCTAGAGTGTCGATAAGTGCAGGAGTAACAATTGCAGACATCGTTACATCCAAAGGAAAGACATGAATTTTCTTAGGTGCATTGGCAAACACTACATTAGCTGCATACGGGTCGCCATAAAAATTTGCCTCAGCCACTGGTGTCACATTGCCTGGAGCATTGAATGCCCCGCCCATAATATAGAAGTCACTAACTTTATTCATTAGTGAAGGATATAGGATAAATGCTGCTGCCAATGAGGAAAGTCTCCCAACATTTACTATTAAAATATCATTTTCAAACTTCTCGATCAGTTTCTTAAATTCATCAAAGTTTTCAAACATGTCATTGGAATTCTCCAGGGCTGGAATAATCGGCCCCAGCCCTTCTACCCCGTGGACATCCGGATAAAACACCGGAACATCCCCGGTTAAAGGCAATACGGCTCCGCTGAATATAGGAGGATCTTCTCCGGTTAATTCACTAAGGTAAGCTGCATTTCGGACGGCATCTTCCCTGGAAACATTCCCATAATCAGCAACAATCCCTACGATATTGATATCCTCTGAGAAAAAAGCAAATATAACTGCAACAAAATCGTCAATTCCAAAGTCACTAAAAAGCAATACATTTTTTCTCTTCAAACTTACACCCCCATAATTCATTTTATTCCGGGGATAATTGAGAATGGCAAATATTTTCAATTAGTCTAGAAGTTTTAAATTTAATTATTGCCAGCTGCGGATGCCAAAAAATTAACTCCGCAAAAAAACGCATAGCTCGGTTAGCTATGCGTCCTTTTTATTTATCTTCCAGATG
Source organism: Bacillus sp. ZZV12-4809 (assembly GCF_009849585.1). Taxonomy (GTDB): domain Bacteria; phylum Bacillota; class Bacilli; order Bacillales; family Cytobacillaceae; genus Cytobacillus. The sequence continues at coordinate 30,368 of NZ_VCRN01000008.1, forward strand.
ATACATAAACCCAATTGCACCTGGTCCTGTATGTGTACTAATAATTGGAGTTGTGTCTTCTACTTCAATCTCTGCACTTATATCCAGCTCTTCGATCATTGTTCTCAGTTTAGAAGCCAGCTCAAGGCCTTCTGCATGCACCAGGCCTATCCCCTTAATGGTTTTCCCTTTTATATCCCCGGCAAATTGCCTGGCCAGATACTTGGCAACCTGAGTATGGCTTCTTACTTTAGCAACAGGTGTGTAAACCCCGCCTTCGAGCGATGCAATAGGTTTAATATTCAGCAAAGATCCAATCATGGCTTTGCCTTTGCCGATTCTCCCGCCTTTAACGAGATTTTCCAAAGTATCTACTACAACAAACAATTTAGTGTTAGCACGAACCGTTTCCAGGCGGTTGACAATTTCCTGAACAGCTTTTCCTTCCCTGGCCATTTTTGCTGCCTCTATTACCTGGAAAGCCAGTGCTTTGGAGATATACCTTGAATCTACTACTGTAACATTTGCATGTGACATAGCTGCCGCACTTTCAGCTGATTGGACAGTTCCGCTCATTCCTCCGGTCATATGGATGGAAAGAATTTCATAGCCCTGGTCGCCAAATTTGTCATACACCTCTGCGAAGACTCCCGCTGGAGGCTGTGAGCTTTTTGGCAGTTCGTCAGATTCTTTCATCTTTTTCATGAATTCAGCCGGAGTAATATTTACCCGATCCAAATATGTATCTCCTTCAATGTGAATGGATAGAGGAACAACTTCAATATCGAATTCTTCAATCAATTCTCCTGATAGATCCGCAGTTGAATCAGTAACAATTTTTATCTTAGCCATTATGCCTTCACTTCCCTGCATTTACAATTAGTTCATATTATACATTTTAGCAAAATACAAATAAAGCAATAAATATAAAGGTTTCTTGGTTCTCCTCAAGCAGACAAAAAAATACCGGCTTACTGCCGGCATCAATGTTGTTAAGCGTTATTTTTCAATTCAGGAGCCTTAAAAATCTCTTCATAGACCGGCCATTTCAGGACTCTTTTTAAATATTCCCTAAAGGAATGATTCTTTAAAGTCCTTTTATTGGCGTTAGTGGCCGCAATAAAGGTTTTCAAACGGACTTGGATCATAAAATAATAAGGGCTATCTTTTGCCAACACAGGAATTTCAGTAATTTTTACCTTCTGTCCAACATCATTTTTGAACTCTAGGCTTTTAAATAGCAAAATATCAATCCTCTTTTTCACCCGTTTGTTTATATTATACCCCAATTAAAGCTCGAAATGTGTCTGATTCTGCTATCTCATTAATTTTTTTATGATGCTATTTCGTTTGGTTCTCTTCTAAATGATTGTTATTTTTGTTTGAGTATTCTGCCCGTTGATTTCTGCTCCAGGCATTTGCTTTCCGAGGGGAGGAATGCAGCCTCCGCTACAATCAACTCGGTAAATATTAAGAAGAGGCCTCTCCTGAACTCTCCTGCTTTTTCAGCTTTCTTTTATAGACAATTTTTGATAAGTTGATGCTTATCTCATAAAGCAGCAGCAAAGGAATGGTTACAAGAATATCAGACATAAAGTCTGGTGGTGATATAATGACCGAAATTACAACAAGAACAAAATAAGCATACTTCCTGATTTTTGTAAGGACATACGGATTAAGGATCCCAAGCGAAGTCAGGAACATGATGACGACAGGGAGCTCAAATAAAACTCCAAAAGGCAAAGTCATATTCATGACAAAGCGAAAATATTTATCCGCAGTAAAATTGGCCTCAAACATTTCTCCCCCAAGCTCCACAAGAAAGCTTAATACGGTTGGAAAAATGACAAAATATCCAAAGCAAAGGCCTGTAATAAACAGAATAAACAATGCAGGGACATAAGAAAGAGAAATCTTCCGCTCAGCAGCTGTCAGGGCAGGCTTGACAAACAGCCAAATCTGTATTGCCAAAACAGGTATCGTCCCTGCAACAGCAATAACTGTAGCAAGCATAAAATAAACCCAGATAATATCACTTGGGCCCAGAACGATCAATTTAACGTCCAGGTCTCTTACCAGCCACTTATATATATCCTCCACAAACACGAAACCTGCAATAAAAAAAAGGATAAATGCTGATGCCGTAATGATGAGTCTTTTTCTTAATTCATCCAGATGTTCGACTAAATTTAATTCTTTTTCTTCCATACAAATCTCCTGGTCATTTTATAAAAAGCCGGGCTTTGGCCCAGCCAGTTTTTTATAGCCAAAACAAAAAGGTGCAAGAGTATATCCTTACACCTTATTTAACCGTTTTTTTCTTAGTATCCTGTTCAAGTTCATCCATCACGTCACTTGTCAGGTCTCTGGTAGATTTTTTAAATTCTCTTAGTGTTTCACCAAAAGCCCGGCCAATTTCCGGCAATTTTTTTGGACCAAATATGATTAACGCCAAAACAAGGATTAAAATTAATCCTGGAACACCGATATTTGAAAGCATATTCACATCTCCTTTAAATTACTTCCCTTTGGAATCTAATACGATTATAGTACTTTTTAAAGGAAATGTCACAGATATCATAAAAATTCATATTTCAGTCACATATCTTTAATATGGATCTGCCAGTCATCCTGGAATTATACAAGCAGATGAAAAAGGTTGCTGTCTTTGTTTATCTCTTTGTAAGAAAATCCCTTTTTATTCATTCTCACAATAAGGTCGCTGTAGTCCTCCCTATGCTTCAGCTCAATTCCTACTAGGGCCGGACCATTTTCTTTATTATTTTTTTTCGTATATTCAAAACGTGTAATATCGTCCGTCGGGCCAAGCACTTCGTCAAGGAACTCTCTTAATGCCCCAGCCCTTTGTGGAAAATTCACTATGAAATGGTAAAGCAGTCCTTCATAAAGCAGGGAACGTTCTTTAATTTCCTGCATGCGTCCTATATCATTATTGCCGCCGCTGATCACACAAACAACATTCTTTCCCTTAATTTGATCCCTGCACATATCCAATGCAGCAATCGGCAAGGCTCCGGCAGGCTCTGCCACAATCGCATGCTCGTTATATAGTTCAAGGATTGTCGTGCATACCTTCCCTTCAGGAACCATGAAAATATCATCAATAAGCTCATTGCAGATGTCAAAGGTTTTTTCACCTACACATTTTACTGCCGCCCCATCTACAAACTTATCAATTTCCCCAAGGGGTGCCACTGTTTGTACCCTGATGGCTTCGCTCATAGAGGGTGCTCCTTCAGGTTCAACTCCAATCATCTGCGTTCCCGGCGAGATGCTTTTTATGTAAGTGCTGAGTCCGGCCATCAATCCGCCTCCGCCAATGCTTGCAATAACAAAATCCACTTGTTCTTCACAATCGTTAAGCATCTCAACTGCTACTGTTCCCTGTCCTGCAATCACCATTTCATCATCAAATGGATGAATGAAAGCCCTGCCCTCTTCCGTTGCACACTTATGAGCTTCGTGATAGGAATCATCAAAAGTGTCACCTACAAGGATGATCTCCACTGAATCTCTCCCAAAAAGCTCTACCTGACTCACCTTCTGTCTCGGTGTAGTCGCCGGCATGAAGATCTTCCCCTGAACTCCAAGGTGTCTGCATGCATAGGCAACTCCCTGTGCATGATTCCCTGCACTTGCACAGACAACCCCATTTTCAAGCTCCGCTTCAGTTAATGATTTCACTTTATAGTAGGCGCCTCTTAATTTAAATGAGCGGACATGCTGAAGGTCTTCTCTTTTTAAATAAACATTGCACTCATACTTCTCTGACAGGCGTTCATTTTTCTGTAAAGGTGTATGGGCAACAATATCCTTTAGCTGCTGGTATGCAATCAAAATATCTTCCAACTGCACCCATTTTTTTGTCATTACTTTCTGTTCCATTTTGCCACCCTCTTCTTTACAAGTTATTAATTTGTACATTATACCATGACAAATCATGATTTCAATCCGGTTTTTATAAAATTTACATTTTTCCAATTATTTTATGGGTAGAAACGGATCAATCTGACATATAATAAGCAAACGTTATTTTTATAACTCAAAGGGGTGCAAGAATGGAGTTTTCTTTATGCAGTCTGGATAGCGCTTTGCCTGTGGAGGTTACAGTGGATGAAGATAACGGAAGGTATATGATTCGGAAGAGCGATACGAGTGGAGAGTACTTCAACAGTGCAGATGAATTAATAGAGTGGGTGAAAGCTAACTTTACCGCAGAAGAGTTTTGTGATCCCGGAGAATATCACGGAATGATTCAGAAGCTCACAGATTATTTAGTGGATCCGAATTTTTAACTTACCGGCTAAAAAGGCCCTGACTAAACGGGGCCTTCTTCTTATGAAGCGATTTTTCTGTCCGAAAGACTGCTGCAGATTATTGCTCTTACTTCCTGTGCGAGGAACCTTGCATCCATCTCTTTAACGAGCTTGGCATTCACAGGCCTGCACACTCTGATTTCTATTTTAGCCGGCTTTATTACTCTGCCATTCTTTTCAAAGGCATCTGCTGTCCCTTTAATGGATATTGGCACAATTGGAACACCTGCATCCTGTGCAAGCCTGAATCCGCCTAATTTAAAAGGCGCTACCTGTCCTCCCCTGCTTCTCGTTCCTTCCGGAAAAATCAGGAGTGTATGCCCCTTTTTTAAAAGCATCGCAGCATTCTTTAAAGAATTGATGGCACTGGTGCGATTGCTGCGATCAATAAAGACACAGTTCATGACTTTCATCCATGAAGAAATGATGGGTGCTTTCCTCACTTCAACTTTCGATATAAAACCAAAAGGTTTATTAATAGTTGCCAGAAGGGCTGGAATATCAAAATCCCCTTCATGGTTGCAAACAATGACGACCGGCCCTTCCGGAATGAACTCCTGCCCTGTAATTTTCACTTGGGAGCCTGATATTTTCAATACTGTCCTAGACCACTTTTGTGGCACATTATGGATGATTCGGTCGCGTTCCTCAACAGGGTAAGTTGAATTCAGGTTTCTCATCCGTGATAGTGCAGGAAGGCTATAAAGTAAATATCCTCCCGTATAAAGAAAAAAGGTTATTAATCGAAGCATACATACCTCCGTGTGTTGGGATGGTTTACATTATATAATATAATAATCATTTCCCTCTTACTATATGTCAGCAGTTTAATTGGTCAAAAAAGCAGCCCGCAAGTGCGGACTGCTTTAAAGGTTATTTTCTTTTATAGATAAGGAATTCAAAATCATACGGATTTTTCTCATCCCTTGTACCCTTCTCCCTTGAAAGGAGTTCCCATTCTGACATATCCAATTCAGGAAAGTAGGTATCCCCTTGAAACTGGTCATAAATCATAGTCAGATATAGACGATCAGCTGCAGGAAGAATGGCTTTAAAAATCTCTGCACCGCCAATGACAAAAATTTCATCTTCCTTCTCACCGCTGTACTTCAACAGTTCTTCAATTGTATTAACTACAGTGCATCCTTCGCAGGAGAAGGACGTATTCCGGGTTATAACAATATTTTCTCTTCCGGGCAGAGGTCTCCCGATTGAATCCCAAGTTTTGCGTCCCATGGCGATCGGATGCCCCATTGTAGTTCTCTTGAAAAATTTTAAATCCTCCGGCAAATGCCAGGGAAGTTTATTGTCCCTGCCGATCACACGATTCTCATCCATTGCCCACATTAAAGAAATCATACACTCACAACTCCTTTAATATGAGGGTGCGGATCATAGTCTTCAAGCTGGAAATCATCAAACTTAAAGCTGAAAATATCTTTCACCTCAGGATTAATCTTCATTTTTGGAAGCTTTCGGGGCTCACGGCTCAGCTGAAGGTTTACCTGTTCAAGATGATTCTGGTAAATATGAACATCACCGAAAGTATGGACAAATTCACCAGGCTCCAGATCGCATACCTGCGCAACCATCATAGTCAATAAAGCATAGGAAGCAATATTAAACGGCACGCCGAGAAAGACATCTGCAGATCTCTGATAGAGCTGGCAGGATAACTTTCCATCTGCAGCGTAAAACTGGAACATGCAGTGGCAAGGCGGTAAAGCCATCTTTTCAATTTCCCCGACATTCCACGCATTTACAATCAGACGGCGGGAATCAGGATTTGTCTTTATTTGTTCAATCAAGCTGGAAATCTGATCAACTGTGTTTCCATCAGCACCAGTCCAGGATCTCCACTGATGTCCATAAACAGGCCCGAGATTCCCTTCTTCGTCTGCCCACTCATTCCATATCCGAACACCATTTTCCTGAAGGTATTTTACATTGGTATCTCCATTTAAAAACCATAAGAGCTCGTGGATAATAGATTTCAGATGCAATTTCTTAGTAGTAACAAGCGGGAAGCCCTCCTGCAAGTTAAAGCGCATCTGATACCCGAACGTACTTATTGTACCTGTGCCTGTACGGTCCTCTTTTTTAGTGCCATTTTCCAGAACATGCCTGCAAAGATCCAAATATTGTTTCATTTCAACCCAACCTTTTTTATATACTCATTGCTATTGTACACAATTTCCGTTCATTTCACAGGTAAAATCAGTTTAAATCTTTTATAAAATCATAGGTTTTCGGAGCATTTTCTCTTAATAACTCCCTTGATTCCCCTTCTGCAAAGTACATGGCAAAAGCCTCAGCAAAATATTCTTCAGGGAAGGAAAGAAGATAATTCTGGCCCGGGAACAATTTTGCTTTTTCAGCTTTCCATACAGAAAGAAACTTCTGATTAAATCGAATGCCATTGTAAACATAACGATCCACAGAATGGGCAAGTTCATGAAGCTCCAGATTAACGGATCCATGACCTTTTCCTCTCTCACTGAAGCCTATTTTCACAAGGACTGTTTTTGACCCGCCAATCCCAGGGACATCATCCCAGGTGGTATTCCCCGTATAGCCGCGGGGGATTACCCCTTCGAGATGCTGGGCTGTAGGATTATCCGTAAGTTTTCCGACGAATAATTTCACCCTGATATCTTCATCCTCAATTTTGGAGAGCAGGGATGCGGGCAGATGATCCACCCTGGAAATCATTTCTGCAGCCTCTTTCTCATCAAAAGGTTCAAGAGGCACAATGAAGATCTCACCAAGCTGGCGGGGAGATTTCAAACTGAGAAACTCTTTAAGCTGGGAGGAGTGAGGGTAATCCTTTAATTTCATGCCGCCCATGGCAGCCTGAGAATTCCCAAGCAGCGCAAGGGAAACGATCATTATTGTTAATGTAAGTGCCATTTTACGCATGTTAAAAGCCCCTTCTGCTAATCTATGTTGTATAATTTGCGGGCAATAGAGCTATTTGAAGTTTATAAGCTGCGGAACTGCCTGAATGGAGAAAAAATCTTTAACCGTTCTGATAATCTATTAAAATTATAACATATGAAGGGAGGTTTAGAAGGAAACAAATGATGGGAAAATTAAATGAAAATTCAAAAAGGACCCGAGTTGGTTCGGGTCCCTGCCAAGCTTAATCTTTATTAAGAATATGAACGTACAACGTCTGACAGGCCTGGTGAAGCTGTTCCAGTGCCTATTGCAGCGAACTTCCAATCGCTTCCATGTCGATAAATCTCTCCAACTATTAAGCTGGTACTGCCGCTGTAGTTGTCTGTCAGATTGTAATGAATCAGTTCCTGATTGTTGCCGGAGTTTACCACTCTGATGAATGCATTTTGGATCATACCGAAATGCTGTTTTCTTTTAACGCTGTCATAAATGTTTACAACGAATACCATTTTGTGAATGTGTGCAGGCACTCTGCTTAAATCAATCAGCACCTGCTCGTCGTCTCCATCTCCCGCACCTGTCAGATTATCCCCAGTATGCTGGACACTTCCATCACTGCTTTTTAAGTTGCCGAAATAAATGACATCTTTATTGCTCTTAAGTTTCCCATTTTCACCAAGCATGATAACAGAAGCATCACAGTCGATATTTGCTCCGCCGCCCCCGCCGAATAAAGATCCAAGGAGACCGCCGCCCCCGCTTTTTTGTACTGGATCCCAGCCTAATCCTACCATAATTTTTGATAATCCCGGATTTCCTTTAGTTAAGTCGACACGCTGGCCTTTTTGAAGATTTATTGCCATATCAATTCCACCTCATTATTATAAATATTTTATTTAAAAATGATCAGCTGCCTAACCCTGCTGCTTCATTTTTTTAAAATTGTCCTGCAGATGTTCCAGTCTCCTGGTTCCTTCTTCACGCAGACGCTTGTTTTCTTCTTCTATTGATTTTGTCTCCTGCATACCTTTCATGATGATATTCCAGGATTCCTCAATCGTTTCAATCTTAATGCTTGGACCGCCTGCCAATCTTGCAATGTCGGCACTTTGGTTTGAAATATTCTGTGCATTGCGCACCAGCATTTCATTTGTCCGTCTGTCCAGCTCGCTCATAGAATCAGCAACAAGCTTTTGCCTTTTGGCTGCAACTGCCTGAATCAGACCGTTTTTAAAGATTGGGATGGTGGTTACAAATGCAGAATTGATTTTGCCGATCAGCTTAGTATTACCTCTCTGAAGCAGCCGGATTTGCGGTGCTGTCTGAAGAGCAACCATTTTAGCCATTTCAAGATCATACACTCTTTGCTCCAGTAAATCGATGGCATTTCTTAATGTATCAAGCTGCATTGAAGCCATTTGATCCCCCTGAGCTGCCCGCGCTTCCAGCTGGGGAAGCTGATTGGCTTTTAAATCATCGGCTTTCATTTGTCCTGCAACAGCATATTTTTCGAGTGTCAGATAGTACTGGTAGTTTTGCTCATACATTTGTTCAAGCATGGTTGTGGAATCGACCATTTCACTTTGGTATTTGGAGATTTCAACATACACTTTATCAATTTCCGAACCCATTGTCTGATATTTTCCGAAAAGCTTTTCAATCATTTTTTCTCCGCGCTTGAAAAGCTTGCCAAAAATGCCTTTTGGCCCCTGCTCAAAATCCTTCTTGTCAAATTTGTCCATAATTCTGCCGAGCTGCTTTAAAAGTTCACCTGAATCTTCAACCTTCGTAGTTCTCATGTTATTCAATATCTGGTCAGAGAAACGGGAAATCTGTACAGCAGGCTCTTTGCCGAATTCAAGTATTTGAATTTGGTCCTTCTCATCAATGGACCTGGCCAGGTTTTGCACCTCAGGCTCCTGCCTTAAAGCAAGCTTAATTTCTGATACCTTATTTTCAGATAATTTATCATCCTGCAGCTGGGCAGTTAAATTTATATCTGTTGATTTGGTCGGATTCATTTTCAATCACCCTTTAAATTTTTTAATAATCCTTGAAATAGAACCTTTTTTAGAAAGGATGGTTCCTTAAATTCCTGTTCAAAAACAACATCTTCGAGCCAATGAACATCATATAAATCTTCCTCAATAAAGTTTTCAATGTCATTATGGCCCGGCGGGTTATACAATACAATGTCTATGCCAAACTGATTAAGCAGCAATAGGAGTGCAGCATCTGTTCTTACCATCGTCCCGTTCAGCTCGTTGTTGTACAGAATGATCTTAGGGACTTCCTGAGAATAATCGAATTGCTGCATCAATTTCAGGATACTTGGAGGGATTTGCAGGCTTTGGCTGAAGAGATAAATTTTCAATTCTTCTTCCGATTCTCCCGGCAGCGGCTTTAAGCGCGGACGTGCACACATATTCCTAATGGCCTTTGCAATCCCATTTTGAAGGCCGCCAGGAAGCTGCTGATACCTCCAATAATGCCCTGAAATGATTTTTTCAGGGTCAAGCTTCCCTTCTCTATCCAGTGCATTGCGGTAATGGAACCGAAAATCATTATTGACACTGTTTGTAAAGGGAAATCTTCTTATCAGCAGACTTTCTTCATATTGGCTGATCGTTTGAATGCGATCCCAGTATTCCTTGCGGTTCCTGCTTACTCCCTGAATCTTTGAAAAAATGGATGGTATCATGACCCTGCCATCTTTCACCTCGAAGTTTGGGCGGATCATGGCTTTCTCTTTTATTAAAATAAAAAGTTCATCATAAGTGGTTTTTAAGGTCACAGAGGAAGGAATATACTCCCTGAGCTGCCATGGTTTATAAAGGCCTGAACCCTCATGGTTAAGAATGGTCTCTATTTCCCTGGATGCTCTATAGGCAACTGTAGCACTCCTTCTCCTTTTTTCCTGCGGGAAGGGTTCCGGCTTTTTCTTTTCAGGATAATGATGTACAAAAGAATCCTGAACTTCCGGGCCCATCTCTGCAAAAAGGTCTTCACCTGAAGGGGAAAAATAAAGAATATCGCATCCCATTTGATATAAGTAATTCAAAAAATAATAATGGCTCTTTTTCCCATTACCGTACCACAGAACTTTCGGCATACCCAATTTCGGGTCAATATCTTTAAGTTCTGTGTCTAAATGATTAGCAGACCACTTAATCACATCTACAAGCACTCTTCTTATATCCTGGTTTTTTAAACCGCCTGCTTCCTTTTCAGAAAAAAGGTTCAGCATACTGATCATCGCTTCCCTTATTTTCCTGTGCATAGAAGGAGAGGAAGATTTAAGCAGCAGCTGTTCGCCATCCAGAAAAGCAGCAAATCGGTTTATGGATAAATTCTGTTCCCGGTTAATATTCAGGACTTTTTGTATCGCCTGGAACTGCTGGTTATTAATGGTTTTATCCAGATGTTCTTCACTGAGGAGGAGAAGCCCGGAATTCTCAGTGTGAATTAGATCAAAAAGACGATTATAATATTCATCTTCATCGGGAGGAACTCCAAGAAACCTGGCAACAATTTGGCCAACATGCAGCGTTTGCTGTTCCTCTCTGTAACTTTCACGTTCATAATTAAGCTTTTTTAACTGAGAGCTCCAGTTCTCATATGTAACCTCTAAAATGTGAGTTTTAATTTGACTGTACGACAAGTTCAATTATTATCCCTTCCCTCTATGAGCGAAAGATGCATTCTTATCATTTCATTCAAAAATTGCGCTTCAGATCCCGGATAATGGCACGGGGCTATTATGTAAACTTATTACTATCATATCATAGGATTAGAACCTATTTCTAAAATGGTTTACTTTCTTTACGAATTAACAGGAAGAAAGTTTCATTTCAGCATTATTTTTTTCATAACTGATCCGCCTCTAAAGGACTTTTTCACCTTTATCCCTGTCCCCGCATAAAGTGGAGTACTCTGTAAGAGGAAGGTGAAACAGTATGAGGCTGCTTTTTCGAAGAGTAAGATATCGTGGGATTGAGCATGATCTCGATATAATCAGGGATACTTTATGTTCAAGTTCCTTTGTTTTTATAGACATCTTTTTCTTGTCAATAATTCTTGCCGTCTTCTCTTTTGCCCATAACCAGTCTATTTCCATCAGCAGTTTAATCTTTTCAGGGAGCTATACCTTTTGCGTCTGTTTATTTATCGTTTTAAAAAAATGGCTGAGGGACCAGCCGGACTAAACTCTTTCTTTGATACTTTTTAAAATATTATTTAAAATTTCTTCCCCTGCCGCGGTCCCTATATTTGCAGAAATCAAGTAAGGAGATGAGATGGGCTTCTCAGCAGCCAGTTCACCATGGGCTGGGACGTATGCATAGTCGCAATACTTTAAAAAGTCATGGTCAAGCATGGAGTCTCCTGCTCCATATACCATACTTACACCTTCCCGTTCCTGTATAAACTTCACAGCCTCTCCCTTACAGATGGGATTTGGCATAAAATACAGCTTTCTGCCCTGATGAGATATTCTCCATCCAAAGGATTCCGCCAGATCAGCAATTGTTTTTTTGGCCGCATCTGTCAGTTTCTCTTCAAGAATATAATAAAAGAAAAGATTTTCCGCCATTTTTATTTTCCCATTCAGTTCCAGGCTTTTTGATTTGTCCATCATTTCCTCAAGCAAAGCACACTCTGCCTTCAGCCGCTTTCGAACTCTATCCGACCATTCTTTGAGAGCTTTTCCATGATAATGGATATTTGCGCCATTGGATGTAACAGTGTACGGAATGTTAACGTCATCCTGAAAAATAAAAATACGCTTATATTGTTCATACGTTCTCGTTGTAACAGGCACAAAGAGCATTTGAGCAGATACCGCTTTCAGTAATTGCCGAGCTTCGTCTGTCATAAAGGCAATTTCCCTGCCATCTTTACGCTCTGCACTTATTAGACCTTCTCCTGACTCCCTAAAATCAGCAAGTGCTTTATTTGAGTAAATGAGTGTCCTGTCTAAATCTGATGCAAACATCCTCATGAGTTTTCTCCTGCCTTTTTAATTAATCCGCAGCAGGTATAACTCATATCCGGATAGTGAATAATCTCGACATTCCTCTCCCTGGCCAGCATGACAATATGGCCAACATATGGACTTTCCGGATCTCTCATCAGAATTTTCCACGGAAGCCTTCTCAGAAGAACTCTGGTAGTTTCACCAACTCCCGGTTTTACAAAGTTAATATTTTCAATATTAAATTCTTCCTTTATTCTCTGAATCTCTTCCATCCCTTTAAAACTTGCTTCCCCTGGGTTTTCCATGATCCTTTTCGCAAGATCGAAAGCTTCCTGCTTAATTGCCGGGAACTCTTCTGCTATAGCTGAGAGATATAGGTTTGAAACATCTGCTTCCTCCAGCTCACTGTAATATTTGGCTCCATGGAAATCTTCCGGTCCAATTAGGGATTTATTTAATACTGTTCTGCTGACCAATCCTGAAACAGTTGAATTGAGGCAGGCACTTGGAATTAGAAAATCTTCCCTCGTTCCATATAAAGTGGTGCAATAACCAGGATCAGCGAGAACGGCCAGCGTATCATCGAGGGGAACACCATAAGCTTCATGGAATTTTCTGCAAGCCTTTGTTAATTCAATGGAAATAGCCCCTTTTCCTGTCCATCCATCCACAAACTGAATTTCGCAGCCGGGATGTGACTTTAAAATATGTTTTATCGCATTTTCGTCAATCCCCCGATCCCTGATAATAGAAATGCTGTAGTGCGGCAAATTTACACCATATACTTCAAAAAGATACCTCTTAATCAGGATTCCTACAGGTGTCCCTGCCCTTGCGAGGGAAACCAGCACAGTATTCCTGCCTTTTTGCTTCCAAATCTGCTCAGAGACCGCTCCTGCAGACAAAGCGGTTTTCCGTTTGTAACCATCAAGTGTTTGCCAAAACAGGGTAAGATATTGTTCAGGCGGCTGGTACTCAATAGGAAGTGTTTCACTGTAATGCTGGCCAGACTGAATGTTTTTTTCTCTTTGCTCAACCGAGCCTTCAAGTGAATATCCGCTTAAATCCTTCAGTAAAAATACAACATCATCTTTACTATATGAACCAAATTTATCAGCAATTCTATTCATTTCTTCCACCCCCGTTAAAGCAGACAACTTTAATGTTTTGTATATATTTACTTAATTGATTAATAAAAGGCATTAGCGAATCTTTCTCCGGTTCTCTTTCAAAAAACAGGAATGCTTCTTCATAATAATCCTCTGGAATGTTATAAACAAATTGTGCCATTTCAAGGTCTTCAGGATTTTGAAAGGATATCCCGTATTGCGCTCCATAGTCTTCATCATTTCTTACAAAAATAGGACTGCGTGTTGTTGAGTGAAATTTTATTCCTTCACCCATTAATGAGGCTAGCTTCATCGGGATATACATGAATTCCCCGGTTCCAAGACATAGCGTTTTCCTTCCATCCCGTCTTTGGGATAGGGATTGGCCGATCTCGGCTAATGACACTTCCAGTTCAGCCTGGCTTTTTGCATCCAGTCCGAAACGGCCAGAATCTTTTAAATAAGGAGCATTTCTGATTTCACCATTTAAAGTAACCGATGGTTCATTGACCCTGCTTAATAGTTCGGGGAATTCTTTGTTTATATGAATATTGGAAATCTGTCCAGTATGTCCTCTCGGTTCGTCCTCTGACTGGCCTATATGCACTTCTGGAGACCCCTTAACATCGATCTCCCCTTTTAGAAGAGACACATTGTTAATAATAATGTCCAGTTCTTTTTCCAAATCATCAAACTGCAGCTGATTTCTTTCGGAACGCCAGTCGAGAATGGAGACGACAGTATATACTCTTCTGGGAAAGCGTTCATGAATGGAGCGGATGATATTAATGGCTGTTTTTCCTGTAGTCATTTCATCATCAACAAGAATGATCTCTCTCTTATTAATCAAAAGATCTGCATCAGCATAGCATCTGTGTGATGTAGCATGAGAATGTTCTTCTTCAAATGTTATGACTGAATTCTGATTTGCCAGCTGTTCTCTTGTAGTATGAAAATAATCTGCACGTTTAAAAGATTGAAAGAAAGCATGTCCCAAAGCAGTCGCAGTTTCTGCGAATCCGATAATTACCGGGTTATCATCTTCTGTAATAAAAGGACTGCTGCTCATTATGCCTGAGCCGGTTTTATATGCGGATAAAAGATCTGCGGCCGTTCCGGTCTCCACCTTCTTAACCTTCTCCATATAACGGCTGGCAAGCAGTTCTCCTGTCAGAAGTCCTATCTTCGGGTCAATAGGTATGTGTTTCCCGAGTACCTTGCTGACAAATAAGAAAGATCTTTTCTTATTTATTCTTGCAGCCATGACAAATAAATCCTCAGGGAGCAGATTATAAGGATTCTCGGTTATATAAATATCAACAGTTAATGAGTTGAGTATCTGAATGGAATGTTTCGTTTTTGAGTAGGTCAATGTATGTGATCTCATCCTGCAGCACCCCGTATACTTCTGATTTTAATAATATTTTTTTAGCCCAATATAAATGGGGTTTAATTTCATTCATTTTGTTCTGGTAATCGCTTTTCATAACCCCTTTTTTCCCTCCGGCCTGACCCGCGATGCTCTGTGCATCCAGATACTCTTCAAGCGTAACAGTATTCAATGCCTGTACAGGCCTGATATGGGTTGGATGGATGATGGTTTTCCCAGTTAAACCATTTGAAATATCCAAGGCGATTTCTCTAATGAAACCATCCATATGCCGGTCGATTAATTCCGTTCTCATTCTCAGGCCATCCTGTCCCAGACGCTCCCTGAATGGCGTTTGTCTGATCTGTGGCTTAAGAAGGCGCTCTTTTGAAGAAAAATATTCCCAGACCGGACCTGAGATGACATAAGGCCTGTCAGAACGAAGGAAAATATTAATAATATCTGATATACAATCTCTAATCACAGCAATATCGTAAACGGTCGTATCAGAATTTCTTCGTATCCCGTAGAGTCCGCTAAAATCCGTTGCCCCAATTCTCACATTTAAAATCAGCTCAAAATTTTGATCCAGTACTTTTTTTATGTAGATTAACTCTTCAAGCCTTGTTTCTTTATGAATAATTTCTACTGTCTCAAGAATCGGCATGGCATATAAACAATAACCAAGAGAATTGAGGTCTTTAATTGCCGCTAAAATTTTGCTTCCTTCAGCAGGTGAAAACTTAGGCAGGACAAAACCAGTCAGAAGATGCATCCCATTTGGAATTCTGCTCCTAAGTCTCATAAGCTGATCATAGCTTCTGATTCGCACGAAGATCAGAGGGAGATCTTCCTCTTCACAAAGGCCCTTCGCAAGGTCAAAGCTCAAATTTTCCAATTCCCGACAAAGCAGATCTTCTGCCATTTCCACTTCATCATCACCAATTGCATCTTCAAGGCATATGACCATCGATGAAAGTCCTGAATGCTTTTTAGACAGCAGATCCTGGTGTATATTTGGCCTTGTTGCCGGCATATATAATGTTGCTCCAAGTGCATATGCTAAAAGCTCCCTGTCGGATCTCTTGTTAAAAAAGCCAGGCTTTTTATAGAACATTTTATTTATTTTTTCATCCGGAAGATCGGAAAATAGTCTCATTTTCGCAGCTCCATTCCTTCATTAAATTACTACTTTCTTCCTTTTTCACCCAAAAAAAGATAAAAATAAAAGGGAGCGGACAAGTGTCTGTTCCCTTCTAAATCTATGCAATTACCTATTTAGTTTGATCCCTGATCGGCAGCTTCTTTCTTTGCGTTCCTCGCATGGACAATGAAAGTAATAGCAAACACGATAACCAATACGATAAAGAAGTAAATATGGTCAATGTGAATACCAGCAGCACTCGCAAGCATTTTAGCTGCAATAAGGAGGATCAGAATATATGAGCTTGTTTCCAGTTCCGGAACCCTGTCAATCAGCTTCAAAAATACTCCTGCAACACCACGCATCATGATAATACCAAGCATACCGCCTATTAACAGCACCCAGATTTCCTGGCTGACTCCGAGTGCAGCCAAAATACTGTCGATTGAAAATGCAATATCCATCAATTCAACTGCAATGACAGTTCCCCAGAAAGTACCGAAAAGGCGGATTAATAACCCCCGCTGGTTAATCCCTTCTATTGCCTCTTCATCACCGGCTTGCTCGGCATTCCGCTTGTCTATAAAATACTTGATAGCAAGCCAAGCCAGATAGGCAGCACCTAAGACCTTGATGTACCAGAATTCAATTAAAAATACACCGATGCCGATTGCAATAAATCTGAAGAAATAAGCACCTAAAAGACCGTAAAATAGAGCTTTCTTACGCTGTTTTAGAGGCAGATGTTTTACCATTACAGCTAGAACAAGCGCATTATCAGCAGATAATAAGCCTTCCAGAATGACAAGTGTACCTATCAGTGCCCAGCTTTCTGGCTTTGATAAAGCTTCCACCCACATTTCCCAGTTAAAAAACTGAGAATATGTATGTAAAATAGATTCTATTATTTCCATACTATATAATTCCCCCCGCTGATGATGAATGCTTTTTCATATAAAAGACCCGGCATTGCCGAGCCTTATTATGCAAATATACCTCTTATTTATGCAACCTGTAAACCAAAATCTTTTGCCAGTGCAGCCAATCCGCCCTGATATCCGCTTCCAATTGCACTGAATTTCCATTCTCCGTTATGTCTGTATAATTCTCCAACTACAAGTGCAGTTTCAATGGAGAAGTCCTCCCCAAGGTCATAACGGATCAATTCTTCGCCAGTGTCTTCATTCAGAATTCTTGCATAAGCATTTGAAACCTGTCCAAAGTTCTGGTTGCGGGCTTCCCCGTCATGGATGGTGATTGTAAATGTAATGCGCTGAATATTAGCAGGCACACTCGACAGATCAATTTTCACCTGCTCATCATCGCCATCCCCTTCACCTGTACGGTTATCTCCAGTATGTACAACAGCCCCATTGGCACCTGTTGTATTGTTGTAGAAAACAAAGTCGCTTTCAGAAGTTACTTTTCCAGTATCTCCAAGCAAGAATACGGAAGAATCCAAATCAAAGTCATTTCCGCCATCATATTTGTTTGTATCCCATCCAAGCCCCACCACTACCTTACTCATTCCAGGATTTGTTTTTGTTAAGTCAACTTTTTGTCCTTTTGATAAGCTTACTGCCATTTCAACTCTAACCTCCATTATGTAGAATACATGTATTTACGGTATAAACCATAAAAAGATTCATAAACCACAAAAATATTTTTTCATATTCGCAAGTTTATTTCAATCTTTTAACTCATCCATTTTGGCGGGGTGTTTTTATTCCAATAAATCGACCCTAACTCATGATGAGCCTGAAAACTGTCATGGTGTGTGTGATAATGAAAATTAAACCAGTATCCCTGCTGCGGAGGATGGTCCCTTCTCACATGGAAGCGAATGACATCTTCGTTTGTCCTGCTGTTAGTTATGTGGAAGATTTTTTCCGATAACCCGCCTCCCGGAGTCTCAGTAACCTTTAGTTCTGCAAGGCTCTCTTCCGGGAATTGCACTGCCACCTCCTGGATGGCTTTCTCAATTTCAGGAAGGATGACCTGGTTAAACTCATCTTCAATAACAGGGCCTATCTTTGCTCCAAATTTCTCATACGATTGTGTCTCAGCTTCGGCAAGCATTTGCCTGATAAAGTCATTTTTATCAAAACTGCTATCTTCCTCTTCAGCAAGTTCTGTGCCCTTTTCTGAGTTTTCCACATCTGAAGCTCTGGAGGCTTTTAACTGATTCGTATTTTCATAAAGAAATGCCTGAGAAGGAGTGACGAGGCCAAACGTTAAAATGGTAACAAGTACAACAAAGGATTTTCTCAGCCAATTCGGCATCTTTTTCACCTTCCTTTCTCCTAAGCAAGGATTTTTTTAAATATGCCGCTGCCTTCAATATTAAGGGCAGCTTGCCTTAAAACGTCTTCGGGCTGTACAAGAGCAATTCGAACGTATCCCTCACCCCCTGGTCCAAATGCACTTCCAGGAGTTACGACTACACCGGCCCGGTTCATTAAGTCAATAGCAAAATCCTTGGAGCAGCTGTACCCGGAAGGGACCTCGGCCCACAAGAACATTGACCCCTCAGGTCTGCTGATATCCCAGCCGATAGTTTCAAGATCTTTTATTAATACATCTCTTCTTTTTCTATATGTCTCTCTCAATTCCTGCAAAAAACCGGACTGATCATTCAATGCTTTCACCGCAGCTGCCTGTACCGGCAGAAATACCCCATAATCCAAATTGGATTTGAAGTTGGCCAGCAGCGCAATAAGCTGCTGATTACCTGCGGCATATGCCACCCTGCAGCCAGCCATATTAAAGCTTTTTGAAAGTGAATTCATTTCAATCCCTACATCAGCAGCACCTTCAACAGCCAAAAAACTTAAAGGCTTCTTTTCATAATAAAGTTCTGAATATGCAAAATCATGCAATACAGCAAAACGGTATTTCTTTGCAAGCCGGACCGCTTGAAGAAAAAGTTCCTCTGTCGCCATTGCCGGAACAGGGTTGCCAGGGAAATTCAAAATCATTAATTTCGTGTTTGCAAGGATTTCTTCAGGGATCTCATTAAAATCCGGGAGGAAGCTGTTCTCCTTTTTTAAAGGCATTCCGTACATTTGCGCACCTGCCATTGCTGCACCTGCTGAATATGCAGTGTATCCGGGATCAGGAACAAGGATATAATCACCCGGATCACATAGAACCATCGGCAAATGAACCAGCCCATCCTGAGATCCCATTAAAAGCTGCACCTCTGAAACAGGATCGAGATCCACTTCAAAATTTCGTTTATAATAGCCGCTGACTGCGGTATTAAATTCATTTGTACCTGCTAAAGAGTACCTGTATAGCTGTGGTTCACGGGTTCCTCTTGACAATTCCTCCATAACAAAAGCAGGAGGGGGCAAATCAGGACTGCCAATACTCAAATCAATTACCGAAAGACCGTCTGAAAGTTTTGAATTTTTAAGCTGGGCCAATTCGGTAAACACGCTCTCTGTGAAAGAAGCCATTCTTTTTGAAATAGGAAATTCCATTGTATCCTTCCTCGCTATGTATCTCGACTCTATTTTTCTATTATACTTCTTTTTGAACTAAATTTAAATTGATTTCATGATTTGGCAAGAAGAACAATAGAAATGTAGTAATACATTAATTGCGGATTAATTTGCAGCAAAGCGGGGAATAATAAAACAAACCATGTTCTTCAAGTCCGGAAGAATGAATAAGGGGGAATTTATCATGGATTGGTCGGTATTTTTTGTCATTGCCAGTCTTTTGCTGATGGCTTATTTTGTTTATCTGGCTATTGCAGATTAAATAAGAAGGTGCCTGGTATTAACTGGCACCTTTTCTTATTTTTCAATTATGCCAAAATGAAATTTCGATGACTTTCTTTCAATTACTTTGAAGCCATATTGAGCAAACCTCGAACTTCTAAAGTGATCTTTCAGGACCACCCTTTGCCTCGCTGCTCTTTTTGCATGAAAAATAACTTCCTCTGTCAGATCCTCGTAAACTGCAAAGTTCCTTAAAGCTTTAATTCCCTCTGACTCAAGAATTTCTTCTTCAAACATTGGATCAAAATAGACAACATCATAACTCTCCGGCGGCAGTTTTTTTAAATAAGGCAGGGCCATTGTTGCTTCAACATTTATTCTTCCCATAGCCTGATTCATAATCTCAAGTCCGGAGTTCCACTGCCTGAGCCCGTTCTCCACAAGGAAAGAAAGGTGTTTATTTCCTTCAAGTCCTGTAACTTTACCTTTACTCCCCGCAGCATAACTGGCTGTAATGCTGTCAGAGGCGAGCCCCAGGGTACAATCAAGAATACTGCTGCCTTCTTTAATGCAGGCAGCTTCAAGGAAAGGATCACTCCCTCCTTTTAGGAGGCGCTTAACTCTGAACATTGCTGAACTGGGATGAAAGAAGAAAGGCTGGGTTTCGCCGATCGGATAAAGTTCCAGGCGCTCTTTTCCAACTACCATGCAATCTTCAGGCACCTGTTTCTGAATGTCTTTTACTGACCTTTTATTCCTGTCGATGTATTCAGATCCCAAGAGTTCTGCAATGTTTCTTGCTTTTTCCTTCATAGCTTCATTGGTGCGTCCGGAAGTAGTAATTATCATATATGTTCACCTGATTTTCCTAAACTCTCTATAAAAAAAGGGTGCCATAAGACACCCCCTTTGTTTTATTCTCAGCAGTTCGCCTCAAAAGCCGCAAGAAGATTCTCCATGATTGCTTCCATGGAATGATCTTCAATATCATAACGGTGGATGAAGTGTACAACTTCCTTCCCTTTTAAAAGAGCCATAGAAGGCGATGATGGCTCATATCCTTCAAAGTACTCGCGCATTTTGGCTGTTGCTTCTTTGTCCTGTCCTGCAAAAACCGTCACTAGATGCTCAGGCTTCTTTTCACTTCTTAAAACTGCCTGTGTTGCTGCGGGGCGGGCAAGACCAGCTGCACAGCCGCAAACGGAATTCACGACAACAAGAGCTGTTCCTTCAAGATTTTCCATGAATTGCTCTACATCTTCTGATTCCGTTAGCTCTTTAAAGCCTGCCTGGACAAGCTCCTCACGCATCGGTTTAACCATTTGTTTCATATATTCTTCATATGCCATTGACATAATAATAGACTCCTCCTTAACATGCACTTTGTAAAGTAAGCATACTATATCACACGATCTTTATGCAATTTTTCTATGCCGGATATTATTTGATACTGCTAATACAACATTTTCAACAAGAAAGCCGGCCCAAAAAGGACCGGCTTTCTTAATATAATTAAATTTTCATAACGCCGCCTGTGCTGGCATTTGTGACTAGCTTTGAATAACGGGCAAGGTACCCTTTTTTGACCTTTGGCTCGAAGCCTTTCCAATTAGCTTTGCGCTTTTCGAATTCTTCATCTGAAATTTCCAGATTGATGGTACGATTATTTAAATCCAATTCAATGATGTCTCCATTTTCCACAAATGCAATGGGTCCGCCTTCAGCAGCCTCCGGTGAGATGTGCCCAATGCTTATGCCGCGGGAAGCACCCGAGAAACGTCCATCTGTAATAAGCCCAACTTTTGCACCCAGGCCACGGCCGACAATCTGTGAAGTCGGTGCAAGCATCTCCGGCATTCCAGGGCCTCCTTTAGGACCCTCATAACGAATAACAACAACATGCCCTTCCTTCACTTTCCCAGTAATGATTCCGGACAGTGCATCTTCCTGCGAATCAAAGCAGATAGCTGGTCCTCTATGGTATCCGCCTACTGACTCATCTACTGCCCCCACTTTTATAATTGACCCTTCAGGAGCAAGATTTCCAAACAAAACTGCAAGGCCGCCGCGCTCAGAATGCGGATTCTCCAAAGTTCGGATTACCTTTTTATCCAGAATCTCACTGCCAGCTACATTTTCTCTTAGCGGCTTTCCGGTAACTGTCAGACACTCTCCATTCAGCGCGTCCGGCTTTTTAAGCAATTCATTGATGATTGCACTGACTCCGCCAGCATTATGAACATCTTCAATATGATAATCTGACGCTGGAGCGATTTTGGCTAAATGCGGTACCCGATTGGCGATCTCATTGATACGTTCAATCGGATAGTCAATTTCTGCTTCGTGAGCAAGCGCCAATGTGTGAAGAACTGTATTAGTTGACCCGCCCATTGCCATATCCAGGGCAAATGCATTGTCAATGGCGTCAATGGTTACAATATCACGCGGTTTGATGTCTTTTTCAATTAATTCCATCAGCTGCTTGGCTGAACGTTTAACGAATTCCTTTCTTTCTTCTGATACGGCCAGAATCGTGCCATTGCCAGGAAGTGCAAGTCCCAGCCCTTCTGCCAGGCAGTTCATGGAATTTGCAGTGAACATCCCGGAACAGGAACCGCAGGTCGGACATGCTACCTGCTCAATTTCCAAGAGCTTTTGTTCATTTATTTGGCCCGATTCAAAGGCACCTACCCCCTCAAACACCGAACTTAAGGATAATGGCTTACCGCTTGAATCAACGCCTGCTTTCATTGGACCTCCGCTGACAAAAAGGGTTGGAATATTGACCCTCAATGCTCCCATCATCATTCCAGGTGTGATTTTATCGCAGTTCGGGATACAGACCATTCCATCAAACCAATGGGCAGAAACAACTGTTTCAAGTGAGTCTGCAATGATCTCACGGCTTGGCAGAGAATAGCGCATGCCGATATGGCCCATTGCAATGCCATCATCCACACCAATGGTATTAAATTCAAATGGAACTCCGCCTGCTTCACGGATTGCTTCTTTTACAATTTTACCGAATTCCTGCAAATGCACATGCCCAGGAACGATATCAATATAGGAATTGCACACAGCAATAAATGGTTTTCCGAAATCTTCTTCCTTAACACCTGCAGCACGAAGCAGGCTTCGATGCGGCGCCCGGTCTGTCCCTTTTTTGATCATATCACTTCTCATCTGTGAGCCAGTCATAGTATGTACCTCCCGTTTTACCCTAGATTCATAATCTCTTATTCTATGGAAAAAATTAACTAACCTTCTGCCCCCTAAATATTTTCTTTCCAATATAGACCCTTTTTCGGATAATTTCAATAATTATTGCAAATTTAATAAATTTTTTCGCTTTAAATAAATAAAACTGTAATGCGTGTGAGTATTATAGGCATTAAATCCAATCAAAAAACCGCTCAGATCTAATATCTCCTGAGCGGTTTTTACATAAATTATTTCTCATCTTTATTCCGTGATTCAGTCATTTGTTTCCAAACTGAACCCTTTGCTTCTTCTCCATGCTCAATTCTCTCAATAGCCAGCTTGATCTGCAGACTGACTTCGAATTCCGGGTCGTCTTCTGCCGCCTTTAGAGCAGGGAGCGCACTTTCATCTCCCACTTCGTAAAGGAACATCGCTGCACGCCAGCGTACAAGCTTGCTGTCATCCTGCAATGCTTCCTTCATGGCGTCCATGGCTTCTGCAAAACCCAGGTCTGATAAACAGTCCCCTGCTGTGCGTCTTACAGTGACCGTTTTATCCTTCAACGCTTTGTAGAGGAGGGGAAGAACACTCTTATCCTCAATCATGCCAAGATAAACCGTTGCAAGTCTTCTGATTGACGCCTTCTCATCTTTAAGCACTTTTTCCAGAACAGGCAGGTCCTCAAGGTCAGGGTCATCCATCTGCTCGAGTTTTTGATAGCGCTCCCGCCAATCCGGGGAGTTCAAATCTTCGACTGTGAGTTTAAGACGGGAACGCACATGCTTATCCTCAGTTTTATCCGGATTTTTAGCCATTTTCACAAGGGTCTGGAGTCTTTCCCCCGGATAGGCAGCCATTAATTCCTCTACAATATCATGGCCAACCTGATCGAAGTCTCCATAGCGGACTCCGAATTCCTTCCACTTGCGGACCATGACAACATTATCAGCAGGATCCTGCGCCTCTGAAACAGCTTTGATAAAGTTTTCAGGGAGTCCGAAGCGCTTTTCTTCCGTGCCGTCAGTCAATTTTACCTGCATGGGAATTCCTTTATACATTTGGACTAACACTTGGACTTCCCCAAAATGTTCATCGATTCTATTGTCTTCTGTGCCTTTATCTTCCACATCCTCGCCAAAAGCAGATCTTACTTGAGGCAGAAGCTCTTTCCAGTCGTATTTCGCATTTCTTTCAACAGCCAGGAAATCGGCAACATGGTAAACCCCTTTGACTCCTTCAATTCCCAGGATATCCAGAATAATCTTCGGAGCTCCTTCTTTTTTATCCTTTTTATAGTTATTGGCTTTCCCCATCGGAAGCTCTTCATCAAGAATAACCTTCATTGTATTTGGACTTGGTGTTGGTTCGATTGCTTTTATTCTCAAATGTATCACCCTTTTTTATATATTCACGTTGGTAACTGGTTTTATTTTACCATAAGGAGAATTTCGAGGCATTTTAGCTGTTTTAATATAGGTTCTTACTTCAAAGATTGTTGCTTTTCGCCAATTCACCGCTGCAGGATGCGTGCGCTTATCCTCGACGCTTTGCGTCTGCGGCGTCTCACACTTAAGTTCCCATAGCGAAGATCAGCTCAGCAAATTAAACTAAGTTATAAAAAAGCAGCAAACTTTACGAAAATAGCCTGCATATAAAATTAACCCGGAGATTCCCCCCGGGCATGTCACTATTCATTTTCAGCTGCTTCTGATAGATAGCTCCATCTCTCTATCAGATACTCCAGTTCTTCATTCAGTTTCGTTTCTTCGTCTACTAATGCCTGGCCTTTTTCAAAGTCACTGCCAATATTGGCCATCTCTGAGGCAATCTCTTCGAGACGGGCTTCAGCAGCCTCGATCTTTCCCTCTATTTCTTCCCATTCTTTCTTCTCTTTGTAGCTCATTCTCTTCTTTTTCGGTTTTGTTTCCCTTGTTTTTTTAGGGGCATGGTCCATTTCCTGAACCGGTTTGGCATTTTCACTTTCAAGAAATTCACTGTAATTTCCATAGTAGGATTCGATTTTGCCCTCTCCTTTTAACACAAGCAGCTGCTCAGCCACTTTATCCAGGAAGTAGCGGTCATGGGAAACAGTAATGACTACGCCTGGAAAATCATCAAGGTAATCCTCGAGAACTGTCAGTGTTTGAGTATCAAGGTTATTGGTCGGCTCGTCAAGAAGAAGAACATTAGGCTCAGACATTAAAATCTTGAGTAAATAAAGTCTCCGTTTTTCCCCGCCGGAAAGCTTGCGGATAGGCGTGCCATGAGTATACGGCGGAAAAAGGAAACGCTCCAGCATTTGAGCCGCTGAAATGGTTTTTCCATCTGAAGTTTCAACTACTTCAGCTGTTTCTTTGAGGTATTCGATCATGCGATTACTCTCATCCATATCTTCGCTTTCCTGGGTATAGTAAGCAATTTTTACTGTCTGCCCTATAATACGCTCACCTGAGTCCAGCGGAATTCTGCCTGCCAGTATGTTAAGAAGAGTGGATTTTCCTGTTCCATTTCTTCCAATAATCCCTATTCTGTCCCCCGGTTTCACGAGAAGATCAAAATGATCCAGAATAGTTTGTGAGCCATACTTTTTTGTAGCAGCTTCAAGTTCAAATACTTGTTTACCAAGACGGCTGCCGCTTAAGGACATATCCAATTTTTCTGAGGATTTAACAGAAGAGAGCTGGCTGTCAAGAGTTTCAAACCGCTGGATTCTTGCTTTTTGTTTAGTGGTGCGGGCTTTTGCACCTCTCCTGATCCACTCAAGTTCCCTTCTGAAGAGATTTTTCTGCTTTTCGATAGTGGCTGTTTCATTTTCCTCTCTAATCGCCTTTGCTTCAAGGAATGCAGCATAATTCCCTTTATAGCTATAGAGATTTCCGCCCTCAAGCTCAAACATTTTATTTGTCACCTTATCCAGAAAATAACGGTCATGTGTCACCAGAAGCAGTGCGCCCCTATATCTGCCAAGATATTCTTCCAGCCATTTAACTGATTCAAAATCAAGATGATTCGTCGGCTCGTCAAGAATCAGCAAGTCTGGTGACTGGATCAAAGTCTGTGCCAGCGCAACCCGCTTTTTCTGTCCTCCCGAAAGCTCTCCGATTTTTCTGCTGAAGTCCTCAATTCCCAGTTTTGTGAGAATCGTTTTGGCGTCGGTATTTACTTCCCAGGCGTTAAGTGTATCCATTCTTTTTTGCAGTTCAAAAAGACGGTCTTGGATGGCTGGATCTTCAGGGTGCCGGTTAAGCTCCAGCAGTGCTTGTTCATATTCCCGCTGCAGCACAAGAATTGGCGCATCTCCTGCAAAAACCTGCTCAAGAACGGTTAAATCATAATTCAGCTCAGGCTGCTGTGCTGAATAGGAAATAGTGTAGTCTTTCGGTTTGACTATTTCGCCGGAGTCCGGCAGGTCAACCCCCGCGATTACTTTCAGCAGGGAGGATTTTCCCGTTCCGTTTACACCGATCAGACCCGCCCTTTCCTTTTCAGCGATTGTAAAGGATATATTGTTAAAAAGTTCTTTCTCCCCGTAGGTTTTTGTCACACTTTCCACAGAAATCATCTTCATGCTTGACCATTCCATTCTTTAAAAAATTGATGCAGAAACTGTTCGATAAATTCATGCCGCTCTTCGGCCATTTCCATAGCAGCGTCAGTATTCAGCAGATCTCTCAGCTTTAAAAGCTTTTCGTAAAAATGATTAATGGAGGATGACCTTCCATTCCGGTATTCCTCTTCAGACATTTCCTTTCTGATAACAAGGGAAGGATCATAAATCAGCTGCCCTTTTTTGCCTCCGTAGGCAAATGCTCTTGCAATTCCCACTGCACCTATCGCATCCAATCTGTCCGCATCCTGGACTATCTGGGCTTCTGCACTTAAGACCCTTATGTTATCGCCGCCCTTAAAAGATACTGAATCAATAATTGCCTTAATGCTGCTGGATGCTTCCTCGGAGATCTCGAGTTGCTCAAGAAAGTCAGATAGCTTCCTTTCCCCTGCTTCTCTGGAGGTGTTCAGCTTGGCATCCGGTATATCATGGAGCAAGGCTGCCATTTCGATTAAAAAAGAATCTCCTTTTTGTTCCTTTTTCGCTATGTAAAGGGCATTTCTGCGCACCCTTTCAATATGATGCCAGTCATGCCCGGTTGTATCATCACCGAGAGTATTCCGGACAAATTCCTCTGTTTTATGTATAATTCCCCGATTCATTATTCCACCTGCTTTCAAATCCATATTCCATTTTAACATTAGTCATAAAAAGAAACGATGGCAAGGAATTCCCTATCAACGCTGTTCGTTGATTTCCGCTCAAATTGCTGGCTTTTATTGTAGGCTGGGCTATCTTCTGACCCTAAAGGGCGCCTTTCGGTAGGTGTCTGTCGAAACCTGGGCCAACTTCGGACACATAAGGAGCAAATCGGTTGGTCTGTGTCAGAACCCGGGCCATCATTTGACACAAATAGGTCCTATCCGGTGTTCTGTGTCGGAACCTATGCCATCTTCTGACTCAAATGGAGCTATTCCAGTATTCTTTGTCGGAACTTTGGCCAACTACGGACACAAATAGGCCCTTACCAGTGTTCTGTGTCAGAACTCGGGCCATCTTCTGACTCAAATGGAGCAAACCCAATGGTCTGTGTCGGAACCGGGCCATCTACGAACACAAAAGGGAACAAACCGGTATTCTAAGCCGGAATCTAACGAAAACCGTCATGTTAAAAGATAAAAAAGTGCAGAAAACCAGTATTTTTGATTTCCTGCACCTGAGCTTATATTATATTATTTCAGGCCATTCAGCCAGCTGATGCCTAGTGTATGCTCTCCAGCATGGACTCCAATGGTGGCTCCTAAGGAATAGCATCCAAATTTGATGCCCGCAAATTCTCCCTGAAGTTCCTTCTTCCATATCTCCGCTTCTTCCGGATGCAAACCGTACAAGATGAATACTTCCTTCAGCGGGTTTCTCTCATGTGCGCTCCTCAGCAGCTTCACTATTTTATCTTTTGCCTTTCTCTCGCTCCTGGCCTTCTCTCTTACGCTTAATTCTCCATCGTGAACTGAAATAATCGGCTTTACATTAAGCATACTTCCCAAAAAGAATTGAACCCCGGACATCCTGCCGCTCCTATGAAGCTGTTCAAGACTGCCAATGAGGACATAGGTTTCTCCCGTATCGCGGAGCATCTTAAGCTCGCTGATAATGTCTTTAGTATCAAGTCCTGCCATTGCCAGTTCCATTCCTTTTAGGATCAATCTTGTTAAAGGATATGATAATATCTTGGAATCCAGGCTGTATACCGGTATATCAACCATCTGGGCGGCCTGTTCACTTGAAGAAACCGTCCCGCTGAGCTTTGCCGATACAAGCACAGCGATGATACAATCATAATCCTTCTGCAGATTTTCATATAAGTCCCTGAAAGCACCGATGGATGGCTGGGAAGTTTTAGCCGGGGTTTCCAGGTTTTTTAACGTTGCATATAGTTCTTCAGGTGTTAGATCAACACCGTCTGTATATTCTCTTCCATCCATAATGATCGTCATTGGAATCTGGTACAGATCAGGATGGTTTCTTAACTCATCATTCAAAAAAGCCGTGCTGTCTGTTACCCATGCAATTTTGACCATTTAAGCCCCCCCTTTTAAGATATTTATACGTGTATGTATGTAAATAAGACTATTAAAGGGCTGGAAGTGAAAGATATCTCTTCCAGCCGCTCTCTCTATGGCAGAAAAGGCTTGATTTTAGGAAAAACCTTTACAGCGGTATTATAGAAAACATCCGCATGATGCTCTTCAGGTATGAGTTCTTTTATAAATTTAATATAAGGACCCACAGGCGCCAGCGGCCAATCCGTTCCAAAAAGCAATTTATCGTAAGAATCCGCAAATACTAAAGCATGCCTCAGATGGTCCAAAAATCTGCCTTCACTGCGCTTCTTCAATTCTTCTTTTGTCCCAACAATAATGCCTGAAAGATCGGCATAGACATTCCGGTTCTTGTATATGATCTCAGCCCCGGTCAGAGTCCACGGATCTCCAAAATGGGCCATCATAAAATTGATATTCCGGTGTTTAACAGCTACCTCGTCAATAGCCAGGGGATGAGAATACTTAAGCAATCCCCTTTCGGAATAGGTATCACCTGTATGAAATACAACTGGAGCCCCATATTTTTCAGCGAGTGCATACACGGGTTCATATACCTCATCATAGGCGTAGAAAGGATAATATCCCAGGTAAATCTTAATGCCTGCAACAGCAGGCTTCTGGAGTTCATCCTCAAGCCTTTTCAGAGCATCTTCTCCGAGATCATATGGATTGATTCCGGCGCAATAAACGATATTGGCAGGCACCTTGTCTTCCAGGTCAATCCCCATGGGTGTTCTGGCTTCATAATCCGGAAACCCCATATTATCTGTTTCAGTAAGTCCCATCGCGATGCTCAGAACTACATTGGCATTTTGGAACTCCTTCTGGTGCCCGTTATATGAATAATCAACAAATGAGATTTCATCTGCTGTCTGATGAAATGATTTAATATCTGAAAAGTGAATATGTGCATCTATGACTTTCATAATCTCTCCTTTAGCGGAATTCCAGATAATGCAGGTTATTAAGGATTTTGCCCTCAAAGCTTCTTTCATCAAAGACAATAAAGCCCGGTTTGGTTAATGGCACTGCATTCCTTTCCAAAATAACTTCGAAAGCTTCTTTATTCATATATGCCCCCAGGAAGTCAGCATCTATACTTTTCATTAAATACATTTTTTCGGGAGAGCGGGAGCTGCTAACACAGGATCCTTCAATATTAACAAAGGATTGCTCCTCAACTCCAGCCTGGTAGGCTGATTCAGCATTTTTTCCAGTTAATTCAAGAGTAAGATCCTTTAAGGGGCCACCTGATATAAATATATCTGTTATCCATTTTTCTTTTAATAGATACTTCCCTCCTGCATCGGTTACCTTTACCCAATAAGCAAGGATTGGCACGCCCGGCAATAACGCGAAATATTGTGTATAATCGAGTCCTTTCCAGATGGTATGCTCGGCAATTTTAGTATGAATGGCCAATACAGACCAATCGTTTTCATACGAATCTTTTACATTGATAAATTCTGCAGAAGATTTCTCCTTCAATAGCGAAAACCCACTCATTTGGGAAGGAAGAGTTTTCATGCCTCCGGCCCACGGGTTCCACCATCCCTTGGCAACCAGTTCAGGAAAAGAAGAATCAAGCCATTCATTTTCTTTATACGCTAATGAGAATAATCCAGGATAAAAATCAGGTGCTGCTTTTAAGCTAATAATGCCGTTATCCATTTTATATACCGTCTTGCCGCTCTGCTCTTCAGTTGATATACTGACTTTCCCCCTGGGCATCAGCAGAAAATTTTTTACATCCATCTTACCGCTGTCAAGTGAAATCTCGGCTTTCACAAGAGATAAGGGTTTCATGCCATCAATAGGAAAATTCGCTTTAAATACCTTTAGTTCCTGTTCCTGGCTGAAATTTGCGGATAGTTTTTTATCTTCATTTAAATAAACATCTATCGTGCCGTTGAGATAACTCGATCGATGAGTTTTAAGAGTAAACTCTGCTTTCTGTTCCTTTGCCACCGGATTTCCCCTATTGATAATGAGCGCTTTTTCAAGCTTTACTATTTTATCAGGTTCAGCGGCCGCTCCTGAGAATTGCTGCATTTCTTCCCAAGTCCGGAAGGCTCCAATGGATAAATAGCCAGGGGCCAATACCACTTGCTGCCCCGGTTCAAAACAGCCAGTCTCCTGCTGATAATAAAATTGCCACCCATCCGGACTCGAATGAGCACTATTTGGCCAGCAGAATCCAATCGGCTCGCCATTATGTTTGTCGAAAAACCAATTTCCGGTTATGCTTTCAGCTGGTATTTCCATAAACCCCAATTCTTTAACATTAGAAAACTCTATCACTTCATTCTCCAGCGGAAAATATGGATGCTGCATTTCATGATATAACGGCTGGCTTATAAACAGGTTTTCAAACTTTTTATTCCCTTCATTTATCAGTTCAGACCAAATTTTCACAAGGCCTTCACCATAAAGTGAGGTATACAAGTTTACAAGAATCCCTGGAAAAGCTTCAGACTTGAAAACCAATTTAAAAGTAATAGCCGTATCATCTATGAACCAATCTGCTGCCA
This sequence comes from Bacillus sp. ZZV12-4809, assembly GCF_009849585.1. GTDB lineage: Bacteria > Bacillota > Bacilli > Bacillales > Cytobacillaceae > Cytobacillus. The sequence continues at coordinate 61,297 of NZ_VCRN01000008.1, forward strand.
GAGGCTTTGCCTTTGAAAATTCAGTTGAAAAGGGCTTGCCAAGCTTAGGGACAAAAAACGCAAAAGGCTGGTTTACACTTTCGTTCCTGCCGGCTGTGATTTTATAATCCATTTTCCGAATATTCACCTGGCAAATCCCATTGCAGATATGCCAGTATTCTTTTGACTCTCCTCCAAATTTCCGGCCGAAGTTTTTAAGGGGGATGCCAACCGTGCTGCATGTGAAAGAATGATCTTGCCCATCCTCCCTTATTGCTGAAACCGATATTTCAGGCTGATAAAAGCCATGTTTCTTTACAATAAAAGGCACCTTCAGCAGCTTACGCTCTTTTTTGTGGAGCTGTATCTCATACTCCTGCTTCTCCAATTCAACCAAATCGCTTTCAGGAAAAGAAAGGTGAAATACTGCATCCTCATCCAGGCTGTTTTCTACTTCCATTTCGAATTCTGCTTCCTGATTCAAACCCCTGAGATTTCCTTTAGAAGCTCCTGTTATTTTGGCAGGCTGCTTTGGAAGAAGTCCAAGACGTAATTCGCCTCCTTCATCATTTACCCAAACCTTCACATCCAATGAAGGATGAGTTTTCCAGACACTGGGCTCTTCCCCTTCATGCACAATGAATTGTCCGCTAATAACAGCGTCGCTTTCAACTGTCAAATCGTGCTCGAACATTGATTCGACTCTTCCATGATTTTTCCCTTGAGCCTTAAACGAAACAGGATTTCCGGTTTTATTCACAAGTTTGAGCTGAAAGTTATGAACCTCATTTTCAATTACTTCATGATGGCTCATGCATAGTTCTATAAGATATTCATTCGTTTCGATTAAACTTATTCCTCTGCCGGTCCTTTCTAATCTGACTCTTGCAGACACTTCCCCGCTTTGCCATTTATACTCATAAAATGTAAATCCATTTTCTTTGATTCCATCTGGCTTCACATCGATGTCTCTCAGGCTGCTGTCATACCAATCAAGCTTCTCCAGGACAGGCTTTAAAAGCGGAGTCTGGTGAACTGCGGGAATAAAATTCATTAAATGGGTTGTGTCATCCCTGTCTTCCCAGAAGAAGCCGCATTTCTTATACAGCGGGACAGCTTTCACATTTCCCGGCCATGTATAGAGATCAAGGCGCGGCCAGCCCAATTCAATTGTCTTTTGCAGAGCTTTAAGTACCAGCATTTTTCCAATTTTCCGCCCATGGTAATCCGGCCTTACATTTAAAAGAGGGATATACAGGGATCCCGTATCCTCTTTGTATTCTGACAGCCCGCAATAGCCTACTACTTCTTCACCATCAAGGGCCAAGTATAAAGTAATATTGCCATTATTCGCTTCCTTCGTTTTTACTTGCTCTTCAGTCATTACACTGGTATCTCCGCCCCAGCTGTCTCTGCTCAAGTTCCACATTTTTGCGATTCCTGCAGCAAATCCCTCATGGTACTCTGCAATGATTAATTTGTCTGTACCTTGAATCATCCCTTTGTCCTCCTGACTAGGTTACGCATTGTCTACCCTTCTCCAATCCCTTTTGCGCAAAGATTTCCTTAATCATTTGCCTCTCCTCCTTTTTTAGTATTCGGAATGTTTTTCCATTCCTTCTTAATCGTATTATCAGAGAGGTTAATTGTAAATATAATTTTGAATCTTCCGTAAAAAATATCACAAAAAAAAACGCCTTGCTTTTAATAGCAAGGCGAGCAGGTTCTACAAGTAAATTTTTCTCAAAGCACCCATAGAAGCTGTCATATAAGTAATCATTTCATTCAGGTCATCAATCTGCTCTTCCTGGACCAGGCGGTTAAAAGAAATGATGGTTTCGATTTCGGCCAGCTCCTGCCTATTTTCGGGTCTGTATTTCACAGTCTGTTCGATATTCCGTCCACTGCCCCATATTCCTCGCAGAACTTCCCGGATTTCCTGAAATTTTTTATGATCCTTCAGATGTTTAATTATAAAATTCACTAATATACGGCATCCTGCCTGCATTTCGGATTTACGTTGAGGCAGTAGCTCAGCTGCAAGATTATCAAGTCCCGCTTCCATTATAAAGGTACAGTAAATCTCCGCCATGCCGTCAGCATGATCTGTAAAAGTAATGTCATATCTGCGGCACATTTTCGCTGAGTTCATAATATCATTCCGGTCAACTATTCTAATTTCTCCGCCAAGGTCCCGGTCATAAAATCCGCCTTCCATTACAACCTTCATATTTTCAAAGGCCGTTGGGTCAAACATGGTAACCCTCCTTAAAACAGGCCTACTGCATTTCCATCTTCGTCTACATCCATATTCATGGCTGAAGGGGCTTTAGGCAAACCAGGCATTGTCATTACATCACCTGTGAGTGCTACAATAAATCCTGCACCAATGGATGGCTTCAGCTCACGTATTGTAATGGTAAAATCTGATGGTCTTCCCAGCTTTGAAGGATCATCAGATAAAGAATATTGTGTTTTAGCCATACAAACCGGCAGGACACCCCAGCCAAAACTTTCAAAGTCTTTTAGCTGTTTTTTGGCTTTGGTTGAGTATTCAACATTATCTGCGCCATATACCTTCTGGGCCACAGTTAGAATTTTATCTTCAAGCGGCAGCGATAAATCATACAGATGATTAAACTTCACTGCGTTTTGATCCAAAATGTCAAAAAGTTTCTCTGCGAGCTCAATTCCGCCCTGTCCGCCTTTTTCCCAAACTTCTGTCAGGGCTACCGGCATGCCTTCCTTACTGCAAAGGTCTGTGAGGGTCGCAATTTCATTCTCGCTATCGGTAATAAAACGGTTAATGGCCACTACATACGGAAGCCCGAAGCTTTCAACTGTTTCAACGTGCTTCTTTAAATTAGCAAAGCCCCTGGTGAGTGCTTCGGTATCTTCTTTGCCTAATTCATCCTTTGACAAGCCGCCATGCATTTTTAAAGCTCGGATTGTAGCTACGATTACCACTGCTTCAGGGTCAATGCCTTCGTTCCTGGCTTTAATATTCAGGAACTTTTCAGCGCCAAGATCCGCACCAAAGCCTGCTTCTGTCACTACATAATCAGCGAGCTTGGAAGCTGCAGAAGTTGCAATCACACTGTTGCAGCCATGCGCAATATTGGCAAACGGGCCGCCATGAACCAATGCCGGTGTATGCTCAATAGTCTGTACCAAATTAGGTTTAACTGCTTCTTTAAGCAGCAGAGTAAGAGCACCTTCCACCCCTAGATCGCTCACTGTTACAGGCTGCTTATCATAATTGTAGGCTATAACCATTTTACCCAGTCTTTCCTTCAGGTTCTGCAGATCTGATGCAAGACATAAAACGGCCATAATTTCTGAAGCCACAGTAATATCAAAGCCATCCTCTCTTGGAACACCTTGCAAAGGACCACCCAAGCCAATCACTATTTTCCTTAATGCACGGTCGTTCAAATCCAGAGCACGCTTCCAGACAATTCTTCTTTGGTCGATATTTAACAAATTCCCCTGCTGAAGGTGATTATCAATCAAGGCCGCCAATGCATTATTGGCTGTTGTAATTGCGTGAAGATCACCTGTAAAATGCAGATTGATGTCTTCCATCGGGAGAACCTGTGCGTAACCCCCGCCTGTTGCACCGCCTTTAATTCCCATAGTTGGCCCCAGGGAAGGTTCCCTCATTGCAACCATAGCCTTCTTGCCAAGTCTGTTAAACGCATCCGCCAGTCCGACGGTTACCGTGGACTTTCCTTCCCCTGCAGGTGTTGGATTAATGGAAGTGACAAGAATTATTTTACCGCTGTCATTCGTACTTAATTTTTTTAAGGCTGCTGCGGATATTTTTGCTTTATACTTGCCGAATAGCTCCAGATCATCCTCAATGAGTCCCAGTTTTTCTGCAATTTCCTTAATGGGCTTCATGGCTGACGCCTGAGCAATTTCTATGTCTGATTTCACGATCGGTTTCACATTCACTGATATCCCCCCAGAATCCGTTATGTATAGGTTCCTACAGCTTTATTGTACCATCTCTGAAACAAAATATTGTCATTTACTTTTGATATTTTTGCATTTTCACACAGTAAAGCATTGATACAATTTTGAATCGTCTTTATAATGAGTTTAATTGAATTTTTGTACAGGGAGATGATCACTTGCCGATAAAAATTCCTAAGCTGCTTCCTGCCAGGGAGATCTTAGAGGAAGAGAATATATTTATCATGGATGAGGACCGTGCCAAACAGCAGGATATACGCCCATTAAATATCCTTATCCTGAATTTGATGCCTGAGAAAGAAAAAACAGAAGCCCATCTTTTAAGACTACTTGGAAATACGCCTTTACAGGTAAACATCTCATTTTTAAAAACTGCCACTCATCAATCAAAAAATACCAGTCCCATGCATCTCGAACAATTCTATACTGCGTTTGAGCAGGTTCGAAATAGAAAATTTGACGGGATGATTATAACCGGCGCTCCTGTAGAGCTTCTTAATTTTAATGAGGTTGACTATTGGGAGGAGCTGACTGCAATCATGGAGTGGACAAAAACAAATGTTACCTCCACCCTGCATATATGCTGGGGAGCACAGGCAGCATTATTCTATCACTTTGGGATCGGAAAATATGAGCTGCCTGAGAAATGTTCCGGTGTTTTTCTTCATGAAGTACATGACAGAAGGGAAAAACTGCTGAGGGGCTTTGACGATATCTTTTTTGCTCCGCATTCCAGAAATACAGATGTTTATGAGGAGCAGCTGCTGAAACATCCGGAAGTAAAGCTTCTGTCCTCTTCTGAGGAGGCTGGTCCTTTCATCATGAGCGCGAACGGCGGCAGACAACTTATGGTAACTGGCCATCTGGAATATGAAGCCTGCACACTCGCAGAAGAATATACAAGAGACAAAAGCAGAGGGCTGCAGGTTCCTATGCCCAAACACTATTTTCCGAATGATAATCCTGACAGGAAACCTCATAATAAATGGCGCTCACATGCCCATTTAATGTTTTCTAATTGGCTGAACTACTATGTGTATCAGGAGACTCCTTACGAGTGGGATTGATAATCCAGCAAGCGGAATAACTTAATATGCAGTTAAAAACATGAAAAAGCCGGTTTTTTAATAAACCGGCTTTTCTTAGCAAAGCGCTTATGCTATTCCTTATGATTGCTGAGCATAATACACTTCTTCAAATGGCTGGACCACTACAAAGCCGCTGCCTGAAAACTTCATTTGTATCGACTCTCCACTCCCTCTTCCAAGGAACGTTTTAAAAGAGATATCTGTAACAAATTCCGGCTGCAGTGACCCTGACCAAGCAACTGTCGCATTCGGATCAGTATATACGGGGTTATCAGGAGTAACCAAAAGTGTCAGCGGCTCATAGTGGGAAGTAATAGCTACCATTCCCGTCCCTTCTAAATGGACATTGAACAAGCCTCCTGCCAGCATGCCTGCCATTCTCTTCATTAATTTAATATCCCAGCTGATGGAAGGCTCGAAAGCAAGGAGATCATTTCCATTTACAAAAATGGAATCCCCAGCCAGATTCAGAATTGAGATCTTTTTGCCCTGGTCTGCAAGGTATAGCTTTCCGTTGCCTGTTGCTTTCATTAAAGCGGTTCCCTCTCCGGTGAGTGCCTTTTTGAACATCTTTCCTAAGCCATGCTCGAGAATACCTTCGCGCTCAAACTTTATCTGGCCGCGGTAGGAGACCATTCCGCCCGCCTTAGCCCAAACCTGGCTGGTTAGATTAATTTCGAGCATCCTTGGTGTCTCCAGTTCAAAAAGCCCTTCACCTTTATCCTGCTGTTTCGTCTGGTTTACAAACTCTTCAATTGAATATCTGCTCATTCTTTTGTCATCCTTTCCTTTTTCTGCTTTCAAGCATAAAGATCCACATAAAAGATAATGATTGCTTTAACTCATCAGTCAGCGAGCCTTTTGAAAGCTGCTCTGATGCTTTTTTATATACGCCCAGTTCATCAATCTTTGACCATCCATTTTCATGTGCAAGCTGTTCAAATTCCCACGGCATCATGGTATTGCAAATAACTTCATCCTTATAAAGCCTGCGGTAGCTGTTAGCCCGCGGTGCGGCCGTGGGGCCAAGAATCCCTATACAAGCCCTTCCGCCCGGCTTAACAATTCGCCGAATTTCCTGTAAAACATCAAGCGGGCTCTCGGTCCATTCCAGTGAATTAATCGCAAGAACCGCATCAATTGCATTTTCCTCGAGCGAAAGCTCTGAAATGTCTTCCTTCCTGAAAACCGCATCCGTTTCAGCGTTTAATTTTTCAGCTTTATGTATCATCTCTTCTGAGACGTCAATCCCGGTAACCTTATAGCCAGCCAAAGCAAGCTTGTAGGAGCCGTAACCATCTCCGCACCCAAGATCACAAACAGCAGATTCTTTTTTGACATGTTTTTCGAAGAAGGAGATGATATCCTTTCGGCTTCCTTCCTCCCACATTGCCCTGCTCTTTGCATTCCATGATTCTGAATTTTTATCCCACAGCTTCTCTGCTTCTGCAGACCAATTGAAAGTACTCATTCTATCCCTCCGTCTAAGCATACGATTGTTTATAAAAAAAGTTCCCAATATTTTTAATTCGCTAAGATTCTCAAAAATACCTCTGATTATATAATGATAAAAACGTCAACAATATTGGTAGAAAATGAATAAGGAGCGTTTTGTATGAACGGCGAGCAGCTGACAGCAGTCTACCGTAACAATAGTGGTGAAATCATTTCATTCCAAACATCCGGAGGACGAATCATTTCTTATCGCAAAGCACTGATGGAGGCAGAACAAGGTATTATTGAAGGTATCCATATTTATGAAAGCGAAGATGGCTCTATACAGCTAAATCCTTCCGAAGCATCATCTTTTGATGATTTTCCAAGCCTCTATTAATTATTAGCCCTATATGAAAAAACCTGACTCAAAGCAGTCAGGTTTTTACTGTTCTTCTTCATTTTTACGCTGGATTTCCCTCAGCACTCCGATGCGGCTATCATCCTCCTCAAAAAATTGAACCAAGTCGCCCACCCGGTCGATGGCATCCCAGCTCAGATGATGTTCAATGCCTTCCACATCTTCATAAATATTTTCTTCTTTGACTCCAATAATACGCAGGAGCTGTTCTAAAAGTTCATGCCGGTATACAAGCCTCTTGCCGATTTTTTTCCCTTTTGGTGTTAATACAAGCCCTCTGTATTTTTCATATACAAGATACTCATCCTTATCAAGCTTCTGGACCATTTTTGTCACAGAAGATGGATGTACTGAGAGAGCCTCTGCAATATCAGAAACCCTTGCATAACCTTTGTCTTCAATTAACATATATATTTGTTCAATGTAATCTTCCATACTTGGTGTTGGCATTACGCAACCTCCTGCCACTTAGAAAAGCGCAGAGCGCCTGCCGATGGGCGCTCGGAGCTAGACAATCTATTTTAGAAAAGCGCAGAGCGCATGTTCATTTAATATCTCCATAAATAAATATAGGACTTAGACGATTTTACTACAGTTGGAAAATGGAGACAAGGAATTATGCTAAATCCGGTAAATTCAGGTTTTTTGCGGGAAAAGAAATTTGACTCTGTTTTCTTTTTGATCCCAGGATAATTTAGCTGAAAATGTTTTATCTTTTCCTTTGCTCGTAAATCCTTCAACTAATTCTGTTTCTCCGTCCTTTAATAGCTGTTTGAGCAGTTTTTGAGTCATTGTCTTACCCATAATGCTTTTGGAGATAGTGAAAGTGCATTTGGTCTTATTATAATTGGAACAGCCATAAAAGCTTCCCTTATCCACAACTTTACCATCACATAGCATGCATTTTCCCAGATTCGCTGACCTTTTTTGCTTGAATTTGCCGGGAGTGAATCCCTCTTTATCTTCTTCTGAGAATATCCACTTTCCTGCATGTTCAATAGAGGCAGAGATTAAATGCCCTACCATTTTATTGGTCTGCTCCATGAATTGTTTCGGGGATGCCTGACCATCTGAAATGTCCTTTAGCCGCTGTTCCCATTTTGCCGTCATTTCAGGAGAAGCAAGTATTTGTGTTCCTATTGCTTCTATAAGGATTTTTGCTTTTGAGTTTGCATATACAAGATTTTTCTTTATATCGATGTATTTGCGCTCCTTCAGCATTGTAATGATTCCCGCTCTTGTGGCTTCTGTTCCCAGGCCTTCTGTCTTCATCAGAACCTTCTCAAGTTCCTTATCCTCAATATGCTTCCCCGCCGATTTCATTAGTGTAATCAGCTGGCCTTCAGTATACCTTTTAGGCGGCTGGGTTTTGCTTTCTTTTACATCAGCCTTCAACACTGTTCCCTGATCGCCAGCCTGCAGTAAAGGCAGTGCCGGATCCTTTTCCTTCTCCTGCTGAGGAATCACTTTTCGCCAGCCTTCCTCAAGCTGGACTTTCCCCTTGGATAGAAACAATGCTCTTCCATCCACAAGAGTCTTAATCGTTGTATATTCTGATACAGCTTTTCCATAATGAGCAGCGATTAAGCTCCTCACGACCAGATCATAGAGAATTTTTTCTTCCGAAGATAATCTTCCCAGGTCCGGCACCTGTTCCGTCGGAATGATGGCATAGTGATCAGTTACCTTCTTGTCATTCACATACCGTTTATTCTGCAAAATCGAGCTTATAGGCAAAGGGAAAAATTCCTTATACTCCTCTTTTGCTTCCATTTTTCTGAGGATTTCCGGAAACATTTCAGCTTCTCCTGCGGTTACATGACGGGAGTCTGAACGAGGATATGATACGATTCCTTTTTGATAAAGCTTTTGCAGAACATCCAGTGTTTTTTTAGGAGGGAATTTGAACCTGCGGTTGGCTTCTGCCTGCAATGCCGAAAGATTATACAGCATAGGCGGAAGGAATTCTTTTTTTTCAGCCTGCACATCTTCTACCTTTGCATCTTTATCTCTGCAAAATGCCGCAATCTTTTCGGCAAGCTCTTTAGTCTTAATTCTGGCCTCTCCATCTTTTTCCCACTTACCGGTATATTTTTTCCCGTTTACTTTAAATTGTGCGTTTACCTCCCAAAAAGGTTCGGAAACAAAGTTCTGAATTTCATTTTCTCTTTTTACGATTAAAGCAAGTGTGGGTGTCTGAACCCTTCCTACTGAAAAAACATCCGAGAAACCTTTCTGCTGCAGAAGAAGACTGTATAAACGCGAAGCATTCATCCCAACGACCCAGTCGGCACATGCTCTCGTATAGGCTTCATAGTATAAATTTCTTGTGTCGCTTTCATCCAGCAGGGCGAGAAAACCTTCCTTTATGGCTTTTGGAGTCAAAGAAGAGATCCATAGCCTTTTCATAGGAACTCTAGATCCGGTAAGCCTTAGTATGTTCCGGATAATAAGCTCTCCTTCTCTCCCTGCATCCCCTGCATGGATAATTTCTGTTAAATCGGGATTAGAAGCAAGCTGTTTGATTATATTAAATTGCTTTGCTTTATCCTTTGTCACTTCATATTGAAATTGCTCTGGAATGATTGGCAATGTGTCCAAAGACCATTTTTTCCAATCCTTTTTATATTTTTCAGGGGCAGACAGCTGGCATAGGTGGCCTATAGCCCAGGTAACATGAGCCCCCTGGGGGAATATATCATTTGGAAAGATTTCAATATATCCCTGGTGTTTCTTCATTTTAAAAATAGAAGCCAGCGTCATACCCTGATCGGGTTTTTCCGCGATAATCAGTTTCATACTTTAGCTCCCTTTGTGTTGTAAGAACAAAATATAGATATCTATTTTAATATTAACCTAAAAATTTAGCAAAGGGAGTTAAAATACCATTATAGATATGAAATTTTAAAAAACACTTGTGTTCCAATATGCAAACAAAAGAAGAACCCTCTGACAGGATTCTCCTCTGCTTTTTATCTTTTCAGAATAAAACTTGTTTGTGCCGGTACTTCAATTGTTTTTGACTGATATATCTTTAAGGTTCTTAACCCAGCCTGCTTTCCGTCTGCAAGCAAATGCCAAGGGCTATTGGCTGGAAGTGATATCTTGACTGGTTCTGTATTTGCATTATGGATTACTACAATCTCTTTGGCTCTATCTTTTAGGCCTTTAGCATCCAGTCTGTATGCAACTGTATTATCTGGAGCATCAATAAATTCAAGCTTTGACTGAATATCCTCTGCTGTAGTCATTCTGAAGGATTTATAGTGCTTTCTCAGCTTTATCAAACCTTTGAAGTAGTCTACTTCCCTGCTGAATTCAGTTCGGCGGTCCCAGTCTAACTGATTGACACTATCAGGGGATTTATAGCTGTTGTGATCCCCATATTTTGTCCGCATGAATTCCTGGCCGGCATGAACAAAGCTGACACCCTGGGATGTCAAAATGATGGAAGAAGCCAGCTTATGCATTTTCTTTTTGGATTCTTCTGATGCATCCGGATTGGTCAGTTCAAGCTTATCCCAAAGAGTATGGTTGTCATGGGCCTCAGCATATGTCACCACCTGTTCAGGATCCTTGTATGTGGCCATTGTGGCCGGATACTCCAATCCTGCTGCAATTCCTTGCTGAACAAAGCTTTCCAAGCCTTGCTTGCCATTTACAAAACCTTTATCCCGTTCATCAAACACACTGCCTTTTAAACCATCCCGGATGCCATCATTGAAATGGCCTATACCAGGCATATCTTCGGCATTTTTCTGATTGGCTTTTCTTTCTGCAGCCAGTGGTGTGTTTAAATCCCAGCCTTCTCCAATCATAATGATAGAAGGATCAATTTTATTCAATGCCTTTCTTACTTTATTCATAGTTTGAGTGTCATGAATCCCCATCAAGTCAAAGCGGAATCCGTCAAGATTATATTCTTCAGCCCAATAGGCAACAGAGTCGATAATAAATTTCTGAACCATTTTCCTTTCTGAAGCTGTATCATTGCCTACCCCTGTGCCATTGGCAAGTGTTCCATCTTCGTTATAGCGGAAAAAGTAGCCTGGTACAAGCTTGTGGAAACTGGATTCATTTACTGCAAAAACATGATTATATACAACATCCATTACAACCCTCAGCTGCTCATTATGGTATTCCTGAATCATTGTCTTCAATTCTGTAATTCTTGCAGATGGATTATATGGATCAGTAGAATACGAACCTTCCGGCACATTATAGTTTTTAGGATCATAGCCCCAGTTATACTGTGGCTGGTCCAGTTTTGTTTCATCAACTGTCCGGTAGTCATAAACCGGAAGAAACTGAACATGTGTGACTCCAAGATCTTTTATATGATTTAAACCTGTTTTTTCTCCTGTAGAATTTGTGGTGCCTTTCTCAGCAGCCCCAAGATACTTCCCCTTATGCTTTATGCCGCTGTCCTCGTGAATGGAAAGGTCCCGGACATGAACTTCATAGATAATAGAGTCCTCTGGATTCTTTAACTTTGGCTTCTGTTTATTCCACTTTTTAGGATCGGTTGAATCCATGTCCATTACTACGCCCCTGTCGCCATTTACCGTTACAGCCCGCACATAAGGATCGGTGGCTTCTGTCCATTCTTCTCCAATTTTGACTCTATAATTGTAAATCAGCCCATTTTGATCTCCTTTAAGAATTGTTGACCAGGTGCCTTTTTCACCTCTTTCAAGAGAAATTTCTTCGGCGGTCTGATCATTCCAGCTGTCATAAAGCACTATCGATGCTTCACTTGCTGTAGGGGCCCAAACCCTAAAGGCGGTGTGTTTTTTAGTATACTGATTCCCCAGCTTTCCATCATAATAGAAAGCATCATCAAATTCCTCCGATCTGACAATATTCCCGATCTTCACCACTGCCTCTCCAAATGAAACTGCAGAGATTTTATATGATTGCCTGAAATCCAATTTATCTTCCGTTATTACTCTTACTTTATTTGTAAAATCCTTTTCCTCATCCCCGTCAAAAGGGACCACTTCTTTAATTTTGGCATTGTCAATTTTAATTATGGATTCCCAAGCTCTCCATTCGAATGGAAAATTAGTTTCAAGTGTAATTTGATTAAAGGTATCCATAGAAGCATTCACAATTTTAGGATCTTTTTCAATATAAGCTGGATTGTAATAAATTCTTTCTGTTCCCTGAACAATCCATACTTCTGCATTCCCCATATCATCAAACTTTGTAATAAAGCGATCACCAAACTCCTTAACGGCCCAATCATCTCCTTGCATGCTCTTCCTGACTATAAATCCAGCCTTTGTCATACCTTCCGGGTTTTCAAGTTCAAATTCAGCAACTTTCCCAAAATCATCTTCTGCTGTAAAATCAATTCTTTTTCCACCCTTGCCTTCAGGCCACGTCCATAAATTCCAGCCTTCATAATTTCCGTCATATCTAAAATAGTGGAGTTTTACCTTCACACGTTCGAATGCCGGAAAGTCCCTGTACTCACCATCAGGCGGTGATGTATATGTATGTTCATCGCCTGCTTTCACCCATACTTCATCATAGCCGCTCTTTATATTGATGAATCGGTCCCCTCCATCTTTCTCCCAGCTGTCAGTGCGGACTATAAAACCAACTTCATCATGGATACCTTCAAGCACAACTTCTGCAATAAGTCCAAACTCATCATCACCAGTAAATTCAAAAACCTGTCCCTCGCCATCTTTAGGCCAAACCCACAAATTCCAATCCTTTGTTCCGCCATCTTCAGGCTGATAATGGATGGTGACTGTTGTAGTCTGACCTGCTCCATGTGTCTTTTTCTCAGCTGATGCAATCGTTTGCATTAATGGTGATAAAAAATTAGATGCAGCAAATATTATAGCTGCGGCCAGAAAAATCAACTGTTTAAACGCTTTCAACATTATTCCTCCTTTATGAGTTATTAGAAGATTCTATCAACTATATATTAATCTATAGAGGAAATCGTTTGCATAAGGCGGAAGCCCCTGAGATCTTTTACCTATTAAACCTGTTCATAAAAAAAATCGGCTTTTGCCGATCAGTCTTTTAAATAGCGTTTTAATGTAAGGTTCTTTTGAATGTACCATTTATCTTCTGCAACAATGTTTGAGACGGTCAATATCAGAGATGGTATTTTCTCGACATTAAAAACAATAATGCCTAATTGGTCATTCATGATGATAAAAGACTCTCCATGCGTGTAATGCGGGAGATCCTTGCCAAGCTGCAGGATGGAACTGATGATGGCCTGCTTCTCTTCTGCTTCAATCTGGATGTTGGGTGAAAACCTCAAGATCCAATCCTGATCCTCAATCGAAAACCGGTACATTCCCCTCACCCTTTGAAAACAAGATAATTAATAATTCATATGAGAAAAACGATAATTTATGTTATCAGATCTCAGTAAAAACCAAGTATTTCCCTTCCCAATAAATAAAAGTAGAAATATTTAAAATATTTTATTGTTTTTTGTAAAAATGGTGTTCAATTCCTTGACTGAAAGTGCCCATTCGTGTATATTATAATCATCATTTAACAGAATATATTTCCGTTATTAGATAAAAATATCTGTTATGTTTTGTTAGGTGGTAATATTCATCTAAGGCACATGATGTGTCTTGACAGGCTTAGGAGGAAATGTAAACATGCAAAACGGTAAAGTAAAATGGTTCAACAATGAAAAAGGTTTCGGTTTCATCGAAGTTGAAGGCGGAGACGATGTTTTCGTACACTTCACAGCTATCCAAGGCGATGGTTTCAAATCTTTAGAAGAAGGCCAAGAAGTTTCTTTTGAAATCGTTGAAGGAAACCGCGGACCTCAAGCTGCAAACGTTGTAAAACTATAATTCAAATATAACGATAATAAGGCTGGCATCTGCCAGCCTTTTATTTTGTCCAGCATTTATCGCAGTCTAACGGGCAGTAAGACCCCCACATCAAGACTCAGATGATTCAATGGAAGATAAGCGGAAATCAAAGCCCGTAAAGGCTCGAAAGAAGGAAAAGGACTTAAAAACGCCACATCCCGCGGCAACGTCTTTGTGCCCCGCTTCCTGTGGGCCTCATCTAACAATCAGCAGAGAGAAAAACACTCCCCACTTATTGAAGTTTCAATTTATGAAAGCTTGCACCCAATTGATTTAATTTTCTCACCGACTGTACACTCTGTAATGCAAAATCGATGAGCATACCTTCGCCCTTTTTCATCTTTATGATGTTTATGAAGGAAGCAGTCTTTGCAATAACTTGTCATCAGCTCCTCCACTTCATTGATAATTTCCTTTCTGCTCAAAACGGTTCACGCCTTCCTTAATTCCATTTATATGATCTGCATTTTGCTGTTAATAACCTTCCCTTGCAGCGCCTGGCTTGCCAGCTTATCCGCTTCTTTATTTTCATTGCGCGGAATGGGTTTATATCTTGGCAGTATGCTCAGCTTTTTTATCTTTTCTTCTATTCGGTCGAGCCAGCGATTTAAATTCTCTTCATAACACGGCCATTCACCTTCAAGCTGTTTTAATACCACCTGGGAATCACCCTTAAATTCACAAGTCATATGATGAACGCCCATTTCTTCAAGCAGGTTTAGGGTATAATATATAGCTGCATATTCTGCCTCATTATTATTATCCATCTCATCAAAGAGCTCATTTGCCCTGACACGATACTTCTTTTTGCCCTGTTTAAAATAAATGACCGCACCGAGTCCGGCCTGGCTGGTATCTTTATTAAAGCCGCCATCAAAAAATACGGTAATATCATGAGGGTCCTCTTCCACTTCCATGAGGAGCTTTTTCATTTCTTTTGTGCTCCAGGAAGTTCCTGCTTCATCATAATAAAAGATCTCTTTGCCCTTTCCCGACTTTTCGATATCTTCTCCAGCCTGCAATGCAGATTCACCATCGATCCAGTCTGAAGTAAATAAAATATCCCCGGTTCCTTTAAGTTTATATTTCCATTCTAATTTATATTTCATTTAGGTCAGCCTTTCTGTACTTTATTAGCTGGTCATCATTATTAGAACTGTTTGCAATAGTTGAATTTATTATACTTTCCTTTGTTATTACTAAATGAGTATATTTCAAGGTATAATGGTCAATGACATTTTTATATCATGCGGTTCGAAAACTCCCGCATTAACAAAACTAGGAGGAATTTGATGTTCAATGAATGGTTTGGATTGCTTTTTGCAATTATTAATTTCACCTTAGTATTGGCGATGTACCGCCTGTTTGGAAAGACTGGTCTATTCGTGTGGATCGGGTTCTCCACTGTCATGGCCAATCTTCAAGTGGTAAAAACCATTGAAATGTTCGGCCTGACCGCCACTTTAGGCAACGCTATGTATGGTACAGCTTTTCTGGTTACAGATATCTTAAATGAAAAGTACGGAAGAGATGAAGCAAAAAAAGCTGTATGGCTTGGTTTCTTTACTCTTCTATCCATGACTCTTATCATGCAGATGGTATTATTATTCAAACCGCATGAAACTGATTTTGCTCAAGGAGCCCTCAGCACTCTTTTTTCGGTTCTGCCGCGGATTGCTGCAGGAAGTCTCGCTGCCTATTTAGTCAGCCAATTTACAGATGTTTATATTTTTACCTATTTAAGAAAGAAATTTCCAAAAGACGGTCAATTTTGGATCAGGAATAATGGCAGCACTATGATCAGCCAGCTCTTGGATACACTTGTATTTACAAGTATCGCTTTTCTCGGCGTGTTTCCCATTGAAGATTGGGTTCAAATTTTCTTCACAACTTACTTGCTGAAATTTATAGTAGCCATACTTGATACCCCGTTTGGCTATATTGCTAAACGTTTTCCAGTAAGAGATTAGGATGCCATACAGGTATCCTTTTTCTGCAGTATCAGCTATTTTTGTGATAAACTACATTTAGTTTACCCTATTATAGTGTTAAAAACAGGAGGCAACATAATTGATTGAAGTATATATCGATGGAGCAAGTGCGGGAAATCCGGGTCCCAGCGGTGCTGGCATATTTATTAAAAATAATGGCCAGGTTGAACGCTTTTCCATTGCTTTGGGCTATATGGAAAATCACGAAGCAGAATACCGTGCATTTATTCATGCACTAAAAATATGCATTGATAAGGGCTATAAAAACGTATCGTTCCGAACGGATTCACAGCTTGTTAACCGTGCTGTTGAAAAAGAATATGTAAAAAATAAAAAGTTTGCCCCACTGCTTGAAGAAGCTTTGAAGCTTACTGGGAAGTTCGATTTATTTTTTATGAAGTGGGTGCCGAGCACAGAAAACAAGGCAGCGGATGAATTGGCCAGAGCTGCCATTCACAAAAACAAAGTGAAGGGCCAGGATGATAATGAATAGATCAGTACTATTTGCGGATGTAAGCCTTTTGCTGGTGGCCTTTGTGTGGGGAACCACCTTTGTGCTTGTACAAAACGCTATTGCTTTTCTTGAGCCATTCTCATTTAATGGTGCCCGCTTCTTTCTGGCCGCTTTAATTCTGGGCGGATGGCTGGTTATTTTCGAAAGAAAACAAGTAAAGCAATTAGATAAAAGTCTTTTATTATCAGGAGTTATTATGGGCTTGTTCCTATTTATAGGCTATGCCTTCCAGACAATCGGACTGCTTTACACAACATCTTCAAAAGCCGGCTTCATTACGGGGTTAAGTGTAGTAATGGTTCCTGTCTTTTCTTTAATGCTTCTAAAAATCAAGCCGGGATTCAATGCTATTATCGGTGTTTCAATTGCGACCGCAGGATTGTATTTGCTTACCATGACCGATAAAGCCTCACTGAATATCGGTGATGCCTATGTATTAATCTGTGCTGTCGGTTTTGCCCTCCATATTATCTTTACAGGTAAATACAGCAGCAAATATCCTGCCCTGCTATTAACGGTTATTCAAGTAAGTACCGTGGCCCTATTATCAGTCATATTTGCTTTCATCACAGAAAACTGGCAGCAGGCATTGGAAACAGAGGTTTTATTCAAGGTCAATGTAGTTACTGCCCTTATTGTAACTTCACTTTTTGCAACTGCTATTGCATTTTTTGCACAGACCGCATTTCAAAAATACACAACACCGACAAGAGTTGCTCTGATTTTCGCCATGGAGCCTGTTTTTGCAGCGGCTGCAGGATTTTTGTGGGCGAATGAAAGACTTTCTTATAGTGCCCTTGCCGGCTGTCTGCTTATTTTTGCCGGCATGATTTTTGCAGAGATACCCTCTAAGAAAACGTTTTTACCTTTCAGAAAAAAGGAAGCTTCGTAATCTAAAAAAGGCGTGATCTACTAACAGACACGCCTTTTTATATGATTGCTTTTTCTTTTACAAATTTTATTGCTTCCCGCCTGCTGGTAATATTCTTTGAAACCATGGTTTCCAGTAAAGAAACGTAGAAGCTTCCGTCAAATGATTTCTGTGCTTTTAATGTCAGCTCTATTGCTGCATTGGCCAGCTCGTCAGAAGCATTAGTATAATGTTTGCCAAAGTAAATGAAGCCAATTGCGTCATCCCTGAATCGGAAACCTTTACTTTGCAAAAAATGCAAATATTCTTCAACTGTCTTCATTGTACTTACCCTCTTCCCCTGCTCCTCCTGTATTCTCTTAAATCTTAACTGATTTTTCGACAATTATCTACCTTTTTTCGGCATGAAGCAGGGGCTTAGTAAGCTCTAATAAGCAGCTATTTCTTCTTAGTAAGAAGGTATCCGAGAGTTCCGGTTAATACACCGAGGAGTGCTCCCCCTAAAACTTCAGCAGGCTGATGGCCAAGCATTTCCTTCAGTTTTTTTGGACCTTCCTCCTCAAATTTTACTGTTTCATCCTTATGAATTTTATCAACCAGTTCACCAAGGCTGTTTACCTTCAAGGTAAGCTCTCCTGTCTGGCGCCTGATTCCCTGGGCATCATACATAACGATCAGGCCGTAAACCAGTGATAATGCAAAATCAACGGTCGGTACCCCACGCTTTAAAGCAATAAACGTGGTTAAAGACGATACGCCTGCCGAATGGGAACTTGGCATGCCTCCAGTCTGGAAAAATAAATCAGGACGGAATTCTCCCTTTTTCACATAGTGGATCGGAATTTTCAGGCCCTGTGCAAGCCCTATGCTTAAAAGAGCGATATAAACTCCCTTATTCATTACATCTCACCTCTACTTTAGTGTTAAGTATGCAGACTTTTATTATTCCTCCAACAAGCCTAATTAGGCTTTGATTCATGGTGTATTTATAGCCAAAACTGATGAAAAATTCACGGCATCAGTTTCTCTAAATTGTACCCTGCATGAATATGATTAAAACCCGGAGACATTAACAATAATAAGCTTATCAATAGAAGTATTGCTGTCTGGGGGAGGTGAAACAGATGAGTAAAAACGGACATACAAACAGAGGAAAAAAGGCACCTGGCGTAAACCCTCAAGGATACGGGCAGGATGCTGAATTTGCAGAAGAGCCTAAAAGCAAGCTGGAGAATGCAGCAAAAAAGAAGAATACGAAATAATATTAAAATGGCCGCCATTGGCGGCTTTTTAAGTTTGTTTGTCAAAGCAGGCCTGGCGGAGATGAACACAGGATGAATTTTTGGCGCGGTTCTCTTCCTTTTGCCGAGGGCTTATATGCGGGTTTATCCTGGTAATGCGAGTCATTATCTATGGGCTCAGTTTTCGTTATGTCTGAGATGATATTCAAAGGCTCTTTTCTAAAAGATTGTTGTTTTTGTTTATGAAGTCAGCCCATTGATTTCCGCTCCAGGCGCGGGGAGGAATGTGAGGCTCCGCTCCAATCAACTCAGCAGATTAAACTGGCTTTTTGAGAAAGCAACAAACTTTACGAAAACAGCCTATTCAAAATAAAAACCCCAGGCAGAAGCCTGGAGATTGTATTATGCATATTCCTTTTTAACATCCAGAAATCTGTGAAGGCCGCGGAACTCAACTTCAGTGAATTTCTCAATAACTTTTTCCCGATTCATTTTAAATTGGGCCAGATCGAGAGGACATTCAACAGGTACATCGCATTTTATTTCGGCGAGCTGTCTGCTCAAGTGGAGCATTTCAAGATCCTGTTCAATCTTGGCACGCTGTCCTTTTGTGAGCTGTTCCAGATTTTCTAATACGCCCTCAATATGCTCAAATTGCTGCAGCAGCTTAAGCGCTGTTTTTTCACCAATTCCTTTTACTCCCGGGTAATTATCACTTGTATCCCCCATGAAGGCTTTCAGGTCTATCATCTGTTTAGGTGTGATTCCTTTTTCTTCATAAAAAGTTTCCGTCGTATGCACAAGGTAATTTCCGTAGCCTTTTTGCAGTAAAATGACCGAAATATTATCATCCAGAAGCTGCAGCATATCCTGATCTCCTGTAAGGATCAGCACATCTGCTTCCTGGCTTGCTTTTTTCGCAATGGTGCCGATGCAATCATCAGCTTCAAACCCTTCAAGACCAATATTAGGTACATCGAAGGCGTCCACTACTTCTTTAACAAGATCGAATTGAGGCACCAGTTCAATTGGAGCTTCGGGACGGTTGGCTTTATAAGCACCAAACATTTCCGTGCGGAAGGTTTTGCTGCCCATATCCCAGCATACTGCCACATGTGACGGATTAAAGGAAGAAACAGCGGTTAAAAAGTGTTTAACAAAACCGTAAACTCCATTTGTAGGAATTCCTTTTGAATTTATCATAAATTGACCTGATATTGCTGTCGCAAAATAGGCTCTGAACAGCAGCGCCATTCCATCAACCAGCAGCAGTGAAGGTTTATTTTCGTTCATGTCTCCGCCTCCCAATTATAATCATAACAACTATTATAACATGGGAAACTCTCCATTTCTCTTGAAAAGTTTAACAGAATCAGTCTGTTTCCCTGATCAATTCCACTCCATGCTCTTCAAGCTCATAGTAAGCCGCTATTCTTGCTTTGCGGATATTATCATTTAGCTGAAAGGAATATTCAATCCCATCGTTAAAAGTAAAAATTAATTCATCATCAGACATAACACCCATCTTATTTATAACCGTCTGCCTTGCCTGCTGAATTTCGGACCACTCATAATGCTTCTCCTGCAAACTGAATAATGTATTAAAATGCACACCATTTTTATCAATATAGTGATAATAATCAAAACTTAAAATCGCTGTAAGAAGTGAAAATAAAAATCCTGCTCCCGCAAAAACCTTTCCAAACCAGCCGAATTTTTCTGCGCTCTTCAGCCAGACTCCCAATATGATAAAAACACCTACTGCCGCTAATCCAACACTAAATGTCAAATAAGCTGATTTTGGCGCTTCAAACACCCAAGTTCCTTCAGGTCTATAAAACTGAGCCTGAAATGGAGAAAGTAAAAATATTGGAATAAAGATTGCAGATAATATCAGGATGATTCCCATTGTAACCAATATTTGTGTTATATCGGTTTTTTGTTTTTTGGTAATGGTGTAGCCCGAAGTATTCATATTTCCCCTCCACATCAAAAATCGATCGAACATTTTAAATTATATAATAATTTATACAGTAAAAAAATCCCTTTTTTTAAAGGGATTTCACTATTTTTCGACAGTCTCTATATTATTGCTGTCATAAGAGATCCAATCACTGAAGCTTCCGGCATATAATTTAACATTTTTATAACCCGCTTCCTTTAAAGCTAGATAATTAGGTGCTGCTGTTACACCTGAGCCGCAATAAACGATTATGGGTTTGTCTTTATCAATCTCCGAAAATCGTATTTCCTGTTCACCTGCATCTTTAAATCTCCCATTTCTATATGCCTCAAGCCAAACTTTATTGACTGCCCCCGGAATATGGCCCGCTTTCTTATCAATCGGCTCCTCCTGCCCCAGGTATCTCTTTTCCTCTCTCGAGTCAATTAATACAGCACTGTCCTGATTTCCTGCTGCGCTTTTAACTTCGTCGTACGAGGCAACTATATCAGGCTGCAGTTCAATTTTAAAATCAGCTCTCTCAATGCTTGGAACTTCTTTAGATAGAGGATAATCGCTTTCTGTCCATTCCTTGAATCCTCCATTCAATACAAAAACATTCTCATGCCCTAAATACCTGAGCAGCCACCAGAACCTTGCTGCAAAGGCCCCTTCACCGCCGTCATAGGCGATAACTGTTGTATCTCTGCTGATTCCGGCTTGCTCAAGGACATTTTTTAATTGAGCTGGATCTGGCAGGGGGTGCCGGCCTCCGTGTTCCCTTACCGTACCTGACAAATCTTTCTCCAGATCAAAATACACGGCATTGGGAATATGATTATGTTCATATAAGCTGCGCCCTACATCAGGCGAACCTAGTTTAAAGCGGCAGTCAGCAATTCGGATTTTGGGATCATCCATTTTTGATAATACCCATTCCTTTTCTGCTAGATACTTCATGTAAGGTTTTCCCCTTTCCTCTTTTCCATCAGGCGTTTTATATGTTCCTTAGGTGTCCAGCAATTAAATTGATAGTCAGGCTTCGTTTCATAGCCCAGTCTGCTGCAAAAATAAACCATTCCGTCTTTACGTTTTTCAGGCTGGAAGTTTACGCAGGTTGCACATGCATGAAAAGAATTTTTCTCCATTTCTCTCCCTTTTCTTCCCCGAAAGTATTCTAAACATTCAGCAGTTCCCAGAGCCATTCATTCAGTCCGGATACCCTGCTTTTTCCTTTAGGGATTGAGTCAGCTGCTGCATAGAGCAGATCCCTTTCTGATACCAATTTCTCAGCCATTTGCTTTGCTAAAAGTTTCTGGATTACCCTCCCGCTTTGTTTTGCATGCACCAGGGTGCGATAAAAGCGAGTAAAATCATCCTCTTCTTTTAGGCTAAAGAGGCCAGTATATAAAAAATCCCCTTTTACATTGGTTTGCTTAAGCAGCTGCTTTGAAATGAGGCAGGCCCTTACTGCCTGAATCAGCAGCTTTTGTTTTTTTAACGTAAAATCATCTTTTTTCATCGCTTCACCAAGATTGCGGGAAAACAGCTGAATGTAATGCTGAAACAACTTAAATCTTGAATATTCTTCTTCTGCAAAACTCCTCAGCCTTTCGGAAAAGCCTTTCATATCCTTGTATATAATAGGCGAGTAAGCCCATTCGAATAAACTCGGATTGGATTTTTGCATAAGATCAAATGCTTTAAAGACATCCCAGCCGTGAGCATCATAGGGGGCATCTGTATTAATAACTTCTATTGTGCGTTCAAGGGAAAGGTATGCTTTCAGATTCCTATGTTTGAAAATGAAGCGGATATCATAATCTGAATCCGCTTCATCTGTCCCCCAGGCCCTGCTTCCTGCTTCACATGCAAAAAGGATGTCAATATTGTATTTTTCTTCAGCAGCGGAAAGCCATTTATCCATAAGAAAGCAGCAACCTTTCAATACCTTTTATGCGTACTGTGAAATCTTCCTCTCAATTTCTTTCAGCTCATCAATTGGGAAATCATCTTTTAAAGCAGCGGCAATTCCTTCATAATATTCGTTGTTCTGTTCAATCAGCAAATTGAGCATCCGCTCAAATTCAGTCATGAGCTGGCTGCTGTAATGGAATTTCAGTCTGCTGCTCTCAGCCTGCAGATAGCGTTCTGCAGGTTCCTGCAGATTCTTCTCTAGCTCATCCGCTAATTGTTTGCGTTCATTCTTTTCAAAAAATGATTTTGGATTTTTAAAGTAGGATAAAGCTTTTTTAAATTGATTAGGGTCTTCATTGGAAAATGCTGAATCAAATTCAATACTTTCCATTTTTAACGGCTCAAAGGTGCTAAAAGACAAATCACTGTTCACATTTGCGGCTCTCTTTGCAATAGTCTCCTGCTGCTGGCCAATCAGCTTGGAGATATAGGATTCAAGCCTTAATGTCGTTGCGCGAAGCTCCTGAGCAAAATCAAATCCAAAACTTGCAAGGAATTCATCAAGCGCCATCTTAAGCATTTTCTTTAAATTCCTGCCGTCATCCTTCAGAACTGAGGGGTTGAAGGTCTCTTTAACAAAGTCATAGAAACGCAGAAATACTCTTTGCTTAATGTAAAATACAAGCTCATCCGTTTCTTGTTCAAGCCTTTGGGACAGCAGTTCTGATTTTTGCCCGCGGATAATATCAGTAATCTTTTGATGCTCTTCTTCAATCTGTTTCAGCTTTTCAAACCTGACTTCCTTATCTTCCTGGGAAGAAGAAATATATGACCTGAGCTGTGCTAATAGGCGCTTCCACTCTGTTTCTGCAGATGAGATTGAAATATTCAGCAGGTCCTGATTAATAAAGGAATAAAAGCTTTTTTCAAAGGAACTGATATTGGACACTTCTTCTTTGCTGCTATCCAGCTTCTCTTCCAAAGCTTGGAGGCTTGAGATACCGGATAGATGCGGGCGGCGGATTCCGTATTGCACCAGCTGTTCTTCAACGTACTGGAGGACAGATTCTTTTTCTTCCTCATTATTGGCAAGGTCAATGGCATTAACGATAAAGAACATCTTATCAAGGGAGAAGGTATCCTTTACCCTCCCCAGCTGGATAAGGAACTCTCTATCGGCTTTTGAGAAGGCATGATTATAATAAGTGACAAAAAGGATTGCATCCGAGTTTTTTATATATTCAAATGCGACCCCGGTATGCCTCGCATTAATCGAATCTGCCCCAGGTGTGTCAACCAGGGTAATTCCCTGCCTTGTCAGTTCACAGTCAAAATAAACTTCAATCGTTTCAACAAAGCATGATTTTTCTTCATTGGCAACATAGTCCCTAAACTCCTCCAAATCAGCTTTTATGACTTTTCCAAGCCGATCTGCGAAGAAATCAAAGCCTTTCATAAATGCATTCAAAAATGCAAAGTGTGTCTTTTCATTCGCATCAAAATCCTGGCCTTCCCCAGTGATTTTCTTAATAGCTTCAGCAGCATCTCCGAAGTTTTCTGCAGAATAATCAAAGACCTTCAATGAATAATTGATATCATTTAAGAGAGTCTGTGAGTCCTTTACTTTTACTTGAACGGTTCCATGCTCATTTTCTGCCGTAACAGGTTTAATTTTGTTGATTGCAGCTGTGGTCGGATTTGGCGAAACCGGAAGCAGTTTATTCCCGATTAATGCATTGGCAAAGGAGGACTTACCTGCACTAAATGCACCAAAGAGGGCTACGGTGAATTCTTTGCTCTCAAGCCTTGAAGCTTGATCTGCCAAATCAGCTGCAAGCTTTCTGAAACCTGGAACTTCTTTTACGGCCTTCGCGGTGAATTGAAGCTTTTCAATTACAGGCTGAACAGAAACTGCTGGAACCGTTTCCCCTGCCGACTCTTCTTCCGCTGATTTTTCAGGCTTATTAAGCACCTTTTCCTTCTCCATTTTATCTTCATGCATGAAAATAACTTCTGCTTCCTCGACATCTTCTAAAGCAAGTATTCTGGTTTGCTCTTGAAATTCATCATGACCAAAGTCACCTGTTAGATAGACATTCATCTCTTCAGATGCCTTCTTAATTTTGTCATTAAGGGTTTTAATCGCACTCAGTGCATCAGCATAAGAAGAAAGCTCGCGAATTTCATTGGCCAGTTCAGTTTGATCGACGCGGTTATTTTCCTCAAGCGCTTCCAGAAGTGCATCCTTCAAGAAAGCAGCACTCTTTTTGGCAATTCTCTTTACTGCCTCTGCGGTGTCGTTTGTATACTGTAGAACATAATCTCCTGAAACCATGGCACCGGATTTTACCGTTTCAGCTAGAAGATCCGGTTCAAAAGAAAGCTTGAAGCTTTGTACTTGTGCCAGAATTTCTGAATGATGGATATTATGCTGCTTGAACTGATGTAAAAACAGCTCTTTTATATGCCACTCCAGCTGAGACTTTACCTTTTCTGAGAAGTCCTGATAAAAGCGCTCAAGCCGCAAGGACCGTTCCTGCTCCGTTTTCTGTCTGCTGAAAAATAAGCCAATTTTAAAGGAAGGCTGGCACGACTCTAGGTAAGATTCAGCCAGTTCCCTCGTCTGGAAAGGCATTAAGTAAGCGTTTTTTAAAATCTCATCAATCTTTCCAGTTAACTCAATATCTGCTTCATGTATGGAAGATTTCAGCTTATTAAGCTGACTCTCTAACTCTTGCAGCCTGCTTTCGAGCTGATACCGTTCATCCTGATTCAGCTCAGCCAATTTTCCTTCCCATTTATCCTTTTCAGCTGCATGGGATTCTTCTAAAAATGCCAGATGATCATCTGTTAACTTCTTTAAAGAATTAAATATAGATTGGGGCAAAAGCTCTTCACGGTTATCTATGCTGCTGTTGACAAAGTTCTGAAGATCTTTAAATTCATTTGCCTGGTGATTTTCGTCTCTTAACGTGGTGTAAAAGATCCGGGCTGGCTTTACTCCCCAGGATGCAAATGATTCCTTTACGCTATCTTTAAACTGGTCAAAGCTGAGTTCTTCATCACGATGTTTATCAATTTGATTGATGACAAGATAAACCTCTTTTCCAGCAGCGGTAAGCTCTTTTGTAAAAAGAAAATTTAATTCCGACTGGACATGATTATAATCCATTACGTAAAAAATAAGGTCAGCCAAATGAAGAGCAGATTCAGTAGCAATTCTATGCGCGTCATCTGTAGAGTCAATACCAGGTGTATCCATAATTACTGCCTTATTAGGCAACCTGGTTGCTGAATGGCTTATTTCGATGGATTGAATGGAATCGCCATCCTTGCAATAGGATTTTACCTGACCGTAATCATACGGAGCAGGATAAAGCCTTGGCTTTCCTTCCTTAAAAATAACTTTGGCATAATCTTCATCACCTGATTTTACTTTCACCAGGTTAGCACTGGTTGGAATCGGCGATGACGGAAGGAGATCCTCTCCGGCAAGCTTGTTAATCATACTCGATTTTCCCGCAGAAAAATGTCCGCAAAAAGCAATAGCAAATTCCTGGTCTTTTAGCTTAATTATGAGATCTTTCGCTCTTTTAGCTGTCTGGCTATCCCCATTTCTCTGGGCGAATGTATATATAGCAGTTATTCTGTTCATTATTTCAGTCTGCTGCAATCCTGGTTGCAAAATCGTGTCAGCCATTTCCATTAATCCCCTTGTAACTTTAATTTACTTCCTATTCTATATGATTTTCGATTATTTTCCTATATAGGACGGTTATTCTTTGATTTTTCTAATATTTCTCAGCTGAACTCAATTTATGATTTTATCCTATGTTCATTTGCTTGTATTTTCTCCAATCGAAAAAACAAAAACCAGGCGTCTGCCTGGTTCCAAAAGAATACTATTATCTTGTATGTGGTTTAGCAACGTTATTTAATACATGTTTCATAACAAGTGAATAGGCAGCGATTGTGCCAGCAACAAATAGAATTGTCATATGTAGCAACACCTTCCTGTTGGGAATGATATTGAGAATAATTTTCAAATTCAATTAAAAGTTTATCACGAACGATAATCATTTTCAATAGGGGTTTTTAAATTATCAAACTTTTTTAATATCTCTATTTAAGCAAGACCTTAACCGCAAAAATGTTTCTTCGTATTCTGTCAATTCCTTCAGTGCTTTTTCTTCGGCTGGTATTCTGACCGACAAAACCGCTATATTTAGCAGAGTAAATACAGCAGCTGTTATATAAGCCTGAAACATTAAAGGAATCACAAGAAATTCCGCAGCTACAATGGCGTAGTTCGGATGCTTTATAAACCGGTATGGCCCTCTTCTGACTACTTCAGCTCCCGGAAGGACAATGATTTTTGTATTCCAATATCTCCCTAAAGAATGAAGTGCCCATATCCTCACCGTCTGGGTAAGGAAGAACAGAGTCAGCAGTATGGGCCAAAATGGCGACAGATTTTTTTTAAAGATGATAACTTCCAGCAGATAGCAGACAAAAAAGGACGCATGAACCGCAACAATCCACCGATAATGCCTCTGGCCAAATTCCAGTGCGCCCATGCCTTTCATCCACTTTTCATTACGGCGGGCTAAAGCAAGCTCTGCCCCCCTCTGCAACATGATAATACTAATTAAAATTATGAACAGCATATATTCACCCCCATTCCAGCAGCAGCAATTCCGAGCTGAACCCCGGTCCGAGTGCAGTTGCAAGCCCGGTATCTCCCTGACTGCCGATCTCCATAAACCTTTTGAGTACGTATAGGATTGTTGCAGATGACATATTGCCGAACTCCTTTAATACATCAAGTGAAGTTTCTGTCATACCAGGATTGATTTGCAGCGCTTTCTGATAAGCATCAATCACTTTTTTACCTCCCGGATGGGCAACAAAATGGTTTATCTCTTCCATCTCCATCTCTTTGCTTCTTAGAAATTCAGTTACATTAGGCTTCAGCCATCCCTGTATTATGGATGGTATATCCTTTGAGAAAACCACATATAAACCGTCATTCTTCACTTCCCAACCCATTACATCCAGAGAATTTCGCATGGTTGTCGATTGGGTTCCCACAATTCTCGGAATGGATGACAGCTTTTGAAAATCTCTAAGCACCTCATCTCCAGTTATAAGTGCACATGCAGCACCGTCAGCAAAAAGAGACGTCCCGATAAGATTGCTCTTTGACCGGTCATTGCGCTGAAAGGTCAAACTGCATAATTCGATCGTTAACACCAGTACCTTTGCTTTCGGGAAAGCCAGGCAGTATTCATAGGCTCTTGAAAGGCCTGATGCGCCGCCGGCACAACCCAGTCCCCATATAGGAATTCGTTTCGCATGTTCAGAAAATGGAAGCTCATTCATAATTCTTGCTTCAATGCTCGGAGTGGCAATTCCTGAACTTGATATAGTAAAAATTGCATCAATTTCATCGTATGGAAGACTCCTGTTCAGGAATATGCTGTTTTCCAGACAAGACTTTACAGCCTTTGTTCCCAGTACAATAGCCTGTTCAATATATGCATTGTTTCGCTCTTCAAATGTTTTATCTGTTTTGAACCATTCCAGATCCTTTACAAAGTGCCGCTTCTCAATTTGGCCGTTCTGGAAAGCTTTTAATAGACGTTCAATATCCTTAAAAGAATCGGAAAATAAATCCCTGGCAAAATCCATAACCTGATCCTGTGTCAGTACATGTTCAGGTATTGCTTCTGCAACAGATACAATTGCTGGCATACGTGACTCTCCTTCATTTGCTTTCTGTTAATTTTTCCAAATAAAAGCAATTTATGTTTCAAGAACAAAAAAAAGCTCCCTCCAATAGGAGGAAGCAATGTGTTTTGAAGGAGTTGTTGTGCATCTTAATTATAAATGAATAACAAAGTGAATAGCATTACTAAAACTTTTCCAATTATCGTTTTCGTGCTGCGTCCACCATGGAGCGCTGCCGGCGATTGAGCCAGTTATTCTGATGCATTTAATCCATTATTATTTTTATGATGCTTTTGAACTTCTATATATATTCTTTTCGTAACAAGGATACCGCAAGCAGAACAAACCTCTTCTTTATTATATAAAAGCCGGCAATTATCACAATAATATTTCTCCACCACATTCCACTCTCTTTCGTGCGAGAAACAATCGCTTCGAAAATGTAAAATACCGATAGATTATTATATTGTTTTCCAAAATTATTGTGATTGCCGC
Source organism: Bacillus sp. ZZV12-4809 (assembly GCF_009849585.1). GTDB lineage: Bacteria > Bacillota > Bacilli > Bacillales > Cytobacillaceae > Cytobacillus. Next base: position 89,761 of record NZ_VCRN01000008.1, read on the forward strand.
AAAACAGAATTATGAAGCCTTTTGCTCTGCAAAAGATGCATGTTGAACTGCTTTTTTTCCCTTAACAACATTGAATACGATATTTAATAGAATAGCTGTCACACTCCCTGCCACGATCCCGTTATCTGTCAGTATACGCACACTTGAAGGCATCTGCGCGAATAATTCAGGAACAGCTGTTACTCCAAGCCCCATCCCGACAGAGCAGGCAATGATCAATAAATTTTCCTGCGAGGAGAACTCCACTTTGCTGAGCATTTTTATTCCATAAGCTACTACCATACCGAACATAGCCACCATTGCGCCTCCTAATACCGGTGTTGGAATTATCGTCGTCAATGCACCGATTTTCGGAACCAGCCCAAGCAGTACAAGAAAAGCTCCTGCTGTATAGATGACATTCTTTGTTTTTACGCCTGACAGCTGAAGAAGTCCTACGTTTTGAGAATAGGTTGTATATGGAAAAGCATTAAAGACAGCACCAAGGATAATAGCAAGCCCTTCGGCACGATACCCATTTGACAAATCTTTTTCTTCCAGTTTTTCTTCACAAATATCTCCCAGGGCAAAATATACGCCCGTAGATTCTACTAAACTGACCATTGCTACTAGAATCATTGTCAGGATGGCTGTCACCTCAAATGTCGGCATGCCGAAATAAAAAGGTGATGGCATATGAAACCAGGAAGCTTCTCCAACTGCTGAGAAATCTACCATTCCCATAAAAAACGCTGTAATAGTGCCGGCCGCCAGACCAAGCAAAATGGCAATGGCACGAATAAAGCCTTTGAAGAATCGGAAAAGAATAATGATGAACAGCAAGGTTCCGAAAGCCAATGAGATGTTTGTCATGGAACCAAAGTCAGGGCTTCCCTGTCCTCCAGCCATGTTGTTCATTGCAACAGGAATTAGCGTAATTCCAATAATGGTAACGACCGACCCTGTTACCACTGGAGGAAAAAATTTCACCAGTTTTCCAAAATATTTTGAAACAGCTACAACAAAAATGCCGGAAACCAGTATTGAACCATAGATTGCCGGTATTCCATACTGACCGCCAATCGCAATCATTGGTCCTACAGCCGTAAATGTGCAGCCAAGAACAACTGGAAGACCAATCCCAAAAAATCTGCTGCGCCATACTTGAAGAAGCGTTGCAATACCGCACATAAAAATATCAATTGAAACAAGATAGGTAAGCTGCTCCCCTGTTAATCCCAGTGCTCCTCCTACAATCAATGGCACAATTACTGCGCCTGCATACATAGCAAGGACATGCTGAATTCCAAGGGAAGCAATTTTAACCGGATTCTGATTCATCGCATTGATTCCTCCATTTTCTTCGCTGATTTTTCAAAGCTGATTATTCCGCCTTCAAGTGACTCAATAATTGCCAGGGAATCAACCCGGAATCCCTTTTCCCTCAGCAGCTTTCCGCCATTTTGAAAGCCTTTTTCGATAACGATGCCAATCCCTGCAATCGATGATCCCGCTTTTTCAGCTATTTCTGCAAGACCTAATGCCGCCTGTCCATTCGCTAGAAAATCATCGATTATAAGAACATTATCTTCTTCTGAGAGATATTTCTTTGAAACAGAGATTTCACTTGTTTCTTCCTTAGTGAACGAATAGACTGGGGCTGTAATCAGGTCATTTACCAGTGTAAGAGATTTTCTTTTCCTCGCAAATACTACTGGGACATTTAACTCGAGCCCCGCCATTACAGCTGGCGCAATCCCCGAAGATTCGATAGTCAATATTTTTGTAATCCCGCTTCTTGAGTATCTATCTGCAAATTCTTTGCCGACTTCAAACATAAGCTGTGGATCTATCTGGTGGTTCAGAAAAGAATCCACCTTTAAAACTGTCGGCGATAAAACGATCCCTTCGCGCTTTATTTTTTCAATAAGCATATCCATTTTGCATCCTCCTCTATGATAGATAGCCTTCAATTACTCATTTCAGCCAAATAAAAAGCCTGAAGCCCATCGCATTCACAACATAAAAATGAGTGAAGCAATGGCCTTCAGGCTAATGATTTAAGCTGCAGGCAAACAAGGATGGCATATAGCGTCCTGTACATTGCTCACTCATAGTCGGATTATTTACGGTACCCCGGTAGAAACTTGCGAGCCATATCCTCGCGATTATATGAGTGAATGTTATTAATTTATTAACATTATAACACCATCTACTAATACTTCAATCAAAAATTTACCCAAATACGAACTAAACAAGATATTACCAAAAATAACGTTCGTTAATCAGATAATTCACCCTTTTCTTTACATTCATTAAGAATAATTCACTGTCCTTTTTAAGCTCAATTAAACCTTCACATTTTTTTCACAAATTACAGATGTGTTTTGTGATTTAAATCACTTAAATATCAATTTTTCACCATTATCATAGTGTTTAAGTTACGAATGAACAATTTGTGAACTCACTAAAATCATCTAGAATCTCCCTAAATGTTTTGTATTATGAAAGTGTAATCATTTACTTTTTCCAATTTTCGAAAGGAGTGAAGGAAAATGGCGAAAACGGAACTCAGCCGCAAAACAAAAACTGAAATAGAGGATCGCTCCTCCTTAAAGGGAACGTTAGCTTCCGTTTTCTTATTAGGATTCTTCCTTGTAATGACATGGGTAGGCGTTTATTTATTATTTATCAGCCGCTTTTAAAGTTAGAAAGGGGAAAAAGCCATGCATATGCATAAGTTTGAAAAGGCCTGGCTCATTTTTGGAATCGGATCGCTGCTTGTTTTTCTAACAGTTCTGGGAGTGAGCGCATTTTACCTGGGTAATCAGCCCCCGAGCTGTTTGGCTACCATTGATCCTGAAAAAGTCGATTCTACCGTTCCATTTAATGAGCCTGGATTGAAAAAGGCAGAAGGAAAAGATTGGGATTACGAATTGGTATACGTAGCATCTGCTTTTTCCTATAGCCCAGCCGAAGTGGAGGTTCCATATGGCGCTAAAGTGAAAATTATCGCTACAACCAAAGACGTCGTCCACGGTTTTGAAGTTGCGGGATCAAACATCAACATGATGCTTGAACCAGGCTATATCAGTGAACATGTTACAACCTTTGATAAAAAAGGCGAATACCTGATTGTATGTAATGAATACTGCGGTGTTGGTCACCACATGATGTCTTCTAAAATTAAGGTGGTGGAATAATGTTTAATCCTTCAGCAAAATTAAAAGTTGACCCACGTGACGGAAAATTGGCAATGGCCCACTTTTTCGTTGCCTTTACTGCCTTAGCAATAGGCGGCTTAGCCGGTTTATTGCAGACTTTGGTCCGCTCCGGTAAATTCGAGCTTCCTGCAGGCATCGGATATTACCAGATTCTCACGGTTCATGGTGTTGTCCTCGGACTTGTACTTACTACCTTTTTTATAATGGGATTCCAGATCGCTGCAACAAGCAAAACATCAGGGGCCTTTACGAAAAAACAGCGTATTGCCGGCTGGACCGGTTTCTGGCTGATGACGGCGGGAACTGTTCTTGCAGCTGTTATGATCCTGCTGAATGAAGCAACAGTTCTATATACTTTCTATGCTCCTCTTCAAGCACATGCTTTGTATTATATCGGATTAACACTTGTTATAGTGGGAAGCTGGATTGACGGGGCATCAATCATTATGAAGTATGCAGAATGGCGGAGGAAAAATCCCGGTAAACCAAGTCCATTATTAACCTTCATGTCGCTGGTCAACACAATGATGTGGATTGTAGCGACAATCGGTGTAGCAGCTACAGTTCTTTTCCAGCTGCTTCCTTGGTCATTGGGATTTGTTGAAACGGTAAATATTGGAGTCAGCCGAACTCTATTCTGGTATTTCGGACATCCGCTTGTATACTTCTGGCTATTGCCGGCTTATATGGCCTGGTATGTTGTAATTCCAAAAGTCATCGGCGGAAAGGTTTTCTCTGACTCATTAGCACGTTTGTCTTTTATATTATTCCTGCTGTTCTCCATCCCTGTCGGATTTCACCATCAATTAATGGAGCCAGGCATTGACCCGGCATGGAAATTCCTGCAGGTAATTCTGACATTCCTTGTTGTCATTCCATCTTTAATGACTGCATTTTCTTTGTTTGCTACTTTCGAAAGCTTTGGCCGTTCAAAAGGGGCTACAGGGTTATTCGGCTGGGTTAAGAAACTTCCTTGGGGAGATGCACGATTTGCCGTGCCGTTCATTGGGATGATTGCCTTTATTCCTGCGGGTGCAGGCGGGATCGTCAACGCCTCTCACCAGATGAACCAGGTTGTTCATAACACCATTTGGGTAACCGGCCACTTTCACTTAACAGTAGCAACATCTGTAGTACTTACATTTTTTGGGGTTTCTTACTGGCTGATTCCTCATCTGACAGGAAGAACATTAACCAAAGCAATGAATAAATTAGGAATCATCCAGGCAGTTATCTGGGCAATCGGCATGACTTTCATGTCTGGCGCCATGCATGCTGCAGGCCTTCTGGGAGCGCCGCGCCGTTCGTCCTACTCTGAATATGGCGGAGCAGCACAAGCAGCAGAATGGATTCCCTACCAGGTCGCACAGGCAATCGGCGGATCTATACTATTCATTGGCATTATTTTAATGATCTATATCTTTATCAACCTTGCATTCTTCGCACCAAAGGGCGAGCAGGAGTTCCCTGTCGGAGAAGCAGCTGATGAAGCTGAAAAAGCGCCGATGGTATTCGAAAACTGGAAGCTTTGGCTCGGAATTACAGTTGTTCTTATTCTATTTGCCTACACTATCCCGTTTATAGACTTAATACAAAATGCACCTCCAGGAGCTAAAGGGTATAAGCTTTGGTAAAAGGAAAGGCTTGCCCCGGCTCTTCCAGGAGTAAGGCGCAGAAGCTAGACAGTATTATAGTTCAAACTTTCATACCCGCTGATAAAAAACACTCCGCTCCAGTTGGATCGGAGTGTATTAATGTCCGGGCCCGCTGGAGTCAGCCGCCATTCCTGATTTCTTTCTTCTTGCAGGCAAATTCACAATAATAACTGAGCTGAGAATCAGCACTGCACCGGCAATCTGCACTGCACCTAGATTTTCTCCGAAAAGCGTCACACCTAAAAGCATAGCCACAACTGGTTCAACTGTAGCAATAACAGCTGCTTTGCTCCCATCTGTTTTTTCCAGTCCCCATGTGTACACAAAATAGGCGAGGACCGTAGGCACAAACCCCAAACCAATACTAAGCAGCAAAACCTCAATGTTCAAGAAGACTGAGGCTTTTGTCCATAGCTTTGTGACCGGGATCATAAATACAGAAGCAATAACGAATGTATAAAGCGTTACAGTAAAGGGCTGATATTTTCTTAAAGCAAATTTCCCGAAAATTGTATAAAGTGCATAGCCAAACCCTGCACCTAATCCCGTCAAAATTCCAACGAGAGTAATTTCACTGCTGCCCGCTGATAATCCGGCAACTAAAATGCAGCCCACAATGGTGCCTGCTACAGCTGCAATCTTTCTTAGATCGATCCCTTCCTTTAGAAACAGGTAAGATAATACAGTCACAAAAGCCGGAGCTGTGTAAAGCAGAACGACTGCCAGGGAAATACTGATTTGGTTCATTGCAGTGAAATAACAATAATTAAAAAAGACGATGCTCAATATTCCGGTCCCGGCAAAAAATTGGATGTCAGAGACAGATTCCAGTTTAAAACAGTTTCGGAAACGCATAATCCCGAAAAGCATGAGAAATATGGCCGCAAATAAAACTCTCACAGCGACAATTTCCATAGCTGAGAATCCATATTCCCCTAGCCCTTTTACAAATACAGCAATTATGCCCCATAGACTTGCTCCAAATGCAATCATTAGGAATGGAAGTAGTTTCTTCATTATTTCTCTCCATGAAGTAAGAGGATGGCTGAAGCCACCCCCCTGCTAATTTTATGATTGAGCAATTATTTCAGCTGATACACTTTACCGTACTTATCATACAGATAGTCAATTAAATGCTGTGCATTCAGGCCTTCCCCTGTTACCTCATTTAAGATTTCAAGCGGTTTTTTCATTTTGCCAAACTGGTGCACATTTTTGTTAAACCACTCTTTAACTGGCAGCAAATTGCCTGATTCAAGTAATTCATCAAAGTTTGGCAAGTCCTTTAACATGCTGTTTTTCAGCTGAGCTGCATACATATATCCCAAGGCATATGAAGGGAAATAACCGAAGCTTCCCCCTGCCCAGTGAACATCCTGCAGAACGCCTTCTCCGTTATTTTCTGGCTTTACTCCCAGGTATTGTTCATATTTTTCATTCCAAATAGCTGGAAGGTCTTTAACTTCAATTTCATCGTTAAACAAGCCTTTTTCAATTTCATAACGTATGATGATATGAAGCGGATACGTTAATTCGTCTGCTTCAATACGGATTAATGATGGCTTTGATTCATTAATTGCACGGTAAAAAGCATCTATTGATACATCATCAAATTGACCGCTTCCATGTTCTTTAAGGAGGTCATAATTCTTTTTCCAGAAAGAAAAATGTCTTCCGACAAAGTTTTCATAAAATAATGATTGTGATTCATGAATTCCCATTGATGTTCCAGAGCATAACGGCGTTCCAACCAGATCAGGAGAAATATTTTGTTCATAAAGAGCATGCCCGCCTTCATGAATCGTCCCAAATACCGCTGTCCGGAAATCAGTTTCATCATACTTTGTTGTCACTCGGACATCACCAGGATTTAATCCTGTTGCAAAAGGATGAACGGTTTCATCGAGACGTCCCGCTTTAAAGTTATATCCCATTTGATCAAGAATTTTAAGACTGAACTCCCGCTGTTTGTCCTTTGTAAAATGTTTGAATAAAAAGCTTGTGTCAGGTTTATTTTGTGATTCAGAAATTTGCTGAACAAGCGGCACAATTTTTTCCCTCAGCTGCCCGAACACTTTATCTAGCGTTTCAACGGTGACACCAGGTTCATACATATCCAGCAGAGTATTATATTTGTTTCCCTCGTATCCCCAATAAGAAATGAATCTCTTATTCATCTCAACAAGCTTTTCCAAATATGGCTGGAACGTTTCAAAATCTGAGCGTGCCTTTGCATCTTCCCAAATGTTTTCAGCCTTGGATTGCAGAATGACATATTCAGTATATTCCTCTGCAGGAATTTTTTTATTGCGGTCATAATCCTTCTTGCATTCTTCCAGTGTCTTTAATGTTATTTCAGCAAGGTTTTCCTGGCCTGAAAGTTTTGCTATGTATGCTGCCATTTCCTCAGAAGTTGACATTCTGAACACTTCTGAAGAGATCATTCCAATTACTTCCGAGCGCTGTTCCATACCCTGCCTGGGTGCGCCGGTCCGCATATCCCAATACATCAGCCCGATCGCTTCATTATATGCTGTCATTTTTTTGACATACTCAAGGAATTGCAATTCTGTCTGTTTTAGTGATTCTGCCATAAATTTTCCCCCTTTGTATCTATTACAGTATCATTTTATCATATTTTTCTGAAAAGGCAGTCTCAATAATCTTATTCTCCTGCTGCTCTTGGGCTGTTTTTCTTTTTCACCTGGCTGGCAAAGAGTTATAATGATGGTAAGTGAACTAACCGGAAAGAGAGATAGCATGAAATATTTGATTTACTTTATCATTATTGCAGCATTTATTGATACATTTTCTCAGCTTCCCATCATGAGCCCCTTTGCCATGACATTTAATCCATCACCAGCATTTGCGGGAATGATTGTTGGGCTTTATTCCTTCTCGAATATGATTGGCAATATATTAGCCGGCTATTGGATAGATAAAAGAGGAGCAAAAAGGGTTTTGGTATCCGGTTTATCCCTAACCGGATTCATTTTAGTCCTGTATACATTTGCTGATTCTCCCCTGCAATTAATTACTGTAAGATTTCTTCACGGATTATTTGGGGGCTTCCTGGTCCCTGCGGCTTTTACAGTCATTTCAAACCTCGGAAAATCAGGCAAACAAGGTAAAAAAATGGCTGTATCAGGCGCAGCTGTCGGATGTTCAGCCATTATAGGCCCCGCATTCGGGGCAGTGATTGCTTCCAATTACAGCATCAACTGGGTCTTTTTAATTATTGCAGCTACAATGATCACTAGCGCAGTCCTTGCCTTTGTGTTTCTGCCGGCAGGAAATATGGTAAATGTAAAAAAAGAGAGCTCTCATGAAAAAATGCTTCCACTATTTAAGAATCCTATGCTTACAGCAAGCTATTTAGGAGCCTTTTCTCTCATGTTTGCTCAAGGGACACTTGCCTACCTTCTTCCCCTTCAGGTAGAAGCCCTGCAGATTGAGGCGATGTACAGCGGAATTTTATTAAGCACTTTCGGAATAACGGCAATTCTTATTTTTCTGCTGCCCATTAATAAAATATTTGATAAGTATAAGCATCACAATAGCATGCTTTCCGGAATGCTGATTATTGCAATTGCATTAGTCCTGTTAAGTTCAGCATCATCTCTTGGATTCATGTTTATATGCATGGTTCTTTACGGCACCGGGTTTGCTCTTTTATTCCCATCCATCAATGCCCTTATAGCCAATCATACGACAGAAAAAACAAGAGGAAAGGCATTCGGCCTCTTCTATGCCTTTTTTTCTTTAGGTGTGGTAGCTGGTTCCACCATATTAGGCTTCTTGAAAGTAACATTTGAAACAGGTTTTTTAATCGCTGCAGCCATATTATTTTTTACGGTATGCGGCATGTCCATATATTCCAAAAAAAGAAACCCCCAACTATTAAAAAGCGGGAGTGACTGAAAATGAAAGAATTAGTAGGCAGCTGCACTGTTTGCGGCAAAGACCTGTACTGTCTTGATGGATTCTTCAACGGAGTCCATAATGAAAAAAATGAAACCATCTGTTTTGAATGTATCGAAGAACAAAAAGAATCCGCAGAGTAAACCTCTGCGGATTCTTTTTGTTCCACTTAATTTGTGAAAATGTATTTCGCAATATGATATATGTCACTTATTTCAAAAGATCCCGGTGTTAAACTCAAAGTAATCAATAACGATTCTCACTGCAGAAAAATTTCAGTTATTGGCCATTAAATTAATCCACCAGCCGATTGAAGGAGTGATCAGAATGAAAAATAAAGTTATTGAACTTGATGTAAGAGAGGATTTAAAAAATAAATTGGAGCCGTTTGAAAAAATCACGTTGGCAATAGCTGAAGTTGATATTGATGATGTTTTTATCCTTCATGCCCCATTTAAGCCTGTCCCTCTTTTTGGGGTCTTAAAGGCAAAAGGGTTCGAATATAAAGCTGAGGAAATTGAAAAGAAGCACTGGAAAGTGACCTTTACGAAGAGAGGTGCTTCAAAATGAAATTGGATAACCGCGGGCTGGAACCGCCTCAGCCGATGATGAGAACACTCGCTGCTCTTGAAGATCTGCCCTCAGGAGAAACATTATCCATTATTAATGACAGACGACCCATGTTTCTTTATGAAAGGCTGGATGAAATGGGCTGCAGATATGTAACTATCGAACAGGAAGACGGAAGCTTTTTAATAGAAATACACAAATAAGCAGGTGATCCCATTGCTGGCCAATACCAAAAATGAGACCAATATCAAACTGCCCTTTTCATTTATACTTTTCAGCTTGCTCTGTTTAATAGGATCCATGGGGCTCATTCTTTTTCAAGGGGAATCTATTATTAACAGCCATTTCCGCATACCCGCCATCTGGTCAGCGGCTCATTTGTTTATATTGGGCTGGGCGCTGATGACAGCCATGGGAGCCATGTATCAGCTCGTACCAGTGGCCTTTCTCACCCCTATATGGAATGAACGTTTTGGATTTACACAGTTTACTGTGACTGCCTTTGGGATATTATATTTTGCTCATAGCTTATTTCATAATCCGGCGGGTGCATTGCTGCCCGGGCTCATTACATTAACAGGTATTTTAATGTTTCTTCTGCAAATGTTCATGACTTTAAGGCAGCAGGCAAAGCACAATATACTCACTTTTTTCGTAGGAACTGCACTGATTAGCCTGCTATCTGCTATTCTATTTGGAATGCTTATGGTCTTAAGCATGAAAACCGGATTTTTTTCTGACCTATATCAAGCAGTTTTTAAAAGCCACATACTTCTCGGAACTGCAGGGTGGTTTACACTTCTGATTTTTGGATTCTCATATAAAATGGTCCCCATGTTTTCTTTGTCCCATGGCTACAGCATGAAACCTGCCAAATATGTATTAATAATTTATGCAGCAGGGCTTGCAGCTGCAATTATCTCTTTTTTCATCGGGAATAATTCACTTTTAACTATTGCATTGATGATCCTGGCAGGCGGTTTTGCATTCTTTACCTGGCACATGCTGCATATTCTGCGGAAAAGAGTTAAGAAGAAGCTTGATTATTCATTCCGGTTTGCTCTTCTTGCCATACCTGCAGGACTGGCTATCCACCTGGGAGCATTAATAAGCGCTCTAATTGGAAGCTTTCAAACTGCAATTGGGTATCTTGTATTTGCTTACCTCATGCTTTGGGTAGCTTTGAGCATTCTCGGTTACCTATTTAAAATAGTGCCATTCTTATGGTGGACATGGAAACACAGTAAAGAGATCGGGAAACGGAGTGTCCCTTCTCTCAGAGATATGATGAATGACAAGGCATCCATCCCGGTTCTTTCCGCTTTTATTCTCGGTATACTTAATGTGACAGCCTCCATTGTATTTGAACAGCTTGCTCTATTCCTATCCGGCCAGATTTTAACGGCTGGAGCCAGCTTAGTATTCTGTTTTTTGATTATCACAGTATTAAAACAATAGGGGGAATGAACATGAATCGAAAAGAATTAGTTCTCAGCAGCCTGAAAAGAGTTATAGATCCTGAATTGAATATAAACGTGGTTGATTTGGGACTTATTTATGACATTGATTTGCCCGACAATGAAAAGGCAGTTATTACCATGACTCTTACAACACCGGGCTGTCCGCTTCATGACAGTATAGTCAGTGGAGTAAAGTATTGCATTGAAGATCTGGAGCTATTTTCAGATGTAGAGGTTAACCTTGTCTGGGAACCAGCCTGGACTCCTGCTCACATGTCTCCCGAAGCAAATCAGCTGTTAAGAGGTTAAAAGGAAGGCAGCGCCCTGTTGGGCACTGCCTTAGTTCAGCTTATTACGGGCTCTGCAGGCAGAACCTTTTTTATCATTTCGAGCACTTCAGGATGTTCATTATTATTCATCAAAATATGAACGGTCCCTTTGTCTTCATGTGTTCTAATTAATCTTCCAATACCCTGCCTTAACCTCAGGATCATATAAGGAAGATCCACTTCTTTGAAAGGATCGGCCGAACCTTCCCGTTTGGCTGTAAAAACCGGATCGTGCGGAGGGAATGGGAGACCATAAATAAGCACATTCTCCAGAGATCTGCCCGGTATATCAAGACCTTCCCATAAATGTACAGAGCATAGAACTGAATGCTCATCATTTTGGAAATTGGAAACGAGACTGCTTATTTCAGCATCTCCCTCAAAAAAGACCGGCACACTTATTTTCCCGGAAACAAAGGTTTTGAATTCTGCCAGCTCCGTAGTACTGTTGAATAATACTAAAGCCCTTCCTTCTGTTGCCTTAACTCGTTCAAGAATGTATTCCATTTTCGCTGTATCTGATCCTTCTGCAAATTCCGGGATGCGAATGACCATATTTTCTTCATAGTCGAACGGTGAATCTACAGTAAAAGATAAATAATCATCTACTCCCAGACTTTTTGCCATATAATCAAAGGATTTATTCTGAGACAATGTTGCTGAAGAGAAAACAAACGGCTTCTTTTGGGAGAATACATCCTCCCTCATAATATCTTCAACCATTCTTGGCATGATAACCAGGGTTCTTTCCCCATTGTTGTTTTCAAACCAGGTGATGCCTTTTAATTCCTTCAAGAACAATGAAAGTGAATAAGAGATTTGCTCAAGATATTCTTCAACAATTTTTAAGTCATATTCATTTATTACATACATTTCACTTTCAAATACTAATTCTTCCTCAAGTGTATTGATTAAGTCCTGCAGTTTACGCCCTTCTCTCATTACATCTGCAGTTTTCTCAATAGTGTTCTTGTCAGAACCAGCGTCACCCGAGGCAGACATGGAAAGTGTCAGAAAGAAATGCTCATTCTGGTAAATAGCATCTTCTATGATATTTAATGTTTTTTCACGTACATCATTCGCCATGAGTCTTGTTAAGATGGATTCCAGAATCTGCTCAGAAAAACGATATGTCAATGCCTTTTGGGATGCATATTCCAGCAAATGGCCTTCATCAAAAACCACACAAGAGCTCTCAGGAAGCAAAGGGAGCTGCCCTTCCCGTTTTCTTGATTCTTTGGTCCAGATATGCTCCATGTAAAAATCGTGTGAACAAATGATTAGATCTTTTGAGCTCCGGTAATATTCCCTATGAAGAGTTTGACCGCACCGATGCCGCTTCTCACAAGTGAAGCAGTCCTGGAGTGAATCCCATGAAACATTGCTCCAATGCTCGTCCGGCAATTCAGGATATTCTTTCCGGTCACCATATCTTTCAAATTTTTGCATGGATGAGCCTGTTTGAACAAAATCCGGAAGATCATCAAAAATGCGATTATAATGTTCATGAACATCATTTGCTACGAGCTTGTCCAGCTTATTTAGGCATAGGTACTGATCACGTGATTTTGCCAGTCTGACATCAATATTTAATCCCAATGTTTTCTCAAGCTTGGCAATATCCCCTTCCTTTTTCACAAGCTGTTCGATTAAAGTCTCATCCGCACAGGCGATAATAGCAGGTTTATTTATGTACCTTGCATAACTGATTGCATATAAAAGATATACAAGCGTTTTCCCAGTCCCTACACCTGCCTCAGCAAATATAACACTTTTGTCTTTAAATGCCTTCTCCAGCTGAAAGGCCATAAATATTTGTTCATCCCGAATTTCAAAACCTGCTTCAGGCAATATATCGTAAAAAACATCTCCGATCCACTCACTTAGCTTTTCATAAAAAGATTCGCTCTTGGATACGGCAAAAGGCATCCGGTTTGACATGCTACCCCTCCGTAAATAAAAAGTTAAAGCGCCTATTAACCAGACGCTTTGAATTCAGTTCTATCATTATTTCATATATGAGCTGTTAATAATCAAATGAACATCATATAATTTTATCTCAAATACTGTAACTGTCAAGATATAACGCCAAACCTGCAAATTCATCAAAAAAACAGGGGTGCTATAAGCCAGCCCCTGCTCATAAATGAACGATTAGTTTACACGCGACATAGAAAATGACAATGCCTGCTGAAGTTCGTCCTGTGCGTTTCTAATACTCTCCAGTGCCTCTCTTGATGAATCACCGTCACCCTGTATTGCTTCAAGTGTTCCATTCAGAGCCTGAGAAATTTTATTAAAATCAATGCTGGAATGTTTCATTGCCACCCCTCCTGAAAAAGAATCAGATATAAATATTCTATACAGTTTCAGGGGCTTTTATGCATTTGCTGCTAATTATTTCTCGGAGGTCTTTTTCCCCAATACTGGTAGTAGTCCGTACGAATAAAACCATTGAAGAGTTTTCGTTTTTTAGTCGCTTTTCTTCCATAGTGAGTTTCAAATTCCTCGTCTGAAGTCAGGATGTAAATCGACCACGTGTCGAGAGGAGCAAATGCCCTTCCCATTTCAGCATACATTCGCTGTACCGCAGCCTTCTCGCCAAGGCGTTCCCCGTATGGAGGATTCCCTACAATGACACCATATTCCTTTGTTGTTGTAAAATCACGGACTTGCATTTGTTTGAAGTTGATCAAATCACCTAATCCAGCTTCGAAAGCATTTTCTTCAGCTATTTTAACCATCCTGTGATCAATGTCAGCACCTGTGATATCGAGTGGCTGATCATAGTTTGCCAAGTCTTCAGCTTCATTTCTTGCATCTTCCCAGACTTTTTCAGGAATCCAGGACCATCCTTCCGAAATGAATTCACGATTAAAACCGGGTGCAATATTCTGGCCAATTAATGCGGCTTCTATCGGGATAGTGCCGGATCCGCAGAAAGGATCTGCAAATGCCTTATCAGGGTTCCAATTTGTCAGCATAACCAATGCAGCTGCAAGTGTTTCCTTCAGCGGGGCTTCCCCCTGCCCTGCACGATATCCCCGTTTATGGAGGCCGCTTCCGCTGGCATCGATCGTCAGCAGGGCCACATCCTTATGAAGAGCAACTTCAATTTTGAATAGCGGCCCATTTTCTTCTAGCCAGCCTGTTTTGTTATACTTTGTTCGCATGCGTTCCACGATTGCTTTCTTCACAATCGCCTGACAATCGGAAACAGAAAAAAGCTTGGACTTTACAGACTTCCCTGATACCGGGAATTCGGCGTTTTCAGGCATATACCTTTCCCAGGGCAGCGATTTGGTTTTTTCAAAAAGCTCATCAAAGCTTGTTGCTTTAAATTCTCCCACTTTTATGCGAACCCGATCAGCTGTCCTCAGCCATAAATTAGAACGGACAATTGCAGCTTCATCACCTTTAAATGTTATCCTGCCATTTTCAACTTCACATTCATATCCAAGGTCGCGCACTTCTTTGGCAGCGAGCGCCTCAAGGCCCATGGCCGTAGTAGCGATTAAATCGTATTTAGACATATTTTCACCCTAACCTAATTCTTATTTCTATTATGTATTCCCTAATTGAACATAGTAATCAACACATAAAGTATATCTGTTTATATGATTGCCCGCAATGAATGCCTTAGTTTTCATTATTATTTGCAAGCCTCGAGCAAAGTAAAAAAGCTCCCCCTAAAAAGGAGAGCTTGAATTTATAACACTCATACTGTCTCACTAATAACGTTCTGTAAGCCATGTTTTGTACCGTAGTACTGCAAGCGACAAATGTCTCGTACTCAGGTGGTAATCATCTATCTACAGGCATCTGCCTGTCCTTCCCGTTGTTCATTTCCTCAGGGAAAGTGCCCCTACCATCATTTGGGTTTCTCGCTCGCGGGGTTTACCTCGTTCCACCCTTTTCATTTCTGAAAAGGCTACGTCACTGTGGCACTTTCAAGGTATTCACGCCATATCCCGAAGGACTTAGGCATTTTCCCTGCCGTCAGCCAGAGCAAGCTCCGACTGCCCTAGCTTATGAATTCGCTAGGCACGAACACTACAGGCATCTCAGCCTGTGCGAGCATGGACTTTCCTCTACAATATAAGATATATTGCAGCGATTACCCGAACGCTATTAATGATCACAAAGAATATTATATGTAATCTGTGATGGAATAGCAATGGTTTAAAACTGGAAAGTCTAATAAATTCTGTCAATCATACAATTTACTGCCAAAAACATGTTTCTCCAGATTTGATAATCTTTTCAGGATGTCAAAGTTGGTTGTTCCTGCCGTTTGTGCAGCAGGTCTGCGTGAAGCTTCCTCAACCTGTTTTTTTAACTTCATATTTTCCTGCTGAAGATCTTCAATTTCCTGATGGAATGCTTCGTAATCTTTGATGACCTGATCTAAAAACTTATCAACATCTTCAGGCTTGTAGCCTCTCATAGCTGTCTTAAACTCTTTTTCCAAAATATCTTTTGCTGTTAATTTGATTTTATCGGATAGCACGACACTCACCTCAGTATATCGCCAATCATAATTAATACTATTTTTCCAGAGATATGTACATTTGTCAATTTATCTGAGCATTATTCAAATGTGTCTCTCTGAGAGAGCTGTTCCTCTTCTACAATCAATTGTAAATCATAAAAGGTGATTAGTCTAATGTCATATTCATTTTCTTCCTGATATTTTTTTGCGGTTTCATACAGATATTTAGGACTTCCCTCATTTTCCATATCATAAAATAACAGAAGCACATCACTTTTACTGACTAAAAAATGATTTTTTAATCTGAATTGCTGCGGGCTTTCATAAGGTTTTTTTGTTACTGAATCAACATAATCTGCCTGAGCCAATATAGTTTCATACCATTCTTTATTGGCATCCTTCCAGGAAGCTTCCTGATCTAAAAAAGGTGTAATGACTGCAAGCCTCAGGTCCTCATAACCTTCGAGCTGAAGATCAAAAACAACCTCTGCTGCCCAGAGTTCCGCACCGAGCTGCCCGCTGATGATTACCCACTCAAGACCGTCATCCAGCAAAGAAAGCAGGCTTTTTTTGATTGCGGTTTTGATATAGCTGACAGCAGGGTCATCGTTTTTAAATATTCCTACCTCAAAAGGCTTGTACCCTGAAATAACTGCTACTTTTGTCAATTGCAAAACTCCTTATATAAATCTTGGCTGGAAAGCTTGCATATATATAAATAAAACAAGGGCATTAAGCCCTTGTTTTATTATCTGCCAGAAAAACTTGGCCCCTGTTTCGGACCATTTCCAGTTGAAGCGCCAGCTACGCCAGTGCCTGGTCCGCCATATCCTGGACCCATTCCCATTCCTGGACCCATTCCCATTCCTGGACCCATTCCTGGGCTATATGCACCTGCTACGCCTGGTCTTGGTCCCATATTCACATTTGATTGTGTTACCTGGTTAACATTTGACTGCGTTTGCGGGAATGAATGCTGATTCTCATAGTTAATATGGTTCACATGAGTATGGTGTGTTGGATGAACGTGTGGAACCACGATGTTCTGGAACGAATGAGTTACACAGCATTTTGTAGGATGTACAACAGCAGGCATCACCTGCGAAGGTCTTGGTCTGCAATACATGTAAAGATCCCCTTTCGAAATTGTTTTTACATTAACAACCTATGTTGGAAAGAGCAATCTTGTACTAATTAAAACACCTATTTTATAGGTACTAGCCTTAGAGCATGCTGTAGAAACTGTCTTTTAAATTGGAGAAAACGATTGCAGTAGTGAAAATTACAAGGAAGAATAAAAATAAGATTGCTTTATACATTTTACCAGCCCCACTATATATAAAATTCCTAAAAAAGTACCACACAAGTTATAATTTTACCTGTAACAAGAAGTACATACAACTAGGAAATAGTGGATTTTTTTGTCTGGTATATTAAAATTATGTTACAAGGAAATTTAAGTTCGATTAAATTTCTGTTCAAGCCGTACAATCCGCCGGTGCAAATCTTCCTGTTTTAGTTTCAGCTTTTCCGATCCGTCATCTTCATCAAGCAGGTTTAACGCTTTTTTCGAATATATTAAAGCCTGGCCAATATCCTTTATTCGATGCTCATAGATCTTGGCCAGTTCAATACAAGATATTACCCTCATTTTAAGCAAGCCTTTTTCAGCAATATCCTTCCATAATTTCGCAGCCTCATCCCAATTTTTATGTTTCTTATACTCAAAAGCCAATGCAAATCTGGCATTAAGAGCTTCAGAAGACTCTCCTGCAGATATTTTACTAAAGGCATTTGCTGCCTGTGAAGAGTCACCCAGTGTTGAAAACCATCTCCCCACTTCATAAACCTCGCGGGAAGTCTGTCTTTCATCCATCTGCAATATCTGGAAAGATAGATGTGTATACAGACTGATCAGGGACAGTATATCCATTTCATTATGCTTTATGATTCCAAGCATGCCTTCCGGATCTTTTCTTTCAATAAAATCAAAATAAATCATGGGTGCCAGAAAGCCTGGAATATCGTCTTTTCTTTCAATCCCCAGAACATCTTTTTCAACTGCAGCAAGCTTTATTCTTTCAAGTTTATGCTTCCACATTCTCCTTGCAGCATGATATAAATCAAAATGTCCAAATGGCGGCAATTTGGGAACATGCTCCCTCAGCAGAGTATGTCTCGTTTTAACCTGCGGCCAGTCGAAAGCTTTCCCGTTGTAAGTGACCATTGTTGTATAATCAATGCCTTCCAGAAAACTTTTATATAAGGGTATCTCAGCACCAGGATGAGGAAGAATATGCTGTTTCAGCTTTATTTTGGTACCCTGAAGACTGGCTTGGCCAAGCAGGAATATTGTATTTCCAGTCCCTCCGCCCAAGCCTGTTGTCTCTGTATCAAAAAAGAAAAGATTTTCCGGCCTGTGACCGGAAGCAGACAGCGGATGCCTGAGGCTGGAAGAATTCCAGGCATCCACAGCCTCTGTAAATTCCCCGAAGGAATAGATTCCATGTCTATGATCAAGGCTGTATTCTTTTTCCCTTACAAGACAGTATGAGTCTTCAAAATAAAACGGATAAACACCTTCATTAGCCCACACTTCTTTAAAAGGGACATCAGCCTTATTCTCAGGTTTTTGGCCGGCCGAAGACTGTTTATCGTTAGCTGTTCCAAGATGGCCCTTAAGCCTGTTCAGCTTGTTTTTAATGGACAATACTATCACCAGCGCTATTAACACCATTTTTAAAAGAGCCGAGGATCCTGAGTACGTCTTTTTTTGCCGTTTCTGATGAGGTATCTGTTCCAATGCATGAAGGACAGCCATGATCACATGCACATCTGCTGACCATTTCCATCGTTTCGTGCATGATATGTTCTATTCCCCCGAAAATTTTCTCACTTAACCCTACACCGCCAGGATATCTGTCATAAAAAAAGATCGTCGGCTTTTCATTATGGGCAGCTTTCACTTGCGGAACTACATGGACGTCCTGAGGATCACACATAACAAATAGGGGTACAATATGCTTAAGTGCGTGAGCTGTGCCAATGAGTCCCTGTTCAAGCCGGTCCTGTTTATAATTTAATGATTCTTTGTTAAATGAAAGCCAGGTTGAGCTTGTATGGAGTTCTTCCTCAGGAAGTGTTATTGGACCGGATCCGATATTTTCATGTGTTTCGAACTTAATTTTTTTAAATATTGTTGCCATCGCTACAACACTGACATCTCCATATCCAATCTCTCCAATGGCGGATGCTCTGATTTTATCCTGCTCAAGCACCTTAAGCTCTACTGCGAGATTAGCATCGGTAAAATAGTCTACATCCACTTCCCGGACAAATGCTTTCTTCTCTTCCCAATCAAGCAATTCCACCTGAAACTGGGTTCCCTGATGAAGATAAATTGCCTCATCATGCAGGAGGGTCATAGCGGAAAAGCGGTCCATTTCACCAATTACTTTTACATTCGCAATATCTGATTGATCAATAATAATAACATTTTCCTGAGATGCTGAACGCAGACTTATGTTGTGGGCAGGAAATGAATCTTTCATCCAATAAAATCTATCTCCGTTCTGGTGGAGCACTCTTTCTTCGGCGAGGTATTCCAATACCTCTTCAGTTTCAAAAGTGCCAAAACGTTCCCCGGCATTAAAAGGGAGTTCATAGGCTGCACACTTGATATGATCGACCAGAATAATAAGGTTATCCGGATTAATCCTGGCTGTTTCAGGACTTTTATTAAAAAAGTAATCAGGATTTTGTATAACATATTGATCAAGCGGACTGGAGCTTGCCACCATAATAACAAGCGATTCACCATGCCTTCTGCCTGCACGTCCAGCCTGCTGCCATGAGCTGGCAATGGTACCTGGGTATCCGGTCATTACACAAACCTGCAGCTGTCCGATGTCCACACCCAGTTCAAGGGCATTTGTGCTGACAACTCCATAAATGTCCCCGGAACGCAGGCCTTTTTCAATTTCCCGTCTCTGGGTTGGCAAATAACCGCCTCTATAACCCCTTATCGCTTTAGGTCCCAGTTTATGTTTAACAAGCTCCTGCAGGTAAGTCAGCAGGATTTCAACTCTGACCCTGCTTCTTGCAAATACAATGGTCTGGATTTTATTTTTCAGAAGTTCACCTGCGAGCTTTCTCGCTTCGAGAGTTGCACTTCTCCTGATATTCAGCGGTTTATTGACAATTGGAGGATTATAAAATACAAAATGTTTTTTCCCGCTCGGGGCTCCATTATTATCCACGAGCTTCATCGGCTTTTCTGTAAGCTTTTCTGCCAGCTCCAAAGGATTGGCTATCGTTGCAGATGTACAGATAAAAATGGGGTCGCTGCCATAAAAACGGCAAATTCGTCTAAGACGGCGAATGACATTTGCTACATGGCTTCCAAATACCCCTCTGTAAATATGAAGTTCATCTATGACCACATACTTTAAATTCTCAAACAAAGATACCCACTTTGTATGATGAGGCAATATGGCCGAGTGAAGCATGTCCGGATTTGTAATGACTACATGCCCAGCCCTGCGTACCTTTTGCCGGATATTTGCCGGTGTATCGCCGTCATATGTATAGGAATTGATATTCAATCCGGATTCCTGGATGATTTCATTGATTTCACTTTTTTGGTCCTGAGCCAATGCTTTTGTCGGAAACATATATAGTGCTCTTGCATCAGGATCATTCACGATCGTCTGCAGGACAGGAAGGTTGTAGCACAGCGTTTTTCCAGAAGCCGTTGGAGTAACAGCTACCAGACTGTCCCCATTCATGGCTGTCTGATAAGATGTTTTTTGATGTGTATAGAGCCTTGAAATGCCCCTTTTTTGCAGTGCATCCTTTAAAGATGGATGAATGTTTTCCGGAAGGCTGGCAGTCTTAGCCTCTTTTTCTTCTATTGTATGCCAATGAACAATGTTTTCTTTATATTGCTTTTCAGATATAAGCTGTTTCATGATTTCAGGCAAATTTTTTCGCACTTTCATCTATTTCACCTCATATTCCTATTCTACCGAATAAACGTTCGTTCTAACAGAGCAAACTCTTAATTTCTATTAACTTTTTATGGAAGAATTTCTGCTAAGCTAGTTTTTACTGTACCAGATTTACAGTTTAATTGACTGAAAGTTCTAATTATAAGAGAATATTATATATCCATTTTTTCTCAAATGAGGTGAAGTATTGCTCCACAGTATATTGAAGTCAATAAGTGTATTAGTGTTAATCGTTATTGGATTTATCCTGATTCTTCTACTTCCAAGGGAAAAGGAAGTAACTGTCTTTTCGAGCTTTCATATTGAAGCTGATTATCCTTTCAGCTTTGAATTATACCTTGAAAGTATAGAAAATTTCACGAGTCACATTTTGACTGATAAAGGATTCGGTGAATCGCGTAGCGGACTTCCAGTTAGTGAAGAAGCAGGAATATTCGTGGCCCGCAGCTTAAAAATTGTTATGCCTGCTTTCCTGGTCAGCATGCTGCTTGGAACATTGATGGGTGCTGTCCAATTTTACAGAAGAGGTAAATTTACCGGTAAGCTGCAGAGTTTCCTATCCTGGATGTTTTCTTCCATACCCGATTTTTTTCTGTTCATTGCCATTCAGTATCTTTTCATTCTGATGATGCAATATGGACTGCCGCACTTTAAACTTTATGGACATGAAAATTGGTATAGTTTCCTGCTGCCGCTGATTTCCTTATCAGTGTTTCCATTCCTGCACATGTCCCGTTTTACGGTGTCAGCTCTTGAAAATGAAATGGGAGAAGAGTATGTGCGCACTGCTTATGCAAAAGGACTTGGCGACTTTAGAGCACTTGTTCACATGCTCTGGAATTGCCTGTCTCCCATTATGAACCAGGCACAGCTGGTAATGCTTTATATCCTATCCAGTCTGCCCATCATTGAAAAGCTGGCAGGCTATAATGGGGCAGGCAAGGAGCTGCTATTCAGCATTTCAGCTAATGATGAAATGAAGGCATTGTCCCTGATGCTTCCCTTTCTCATTATCATGTTCATTACCATCATCTTTTCGCAGACAGCTAGATTATGGCTCGTACAAAAGGAAAGGGTGTGATGGAAATGTGGCTTATTAAATGGATTAGGAAACATACTTTATTTTGCTTAGGGTCCTTTTTGCTGCTACTACTGCTGCTAATTATGTTTGCAGGGCCATATCTTCCTTTTGTTGACCGGGAATTAACAACAATTACATATATCCTAAATGAGGAAAAAAAGCCAGTTATTCCGCCTTATCCGCCATCAGGGGATTATCTATTCGGAACGGACAAAAGCGGCAGGGATCTGCTCAGTCTGCTTATCCTGGGGGCAAAAGAAACCATATTGATGGTTGCCTGTATTACTGTCCTTCGATATGTATTGGCCATTCCGATTTCCTTCCTTTCACACAAAAAATGGATGGGTACACACCTCTTTCTTAAATGGCTGAATGGACTGCTGTCATATATTCCAACCATTATCATAGTCATGCTTCTTGCCATGCTGCCGCCATTATTGCTGAGTGAGAATCGCCCTTTAATCCTGCTCATGATTATTGCTTTGGCAGAAATGCCCCGTGCTGCTGAAATGATAAAACTGGAATTTGATCAGATCTCCTCTAAAGAGTATATATATGGAGGGATTGCTGCCGGAGCTTCACCTTACAGGCTTTTTCGGATATACTATCTGCCTTTTCTGTATAGTAAGCTACTTGTATATATGGTTACTGATCTTGGAAAAGTCATGTTTCTGCTGGGACAATTAGGATTTGTCGGCATTTTTATTTCGCAGGATTTTGTTCAATCTATGACGGGAGATTGGCAATTGGTCAATAATTCCATTTCCTGGCCAATGATGATGATTAAAGCCTTTGAGGATATAAGAGGCCCTATTTGGATTCCATTTTTCTCAGCATTTGCAATGACCTATGCCATTTTAACCTTTAATATGTTTGCCGAGGGATTAAAATCATTTTTCACCAGGAAGGTCCGATATATTTAAATATCTCAGCCTGGATTAGGAAAACAAGCTACTCTAATTATAAAGTGATGTATGTTTTTTGTTACAATAAGCTTAATAGGACAGAAGCAAGAGGTGGATTATGAAAGCAGCAGAAATTAAGGATGTTCTTTCCCAGTTCTCTCTTTTTAAAGAGCTGAACAGCGAAGAACTGGATAAGGTAGTTGAGATATCCATATCACGGGAATGGAAAAAAGGAAGTCATGTTTTTCTGCAGGACGAACCGCTTGATAATGTATATTTCATTAACAACGGCAGAGTTAAGATTTATAGAAGTGATATTAATGGGAAGGAACAGATTGTTGCCATTTTAACAAAAGGAGAGATGTTCCCTCATGTGGGATTCTTCAGAAAAGGCGGGTACCCGGCTTTTTCCGAAGTGCTGGAAAACGCTCAGCTTGTGGTTGTGCCTATTTCGCAATTTGAAAAGGTGCTTATTGAGAATCCTGAATTATGCATAAAAGTATTTAAGGTTCTGGGCGAGAAAATTGTCGACCTTCAGGAGAGGCTGGAATCGCAAATATTAAACAATACTTATGAGCAAATCATTAAATTGCTTATCCGGCTGGCCAAAATGCATGGAGAAAAGCTTGAAAACGGCAGCTTTGTATTAAAAGGGGACTTTACCAATAAAGACCTTGCCAATATGATTGGCACCACAAGGGAAACGGTCAGCAGGACTTTAACCAAAATGAAAAAAGAAATGTTAATCAAAACAGACCAGGATGGACATTTAATCATAATCCCTGATCAGCTATTAGAGACAATATTTTAAAGGCCGCACTCTGCGGCTTTTTCTTTTTCCTTGATTCTGCCACAGGAACATCCACCCAATGGGCGGCATAGAATAAGTTGAAAAATCCTGTTTGAAAGGGGATGAAGGAATATGGAGGATCCAAAGAAAAAGGAACGGAATGAACCATTTGGGGATTTGATAAAATCAATGAATCAGTTTTTCCATGAAAAACCCGGCAGAGGATTTCTGCAGACAATGGATGAATTTTTTAAAAATCCATTCCCGACTTCTTCTTCCTTCCATGTTAATGTTGCTGAAACAGATAAGGAACATATCATTAGTGCTGAACTTCCAGGAATAAATAAAGAGCAAATACAGATTGATATCCTGGACAATTATATAACCATTTCAGTTAAATCGGCTGAGATGATAACGGAAGAAGATGAAAAAAATAAAATTTTTCGCAGACAGCAAAGCATGCAGCGTTCCAGCAGAACCATAGCGCTTCCACAGCCAGTTAATGAAAAAAAGGTAAAAGCTGTTTACCAAAATGGCCTTTTGCAGATTACTGTACCTAAGCAGCAGGGAAAAAGAATCCTGATTGATGAGAACTGATTATGCCTGCATTTCTAGTTTTATAGAATCTGGATAAACAAAAACAAGCAGTATTATTACCTGCTTGTTTTTGTTTTAAGATGGCTTATTAACTATTCAGCTTAGACGTATCAATCCAATTATTGAAATAGCCGGTCGGAACACTGAAATAATCTTTTGTGAAGGATATGAACTCCTTTGTATCGACCTCTTTATAGCGGAACTTTTGATAATAATCGGACAGAAACTGCATCCCCACTTCCTTAGGGGATTCCCCTTTCAGAGTATACTTTTCCTGGATCATTTTTAAAATTTCCAGAGCAGGCTGGCCATAAATATATCCTGTATGTTTTACCTCATTAAGCGGCACATTTGAATATTGCCTTCCCAGACCAGCTTCCTCGATTGCCTTCATCCGATTATGGGAGATCCCAAATGCCTGACTTTCATTTTGATTTTGATCTGCATAAAAGTACATAGAGGTGGCGAATTCTGTGATTCCTTCATCAATCCATGCACTGTTGTATGGGTCATTGGCCACTGCTCCATAAAAATATTGATGAGCGATTTCATGGACAATTGAGATATCATAAAACCTTTTATCATTAATATGGGGGTTTATGGTTACAATACCGGGATACTCCATAAATTCCCCTTCATCCAAAACAATGTCAAGCTGCTTATGCGGATAATCTCCAATATTATCCTGATAAAAAGATAATGCCTTTTTGGCCAGTGTTAACGATGCTTCCGGGTTTTTATCATGATTGCTCCTTGAAAAGAGTCTGACCTTCACACCGTCCTTCGCTTCCGTTTCATAAACTTTCATATCCTTCATAACAGCAATGAAGAAATCCCTGACCCTTTTGGCTTTAACTGTTCCTTCATTCTTTCCTTTTGCCGGATCTTTTTCTGCTGTGGAAGCCAGAGAATACCCTTTGGGCAGCTTATAGGAAACTTTGAAATCAGAATAGCCTGTATGGAATGTTTCCAGTCCCTCCATATAAGGCTCTTTGTTCCACTTGCCTTTTTGATAAACTGCAGCCATTGGGTACCACTGAGCAAGATAATAGTTGGTGCCTGCTTTTGAAAAGCGGCTGCCTCTCTCAGGGACTGTAAATCCATATTGTATCTGTACCTTATGTCTGCTTTTATCTTTCATATCAGGTGTTAAATTTATTTTTAGTGTATCTCCATTCAGTTTAAAAGATGCTTTTTGCCCATTCACTGTTACCTTTTTTATTTCTGCTTCAGACGTTCCTTCAACGGAATCAAATGTATGTCCCTTTTTAAAAACGTTTGGAATGAAGTAAAAAACAAGCTCATTCCATTCTTTATCTGATTGATTTTTTATCTGGATATTTGCACTAGCATTGAAATATCCTTCGCCATTCATTTCCAGATCAATTTGATAATCTGCCCTGCTGCCGCTTTTAACACCTACATTAGATTCCTTCGCAGCCACAACATAGACACCTGCACCTGCGAAAGCAATAACCAATGCCGTAAAAGCAGCCTTAGGGCCAGAAAATGACCAGAATTTCTTTTTTCGGCCAAATTGTTTTCTGGCAGGCTGAACTAATGGCTCGTGCCCAGTCTTAATCCATGGTGTACGCTGATAGTTTGATTGAAATCGATTCTTCAGTCCATTTGCCAGCAGACTGAAGGACACAGTTGTAAGTAAAAGGATCGCTAATGGCACAATCAATATATGGGTGTTGCCATAAATATTTAATCTCGCCTGACCAACAAGCCCCGCCAGCTCCTTTGTTGCCGATAGATAGATGATGGGGTCATATCTCACAATAGTTCCGCCGACAAAGATATTTAAAAGTGCCAGCTGTCCCATAAGGGCGATTACGTACACAATTTCAAGTATGAACATAACAAGGAACGTTTCCTTTAACTGGGGAAAAATATGCTTCCAGAGTAGTCGGTGTTTTCCGGCCCCCAGAGCTTTTGCAGCTTCTATATAAACGGACTTATATAACTGAGACGTTTTAAGCCTTACAGAAGACACAATGCTTGGAATGCTGATGACTGATGCAATGACAATAAAATAGATAATTAACATATTTTGTTCAAGATGACTGTTGAAGCTTATTGGCGCAAGAAAAAAATACAGGATCAGAAAAAGCGGAACATAGCTCCATGCATTTTCGAAAGCAATCAGCCAGCCTGGCGTTCTTTTCAAGGTGCCCGCATACAAACCGATAATTGATCCAAAAACCATTTTTATAGCTGTTACTGCAGCTGCAATAAAAACAGTGTATCTTAAACCATATAAAATCATGGATAAAATATCATATCCCCATTTATCGGTGCCCAGCGGATAGGAGGATGATTCAAACGGCTCCAGAGGCGGTGCCAGAACCTTTCCGTCTGTATATTGTGTTTCCAAGGCTGAAGTTAATGAATGGGGTGCAATGATAGGCCCGAATATGCTGAAAAAAAGCAAGCAGGAAACCAAAAGAATTCCTATTATTAACGAGTAATTTATTTTTAGCAGCTTATTCATAGATAAAACCCCGTTTGAACAGATAGAATATAAGTCTGTTAGAAATATAGACAATTAAAGAAATCAAAAGCATTGCAAACAAGCCGATTGCAATCGGCTGAACCCCATTGCTCTGAAAAATAAATTTTGTTATGCCGGAAACATTCATAATATGCTCAATAATAAAAAGATTGCCAATGGCAAGTGAAATTACTTTTACCAGCTCAGATTTGATAAATGGTTCTAAATTTTTAAAGACATGCTGAAAATTTATGTAATTCAATCCCATCCCTTTAGCAACAGCAGTCTTAATATAATCCTCACTGCTTGTCTGATAATATTTAACCGAGACAAGCTTAAATAAATATAGCGTCGGAGCTATCGCTGCCAGCACTGTGGGAAACCAGGTGTTGAGAGCTCCTCCATCCGGTCTGAGAGAAATTACTCTGATTCCCGTTATTTTATATATTTTTACGGCAAGAATCATAGAAACCACAATAATGATAAAGTCGGGTATGGCTGCAAGCATATTCAAGAATGCCCCAAAAAGCTTAGTGAGCCTGAAGCGGCTTATAAACACTCCAAAAATCATACTTATAATTAAGGAAGCGTTTACTGCTATCAATACAATCAGCAGACTAGTAAAAAAGTTATCAGCAATGTCCCCAGCTATAGGACGGGTCTGCAGTCCAAGCTGATAGGTACCAAGGCTTCCCTCGCTTATTTCAGATATAAAATCTCCATAAATCTGCGGCAGAGTGTCAAAGCTCCAATTTAGACTCCCGCTCGATGGATCAACAGATATAATTTTTGGCAAAGCTGCAAGAAATAAAATTAATGCAAATATGATAAGTATTTGCTGCACAGCACGAAACATAGTACCCCCCCTTGTTATGACTTTAAGTCATTTTTCTATTTTTTTACCCTTATCTAAATTTTGTCAATCATACAATTAAATTATCATAGATTATATTGCCTATATTATTGGAGTCTAAAAATAGACCGGCTATTCTATTTTTAAATATATTTAATCTTTTTTCAAGTCTGATTTTTTCAAAGCATAAAAAAAAGGCCAATCCGGCCTTGATCACTTAAGATTTGAATATTCCGCCAATCCCTTTAACCATAGATGATACCTGTGTGACCGCAGACATCATCTGTCCTGCTGTGTCCACCATTTTGTTGATATCAAGCGAGCCATCCTGGGCTTTAAATGAATTCATAATGCTTTGCACGCCGGATGGCTGTTTTTGGATGAAGGATTGCTTTGGGTATGGATTCATATATGGCATTTGCGGAGCAGCCGGCTTGCTTGGCTGATGTCCATAATAATCTTCAGATTCTAACGGGTTTTGAAATATTCCTGCATTCTTTGAACCTGTATGTGAGTAATATGCAGGATCAAAATGTTGCTGCGGATAGGCCTGATGCGGATAACTTTGCTGCATTCCTGCCAATTGCTGCGGGTGCTGGTACTCCATATTAAATGGCGAATAATAAGAATTATACTGTCCGGCAGCATGGTTATAATTCTGCACTGGCTGCTGCCTCATATAATATTGGTCATTGGTCCCCATATAAAATGGATGAACGTATACATTTGGGTTTAAATGGCCGTATGGCTGCACATGACTCGTTTTATTCATTACTCGGCCAAACATGGGCAAACATCCTCCCCATTCAAAAAGATAAGTATATTAGCAATAATATCAGGCAATTCCCTCCTTATTATCACCAATATAATATATGAATGAAATGCCCAGAACGTGAAAGAAGTTAAATAAGTTAAATAGGGGCAAAAAAGGAAGCGCTTCCCACTTTTGTCTAACTATGAAGAATAATGTCGGAAGTTTGATTTTTTTAAAAACGATGAAAAATAAAATTATATGTTAGGATATAAAAAACAAATTGTTTCTTGTCCGCTATTTTCATTTACCTCAATGCGGGGAAGAAATTTCTCCGCGAATCTATTTTTAGAGGAGGCAATATCATGAATGTTCACGAACTACAAAAGAAGTTTCATCAGCTGCGGGAGTATACTCCTGAAAATGTTAATGAATTATTGGATTTTGCAAAAAAAGCCTATATCCATAATGAAATTTCCAGTACAGATTATCGAAATCTCGTTCGTGAGCTTGAAGCTCAAGGAGCGGCCGTTCCGGAAAGCTACAAAGATAACACCCTCCAGGATTCAGTAAATGCATAGTATTCAATGAAAAAAGGGAACCTCGTTCAGGTTCCCTTTTTTTCTTCTCTTAGTAATATTGTCAGCTGCTTTAATACATACACGGCTGAATTAACATAATTAATAAATCTGGTTCTGCTTGCGTCAGGAAAAAACGACTGAATGGAAACCATTTCAATATGTTCAGCAGCAGAATCGATCTGCTGAGAATAAAGATTCCGCGGTTTATGGATGCTAATCCACTTCCGGGCTTCTTCTTTCCATCTGTCATTTATGGATTTAACCTTATCAGCAAAAGGTTTGACTTCATTATAAAAATCACCCTTCTTGCCTGTCTCCTTAACCTTTTTATACCTGCTGTCTGAGATCTCCACATATTCAAGCAGCATTTCTGTCATACGCAGCAGGGAATTTTCTTGTACCACGGGAATCAACTCCATTTAGATAAGCGGAAGGCGCCTGAAGCTAAATAGTTATCTACCTTCAGTTTATACACTTTATTAAAAATAGTCTTTTTTCTAAACGATTGTTTTTTTGTTTATGAATTCTGCCCGTTGATTGCAGCGAACCCGCGGGGAGGAATACGTCAGCATCTTCGAGGATCAGGTGCCCACAGCGAAGATCAACTCAGCAAATTAAACTAGGTTATGAAAAAGCAACTAACTTCTGGAAAAACAGCCTTAAAATAAAAGCAGCCAATCAATTTAGCTGCTGAAGGATACTGCTATTCTAATCCACTTAGAAACCGAGTTCAAGCTTCATGCGTGCTGATCTTTTTGCACTTTCTATATTTTCTGCCTCAGACATGATTACCGTCATATCTTCTTCGATTGCTTCCAGCCTGCTTTCACAAGCCTCTATATTTTCTGACTGTTCATAATACCAATCCTGGCGGAGTCCAGACAAATTAGACTCCAGTACATTTTCAAGCTCTTCAAGCTGATCGTATATGTCTGAAAGCATGGCCAGCAATTCTTCTTTTTCTACCGTTTTTCCCTGCATTCAAAAAACCTCCCGATTTCATTTTCTCCTTGCTTTCTGCCATGAATAATGAAGGATACAGTGAAAATTTGCTTTGTGCCTACATAAATTCTATTTTCCCCTAAGGTATCCTTCATGCATGACAAAACTAGAAGGGATTCGCCAAAGAAAGTACTTATTTGCATGGCAGCGGCAAGGTTTCGACAGCCTCCGAAGAATGAAAATAACATCATTGAACAAACTAATGAACGGAGGTGTTATGTTATGGCAAGAAAACAAGAAAAACAAAATAATGTACAGCCCAAAAAGCTGGAAGAAACAAAAACTGGCTATGGCAATAAGAAGCTTGAAGGTCCTGACCGCCCTTCAACATAACATGAAAAAGCAAGGGATCCCTTGCTTTTTTTTGCATTTATTTTCTCCTAACAAATGGAGCGAAATATTTTTCCCAGCTTGGCAGCAGTTTGAAGCTGGTCCTGTTTATGCAAATACCATTTTGTAATATGGACGGGATGTTTAATGACAACCGATTCTGATGCCCATTTCCTTTTTATGCGTTTATTGACAGACCAATCAGGAAATTGATGTATGTGATGAGTGATTATCGGGTATGTACAGCGTAAGAAAGGGGTAGTTCTCCGTTTTTTTCCCTTAAAGTATTTCTCATAATCATACCTTGACCCAGTATGAATTGTGCGTGATGCAAATTCATACACGTCCTCATAATAATTTGTGTCAAATAATATTTCTGCCAGCCTTTTTCCAAGGTCAATTCTTTTAGAGACCGAGCGGAAACCATTAACACTCGCACCGTATAATTCCCCTTTACAGGTAGGGAAGATGACAGAACTAAAATGAAGATAATCCTGAAAGGAAAAGAGCAATGTATGAAAAACTTTATTTTTATAAATAGAATGCTCCATTACAGGCTCTTGGATGACATTTTGTTCGTTGATAATCAGTGAAATCATTAATCTCTTTTTATTTCTGTTTCTCCAGAAATGAAGCCACTCCTGCCCCATAAACGCCGATACATGAAAAGTTTTTAATAAGTGAAACATTGGCCTATTTAGTTTCGTCGAATAATGATAGAGAAGCAGCTGGGGAAATGCATCTTGAAAAATCAGCCAATTAGCCCTTTCATATGTTATATAAAGCATATCCCTGAATTTCTTTCCTATTAATTTAGGAAAACAGCTCCCTTCAAGATCGCACATATTCCAGCCGGCATTTCGGGACACCATGGAGGCCAGGAATGCCCAGCGTATTTCAGGATGTTTTTGATAAAACTGAAAATAAGCTTCCGTTCTGGAGATATTGTCCAGGTTATATTTTGCTGTCATTTTCATAATATGATCCTTTATTGCCTGTTCCTTTTTTTCATGACTGTACAGAAATTTCCCAGAAAGAAACACCGCAATTCACCTCATAAAATGAATGTTCTATAATTTGGCCTGCAGGCATTTAGGTAAAACCGGAATAATACTTAACTGGAGTTTCCTATATACTTTGTTATTTAGAACTTTTTATTCAACCAAATCACGCTTACTTTTGTTATCATAGGGAGTAGCTGAAAACGAGGTGAATGCATGAATTTCCACTATCCAAATGGCAGGAGATATACCCCGCCTGCTAATAGTGCCAAAAAACTAACTCCAGAGAAGAAATGGACATACAGCAATCGCGGAATGACACTGGAGGAAGATATAAATGAAACCAATGAATTCTATTTGGAACATGGAATAGCAACTATTCATAAAAAGCCCACTCCTGTTCAAATTGTACAGGTCGATTATCCAAAAAGAAGTGCAGCAGTCATTAAAGAAGCATATTTCAAACAAGCATCAACAACTGATTATAACGGTGTCTATAAAGGAAGATATATTGATTTTGAAGCAAAAGAAACCCAGAATACAACCTCCTTCCCTTTAAAGAATTTTCATGAGCACCAGGTAAAACACATGGAGCAAGTATTAGCCCAGCAAGGAATTTGCTTTGTTCTCCTCCGCTTCTCGGCTACCGAAGAGGTTTACCTGTTAGAGGCCCTTCATTTACTCACATACTGGGAGAGGATGAAGAGTGGGGGAAGAAAGTCAATCACCAAGGATGAAATTGAAAAGAATGGTCATTACATTCCGCTTGGATTTCAGCCCAGAATTGACTATATTAAGATAATAGATTATCTTTATACCCTTAAATAATTAATTTAAAGTTCCATTGTCAGAAAGGATGAACATAGATATGAAAGAAAAATATCAGACAAGGGAGGAGCGCCGAAGACAGCAATCGAAGCCTAAAAATAAGGGTAAGAAAAAAGGTTCAGGCACTTTTAAACGCATTTTCCTTATATTGATTGCCCTTGGTATTGCTGGAATGATTTTAGGAGCAGGCGCTTTTGCTTTTATGGTGAAAGATACACCTAAACTTGATGAAAAATTGCTTAAAGATCCAATATCTTCTCAGATCTACGATATGGAGGGCGAATTCATTACTGATGTAGGCTCGGAAAACCGTGATTACGTCGCTTATGAAGATATACCAAAACTTGTGGAAGAAGCCTTTTTGGCAACTGAGGATGTCCGCTTTTACAAACATAACGGAATGGACTTAATTCGATTGGGCGGAGCAGTAATTGCCAACGTTACCCGAGGTTTTGGTTCTGAAGGGGCAAGTACGATTACTCAGCAGGTAGTAAAAAACTCTTTCCTGAATAATGAAAAAACCCTTAGCAGAAAGGCCCAGGAAGCCTGGCTTGCCTTCCAGCTTGAACGCAAGTATACAAAACAGGAAATCTTCGAAATGTATGTGAACAAGATTTATATGTCTGAAGGGCATGGTGTTTTAACGGCATCAAAAATCTTCTTCGGCAAGGAACTTAGCGAGCTGGAGCTCCATGAAGCTGCCCTCTTAGCTGGCATGCCGCAAAGCCCTAACAATTATAATCCGTTTAAGCATCCTGACAAAGCGGAGAAACGGAGAAATATTGTTCTTTCCTTGATGAATCAGCATGGTTTCATTTCAAAAGAAGAAATGGAAGCAGCGAAAAAGGTTCCTGTGGAATCTACCCTTGTGGCTGAAGAAAATAGAGAAACAAATGAATCTAAATATGATTCTTTCATCGATGTTGTTTTGGATGAAGTTGAAAAAAAATACCCGGATCTTAATCCATATTCCGATGGGCTGAAAATTCATACGACTCTGGATCCGGATGCACAAAAGCATGTTGAAAACATTTTAAATACGGATGCAGCAGTAGCCTATCCTGATGAGAAGTTTCAGGCGGGAATTACCCTTCTTGATACAAAAACGGGGGAAATCAGAGCAATCGGCGGAGGACGCAATCAGGAAGTAAAACGCGGCTTTAACTTTGCCGTGGACCAAAAAAGACATGCCGGTTCGACCTTTAAACCAATTGTCGATTACGGACCAGCAATCGAATATCTAAAATGGGGAACTTACCAGACCATTGTTGATGAGCCTCACACATATTCCGGAGGCACAAAAATCAATAACTGGGATGGAAAACATATGGGCCCTATGTCAATGCGCGAGGCCCTTGCCCGCTCACGCAACATTCCGGCTTTAAAAACACTTCAGGAAGTTGGAACAGATAAATCATTGGAATTCACCAAAAAATTAGGAATACCAATGGAAGAGATGTATGAGTCCTATTCTATCGGCGCTTTTGAGGTTTCTTCTCTTCAGGTAGCCGGTGCATACAGTGCATTTGGAAACAATGGCTTCTACACTGAACCGCATGCCATCAAGCAAATTGAAATGCGTGACGGCACGAAGCTTGATTTAAAACCTGAATCTGAAGTAGTCATGAAGGACTATACAGCATTTATGATCAGTGACATGCTCAAAAGTGCTGTTAAATCCTCTTACGGAACTGGCCGTCTGGCTGATGTTCCAGGCTTGCCTGTAGCAGGAAAAACAGGAACTACAAACTACACCGCTGACGAAGAACAAACATATGGTATACCTCAAGGCTCCGTGCCTGATGCCTGGTTCGCTGGCTATACAACTAACTATACAGCAGCTGTCTGGACTGGCTATCAGGATAGAAAAAGTTATATACCGGCAGGCGATGAGCAAAAAATTGCGCAAAAGCTTTTCAGCAGCTTAATGGCGCATGTATCAGAAGGAAAGGAAACAGAAGATTTCAAGGTACCGAACTCTGTAGAGAAGGTAGCCATTGAGAAAGGCAGCAATCCTGCCAAATTGGCAAGCCAGTTCACGCCTAAGGAACAAATCATTTATGAGTATGCTGTAAAGGGCAATGCTCCTACACAAGTGTCACAGAAATTTGATAAACTGGACTCCCCTTCTGGCCTGTCAGCGAACTTTGACCAGGAGGCAAATGAGATCTCATTATCGTGGAATTACCCTGAAGACGCAGAAGGCACACAATTTGAAGTAACTGTATCCGTAAATGAAGGCGGAGATCAGCAGCTTAGCGTTACTGCGGATAAAGGCTTAAAAATTGCCAACCCTCAGCCAGGAGCTGTGTATACCTTTAAAGTAACAGCATTTAAAGGTGATCAGCAAAGTGACCCTGCTTCTGTAAAAGTACAAGTTCCTGACTCAAGCATCATCGAAGAAGATGAAACTGAAGGTGAAGAGCAGGATGGAACTGGCGAAGAAGAACAGGAAGGCCAGGAAGGGCAAAATGGTGAAGATGGCCAGGACGGAAACCAGGATGGCGACGGTTCTGGAAATGGAAATGAAAATGGAAATGAAAATGGAAATGAAAATGGAAATGGTGAAGGCTCCGGAAATGGTTCCGGTGATGGTGGCGGTGAAGGTGACGGTACCGGTGATGGCGATACCGGAGAAGAAACCGGAACGGGTGCTGGAGGCACTGACACTGACGGAAACGGCACTGGCAGCGGCACTCAAGGCTCGAGCGGCTCCTGAAATGGATCTGGCACATAATCAAATAGAAATAAAGAGCTGGCTCAGTGATGAGTCAGCTCATTTTCTGTGTCCAAAAGTACTGATACACTTGAATGCTGGACTTTGGGTTTGGCGTGGCATGGTCGGCGATTCTAGGGTTTGTAGCGCTTTCATTCCTTTAGTGCGTGTCGAAATCTATGCGCGTTCCATATGAAACTGATAGCTATAGAAAAAAGCGCCTATCATTTAAGGCGCTTTTTCTTCATTTGTTCCAATGCCATCATCTTCATACATTGCTTTTCCGTTTCAGTGATTAGTTCAGAGAGCTGTATGTAAGAATGATAAAACGCTGGACGTGCAGTAATGAAATCCAGCCGTTCTTTAAGATTCACTGGCTTGATTGGCAATTCTCCGTGATCTGCCTGAAGGCTTACCGGCTTGCTGTTTGTCCAATACAGCAGCTGTAAAAATACTCCTAAAGATACTTTCATCGGAACTATGGCAGCTTTCTGGTTCCGGTTTGTGAAGTGCATCCCCAGAAGCTGCTTCTGTCCCGCCCACTCATCAATCAAAGCCGGAATATATTCAGCACTGTTTTCCCAGGGTCTTAACGCAGGAATCCCCGCATAATAAGCCGCTTCATATAAAAAGGGCGGCAGAGGCTGAAAAGTGAAAAGGGATTCTACTTTTACAGCCAATGAATCACCCTTTTTATAATATAGGGAATGACATAATTGTTCTTTAACAGGAATGACAATTTCTCCGGTCATTTTGCCTGCTTCACCTTCATTCGTTTTTTGCCTTCCCGGCATAAATCGAGCAGCGGACAGATCTCACATTGAGGATTCTGTGCCTTACAGTGGTATCTTCCAAAAAAGATCATACGATGATGTGTAATTGACCATTCATCCATCGGCACTTTCTTCATCAATGCCTTTTCAACTTCCAATACAGAGTCCTTCCATCGACAGAAACCAAGCCTTTTGCTGACCCGTTCCACGTGAGTATCAACCGCAATGGCAGGCACATCAAAAGCCACAGAGACAACGACATTAGCCGTTTTACGGCCTACTCCGGGAAGCTTTGTCAGCTCGTCTCTGTCACGCGGCACTTCCCCTTCATATTCATCGAGGAGCAATCTGCATAGCTTTTGTATATTCTTAGCTTTGTTTCGATAAAGACCAATGGAGCGGATATCCTCCTGCAATTCCTCTATAGAAACATCCAGGTAATCCTGGGGAGTTTTGTACTTTTGGAACAGGTTTCTTGTCACTTTGTTAACCAGTGCATCAGTACATTGTGCTGACAGGGCCACTGCTATGACCAGTTCAAACGGGTTGGAATGATTCAATTCGCAATGTGCTTCCGGGAACATTTCTCCCATTGCATCAAGGCAGTGTCTAATTTGTGTTTTATTTAACAAAGAAATCACCACTTACTATCTTCATTTTTTTCGGGCAGCAGTGTCTGCTTACTGCTCAAGCCAATTATAAAAGGGAATAGATTTCGTTGTCTGTGAGGGAGCATCCTCCCTTTTTGTCCTCTGCTGTGGCTGGTTCTGCCTGAATTTTTTCCCATAGCTTTTAGCCTGTTCAATCGTTTTTATTCCGTTCTTTTTCCATTCAAAAAGAATCCTGTCTATATATCTGAAGTTCAGTTTACCGGACATGACAGATTCTCTCAAGGCTGCTTTTATAATATGGGGATCATGGTGATCATCATCCATCCAAAGAGCAAGTGTCTCACATTCAAAAGGAGAAAGCGGCCTGCCAAACTCCCTTTCAAAGCAGGTATAAAGATCTGTCTCCTCCTGATGCATCTTAGCAGCTTCCTCTTTTTTACCGCTCAGCAGAAACTGATCAATGAGCTTTTCCCAAAGCGGATCAAGATGGTAACTTTCAAATCTGATTCCATCGGCAGAGTAGCTGTCCTTAATATCAATAAAGCCTTTTTGGATTAATTTTCTTAGCATTTCCGTACACTCAGCCACAGAAATGGTCATGCGGGAAGATAATTCTACAGGGGTGGGAAATTCATTCCCATGTTCAATATAGGAAATTACATGAAGTATTAGGACGAGTTCATGCTCATTCAAATTCATTTCTTTATACTGTGACAGAAGGACTCCAGGTATTGAAATATTTCCTTCCTGAAGCCATTTTAATAAACTATTTTTAGACATTCGGGACACCTCCTTTTCAGTATATCATGAACACAGTGACCAAAGTGTGTTGAAAAAACGGTAACTTTTCCATTAACATTTGGCTTGACTGCCTTCTTCTGAATGTTCTAACGAAACTGGAAGAAGCAAAAAATCCGCGAAAGGCGGATTTTTGCTTTATTTATTCATTTTCATTATGGATATAGTCGGTTTAATAAACGAGGGAACGGAATTGTTTCACGTACATGCTCGACACCGCTGATCCAGGCAACTGTTCTTTCAAGTCCCAGACCAAATCCGGAATGAGGCACTGAACCATATTGGCGAAGTTCCAGATACCACTTGTAAGCATCCAAATCCAGTTTATGTTCTTCGATGCGCTGTTTTAGCAGATCATAATCATGTATCCGCTCAGAGCCGCCGATGATTTCACCATACCCTTCAGGTGCAATCAAGTCAGCACATAGTACAACATCTTCTCTTGACGGATCCGGCTGCATATAGAAAGGCTTCAGTGAAGTAGGATAGTGTGTGATAAAGACAGGCTTATCGTAGCTTTCTGCAATTGCTGTCTCATGCGGCGCTCCAAAGTCGTCTCCCCACTGAATGTCATTGAAGCCTTTTTCCTGAAGAAACTTAACTGCTTCATCATATGTTATGCGAGGGAATGGAGCCGTAATTTTCTCCAGCTTCTCTGTATTACGGCCAAGTGTTTTAAGCTCAATTGAACAGTTCTTAAGTACAGACTGAACAATATGAGCAACATATTCTTCCTGAACCTTTAAGTTTTCATCAAATTCGCAGAAAGCCATTTCAGGTTCGATCATCCAAAACTCGATTAAATGACGGCGGGTTTTAGATTTTTCAGCACGGAAAGTCGGCCCGAATGAAAATACTTTTCCAAGAGCCATAGCAGCTGCTTCCATATAAAGCTGGCCGCTTTGGGAAAGATAAGCATCTTCATCAAAGTACTTTGTCGCAAACAGCTCTGACGTGCCTTCCGGTGCGCTGCCCGTCAGAATTGGCGGATCTACCTTCGAAAAACCTTGCTCATTGAAAAACTCATAAGTTGCCCGGATAATTTCATTTCTGATTTTCATGACTGCATGCTGACGGCGGGAGCGCAGCCATAAGTGGCGATTATCCATTAGGAATTCAGTTCCATGTTCTTTTGGCGTTATAGGATAATCCACAGCCTGATGAATAATTTCAAGTCCTGTTACAAGCATCTCAAATCCGAAAGGAGAACGCTCGTCCTTTTGAATTCTGCCGGTCACATATACTGAGGATTCCTGAGTGACTGATTTTGCCCCCTGGAAGATCTCCTCCGGCACTTCCGCTTTCACCACTACACCTTGAATGAATCCAGTTCCATCGCGCAGCTGCAAAAATGCAATCTTTCCGCTTGAACGCTTGTTCGCAATCCAGGCACCTATGGTAACTTCCTGATCAACATATTTATGAACTTGAGAAATTGTAGTTTTTATCAATTATGTTCCCTCCAAAAAAATCTAAGCAATCACTTCTTATGTATCGCTATATATTATACCTTCAAGCACATTGACAAGCAATAACAGTAAATATTAAACGCTCTACTCAGGCGGAAAACATAGAAGGAAGCCGGATGCAATCCGGCTCTCCCCGCTTCACTATTATTTTAAATTCCTTTCAACAAATCCGTGCATCCGTTCCACTGCCTTCTCTAATAATTCAAGAGAAGTTGCATAGGATAAACGGATATTATCCGGAGCGCCAAAGCCAGATCCAGGAATGACTGCGACCATTGCATCCTCCAGAAGCGACTCAACAAATTCATCGACACTCGCGAATCCCGTCATTTCAGCTGCCTTTTTTACATTGGGAAACAGATAAAATGCTCCCTGAGGCTTTACACATGTAAAGCCTGGAATGCTGATTAATTTATCATAGATTACATTTAATCGATGTTCAAATGCTTCACGCATTTCTTCAAGCTTATCCTGAGACCCGGCATATGCAGCGATTGAACCATATTGTGCTGTTGTTGTCGGATTTGATGTACTGTGGCTTGCAAGGTTGGTCATAGCTTTGATAATGCTTTTATTGCCTGCAGCATATCCAATTCTCCAGCCTGTCATAGAATGAGATTTGGAGACCCCGTTAATAATTACGGTCTGTTCCTTAAGCTCAGGTGAAAGCTCAGCAATCGAAGTATGCTTATGGCCGCCATATACGAGTTTTTCATAAATCTCATCAGAAATGATCAGAACATTATGCTTTAAACATACCTCTCCCAGCTCCTTTAATTCCTCCGCAGAATAAAGCATGCCTGTCGGGTTGCTTGGAGAGTTGATAATGACAGCCTTGGTTTTATCAGTTATGCTTTTTTCCAGCTGTTCAGGTGTGATTTTAAAGTCATTTTCCTCTTTTCCCTCTGCATATACAGGAACACCGCCTGCGAGTTTAACCTGTTCAGGATAGCTTACCCAATAAGGAATCGGGATAATGACTTCATCGCCTTCATTGAGCAATACCTGGAACAATGTATATAAGCCATGCTTTGCTCCATTGGTAACAATAATTTCTGAAGCGTCGTAATCAAGTCCCTGATCTTTTTTAAACTTGTTTGCAATTTCTTTTTTTAATGCTGGAAGACCTGCTGAAGGTGTATATTTTGTATGCCCTTCATTCATGGATTTCACGGCAGCATCAATGATATGCTGTGGTGTATTAAAATCCGGCTCGCCTGCTCCCAGCCCGATAACATCATGTCCCTGGGCTTTTAGCTCCTTAGCTTTAGCAGTAATTGCCAGAGTTGTTGATGGTGTCAATGCTTTTACTCTTTGTGCCAGTTGAATCTCCATTGCTTGTTTCCTCCCGAGTTCTCCTGCATTGCGTCGGCGATTGCCTAAGACTACAGGTTTTCAATTTTTTTCAGCCATTCCCCTGTCTTAAAATCTATATAATAATAATTTATTAAATTATTGCCGGAACGGTAATGAATTTCCCATAATGGAATATTTTTCTCCATCCCCAGCCGGACAGACACGATCTCAGCAGAATTTTTCTCATGCTTAAGTCTGTTGATGGCTTCACTTTTGGAAATTCCTTCAGATTGCTTCAGCGTAACAATTTTCCCTTTTTTTTCGGGAACCCAAACATATATGCTTGTCCCATCATGATCTTTGCCTTCAATTACATAGCAGGTCTCAGTGCCATGATATAAACTGAAATCCTCAGTTTCAGCAAGATCCGTTTCTTGTTTAGCACGTTCTACGGCCTTTGATTCAGCGGCTTTGACGGGCTTCATACTATTAAAATATATTAAAGAACCTGCTCCAATACTGATAACAAGCAGAATAATGATACTCCATATTGCTTTTTTCATGTCTCAATCACTCTTCTATGTACGATAAATCGTAAAAATCGCTTTATTTTGGTCTTCCTGATCAAGCGCCAAACCGAACATCAAATCTTTCTCTTTTAGTGTCCTGTTCAAGGCATCAACAATTTTATACAGATCAGGGCTTTGCTGGATCTTCACCGTAGATAAAACCTCTATTTTACTTTCCATTCTGGAATTCCTCCTCAGCCTCTACAATATTTGTAACTTATATACCCAACCGTTAAGGTTAAACTAATTTTACAAAGAAATAAATCTCAGTAACAGTATAACAGCAGAAATGATTAAACTGGTAATAAAACATAATAAATTTTCTTCTGGTCCACCACGTCATGCTGCGCCATAAGCGCAGCTTTTTCATTTCCTGCCGGGATGAAAATGGCTAAAGCCGCACTTAGTGAGCAGAAAAAATAATCGCCTCCACAAAATATTCCCTGTGAATATTCCGTGAAGGTTAATTTCTCTTATTTGAACTTTTCACCCTGGAAAATCGTAAATAGCTCATAATTAACGTCGGTAAATTTAATGGTGATGGTTCCATGCTTCCTTGTATAATATACATCAACCCAGGCATCATTTAACAGTCTGAACAGATCTGTATCATGTTTTATGGACTTTCTATAAAAAAGAATACCGATCTGGGGATCAAGGTGTTTAATCATGTCTTCTGATATAGAGCCATCCCTTCCAAATGCAGGCAGTTTAACCATGTTCACATTCGATAACTCTTTTCCCATGAGAACATCATTGGCTTTTGCGCTTGTCGAGTTCATAAACAATATCCGATGTCTTTCAAATGTAAAGGAAATATCCATCCCTTCTCCCTGATCACTGCCTTCGTATAGAACATCAGCGTGAAATTCCGGAAAAAGCTGCTGCTTTGTATTCTGCTTCCAGGAATGAAAATCAAGATTACTTATTCCTTTCTCAGCCTGCAGCTCTGAAACTGCTGGTTCACTCGCTATAATTTCCCTTACCCCGAAGTTCTTGATCAGCCATCTAAGGCTTGCCTTATTATATAATTCCTCATCTGTCAGGATGACTGCTGAAATCTGATTAACGCCATATAAATCAAGGAGCTTTTTTAATTCTCCCTCTGTTCCTTTCCCACCCGTGTTAATTAGGACTTTTTCGCCATTCCCATGATGAATTAAAGCAGATTCGCCATCGGATAAAGAAAAAAATGTCATAGCCAGTTCATCACTTTTTAGTTTTAGGTCAATGCTTTCCACTTTAACAGGAACTGCCGGTGAATCTTTAGGTATGTAATACCAATTTGCAAACAGCAGCATAAATGCGAACAGCGCGTTCATCTTTCCATTCCTCCTACATTGAAACAGAGCAGATTGAGAAACAGCTAATAAAATTGAAACCCAACAAATTTATAATGTGTTAATCATCTAAATTTATCCTGCTTAACGGACCTTTGTTCATCATAAAAGCAGGCTCTTTTCGTGTAAATTATTGTTTTCGCCTATCAATGTTGCCGTTATTTGCTGCGAAGGGCTGCCCAAGCGTTCTGCGGAGCTGCGGTGAGCCTCCTCGGCGCTGCGCGTCGGCGGGGTCTCACCTGTCCTCGCACCTTCCGCTGCAACAACTCAGAAAATAGGATACAAAAGCAACAACTCTTATGAAAACAGCCTAAAAAGAAAGTGAAAATACACTGAATTTTATAGCCAAGTATTAATCAATTCAACAATTTCATCAATATTGTTTTTCTCAACAGGGATAGGAGGAATGGAATCCAGGAATGCTTTTCCATATCTTGCGGTGATGATTCTCCGGTCAAATATGACGATGACCCCCCTATCGGAACTTGTTCTTATCAGCCTCCCAACCCCCTGCTTAAAGCGGATAATTGCCTCAGGCAATGAGTATTCGGAGAACGGGTTTTTTCCTTTATTGGCAATTTGCTCATTTTTTGCCTGCGCCATCGGTTCATCAGGCGGAGAAAAAGGCAGTCTTACAATTACCAGACAGGAAAGATCCTCACCCGGGATATCAACACCCTCCCAAAAGCTGCTTGTCCCTAAGAGAATGGCCTTTTCAAAACGCTGAAAGTTTCTCGTGAGCCTTGATCTGCTTCCGCTTGTCACACCCTGGGCAATAATAGCATAATCCTCCAGGAACCCTGATTCCTTGATAAGCTCATGGGTTCTCCTTAACATTTCATGTGAAGTGAAAAGTATCAGCATTCTTCCCTTTGCTGCTTCCGCAATTGAAATAATATGCTCGGTAATGGATGCCACATACTCTTCGAGTGGCACTGCATTTACTTCAGGCAAATCATCAGAAACTAAGAGCTTAACCTGATTCTGATAATCAAAAGGAGATTGAATTTGCTTAAGCGTGCATTGATGCTCCTCCAGCCCCAATTCCTTTAAGATGAAAGTAAAAGAATTTTTTACAGATAAAGTGGCAGATGTAATGACTGCACTTTCCTTTTGGCTGAAGAATTGATCTTTAAGGTAATCAGAAACCGATACAGGCTGTGCATAAACAGTCGTGGCGTTTTGCGCTGAGCGGGTATCCATTTCTACCCATACAACAAATTCCTCGGCCGGCAAGTGAAAGATGTGATTTAAATCATCATTTATATCCCGCAAATCATCCACAATAGAAGCCACTTCCTCCATTAATGCCTTTTCCTCAAGAGAAAGAG
This sequence comes from Bacillus sp. ZZV12-4809, assembly GCF_009849585.1. GTDB lineage: Bacteria > Bacillota > Bacilli > Bacillales > Cytobacillaceae > Cytobacillus. Next base: position 132,519 of record NZ_VCRN01000008.1, read on the forward strand.
CCGATTTAATAGCTGAAACTGCACACACACGGCTGTCTATAGCCTGGATTAAATCCTTAAGCATGAAACCAAAACGTTCGGCACTCGTTAATACTGCCTTCGTTTCCTTATTGGAGCCATTTTTATTAAATCTTACTGAAATTCGATTTACACTTTTTTTAGCTTTATTGTTCTTTTTAGCAAAAATCGCTATTACTCTAAACAATTCATCCATTTCATGAAGAATATCAGCTATCACTTGGTTGACTTCAAAGGAATGCATGAGATCATCACGTGTCCCTGCTTTCTCCTCCACAAGCTTCTCCAGCTTATAGTAAAGCTGTTTCTGTTCAATCATTCCAATTTGTCCAAGCAGCAGCCGCAATGATAAATAATCCAGCTTGTTTCCGAAATGTTTCCCGGAAGCCTTAACAAAATGATGCCCCTCATCGATCACCACATGGCTGAATTCCGGCAAAATAGCATTACTTGCTGTAAGATCAGTTAAAAGCAGGGAATGATTCGTAATGATGATATCAGCGTTTTGTGCTTCCTTTCTTGCCCTCAGATAAAAATCTCTGGAGATCCACGACTTATCCTGCAAAAATGCTGTTTCATCATTCTTAATTCTGCTCCAGTAGATCATCCCGCCGCTTGAGAGGTTTAATTCATCAATATCACCCGTATCAGTCTCCAGAAGCCAGACAAGAATCTGCATTTTACTGAGGATTGTATCATAATTATCTTCCTCATCTCTTAGCGTTTGGACAAACTTCGCAAGGCTTATATAGTGGCTTCTCCCCTTTAGCAATACAGTGCTAAGCGAAAATGACAGCATTTTTTGCAGCAGGGGAATATCCTTAGAAAGCAGCTGCTCCTGCAGCTGTGTTGTATATGTACTGATAATGACAGTTCTTCCGCTCTTCTTAGCATATAGAGCTGCAGGAACGAGATATGCCAAGGATTTCCCTACACCAGTCCCTGCCTCTATCAATGCATGCTGTTTGTTATTAAAAGCCTCATAAACTGAATCCATCATGATGAATTGGCCTTCCCTTTTTTCATAGGCAGGGAAAGCTTTAATGAACAAAGCCTGTTTTTCCTCTTCACGAATAGGAAAGCCCTGAAACTCTGAGTCTGCAGACGCCTGCTGTCCCGTCCCTCTTTTTAAAGCAATCCCCCGGTGAACTTCAATATCATCTGCAAGCTGCTCAATCTTACTTTCATTAATTAAATGGTGCTCGTCCAAAAGTATATCAAGGTCACTCTTTAAGCCTCCAGACAGCTTATGCAGGCGTTCAATGGTGGTATTAGGAAGGTTTTTAAGCTTATTCAACAATATTAACAGGAGTTCAGCCGTAACATATGCATCGCTGTCTGCCTGATGGGGACGTTCATGATTAAGGCCTTCCCGAAGTGCCAGATCCGACAATTTATAGCTATCTGCAGTGGGAAAAAGAATTCGCGCCATCTCCACTGTATCCAGGACAGGACCGTAAAACCCGTTATATCCCGCTTCAATCAATTCCTCCTGCAGAAAAGACAGATCAAACAAAACATTGTGAGCCACAAAATAGGCACCCTCAAGCAAAGTCAGAACTTTAGGGGCAACCTCCGAGAAAAGCGGGGCGTTCTCAACCATTTCATCTGACAAACCTGTCAGTTCTTCAATGAAAGGGGGAATGGATTGCTCCGGGTTAATAAGGGAGGAATATTGCTCTGTTATTTTTCCGTTTTCAATTACCACAGCAGCGAATTGTATTATTTTATCGCCTTTTTTGGGGGCGTTCCCGGTTGTTTCCAAATCCACTACAACATATTTATTACCCATGGCTAACACCTCTATATTCAGTCATTCAAAAGGTATCACAAAAACGGAAAAAGAAAAAGGCAAATACTTCTCCCTCTTTATTTTCTTCACTTGCTCAGGTCCCTTATTCGCTGCCGATTATAAAAAAGAGCCGAAGCTCCAAAAGAGTTCCGCTCTGGTTAATACACTATAGCACTGTGCTTTCCGGTTCTGCATGTATCATGTCAGTGATCCGATTTCTGCTGTCCATTATGGCTACCTTTGGTTCATGATATGGCACCTTTTCATCAGGAACAAGAGCATATGAAATGATTATGACAATGTCGCCTTCCTGAACAAGACGTGCAGCTGCCCCATTCACACAGATTACTCCACTGCCTCTTTCCCCAGGAATGATATAGGTTTCAAATCTTGCACCATTGTTATTATTCACAATTTGGACCTTTTCATTTGGTGCCATTCCTACCGCTTCAATAATATTTGTATCAATAGTGATGCTGCCAACATAATTTAAATTGGCTTCTGTTACTGTTGCACGATGGATCTTGCCATTCATCATGGTGCGAAACATGCTGACTTCCTCCCTTAGCTATCTTTTTGAACTGATAATATTGTGTTATCGATTAAGCGGGCCTTACTAAATTTAACGGCCATTGCGATAATTACCTTTTCTTCCAGACGGGAAAGCGGTTTAAGATCAGGATAGGATAGAATTTCAATATAATCTATTTCCCCGCTTGTGTTTTTTTCAATAAATTCCTTGATGCTGCTGATAACCTTCACGGGATCGTACTCCCCTTCGGCTATCAGTGATTCCGCAACCTTAAGACTTTGGTGGAGAGCAGAAGCCTGGTCGCGTTCTGGCGGCAAAAGATGTACATTCCGCGAGCTCTTGGCAAGGCCATCTTCCTCTCTGACGGTCTTTACAGGGACAATCTCGACTGGAATATTAAAGTCTCGTACAAGTCCGTCAACAACAGCCACCTGCTGGGCATCCTTCATTCCAAAATAAACCTTATCCGGCTGAACAATGTTGAAAAGTTTTATCAGGACTGTGGCGACACCATCAAAATGTCCAGGCCGGGACTTTCCGCATAAAACATCTGTCCGCTCCTGTACCTTAGCCGTTACGGACAATGTGGAAGGATACATATCATCTGCTGAAGGAAAGAAAAGATAATCGCAGCCCTCTTTCTTTGCAAGGCTGCTGTCACGCTCTAAATCCCTTGGGTATGTCGCTAAATCTTCTTTTGGGCCAAATTGCAGCGGATTGACAAAGATGCTGACAACTGTTATATCATTTTCTTTCCTTGCATTTCTTACTAATGATAGATGGCCTTCATGCAAATATCCCATTGTCGGTACAAAGCCGATTGCTTTTCCTTCCCTTTTAAGCTGCAAAGCAATACTTTGCATTTCTCTTATACCTGTAATCGTTCTCATGCTTTTCCTCCATATAAACTTAGAAGCTCTTCCTCTTTCATTCTGAAAGAATGGGAATCATCAGGGAATGTTCCATTCTTGACTTCCGCGGAATACTTAGTAAGGCTGTCGCCTATTATCGGGTTCAGGTTTTCATACTGTTTCACGAACTTGGGCACACGATCTACACCGTATCCCAATACATCATGGTACACAAGGACCTGTCCATCAGTGTCTTTTCCGGCCCCAATTCCAATCACTGGAATTCTCAATTCTTCCGTAATCTGCTTTGCCAGCTGTTTTGGAACACACTCAAGAACAAGGGAAAAGGCTCCGGCTTTCTCACATTCCCTTGCATCCTCTATCAGTTTTCTCGCTGCTTCAGCGTTTTTCCCCTGGACCTTATAGCCTCCAAGGACCCCTACGGATTGCGGGGTCAGTCCAAGATGGGCAACTACAGGAATGCCTGCTTTAGTTAAAGCCCTGATTTGCTGTGCGACTTCATCACCGCCTTCAAGCTTAACAGCATGTGCACCTGTCTCCTGAATGAGCCTTGCCGCACTTAACAGTGTATCTTTCTCGGACAAATGATAGCTCATAAACGGCATGTCAATCACAATAAAAGTTTGTTGTGCCCCTCGTTTGACAGCTTTTCCATGATGAATCATATCCTCCATCGTAACAGGTACTGTTGAATCATAGCCAAGCACTACCATACCAAGTGAATCCCCGACAAGTATCATGTCCACATCGGCTTTTTCAGCGTGTTTAGCAGCCGGGAAATCATAGGCGGTCAGCATAACAATTTTCTCATGATTTTCCTTCATTCTTAAAAAGTCTGTTGTTTGCTTCATCATTCGTCCTCCTTATTCAGGAAGAGGCAATAAAACTTCAAAATGAGCAGGAAAAGCGGAAGCGCCTTGCCCACCCCGACAAGCGTGACCTCGTGGGGCAGATGCTGGAGCTAGAAAGTTATCGAAGTTTTATAAACATTAAAAAAATCCTTCTGATGGCAGAAGGATTTTGTAAATAGCTCATATATCAGTTTATCCCTCTGTCCCGGTCCATTTTTGGATCTAGGCAGAAATATTATGTTGGTAATTCCTCAAAAAGGTGCAGTTCTGTTAAGGATACTGCCCATAAAAAGTATAACAAAAAGGCAAAAGATTTGGCTATAAAAATTTTCTGGCCGGAATTCTAGGCATCCAGCTCAATGTCTGCAGAATATACGTGATGGACTTTCCCGCTGCTGTCTTCAATCATCAGGACCCCATCATCGGTAATACCAAGAGCCTTGCCATATATGCTTCCGGTTATCGTTCTTGCGGTAAGGTTCTTGCCGATGCTGACTGCATAACTTTCCCATAACAGTTTAATCGGATAAAAGCCCTTTTCCAAATAAAGTTTATACAGATTTTCCAATTTACCAAGCAAGATCTTAATCAGCTCAGCTCTTGAAAGCTTTTCGCCTTTTTCAATGGATAATGAAGTAGCAACTTCTTTAAGCTCATCGGGATAATCATCCAGCTGCTGATTAACGTTGATGCCAATGCCAATGATAATAGAAATAATCCGGTCTGCATCCGCCTGCAGTTCTGTCAGAATTCCAGTAACCTTTTTCCCGTTCATCAAAATATCATTCGGCCATTTAATTTGCGGTGATAAATCGGTCAGCTCTTCAATTGCCTGTACAACAGCCACTGCTGTAATCAATGTCAGCTGCGGTGCTTTCGGAGGCGGAATGTTCGGTCTAAGAATAACACTCATCCAAATGCCTGTTGATTTTGGGGAATGCCATCTCCTGTCCATTCTCCCCCTGCCTGAAAGCTGTTCTTCAGCTATGACGATCGTTCCTTCCTGTGCACCCTCGTAAGCAAGGCGATGCGCAATCTTCTGAGTTGAATCAACACTTTCTTCATGATGAATCTGGCGTCCAAGTGTTTCAGTCTGCAAACCAAGCCTTATTTCATCAGGAGTAACCTTTTCAGGTGTTTTTATTATGCGGTAGCCTTTTCTTCTGACCGCTTCCAATTCAAAGCCTTCTTTCCTCAGCTCTTCAATATGCTTCCACACAGCCGTTCTTGAACAGCCAATCAGGTCAGCTAAATACTGGCCTGAAAGGTAATTTTCATCACTTGTCGTAAAAGCATCAATCAATTTGTTCCTGATTTCTGATTGCACTTTATGAGCCACTCCCTTATGGATTCATTGCTATTTCTCAATTCCCCGCGCAATACTGCTTTTTCAGTCTTTTCAAGCTCTGCTTTTATCCATGGACCAGGGGGTTTTCCAAACCAATGCATAAGCTGATCTCCATTAAGCTCCAGATCGCTTCTCTCTTTAATCGGCAGGGAGTGATATTGACTCAGCAGAATATCTGTTCCCCTGCTTGAGTCCTCATGCTGGATAACGTTCCGGACCCGTTCCGCGTTCAGGAATTTGCCCCCTGCCTGATAAAGGGAATAGTTAACCCACTCGTTTTTAGCTCTGTACCTGATCCAGCTTATGATCGACACTATCTTTTTTATCCTCTTTACAGGCAGTTTCCAGCTTTTCAGAAAAGCTTCAGTCTGCGACTCGTCCAGCTTAAAGAGGCAGGCAAGAAGGGCCCACATTTCATCTGCTGTCAGATCAGATGCATTATAATTTACCGCTTTTTTCAATTCCTGCTCAAAGCCGGACAATTTTGGAAGATAATTAGACAATCCGGTTTCCGCTATAACCTTAAGGGCTTTCATCCTGCCGGTTCCTGCCAACAGCTTTTCAAACTCTGCCAGCTTTCTTTCCACTGCAATGTTTTCAAGTAAATGAGATAGAGATGCCAGCGCATCATAAGTATCTTTCTCAATCTCAAATGCCAGCTGACTGAAAAACCGGACTGCTCTCATCATTCGAAGGGCATCTTCTGTAAATCTCTCAGCCGGCTTGCCTACAGTGCAGATTCTTTTTTCCTCTATAGCGCCCCTGCCGTTAAAGGGATCAATAAGCTGCCCGTCTTTATCCATAGCAATGGCGTTCATCGTAAAATCTCTTCTTCTCAAATCCTCTTCAAGTGATCTGATAAATTGCACTTCTGATGGCCGCCTAAAGTCCAGATATTCCGCCTCTGTTCTGAAGGTTGTAATTTCATAAGGTGTGCCATGATATAGAACCACCACAGTACCATGCTCAATACCCACATCTAGGGTTTTTGAGAAAATAGCTTTTACTTCCTCCGGGGTAGCTGAAGTGGCAATATCGACGTCTGCTATTTCTTTTCCAAGAATATAATCCCTGACCGAACCTCCTACAAAATAAGCCTCATAACCTGAAGCTTCTAACTTCTCAAGGACAGGTACTGCCTTTTCGAAAGCTTCATTCATCAGCGGTCACCTTTTTCCAGAAGTTCATAATAAAGCTCTTCATATTGAATGACAATACGGCCGGCACTGAACCTTTCCTTTGCAAGTGAGATGGATTGAGAAGAAAACTTCTTAAGCAGTTTCTCATCAGTTAACAATTTAGCTGCTTTTCGCGAGATATCAGTTATATCACCCATGGTGCAAATATAGCCGGTCTCACCATCGCTTATTACTTCGGGAATCCCGCCGACATCTGTACCGATGCATGGCACTCCGCATGCCATTGCCTCAAGGGCAACAAGTCCAAAGCTTTCCTTCTCGGATAATAAGAGCATTAAATCACTGATGCTGTAAAGCTCCTCCACATTATCCTGCTTGCCCAAAAACAAAACCTTGTCTTTAAGCTGCAGATCATTCACCAGTCTGCATATAACACTCATTTCCGGTCCGTCTCCTACTAACAGGAGCTTTGAAGGAACTTTTTCAGATATCTTTGCAAAGGCTTTAACAACATCCGGCACCCGCTTTACACCGCGGAAATTTGAAACATGAATGATCACCTTTTCACCGGGGTTAATGCCATATTCTTCTTTAAGGTAATGAGAATCGGTTTTTCTATAAATTCTTTCATCTATAAAGTTATAAACAGCACTTATGGACTTATCAGGTTTGATCAGGTCATAAGTTTGTGATATTAACGCTTTGGAAACAGCTGTAACTCCATCAGATTTTTCGATTCCAAACCGGATCGCATCTGTAAGTGACGGGTCATACCCGAGAACTGTAATATCTGTCCCATGAAGGGTGGTAACAATCTTAATATCTGTACCGCTCATCTGCTTTGCCAGAATCGCACAAACGGCATGGGGAATTGCATAATGCACATGAAGCAGATCAAGCCCTTCACGTTTTATCACTTCTGCCATTTTGCTTGCAAGCGCAATATCATAAGGTGCGTATTGAAATACAGAATATTGATTGACATCCACCTGGTGATAAAAAATATTGGGGTACATTCTTTTCAGTCTAAAAGGAAGACTGGATGAAATAAAATGAATCTCATGGCCTTTTTCGGCAAGCAATTTCCCTAATTCCGTCGCCACAACACCTGATCCTCCCACAGTAGGATAGCAGGTGATCCCTATTTTTAATTTTTTTCTCATAATTCTCCACCGAATATATCCATATTTAGCAGTAAGGGATTATTAACCTTAAAACCCTCTGCATACTGAACTCCTGCCTGTTTTCCAAACAGGCTTTCCCTCGCTGCAACAGTTTCAATATAACCATTGACAAGCGGTGTATCAAAAGAACCCGGGCTTTTAGTAAATTGACTCTGGTAAGCTTCAAGACCTGCAATTTTTTTATCCATATAAGCGGATATATCAATCAGAAAGTCAGGCTTATGGAAACCATTTATCATGTAAAAGTGAAGGCTTTTCACCTTATGCGGACCAGGATTGCCGCCTGTTTCAAAATTCCTGATTCCTGCTGAAAAAACAGCTTCTTCCACCAGGCGGGCACAGTGCCCATGGTCTGGATGCCTGTCTTCCATATATGGCGCAAACACAATTGCAGGCCTATATCTCCGGATCATTTCAGCAATCTTTTTTATGTATTCCTGGTTATAAAATAAGCCCCTGTCAGGCAGGTTAAGATTCTCCCGAATACGAACTCCCAGAATGTCCGCTGCTTTCAAAGCTTCGTCTTTTCGGATTTCTATCGTTCCATTGGAAGAAAGCTCTGCCCGGGTCAAGTCGCATATTCCAATCTGTTTTCCGGCAGAGGCAAATTTGGCAATAGTTCCGCCCATGCCGATTTCAACATCATCAGCATGCGCACCAAATGCCAGAATATCAAGTTTAGCTGGGTTCATTCATTTCACCTTTTTCACTTACGATATTCCTCCATGATAAATCGTTGCGTTCCAGGCCTTTAATAATAATTTCCGCTGTGCCCATATTGGTGGCGAGCGGTACAGCATAAACGTCACAAAGGCGCACTAAAGCTGAGACATCCGGCTCATGGGGCTGAACTGTCAGGGGATCTCTGAAGAAAAATACCACATCCATTTTATTGTTGGCAATTAGAGCTCCAATTTCCTGGTCTCCGCCAAGCGGCCCGGACTGAAAACGATGTATGGAAAGGCCTGTTTCTTTCATGATTCGTGAACCGGTTGTTCCGGTTGCATAAAGCGTATGATCAGCAAGGATAGATTTATAGGCGATTGCAAACCTAACAATATCGTCCTTTTTCTTATCATGGGCAATTAGGGCAATATTCATGTCGGCACCCCTTTCTAATCAATAATATTTTCAAGCCCGTAAACGAGCGTATCAATTTTTAACACTGTATCAACAGCAAGCTTTACTCCTGACATAAAGGAAGCTCTATTATACGAGTCATGACGGATGGTCAATGTCTGGCCCTCAGAGCCAAACATTACCTGCTGATGAGCAATCAGGCCTGGCAGGCGTACAGAATGTATATGCATGCCATCGAAATTTGCGCCTCTTGAACCTGGAATCGTTTCCTTCTCCTCCGGGTGCCCCTGCTCCTTTTCAGTTCTTACATCTGCAATCATCTCAGCTGTTTTAACCGCAGTTCCAGATGGAGCATCCAATTTCTGATCATGGTGCAGCTCAATAATTTCTACATCATTAAAATATCTTCCGGCCAATTGGGAGAATTTCATCATTAAAACTGCACCCAGTGCAAAGTTCGGGGCAATAATGCAGCCAATTTCTTTTTCACGGCAGAGTTCTTCAAGCTCATCCAGATTTTCCTTTGAAAAGCCTGTTGTTCCAACTACTGGCCTTACACCATATTCCAGGGCCGTTTTTGTGTGGAACATCCCTACCTCCGGAGTGGTCAAATCGATCAGTACATCGGGACTTAGCTCCTGAAAGCATTGAGCAAGATCTGTATATATCGGAACTTGGCCAAATTGTGAGAAGCCTTCAAAATCGCCAAGAAAGCCACCTCCATTTTTATGATCGATCACAGCAGCTAACTCATAGTTCTCTGTACGATTAACCAGATGGACGGCTTCACTTCCCATCCTCCCCCGCGGTCCCGCTATAATAACTTTAACTTTATCCATTGTCCTCTCTCCTTCTATTCTTCAATTCTTGTCCATCTGTCTTTATCACGCGTGCTGAATTTTTTCATTACACGATCGTGCGCTTCTTCTAAATCAATATTTAAGGAATTGGCAAAGCATATAAGAACAAAGAGCATATCTCCAAGTTCTTCTTCAATAGCCTTTTCTTCCTCTGTAGATTTTTTTGGTTTTTCACCATAGTGGTGGTTTACTTCCCTGGATAATTCACCAAGTTCCTCCGTCATCCTTGCTAACATCGCTAATGGACTGAAATAACCTTCTTTGAATTGGCTTATGTATTGATCTACTTCTGTTTGCATATCTTTCATTGTTTTTGGAGTATCCATACTCTCACCTCAGCTTCTATTTAGATTTTCAATATACTCTGAATTCCACTTTTCATGTTAAGCTATTGCTCAGCTATTTTACAAATATTTTTTATCATGGCTTATAGATGAACAGTCGGCCGCACCCTGATGTTATTGCTCTTATAATCTGTATCTTATATAATTAGAGACACTTTGATATTGTGATATTCAGGCAGCGGAGGGATATTATGTTTTCTGGATTAAAATTTAAGAATATTTTTTTCATTTTGCTCGGCTCGGCCATTTTTTCTTGGGGCCTTGTTCACTTTAATATGCAAAACAACTTGGCTGAAGGAGGCTTCACCGGTATTACCCTGCTTTTGTACTTCCTTTTCGAATGGGACCCTTCCTATACTAACCTTCTGCTAAATATACCTCTTTTCTTTATTGGATGGAAACTGCTGGGGAGAAATGTTTTTCTTTATACCATTATCGGAACGGTAAGTGTGTCGGTATTTTTATGGATTTTTCAGCGGTACCAGATTGAAATGCCTTTAAAAGAGGACTTGACTCTTGCTTCATTATTCGCGGGTGTATTTATCGGAATCGGGCTTGGGACTATTTTCAGGTTTGGAGGCACAACAGGCGGGGTCGACATAATTGCGAGACTTGTCCATAAATATGCCGGAGTCAGCATGGGAAAGACTATGTTCATTTTTGACTTTTTTGTAATAGCCCTTTCATTAATTACATATTTAAACTACAGGGAAGCCATGTATACGCTGGTTGCTGTGTTTATAGGTGCTAAGGTAATAGATTTCATGCAGGAAGGGGCTTATGCTGCAAGAGGGGCCATGATCATATCAGAACAGAATGATGCAATTGCCGAAAAAATAATGAAAGAGATGGACCGGGGCGTAACAGTTTTAAAAGGCCATGGTTCCTTCACTAAAAAAGAGCGGGAAGTATTGTATTGTGTTGTCGGCCGCAATGAAATTGTGCGGTTAAAAAATGCAATCACATCTGTTGACCCTCATGCATTTGTTTCTGTCACAGCTGTACATGATGTATTGGGGGAAGGCTTTACCCTGGATGAAAATAAAAAGCCGGTTGAACGATAAATATCGAAGTGATGTCCCAAAGGCATCACTTTTTTCATTAAAAAAGCCGGCATTGCCGGCTTTCACTCAGATCTGGTCATACCTGTATAGATAAGAATTAAACGCAGCAGTTCCAGCACAGCCACAGCTGCTGCCGCCACATATGTCAAAGCGGCTGCATTCAATACTTTTTTTGTCTCTCTTTCTTCATCGTTTCTGATTATGCCCAGAGATACCACCTGATCCATCGCACGATTAGAGGCATTGAACTCTACCGGAAGTGTGATTACCTGAAAAACCACTGCAGCTGCCATAAAGATAATTCCAAGAAGCACCATACCGCTCAAGCCCGCAAAAAAACCGATCATGATCAGAATCCAGGAGAAATTTGAACCAAGATTCGCAACGGGCACGAGCGCATGGCGGAAACGAAGAAAAGCGTAATCCTGATTATCCTGGATGGCATGGCCAACCTCATGGGCTGCAATAGCAGCAGCAGCCACAGAATGGCCATGATAGTTTGTTGCTGAAAGCCTCACAGTCTTGGTTCGCGGATCATAATGATCCGTTAGATGCCCCCTGGTTTCCTCAACGACAACTTTATATAGACCATTTGCATCCAGTATTCTTCTGGCTACCTCTGCCCCCCTCATTTGAGTAGATGAAGGAACTCTTGAATATTTGCTGTAAGCTCCCTTTACTTTCATTTGTGCCCAAAGCGGAACAAGAATAATTATTGCAAAATAAATGAGATATCCTCCCATTTTGTTACCTCCCATTAAGCTGGTCATGGTGATTTTTACAGCTGGCCTGAAGTCCAGCATATAAATCGCTCTGTCCTATCTTTTCCCTTTTCTCTTGATTGCAAAACGGAAGACTTTGATTATCAGCATAAATATTGTTGTTTATCTAATATGAATGCCCGTAAATTTCCTCTCCATGCACCCCAGAGAAAAATGGGGCGGGCGATGAGCATCCTCGATGCTGCGTGTCTGCTTGGTCTCAGCCATCGAGCTGCTTCATAAGAATCTTATATAAGCTTCCTAGTTCACGAAGGAAAAGTATGCATTTTCGAGAAACCTGCATCTTCTGCCAGATTCAGCTCAGCAGGTAATATAGGAAAAAGCATCAAACCTTGCGAAGCCAGCCTTTTATATTTATGATCTATTTTTTTGTCTAGCCCTGTCTCCCTTATATTTTCTCCATCCTACGTAAGATAATGTAATGATGATTATGCTTCCGGTTGAGATGATCACCCACCAGAGGGATGGATCAGTTTCATCTTCTGTCATTTCATCAAAGATAGTCTGCAGATCATTTTCCAATGCAGCAAGCTCCTGCTGGCTTGCCTGCTGGGTGAGTACCTGTGGCCGGTAATGATCAATAAAATTAATGCGGGCGTCCAGTTTTTGTACTTTTTCTGCATCAACATCAATCTTCAGACTGGGATAAATAACCTCATATAAAGATAAAAAAGAATTCAAATGTGAATGGAAGTTTTCGTTATTGCCGCTATATGCTGCTTCCTTTACCTCACCAAATACCGACATAATCGGCTTCTCCATTTCAGTCCATAACGGCTGATATTTAGAGGAAATTGCATCCATTACAAGCCGGAATTTTGTTGCATGATTCAGACGCTCTTCATGGCTCATAGATGTATTCACCGCAGCTTGTACAGCATAATCGTGAGAGACGGTAATAATCCGAAGTTCGTCCATTGTAAATGGCCTTTCCTTGCCGTTCACAGCAACAAATTGCTCGGAAAAATACTCCAGCAGCTTCTTGGCATCCTCATACCTGTGAAGCTTAACCATCTGTAAGGCTTCATTAGATAATTGGTCTAATTTATCTATTTTTGTTGTCTTATCTGCAGACACCATTCCAGGCAATAACATAATAATAATTAAGAATGCGATTACTTTTCGCCTCATCAAACTTGTCCCCCCTCAAATTACTATTAGATAAATATGAAAAGATGGACAAGGTTAGACCAGAAAAAATTTTGGGAAAAAATAATACACATCAGACGCTTTTTTTTCAGCAAAAGGAGAAATTAGCTTCCTAAAGCGTAATGGAAAAGGCTCGATTTTAATAGTTTTTTTGCATGAAAAAGCCCGCAGATTTTTGCTGCGGGGGCTTACTTTTATTCAGAAAGATACAGGAGCCTTCTAAAGAAAATTGATAATAGCTTCATCAAATGATCACCGGGCGATGGATGCGCGTCAGCATTTTGAGGATCAGCGCCACTGCCATTATCAATTAGGAGATTAAATTAAAGTATGAAAAAACAGCAGGCTTTATGTAAATAGCCTTACATAACCCATTAACGGCACTATTTCGCTATATCCAAGCTAAACCGATTCTTTCTTAAGACGAAGTAATATGCTGCTCCCAGTGAAAAAATGCTGAGCCAGAAAGTAAAATAGCCGATTTGCGGTGTGTAAAGGTTTAAAATAGGATAGCGGGGAAGCATGAAAAATACGTAATCAATTACATCGTTATGCAGGGTCCAGATTCCCGTTATAGCAAGATGCCATGTTTTAAAACGATAGAATGGTGCATACAGCACACCCTGAACTGCCATTGCACCATGTGAAAAAATCAGCATTAGAGCAACAGGGTCCAGTTCACCTGTAACCTGAAATACGAGCAAATTCATAACTACAGCCCATATTCCGTATTTAATAAGAGTTACAATAGCTAAGGCTTCCAGCAAGGGCCAATTTCTGCCCAATAAAAAGGCGATCAGCACAAACATAAAAAACAGGCTCGCTGTAGGGCTGTCCGGTACGAAAGGCAAGAAAATAGCCGGTGTATCTACCAGCTGCCACTTATACCATATATACCCATAGATGGTGCCTGCAGTGTTGATAACCAGAAGCAGTATAAGCATAGCTCTGCTTCCTAATAAAGGATAGATCCATTTCATGTTTTTTCTCCTTTTCTCTATACACACGATTATTTCATCATTTTACCACATAAAACTCCTGTAAAAAAACGAATCTTTTTAGACAAAAAAAAGAAGCTGGCAATGCCAGCTTCTTTTTTAATTATTTGCTTTCAAGGCCAGAAATGAATTCAGCAAGCTTTTGAAGCTCTTCATCAGAGCCTTTAAACATTCCTGGAGGCATAGCGCCTTTACCGTTTTTGGCAATGTCAGCAACTTCTTCAGGTGTTAACCCGGTGTCAACAAGCGCAGGTGAACCTGCACCACCCTGAAGATCTCCTCCGTGGCAGGAAATACAGCCGTTTGCTTCAAAAATCTTGTAGCCTTCGTCTTCTTTATCAAACTCTGCTTCAGCCACAATCTTACCTTGCTGTGCAGCCGCCTCCCAGTCATGGTGGGCAACAGACTCCCAAGTCAGGTAAGTGATGCCGGCTAGTGCCAATAGCATAAAGCCGGTTGCTAAAGGACGCTTGGACGGACGGCGTTCAGGTCCGCGGTCAATGAATGGTGCAAGCATCAAAGCTCCGAATGCAAGACCCGGAATTATAAAAGCACCGATTGCATTATAAGGTCCAGATGCATAGCTGTATTTCAGAAGCTGGTACAAGAACAGGAAGTACCAGTCTGGCAGCGGGATATAAGCTGTATCACTTGGATCAGCAATTTTTTCTAACGGCGGCTCATGCGCAATTGTCAAGCATAGGAAACCGATAAGGAATACAGCCCCTACCATCCATTCCTTTAACAGGAAGTTTGGCCAGAATGCTTCTGTTTTTCCTGGATATTCCGAATAGTCTTTCGGAATATTCGGTTTACGTTCTGCAGGAACACGAGAGTCACCTACGAATTTCATACCTTTACCACGATGCATTGGGCGATTTCCCCTCCTTTTGCAATGATCAAAAAATTATTTCTTACAACGGTCCTGAAATACCCTGCTTACGAATCATAATAAAGTGGGCAGCCATTAACCCGAATAATGCAGCCGGTAAGAAGAATACATGGATAGCAAAGAATCGGGTGATCGTCTGCGCGCCGACAATATCAGAATGTCCTGCAATAAGTATTTTCAGATATTCTCCAATCAGCGGAGTAGATTCTACGATCTGAATTGTTACTTTTGTAGCGAAAAGGGCTTTCATATCCCAAGGCAATAAGTAACCTGTCAGTCCAAGTGCAAGCATTATGAAGAAAATAAGCACTCCGACAATCCAGTTTAATTCACGGGGCTTCTTATAAGCTCCCTGGAAGAAAACACGTAACGTATGTAGGAACATCATTACGATTACCAAACTTGCTCCCCAGTGGTGCATTCCGCGGACAATCTGCCCGAATGCAACATGGTTTTGAAGATAATACACGGATTCCCATGCATTTTTGATATCCGGAACATAGTACATTGTCAGGAACATACCGGATAAGATTTGAATTACAGTAACGAAGAACGTCAGACCGCCAAAACAGTAAACAAATGCAGAGAAATGATGTGCAGGGTTTACATGCTCAGGCACTTCATGGTCAGCAATATCCCGCCAGATCGGCGTAATATCTAAACGCTCATCTACCCAATCATAAATTTTGTTTAACAATTATTACGCCTCCTTTCGCGGTTCAGCCTTGCCTAAATACAAAAAGCCATCTTTTTCTGTGTAAGGGAATACATCAAGTGATGCAACCGGCGGTGTACCTGGAACGTTTGTCCCATCTTTTGTATAAAGACCGCCATGGCAAGGGCAATAGAAATGATCAGGGTTTGACTTGTCAGTATTCCAGTCAACTACGCACCCTAAATGCTTACATACTGGAGACAATGCAACAATTTCACCTTTATCATCCTTATAAACCCAAGCAGTGCCGGTAACTTCGGATGTGTACCATGCATCCTGCTGCTCGTAAGTGTAATCAACCCTTGTCGGCTTTTCGGTAATTTCAGCCACTTTTTGCTTTGTTGGAATAAAATCACTTTCACCAGCTGCCTGTAACACAGGATCAACCGCAAAACGGACCATCGGCATAAGCATGCCTGCTGCCATGAAACCGCCTACACCAGTAAGTGTATAGTTCAGGAATTGACGTCTAGAAACTCGATTTTTGCTCATACTTTTCCCCCCTCTATTATGAAGTTAAGTCCAACGGACAAAATTCAACACAATATAAAACTAGGACATAACAATGATATATCAATCTTTATTCAAGGTCAATATAATCCTTTGGCGAATCATGTAAATAGAGCGACTTAACATTCACACTATTCACCATTTTGCCACTTTTGCACGAAAAGATTCAGCAGCTGTTTCACCTGGTCATCCAAAATGGAATTCCGATAATTTTCATCCATATGCTCAAGAGGCAGGGATGGCAGCCAGATCAGGCCTCCTTCCAGCCGGTCTTCGAACGTTTTCCACATACTGTCCGAAGTTAAAAGGAAAATATGCTTAAATCCCTGTGCTTTCAATTCTGATTCCCATTGGCCCAAGCCGCTGATCAGGCTCTCTTCTGATGCCGATTTAAGGTAAGCATATCCTGGCAGCATGATGAGACGTCCTCTGAATTGCCGTTCAAGCTGAACACTTAGAAGCGAAATAAATTCTGTCATGGCTACAGACTGTTTGATATCATCGCCAAATGATACAGGAAGGAGAGGCAGAACAGCAGTGTCTACATATTGCCTTTCTTTAAGGAACATCTCGATATCCTGTGATATCCATTTCATATCATTCACTCCATTACATATATTTGCCTTCCTTAATATATCATTAATGATTGGACTGCTTCAAATCAGAAAATGCAGGCAAAATAAGAGCCCTGCTTTTATAAAAGCAAGGCTTAAGTAGTTTCTAATCTATTCAGCTGCTGAGTCAAAACGTTAAATGCTTTTTTATCCTGCTTATCCAATGCTTCATCAATAAGCTCAAGGAGTTTTTCTCTTCTGAACTTTTCCAGGCTTTCTGTCAGGAACCTTTCGGCAATCAGCCGGTCCTTTTCGTTTATCTGAAGTGTCTTTGGCATAAAGGGATTTTCCTCCATGACAGCTGCATATTGATGGGCCTTATTTGAAGCATGGAAATTAAGCTGTATATAGATCTCTTCATCCCTGTTTAAGCGGATATCATGGAAGGACTTCTCCGCATCTGTGGTCATTACATTCTCTTTGTAAAAACGGAATGGAACTTCATCCACACAATGGGTCGACATGATCAGGCCTCTTGGACAATACTGGGCCTGTTCCACAAAATGCACCTTCTCCATAAGCTGGTCATGACTCATCAAATAATTGAGAATCCAAACACACTCTCTTCTTTTGAGCTGATAATGGTTTAAAAACCAGCGGATAAAATCTTTCTTCTCGTTGACAGATACAGGGGTCGCCATTTTTGATTCCCTCCTCTGCTTAAGGACAAATTTGGTCTTACTGGATTACATTAAGGCCACTTATAGAAACCTGCCTTATTTAATCAAGAAAATCATCCGTGAGTCGCTGCAGCATATCCAGATATTCTTCATTGCCGGGCTCCAGTTTGATTAATGTATTAAAAATTTCGGCAGCCTCTTCCCTTTTTCCTTCCTCAGTTAAAAAATATCCGTAATCTGAAAGAAAATCCGGCTGCTGTTTAAAGAAAGTATATGCAAGCTGATATCTGTTTAATGCCTCTGAATATTCCTCTATATGCTGAAAAGCAAGGGCTGAATCCCATATAAGCTGTGGTTCTTCAAGCTCGTTCAGCATTTCAGTAATTTCGATTACATCTTCATATCTTTCCTGCTGGAGAAGAAGCTTATTTAAAAGAATTGCTGCCTGGACATATTCGGGATCAAGTGCAAGAGCCTGCCTGAACATATCTTCTGCTTCTTTTTCATTGCCATTTTTCAGGGCAAGTTTGCCGCCATAGAAGTATAGTTCTTTGTTAAATTCGTCCTGTTTTATGCCTTCCTTGACCGCTTCCAGACCGCTGCCGGCTTCTTCCTCCCGCTCGTATGCCTGGGCAAGGTATAAATACAGGGAATGGTACTCAGGGTCGAGCTCCTTCAGTTCAGTCAATTTTTCAATAGCAGTGCGGTTAAATCCGGCTTGCAGCGCTGTGAAAGCATAACTGAAAAGGGTATTAATCTCCAGCTTGTCTTCAAGCGCTTTTTCATAATATGGAAGGGCATCTTCAAATGCGCCACCCGCGCTGAGGATATCCGCCAATCTCTGATTTACATTTATGCCTGCAATGATTTCTTCTTTCCTGAGAACAGCTTCATAAATCCGCTTTGCTTCCAGGAATCTTCCCTGCTCTGCATATAGTTCACCCAGGGCAAAATCTACAATTACCTCATCAGGCAATAATTCCTTTGCTTTCAGGAGCTTTTGTTCGCTGACCTCAAACAGACCATCCATTTGATAAAGGTCTGCTAATAATAGAAGCGATTGCGGAAAGCTCGGATCATGTTCATGTATTCTTTCAAGGACGAGGATAGCCTCCTCCTCATTTCCCAGATCAATATGAGTTTCGGCCAGCAGAACGAGCAGTTCCCCTTCTTCCGGATAGGCTTCCAGAAGCCGTTCATATAAGGCTTTTGATTCCTCAAGGAATCCATACTGGAACAATTCTTCTGCCAGCAGGAACCTTTCTTCATGGGAACCATCCAGCAGTATTTGCTGATAGCTCTCCAATGCTTCTTCATGATGACCATTTTCTAAAAGAGTGATGATTTTATTTACTTTATCCATACTAAATTCCTTTCGAATGCTAATCGGCTATTTTAAAATAAGCTGGTGTCCTGATTTTAACATGCTCTCCAAAACCTGAACGAAAAATCACTTCTTGTCCGGCTCTGATCACTTTTCCCTTCACTACAGTGACAGCAAGTTTATCTCTATGATAATGAAACAGCTGTGATTCTTCAACGGTAAGGCCTTCTTCAGGCTTTTCATAAAAATTATAACTGACTTCTCCGCCCTGATGAATATTTCCTTTTAAAGGGTAAATTCCTGCTTTGGATAGCACTGACCGCGGAAGAGGCTCCTGTTCAATCAGCTCATTCGGCATCGAAGGAATTTTCTCTTCCTTCATCATTTTTGTCCATATAGTATTTATTCTGCCTTTCTCCTTTTCATTCCTGCCTGCAAAGATGGGTGCAAGCGGACAATTATAAGGAAACATTGCTTCTCGCAGCCATCCCCATGGTACTTGTTCAAGTTCCTTTGCATTCTGTATTTCAACAAAAACAACAGGAACCCTTTCTCTTTTGCATTTTCTAATAAAAGAAGGGGTGAGGAGACGGACTGGAATTTTCACACCAATGATATAATCTATTGGACTGCTTAACAAACTGGCCTTACAGCTTTTAAGATTGCTCTTTAAAGCGTATTCATGCTTTACAGGTACAGCTGTCAGGAAGGCTGTACATCCTTTTAATATGAACTCCCGAATATAATACTCTTTGAGTTCTGAAAAAGGCCCTTCCAGCGGGATAGATGTATCCAGAACCACAAATCCTGCAGACATAATAAATGCGCCTGCATCCATTCTCGTAAACTGAAACCTTTTCAATTCAGCCTGCATTAGAGAAATCTCATTATTTCTGATCACCATTGATGTTTTTGACAGCTTGTCTTCCTTTAACAGATTTGCATTCTCAATTATATATGTCATAAAACCACCCTCTTAAACGGTCTTATGACAAGCTATGAAATTTTCACATAAATATGACTGCTTAAATAGAAAAAGAGCTGCAGGAATACAGCTCTTTTTTCAATGAAGATATATCAATCTGAAATAAGGCTATCTAAATGATCAAAAAACGACGGATAGGATACAGAAATTGCTTCTTTCTGCTGAAGCTGGACTTCACCCTTAGAAATGGCAGCAGCAACTGCCAGCATCATGCCGATCCGGTGGTCTCCATGGCTTGAAACTGTTCCCCCTGAAAGAGATGATTTTCCCTTGATGACCATTCCATCTTCTGTAGCTGTAATCACGGCTCCAAGCTTTGATAGTTCATTGACAACTGTATCAATGCGATTCGTTTCCTTAACCTTTAGCTCCTCCGCATCCTTAATTACTGTTTCTCCCTCTGCTTGTGTTGCAAGCAGAGCAATAATAGGAATTTCATCAATAAGCCGGGGAATAAGCGACCCTTCAATAACAGTTCCCTTTAGATTGGAAGTTCTGATGGTAATATCTCCTGCAGGCTCGGCAGATCCATTTTCATACGGCTCAATGCTGATATCCGCACCCATCTGCTCTAATACGTCAATAATACCGGTTCTTGTAGGGTTCAATCCAACGTTACGTAATGTAATCTCACTATCCGGTACGATGGCTCCAGCAGCTAGGAAGAAAGCAGCAGAAGATATGTCACCTGGAACGTGAATTTCTGTCCCTGTCAGTGTTTGGCCTCCTTGAACCCTGATTGCTTGCCCGTCAGCTGCAACTTCCCCTCCAAATTGTGTGATCATTCTTTCAGTATGATCACGTGTCTTCACAGGTTCAATAATGACTGTTTCCCCGCTTGCCTGCAGACCGGCAAAGAGCAGTGATGATTTAACCTGTGCACTCGCGACAGGAAGCTCATATGCTATTCCTGATAATGGGCCTCCAATGACTGATAATGGGGTGAATTCACCATTCTTCCTCCCATGGATCTTCGCACCAAATAAACCTAGCGGCGCGGTCACTCTTGTCATTGGCCTTTTGGCAATTGATTCATCACCGACAAGCACTGAATGGAACGGGCGCCCAGCCAGAATCCCCATCATAAGGCGTATGGTTGTACCGGAATTGCCAACGTCCAGAATACCATCCGGTTCCTGTAATCCATCCATTCCCTGCCCTATAATCGTCACTTGATTGCCTTCCTGCTCAATAGTTACCCCCAGCTTGCGGAAGCAGGCTATCGTACTCAGACAGTCCTCTCCGAGCAAAAAATTAGTTACAACTGTCTTCCCCTTTGCAATTGACCCAAACATTACAGAACGATGAGATATGGATTTATCACCAGGTACCGCTATTTCTCCGCTTAATCCTTTTAGATCTGATTTCAATTTTGCCGGAATCATCTATAAACACCCTTTGCTGGTTTGATAAAGTAAAACTCCAATAGTGGGAAGTGCTTTTCTCCCTGCTGAAACAATCAGTTTGCCACCGCTTATCCGGACTTGATTCCTGATTCTTAAAGCAGGGTCTAACCGCCCGTTAGACTGTGACAAATTTGTTTTACAGGCCGATTGTTGTTTCATAGCTTGTATACTTCTCCAGGCAAGTGATTGCCCGATCCCGGTCCTCTTCCGTTTGAAAACTGATAACCAGGACTCCATAAATTTCTTCTCTTGTCTCCAGGATTCGAATATTCGTTATGCTTATTTCTTCCTTGGCCAAATATCCAGTGATTTCAGAAATGACACCAGGGTAGTCCGGTACATCCACGAAAAGGTCATAAAATGCAGGAATTGCTCCCTTTTCTTTTTGCGGCAGATCATCCCTGAACGTTTTCGCATGGGAAAAATAGTCAAAAATGCCCTCACTATTTTCCTGTTTGAGGATGGATTTCACTATCTCCATTTCTTCCTGCCAATCTTCCATTAACTTAAGCAGCACCTCTTTATTCTGGAGCAGAATATCCCTCCACATGGCCGGGCTGCTGGAGGCAATCCTGGTAATATCCCTAAAGCCTCCAGCTGCCAGTCTTGGAATCAGCTTGTGCGTACGGCTTGTTTTTTCCGCCTGATGCACAAGGGAAGCAGCTATCACATGCGGAAAATGGCTGACGATACCGGTTATATAATCATGTTCATCAGGAGCAATGGTAAGAAATTTCGCTTTAGTCCCTGAAAGCCATTCTTTTAACCTTTCAACTTCAGCCGCAGGAATATGTTCCTCAGGAGTGAGCAGATAAAAGGCATTTTCAAAAAGCAAATCTTTTGCTGCTGTCACACCGCTCTTGTGGGATCCTGCCATTGGGTGTCCTCCAATAAAGGTAATTCCTTTTTCCTTTAGCACCTTTGCACAGCTGACAATTTCTTTTTTTGTGCTGCCTGCATCCGAAATGATGACATTGTCTTTCAAATCACATTCTTTTAATATATGTATAACTTTTTGAGTTTCCTGTACAGGTGCAGCTATTAAAATTAAATCTGCATCCCTCGCCCCATCTTTAATAGTAGCAGAAATTTCGTCTGCGACCCCCAGCATCTCGGCAAGGCGCCCCTGCTCTTTATTTACATCAAAGCCGATGATCAGGCTATCTCTATGCTTCCTTTTTATTGACAGGGCCAATGAACCTCCGATCAGCCCAAGGCCAATAATAAAAATTTTTCCTCTCATCCTCTCACCACCTTTATTAAAAATAATTCAGAGGCATCATGATGCCTCTGAATGGATATCGAAAAGTATTTAATACTGCTAACCCCAGCGAGTGCCTACAAGGCTGCTGCCTGCTTTGCAAGGTATTGATCCATTGCGCTAAGCACACCCTCATTCTGTTCCTTAGAACCAACGGTGACACGGACATAACCTGGGAAGCCAAGTGCCTTGCCTGAGCGCACAATATACCCTCTTTCAAGCAAAAATTGAAACACCTCATCAGAATCGGCATTAAAATTGATTAATATGAAGTTTCCCTGTGATGGGTAATAATCCAGTCCATTCTCTTCACAGTAAGCATAAAACTGTTCCAGCCCTTCACGATTTTTCCGTTTGCATTCTTCAATGAAATTCTGGTCCTCTATGGCAGCAGCTGCTGCAGCCTGGGCAAACTTGTTGACATTAAACGGCTCCCTTACCGGTTCGAGCGCTTTAATCGTTTGAGAATTTGCAATTCCATAGCCTACCCGAAGGCTCGCTAAGCCATAAATTTTGGAGAATGTACGCAGGACAATCAAATTTTCATAATTTCGGATTAAATCCAATGAATTGACGTAATCCTCTGCTGTTACATATTCATAATAAGCCTCATCAAGGACAATCAATACATCCTGAGGCACCTTTTGCAGGAAAGAAAGTAATGCAGACTCATTAATATAGTTCCCGGTCGGATTGTTTGGACTGCATACCCATACTACAGCTGTTTTTTCATCGATCGCAGCGAGCATTCCTTCAAGATCATGCTCCCCTTCAACTAATGGAATTTCTCTGATTTCCGCACCTTCCACTACAGCATTATGCCTATATTGCGGAAATGTTGGCGCAGCCATAACCGTATTGGTTTCCGGACTTAATAGGGCTCTCGAAATCATTTGAATTATTTCATCTGAACCGTTGCCAAAGATCAGCTGATCTTCCTGTACGCTTAAATGACCAGCCAAAACCGAGCGCAGCTCAGAAGCATATCCATCGGGATAGAGCGCAAAAAATGATGGAGACTGATTCATTGTAAAAAGAACTTTTTCAGAGCATCCAAAAGGATTCTCATTTGAAGCAAGCTTCACAATTTTATCCAGACCATATTCTTTTTTTACTTGATCAATTGATTTTCCCGGCTGGTAAGAAGTTAAATTCAACAGCTGTTCCTTCCACTTCATTTAAATCCACCTCTTTTTTTTATCACTTTCACTTGTTTTCGCATTAAAATGTGATTGATCTGTCACTGCATTATTACAAAACTCTCCTTTAAGGAGAGTTCGTGGTGTTCAGATCTGGCCGAAGCCTGATGGCTCCACGCAAATAAATATGGCGGATATCCTTTTGAGGAACATCCATATTCACATGCATCATAACCCTGATACAATTGGGGAGTGATCCCTCAACAGGGATTTCGCTCATGCACATGACTGGAACATATGTCCAGCCCTCTATTGAACGCATTGCCTTTGCGGGAAAGGCTGCTGTTAATTCTTCCGTAACGGATATAAAGACAGAAGCAACATCATCAGGTACAATCTCATTCTCCTGAATCATCTGCCTGATGAGCAGCTCAGTCGCTTCTAATATCTCAGCCTCACAATTCTGTTCTACGGTGACGGCTCCCCTCACCCCTCGGATCACTTGCAGCACCTCCCAAAGCTGAATATCAGCCTTTTTATCTCTCAGTCATATACTCAAGCTTATTTATTTTGTAAAAAGAGCAAGCTCCTGCAAAATCAGGTCATCAGAAGCCTGATATATGACAGGCTTACCCACTTCCTCTAAAAGAACAAAGCGGACATTTTGGCCTTCCGATTTTTTATCCTGTTTCATCCGGCCAAGCAGGTTTGAATGTGCTAAATCTTCCGGGAGATCTGTTTTGTAGCCCAGCTGTTCAAGCCAGCGCTTGAATTCGTTAATATCAAAGCAAAGGCCCAGCAGTGTTTTACTTAATTGAAGTGCGAATAACATTCCTACTGCAACAGATTCGCCATGTGTCCATTCTCCATAGCCCTTCTCCGCTTCAATTGCATGGCCAAGCGTATGGCCGAAATTCAGAAATGCCCGAACTCCAGCCTCCTTTTCATCCTCTGCAACAATACTGCCTTTGATCTCTATTCCCTTTGTAAGCATCTTACTTACTTCATCAGGTGGAAGGCTCTCAAGGGAACGGATATTGTTTTTAAGGCTTAAATAAAAGTTCATATCATGTATCAGGCTATGTTTTATGACTTCTGCAAACCCAGAACGCATCTCCTTTTGCGGGAGAGAATCAAGAAATGTCAGATCATAAAATACTGCCTGGGGCTGGTAAAAAGACCCTACCATATTTTTTCCTGAAGGATGGTTGATGGCCACCTTCCCTCCAACTGCGCTGTCATGTGCCAGGATGGTAGTCGGAATTTGAATGAAAGGTATTCCCCTCATAAATGTGGCTGCCACAAAACCTGCCAAATCTCCGACAGCTCCACCGCCAAACGCCAGGATAAGTGATTTTCGGTCAAGTTTATGTTCCAGCGCAAATGACAGGCATTGGTAGTATACTTCAAATGTTTTGGCACTCTCGCCGCTTGGCACTGTACAGACCTTTGCCTCCATCCCGGTAAGTGCTGTTTCCAGCACTGGCAGATGTAAGCCCCGAACCGTTTCATCGGTGATGATCATTAAATTCGTCAAGGCTGGAAAAGTATCTCTAATATAAGACCCCAATCCCTCAATTGCTCCAGTTCCTATATAAACTGGATAGGTCCTGTCAGGTGTTTTGATTAAAACCCTTTTCATTAAAACTCCCTCGCAAATTGCCTTTGCTGATCAACAGAAGCTTTCAATGTTTCAAAACGATCAGAATAGAACTGATCCACTATAGCTGAAGCAAGTTCCCACGCAATCACATTTTCTGCAACAACGGCAGCGGCTGGCACAGCACAGCTGTCAGAACGCTCTATGCTTGCTGTGAAGGGTTCTTTTGTTTCAATATCGACACTTTGCAGGGGTTTATAAAGAGTTGGTATTGGCTTCATTACTCCTCTGATGACGATAGGCATCCCCGTTGACATGCCCCCCTCTAAGCCGCCAAGGCGGTTCGTTTTCCGATAATAGCCTTTATCCGGGTCCCAAGCGATTTCATCATGAACTTCACTTCCTGGCTTTCTAGCTGCGTCGAAACCTATTCCAAACTCCACACCTTTAAAAGCATTAATGCTCACCATTGCACCAGCAAGCTTCGAATCGAGCTTTCGGTCATAGTGCACATAGCTTCCAACTCCCGGAGGCATCCCTTCGACAATAACCTCCACTATTCCGCCAATGGAATCGCCATTTTCCTTTGCGGAATCGATGGCTTCCATCATTTTTTGGGCAGCAGCCTGGTCCAGACAGCGAACAGGCGATTCTTCTGTAATTTCCTTTAGTTCCTGAAGTGAAGAATACTCTCTTTGGCCTGAAACAACGCCGCCAATTTCAATAACATGTGCTGCAATCTCAATCCCAAGCTCGGAAAGCAGTTTTTTTGCAGCTGCACCGGCAGCCACTCTAACTGTAGTTTCTCTGGCTGAAGATCGTTCCAAAACATTTCTCATATCCCTGTGCCCATATTTCAAGGCTCCATTTAAATCAGCATGGCCAGGGCGAGGACGGGAGATTTTTCTTTTCACTTCAGCCTCATCTTCAGGATTAAGAGGGTCCTGGCCCATAATTTTAGTCCAGTGCTTCCAATCATTATTCTCAACAACAAGTGCTACCGGGGATCCCAGTGTGTAACCATGGCGGATCCCTGCTGTTATTTGAACAGTATCTTTTTCAATTTGCATTCTTCTGCCTCTGCCATATCCTTTTTGGCGTCTGGCAAGCTCTTCATTAATTTCCGAATCTACAAGCGGCATTCCTGCCGGCAGCCCTTCTATTATAGTGGTCAGCTGCGGTCCGTGAGATTCACCAGATGTAAGATATCTCAAAACTCTTTCCCCCTTCAACTCATTAAAGGATTATGTATCAATATAACATAATGATAAATATAAGAATAGATAAAATTGAAAATTCCTATATATTTTATTTTTTTTTAGAATGGAGCCATTCTATCACGAATATTTATTTACCGCCAAACGAAAATAGCAAAAGAAAAGAGGATGACCAAAAACCATCCTCCCTGCTGCTATTATTCTTTTCTATAAAAGAAGGTTTCAGCAGATGCCAGGTGATAACGGCCTGAGTTAAAAATTTGTTCAGTGCTCCCAACAAAGAATATGCCATCTTTTTTTAAAGCGCCGCTGAATTTATGATATAGCTGATCTTTTGCTTCCTCTGTAAAATAAATAAGAACGTTTCTGCATACAATGAGATCAAACGGACCTCCAAAATCCTCTGAAAGGAGATTTTGCTTTTTAAAGGTTACTGTCCTTTTTATATCATCGGATATTTTATAGAAACTCCCTTCTTGCTTAAAAAATTTCTGTCTCATCGTGACAGGAACTTCATTAAGCGAACGCTCAGGATATATCCCCAGCCGCGCTCTTGCCAGTGCATTTTCATCAATATCAGTTGCAGTAATTTTGATTTGGGGTATCGGCAGCATCTTAGATAAAATCATGGCAATTGTATAGGGTTCTTCACCAGTGGAACAGGCTGCACTCCAGATTTTCAGATTCTTATTTTGGTCTAATAGTCCAGGCAGGATTTTTTTTTCGAGTACTTCCCATCTTTGGGCATTCCGGTAAAATTCAGAAACATTTATTGTCATCCTGTCCAAAAAATCATTCAGCAGTTCTCTATCCTTAACTATTGTGCTAAAAAAACTCCCAAATGATTGAAACCCTTTTTTCTCATAAAGGGATATAAGCCTTCTCTTCATTTGAGCTTCTTTGTATAGTGATAGATCAATCCCTGTTTTTCTTTTTATATTTTGAATAAATTCCTGATAATCGTCAATCATTCTATTTCCCCTCTATAGTTTCCGGAGAGCTAGTGTTTATTATCTATGCCCATCCAGCTGAAGTATTGAATCCGGTTACAAAAAAAGCACTTGTCATGGACAAGTGCTCTTAGAATATTAGTTAATCCAGTCATTCATTAATTTTTTGTATTCCACTTTTTCTTCTTCTTTGAAGAAAAGGCCAATTTCACGTTCTGCACTTGCAGGTGAATCGGATCCATGGATTACATTTTTTCCAACGGTAATGCCGAAATCTCCGCGGATTGTTCCAGGAGCAGCATCTTTAGGGTTTGTTGAACCCATCATCTGACGAGCTGTTGCGATAACATTTTCGCCTTCCCAAACCATTGCGAAAACCGGTCCGGATGTAATAAAGTCAACAAGCTCTCCAAAGAACGGACGCTCTTTATGCTCTCCATAATGCTCTTCAGCAAGTTCCTGGCTGATGCTCATCAGCTTGCCGCCTACTAGCTGAAAGCCTTTCTTTTCAAAACGGGAAACGATTTCCCCAATTAGATTGCGCTGTACACCGTCTGGTTTAACCATTAAAAAAGTTCTTTCCATTGATTTCCACTCCTAAAACTTATGTATAGTTATAATGTTAATCCACGAAAATATTATCATTGTTTTGAAAATTTAGCAACAGAAATTTGGAAGCGCTTTTAATTTTTAGCTGTTTTACAGTTTTTTTCTAATTGCATTATATTTCTGAGTTGATTGCAGCGGATAGTGTGAGAAAATGCAAACTTCGTGCGATGTGTACTCAAGAAAGCTTATTCAAGGTCCTGCGGGGCAGCTGGACAGGTAACCCTGGCAAGGCGCTTTACGTTTAGGGGGATTGTCTCGCGGTTAGCTGAACATTCTATAGCGGAAATTAACAGATTACATTAATAAGCAATAAATTTAAACTCCTAAAACATAAATTGCCGACACTTTGGAAGAGTGCCGGCAATTTATATAGGTGATTAAAATTTTCTTTTGCCTATGAATTTTGCAATATCCCGCAAGGCTTTCTTAGACCTGGAATGAGGCAGCTCTTCGAGTACCCCTAGGGCTTTTTGCAGATATTTATCACTGATTTGCAGAGAGTTTTCAATGGCGCCTGAGTCTTTCACCAAGGTAATTATTTTCTCAATATCACTTCGATCAGTTCCCTCGTGAACTCTCCTTATTTGTTCGGAGATTCTATTATCCTCCATTGCCAATAAAGCAGGAAGCGTAATATTTCCCTGATGCAGATCTCCTCCTGCAGGCTTGCCAAGTTCTTTTTCTGTTCCCACAAAATCCAGGACATCGTCTATGATCTGATAGGACATTCCCACAAAATAGCCGAATTTAAAAAGTTTTTTATGTATATCTTCTTCTACATTAGCCGCAATCCCGCCAAGCTGGCAGCTCACGGCAATCAGCATGGCTGTTTTTCTTTTTATTCTTCGGAAATATGTCCTGAGATTCTGATCATAGTTGTACTTATCTTTAATTTGCTCTATTTCGCCAA
Organism: Bacillus sp. ZZV12-4809; assembly: GCF_009849585.1. GTDB lineage: Bacteria > Bacillota > Bacilli > Bacillales > Cytobacillaceae > Cytobacillus. The sequence continues at coordinate 161,284 of NZ_VCRN01000008.1, forward strand.
TACACAGCTCCACAAGTGTATGAGAGAGAATTTTATGTGCATGCGGATTTTCCACATTTGTTATTAATTCCAGTGCGCGCGCAAAAATATAATCACCGGTATACATGGCAATTTTATTATCCCATTTTGCTTTAATCGTAGGCTGACCGCGGCGAAGTTCTGCATCATCAATAACATCATCATGGACAAGTGACGCCATATGGATTAGCTCCAGTGATACAGCTACGTTTTTAATTTTATCAATATCGTATTCTCCGAACTTCGCAGCCAGCAAAACGAAAACAGGCCGGATTCTTTTCCCCCCGGCCTGAAGCAGATGCAGGGAAGCCTGATGCAATAGGGGAGACTCAGCCTTAATCGTCTCCTCCAGCTCGTTCTCTATAAGATTTAAATCTGAATTTAAAAATGAATACATCATTTTCAATTTCATTGCTTACTCACCCAGCTTATCGATCCCGTCTGATCTATTCTCTATCTACCACGAGAAACATACAGAACAAGTTATTATTTTTATTTCGTCCCAATGTGTACGGCAGCCACTCCGCCACTATATGGCTTAAATGTAACGTTTTTAAACCCTGCTTCTTCAAACATTCCTGCAAGTTCTTTCATGCCGGGAAAGTCTCTTGCTGATTCCTGCAGCCAGGAATATTCATTAAAGCTTTTGGCAAAAAGCTTTCCGAACACAGGCATAATGAAGCGGAAGTAGAAATAATATGCCTGTTTGTATCCGAACAGAGTTGGCTGAGAAGTCTCCAGACACACTGCTAAGCCGCCCGGCTTTACAACACGGTGCATTTCTTTTAACACCTGAAGATAATCCGGAACGTTACGCAGGCCAAAACCGATTGTAACATAATCGAAGGAATTGTCAGCAAAAGGAAGCTCCATTGCATTGCCATGCACAAGCTCAACTTGCTTGAGTTTCCGCTCCTTGATTTTTTCCTCGCCGATTTTCAGCATGTTTTTGCTGAAATCCAAGCCTACCACTTTACCGCTTTCACCTACAGCTTCAGCAAGCGCAATAGACCAGTCGGCAGTACCGCAGCATACATCAAGAGCTTTTGAACCTTTTTGAACATTCATCTTTTTCATTGTATCTTTGCGCCATCTTAAATGCTGCTGAAAACTGATAACTGAATTCATTTTATCGTAGTTGCCATAAATCTTTTCAAATACACTATGGACACGTTCTTCTTTTGATTGCTGCATATTTTTATCCTTCTTCCACAAAAGTTTTAGCCACAGACTGATTATTATTGAAAATGCAGTGTATACGCTTCTCTAATAATTCATTTGCTATAGGAAATTTCAGCAGTGATTGATCGACAATATTTCTTGAAAAATCGATATACCTGTCACAAATGAGGATCAGATAATTCCGCTGCTCAGCAGACATCTCCTTCACTTTTGGGAAAGTCAGCTTTTTAAGCGCTTCAAAAACAACTGAGGTGCCTTCTTTCATGAACTGCTGCTTTTCCAAAATTAGACGCTTAATGAATAAAAGATTGGAAATTACATCTTTCCATGCCGCTTTGCTGAATGCGTCAGCCAGTTTTTCAAAAAGTGCAGCCTCTATTTTCCTGACTGAATTCATCAGACTGTCTACCGCTTCAGGGGTTTTCTGATATAACGAAATTTTATGCTCATTTACATCTTTAATCCCATCTGCAAAGGCTCTGATCATTCGGATATCATCAAAAGCCGCCAGAATCTTGTAATATAATCCGCTGTAATAAACACCTGCAAGGACAGTAAGCTGTCTATGTTTAAGACCTTTGTCTTCAGATTCATCATTTTTAACAAGTTCATGGGTATCAAGGGCGATTTGGATAAGCATTGCAGTTACCGCATATTTTTCTGCTTTTGAGTCAGGTATCTCCACATCATCGAGTAAAGAGATAAAAAGCAGAAGCTTGTCTTCATCAATTACAGGTGAGTCAATGTACCTGAGCAGATAAGGGTGGTTTACTTTTTTTTCAATCTGTTCTTTCACATCTGCTAATTTAATCTTCACATCATGCATGCCATCACCCTTGTTTCCCCTTAATTTTCTTTTTCCAGCCGCTATTTCTCTCGTGATTACTGCACAAAGAGAACGGATACAAAACATCTAACACATTCTTATCTATTTTTAGCCAATTGATTGGTTCCTATTAAATATAAAACGGGCAAAAAAAGCCTTTTACCCGGTATCTTGTATTAAAGATAATTAATCAAGCAGAGACAATTATATCATAAATGACAGGAACATGTCAGGACATTATCTTATGAAAATATTCAGCCCTTTAATTCCAGCGGAAATCTATTTCTTAGACTCACTTTCAAGCTCTCCATAGCTTGTCATAATCCTTGCATTTCCCCTGATCTTAATCGCAGAAGTATGCTCTGTAAATTGCGCAATCATTACTTCTCCCTGATCAAGTTTTTCGGAATGGTGAAATCTTGTATCAGATCCTCTTGTTAACCCAATAACATTAACACCGTCTTCTTTGGCCTTTATCACAATATAATCATTTGCTGACGGATTTTTCTTTTCCATTCATACCATCCTTTGCTAAATGTTGGTGGTTGATAATTTTTTACAAAAAAAGGCTAAAAGTTTTATCTTTCAGCCTTTGACTTGTTTATTCCCTGAACTTAATTGATGAACAGAGTTCATATTTATTGTTTTATCAGCGAAAGGACTTCAGCACGAGCTCTTGCATCCTCTGCTAATACACCTCTTACTGCTGATGTTACCGTTTTAGAACCCGGCTTTTTAACTCCGCGCATTGTCATGCACATATGTTCAGCTTCCACAACAACCATCACACCATGCGGTTCAAGCTTTTCCAGGATGGCGTTAGCGACAGTAGATGTAATGCGTTCCTGAAGCTGAGGGCGTTTTGCAACAGCTTCTACTGCTCTGGCGAGTTTGCTTAAACCTGTTACTCTGCCGCCTTTCGGAATGTACGCCACATGGGCAACACCAAAGAATGGGACGAGATGATGTTCACACATAGAGTAGAATGGAATATCTTTAACTAATACAAGTTCTTCATGGTCTTCGCCAAATACTGTTTCAAAGTATTCTTTAGGATCCTGGTTAAGCCCCATAAAAACCTCTTCATACATTTTCGCGACTCGCTTTGGTGTATCAAGAAGTCCTTCACGATTCGGGTCTTCACCGATTGCTTCCAATATTAAACGCACCGCATCTTCTATCTGGGCACGATTTACCTCTGCCATAATTATGCCTCCTAAGTAATAACACTGTGGTAATAATATTTTCATATTAGCATAACGCCCTCATTCAGGCAAAACTGAAACCTCTTCCCGGGAGCAAAATAAAATACCTGAAATAGGGTCAATCTTCTGCTTAAAATGCCAAAAGAAAAAACCGCGAATAATTCGCGGTTTTTTGCTCAAGCATAAGCTTTAAGCACTTGTATGTAGATTATTTAACTGCATCTTTAAGCGCTTTGCCTGGTTTGAAAGCAGGAACTTTGCTTGCAGCGATTTCGATTTCTTCACCAGTTTGCGGGTTGCGTCCTTTGCGGGCAGCACGTTCGCGAACTTCAAAGTTTCCGAAACCGATTAGTTGTACCTTATCACCATTTTTCAAAGCATCTAAGATTGTATCGAAAACAGCATCAACTGCTTTAGTCGCGTCTTTTTTAGAAAGTTCGCCAGCTTCAGCAACTGCGTTAATTAGTTCTGTTTTGTTCATGCCTTTCACCTCCTCCCAAATATGGATAAAACCCAGTAAAATAAGATTCCTTACATACATTTGTAAACAAAATTACTGAATTCTATACGTTATGGCGTGTTTTTGTTTAACAAGCCTTATATTAAATGATTAATTGAGATTTTTCAATCAAAAACTCATTATAAACCCTTTAAAAATAAGGGTTTTAGCCGCCATAACGGTAATTCTGTTAAAAGATTATCACAATCAAATGCTGTTATCAAGAATATTTCATGATTTAATGGGAATCTTTTCTTCTTTGCAACATATTTGTAACACGCTGACCTGATTTTTATACCCTTAACGCGCTGGCTGAAACATAATTTTTCTAGATTGCAGGGTTGGCACATACATAAGAACAGCTGGGTTCGGACTCAAAGTTTTGGATTTGGCTTCTTTTAGGTCCTAAACTGGCTCAGGTTCAGAAACTGAAACTCACTTCTCCTGCAATAAAAAAAAGACTCCAAAAGGAGCCTTCATTACAGGATTATCGCAATTAACCCTCCTGAGCCTTCGTTGATAATTCTTTCTAAAGTCTCTTTTAGTTTATATCTTGCATTTTCAGGCATCAGGGACAGTTTTGCCTGAATTCCCTCTCTGACAATGGAGCTGAGGCTCCGTCCAAAGATGTCGGAGTTCCAGATTGAAAGCGGATCATCTTCAAAGTCCTGCATCAGGTAGCGGACGAGTTCTTCGCTTTGCTTTTCTGTTCCGATAATTGGAGAGAATTCAGATTCCACATCTACTTTTATCATATGAATAGATGGAGCAACTGCTTTAAGCCTTACACCAAAGCGTGATCCATGGCGTGTGATCTCCGGTTCATCGAGGCTCATATCAGCCAGTGAAGGAGCAGCAATGCCATAGCCTGTTTGCTTTACCATTCTCAATGCATCGGAAATTTGATCATACTCTGCTTTTGCATGGGCAAATTCCTGCATCAGCTCGAGCAAGTGGTCTTTTCCGCGGATTTCAACACCAACTATCTCTTTCAATACCTCATCATAAAGATCGTCCGGCGCATATAAGTCAATTTCGGCTACACCCTGCCCCATTTCAATTCCTGCAAGGCCTGCCCGGTCAATGAATTCAAAGTCGCTGAATTGATGGACCACACGGTCTACATCTCTCAGTCTCTTAATATCCTTAACCGTTTCTTTAACTGCTTCCTGATAGCTCTCACGAAGCCAGTGATCTTCATGCAGCACCATCACCCAGCTTGGAAGATTCACATTGACTTCCAGTACCGGGAACTCGTAGAGTGCTTCACGCATAACATTTAATACATCCGATTCCCTCATGCCTTCTACACTCATGGCAAGGACTGGGATGTCATATTTTTCAGCAAGATCATTTCTCAGGGCATCCGTATTAGGGTGGTGAGGCTGCACACTGTTAATGATCATGATAAATGGTTTGCCAACTTCCTTTAATTCTTCAATAACCCTTTCTTCGGCTTCCAGGTAATTCGCACGCGGTATTTCCCCGATTGTTCCGTCAGTTGTTATTACCACTCCGATTGTGGAATGCTCCTGGATCACCTTTCTTGTTCCTATCTCAGCAGCTTCGTGAAAAGGAATCGGCTCTTCATACCAAGGGGTATTGATCATTCTCGGGCCGTTTTCGTCTTCGTACCCCTTCGCCCCCGGCACTGTATATCCCACACAGTCCACAAGCCTGATATTTACATCCAGCCCTTCTGCTACATGAACGGTAGCAGCCTGGTTAGGGACAAATTTCGGTTCTGTTGTCATAATGGTCTTGCCGGCAGCACTTTGCGGAAGCTCATCCTGTGTGCGTGCACGTTCTGCTTCGTTCTCCATATTTGGAAGTACAACCAATTCCATAAACTTTTTTATAAATGTAGATTTGCCGGTGCGAACTGCCCCAACTACTCCGAAATATATATCGCCGCCAGTTCTTTCGGCAATATCTTTAAAAATATCAACCTTTTCCAAGTGATCCCCTCCTGAAATCTTGAGTTAATGGGATAATATTATCCTATCTATTATGTTTGGACATTATATGTGTATGATGTTGTCCTACATTGTTATGACAGTTTTTTTTCTTTTTACCCCCCTAACAGGAAAGTGCACCGCACCTGTCAGTCCAGCTGAAAAATTCTCCAATCATATGACAGTCTGAAATGGACAGCAGGCCATTTCAAATTTCCTTTTTTATTTTTAAACTCCCCTGCTCCTTTATTTCTTTGCCTTTATGCTTTTAGTCATTAGTTGAAGAGTGGTTATAAAAGTATATAAAAAAATAACCCTTCTCCTACAATATATTTTGCAGGAGAAGGGTTATGACTATTTCACCAAAAAGATTGGATCATTTGTGCCGGGATCAATTGTATAAGGAAGTGAATAGGCGGGAACAAAATCAGAATCCTCCACGAGAAGATTTCTAATATCTTTTCCAGGTTCAGGTTTGTTTTCTTTTTTTTCCAATGCCTGATACAAATCAACCCGATAGTCTACATATACCTCAGCATCGCCAGTAACAACATATGGCAGGCTTTGACCGCTATAAGGACTGAGGGCTTTGGGCTCTTCTTTAAACCCTAACTTTTTAAAATCCATTGTAAAAACATTTTCAGCAATTTGCTCTTTGTATGGCGGGAATCCATGAGCCTTAACCCTCAGGTTAATATCCCTGATTGTTTCAGCAATTCTCAAATCAAAAATTTTCACTTTCGGATCTGTTTCTGCATCAACAATCACATATTGAAAAACTCCGCCTGATTCAAAAGCGTTTCCAGGAGGTTCCGCCATGTATTCCGGAGCAATTTTCTTAAAGTCAATTGGATACTTTTGATAGATTGGGGTTGTCTGCCCCTTTGTTTTAATCGGCAGGAGACCTCCTTTTGCTTCCCTATATTGGTCCACTGCAGATTGGACAGACTGAAGCTGATCTTTATAGGCTGTCTGGTTTTGAGATAATTTTTCTTCAGGATACATACAGCCTGTCAGAATTAAAGCTCCGCTTAGGATAAGCAAAAACATGTTAAAAGCTTTTATCATTTAATCAACCCTTTATGTAAAAGTGCTAGCTGCTTGTCGGACCGCTAAACACGACAAGCACAATAATGATCCCGCTTATGATCATTAAAAAATAGGCAACAATGGCTGTAATTATCTTAAATATGCCAGCTTTCAGCTTGTAGCGGCTAAAGTATATTAATATTATAGATAAAAACATAAACCCCATTGAAGCTAGGGAAATCCACATTTTCATTAAAGACGGTGACATATAATCAACTCCCTTTTCCGAAATGTATTATACCATATTAAATAGATAAATCTAAAAGCTTTTTATCACGAAAATTGAAGACAAAAAAAACCGAGGCAAAGAAGGGGCAATTCTTTACCTCAGCCATTTGACTAAATAACCCAGCACCCTGTTCATTACACTAGTTTGCTTCGTTGCATTGTATGCAGGAACCTGGTGTCTCGCATCATCTAATGCCTATATTTTTCAATTAATATAGATATCAGCTCTTTTTATTACCGCTTTGATCTTCCAAAACGTTTGCAAGGTCCTCCATCTCATGTGTTTTTCCTCTTGCCATCAGAAGATCAACTGCATCTTTCGCATTAACATTATTAAAAAGGACATCATATAGAACATTGGTAATTGGCATTTTTACGTCGTATTTTCGAGCCAGCTGATGGGCTGCTTTGGTGGTTCTGACTCCCTCTACGACCATCCCCATATTATCCAGGACTTCCTGCAGATTATGTCCCTTTCCAAGAAGGTTGCCTGCTCTCCAATTGCGTGAATGGACGGAAGTACATGTAACGATCAAATCCCCAATTCCTGCTAATCCTGAAAAAGTAAGCGGGCTCGCCCCCATCTTCATCCCGAGACGTGCAATTTCAGCAAGACCTCTCGTAATCAGGGCTGCCTTTGCATTGTCGCCATAGCCTAAGCCATCTGTAATTCCGGCAGCAAGGGCTATGATATTTTTTAGAGCACCGCCAATTTCCACTCCAATGATATCAGGGTTGGTATATACTCTAAAATTGTTATTTATAAACAAATCCTGAATTTTTTCCGCAGCGGCCATATTTTTTGATGATACCGTAACAGTTGTCGGATGTCTTAAACTAACTTCTTCTGCATGGCTTGGACCAGATAGCACAACTACACTGTCCAGAAGTTCATCTGGCATTTCCTCTTCAATCATTTCAGAAATCCTGAGTAGTGAATCAGGCTCGATTCCTTTACTTACGTGCACAATGGTTAGGGGCTCTTTTCTAATTCCATTGATCTTCCCGATTACTTCACGAATGGCCTTTGTCGGCACCGCCAATATCAAAGTATCTGTCCCCGTCAAAGCCTCTTCAAGCGATAAGTAACCTTTTATTTCTGCAGGCAGCTGTACTCCTGATAAATATTTTTGATTAGTATGATGCTTATTAATTTCCTCAATCTGATCAGGGTTATGGCCCCACAGTCTGACATCATGTCCATTATCAGCAAGCACCATCGCCAGGGCAGTTCCCCAGCTGCCGGCACCAGCTACAGCAACGCTTTCTTTTATCTGCTCCATTTGATCACTGCCTTTTAATGTATTTTGATGCATCAAAAATCATCCGATTCTGCCTGCCAGACGCATTATAAAGCTTTCTGGCCGGAGTCACCTGCATTATTTTCTTTCCCTTGCAAATATCTTAATAGGTGTTCCTTCAAAGCCAAATGCGTCCCTAATTCTGTTTTCCAGGAATCGTTCATACGAAAAATGAAGAAGTTCAGGATCATTGACAAACACAACAAATGTCGGCGGCTTCACAGCAACCTGTGTGGTGTAATAAATTCTGAGGCGTCTTCCTTTATCAGTCGGCGTTGGATTCATCGCAACAGCATCCATTACGACATCATTCAGAACGCTTGTTTCAACACGCAAAGAATGATTTTCACTGGCCTTGTTAATCATTGGGATTAATGTATGAATACGCTTTTTTGTTTTGGCAGAAAGGAAAACAACAGGTGCATAATCCAGGAATTGAAAATGCTCACGGATATTTTGTTCAAATGCCTTCATTGTTTTCTCATCTTTTTCAACAGCATCCCATTTATTGACAACGATAACCACAGCTCTGCCTGCTTCATGAGCATAGCCTGCAATACGCTTGTCCTGTTCAATGATGCCTTCTTCGCCGTCAATGACCACTAAGACAACATCAGAACGTTCAATTGCCCTCAAAGCTCTTAATACACTATATTTTTCTGTTGTTTCATAAACTTTCCCTTTTTTTCGCATACCCGCGGTATCGATGATGACATATTCCTGACCATCCACTTTAACCTTCGAGTCGATTGCATCCCTTGTGGTGCCTGCGATATTGCTGACAATGACCCGCTCTTCCCCAAGCATTGCGTTTACAAGGGAGGATTTCCCGACATTCGGGCGGCCGATTAATGAAAATTTAATGACATCTTCGCCATATTCACTTTGGCCATGCTTTGGAAAATGCTTGGCAGCTTCATCAAGCAAGTCTCCAAGGCCTAGACCATGGGAGCCTGAAATCGGAAATGGCTCACCAAAACCAAGTGCATAAAAGTCATAAATTAAATCCCGCATCTCTGGGTTATCGATTTTATTCACACCCAGAACTACAGGCTTTTTGGCTTTATATAATATTTTTGCAACTTCCTCATCTGCAGAGGTGACACCCTCTCTTCCGTTTACAAGAAAAATAATAACATCTGCTTCATCTATAGCTATTTCTGCCTGGAGGCGAATTTGCTCTAAAAATGGCTCGTCACCAATATCAATTCCGCCAGTATCAATAATATTAAAATCATGAGTCAGCCATTCTGCAGAACTATAAATTCGGTCCCTGGTCACTCCCGGAATATCTTCGACAATCGATATCCGTTCTCCTACAATTCTGTTAAATATCGTTGATTTCCCAACGTTAGGACGCCCGACAATAGCCAATACTGGTTTTGCCATGAACATCACCCTTTCAATCTTTATTCTTAATTTGTTTTAACTTTGCGTCTATGTTCCAGAAATGCTTTTACCTAAAGTAAGCATACAGATGGCTGTCCACAATAACACTACATTGATGTTAAAACCATCCAAATCGCTGTACATTTATAAAATAAACCCTTCTCAAAGATGGAAGGGTCTAACTTAGATATTTTAACAAAGAGAAACCTTCCTAGCAATAGGAAAAGCGGAAGGCGCCCGCAGGAACTCAGACTAAAACCGCCACGTCCTGTGGCAACGTCTGCATGATCCACATCCTCCCAAAAGCTGTCGCTTTCGGTCGTGCGGTGTTTATGCTGCCGAATTCTTACATGTCCTGGGCCTCAAGCATAAGACGATCCGGATGAAAGGTTGATCTTTACCTTTTATCCGGATTGGCTAATGACCTCGAGCCGATGGCGCCTGGAGCTAGACAATTATCGAAGTTCAAAGATATAATTCCTGTTTAATAAAAACTTGGAAGCCCTATTAATGCTTAACAATTACATAAAGTTCTTCTGTTAAAGCATGGGCAATTCCGTCAAGAATTGCTTCAAGATTGGCTGCGATGATTTGCATTTCTTTTTTATCTTCACAATGGAAAACGGCAGTTCCTGAAGGTACCTTCGATGGATTTGTTGTAATAGCAGCCAATATGTATTTTTCTAGTACCATACGCTAACTTCCTTTCCCATTCGTTTGCCGTTCAGTAGGCATCCTAATTGCATTTTCAAGTGTTGGGACTGCTTCGATGATTTTTAGGGCTTTATTTATATCCTTTTCCTGAGGCAATACAAATACCCCTACACGCCCGTCATCCAGATCCCTTTTTGCCAGCGGAACAAGCGCAGGAGTTCCGGAATCCCGGTAAACACCCAAAGCCGTAGATACATCGTGCAATATTGCCTGCCTTTGTCCGAGATTGGCTATAGTGGATCGGGCATTGAAGTTTTTTGGATTTAAAATGAAACCCATCCCATACCGGAGCACCTCCTCTTGTCTTTCAGGCAAGCCTATATTCATAATGTAAATATTGTCCACATACAAGCCCGCTCCATCAAAACGCGGCTCTACGAACTCAATATCAACAATATCCTTCAGCTTTCCTCCCGACATTAATTTCATGGAAATCATAATGGCAAGACCTGCAGCCGCAAGACCTCCCCATAAATTAAACAGGAGAAATCCCAGTGTACTAAGCAGGGATGTGAATATTACAAGATAATTCCTGCTTTCAAAGGCTATTGCTACGCCTTCTATATATGTTTTGCCTCTCGGAACCATTTCATAGCTATCCAGTTCAGTCAGTGTGTTTCGCTCCATATTTCTGACTTCTCTAAACTGGGATGCAGCAAGAGTCAGAAAGGTGATGGCTGTAAAGTCTTCCTCCATTATTGAAGGAATAGCCACTGTTCCAAGGCCCGCAGCAATAAACCCCAGTGCTACATGTATTATTTTCCCATGCAGGTATGTAGGGTACTGCCGGTAATCGGTCCGAAGCATATAAATTCGGGTCAGGGTTCCAGCCGCCAGACCAAAAAGAATCGGGTATGTATATTCACTCATGATAATTTTTGTTTCTCCCTTTCAAGATGTTTAAAGTTGGCTTCAATATATTTCACCGCCCAGTGCACGGCAATCCATAAAGCCGATATGGAAATTGAAATGGCCATAATATCCAAAAAAGCCAAAGATCCAATCGTATATGGAAAGGAAAATGATTTTATGATAATTGCATATAGCACTTCCCCCTGGATGCCCCCGAGCAATATTAAAGGCAGCCTGAGCATTCTGTTTTTTTGCAGGAGTACAGCCATATAAACCAGAAGGACTGAAAGCATCCATTTCCGGGAGAACATCACCCAAACAGGATCAAACAGTTCAAAAAGGTGAAATGTGACATAGGCCATCATCAGGATGAATGTGCAAAACAGAAAATAAAGCTTGCTCCGTCCTTTTAGTCTCCCTGCATAAACATAAAGCGATACAAGCAGAAAAAGGCCAGCCATACCAGTTTTAAAATTGAAGATATTAATTGTCCAGGGTGATAGCATAATAAAGAGTAAGATCCAGGCAGACAATAAAAACCTGTATTTATTAGTTCGATCCATAAAAAAAGTCGCTATAATCCAAACCATCCAGGAAATCCAATAGAAAATTATACCTTCCATACTCTCCCTCCTATCATTTCCATTATGGCTCCTTCATATGTAAATTAACCCTGCAAGTTTAAAAGCATTATATCTTTGGAATCCCAGATGTCTTTTTGAATAATTCTCTTGCCCTCACTTCATCTTAATAACATGGAGGTGTTTAATATGGGCAAAGACAGACAGGAAAAAAAGCTGAAGAACAGCGGAAAAGTGGAATCCGACCGTGACCAGGCACTTCATTATCCCGGAGCTGCCAAAATGCAGAGCCCCGAAGAAGCCAGATCGTTGAATGATTCAAAATACAGTTAATAAACAAAAGCTTCATCGCTTTGTGATGCGATGAAGCCAGAAAGAAAAAATAGCTCTCGTCGTATGACGGGAGCTATTTTCGTGTGGTCCGCAAGGAATATGCTTTAGTATCAATGCCGCGTTCGTTCAGCCAATGATGAGTTTTTCCAGCTATGATAATCGGTGACTGCTGGAGCCCGGCGATGCTTTCTGCCCCCAAAGCGGTCATAATCATCTTCAATTCGGAATGAATATTGTTAATCTCTTCAATAAGGGCCTCAAGTCCTTCTTTTATTAGAACCTTTAAAAAGAATCCAGCCATCCCTGCAGCTCCTGCACCAAGAGCAATTGCCTTTGCTATTTCATGGCTTGTCCGGATGCCCCCGGAAGCAATGACATCGATGCCAGCTTCCAAAGATGCAGCTTCTGCAATGGAGACAGCTGTCGGGATTCCCCACTCATCGAAAAACGATAACAGTCTATCTCTTCTTGCATTTTCAATACGGGAGAAATTTGTTCCGCCATATCCGCCGATATCAATTGCTGCAACGCCGGCCGATGCAAGCATGGAAGCTGTTTCTTTATTTATGCCGAACCCGACTTCTTTTACTACTATCGGAACTTCAGAATGAGAGACGATCTTTTCAATTCTTTTTAATGCACCTCGAAAATCCCTGTCCCCTTCCGGCATGGTCAATTCCTGTACAGCATTTAAATGAATTTGCAGTGCATCCGCTTCAATCATATCCACAGCAGCTTTAGCCTGATCGATTGTAGCTTCGCTTCCTAAGTTGCCAAAAATAATTCCCCGGGGGTTTTCTCTTCTGACAACTCGGTAGGATTCTGCTTCACTTGGGTCCTTAAGTGCAGACATTTGAGACCCTACTGCCATAGCAAGGCCTGTTGATTTGGCAGCAAAGGCAAGATCGCGGTTAATTTGAACCGTTCTTTCTCCTCCGCCTCCTGTCATGGCATTTATAAAAATTGGCGAACTTAATGAAAGTTCGCCAATTGATGTGCCTAAATCTGCTTGATCAAGAAACGCATCAGGAAGGCTTTGATGAATAAAAACAATATCCGCTAAACCGGTATTGCTGCTTTGGCCAGTAGCCAAAGCATGCTGGATATGATCCCATTTACGTTTTGATCTGGACACTATTTATCACCATTACTTTTTTAAATTCTTAAGCTGATCGCCAATCATATCACCAAGCGAGAAGCCCTTTGTTTCTTCAGGAAGCTCATAATCTGTCACTTCTTCCTGCTCTTTTTCAAGAAGGTCTTTTATGCTCAATGACAGGCGCTGATCCTGTTCGTTAACATCAAGAACCTTCACTTTCACTTCCTGTCCTTCGCTTAGAACTTCATGAGGAGTTCCGATATGTTTATGTGCGATTTGAGAAATATGAACCAGGCCTTCAACACCTGGGAAAACTTCAACAAATGCTCCGTATGAAACAAGTCTTCTTACTGTTCCATCAAGAGTGCTGCCCTTAGGAGCCTTCTCGCTGATATTATCCCATGGTCCCGGAAGAGTTTCCTTAATGGATAGAGAAATGCGCTCATTGTCGCGGTCTACGCTTAATACTTTCACTTTAACTTTTTGGCCTTCCACAACAACATCCGAAGGCTTTTCTACATGCTCATAGGATAGCTGGGAGATATGGACAAGTCCATCGATTCCGCCAATATCAACAAAGGCTCCAAAGTCAGTAATTCTTTGCACTGTTCCATCCAAAACCTGGCCTGCCTGAAGGGATTCCAGCACTTGATGTTTCTGTCTGCCTTTTTCTTCCTCTATTACAGCACGATGAGAAAGAATCAGGCGATTTTTATCTTTATCAAGCTCAACAATTTTAAACGTCATCGTTTTGCCTTTATAATCAGTAAAGTCTTCAACAAAATGAGCTTCAACCAGGGATGCAGGAACAAATCCGCGTACACCCAGGTCTACTACTAATCCGCCTTTTACTACATCTTTTATTTCTGCTTCAAAAACTTCGCCTTCATTGAATTTCTTTTCGAGAGTTTCCCATGATTTACCAGCATCAACTTTACGTTTTGAAAGAATAAGAGCATCTTCCTCGACTTTTAAAACCTCAAGCTCGAGTTCGTCTCCTTCTGAAACCGCATCGCCAGCTTTTTCAATATGAAGGCTTGAAAGCTCGCTGATTGGGATAATCCCATCCAGTTTGCTATCAGCAAGGTCAACAATGACTTGCTTTTCTTCAACCTTGGTAACTTGGCCTTTTACCTTGTCACCCACCTCAAAATTTTTAACTTCTACTTGATTCATTTCCTCTGACATATGTATTCCTCCTTAATCCAATGGCTGCTTTCAAATTTTTTCTGTATTCATCTGCCTGCCATCCAGGCAAGAACCCTGTGTCAGCAGCAGAAATACTCGAATGGCTAATTAATTGCAGGCTTTTTTCAACTGTTTTGGAGTATAAAATTGTTCAGTAAAGGACAGCCTTATTGTTCGAATATTTTCGCCTTTTAAAAAAATGCCTTTTTACTAACTTCTTACAAAAGAAGTTTTTTGTCAAGCAAGAAGGTCTATGAGTAATCTTCAATTAACTTACGGATTTCAGACATAATTACTTCGGTGGTTTCCTCCGCCGAAGCCTTTCTTTCTCTTAGTTCTTTCATATCAATTGGTTTCCCGTAAACAACTTTTAATCTTGAAAAAGCTTTATAAGGACCAATAATGGCGCAGGGAACGACATGCGCTTCCGACCTTAGAGCAAAAAAACCTGCTCCGGCCAGCCCTTTTCCCAGCTGTCCCGTTTTACTTCTAGTACCCTCAGGAAACAGCCCTAAAACATTTCCTTCCTTTAGAACTCCAAGCCCTTTTCTTAATGCTTCTCTGTCACTCATTCCTCTTTTGACAGGAAAAGCATTTAGATCCGGAAGAATTTTCCCCAGCGCCGGCACTCTAAAAAGCTCTTCCTTTGCCATAAAATAGACTGGTCTTGGAGCATTTATGCCCACTACCGGAGGATCGAGATTATTTATATGATTGGAGCATAAAAGGACGCCCCCTTCAGCAGGAAAGTTCTCTTTTCCAATTACTTCAAATCTGTAAATGGGTTTAAGAACTCCATAAACCACTGCCTTGGCAAAAGTATAGAGATTCACTCTTAACCAATCCTTTCAATAGCCAGATCCATTATCTTATCAACTACCTGTCCAATTGATAAAGCAGTTGTATCAATTTCTATTGCATCATCTGCTTTTTTCAAAGGGGCTATTTCACGTTCAGAGTCCAGCTTATCTCTGTGTGAGATTTCCTCCTTCAGCTTGTCCAGGTCAGATGGGTATCCCTTTTGGATATTTTCGTTATGCCGTCTTAAAGCTCTTTCATCTACAGAGGCAAGAAGGAAGACTTTCACTTCTGCATGGGGCAGGACATGGGTTCCGATATCCCGGCCATCCATTACCACTCCTCCATTTAACGCAAAGCTTTGCTGGCGTGATACCATTTCTTCCCTAACCAGCTTGTGCATGGAAACAACGGAAACAGAATTCGTCACCTCGGAAGTTCTGATTTCGGCTGTCACATCCTGTCCGTCCAGATAAATTGATTGCCCTTTTTCACCTGGATGCAGTTCAATAACGGTATTGTTTAATATCTCCATAAGAGAACCTTCATCTTCAAGGCTTGCATTTTTCTGAATCGCTTTATAAGTCAAGGCGCGATACATGGCACCAGTATCAATATATATGTAAGATAATTTTTCTGCTACGATCTTAGCTACTGTACTTTTCCCTGCAGCAGCTGGACCGTCAATTGCAATTGATATACGTTTACTCATAGTTCCTCCTGTAACCCTGGCTGTTTTTTCACCAGGTTGATTCCGCTTTATTTTACCATATTAAGTCTGGATCAGTGCATAAATAAGCTGTTTTTTAAGTCTTGCAAATTTTATCAAATAGTCCTGAAATATTTCACCACAAAAAATAAGCAGGCACCAGCCTGCTAATTATTTTTACTGAAAGTTTCAAGCAGCTCAGAAAAATTCTGATCTGTCACACCTTCATACTGTGTCAACTGCTTTAATTCCGGGAAAGCCTCCATATGATGAAAGAAAAACTGAGTAATCAGCAGGAACACAAATTGCACAATTATTAACTTAAGAATAATCCTCTCTACCACTTTCATCATTGCCATCTCTCCAACTGGAAAAAAATTTAGTCACTGGACTTCATCATCTATTATGAGAGATGTATATAAAAAATATTCCTTTCTTCAGATTTCCAGGCCTTTTTTCTTCATGGCCAATTGCCTTTCAAAACAGAATCGGAGAAGCAATTGCCTGTCCTGCGGGCTTACTTCCATGAATTGTACTGAAATAAGCGATTTGCCATTTCTGGGTTCAGAGACTCTTATTATATTACTTTTAAGCTTCAAATAATAATTCACACCGTTCTGCATGGCTAATACAAAAAAAGTAATTATTTTCATATTGGCTTCTAAGGAATAGCCCCTTTTAGCGATGATTGCAGCCCCGCCTGCACTTATATCATCCGTAACAGATACAAAAGGAGCAAACTCATTATTTACGGGATGGATTGCAACGTCAACAGGTGTTTCAACCCGCACAAACTGCCGCCTTTGAATTTTGACTAAATGTTCATCCCCGGGATACGATAAAATCATCATCGGGATCTTTTGCTTAACCCTTCCCAGAACCTCGCTTTCGAAGAGGTACACTGTTCCATCCTCAGCCAGAAAGGTAGCCTTCAATTGTGTACCATCGACCAGAAATGCCGTTTTATTTGATTCCTGATTTATAGGATAATCGATATATAAATTATTTCCTTCTCTTTCGGCAAGCTTGCATTTATACTTCTCAGGTTTTTCAGAGTACGTCAATTCCAGCATCAATGTTTCTCCAATATTTATCACACTTCCACACTTCCTTTAACAAAAGGATAATCCTGCCATTTAATTATGAATGCTATATATGAATCCTGCAATAAAATTTTTAATTTTATTAGGTAAAAAGACCTAAAATACACTTTCATCTGCTGCAGAATTAGCTCTGAATTACAGTAAACAAAAAGAAAGCCTATCCGGCTTTCTTACACGACATCTTCATATATTGGTTCTGCATTCTTTAGCTTCTCTACTTTTTCTTCCTGTCCTGTTTCTGCATTTATATATATTCTGTAGGTATCTTCACCCATTGTACCCAACAATTCATAGCATAAAACTTCCTGATTCAAATCGTTAATGATTATTGCCTGCCTGTCTTCCATAACCTTCAGCTGCGGGTTCACCTTGGATCTTGCCTCTTCTTTAGTAATCCCAGCATCAGGAATTTCTCTTTGGTGATGTGATTTCAAATAATCCTCAGCTGCAAAAGCCGTCATCCTTCCATTGTCGAGCGCAACCTTCACACGAATCGAGTCGGGATAAATTCTTACTCCATCCTGATTGGAAACAAATGTAAATACACCTAAATTATCGTATTGAGCACTTTCAAATAAATCGAGGTCTTTAAAGCCATTGTCTTTCAGAAATTTAACAGCATTATTGCTTGCCTCATTAAGGCTTACTTTCTGTTTTGCCACTTTTCGATCCAGAATAAACCAGATTGGATAGCCGCCTTTCTTGGTAATATCCATATTTGCTTCTTTTTTTGTTTTTTTGTCTTGGATACTGACACTAAAAAATCCGTAATCTGATCCTTTGCCGTTTTCCGTCACTCTGATATCCGCATTCTTGCCAAATCCTGCATAGTGCTTACCAATACGGGCAGCTTCTTCTTCTGTTATTTCTTTGCCCTTAAGATATTTAAAGTTTTCATCCTTTTTCTGCATATTAACAAATGCGGGTCCAAAGTCTGTTTCTCCATAGCCTTCCACTGTCTTTTCCACAGTCTTAAATCCATCTATGATTGTATTATCTGCAGGTTCTTTATTAGAAGCGAGAGCCATTTCCACATCCATCCATCTTAAATTCTTTTCAAGCACCATATGCTGTACTTTACGCAAATCTTTTTGAACATCAGCAGATTGCTTATAAAGCTGTTTGAGCGTCTGGTATTCCTTATCCGTTAATGGCTCCTTCTCTAAATCTCTTACTGCTGTCCGATAACTGAAATCACCGATATTTGATAAAAACTCTTCAGTTTTATTGAAAGGAAGAAGTGTTAAAGGCAGCTGCCCCACATCCGAGTGTGCTTCTGAAGTCAATCTCCATACTTCTGCCAATTCAGGAGAAAGTGAAGCCCTCGAATTCATCGCTAAAGTTGTTCCGATTTTGTCATGCAATAGGTCGACCTGGTAAGTTAAATCATGAAATGCTCTTTGATAATTATTTTCAGCATTAATAAGTATTGCATTTTTCTCGCGATGTTCCTGATAACCCCAAAATGCTGTACCGGCAACACCCAGCGCAAGTACTGCTATAAGAATACCTCTAAGCATGATTATTCACCCCTCTATTTACAGAATATATGTTTCCCAATCCGCTTGATTTGCGGCCGTGACCATATCCATCCGCTAGTAGCGGTATCCGGATTAAAGTAATACAGCGCCTCACCTGTCGGGTCCCATCCATTAATCGCATCAAGGACTGCCTTTTTGGCCGTTTCATTCGGTGTTAACCATATTTGACCATCTGCAACGGCGGTAAAAGCGCGGGGTTCAAAAATGACACCAGAAACAGTGTTAGGGAATGAAGCACTGTTTACACGGTTTAAAATGACTGCAGCGACTGCCACCTGGCCTGTGTACGGTTCTCCTCTTGATTCTCCATAGACCGCATTGGCCATTAGCTGGATATCATTTTCCGAGAATCCATTTGGCACATTTGAAGCAGTGGGCTGCTTAGGAGCGGGCTCCTTGGGAGCTTGCTGCTGTGACGTTCCCCCTGTTGCTCCTTGCTGGGGCTTGGTCTGCTTGTCAGTATCTACCCCTCCATAATGGGTAAATTTATTCCCCTTATTAATTTGTTCTTTCACAAACTGTTCATTGTATTTTGAGGCCTTCACCAGCTTATTTTTTGTTTCCTGGCCTGCCAGCCCGTCAATAGGAAGTCCAAATTCATATTGGAAGTTCCTTAGCGCCCAATAGGTTCCCCATCCAAACACACCATCGATCTTACCATTGTAAAAGCCTAAATACTGCAGACGGGATTGAAGTTCTATAACATCATCACCTACAGCCCCGTGCTGAATCACCTGATTTGAAAAGGCACTGGCTTTTTCCATATTCCCGCTCAATGGAATCCCCAGAACACAAAGGGAGATTATGAGTAAAACCTTTCCTGCCATAAATTTCTTTTTCATGGATTATAACCTCCAAAAGTCAATCTTTTTTCATTGACCCTATTTTTTGTAGTCACTGGCTTTTTATTCAAAAACTTGAGTCATTTATAAAGGTTACAAGTCAAAATAAAAAACTCTCCATCAGGAATGGAGAGTTTTCTGTACATCAATCTGATTATTCATATGGCTTTCGCTATGTGCCCTAGCTTTTTTTACTTTTCTTAAGCCCAGCCACCAAAGGAAAATCATAAACGGAAGCATGATATAAATCCAATGTTTAAGGGAGATTAGAATATAGTCGTATATGCCGTGAAGGAGAAATGGTACAAGAAGTGAAAAGGCGATCCATTTTTTTGTCGATGTTGCCGAGAATTTCCCTTTTCCTATATAATAACCCATGATAACACCGAAGAGAGCATGACTGGAAACCGGGAGCAAGGCCCTCCCAAGTGCGTGTTCCACACCAAGCGCGATGAGATAGAAGATATTTTCTGCAGTAGCAAACCCAAGTGATACCGAGGCACCATAAACAATTCCATCATATGGCTCATCAAAAGTTATATGCTGATAAATAGTATAGAATAATATAAACCATTTAAAAAATTCTTCCAGCAAGCTTGATGACAGAAAGGCATCCGCTAAACTGTATTTCAGGACCCCTTCAGCTTCTAAAACATATTGAATGAACATGATGGGGAACACAAGCAAAGCACCAAATAAAAAAGTTTTAAATACCATTGATATAGGTTCTGACTCGTATTGATCTTTTAAATAAAAATAACTTAATAATGCCAGTCCCGGCGCAATGCCAGCGGATAATATTCCCAGCATGAACTATCCTCTTTTCAATCTGTTTTCTTAATCGTATCATGATATAGATAGAATTAAAATGATTATTCAAATATTGGAAATGAAATATCTCGATTTATATTTTAATTTCTAAGCAAAAATTGGGGGATTAACATGGAGAAAAAAAAGATACTTGTTATACACACTGGAGGCACCATTTCAATGAGCGAGGATGCAGTAACAGGTGCCGTAAAGCCTACTGATAATAATCCATTAACTGAAAAAACAAAGGAACTGCTATCGCTTGCAGAATTAATTGTTGAAGAGCCTTTCCACCTTCCTTCACCGCATATTACTCCGAAGGAAATGCTTAAATTAAAGGAAATCATTGAAAATAGCCTTGCAAAGGAAGAGATTAGCGGTGTAGTGATCACCCATGGGACAGATACATTGGAGGAGACAGCCTACTTTTTGGACTTGAGTGTGAAAACATCATTTCCCATCGTTGTTACAGGTGCAATGAGATCCAGTAATGAAATTGGCTCAGACGGGCTTTACAACCTGATTTCTTCTATTCGTGTGGCTGCATGTGAAGAAGCAAAGGATAAAGGGGTCCTCGTTGTTTTAAATGATGAAATTCACACAGCAGAAAATGTTACAAAAACACATACCAGTAATGTGTCTACTTTCCAGAGCCCTCAGTACGGGCCAATCGGCATAGTCACAAAGAGAGGTGTTTTATTTCATAACGCGCCGACAAATAGAGAATACTATCCTTTGGATAAGATTGTAAAAAATGTCACACTTATTAAAGCCTTTGCCGGTATGGATTCTTCATTGCTTCACGCGATTGGTTATTTGAATTTTGATGGAGTAGTAATTGAAGCACTTGGACAAGGAAATCTGCCTCCTGCTACAATTGAGGGCATTAAAGCCCTTACAGAAAAAAACATACCAATTGTATTGGTTTCCAGGTGCTTTAATGGAATTGCACAAGATGTATATGGTTATGACGGAGGCGGGAAACACCTCAAGGACTTGGGTGTGATTTTCTCAAATGGGCTTAATGGGCAAAAAGCAAGAATTAAACTGTTAATTGGATTGGAAACACAGCAAAATATCGAAGAGATTTTTCAGATATAATAGAAAAGGCTGATCTTAAATGATCAGCCTCAGGCTGTCGAGAAACTCTCGACAGCTTTTATTTTTATCATTAACTTTATTAATTCACCGCGTTAATTTGATATAATATAATTAATTTTACTTAGGATGGTGGATGGCATGTTCAAACCGAAAAGAGAATC
>NZ_VCRN01000078.1 GCF_009849585.1 Bacillus sp. ZZV12-4809
TAGTAAGAATATGACCGCACTGGTAGATGTCCACATATCTCATGGAGGTCAACCCTCCCATGCCTCACAGAGTCTTCGCTCTCAAATTCCTTCGTCCAACCTTTCCATGAGGTGGATGTCGGCCATGCTGCCCCACAGGGTCAATGCCCGTAATTTAGTTGCTTTGCCGACTAATCCGTGCTTCAAATGTCTCCAAAACTATAAGCCAAGAACTATTTTCAATCTAAACGAAACCAGAATTAAGCGGCCAGTTCTGCCTTCTTTGATCCTGCCAAGTGAGGGATATCTTTTAACATCTTTTCTTCACTAAATTCAAATTGCTTTTTACTTATACTAAAGAAAATACGAATCAATTTATTACACAAAGCGATAAGGGATTGCATCTTCTTTAACGGGTTGTCCGGCCGTTGTGTAAAGTAAGCATGCAGGGCCTTAAAAGCTGAATTTTTGGCAACTAGAATCATGCAAACCCTAAACAACAGAGCCCTTAGCTTCTTCCTGCCTCTCTTGGAGATGGTTGTTGTTTTGCCCTTATGCTTTCCAGACGTATTTTCCTTCAGACTCAAGCCAGCCAGCTTAATGATTTGTCGGGGGTGAGAGTACTCACTTAGGTCACCCACTTCCGCAAAGAAACCAGCGACAGTATCTCTTCCAACACCCTTGATCGCTAACATTTGCGCTACACCTGGAATTTCATCAAGCAGGGAATCTACTTTTCCGTCCAATTCTTCGAATTCCTTCTGAATCAAATCATATTTAGCCAGAAGAGTTTTCAGCTCCATTTTTGCCATCTCAGAGCCTTGGCGAAGTCCGAT
This sequence comes from Bacillus sp. ZZV12-4809, assembly GCF_009849585.1. GTDB lineage: Bacteria > Bacillota > Bacilli > Bacillales > Cytobacillaceae > Cytobacillus. Next base: position 816 of record NZ_VCRN01000078.1, read on the forward strand.
GGACTGACTCGCTGCTTG
>NZ_VCRN01000009.1 GCF_009849585.1 Bacillus sp. ZZV12-4809
TGTCACCACGGACACCCTTGCGTTAAGCTAACCACTACTACTGCCTTCATGGCTCGGGACTTGCACCCTATAGACTCCACCCATGCCGGGCGCACAGAATAGAAGTCCCTCGCAAGAGGCGAGGGACTTCTAATTGAACTTATGATTATGCCTTTACAAACACCGTTTTAATAGAAGAAAAAATTCGATCGCAGCCTGACCCTGTTCCCTCGAATGAGAACTGGATTGCTTCATTCCGCCAAATGGAGCTTGAAGTTCAACACCTGCTGTTTCCGCATTAACTCTTACAAGTCCGGCTGCTTTCATTTGTTCTTATTAAAATTTGTTTTCAGTCTTTCGATCTTCAGGATCGTTTACTCGTGAAGAATTCAATATTACAACAAGGTTCTGCTTTTTGTGTAACTGGCAGTCCCATCATTCGATTCGCTTAAAAGAGGAACGTTTCTTAATTATGTGTTTCTGATATTATGTCACAAAGTAAAGCGATACCTTTTACTATCGTATCTGATCCCAAACACGTTGTATATTTAAGGGACTATATACCGTGTTCCCATTTATCTCCCTATGTATGATAGGGTTTAAAAAACATTGATCCAAATCCAAATCTTTCACAGCTTTTTTTCTCACTATATGATTCACTCCAAGTAAACTTTCTAAGCTTTCTCCGGAATTTTTCATATTCATTCTCCTTAAAAATTGTTCTTTTGAAACGATAAGTGGCCAAAAAGGCTGGGCAATTCTTATTTTATAGGAAAATCTCATTTCATAGAAACAATTTCCATATTCAAAGGATAGTTAATGATATGCGGTCAATCCAATGCAGCATATGATCACATCCCTACCAGGTAATTTGCCACGTGCCTACCCCATCAGATAAATTATTTTAATACAGACAAATGATATGCTCCTAGCCTTACAAATTTTATTTTGTACTTATATGTATCCCTTCATTCTTTCGATAATCCGTGTAGAATAACTGGTTTTGATGACAAAGTTTTTAACATTGATAATTTAACAACGCTGATGGGCTTGCGGAAAACCATCACGTCCTGCTTTACTGATAATGCATCATTATCCTTTCAAAATAGGCATCACTTTATCAATAGCTTTTTGCAGTTTCTCACTATTTTCACTATACATTTGCTTCGCTTCTTTTACTTCGGTTCCAAGAGCAAACAGTTCTAAGTCTGCTTGGCATTTTTTCAGTGTCGAGAGAATAAGAGCCCTATTCTGAGGCGAGGGGACTTGTAATTGATCGTCAAACAGGTCTACTGTTAACTCTCCATAGGAGTTAACTTGTCCCAGAAACACATTTTCGACCGTTACACCAAGCTTATCTAATTCAGTGTATAACCAGGCCCGGCTTCGTCCGATCGTGGCAAGCGGTTCATCCATTATAACACCATCCATAATGACAGTCTGAGGCTCTTTGATTGGAGCAATCGCCAAGTTTAGATCCTTTGGTGTTAATGGCTGATTTTCTTTCTTTAGCATGACGGACAAATCTCCAGTCGGCTCTAATACGGCGAATTCTACATCCGCCACTTGATAAACATCCTTCCTGCGAAGCAGCTCCAGTAACTCATCTGTCGTGTATCTTTCCTTTTTCATGTTATCTTCCATGATTTTTCCGTCTTTTATAAAGATAGTTCCTGTACCTTCTACAAAATCACGAAACTTTTTACTTTTTAAGGAAATTACACCAGAGATAAAGGGTATCGCTGCAAAGATAATAACTCCGATGATCCCGTGAAAAATGCTCCGTTCAAGCCCCATAGCAACCTCAGCACCTATACTCCCAATAGAAATACCAGTGACATATTCAAAGAAAGATAACTCTGATATTTGTTTCTTTCCTAACCATTTCGTAATAAAGAATAAAATTACAACAAATAAAATTGACCGTACGGCAATATCTAACCATGCAGGCACTGATTAACACCCCCAGCAAAAATAATATCTCTTAAAAACCTTTATACTGAAATTCTTCCCGTTCCATTTCACCTATTCGCTTTTTTAAATCCGTTACTACCTCATGGACACTCATCATGGTTTCATGGAGTGTACGCTTTGATTCAAAGTCTTGAGTCCTAAGTGCTAAGCTGGATAAATCGGCTTCTGCACCTTTAAGGCTGGCAAGAGTCTGCTTTACATTTGATGCAATCGTCATTTAACATCCTCCTTATCCTTTTGGCTTAAAAATAAGGGCTCCCAGCATTCCAAAAATAATGGCAGCTGAAATACCTGAACTGGTTACTTCAAACATTCCCGTGAGTACACCAACTATCCCGTGTTTTTCTGCTTCCTGCATAGCCCCATGCACAAGGGAATTGCCAAAGCTTGTAATAGGTACAGTAGCGCCTGCACCAGCAAAATCAATTAAGGGTTCATATAATCCAAATCCATCTAAAATAGCCCCTGCTACGACAAGAGAACTTAATGTATGTCCGGGTGTCAATTTAAACACATCAAACATAATCTGCCCAATGACACAAATCAAACCGCCTACGGTAAAAGCCCAAAAATAGGTCATATGGATGATTGCCCCCCATATTCAATGGATACTGCATGGGCGATACAAGGGATCGATTCGCTTTGCTGAAAAGAAAGTGGAGATAATAAGGCACCTGTGGCCACGACTAACATTCTTTTAAATTCTCCTTTCTTCATGCGATTTAATAAATGCCCATAAACGACGGTTGCTGAACAACCTGGACCACTTGCACCTGCCAGGACTGGCTGACCCTCCCGATAAATCATAAGACCGCAATCCTGGTATTGCTCTTCACTGATGGAAATTCCATGCTTTTTAAATAAATCAAGGGAAACTTCACGCCCTATTTGGCCAAGATCCCCGGTGACGATTAAATCATAATAAGATGGATCAATGTTTCTTTCCGTTAAATGCGCCTCAATGGTATCTACCGCAGCAGGAGCCATGGCCCCTCCCATATTAAATGGATCTGTTAAGCCCATATCAATTACACGGCCAATTGTTGCAGATGTAACACTTGGTCCTTCACCAGAATCACTTAAAAGGGCCGCGCCAGCACCTGTGACTGTCCATTGGGCAGTAGGAGGCTTTTGTCCGCCATATTCAGTTGGATAACGAAATTGCTTTTCAACTGCTGTATCATGACTGGAGGCTCCAGTCAGTATATATTTAGCTCCATTGGTATTAACGATATAAGCAGCTAATGCAAGCCCCTCCATTGAAGTAGAACAGGCACCAAACAAACCAAAATACGGTGCTCCAATTGTCCGGCTAGCGAAACTGGTTGGCGTTATTTGATTAATTAAATCACCGGCAAAGATAAATTGTACTTGATCCTTTTGGATTCCGCCTTTTTCCATCGCTTTCTGACAAGCTTCTTCAAAAAGGACTTTATGTGCTTTTTCATAGGAATCTTGTCCAAGCCATAAATCAGCATGAAGAGTATCAAAGTCATCCGGTATAGCTCCATTGGCTTCAAAGGGTCCCCCAATAGTTCCAGTCGAAATAATGACGGGCTTTTGTTCGAATATCCATGTACGATGGCCTGCAAGCATTATAAACCACCCCATCTGATTAAAATTGTCTTAATTAAGGCAATGACAAAGGCAGAAAAAACACCGAATAAAATAACCGAACCCGCCAATTTAAATATATTACCGCCTACGCCCAAGACAAATCCTTCGGTTCGATGTTCCATGGCAGGTGATATGACTGCATTGCCAAAACCAGTTACGGGTACCGCTGTCCCAGCTCCCCCAAATTGGGCAATTCGGTCATATACACCAAAACCAGTAAAAAGCATTGTAATAAAAATTAACGTTCCAACCGTCGGGTTGCCGGCCGTTTGCTCTGTAAAATCAAAATAATAAATGTAAAAATCCTGAATAAACTGGCCAATAAGACAGATGAGACCGCCTATTAGAAAGGCTTTTATACAATTTTTCACAACCGGCCTTTTGATTTCGCGCTGTTTTTGCAGTTCCTGGTATTCCTGCTGGACTGGTGAAAGCTGTTTCTTTTGATTATTTGACATGGCTTCATCCCCCACTTTACGTCTGTTCCTTAATAAGACTTTTAAGTTTTTTCAAATCCTTTTTTAAGTTTTTCTTATTCGTTTTGTTTTTTTGCAGTCTTTCTTCAATTTTTTGGAGTTCCCATAACATTTTTTTATCGGACGAAACGACAACCATGTGATTCGGATACATTTTTTCCAAGTCGGATGTTACGGTCTTCTCGATACTTTTTAAGCGAAAACGGTCGAAATTTTCTACCTTTATCGCCGCTAGAAGCTCCTTATCTGTATTCACAGCCCTAACATCCGTAATTTCGTCCTTAGTTATAATCTTTTCTTTAGCGTGGTTAGCGATAGATTGATCGATTGGCTTCCCTGTATGCACTTGCGAAACACTAGACTTTTTATTGTTATTATCCAATTGATTTTCATTACATCCAGAGCTTAGTCCGATAATGATTAGCAATAATATAAGAATTTTAAAATTAGCTATGTTGACTTTCATGAAAATCACCTCATTTTATCCATTCAAAATCGGGAAAAAGGTTGGCCGATATCCAACCAACCTTTTGTATCGTGTTAATGATTATTGTTTGTATTGAGGTTCTTCTTGTTCGATTTGCTGAACACGCGGTGAAATACTGTCCACTAAGGCTTGAGTTTGTTTAGCGGCATCTTGATACAGCTGCTTCGCTTGTTCATTATCTGTACTAAGAGCAAATGTTTCAAAGCTCGCCTGAGCACTTTTTAGTCCTGCCAGAGCTGTTTTAACGTCATTGATGACTGTCATGAATGGCACCTCCTTTGTTTTTTTAGGACCTTTTTAGAATGCTTTAAAAAACGATTTTTATGCTTAAAATTTTCCGGATAAAACCTACTTTGGCTAACCAAGCGAGAATTTATGTCAATTCTTTATTAGGGGTACTTTCCTACGCAAAATCGATACGTTTTGTAAGAGATCCACTTTTCACCCTTATGCATTCTTGATGAGATACTATGTCATAGCGATTTTTGTAAACCAATGCCATTCATTCTTCCTATTACTCTTGAAAGGGAGAGAATATAAATTCTCTCCCTTGTCTTGGTCTTAGCTGGCCATTTCTTTTTTCAATTTAAATCCCTGCTTTATCCTAACAAAATTTATTTAGGACTTATGTGTATGCCGTCACTCTCTCGCCAATCTGCGTATAGGATACGCTTTACACTATCATATCCATTGGCAGTTAATTGGTTATCTAACCACTGTTGATCAAACCCGAGTTCATGTAAATTATCCCATAGAATTTCCCCATCTATAATTAACGATGTTGGGAGGTCTGCTGGACTTTCCGGGAGATTGAAATCTTGTTTTTCTGGTTTTTGATACTTGGATTTTAATAATAAACTTATTTGTCCATTAGCTTCCAATATACCGTATTTGACTTCGCGAATTGAAAAGACATGATTTTGACGAAGTATACTCAATACTTGATTTACATCTAATTTGTTCTTTTTAAGTAATTTTCTGTTCATAACACCATCTCGAATGATGATGTTAGGATTGCCTAATAAGAGAGAACGTGCCGATTTATTTTTTAGAGTCATAAACTCTATTCCCAGCATAAGAAACGTCCACAATCCGATGGCATATAAAAAATGAAAGACCCCTACCTTATCTTGATAAATGGTATTTCCTAATAAATCCCCAAGTACTAACACAAAAACTAAGTGAAACGGGGTTAACTGATTGATGGATGTTCTGCCTGTTATGATAATGATAAAAAATAAAGTTGCAAAACCAACGATGACTTTAATCGTCAGTAAACCAATTTGAACTTCTTCCAATGTTTTTCCTCCAGTTTATATTTTACTTAGCTGTATCTTGAGGTTTCGATAAAGAGGCTAGAGAACTGGCTGCCGATACCGCTGAATATCATACGGAAAGGTCCGAGGATCTAAAGGCAGGTATGCAGTTCTAATAAACGTATTTCCTTATGATATACATTTGTCATTTATATTTATTTAAAAAGCAATTCAAACTCTTTGAACTACCTGTTTTGTATTACCGTTTTTAGTAAATGAACCATCGAAACCCGTGTTCAGAGTTCTTAAACATGGGTTTTCGATTTTTCAAAGAACAAAAAACAGGATACATCAACTTATAATAATGGAGAAAGCAGGCGGGCACCCTGTTCAACAAACCGCTTGGTCAGGGATCGCTGCATTAAGTCTTCAATTCTTAATGGTATAGAATCAGTAAGATCATTCTCGAACTGCTCTGTAAGTTCCCTTGCCACATCAGCACTGTACACGACTTGACACACTTCATAATTCAGGCGAAAGCTTCTCATATCATAGTTTGCTGCGCCTATTTCTGCAATTTCCCCATCAATGATCATCAGTTTTGCATGTAACATTCCTTTATCGTACTGGCAGATTTGGACCCCAGCTTCTATAAGCTCCCCGTAATAGGTTTGACTTGCAAAACCCACGATTTTTTTATCAATATGTCGAGGAACAAGTAATCTTACGCGTACACCACGAGCCACAGCTGTCTTTAATGCCATAATAATATCTGTTTCTGGTATAAAGTAAGGCGTTGATATATCAATGGTTTTGCTCGCTTGTGTTATCAATATAAAGTATGCTTGACGAATAACTGGTGTAGAAATTCCAGGGTTTCCATCCAGTGTATGGATATATGCTTTATGTAATTCTCCTGTCTTTGATTGGGTATTGTCTGTTCTGCCTTCTATAGACAATAATTCAGATCCTAATTCGGCAGACCATCTTGAAAGATCTGGCGGATAGATTTCCTTTGATTTATATTTTTGGATTTCAGTGGTCTTTTTCGTTGCCTCAGATTCTGCTTTTGACTTTATCCGTTCGGGTACAGCGATATTCCAATGAACGTCAAAGATAGTCTGCAAGTCTCCAGTTGCTTCCCCTTCAATTCGCAAATGAGTGTCCCTCCAGAATCCAACGTCCGGCCTTAATCCTGTATATTCATACCCAATGTTCATACCGCCAGTAAAGGATTCCTTACTATCAATAGTGACAATCTTACAATGATCCCGATAATTCCAATTGGACAAAATCCAGGGAAATTTTAAAGGAAATATTGTCCGGCATTCTACCCCGGCTTCTTCCATCTGAAGAATTTTTTGACGTGGAAATCTTTTGCTCCCCCAAGCATCTCTAATAAAACGGACCCGCACTCCATTCACTACTTTTTCTATCAGCAGTTCTGTGATAAGATTACCAATTTGATCGTTCCGATAGATGAAATATTCCAGATCAATGGTTTTTTTGGCTTTTTGCAGGGATTCGATAAGCTGTTCATATTTTGCTATTCCATTGTTTAGTACTTGGACTTTGCCGGTTCGAAGCCCGCCTACAGAAAAATTACTTAAAGCATCTGCGATTATCGATGCAGAATCACTATATCTCTCAGGCAACTTATCAGACTTATTATGAGAAAAGATCAATCTTTTACGACGAATAAGATTGGGATTTGAAATGCTAAGATACAATAAGAAACCAATGATAGGCAAAACAAGAGCGATTACTATCCAATTCAAAGCTTTGGAAGGCCGGCGAACTTCCCAAATGGCTATGTATAAGATAAATACTGTATTCAACAAGTATAGAAAATAAATCCACTCCAACTAAAACTCCTCCTTAGTTTTTCCATTAACATGTACAAACCATGCAGCAAGTATACGTTTGGAATATGGAGGAATTGGTTAGGCAGACTTTTACACATAGTGGTGAGACATCCTATTAAAAATTTTTGTATTTTTTTGTCACAGGAAAATTAATTGTTAGAGATCATTACTTCCATCTAACTAAAATCTTAGATTACTCAGCTGCTGCCAACTCTTTACTGTAATCATAAAAGATCCCCCCATTGGAAAAATACTTATCTTAGAATTTCTTATCTGCATCCAAGAGTTTGTTTATATACTTTATTGCATGCTGGAGAAAGCTAATTTTTTATTGTTCTATTAGAGATGGGTACTTTTTATTAGTTGGTAAGCAAACATCTAACAGGCCGGTTCTCAAAAAAGAGGGTTAGAGAGAAATAGCTATCATAATCAGTAAGTTTTATGTTGGTGGAGGCATAGCAGATATTTTTTCCTCCTCGAGCATAAACATCAGTATAGAGCAACAGGAAAGAGGGATAGCCATGTCCTTTATCGGATTTGAACTGATAGCCAAAAGAGCATGGACGATTTTGCCTGGCCACACTTTTTCGATGTCGATTTTATGGAACAAAAAAAAGATCCCTTCCTCCATCGGAAGAGATCTCTATCATGAACCTGGACTGATCCTCCCTGATAAAAGAATTGCAGCTACCGGGAGGATCCATCATCTGTCTGATCATACAATAAATCACTATGAACCCTTACAAACAGCACCTTGTAAGCTTATTTGCCGTCCTGATTTTCCCCTGGACGATCTTAAGATTGAACTTCTTGCGCCGATGAAAGGGATTATGGAACCCTTTCATCAAACGGCCGTTCTTTTCCTATGGAGCGAGGAAAACAATCTTTTAAGAAAAACAGAGCTCCACCTGGATCCCCAATCATTTGAAAGAATCCCTCCAGATCAATATTTAATCGACCTCTCTTATTTGCTGGGTAAAATTTAATCTTGCTGCATTACACCAATATCGGCGTTAAGAAATAAACAATTAGAAAGGCTGTCAATATACGCATGACGATCCCCAGTACAGCCGCTCCCATTGCCTCCTTTTCACTAAGGTCAGAATTAGCGGCCCATATAACCGGAACCTGACCAAAGATAGTAGACAAAGGCAAACCGGATGAAGCTAATACAAATGATCCAATGACCAATCTCGGATCCAAAGAACCAGCCACTTCAGATAACTGAGCCATAGCCAGCGCCGGGCTAGCCAATATGGAGAGAATTCCGGTCTCAGGATGAATATTTAGAGTTAACAAAACGGCTGATAAGCCAGATTCGAATTTTGACCAAACACCAATATAGTCCAGAACACCTATAGCAGCGAACACGACAGCTGCTGCCGGAATAATCAAAAGGAATAAAAGCTCTGCTCCCTCCCTGGCTGCATTAAACAGAGTGGGTAAAAAGCCAGTCTTTGGCGTAAATTGAGGCAGTTTTGCAATTTGGACAGCTTTCGTATTCCTATAAATGGTTTTAGATAGCAGGAACGGGACAATAATGACAGGCATGAAAACAGCCAGCACAACTACGACAAAGGCATTGGCTCCTACTGCCGTTAAAGCAACCATGCCTAACATAAATGTAGCAAAGGACTGCTGGGATTGAACCATGGTGGCTACCGCTATCTTCTGCTCTGCTTTTGTTGCTCCCGAACGGATTAAAATTGGTCCGGCAATTTTTCCGGCAGCATTAATATCACCAAGAATATTATATATACTTGGAATGATAACAGCCGAATTCACTTTCATCAGCTTTGTAACAGGAATGAATATCCGAATTAGTGCATCTGTAAATCCCAGTCTCTCCAGTACCCGGCCTATAATGACACTGACAATAATGGAAACCCCTACCGTGCCGGTTAAGAATATCTCTACGATGACCGGGAAAACCTGGTCGACAATGGAAGTAAATAACCCGGCTAATGTACCTGGAGTGATTAACAAAACCAGCAGTGAGATAATGACTAAACCCAGACCTACCACTTCGATTTTTGTCCATTTTCGAGTTAAAGGAATCGGGACACTTTTCTCTTCTATTTCAAGATTTTTTTGTACTAAGGATTTAACTTCGCTCATCTACCTGCACTCCTTTTTTATACTGTATGGACAGCCGTTTTTTTCAATAGATAACCCGCAGCCATTTCTTCCGCATATTTCTTTAGATGAGGAGATCCCATTTCATTTAGGGATATGCTTGTCACACGTTCCCGAAAAACCACGACTTCAACATCAGGCAGCAGTCTGTCTAAGGCATAAGCTAAAGGTAAACCATTTTCAAGTATTTCTAACACATGGCAATTTCCGATCATAAAATTTACTCCTAACTCTTTAGCTGTTTCAATAAGTGGATGTCCATCATAAACCCGGCTAATGGAAGCGAGAACAGTGTCAGCCTCCGGGTGTTCCTGAATGGCTTGACGCAAATGTTCAGGGGAAAATCCTGTATGCGGGAAAATGTGTATAATATTGTTCACGGGACTTGTTTCTTCCCCATGAACAATTCTCCCGCGTGTCACTATACTTGTTTCTGACAGAGATGAACTATTTCGTATTTCCTTTTCCGTATGTAACAATTCCTCTTCATCTCTCAGACCCATAAAATTATCCAGCCTTGTTAAGATATCTCCCAGCTTATTCACCTCAGGGATTACTTTCCCTGCATAAAAAATATTTCCGTGTACTCCTCCATAAGAAACCTCTGTCCGGTATACCTGATGGCCGTGCAAAAAAGGAATGCCAGGATGCAGCCCATGGAAAGCTTCATGCAATTCAAATGCAGCGACATTATACAAATCCAGATAGTTTTTCAAGATTACTCCACCCGAATTAGCTGCTTCAGCTATCGGATGATGAGCAACAATGGCATCGACACCAGTAGCGCCGGCAAGTTCGATACATCCTTCTGTCATGGTCATAGCAACTGCTACTTTTTTCACTTCATTTTTCATATCGCCATAAACGAGACCAGGCGTTTCAATGATCTCTTTTCCGGGAATGTTGGAAGATTTCATGATGACAAAAGGATGCTCACCTCTCGTAATGTCATTTAGAGATTTAATCACTCTTCCTCCTGTCAGCTCATCCAGCGCAATCAATACATCTTCTACTGTTTTCATAATGTTGCTGCCTCCTCTATTTTTTTATAAAAAAAACCGTCAGCACGAAACAAACAGACACTAGTCTGAAAGCTTGTACTGACGGTTTTTATGCACTCGTAAGAGTTCAATGGACCAGTCACCAGTATTTAGTTACCTGGAAATATAGGCATTTGTTTCCCGATCCAGGGTAATGATCGTTCCTGAGAGTTCTGTAACGGGATCATAATCCTTTAATATGGAAAGTACCTTCATTCCATATTTTTCTTCCAGGACATTCCTTAAATGTTCCTTATAACTATCTATGATGGCAATGTCAGTCATTCGGGTTACAAAGCGATTAATCTCGTCCAAATGTTTAAGAGATGGAATTCTCTTATGATAGGCGAAAATTAATATCTTATCCCCCAAAAACTCGACTCTTTGACTTTTGACACCAATGTTAAACAAAAGAAGATTGATATTGTTATAGTCCTTGATAAGCTCCTGTTTAAATGGGCCAGCCGTCCAACTCATTCACTCACACCATCTTTTTGAAATTTCAGAATCCTTCGATAAATAGAATTTATCATAGTTAATTATATCTGTAAAGTGTTTATATTGAAATTATTTTACTAGTAATATCAACCTTCAGACACTAGTGCCTGAAGACAGTTTATTTCTCTCTGCTAATCAAGGTTTTTATTGTTATGCTTCATAAGCAGCTTCTCCCCTGATTACAACCATCTTTATACTTTCTAAATTACTCAGGCACTCCAGAGGATTTCCTTTAAGCAAAATCAGATTTGCGCTGTATCCCTCTTTAATTTGCCCAACGTCTCGTCCTAGAATTTTTCCGGCATTAACTGTGGCTGTTTTTAGCACCTTTTTCGCATCTGAAACAATCTCATTCATGGTGTACAATTCATCCAGCAGCGCCCCGTGAGGAGTGCATGGTGAACCCGCATCTGAACCGGCCCCAATTAAAATATTCCGGTTAAAATAGGTTTCAAATGCATTCCGGTGAACGCTGACGATTTCCTCTGCTTTATCTCGTGCATAAGATGGAATTCCTTCCTGTGTTGCAATTTGCTTATAGACGAACAAGGTTGGAATCCAGGCAGTATTCCGTGCTTCCATTAAGGCAGCCAGTTCATCATCCATGTAATGACCATGCTCAATTGTATCCACACCAGCAAGAATTGAATTAAGTATGCCATCACGTCCAATCGCATGGGACGCCACTTTGAGTCCAAAACGATGTGCCTCTTTACAGATGACTTCCTGCTCTTCCAGACTTAGCTCCGCATTGCCGACCTGTTCTCCTTCTATTCTTCCATAGACCCCGCCAGTTGCACTTACTTTAATGACTTCAGCACCCTTAAAAATTTGTTCGCGTACACCCTTTAAAGCCTCATCCTTCCCATCGACAAACCTTGCCCAGAACGGATCATGCCCGCCTGTCATGGTTAAGGTTTTTCCGCTCGCAATCACATCTGGACCTGAAATCAGCCCCCTCTTGATCCCTTTTGCTACATGCAGAGCAATGTCATCAATGGAACCAATATCCCTGACAGTCGTTATACCGTGCTTGAGATATGTTTGACAATTGGCAACAGCCCTTATAAGCATCTGCTCATAGCCTTCTGTTTCAGAGGTTTGAACTGGATTTAATGAGCCGTCCCACATCATGTGAATATGTAAATCTATTAAGCCTGGAGCTAGAAACCCTTCTTTTCCATCAATGACCTTTACGCCGGCTGGCAGTTTAGATTCACGAATAATTTCCTTGATCAAACCATCTTTTATCCAAAGTGCTAACCCCTTTTTACAATCCAATTCTTCCCCACACAATAGCTGCACATTCGATATCACAAACTCCATCACATGTTCCTCCTATCATTTTAAAAGGAAGAAGTGTGACACTTCTCCCTTTCAAGTTTGATATATATGTTAATAAAGCAGGGACTCCATATCACGCGGATATTCTGTGATTAATCGGCATCCATCAGATGTGATAAGAACAGTATCAGAGTGTCTGAAACCGCCAACTTCCGGTATATAAATCCCCGGTTCAATCGAGAATGCCATTCCTTCTTCAACCACATCATGATGGTCATAACGCAAAAAGGGCTGCTCATGTGCTGATACACCTATTCCATGTCCGGTACGGTGAATCGCATATTTTTCAAGTCCCGCCCTTTCAAACACTTCACGGGCAACTCCATCTACCTCTGAATATTTCACACCTGGCTTAATAAAATCAATCGCACGCTGCTGTGCTTCTATAGCAGCTTGAAATGCCTTTTCCTGTTCTGATGTTGGCTTCCCGACAATGATGGTTCTCTCTAATTCAGCACGATATCCATTTAGGCCAACCTGCCTGCTGTGAATAATGACATCTCCTGCTTCAATTTTTCTTGTGTTGGAAAAGACATGCGGCATAATGCTTCGTTTTAACCCGGAAGGCGACATCACTACAATATCAATAACCGAATCCGGATACTGTGCAGCAGTTGCTTTAAACAGTGCTGCATTTCCCGCTGCATCAATTTCCATTTCTGTTATACCCGCTCGAATTTGCGCTAATGACTTGCTTACTGCCAGGTTCACTAACTGTCCAGCCTGCTCCAGCATGTGAATTTCTTCTTCATCTTTAATAAATCGCATTTGATAAATGAATTGTCCGACATCAACTACCTGATAGCCTGATTCCTGAAGATAAACGAGAACCTCACCTGGAATGAAGGCTAGATCTACACCGATTTTTGAGGAGTCAGGACTTTGTTTTAGCAATGCACGTATATGCTCCATATGCGATGTCTCAGCCCTGCCAGCACAAGGATGTTCATAATAGACTAGGACATTATCTGCCTGTGAATGTTCCAGTGCATGTGTTTCTTCAAGACCAGGAACAATCATAGCTGTCTTGTCCCTTAAATGAAAGATAATGGGACGTGAATAAATTAAAGCCTTAAAATTCGTTAAATAAAATTGATGGTCAGGATTAAATACCAATACGGAAGATATTGCCTGTTCTTTCATATACTCTTTTAATCGATTGATTCGTTTCGTTGAATCCACGTTTACCAACTCCTTTTAAGTCCTATTAGCTTGTATGATCAGTAGTGATGTCTGTTGTGACGTTTTTATTTCTCGTTGCCAAACTGACTATAATGAGTGTTAAGACTGATAAAGGAAGGGCAAATAGGACACTATTCCAATCTAAAGGACGGTCAAGCCCTATTTCCCAAATCATCGTTGCAGAACCCCCTGCAATCATGGAGCTGATGACACCTGCTTTTGTCGCATTCTTCCATAATACAGTTGCAAGAATGGCCGGTGTTAAGGACGCTCCATACATCGTATAGGAATACATTTGGATGGCCAGTACGCTTGGGAAGAATTGCCCTAATACATATGCAAGGACCCCTAATACCACGACAATGGCACGGTTGTACCATAGAAGTTTACTTTCTGACAGCTTGCTTTTACTGGAGCGTTGGATTAAATCACTGACAATATTTCCTGATGCTGATAAAAGATAAGAGGTAGCTGTTGTGATAATGAAGGCAACGGCTGAACAAAGAATAAGCAATCCGATAATAAGGGGTACACCATCTATCGCAAGTGATAAAATGGCTGTATCAGGCTTGATTTCTGGAAAGAGTACGATTGAGGTAGTTGCTAAGATGATGGTTAAACTAATAACAAAAACACTGCCAACAAAAAAGCCGATAGTGGATTTCCGGGCTACGTTCGGATCTTTTGCTGCAGAGAATCGCTGATACATGTTCTGATCCCCCAGAACAAGTAAAAACAATGGCAGGAAGAAACCGAGAAGCTGAGGAAATGATAAGCCGCCATTCCAGGTTTTATTAATTTCAGGCAAAGATAGAGCTAATCCTTCAAATCCCCCAACAGCATTCAATGCAAAAGGAACCCCGAAAAGAAAGCCAATAATAATTAAAATGGCACTTAGTGCGTCAGTATAAGCAACTGAAAATAGCCCTCCGCTTACAGTTAAGAAGATAACTAATGCACACATAATGATGGCTCCTGTTTCCAGTGGAATGCCTGTAGTTAATTGCAGCACATATGCTCCACCTGTAAACTGGTAGGCTGTTATTCCGACAAAGGCAAAGATGATTATAATGGATGATATATAAAGAGCTGCTTTTCCAAAACGCCTTTCCAAAAGATCTGGAACTGTATAGATTTCAATCTTTCGAATCTTGGAAGCTATAAAATACAAGATGATAGTCCCAAAAATTCCCCCTGACAGATTAAAAATAGCGGCAAACGGTCCGTATTGGTATATAAAGCTCGCTCCGCCAACAACAGTTCCAGATCCAACAAACGTTGCCAGAAGGGTTCCCATGACGACGAATAGAGGCAGACTTCGGCCTGCGACCATAAAGTCATCGCTGTTTTTCACCGACTTTTTTGCGAAATACACACCAATCAACGCCATGAAAACAAGATAAATCACAACTGCAACTAAATAAATGTTCAATAAGCTCACTCCCTTTTACTATTTTTATATAAGGCTGTGTGGCAGCTTAATGCAGATTTAAAATTGGAACAGTAATCTATGTCTCCTAATTAAAATTGGTATACAAGGGAGACTCAGCAACCGCAGAGCCCCGTTACAGTTAACAGAATCATGACGTTTGAATTGTGAAAGTTAACTGACCAAAACACCATTTTTCATCACAAGCTTATCACCCCGCAAACTATTTAAATCATTCAGAGGATCGCTGTCTGAAATCAGCAAATCTGCGAACTTTCCAGGTGAAATACTGCCTCGCTGAGCTTCGATTCCAAGACATTCAGCCGCAACACTCGTTGATGCTTTTATGACTTCCATTTCTGACATTCCGGCTTCATGCATAATCGCTAATTCATCATAATAATAGCGGGGCGGGGTTAATGGAGAGCCGCAATCAGTTCCCGTTGCAATCTTCACTCCGATTTGAACAGCTTCCTGCAGCATCGAGAAATGCGGCCCCACTACTTGCTTAGCTTTTTCAAGAGCATATGCAGGAATGTCCGGACTGCTTATAAGCTGTCTCATGACAGCCATTGTCGGCACTAAAAAGGTTCCCTGATTTTTCATGATTTCAAGAGCCTGCCGATCTGCGTAAATTCCATGCTCGATTGTGTCAATCCCAACCTCTAAACAATTCATGATCCCTTCAATTCCATCTGCATGGGCAGAAACCTTCTTGTTTTTCTTTAATGCCTCTTCTTTTGCTGCACTCAGTTCTTCTATTGTTAATTGAACTGAGCCGGGTTCTTCCCCTTTTGTATAAATACCGCCCGTTGCCATTACTTTCACGAGGTCTGCCCCTTCTTTCAGCACCCTTCTGGTATTCTTTCGAACTTCATCAGGCCCGTCCGATTCATAGCCTAAATAATAGACATGTCCCCCTGTCATACAGATAGGTGCACCAGATGCAATAATGGTAGGCCCTGAAAGCAAGCCGGAATCAATGACATTTCTTACATGCAATACAGTTCGATCCGGTGCACCCAAATCTCTTACAGTAGTGACGCCTAATTTCAGGGTATCCAATGCATGTTTATAGGCTTCCAAAGCGATTCTGTCATTTTCTTCATTTTTTATGACCGATTGCGGGTCTGCGCTGCCATTCCAGACGAGGTGCACATGGCAGTCGATCAGTCCGGGAAGTATATATTTTCCGGTACAATCAATGACTTCAAACCCTTCTGTATCATCTGGCTCCCCTTGCTGGACCTCCGTTATTCTTCCGTTTTCAACCTTGATATACGAATTTTCCATCACCTCATCATTTTGTCCGTCAATAATGCTGCCGCCTTTTAATATCCAATTCGTGTCTGTTGGCATTTTGAAGTCCTCCTATTGTTTGATTATTCAAAATCATAACAATAGAAAGATTATTTATCATTGTAACCTGCAAACAAAAAAGAGACAGCAATTTGTCCCTTAATAACAATTCTATTGGAATTGATTGGCTTTTTGTTTAATTCTGTATATGGAAAAGGCAAGCATCAGCATTGAATAATTGGACGGGTTTTGAATATCCATCTGCATTAATTCGGTTATTTTCTGCAATCTGTACTTTACCGTATTAGGATGCACGAATAATTCACTGCTTGATTTTTGCAGATTAAAAAAGTGTTTTAAATATGTATATAATGTTTCGGTAAAGGACGCATTCTTTTCCAGAACATAGGCAATCAATGGACCCAGTAATTCTTCATCAAAGTTTTGAAATAAATGATGGGATTGTAAATTATAAGCGATTTTTTCGATCCCCATCTCATCCCAAAACACTAATGGTGAATCATGAATCTGACCATGCAGCAGCCCCATTGATGATTGATCAAACATAGCCTTCAATTGGCTGCAATGCTTCACTTCTTCTATCGCACTTACGCCGATGAATATTCCTGGGGAGTCTCTCAGAATAGCCGCTAACCACTCTCTGTCTAATATTGAATCCATCACCCCGACAATTCTTCTGTTATAAATCCATAATCGGGAATTTGTTTCATCCTCTACTAAACTCTCTGAAAGCCTTTGAAGTTTTGACTGAAGTGCTTCAGGAGATGAGGACCGCACCTGGAAAGTACATCTTATTTTCTTTAGGTCCATATAAAAATCTGATAGATTTTTTTCGCCAGATTCTCCTTGAAAAATACTCTCCAGCATTTCTATATCCTTGCTTTTTTGATAGTGGAGCATTGTATTTTTATTATAGGCTGCTAAGCTTAAGGCACGTATTCCGTTCTTAATGACCTCTTCTGAAAACTTTCCGCTGTTCCATCTTGACAAATGATCAGGTAGCCAAGAAAGTTCATCTTAGAAAACAGCGGGGCTACCTTGAAATCCTGGCAAGAACCAGAATGGATTTTCACCGCTATATTTGATTCACGATTGGTAAATCGGGCCTTTAATACGTTCTCTTTATGCTGATTTATGATTAAATTAATCAAATGCTTTATCTCATCTCTGGTTTGCTTTTTCGTTTTCCAAAAAGCAATCAAGTCGAAATACGGGTCTAACACGCACACAACATTGTTTATATATTCTCCTATCACTTTTACAATGGAATTCAAATCCTTTTCCAGGAGAACAATTTCCATCAGCTTTTCATTTAACCTATGTAATTTCGAAGCCTGTTCATTTTCTTTCTTATTTACCAGCTGATTATATTTCTCGTGTATGATATAGTATGGGACCTCTTGGGGGATTTCAAAAAGCGGGAAAGAATGGGCATTGGAGTAGTCAATAAGTTCTTTTGGTATTGCTTTCAAAGCGGCTGTATGAAAACCAATAGCACTTATTCCGATTTCCTGCATCCATTCTAGATGGCTAACCATTTGATTCACATCTTTAAAAGCGTGAAATGTAGTCATAACAAAGCCTTTTTCTTTCATGCGGGAAGTTTTTTCAGTAAGCTCCATGCTTGTTAAGTAGGCAATCTCTTTATTCATATTTTGCCTGCCGCCGCCCACCAGCAAAATATTTTCCCCTTCTAACACATCTGCAAACTCGTTGACTGTAATCATTAAGAATCCCCCCTTTGAAAAAAAACTTATCTATCAATTTCTTATATGTATCCAATAGTTTGCTTATATTATAAAGGCAACTTCTGTTAAATAAAATGAATAAAACTAATGATTTAAACAAGTATGGGGTACATATTGGCTGTACCCCATTATTAAGACATTTACCGAATAAAATACCCCACAAGAACTGACCCGGCACTATACACCAAGAGCAAAGCCATTATGACATTAAACTGATTTCGATACTTCACCAGGAAGGATTGAAAAATAGAACCAAAAACACTCCAGCAAAAGGTACTTAGAAAACCTACAAAAGCAAGGAGGATGGAAAAGAAAATCAGGCTCGCATGGGAAGTGTGATACGGGAGGATGAAGGTGGATATAACGGTAACCCCATATAAAATCCCTTTTGGATTAATAAATTGCAAAAGCATCCCGATTAAAAAGCCGTTATGCTTCCCATCATTATGGTTTGGATCATCCGATTTACTGGTCATGATTTTAAATGCCAAAAACAGCATATACATAACTCCAATGATGGTCATGACCAATTCAACCTTTGGAATGTATTGATGCAGAAATAGATTAAAATAGCTGCAAAGGATCATAATGACAAAGAACCCTGCACCGACCCCTAAACAAAATTGGATCGTATTTCTTAAACCGAACCGGTTGGCGAATAGCATGGCCATAATATTGTTTGGGCCTGGTGTAAAGCTGGTCACAAACACATATAAGAAAAATGATAATAAAGACACAGCTGTTTTCCTCCTCCTCATGTATGCTATAATGTACAGAAAAGACAATATAGCGATTTACTACATATTGTATATTACGGACGTTATATTGTACAGATGAAAGGAATGCAGCAATGGAGGAAATTCATTTAATTCTTGCAAAAAATCTAAAAGCATATCGGGAAAATAAAAAATTAAGTTTAGAGAAGGTCGCCGAATTAACGGGAGTTAGCAAAACGATGATAGGCCAAATTGAACGGGGTGAATCAAGCCCTACCATTACAACGATCTGGAAGATTGCGAACGGTCTTAAGATCTCTTTTACCTCACTGATCAATAATCCCCAGCCGGAGACGCAGCTTGTTTTAAAGAAGGACATTCAGACATTATCAGAAGATTATGGCAGGTATCGGGTATATCCTTACTTTCCTTTCGAAAACGAGAAGCGATTTGAAGTGTATACTGTCGAAATTGACAAAGGAGGTTACCTTAGCGCTGAACCGCATATCGAGGGAACCGAAGAATTGATCGTGGTTTTTGATGGGGAAATAACCATCCGGGTTAATAACGATGAATTTACGTTAAAAAGCGGTGACTCCATCAGATTTAAAGCTGATCGGCCCCATACCTATCATAATTCAGGGAAATCAATGGCACGTGTCAGCATGATTTTATATTATCCGGCAGAATGATTGGCATTGCTATGATTGGTTGCGGTGAACTTGATTACATGCCCAAATTAACAATGACATTATAATTGTCGAATGTAAGGTCCAGCCATATTTCAAACTAAACCTCCGCTGTAAAATAAAAGAAATCAATAATCAATTTTTCAGTCCATTGACTCTCCTTATTTTTCTGGAATTTTGGTATATTAACAGATGAGAATATTTGGAAGGGGAGAAAAGAATGAATGAACTAGTGTTTAAACAGTTTGAGAAGACAAGAGGTTATTTTATTAATAAGATCGAGTCAATATCAAAGGATGTAGCAAGTATCCAGCCAGACGGGTTTAACAACACGATCCATTGGCATATTGGCCATGTATTAACGGTCTGTGAACAGTTTATGTTTGGCTTTCCCCGCAAAACGACCCATATCCCTGCAAACTACATTGAACTATTTGGGAACGGGACAAAGCCGGCTGATTGGAAAGGTGATATTCCTGAAGCAGATGAGATCATTATTCAGCTGAAGGATCAATTGGTCCGAATACAGCAAATTCCGGCAGAACGGTTAAATGAAAAGCTGGATAAACCATTTTTGGGACTTGAAACCTTTGGAGAATTAGCAGAATTTGCGTTGTTTCATGAGGCAAACCATTTGGGGCATATTCAAGCGATGGAACGGGTTATTCATCATACAGGAGTAAAGAACTAAAATAGGAAGATCAACTTTATTTAGTCTTAATAAAGGATGCCCATCGATACTACGAACAGTACCATTGGGCATCCTTACATATCTATATCTTGTCTCTCCTCCCGGAACATCTGTATTTTTCAACGACGAATATCATCTGTATATTATCATTAATAATTCAGTTTTATTTTTCAGTGGTAGAATACAACAGAAATAGAGCATGAGATCCACTCCCATGCTCATCTCTGCCTCAGGCACTCTTACCACCTGGCTGGCTGTGACCTCCAATTGTTTCAGGGTGATGATTGCAGCGTCCTGTGTCCTGCACTCCGTCTGGATGGAGAAAACAGCTTCAAGATATTCGTACATTTCTTTTAATTCAGTATCGAGTCTTCCACCAAGGCCAATAATCTTTTTATTGTGAGCCTGGCGTATGTGGCTGCTGTAACCGGGCCTACAGAAATTGCTTCATCTGTTCCTTCTCCGCCAACAGTCTTCGGGCAAACTTGACTGAAGCATCGGGTCTTCCATTAAGGCCCTTTTTAATTACCACACCTGCCTATATTGAGGAAACATAAACACAACACCTTATTTGAGAATCCAAACAAATTCATATGGCTGTAAAGTGACTTCACTATCCGTTTGTTCACCTGTAAGCAGGTTAGTGCCTATTAGGTCACATGAAAGTTTCACCGGTTCCGCTTTGACATTAACGGCAAACAGTATTTCTTCACCCGTTTCTTTATTGAAGCGTTTCAGTGCAAAGAGATCAGATCCCATGTCAACTACTTCCTGTTCGGCAAACGGTGAGAAGGCGGAATGTGCCTGGCGAATCTCAATCATGTTCTTCAGTCCGCCAAAAATGGATTGTCTGCGCGGACTAGTAGTCAATTCACGTGAAATAGTATTGAAATCGAATTTTTCCCTGTTAATCCGGCGATTGATTCCGGACTCCTCCACTCCGCGCTGGTCATTTTGCGACCCAAGCAGAGAATGATAATAGATCGCAGGGACGCCTATGAAGGAAAGGAGAATGGAATGTGCCGCAAGCATTTTCTGCACCTTCAGTTCATCCGTGAGATCTTCGCCTTTATTCACGAGTGCATCACTATAGTTAATATTTAATTCATAGACTGATTGACTGCCATCGCTATTATTTTTATAGGAGACACGGCCCCCATTTTCAACAACCTTATCGACCAGCAGCTGTTTCTCTTCTTCAGTCAGAATCCCTTCAGTCGGACGCATTCCGATTCCATCATGACTCGCCAGGAAATTAAAGTAGGTAGCTGTGTCGGTAACCTTTCCAATCGTCTTTGCCCATTCTGTCAGCTTGCCGGAATCATGTGTAGTCAACGTATACAGAACAAGCGGCGGCAATGAAAACTGGTAGACCATTTGAGCTTCATTTGTACCATCGCCAAAGTAGCTGATATTTTCCTTGTGCGGCACATTTGTCTCGGTAATAATCTGCGTTCCCGGCTTGAAATGATCCAGCAGTGTACGCCACATTTGGATAATTGTATGGGTCTGCGGCAGGTGCATGCAGCTTGTGCCGGATTCCTTCCATAAGAACCCAATGGCATCAAGGCGGATGCTTGTACCGCCTTTAAATGCATACGTGAGCAGGATGTCCGTCATTTCCAGCAGCAGCGGGAAGTATGCGACATTCACATCCACCTGGTCTTCACTGAAGGTGGTCCAGGCTGTTTTTGTTCCATTCTTCCCCTCATATTCATGAAATAAAGGAGAAGTTCTCGGCCTTACGACACTCTTTGTATCGAACTCGGAATCAGAAGGAATGAAATATTGATTATATTCAGGGTCATCCTGAAGGTAGCGCTGGAACCATTCACTTGACTTAGAAATATGGTTCGCCACAAAATCGAACATCAGGCGATAATCCTTTGACAGACTTTCTATGCTGCTCCAATCCCCCAGCTCCGGATGGATTTTCCGGTAGTCGGTTACGGAGAAACCATCATCAGAGGTATAGGGGAACATTGGCAGCAAATGCACATCCGTAATAATCCCCTTAATGTATTCATTTAAAAATCGGTGCAGTGTATCAAGGGTTGGCTGCCCTTTTTCATAGATGCTGTCACCATAGGTGATCAAATAAACATTTTTTTCGGAGATAAGGTCATTTTGCTGCCAAGCAGCTTCAGACCACTTCCGGATAAGCTCTTTGGTCATCTCCATGTATCGTTCTTCATACTTATTACCGTAAATTTGTTTCAATTGGTGCTGAATTGTTTCAAAGAGAACGGCCGTCATCCTTTTTCCCCCATTAATTTTAATGTCATATACCCTTTTGCCGGAACGGTGATTGAATGCAGATTAGTATCCAATCCTTCTTTTTCATACAGATCTGTTTCCACTGCTCGTGTAAAATGATCACTTGCGATTGAGCAGGTTTCATCCCTATCGGAAGGATTGAACATTCTGATTAACAAGCTATTATCCTCATACGCCCTCTTGCAGGTGCTGACAAAGATCCCATCATGATCCAGTTCAAACAAGGAAAAAACTTCTGGAGCCTCTTCAATCGGCTGAGGCAGCTCGAAACGCTCGAGTCTTTCCTCAAATGTGTTGTAGGATTGCAGCTGGTATGTGGCATAACGTCCACGATAGTTCTCGACTTCCTCAAACAATACCTTCTCAGAAAAAGCTTCATCAAGGAATACAATTCCATATTCAAACTCCATTTTCAGCTGCATTTGCGCATCAGGAGTATAGACTGTCTTGTTGTTAATCCCAGATGCACGCCCCGGACGCCAAGCCAGATTGTCACGGCCCAGCAGGCCAACACTCCTGAAAAGCGTCAAAGCCAGAGTTCCGGATTTTTTGATCAGTTCATACTCTTTGATTCCCTTCGTGAGTACGGCAAAAGTCGTTTCTTCGTTAGCAGCGACTGCAAAGTTTTCAATTGGATAGTAAGGAACCGGCGCCTCCGCAAAGCCACGTTCTTTCCAATGGGCCAGGTGGGCGTTCTCGGTCGGACGCTCCAGTACGCTGAACGCTTGATCCCCATAGGAAACCGCCGGATTTGCGACAGGTGTATCCAAAAGAACTCGCACACGATGGTCAGACCCATGATTATCGATTTCATGGGTCACTCTGACCGTTTTCTCGCCTTTTCGAAGTTCAAAGGCACTGATAATCTTCAGAGCTGTGGTGGCCTTGCCCGTTTGTCTTTCCTCCAGATTTCCTGGAATGAGTGCTTCATGAACCACCATCATCTTTTCCGCCATTTCCGCTTTTTCAACACCAAGAAGGGATGCGTTGTCAATGATATGCTGCTCATCACCCTCGAGTGGCGAAAAGTCATAAGAATCACCGGCATCGGCGACATTCTCGAACTTTAGAAAGTCTTTTAGTGCCATGCCTGATTCTTTATTCAGCAATTCAAGCCTGCCGTCATTCAAACGCAATGAATAGAATCCATTTTCAATCTGAGCATCTTGAGAAGGACTCATTCCCGGACTGCCACTTAGACCTTCTTCAACCAATAAGGTTTTGTATCCCATTGGAGGGACGCCTTCCAGGTCAATTAATACAGCATTGCGGTAATATCCAGGCTGTTCTACTTCCTTCTCACCCTCAGCAGTGACAACAATCATCTTCCCGCCGCTGATGTATTCCTGCTCAGCCACAAAAACGAGAAGTTTATCGCCGTCTAAATCAGTAACAGCAAATTCCTTTTCTTTCGTGAAAATAACACTTTCAACTGGACCGGCATATGGCTTTGCCTGTGTATTAAAGACAATGTTCAGGTTATCTTTCCCAAGCTTTTTACTGATTGCCCGGGTCAGCTGCTTTTTCAAAATATTGATCAGTCCATCCGCAATTCGGCCAACCTTTGTAAGGCGCTGCACGATGTCTGAATTGGTATCATCCGAGTTGCAGCCGCCGATGCTGTCATGAGCATGAACATCAAATAGCTGCTTCCACATTTGATCTAGCCATCTCTGAGGATACTTCAAGCCAAGCGTCAGTCCGATCATGGCGAGCGGTTCAAGCGTGTGAAGGATTTTTTGTTCAACCTCATCATTTAGCTTTTTAATGTCATATCGCTGGGAGCGGATGGTATTATGAATGCGTGATTTTTGCGGTGCGATAAGCTCCCCTTCAATCACATTTTCGAAGCTCCCGTTTTCCCAGGCAGCCTTCATGAAACTTTCATAATCAGAAAGAATGAACTCGTGTACCGGATCCATTTCATTCAGCTTTTCAATCGTTTTCGGGAAATGTTCCCTCACCAGCACCTGGTCCCCTCCTGCAGGCAGCAGCAAATGTCCGGTATTCCCATTCAGATCAGCCAATTTTTCAAGCATAGGCTGCAGGCGTTCTTCGTAATAGCTTTCATCCGCTGCAAGGAATTTTCCAGGGCCATAGCCGAAATACATATTATTCGCTTTGACCGTTTTCCCGTCCGGTGACTTCCAGGTGAAATTCAAGTCTTCTCCCAGCTGATCAGTATAAATCCCTCTCTGCAAAATACTGTTTTCTATTCCGAATCCGGTAAAAATGGAAGGCAAATACGCATTTTGCCCAAAGATGTCAGGCAGATAGCCTACCTCCATACTGTGTCCAAATTCATTGGCAATGCGCGTTCCATATAAAAGGTTGCGGATCAGGGATTCCTTATGGACCAATAATGAATCGGTCTGCGTGTACCATGGTCCGATGAATAATCTTTTAGCCGTAACTAGCCTTAGAATCCTCTCTTTGTCTTCCGGATTGATTTGTAAATATTCCTCAATAACTGAAACCTGAGCATCAAATACATAGCCATGATAGTCTTCATCATTTTCAAGTACTGTCATAAGGTGATCAAGATTCTCGGCAAGCAGGACGTTGGAATCCTCTATAGTGAAATACCACTCCCGGTCCCAGTGGGAATGCGGGACCACATATACATATTTTTGTTTTTTCATCAGACTAGCCTCCCTGCAGAATGGTGTATCGTTCTATGAAAGTGATGAAGGTGCCTGTATAAACAGACACCTTTTTCGTTTTTTTACTTAGCTGCTTCTTTTCGTTTGATAAGAGCGAAGCGTATGAAGATATTGCTTAGTGCGATGAATATGGCACCGGCAAGCAATCCGGCGAAATACGCCCAGAAATTTTCGACTAACGGCCAGCCCCAGACGGCAGGCAGCGGATACCATTGAACGGCTCCAAGTGCAACAGCAGTGATAACACCGACGATGGCTCCGATAATGTTAAGCGGAATGGTGATCAGCGGGTTGCGTAGCATGAACGGAATCGCTCCTTCACTAATCGCGATAAATCCCAGCAATAGTGATGTATTACCTGTGACACGAAGATTCTCATCGAAGACTCTTCTGCCAACAACATATTTATCGATAATCGTCGCAAGACCTAAACCAATTGGCGGAATGACAATCGCCAGAACCCTTGCAGTCAGCGGGAAAATCTGATCTGCGGCAAGGCCAATCGCAATCGCACCTGCCGCTTTATTGATTGGTCCGCCAAGGTCAAATGCTGTCGCCGCTGCGATAACAGCGGAAAGGAATAAGGTGCCTGAGCCTTGTGCTGATTCAATATAATTTCTGATGGTTGTATTCAGGGCTCCAAAAACAGGATCCACAAAGTAAAAATTCAGGAAGAAAATCGTCAATACGCTGATAGCCGGAATGATCAGCATCGGTTTCATGGCCTGCAGATTTTTGTGCAGTTTGATTTTTTCATTCAGGAATCTGGAAACATAACCGGCAACCAATCCAAGAATCAATGCTCCAAGGAAACCAGACGGGATTCCATCTTCTACTCCCCAGAACGTGTAGTGAAGGCCTGCTGCGAATGCTCCGCCAATAAGACCTGATACAAGTCCTGGACGTCCTGCCAGTGAATAAGCGACAAACGCTCCGAAGATCGGATACATGAACTTAAAGATCAGTCCCCCAAATTTATCAAGGTGATGCAGGATAACTAATAATTCATTCGAATGCTCAATATATTTTGCATCGTGGATCTCTCCAGACAAGCCAAATGGCATGGCTCCGAGCTTGGCAATCCCGATCATTAAACCAGCCGCAACAATGACAGGAATCATGTAAGAAATACCGGTCAGAATCGCCTGTGACATTTCAGACCATAACCCTTTTTTGTCATCTGAATCCATGCCGGAATCTCCATCTTCACCTGAAGCTTGTACCACACCATCCGGATTGTTCAATGCACGATTGATCATGTCCCCGGCGCTCTTTAAAGGTTCAGCAACCTTTGTTTGTACATAAGGCTTGCCATTGAATCGCTCCATTCCTCTTGGAGAGATATCAGTTGCGAAGATAACAGCATCCGCTTCAGAAATCAGGGCTTTTGTATGCTGGTCCTCAAGCCCATTGGCACCTTGCTTCTCGGTAATGACACGGATGCCCATTTCTCTTCCTGCCTTTTCCAAAGCCTCTGCAGCCATGTAAGTATGGGCAATGCCTGCTGCACAGGCCGTGATGGCCAGTACCGTTTTTGTATACTCTTCTGAATGTGCTTGCTTCTCCTCAACCTGGTCAATTGCTTCCAGGAATTGATCAGCATAATTTGCACTCATTAAACGCTGATAGTAGCTTTCATTCATTAAACGCGTGCTTAACTCAGATAGAAGGCTTAAATGAGTAGATCCTGCTTCAGCGCTAGGAATCGCCAATAGGAACACAAGCTCAACTTCATTATTCGGGTCAATGCTTTCCCATTCATTCAGTTTATGTTTTAGACGGGCAACGGCAAAGGCAGCTTTTTTTACAACTGCAGACTTACCGTGAGGAATCGCAAGCCCTTTTTCAAAGCCAGTAGGTGAAATCTGTTCCCTATCCATTACAGCCTGATAATACTCTTCTTTTGAGCTAAGGCAGCCATTTCGGTCAAGTGCGTCCACCAGATGGCGGATGACTTCTTCCTTGGTTCCCCACTCAACATCGAAAAAGAGCAGACTTTTGTCAGTCATGTTCTTTAATTCCATGTCTTTTCACTCCTCATCTATTTCTCTATGAATAACGCTTTCAAATCAACTCAGTTTCAAGAAAGCCTTTTCTAAAATCGCTTACATTATAGTTTTAACATGAATCCGCTGCTTCTCTTTGTACATTCAGCGTACAATTGTACAACATTTAATAAATCTTAAAACATCAATGGGTATAGATTGCACTGTACGGTGTGATATAATCAGGAAAACAATGCAAAAGAGGAGCTCCAATGGGAAAAGTCACAGAACACTTCGCTCACGCCATTCCCTCACTTACACATGCCGAGAAGCACGTACTCTACTATATTGAATCCAGCCTGGAAAAAGCAAAGCACCTGCCCCTGACAGCAATGGCTTCGGAAAACAATGTCAGTACTACGACCATCGTACGAATGTGCCATAAGCTCGGCCTTGAGGGGTTCACGGAACTGAAGTATATACTTAGGGGAATGGATGATGAAAGTCTGCCAGCAGAAACGAATCCTCTGGCTCGCTACAGGCATGATTTGAATGAGACCCTGGAATCCATCCAGCTGGAAGAAATTGAGAAGGCTGCTGAGCAAATGGTAAAATCAAGCCGCGTAATCATCGTGGCAGTCGGCCTTTCCAAAATGATGGGTGAATACTTCAGCAAGCTATTCATGCAAGTGAACAAGACGACTGTATATGTCTACGAATCACATATCATTGACATCCTGACGAACATGCTGGAACCAAAGGACATGGTTATCTTCATCTCATCGAGCGGAGAAACAAAGACGATAACCAAAGTCGCCGAAAAAGTTAAATATAAAACGATGCAGACGCTCTCTATCACAAATACACCGGACAGCACACTCTCGAACTTAACAGAATATTCTCTAAGCGCGAACGTCCAGCGGGTAACCTATGCCGGATACGACTTAACCGCCAGATCGACGCTTGTCATGCTGATTGACCTCCTGTTTGAGGTTTTCTTGAAAAAAGAGTTAATGGAAAAGAAGAAAAGAAAATGAAGCAGCAACGGAAAAAAGCAGCGGACCCTATCGGAAATACGATAAAGTCCCGCTGCTTTTTAATTTACAAATGAGAAACGATCATTTCGGCATTGCGATATGAGCTGCTGCACCCGGTGCCAAGAAAAGCATCCCAGCCTTAGCGCCCGCCGCGTTCCCCCAGGTTTATCCCAAGTCCCATATACAAAACGGCAATAAGCAGCATGATTGAAATCGGCAGGAGAATATCATTCCAGCCTGCACCAAAAAGGGCCACATCCATCATAGACTCGACTGCATACCCCATTGGGAACCAGCCAGCTGCAAAGGTGAATACCGGATTATCCATTACCCCTGGCGGCACATAGACACCGCTGATTATCGGGATAATCGGAATAACGGACGTATAAACCATATTAAACTTTTCCGGTGTTTTGGCCACACCCGCAAGAAGCATAGCCAGGCTGACACTGCTTAAGGTAAAGACAGCTGCGATCACCAGAATAATGGGAAGCGGGCCAATTTCAAAGTTCATGACATAATCAAATAGTAAAAACACTACCGTCATTTGGAAAAATCCAATGATAAAGCTATACAGCAAATGACCGGTATACAAATTAATTTTACTCACAGACGATAAGTTCAGGCGATTCCAGACCCCGCTGACTTTATCCGCATTAATGCCATTCACCTTAAAGCCAATCGTGAACATCGCTAAGAATAAAGTGAACCCGAACAGGAGCTGTGTCCCCATATCATGGCTCGATAATTCCCCGCCATCCAGGCTTTTTATTCCAACGGCCATAGGAGGATTTTCCATAAAGCGATCCACTGATTCTCTTAATTCAGCTTTTTCTTCTGTGCCCGCCAGAGCTTTAAGCTGCGCCTCTTCTGTAAAAACTTTATGAACCTCCTGCTCAATCAGATGAATGTTGGGCATATCTGAAGCTGTAATGACACGATAATCCTCTTCCATTACATGAATGGCCGCATCCCTTTTTCCCTCTCTTACCTGTTCGCGCGCCGTTGCTTCGTCCGAGATCTCATATTTCGTATCTGTATTTTTATTTAATAACGTGACCCACTTTTGTTCAATTTCCCCGGCATTTGGCCCGGAAGCAAAAATGCTGACAGAGGTTTTGGAACCCCATGCTGAATTTCCAAAGATAAGGGTAGCCACTATACTGAGTCCAATAAATAACAGAATGAGAAGCGGTTTTCGTTTGTCCTTTAAGAATTGAGCGTAAAACACTGGATACATTAGCTTCGCCCCCTTTTTGGAAAAATTGACAAACTAATGGCAAAACAAATGATACATACAGCTGCAAGAAAAAGAATCGGGAACAGTAAATCATGGAATTCTGTATACTGAACCCATTCAATAATCGCTGTCTGAGTCAGGCCATTAGGTGTCCATTCACCGATTTTCTGGATCGGCTCCGGCAATCCATCAAGCGGGAAAAAGCTTCCGCCCAGAACACCACATCCCATAATGATCACCGTAGATACTCCGCTAGCTGAATTACTATCGTTCAAATGGAGTGTAAGGGCTGTTAATAGGGCTGACAATCCCCCGACCGTTAAGGCAAAGACTATCAGGATCAGCGTGACTCCAGCCCAAAAGGTGAAGGATTTACCCGGAAATACATCCAGCAGCAATTGAACAGCTGTCAGGGTGATGGCGAACTGCATAAGAGCCAGAAGAAAGGCCGAGACCGATTTTCCTAGTAAAAAGAACAGCGGGTGACGATCGGTTAAAATAATCCGATTGAATACCTGTTCCCGTTTCTCTGTTACTGTTTTTAAAGCGACTGTTTGGGCCATGAATAAAGCAAACAGCGTCCCAATGGCAATGGTAAAGTATTGGGCAAAGGTATAAGCGGAAGCGCCATCCACGCCTTCAACCACTTCCCTGCCGCCTTTCGGGAGTACCGGTTCTGCAGAGGTTTCAGCCTCTTGCTTCCCGAGAGCAAATTGCATATTAAGTGTATTGACAAAGTTCTGCATGATCTCCTGCAGTGAATTGACCTCTGTCGATTGTTCCTCAGCCTGAATATGAAAAGCCCCTTGGGACGCTTCCCCTAAAAACAGGTGGGATAACGTTGCGTACGTAAATCCTTCTGGAATTGAAACAAGGGCATCCAGTTCCCCGCTTTTCACTTGTTCGGCTGCTTCCTGTCGGGGTACGTCCTTCACCGTTACCCATTCCTTCAAATCCGAGCTATTCAGGAACTCCTGTAAAAGCTCAACAGGATCAAGACCCGATGCCGCTGCCAAAATGGCTTGTTTTTCTTCCGCAGGAATCCCCTTCTCTTCGACCGCAGCTGCAAACTGCTCCTTCCCCTTTTCAACATCATCCTCCTGAATGAACGAAACATCGATCTGAATGGCTTCTTCATCCTTCAAAAGGCCGGAAAAGGTAAAATTCAAGATGACAATAATAAGGACAGGAAGCAATAAGGCCAAAAGGATCTCTTTGCGGTCTCTCCAGAAAACCAGCAGATCTTTTTTAATAAAAGTACTCATGATTTCATCTCTCCTTAATCCCGTAACGTCTTCCCTGTCAGGTGCAGGAAAACGTCCTCCAGGCTAGGAATTTCCACTTGATAATTCATGATTTGCATGCCCTCCTGATCAGCAGCATGGACCAGGCTGCTTAACAAACTGTGATTCTTTTTCGCCAAAATGCGCAGACCCTCTTTCGTTTGTTCCACTTGAAGGACGTCCGGCAAGGCTTTAATTTTGTCTGTGAATACATCACTTCTTTTGCTGAGTTGAACCCTGATCGTATCTTCACTGGATAAAATACTGAGCAATTCTTCCTTGCTGCCTGTGGCGATAATTTTTCCATGGTCCATAATGTAGACCCGATTGCATAATTGCTCGACTTCCTCCATGTAATGGCTCGTGTACAGGACGGTCGTGCCATGAGTCTGGTTTAACTCCCGGACGGTCTCTAAAATATGGTTTCTCGACTGAGGATCAATGCCGACAGTCGGCTCATCAAGGATGAGAATTCTTGGATTATGCAGCAGGGCAGCGGCAATATTGATTCTTCGTTTCATGCCGCCTGAGAACGTTTTGATCAATTCCTTTTGGCGATCCTTTAAACCGACCATGTCCAGTACTTCCTGTATGCGGACCTCCAGGGTCTCCTTCTCCACCCGGTAGGCTTTACCGAAAAACTTCAGGTTTTCATATGCTGATAATTCCTCATAGAGGGCAATTTCCTGCGGTACCACCCCCAGCACTTTTCGAAGTTCTGAAGGGTTTTGAATCGTGCTTTTTCCATCAAGCTTCACATCCCCCGATGTCGGCCGGATGAGGGAGGACATCATGGAAATTGTGGTTGATTTGCCGGCTCCGTTCGGTCCAAGCAGACCGACTGATTCCCCCGCGTTCAGGTATAGGTTAATTTCATCCACTACTTTTTTATCTTTATAGCTTTTCGTCAGTTTGACTGTTTCGAGCATGGTTTCGCACTCCTTTTGCTGAGTTGATACATTCAGGATATAAAAAAGGAAACAGCTTCACTACTGTCTCCCGTCACGAGTTATGTATTTCACCATTACTTTAATCATTTTAATTAAAATTTAAACAAGGTTATGGCGGATCGCATAGATGGCGAGCTGCGTCCGGTCTCTTAAATCTAATTTCGCTAGTATCTGGCTTGTGTTGTTTTTCACGGTGCCGACTGAAATGGCGAGCTGATCCGCAATTTCGTTATTGCTGAGACCTTCCCCGATGCATTTAAGGATAGCTCGCTCTCTTGGTGTTAGGGATGGATCAGGTTCCTTGCTGTCCTGCTGTTTCATTAGTTGGGGAACGACCTTTGCAGCAACCCCTTCTTCTATGGATAAGCCGCCCTTTAGTGCACTCCTGATTGAACGGAGCAGTGAGTCCGTGTCACCGTTTTTTAGGATGTAGCCGCTCACGCCAATCCGGAGTGCCTCCATGACATAATCATCGTCATCGAAGGTTGTCAGCATGAGGATTTTTGTCTGGGGCCAGCGGGATTGGATGATCTTCGCCGCTTTTAGTCCATCCATGACAGGCATGCGGATATCGAGGATGGCAATGTCGAATTGACTATTTTCACAGAGGGCGATGGCTTCTTTGCCGTTGTCTGTTTCTCCTGTTACTTTGAATTCTTCTTCGGTTTCGATCATCATTTTTAAGCCTTGTCTGACCATTACCTGGTCTTCGGCTAGGAGGATTCGAATCATGGCTGTCACCTCTATTCATAGAATGTCTTTGAATGTTTCCCGTTGATTTCCGCTCCAGGCACTCGCTTTCCACGAGGCGGGCGCTGAGCCTCCTCGACACTTTGCGTCTGTGGGGTCTCAGCTGTCCCGCTGCTCCCGTTGGAATCTCGCGCCTTACGCTTCAATCAACTCAGTGATAATACTTGATTAACCTCTTAAGAGCCTTTATGAGTGCGAAATTATTTTAATATATCCGTTAACTATGAAGTGTCCTTCGGTTTGGTACACTTTTAATCCGCCATTATGTTTCTCTAAACGCTGCCGCATCTGACTTAGTCCGAAGCCTTCGTGATAGGTATTTTTTCCGGTTACCGGGTTCCGTATTTCGAATCGGAAGATGCTGCCGCCGGGTGCTTCGAAGGTGATGTCTGCTTCTTTTGCATCACAATGCTTCATGATGTTGGTTAATGCTTCCTGGACGGATCTGTAGATCACAAAGGATTGTTCACCCGTCAGCGGAGCGGAAAAGGCCCCGTATTTGACAGAGAAATGGATGTGCATCATGTTTTCGAGCTCAAGCTTACGAATTAAACGCAGGATGCCTGGAAGGCCGCCGGTGTCGTTAGCTTTCAGGCATTTGACAGCCCTGCGTGTTTCATCAAGGCTTTCATTCGCCAGTTTCTTTAATGATTCCACTCGTTCCTGTTCCTGCTTAGAGGCTTGGAGCCGAAACATTTCCAGCTGCATGATGAGAGCTGTCAGCTTATGGCCAACCGAATCATGGATTTCATGGGCAATCAGCACCCGCTCCTCCTGCCTGGCCAGCTCCTCCTCTGAGACTGCTCGCCTCTTTACATCACGAAACTCACCCAAAATGGCCTCATACCTTGCGGCCAGATCGATTAGCTGGTTCTTCATTTTTTTATAATGGATGAGGGCTAGGAAGAAAAAAAGAATGTAAATAGCTATAAAAATTTGATGAGAAATATCAAGATTACTATATATAGCCGTGATTTCTAAACTCAGTACTCCAAGTATCCCATTCCCTATGCTGTACCGAAGCGGCAGGCGATAAAAGCCCTCGGCGATTAGCATGGATATAATCAGAATGAGAAAAGGGTTAAAGTCGTGATTGTAGGGAAATAGGATTGCTGCTGCTATGATCGTATTCGTGCATAGGATGAGCAATAATAAATTAAGCTTTTTTTGAAACATAGGAACGATAAAAAAGAGCAGGAAGTAAAGGGCTGCTCCCAATATGTATGCTGGTAATTGATTTACAGGAAGTTGTAGATAGGCGATGGCAAATGGCCACACAATTAAGTTTAGTAAGATCCATAGCCAGTAGGATTTCATGGTATGACCCCGTTTCTTGAGGGTTTACAACTGCTTATTTTATCATTTATTAACTAAATTAACCATTTTCTGTTTCTTACAAGCAAAAACAAAATCTATTCGAATTCTTTTAAAACAAAAAAGAACACCGGATAAAACCGGGCTCTGATATAGTATTACTATTAATGGAATATAGTTGAGATGAAAATACTTACTTATCTTCGGCAAATTTAATTAATGAAACTTCATATTTTCCTTCAGCAAAATTGACCATTGCATGAACCCGGTTGTCTTTATTCCCTTCTCATATCCGAAAAGAAATATTTCTGACCCATATGTACGATCTGTGAACTCATGCTCATTGATTACAACGTCCCACGCTTTTTGCTCCTTAAAATAGAACTGCAGATTCTGTGGACTTTCCTACGATCTCTTCTTTTTCATCCATAGGCATATCATTACATCCCTGCAGAATTAGCGCTGCCAAAACCAGTAAAAGGATCCTCCTACCCCTTCGGACAGAAATTAATCAGCTCGCATGAGCGAATCCAGCCTCTTTCTTGTTTGGATTATATCATACCGTTTGCCTGCCAATCGATGGATCTTTTTAGAGGTTCCAGGAAGAAATCTGCCGACCATTGACTTGCGCGTTCTTTGGGCTTCTCCCTTCCAGTTATACAATTGAGTCATACTATCCCTGATCGTTTCTGAGCGCTCACCATCTTCGATCAGCTTGTGTCTGATGTCAATTACCACATCAGGTATCTCATCCATAATACTTTCATTAATTTTTCCTACGCTTTCGGCAACATCAAGCAAATGAGAAGGAGAATCACTCAATTTCAAGTTCACTTACGTAATGCACATATCACGTGGCTATATCTTCTCCTACTTGTAATTTGCTTTAGCTTCCCCATACTTAAAAGACCCTAATAAAGTTAATAAACTTTATAGGGTCTTTGTTATTTTATGTGATATTTAGAATTTGAACATGACCTCTTCAATCTCTTGATTTCTTACTATTAAACTATCAACATCAATATCTTTCAATTTAATATCCTGATTGGTTACTGCGGTTTCCAAAATAAAGAAAATATCTTTAGCAAACTTTTCTATAGTTTCATGCTTAAATAATTTTTTTGCATACTCCAATTCAAATTCAATGTTTTCTCCTATGTCTACATAGAGTGAAAAATCAAATTTAGATATTTTATGATGGTATTGAACAGGTGTTAACTTAATATCACCTATAAATCTGTTAAGCCCAGCATCATCTTGCAATGCCAGCATAGTAGAAAAGATAGGGTTTCTGCCATTTTCCCTCCTGATATCTAACATATCTAATAACATATCAAACTGAACGTCCTGGTTGTCGTATGCTTTGATTAGTTTGTCTTTCACCTCTAATAAGAATTTCTCAAAGGTCTTATTCTTTTCCGGAAAACTTCTCAATACAATCGTATTTGCAAACATACCAATCATATTTTGTGTATCAAAATGGCCTCTCCCGATAATGGGTAAACCAATTACAATTTCTTCCTGTGATGTGTATTTCGATAGCAGAATACTGTAAGCAGCAGATATTAACATATTCATTGTGATATCTGCATTGTAACAAAATTCTTCTAATCGCTTCTTCAGATCTATACCCATATTAAATGTCAAACTCTCACCTTCGAAATTCTGAAGCTCCGGTCTCGGGTAGTCTGTTGGAATATTTAATACTGGTAACTCTCCAGAAAGATCGCTTAACCAGTATTCCTTTTGCTTATTCGCTTCAGGAGACTGGAGGAATTTATTCTGCCAAACAGCAAAATCCTTATATTGAATGGTCTTATCCTGCAGTAACCTACCTTCGTACAAGTATGCTAGTTCCTCTAGCATAACATTCACTGAATGCCCATCTGATATGATATGGTGCATATCTGTAAGCAGCATATGGGTATCCCATGATAATTGAATCAATTTGACTCTAATCAAAGGGGCCGCGTGTAACTCAAATGGCCGTATGAAATCCTCAAACCAATGTTCCAGACTAGAATTAAAGCTTTGTGGGCTCTCTCCTGCTTCTATTACTTCAATTTCAACCTTAACTTCATCTGTTATATGTTGTTTCGGTTCCCCATTAACTATTTTAAAAGATGTTCTGAGAGCTTCATTTCTACTTATAAGCTCATTTAAAGCTCTTTGTAACTCAGTGAGAGAAAGTTCTCCTTCTAAAAGTGTAGCCCTAGGCATGTTATAGGCTGTCCCAACACCTTCCATTTGCTGCAGGACGTACATTCTCTTCTGTGCAGATGAAAGATCGTAAAATCTTTTATTTTTCACAGGTTCTATCGAACTATAAGAATTTATGGGCGAGTCTTTTATAAACTTGCCCATTCCTGCAATGGTCGGATTTTTAAATGATTCTCTAAGCGGTATATTCACTCTAAATTCTTTGTGAATATCGACTGTTACTTGCATTAATTTTAGTGAGTTCCCACCAAGTTCAAAAAATGATTCATTTAATCCTGTTTTATCCACATCCAAAATCTTCTTCCAAATATCTGAAATTTTTAAATCGACCGGATCTGTTGGTTCAACACTTTGTAAAGGAATTGATGTCATTTCAATTTGCCGTGAAAGACCACGGACATCAACCTTTCCATTCGGTTTTAGCGGTATTAAATTTACCCGGATATACTTAGAAGGTCGCATATAATATGGCAGAGATTGAGAAAGAAACTCTCTGACACCGGTTCCGTCCTCTTCTTCTGTCAATACCATGTAAGCGACAAGTTCTTGTTCCCTATTATCATCCTGTAACATCGGTACAACTACTGCATCTCTGACAGCAGAGTGTTGTTTGAGAACGGTTATGATTTCCTCAAGCTCTACTCGATACCCTTTAATTTTTATTTGGTTATCCATCCTGCCGAAGTATTCAATTTGACCATCATGAGTTAACCTTCCAATATCCCCTGTCTTATAGAGACATGTCTGTTCTCCTTTTTTATTTAACTTAATAAATTTTTCTGTATTTAACGCAGAATCATTGATGTATCCTTCGGTCACTCCGATACCAGCTATACATATCTCACCCTTTACTCCCAATGGCAACACATTTCCA
The DNA here is from genome assembly GCF_009849585.1 of Bacillus sp. ZZV12-4809. Classification (GTDB taxonomy): domain Bacteria; phylum Bacillota; class Bacilli; order Bacillales; family Cytobacillaceae; genus Cytobacillus. The sequence continues at coordinate 37,041 of NZ_VCRN01000009.1, forward strand.
ATTTTATCAAGCACATAAACTTGAGTATTATCAATTGGCTGTCCAATAATTCCTTCAACTAATTGTTCTTTAGTGTGCATAAAATTAATGATCCTTGCAACAGAACCTATTGTACTTTCTGTAGGGCCGTAATGGTTCATTATATGTGTATTCGGATAGAGATTGCTGAATTTCAGAACATCTCTTGAAGATAACTTCTCTCCACCTAAGACGACCATTTTTAAGTCTAATTCACTTTGATATTTATTAAGAGAATTACTATTTACAATGTGAGTAAATAGTGAAGGAGTAAGTTTAATATAGCTAATATTTCTATCGGCTAAATACTTTAAGAGATTGTCAGGGATGGAATACTCCTCTCTGGTCAGCAAGTGAAGTTCACTGCCATTCAGTAACGAGCTATAAAGACTTGTGTAGCCTAAATCAAATGCAAACGATGATAATAGTATGGTCTTATCTGTAAAAGACAATGACGCGACTCTAGAGAACCAGGTTATATAGTTAACAACACTTTTGTTCTTTATAGGTACTCCTTTTGGCACCCCGGTAGTACCAGAAGTATAAATCACATATAGATTGTTATCACTGGTACTTCGATTTGCCGGATTTGAACTATCATTTGTATATATGCTTTCATCTTCTAATTCCAAAACCTGATATTTACTATCTAACGAATTTAGCAAGTGAGACTGAGCCAATATCACTTGAGGTCGACTTTGGTCCAAAATAAGTGAAATGCGGTAATCCGGAAACTCTGGGTCAATTGGAAGATAGGCAGCACCCGTTTTAATAATGGCTAGTAAGCCCACCATCAACTCAACAGATGGCTGAGCATAGAGGCCAATTACTTTGTCTGGGCCGAATCCTTTACTAATTAAGGTATGGGCTAGTTTATTAGCCTGTTTATTTAATTCACTATATGTTAGTTCACCATCGCTAGTAACAAGGACTACACGGGAAGAATGTTTAATCGCTTGTTCTTCAAACAGCTGCTTCACCGTTTTTTCAGACGGAAAATTATATTCTGTATCATTAACCCTTTCTATGACATAGTTCTCTTCAGGTGTAACTAAATTAACCGCTCCTATTTTCTTTTTAGGGTCATCTGCTATTTGGTTTAAAATGATCAATAAATGATTAGCCATTCTTGATATACTGCTGGCAGCAAATAAGCCTTTATTGTATTCCAAGACAAATTGCAATTGCTTATCTTGTTCAGTTACCTTAAGCTCTAAATCAAATTTGCTTGACTTACTAGAAATATCAAATGGCTTAATTTCAAAATCTTTCACATCTGCTTGTGCGTTATCAACATTCTCAAACGCAAACATCACATCAAACAATGGATGATGGTTCAAACTTCTTAAAATATCTAAATCGTCAACTAACATCTCGAAAGGGTAATCCTGATTCTCTAAGGCCTCAACAGTAGATGCAGCAACCTTCTTAATAAATTCACCAAGCTGCAAGTTGTCCTTTGGGTTAGATCTAAGTGGCAAGGTATTTACAAACATGCCCACAACACTTTTCATTTCAGCCTGTGTCCTTCCAGCAACTGGAGTACCAACGACAATATCATCTTGACCGCTGTGTTTAGCAAGAAGAATAGTAAATGCAGAAAGTAAAAGTGTGTATAAAGTTACTCCGTTTTCTTTTGAGAACTGCTTAAGTCTCTTGCTTAAATCTGAATCTAAGCGGAAACTTATGCTATCTCCTTTAGACAATGCTGACTCTGGTCTAGTAAAGTCTGTCGGCAGATCTAACAATGGTATATTACCTGAGAAGGTTTTAAGCCAAAAGTGTTTTTGTTTGTCAAAATAACCAGATTTAATTAGTTCATTTTGCCATGATGAAAAATCCTTATATTGAATATTTATAGGAGGTAATTCCTGATTTTCGTATAAGCTGGCAAATTCCCTTATCAGCACTGCAACTGAAAGTCCGTCTGCTATAATATGATGCATATCATATGCTAAAACGAATTTAGCAGATGACACCTTAATTAAGCCTACTCTAAATAAAGGACAATCATTTAAATTAAATGGCCTTATAAAACTTTCAATAACCTCTGAGATGTTCTCTTCATCGGAAACAAAGTGTTCCATTGACCAGGAAACCTCATCATGAACTCTTTGTACAACTTCCCCGTTAACTTGATCAAATGAAGTTCTTAAGCTTTCATGACGGTTTATTAACATTTGGAAAGTCTTTTCTATATGAGATGCGTTTACATCCCCCTCAAGAACTACTGCCCCGGAGATATTATAGCTGATATTCTTATCAGCCAGCTGATCAACTATATACATTCTTTTCTGGGCAGGAGAGACTTCATAGTATGCTTTTTTATCCACTAATGTAATTGGCAGATATTTATTATCAACCTTTTTAGTTTTCTCAATAATTAGCGATAACTCTGCTATTGTAGGAGACTCAAACACATCTGCAAGAGGCAGTTCAACCCCAAATTCCATGTTGATCTTTGACACTAGTGTAATCGCACTGAGTGATTGTCCGCCAACTTCAAAGAAGTGATGATTGATGCCTATTCCTTTAATCCCAAGTATTTTCTCCCATATATCGAGTAACCTTTTTTGAATCTCATTAGTTGGTTTTTGAACCTGCTCAGCAAAGTCGACATCAACCTTCATAGCAGAAAGTGCTTTACGGTCAATCTTACCATTAGGACTTAAAGGGAACTTATCCATTTTTAAAAAGAATGAAGGGATCATATACTCAGGTACCTTTTTAGCAAGTAACGTCCTAATACTAGCCTTGTCAATATCGTTAGAAGACGTTACGTAAAACATGACAAGATACTTTTCCCCAGTATCACGCTCTTTAGCAACTACTACTGCTTCGGTAAATTGTTTATATTGACTAAGAGTTGCTTCAATTTCTCCAATATCAATTCGATGGCCTCGTATTTTTAATTGATCATCTTTTCTGCCCAATACTTGAATATTGCCATCAGGAAGAACTTTACCAATATCACCCGTTTTATATAATTTGGAACCATATCCAGTATGATAGGGATCTTCTATAAACTTATCCTGTGTCATTTGCGGTTTATTCAGGTAGCCTCTTGCTAATGGTATGCCCCCAATATGAATTTCGCCCTTTACTTCTGCTGGAACAGGCTTTAATTGATCGTTGAGAATATAAATTCTTCTGTTTGCCAGCGGTTTTCCGACAGGGATAAATTTTAAGTCTCCACTCTTAGTCCCATTGCCAGATACTTTATATAGTGTACTTGTCATAGCCGTTTCTGCAGGTCCATAAGCATTTAAAAGGTTCACATGCTCTAACTTCATTTGTTCCCATAACTTAACTTTCTCTGCTGGCATTTGCTCACCGCCAACAACTACTATTTTTAAGTTACAGTCTGGAATCTCTTGTGGTCTGGAATGCCAGGCCTGTACAATTTCTGCCCAATAGGAGGTTGGTAGATTTATAACAGATAAATCCAGTTCAGCACACCTTTTTGAAAACTGGCTTGGTGTCCATAAATCTTTATCCCTGAATACCAAAGTACTTCCTGCAGCGAATGTGGAGAAAATTTGCTCCAAAGATATGTCGAAGCTTATAGATGAAAACTGAAGCACCCGGTCTTCTGGTACCAGATTAAATTGGTTTATTATATCAATTGAATGACTAACTACCGCTTCGTGAGGCATCATCACCCCTTTTGGCTTCCCAGATGAACCTGAAGTATAAATGACATAAGCCAGGTTATCAGGCTTCACTTCAGTGTTTGGCGTATGTTTCGGTTCTAGTTCTAATGTGTCCCATTCTTTGTCAATCAATATAGTGTTGCCATCATGCACTGGCACCTTTTCCACAAGGGAGGATTGACTTAATAGAATCGGTACCTTTGCATCAGTTAGCATTAGATTCACTCTGTCACCAGGATAATCAGCATCAATCGGCAGAAATGCTCCCCCTGCCTTTAAAATAGCCAGTATACAAACAGCCATTTTCGGGGATCTTTCAAGGTAAATTCCGACCGGACTATCAGGACCGATACCTTCCCTTATCAATTTATGTGCCAGTTGATTTGATAAAGTATCCATTTCTTTGTAAGTAAGTACTTGATCGCCTTGTATCACCGCAGGCTCGTTATTTCTCTTTTTTACTTGTTCTGCAAATAAATCATGAAAGCATGCATGAGGGTAATCTAAATGAGTTTGATTATTCTCTTTTAATAGAAATGATTTTTCATATTCAGAAAGCATGGTTATGTCATTCATTTTTATGTCATGCCCTCTCATCATCTCCCATAAAATATTGGTTAAATGCGTAATAAGTTGACGCGCCTCTTTTTCATTTAAGAACCTTCTATCATAAAGAAGTTTAAAATGTAATTCTGGCTGCAGGTTACAATATAATACAATCGGATAGTCCATTTGCTCTTCCACTCGGACAGACTCTACTTGCAATTTGCCAATACCATCTTTTAAAGCCTCATCAAAGGGGTAATTCTCAACAATCACAATACTCTCATAAAGGTCGTATAGAGCAGAATTTCTTGGAACTTCACTCCATTTGCGAATGTCAGCAAGCGATGCATGCTCATATTGCCGCATCTCAACCAGTTTAAGCTGTAAATCTTTTAACCATGAAGTGAGACTCATGTTCTGATGGAGTTTTGTACGGAATGGCAACGTGTTCATAAAGCACCCAATCATCTGATCTGACCTGTTCAGGTCAGCAGGCCTTCCTGATGATGTCACTCCAAAGACTACATCACTTTCATTCGAATATTGATTTAATAAAATAGCCCATGCTCCCTGGATCAAGGTACTTAGTGTTAACTTATGATCTTTAGCAAAATTCTGTAATTCCTCTTTCTTTTTACTTGATATATTAAAAATAACGTCACCATATGTTGGACTGTTCGTTACTTCTGCTTTTTTTGTGAAAATATCACCAAAACGCAGCGGAGTTTTAAAACCTTTCAATTGTTCTTTCCAGAATATTTCCAGATTATGATCATCTTGCTTGCATAACCATTTTACATACTCTTTATATGGTACTGCATCACCCAAGTCAATTTCTGCACCTGCACAGTATGCATTATATAACTCTCCGATTTCCTTAAGAAGGATGCTATTGCACCAACCATCCAGCTGCAAATGATGATGAGTCCAAATTACCTCAAAAGCCTGGTCCCCTTCTTGAATAACGGTTATTCTCATTAAAGGCGGGTTTGAAATATCAAAACCAGTTTGGCGATCTTTTTCTATATATTTTTCTAATAAATCCGAGCGTTCTGATTCAGTATACTGGCTCCAATTAAAGAACTTAAAAGGCACATCCAAATCTTTGTGTACAACTTGGACAGGTTCTTCTAAATCTTCCCAATGATAGGACGCTCTAAGGCTTTCGTGGCGATTCAATAATGTTTGCCAAACCTCTTTAAAGACTTGAACATCTAAATCGGAAATAATTGAAAAAATAGTTTGTTCCACCGCGACAGAAGAATCCGGTGAATAGATATTATGGAATACCATGCTTTTCTGCACAGGGGATAATGACAAGATATCCTCAATAGAAGAGAACTTATCAAATAAGTAATCGATTTGTTTTTGATTTATTGAGACTAATGGAAAATCGGTTGGAGTAAAATGAGTGTTATGAACACTTTTACAGAAATGAATGATTTCTCTCAATCGATTAATATATTCGTTAGCTAACGTATCAATTGTTTCTTTTTTATGGGTATTTTCACTATACTTCCAATCTATGCGCAGCTGTCCATTTACTATCATACAATCTATATCTATCAGATGACTTCTTAGTCCCTTCAGATCACGCGCTATGCCAGAGTTCACATCACTAATCTTAAAGGTGTTTTTGTCTTTAAAAATCTGTCTTGATTGGCCGAGATAATTAAAACTAATTTGTGCCTTAGGCTTTAAAAGAATTTCACTGCGAATCTCTTCACTAGATAAATATTGCAGTATCTCAAAGCCGACACCACTATTTGGTATATTTCTATACCTCTCTTTAGTTTGCATGATCAAGCCATCAGTCTGATTATTGGAATGTAAATCTCCCAGCACCATAGGATATACACAAGTGAACCAGCCAACTGTCCGAGAAGTATCATGCTCTTTAAGTAATGGAGTTCTGCCGTGCCCCTCCAAATCAACGAGTGTTTTCCCACTCCAATTCCCAAGTGTTTGAGACAAGCCGGAAAGAAGGATGTCATCAACTCTTGTATTAAACGAATCATGTATTTTATGAAGGAGATAATCAGTATCATTTGCAGTTAATGTATAAGAAAGAGTATTAGCCGATTTCTCATCGTTAGGTCCATTTTTGAAATCAATCGGAATAGGATCTAGAGAAGGTGGGATTTGCTCCTTCCAATATTCAACTTCATTTTTCAACTTTGTTGAATTGGCAAACTCATAAAGTTTTTCAGACCATTCCTTAAAAGAGATGCTTTTCGCCGGCAGTTGAACTTCTCCTTTGACATCTAATTGACCGTATATATTATGCAAATCTTCTAAAATAATTCTCCAGGAATAACCATCTACTACTAAATGATGAGCCGTAATAAACAGCTTACCTTCTGTCTTACTGCCATATTTAAAATAGGCTGCACGTATTAATGGGCCTTCAGTTATATTTAATCCACACTGCAATTCGTTAATAACTTCTTCCATGTTGACAGCTTGATTTTCCATGTCATATTCGTTGAATAGTATATGACTCTGGCCTTCAGCGTACCATTGTACCCACTTATTCTCTTTTTGCTGAAATCTAAGTCTGAAACTATCATGATATTCAGTAAGCTTTATTAGACTTAGCTTAAGTTTTTCAGGCTCTATATCTGCACCTGTTTCCAGCAATATAGATTGATTCCAATGGTGCCAGTTCCTTATATTTTGATTGAAAAACCACTTTTGAATCGGTGTTAAGGAGACCTCTCCCGATATAGCAGCTTGGACATCTTTTTCTTCTTTTCCCACCCAATTTACAGCATTGGCTAATTCTGAAATAGTAGGATACTGAAACATTTTATTTACAGACATCTCTATTCCTTTTTGTATGCACCTGCCTGCTATTTGAATGCTTAAAATCGAATCTCCCCCTAGTTCAAAAAAGTTATCACTTGTACTGATTTCTTTTTGATCGATGCCAAGGACGGACGACCATATTTCCACCAGCTCTTTTTCTATATTAGTTATAGGAGGAGTAAATACTTTATTTATATCCATAGCAGGTTCGGGAAGATTTTTTCTATCAATTTTCCCGATTGATGTTAAAGGTATTTTATCTATTTGAATAAAATAGTGTGGCACCATATATTCAGGTAATTTTTCTTTTAATTGTTCTTTTATTTCTTGTACATTAACTTCCTGATCTGACACAACGTAAGCACAAAGAACCTTATTCCCGTACTGGTTTTCCCAATCAATTACTGTCGCATCTATAATATTTTTCTGTATCAGGAGTGAATGAGTGATTTCCCCAAGTTCAATTCTGTAACCTCTAATTTTAACCTGCTGATCTGCCCTTCCAAGAAATTCAATCTCTCCCTCTGGCAGCCACCTTGCTATATCACCTGTCTTATACATTCTTTCATTTGGATAAAAAGGATCAGTATAGAAACTCTCTTCAGTCGTTTTTTCCAGGTTCAGATATCCTCTGGCAACACCAGATCCAGCAATATATAATTCCCCGGATACTCCGATAGGATTTAAGTTCCTGTCTTGATCCATAACATAGCATCTAACATTAGATACAGGTTTACCTAATGTTACTTTTCCTGGTGTACACTTTTTACTTAAGGCATCAACTGTTGTCTCCGTTGGACCATAATTATTATATAAATCGTAACCCCTTTGAATTAATTCATCCTTTAAAGACTCTTCAAGTGCTTCACCACCTGAGATGACTGTCTTCAAGCTGGGGAGTTTTCGGTCATGGCACAATAAACCTTTGAGGACAGTTGGAATAAAGTTAATAATATGAATCTGATGCTTATTTACATATTCACAAAAACTATCTGTATTCTGTATTAAATCTCCCTCAGCAATATGTAATGTAGAGCCAAATAATAATGTTCCAAAAAAGTCTTCCACACTTGGATCAAACACATAATTTGTTAATTGCAAAAGGTTTTTACCCTTTCCCATTTCATACGTATTCCCAAACCACTCAACTACATTTATTACGTTTTTATGTTCGATCAATACTCCTTTTGGTTTTCCTGTAGTCCCTGAAGTGTAAAATACTGTGAATAAATCGGATCCGGTCAAATCTATAGTTGGACTTTCTGAGTACGAAGAATAGTTATTCTCATCATCTAAACACAATAAAGTATTATGGAAGTCTTCAAAAATATAATCATTGCCTTTTACAGAATCCGTATCTGTTAATAAAAAACGGCAATTAGTATCCAGAAGCATATGCTTTGTCCGATCCTCAGGATTTTGAGGATCTATAGGCATGTATGCAGCTCCAGACTTAATAATAGCCAGAATTCCTGCAATCATATTTATTGAAGGATTGGTCATTATTCCAATTATGTCACCTTTTGAGACTCCATTACTTAACAAAGTATGTGATAACTTATTTGTTAGATGATCTAATTCTGAATAGGTAAGAGATTGGTCCTTATATACCACTGCTGCTTGATCCGGTGTACGGTTCACCTGTTGTTTAAACATTTCAGTTACAGTTAAGGCTAAATTCGCAGGTTTTGAGGTATTATTAAAATTCTTCAAGATAACATTTTTTTCTTCCTTAGATACAGTTTCGATTTCATCTAATGGTTTATTTTGCAAAATTTGATCAGTGATTATTTTAAAACTATTAGATAAATTTTCAATGAAATCATCTTTAAACAGTTGCTCATTATAACTAAAAGTAACCTCAATATCTTCTAAAGAAATTACACTTATTGTTAATTCATAATTGGTCATTTCAAATGCTGAATACGAGTGAAATGAAATAGCAGATTCCTTATTTAAAACCTTTTGATCCAAAGGATAGTTTTCAAAAACAACAATAGAATCAAATAGTTCTGTACTATCATTTATCTGACTATATCTTTTAATATCTGGTAACGGTGTATGTCCATATCTTTCCCAATCAAGAATCGTTTTGTTAACAGACTTAACTAAATCAGCAGAAGTGTCACCAGATTTCTTGGTCACCCGCAACGGTAAAGTATTAATGAATAGTCCCACCATATTTTCTATTCCTGAGAATGTTCCTGCTCTGCCTGATAATGTGGTCCCGAAAACAACATCATTCGTCCTGTTATTCTTTTGCAGAACCAATCCCCAGATTGTATAAATTAAGGATGCAAGTGTAACTTGATTTGTTTTCGAAAACTCATCCAGCTTTTTTTTCGATAAATTAATGCTGATATGTCTATCACTGCGATTAACGTCTGTTCTAGCTCTTTTTTGTTCTAACATCGATGGGCTATCGAATCCATTCAGATACTCTTCCCAAAACACCTTCTGCTCATTTTTGTCCTGACTAGTAATAAATTTAACAAAGTCTTTATACTTCTTTTTATTTGGAATATTTATTTCTGTTAAATTCGCCAGGCTCTCATAAGCCTGTAAAAATTCTTTAAGAATAATTCCATTACTCCAACCGTCATATAAAATATGATGATTACTTATAATCAACTCATAAACATCTTCTTCTAATTTACAAAGTGTGATCCGAAACGGTACATAGCGAAGGTCAAATTTCTTTTTCATATCCTCTTTTTTGACCGCTTGTACATTACTCCTATTATTTAATGGCTCTGTCTTCCTAAAATCATAGTAGGAAATTTTCGGCTCATGCTTTTTTAGCACGACTTGAATCGGCTCTTTGACTTTATCCCAGCGAAAAACTGTTCTTAATTGTTCATTTGTCTGAACCACTATATTCCATGCCTTTTTAAACATTTCTACATCAATGGATCCTTCAATTCTTAAAGATATTTGCTCAAAATATTCATCACTTTGGGGTTCTTTTAAATAATGAAACAAAATCCCCTTTTGAATTGGGGTTAAACTTACTATGTCCTCTACATTTTGTTTATCCAATTTAGCCATTAGCAAGTTCCTCCTTTTGATTGTAAAAAGCTTCACTCCTAGAGTTGTCTGTTAACTCAATCACCTGGCCCCTTTCCATCTTTATTATTTGATCAGCGACATAGAAGTAACGATCGTCATGAGTTATGGCTATGATGCATTTACCTTCCTCTTTCAATTCAGGGAGTATCTCCATATAAAAAAGATGCCTGAATTCCGGATCTTGATCTGCTGCCCATTCATCAAATAGATAAATCGGTTTCTCGTCTAAATAGCTTATTAATAAAGCAAGTCTCTTTCTTTGGCCGGTGGATAATTTAGTTGTACTTAATGTCCCATTTTCTATACTTACCTTTTGATCCATACGCAGCTTTTTTAAGTATTTTTCAATCTTCTGTCTTTTCTTTGAGCAATCTACTCCATACACTTTTTTAAACAAGTAATAGTCACTAAATATAGCAGAATATAATTCTCCTAACTCGTCACTGCCGATTTCCTTATCGTTCACGAGAATCTTTCCTTGATCCGGGACATATAAGCCCGTTAATAACTTTGCAAACGTCGATTTCCCACTGCCATTTCCACCTGTAATAAATGTGATTTCATTAGACTTAAATTCACAATTAAACGGCCCTACATGGAAAGAATCACGATTTTTTTTATCATACTGGTACCCTACTTCACTTACTTTTATATTGATGCTATTAGTGTTATCTACACCGAAAGGAGTGTTTGGATATTCCCTCTCCATTGAAGATAAATTGTTTTGAAATTCGTTTATTCTTTTCCAGCTTATTTGCATTTGAATGGCATTAGGTATTGCATGAAGGATACTGTTTATTGGTCCAGTCATATAAAGGAACACGAATACATAACTTTGTAAAAACTCACTTTGAATATGCTTAAACATTAAAGGAAAAAGGAATGTAACAGCACCAATTACCAAGACAAAAAGAAGCTCGCCGATTATGAAAACATTAGCAAATTTCAGTCCGCCTTTAATCCTTTTCTCTTTATATTCCTCACAACTTTCCTTCATATCGTCCTCAAATTCGTTGCGCTTTTTCTCTCCAATACTTAACTCTTTGTACCCGCCAATTAAATCATTAATGTATCTGAAAAATATGTTCTGAATGTTTCGGGTCCTCTCCCACAAATTGTTTGCTGACCGTCCTGCTATATAGTACATACCTGCGGCAAGTAGGATTACCCCAATAGAAATAAGAAGGCCGTAAATATTTATAACCCCCAAATACACGAGACAGCATATAAGGGTAATGGAGTCAGTCAACCCTGTAATAATAGTAGGAGCATGATTGCTTATAGCTTCTGTATCATTATTTAAGGTAGTTTGTATCTTTTCAGTATTCATTCTTTCCACATTTTCATATGGAGTGTTGAGTATTCGATTTAATAATGTAACCCTCTTTTGATAAATAAGATTATTTGTAAGAGTAATTAATTGTGTACGTACAAGCTTCTGTGCAAATACATATACAAGGATTCCAATAAAGAAATACAAAAACAAATCTAAATTGGAGTTATTGGAACGATTTAGGGCCTCATTAATGATAAATATTATCATCGCGTTCCCAAATCCACTTGTTACACTTAAGATGAATAAAGGGAATAGGTTTTTGTTATTATTCTCCATAGGAAACACATAGATAAGAGATAAGTACAGACAGAATAAAACAATTGCTGTTAACACAGTCCATGCAGCAATCAACATTGTTATAGGCGCCCAAACTTTAACAAATCCCCAATCTATGTTTGTTAGAAACACAGAAGGAACATTATATATTCCATAAGCTAAGACTGCTGCTATCAGTATATTAATCAATGGCACAGCATATCGTTTAGCCTTGCTCTTTTGAAGAACCCTTTGTCCACGGATCAATTGAATAATTGTTCGAGATATAAAGAAAAGAGTTATACATATAAAAGGAATCATGAATATAATCAGGGTAAAAGAAAATGCGTCTATGCTCTTATACATATCTTTAGAATTAGCCATTACTTCCCTGTTTAATATAATATCAAGTACCCCTCGCCCTATATCCTCGGTAATAGCAGTATTTAAATTGGCCATAACTGCAACACCAATTATATCTTCCGGGCGAAAAATAACAAAAGAAGAATAGTTTGGATTGCTCCCTGAATGGGAAACCTCGCCTGAACCTATCTGATAAACTTCCCATCCACCTGAATATGATGAACCATCAGAAGATGGGGGGACTGACCGATTAGGTATGTGAGAATCGCGAACAGCCTCGTTAAAAGCTGAACCAGCTTCATGCTCCCCCATCTGCAATCTCAGCCACTGTTCCATATCATTTGCATTTGAAATAAAGTACCCCGCAGGAGTATTCCCCCTAAAAATAGGTGCTTTATATTCCATGGGTTTTAAAAATGCAAGTTTGTATCCCTTTGCCATACTTGAAGATGTTTCATTACTAAAAAGAAAAGTATTATTCAAATCTAATGGAGCAAGTACATTTTCATCCATATATTGTTCATATGAAAGGCCAGTAACCTTTTGAATTACCAAACCTAGAATGTCATAATTAATACTGGCATATTCAAATTCCTCACCTGGAAATGCATTTAGCTCCTGTTTCATTACTCCTTTAACTGTATCTTCTAGTGCAGTATCACTTCCTGATTCAGGTATATTTTTAATTGTGTGAAACGGTATACCGCTTGTATGATGGAGAAGTTCTTCAATGGTTATATCAGCATTCACTTTTTTGTCGCCATTGTGAAACGCCATTTTAAACCAGGGTATATATTCATTCACATTTGAGTTCAGCCCTATTTTTCCTTCTTCAACAAGCTTGTAAATTGCAAGAGCTGTAAATGCTTTACTATTGGATCCAATTTCAAATAACGTTTCCTCTGTAACCGGCTTTTCGTCCTCTAGATCTGCATACCCAAAACCTTTTTTATAAACAGACTCGTTACCATTCACCACTACTACAGATAATCCAGGTATCTTTCCTTTGTTCATTTGCTCTTTAACAAATGACTCCAGCTTTTCTCCATCATCAAAGTTATCCGCCAGAACTTCATTTGATGGATTTATTTGGAATATTAAAAGAATTACATATAACAAGATAACCAGCTTATGTGTCTTCATTACTTTTAGGTCACACCTTCCTATACTATTAATCAAATATTTCTTCCAGTTCTTCACTTGAAAGGTCTACCGTATCAAAATCAGAAGGGGTGAATTCAGTTTGATCACTTAAGCAACAATGTTTTATTAACTCTCTTAATTTCTCCATATAATCTTTAACAAGCTGTATAACAGTTGCAGATTTAAACGTTTTTCGGCCGTAAGTAAAAGAAACCATTAATTTGTTATCAACAATATAACTATTGATTTCAATTAAACTATCTAATTCGTTCATCTCACTTATATCTCTTCCGGAATTCTCTTCTGCTAATTGAAACAAATTATTAGAAAAAGAAGAGTTAAAATCACCAAGGTAATTAAAACGAATTAGTCTTGGTTGTTCATGTATGAATTCTTGAGTAATATATCTCAAAACTCCATAATGCAGTCCTTTGTTTGGAACATTCCGCATCTGTTCTTTAACATTTTTGATGTTTGAAGATAAAACATCACCCTTAATATTTAGCGTAATCGGGTATAAGCTAGTAAACCAGCCAATTACATTTGATACATCTATTTCTTCAGAAATGTTTTCACGTCCATGGCCTTCTAGCTCTATCGTTACTTCATTGCTTTTGTAATATTTGCTTAAAACCATGGCAAGTGCAGTGATCATTAATTCGTCAGCCTTAGTACGATAAGTTTTATTTGCATTTGTTAATAGTTGTGAAGTTTCCTCTTCTGTTAAATTCTCTTTTAAAGATTCACATTCTTTTAGCTGGTCCTGACCTGGTTCATAGTCGGAGAAGGATTGTGTTCTGGATTTCTGAATTACCTTGTTCCAATATTGCTTTTCTTCAATTGATATTTTCTTGCTCAAATCCTGTAGTACCGCAGCCCAGTCTTTTATCGATTTATTCAGAGAAGGAAGGTATAAATTGTTTTTCTTCTCTTCTAGCTGGGAATAGGTTTGATTTAACTCTTCAAGTAATATTCGCCATGAAACCCCATCAATGGCCAGGTGATGGGATGTAATCAACAGCCTTCTTCCGTTTGTACCCATTTCAAAGAAACTTGCCTTCAATAAGAAATCGCTGTTTATATTTATACTCGCTTTTAACTGTTCTCCGGTTCTCTCAATCTCTTTCAGCTGTTTTACTCTGGAGTGTCCCGATAAATCATGCGTTTTCACCTTTATTTGTTTATTCCGGTGGCTCTCATTAAAATAAAGACAATGATCTTTATTTGAAAAATTCAAACAAAAAGAGTCGTGTCTCTGCACTACATATTGCAATGCCTTTATTAGTAATTCAGAATCTACATCATCAGATAGTTTAAGCAATAATGATTGTGTATAATGATTTTTGTTATAAAAATCCTGTGAGAAAAACCAATCTGCAGCAGGTAAACCTTTTAATGTACCCTCACATGGCTGATTAATATTGTTTGAGCCATTGTGATTTAATTCTAGATATAAAATCATGTCAGCCATTACGGGATTCGCCAAAATATCTTTTGTCTTAATAGTAAATCCTTTTTCATTCAGTCTGGATACCAGCTGTATAGCCTTGATGGAATCCCCCCCAAGATAATAAAAATTATCTTGTATATCCACATCTGGTGTATTTAATACGTCAGAAACCACACTTAACAACTCTTCAGTTTTATTTGCATTGGAAATAGAACTCTTATCGAACTCAGGTTCTGGCAGTGCACTCCGGTCTATCTTCGCGTTAATAGTTAAAGGTAGTTCTTCAAGCTGTATAAAATAAGAAGGCACCATATAATCTGGTAAGAAATCTCTCAATAAATTCATTATTTCCTTTGAATCTATTTTTGCATCTCCTGTATAGTAGGCACATAAGTATTCCGAACCATTAACATATTGTTTCTTCACAACTACGGCTTCCTTAATACCAGGATAACGTTCAATACTCCTTTCAATCTCTGCTAATTCAATGCGAAATCCGCGAACCTTTATTTGGTCATCCACTCTTCTTATGTACTCCATCTTATCCACTTCTATAAACTTGCCTAAGTCACCTGTTCTATACATCAGCCCTTCAGATGAAAATGGATTATTTATAAATCTCTCTGATGTTAACTCAGGGTTATTTAAATAACCTTTCGCCACGCCCGCTCCTGCAATAAATATTTCTCCTGCCTCTCCGACGGGTACTGGGCTATGTTTGGAATCTAACAAATAGATTTGTACATTTTGAATAGGCTTCCCAATCGGTACGGTCAGTCTGTCATCCTGAACAGTATTAAATTGGTGTATCATACACCCAACAACGGTTTCTGTTGGACCATATTCATTGTAAATTATAGTCTTCCCCTTTGTTTTTTCCTGTAATCTATTCGCCAGTTTGACCGGGAAACTATCCCCCCCTACTATAATTTTGCGGATTGCAGTCATGTCTAAATCTGCATCTAACAGTATGGACAAATGAGAAGGAGTGAGTTTTATTATTGTTGCCTTTTGCTCCTTTATAATCTTATATAAGACATACTCATTTTTGTCTTGAGGGTATATAACGATTTGACTTCCTGAAATTAAGGGGGTAAAAATGGATGTTACTGTCAGATCAAAAGCAAGGGATGAATATAAAGGAAAAACTTCTTCTTCGCCTGCGCCTATATATTCTTTTTGAGCCCAAGTAATATAATTGACTAAGCCCTGTTGTGTTATCATCGCTCCTTTAGGTTTACCAGTTGAGCCAGATGTATAAATAATGTATGCCAGGTCTGTATACCTTACATTTTTATCAAAGGCTACTGCAGTATTTTCGTATATCGCGGAAGATCTCAAGTCTATTATTTCCACCTGATCTGTAATCTCCGAATACTCCAAACGGATGTTCGATAATAATATGGACACATTTGCGTCCTTCATCATGTAATTAATTCTGTCCAAAGGGTACTGAGGATCGATTGGTAAATAAACCCCTCCAGCTTTCAAGATACCTAATATTCCAATAATTGTTTCGAATGAGTGGGTCATTGCAACCCCTACTGCTGTATTTGTGGTAACCCCCTTCCTGACTAAATAATTTGCAATCTGATTCGACTTGTTATCTAAATCTCGATAGGAGAGAGCGCTGTCACCTAAAGTTATGGCAATCTTATTAGGTGTTCTCTCCACTTGATCTTTAAAAAGCTCTTGTATCGTTTTTTCTTTTGGATATTCAACCTGCGTATCATTGTACTGTTCAATTAATTGAGATTTCATTCTTTTTGACAATAGCTGTATATCATCTAATTTTTGATCTTCTCCTTCATCTAATATTTGCTCAATGAGAAACATCATACATTCGAAGATCATTTCAATCTGTTTGACTTCAAATTTATGAGTCTTATAATCAAAATCTAAATTAAATTCATGCTCCGACCATTCACGAATAATGACCTGAAGGTCGTATATTTGTGTTCCATTGTAAAATTCTTCATTTGAAACTTTCGCTCCATCTAGTTCGGCAGGTAAATTCGTGTTGTAATAATTAATACAGGCAGAAAATAAATCCCCAAAATCCTTCTTTTTCAACTCAAGATCTTGTACGAGTAAATTATAGGGATACTTTTGATGAAAGTAACAGTTTGTTAGCTCGTTATTAATACCCTTTACAACACCCGCTGCTGTCATTTCTCCGTTCAAGATATACCGAAAAGGCATTGTACTCGTAAACATCCCAAATATATTTTTTTCCTTTTTACCAGCTCTATTAAGTACTGGCATTCCAATCGTTAGGTCCTTGTGATTCGTAACCTTATATAAATACATATAATATAACGCTACAAAGAAAGAATATATTGAGACATCTTGTTCACTAGTAAACCTTTTTACCCTTCTAGTAACATGACTTGAAATTTTAAAGGATTTTCTTTCCCCAACCGAACATTCTAATTCAGTTTTTTCTGTTCTAAAAGGAACAGGAGTGAATTTTTTCATCCAGTACTCTTTATTCTTAAAAAAGCGTTTAGAAGATAAATAGTTTTCTTCTCTATTCAGAAAATAATCATAAGTCTCTTTATTAGAAACAGGTACTGCTCCACCCTTAATAACCTCTTTATAAACGTTAAAGACTTCGGAAGCTAATATATTAATAGACCAGCCGTCAGAGATTATATGATGCACCTTAACTAAATAACCACTTTCGCCGGAATCAGTTAGTTTAAAAAATATAAATCGGTACAAATCCTCTTCATAGAGATTAAAAGGAGTCTTTGCTTCTTCGCGAATCCATGCTTGCAGCTCCTCTTCATTGTTAAATTCATAAAGAGCTATATTCAGCCATCGATATTCACAAATATATTGCTTTACATCATTATTAGTTTCTGTAAAACGATGTCGGATACCAGAATTATTCTTTATGAACTCATTAATAGAATATTCTAATGAGGGAAAATCTACATTCCCAGCAATTCTAACAACCCCGCCAATATTATGCATGGGCTGACTTGGATTAACTTTTTCTATAAGCCATATTCTTTTCTGAGGATGAGAAAGTGGAAAGTACTCTAGTTTCTTCACGGAGTCACCCCTTCTTTGTTTTGGAAATAGTTAACTTCCTGGCCATATTGAATCATTTTCTTAATTATTTGATCATCAATTTTTCTCCATTCAAATCCAATGTTCTTTAATAGTTGATTCGTTTTATCAGATTTAATATGAAATACAGTTTCTTCTTCATGATTTACACGGGATAAATCCTCCCCAACGCTGTGTAGTTGTAAATTATAAATGTTAGCCGCATGCTGCTCATACCGTTCGTCATCATAGATATAATAAATAAACTCCTGAAGTGTCATTTTGCTGATTTCTATATTAAGACCTGGCATTGTTAATAAATCAGAAAAACTAACATGTTCAGGATTTGAAATGTGGTAGGTTTCATTTCTTAGTTCTTTCTTATTAAATAAGCATGTAATTGCTCTGCTCACATCATCAACACAGCTGAAATCAGTATCACGTTCCATTTCAGGAACAAACCCCAGCGCAATATAGGACCTTAACATTGTATAAATAGCATTCTGTTCAATATTCTCTTGGAACCTTCCACTTTCGGAATCAAACACGATATTCCCCACTCTAAAGATGTTTACGCATACTCCTTTACTTCTAACTTCTGTCAAGACCTTTTCTGCTTCCAGTTTTGTATTTGGGTATGGATTAGATATAGATTGTCCTAAATCATGATCATATTCTGTAAACAATATATCCTTATAGCCAACAATATTCCCGGAGGCTACCGCTAAAGTAGAGATATGATTAAAATCCTTTTTTACATTCCGAAGAGAGAATTCGACTAAATTTTTAGTAGACTTAACATTCATGTTAAAGGAATCTTCATACTTACCGTAGTGGCTAACATTACCTGCAGAATGGATTATACATTCGACACTTTTACTGAGCTTTTCATATTCATGTGGATCCAGTCCTAAATTTTTCTTTACTAAATCACCAGCGTAAACAAACAACCTATGGCTGAAATCATAGTAGAACGCTTCCCCAAAATATGAAATAACTTTCATTTGTAACCGTTTATTAGCTCCTTCCACATTATTGCCTCTTACAATAAGGTGAACAGCAGCTCCTGTATGAATAAGAAGATCACGTAATAAATAGATACCAAGATATCCAGTACTGCCTGTCAATAAGATATTTTTATAGACTAGGTTTTCTACTGCATGTTCTTGCTGAATTGAAATCAGCTTCTTCTCATACTCCTTCTTTTTTTCAATATACTCTTCTTTATTTCCCTTAAGCATTTGATGTCGCTTTCCTCTATATGTCAAAAATTCAGCCAATTCCTTTTTGCTAAATTGTTTATCTTTTAAATGGTTAATGCTTTTTGCAAGCTCATATGCAGTAGGAAATTCAAATAAATGATTGATTGTTATATCAAACTCTTTCTGCAGCCGTGTTACAACATTTACAGCTGTTAAGGAATCCCCGCCTTTTTCAAAGAAATTATCGAAGTAATCAATATTCACTAACCCAGTTACATCCTTAAACGTTTGTAACACAATTTCTTCTTTACTGAAATTTGATCTAGTCACAGAGGATATGTTAATTTCACTGATGCTTTTAGAAACGACATCTGAATCAACATTTTTCTCCTTGCCTAAAACACTATAGTGAGTCCTATCAAAAGGATAGGCAGGTAAAGGGATTCTTGTTCGCTTCTCAGAACCGAAGAGTCTCATCCAATCTATCTTAATACCATTCACGAATAATTTACCTAAATTCTGCAATAAAAAGGAGTCATCTGCCATTTTCATCTTTGAGTGACGTACAGTATTAATTATGAGAGGATGCAGCTCTTCAACTATATTTTGCATAAGCAAAGTGCTTAGTGTTCTTCCTGGGCCGACTTCAAGGTAAACATTTTCCTTTTCTTTCAATAAGACGCGAATGCCATCAGAAAAGAGGACTGTATGCGCAAATGGTCAACCCAATATCTTGCGCTAGTCGCCTGTTGAACTGTAATCCAGTCACCAGTAACATTAGAAAGATAAGGTATTGCCGGACTATTTAATTCAACCCTCTCCACAAAATCAGCAAATTCGCTTAAGATAGGCTCCATCATAGGAGAATGAAAAGCATGTGAGGCTGGCAAATCTTTATATTCGCAGCCCATTTCACGTAATAGATTTTTAAAAATGCGCATTGTATCGAAATTCCCTGAAACTACACAGGATGCTCTGCTATTAACTGCCGCAATAGCTAATCCTGGTGTCAAAAAGGGCTTGATCTGATCCGCGGAAGCTAAAACACTTACCATACTGCCCTGTGATAAACTTTGCATTAATGTTGCACGTTTGTGCACTAGCTTTAACGCGTCTTTTAAAGAAAGAACACCAGATAAGCAGGAAGCAACATATTCACCCAGACTGTGGCCAATCATTTTCTGAGGTTGTATTCCCCAATGCATTAACAATTTAGCTGTTGCATACTCAAAGCTAAACATAATTGGCTGAGTGTTTAATGTTTGATTTAATTCTTCACTGTCTATGGCTTTTTGGGCTGAAGGGTATAAGAATTTTTTAAAGTCAGTACCACTAATCTCTTGGAGAAGATGAAAACACCTATCTATTTCATTACGAAACACACTATATTGCTTATATAAATCCAACCCCATATTTATATATTGTGACCCCTGACCGGGAAACATAAAGACAGTTTGTGAGCCGTTCCCCTTAGAACTGCCATTCATAACTCTTAGCGGGTCAAGAGTTTCAAGTACTTCACTGGCATCTTTCGCATCTGATGCAACAACTGCTCTTTTATACTTTAATTTTTTTCTGCCATTTAAAAGAGTATAAGAAACATCAGCCAGATTGACGTCTTGGTTATTCTTTAAATATATTGCAAGACGTTTTGTCTGACTTTCGAGTGATTCTTTTGTTTGTGCAGACAGACAAAGGAGTTGATCCGTTTTAATCTCGAGTTCAGACTCTTTTTTCGGTGCCTCTTCAAGTACAATATGAGCATTAGTCCCCCCCATTCCAAATGAGCTTACTCCCGCCCTTAATGGAGAAGGGCTATTCCATTCTATTAATTCCGAATTAACATAGAATGGACTAGACTCAAAATTAATGTTTTTATTTGCTTTCTTGTAATTAATACTTGGTGGAATCATTTTATGCTTTATAGCTTGTACAGTCTTTAATACACCCGCTATACCCGCAGCATTATCCAGATGCCCTATATTAGCTTTAACTGATCCAAGCCCGCAAAAATCTTTTTCTTTAGAATTGAATGCAAGTTTTAGTGCTTCAACCTCTATCGGATCACCTAACTTAGTTCCTGTTCCATGAGCCTCTACATATGATATCGTTTCAGGTTCAACATCTGCCATTCTATGTGCAGCTTTAATAACATTTGCCTGTCCTTCTACACTAGGGGCTGTAAAACTGACCTTATCAGCCCCATCATTATTTATTGCAGACCCTTTAATCACTGCATGTATAGAGTCTCCATCATTAATAGCATCCTCCAGCCGCTTCAAGACAATGAATCCAGCCCCATTTCCGTTAACTGTACCATTTGCATCCTCATCAAACGGTCTGCATTGTCCATCTGGAGACAGAATCATTCCATCCTGATACATGTGCCCCCTTTTCTCGGGTAACGTTAGAGAGACACCACCTGCCAAAGATATATCACAATCTCCACTTAATAAAGCCTGGCAAGCCAAGTGAATTGCTACCAAAGAAGAAGAACATGCAGTTTGAACAGTATAGCTGGGTCCTTTCAAATTTAATTTGTGTGCAATCCTCGTACTAAAGAATTGAGATCCATTTAATAACTCTGCTTCCTTTAAATAATCTTTAGCATTATTAAAAACTGTACCCATCCAGTACAAATTCGTAGAAGCGCCTATATAAGTACCTATCAGGAACTGATGGTCCGCCGTTAAATACCCACTATGTTCCAATGCCTCCCATGCGCACTCGTGCAGTACTTTTAATTGCGGATCCATAACTTCTGCTTCGCGTGGTGAATATTCAAAAACATTTAAATCAAAGCTTTCAGTCCCTTCAATGGCTCCACCAGCCTTAACATATCTAGGGTCCTTTATAGTCTCTTCACTTATCCCTGAGTGAAGTAATTCCTCATCGGTAAATTTAGAAACAGAAGCTTTCCCAGCCTTTAAATTTTCCCAGAAAACATCAACATTTTCAGCTTCCGGAAACCTGCACGACATACCTATAATGGCAATTTCCAGGCCAGTTTGATCATTATTGGTTTGTATCATCTTCCCCCCCCCTTTCTTTGCCTTCTTTCCAATAATCTATTTCGGGCATTCATTCTGCCCTGCTCTCTATTCTTTATTTCATTCTCTGCATTAACATCAAATACATCATCTTTGTTTAACTCATTAGCAAGTGTGTGAATAGTGGTAAATCGGAACAATGTCACTACACTAATTTCTGTATTTAACTTTTTGTTTAGCTTTTCCGCAACCTGCACTATGGTTAAAGAATTTCCCCCTATTTCAAAAAAATGATCATTTACGCCAACTTCGGACAAGTTCAATACTTCTTTCCATATATCCGCAATCTCTTTTTCTAAGTTTGTTGCAGGTGCTTCATATGGTGTACCGGAAAAAAGGTACTCATTGTCCTCTAATTGCATTAAAAAGTTAATATCTACCTTATCGCTGCTTGTTAAAGGAATCCTTTCCAGCCTCACAAAGTGGGAAGGAATCATGTATTCCGGCAAATTTCTCATGAGATGCTGCCTTAGTTCCGTACTGGTCAATTTACGGTGAGATGTTAAATAAGCACATAGATATTCTTTATCTTCTCCACTTCTCTTAACCACCGCTACAGCATCGGTAATGTCCTCGTGCTGAAGAAGTTCGTCCTTAATTTCTTCTGGGTTCAGTCGCACTCCATTTAAATTCACCTGGTGATCTGCTCTTCCTATATAATCAACTTCTCCATTCAGCAGCCATCTTGCTAAATCTCCTGTTCTATACATCCTTGTATAGCCTTCAGAGCCAAATGGATTACATACGAATCTTTCTTGAGTTAAAGCTTCATTATTAAGATACCCTCTCCCTACCCCTTCACCCGCTATACATAACTCGCCAGTGACTCCAATTGGGACAGGCTTTAAATTTTGATCTAAGAGGTAAACCTTATAATTATTTAGCGGCCTTCCAATCGGTATAGAACTATAATAGCTGCCTTCACAAATATGGTAAGTTGTATTAATCGTTGTTTCTGTTGGCCCGTAAAAGTTTACGACCATTTCAACATCAGATGTCTTCACCAAAGCATTATAAAGACTCTTCGGTAATACCTCCCCACCTAAAAAGATAAATCGAAACTTATGCATTTTATCCATTTTGCTCATTAACATTTTTAAATGTGTTGGTGCAATATCCAATACCTTAATATTATTGCTGACTATATATTCCCAGATCTTATCAGGATCAAAGGTATGTTCCATTTTAGGAATATATAATGTACCACCTGTTGTTAATGGAAGAAAAATTTGTTGGACTGAAGCATCAAATGTAAATTTAGCTAGTAATATATGATGTAATCCGCTTTCTACATTAAAAGTATCTCTTAATCCAACTAACTGATTTACTACATTTTTGTGTTCGATCATCACGCCTTTTGGTTTGCCAGTTGTACCAGACGTATATATAACATAGGCTAAATCTTCAGGCTGGTTTATGTTTTCAATATAGTGGGAGAGTTCTTCTTTATAGGTATTATGATTTAACAGCACAGTTCTAACTCTATCATCAAATTTATGTTCATTTTCCTGGTCTGTTAACACTATACTGCACTGACTATCTTTGATAAGATAATTGATTCTCTGTTGAGGGAATTTTGGGTCTATAGGCAGGTATGCACCTCCAGCTTTTAAAATACCAAGCATCCCGACTGCCATATTTACAGAAGGTTCAGCCATTATCCCGACTACAGTATTCCGTTTAACTCCTGTTTTCCTCAAAAAACGTGATAACTGATTTGACCTCTTGTCTAATTCCTCATAACTAACAATGGAATTGTTATCCACAAGACTAGCCTCTGTATTACAAATGATAGCCTGAGAGATAAATAAATCTTGTATAGTTGTTCCTTCTTTAGCAGATGTTTTTGTATGATTAAAATCTGCTAATAATTGCTCTGTTTCCTCACGAGATAATATCTCAACATCCTTTATTGAGCTCTCAGTGTTATCAGAAATAAAAGATAGTATTTGCAAGTAATGCTGTGCCATTCTCTTTATTGTTTCTTTTTTAAAAAGTTGTTTAGCATATTTAAATTTCAGTTCTACCTTATTTTTTTGAACAAAGGTGTCTATTGAGATGTCAAACTGCGTCATATTACTTTCAAATGGATATTTGTAATAGGTTAATTCCTCATTTTCGCTTATAATATTTTTATTTTCTTCTATATTTTGAAGAGAGAACATTATATCAAAAAGAGGATTTCTTTCTGAATTACGTTCAACATCTATTTGGTCCACTAATTCCTCAAATGGATAATCTTCATGGTCAAGGCTTTCAACTACACAATTATTTACTTCTTCTAAAAATTCTCCGACGCTTTTTTCAGGATTAGGAAAATTCCTCATTACTATAGTGTTTACAAACATGCCAACAGCATTGTCCAAACCGGTATGAAATCTGCCGGAAGAAGGAGTGCCAATGGAAATATCATCTTGTCCTGTGTATTTATTTAGTAATATATTTAATGCAGTTAACATTAAAGTGTAAAGCGTACTGCCGTTTTCAGCTGCCGTTTCTCTTAATTTAGCTGCCAAATGCGGTTCCAGAGTTAGGGTCATTTGATCAGAATATATATTCTGTTCTGTATTTCTGGGGTAATCAGTATTTAATTCAAGACGAGCACCTCCGTCTATGAACTTGTTCAACCAATATTCTTCACTGCTTTTAAAATTTTCAGAATTAAAAAAGCTTTCCTGCCATACTGCATAATCTTTATAGTGGATATTATTTTCTTCCAGTTTTTTATTGTTATATAAATTTATAAAATCATCCATGATTATATCCATGGATATGCCGTCAAAAATAATATGATGGAAGTCTGTCAATAACAAATGTTTATTGTTTTCTATTTTTACTAACTTCACTCTGAATAACGGGGGTGTGTATAAATTAAATGGATTCATGGCACTCTTTAATTCTTCTTCTATATCACTATTTAGATTTTCAATAAATTCGACTTTTACTTGCATTTCTGGGTGAACCTTCTGAACTAAATCATTATTGACAAAAGAGAAGGAAGTTCGAAGTGATTCATGCCTTCGGACTAGTTCTTGAAATACGTTATCAATACGCCCGTAATCAAGTGGACCGTCCAGCATAGTCGCTGCAGGCAAGTTATAAGCTACAGATTCTTTATTTATTTGCCACATAATGAATTGTCTTTTCTGCTGGGAAGTTGCAGGATAATACTCCCTTGATTCCACAGGCTGGATAGCAGCACCAACATTCTTTTGCTGTTTATTTACTAATGTTGCAAGTTCCTTGATCGTCGGGTGTTTAAATAAGTCGCTTATCTGTAACCCTGCATTAAATGAATGATTTACCTTTAAAATAATGGCAGCTGCTTTTAAAGAATGTCCTCCAATTTCAAAAAAGTCATCGTTTATTCCTATAGGATTGATATTCAATGTTTCTTCCCATAATTTAACGATGTTTTTTTCTGCTTCTGTCTCAGGTGCAACATAATTAAAGTCTGAAGTGGGGAGATATTCCAATTTTGTCAGTGCTTTTCGATCTATCTTTTTATTTTGATTTAGAGGAAACTTTTCTAATTGAATAAAGTTATTTGGGATCATGAATTCAGGAAGCAGATCCAGTAAAAACTGTCTCAGTTCAGAAGCTGGGATTTTAAAATCCGATGAAAAAAATGCAGATAATGTTTTAGATCCAACTTCATCGGCAAGTGCAATCACCACTGCTTCATCAACATTTTGATGTTTTAACAATGCATTTTCAATTTCTCCTATCTCAACCCGATAACCTCTGACTTTTGTGAGATTATCTTTTCTGCCTATAAACTCAATATTGCCATCTGGCATCCATCGAGCTAAATCGCCAGTTCTATAAACTTTATTACTGTTACTGAATGGTACATTAATAAACTTCTCGTCAGAAAGTCCTGGGTCATTGATGTATCCTTTTGATACTCCCGCTCCACCTATACATAATTCCCCTACAACCCCAATAGGTACCATGTTCATATTGTGATCAACTATATACAATTCTGTGTTATCTAAGGGCTTACCTATAGGAATACTTTCCCCTTTAGTAAAATCATGATCATTTATACGATAGAAGGATGCTAAATCCGTACATTCAGTAGGTCCATACGTATTTATCACTTCACAATTCAAGGCTGTAGAATCCATCAACGGTTTTATTTTTTTATTATTTATTGGCTCCCCACCGAGAAATATATACTTAAGTGCAGTCAATCTGTGGAAATCCGAACCCTCGTTATATGAAACAAGAGGATAAAAACCACTCGGTGTACTATTAAATACGGTAATTTTCCTGGAGTATATATAATCGGACATTTTGTTATAGTCATACACACCTGATTCATAAATATGTAATTTACCTCCGATAATTAAAGGGGCAAATATATTTTTATGGGCTGTGTCGAAACTTATTGGAGCTACTAATAAAACATGATCTGTACAATCCAGTTTAAATTCTGTCGTGTACCAATTCACCAAATTTACAAATGAATTCCTTTTAACCATCACACCCTTAGGCTCACCGGTACTTCCTGATGTATATAAGACATACATTAAACTCTCAGGTGATACCTCTAAATTAGGGTTTTCATGTGATTCATCACATTCCATAAAATGATCCATGTTAACAGTAGTCTGATCCGATATAATGTCTAACGAAATTTTATTATCTTTCAGTATGTAATGTATATTAGAATTCTGCAGTAAATACTTAATGCGTTCTTTAGGGTAGCTCGGGTCTAAGGGCATGTAAGCAGCACCGGCTTTTAATATTCCTAATGCAGCTACTGGTAATTCTAAAGAACGATCAATCATCAGTGCCACTACATCACCTTCTGTAACACCGTTCTTTATTAAATGCTTAGCCAGCTTATTGGCCTTACTATTCAATTCCTGATAAGTTAGCTCTTGGCTTTGATAAACGACAGCTGTGTCATCTGGTGTTCTTAAAACTTGTTTTTCAAATAATTCAACAACAGAAGACCCTTTAGGATAAGGCTTAGATGAGTTATTAAAGTCATGCTCAATTAAGCGGCGTTCTTCATTAGATACAATTTCTATGTTTTGAAGCTTCTGATTTGGATCTTGAATCACTCTAGTAAAAAAACGATTCATCTGTTCCATTAAACGCTGTACAAACTCATCTGTATGCTTGTTATAGGTAACGTTGCAATGTATCCCGCTTTCATCCCAACAAAATTGGAATACGGCATCTGCATACTCCTTATAACTGGAAACAGGGGCATTGATGTTTGAAAGCTGGACAATTGTGCGGGGTCTGAAGATAGATCCTTCTTCTGTGCCGCTGCCATGTAATTTTTCTAAGGTATATTTGGATATTTGCTGGTTTTTATTGGACAATACTACATCTTCTTTAACTGAAAGGAGGAACTCTTTAAAACTCATGTTTTCTTTTATGCAGCTTTTAATTATAAGCGGATTGTCTTGATATGCGGCGCCTGCAGGAGATTTTATTACCGGCGTTCCAATTGAGATATCACTTGAACCTGTATATACAGAAAGGAGGTATTTTACACCAGTTATTAAAATAAGATATAACCCATACTCAGATTGATTACTCATAGCACACAATCCAGATGAGGTTTCATCTGGTAATTTATACGTAAGATACCCTTTTGAACGAATATTTCTACTTGAGTCAAATTGAGCAAAACTGCTTATTTCCAAACCCTTCGAAAATTTTGCAGCCCAATAACTCTCTTCTTCCGTTTTAAAACTATTCGTAGTAACCATAATATACCCCTCTTCTTAACAATGTTTTGTTCATCTTATTTACTATTTCCTTATAATGTTCGCTAATGAAGAAATGGTCACCTGGATATTTTAATATCTCCGTGTCATGATGAGTATAGTCAGACCACTTACTCATTTCTTGATCAGACATATTTTCATCACAACCATACATTACAGTGATTCCACTATTTAATTTCTTTATTTCGGAATTACAAACATACTCCTCCATCAACTTAAAATCAGCCCGAAGAATAGGAATAAAAATCTCCATTAACTGTTCATTATTAATAACCTCTAAAGGGGTGCCGTTAAATTTGTATAATTCTTCTTTGAACTCTTGATCAGGCAACTGATGAATTTTTTTTGTCCGGATTTTATTTGGCGGTTTAATACCTGACATGAACAAATGAACAGGTGGCTTATATCCTTTCTCCAATAGGCAGACACATACCTCATAGGCAATTAACCCACCCATACTATGACCAAAGAAAGCATAATCCCTTTCTTTTATCACAGGAATTATCTGTTCACATATATCCTTCACAGCTTCATTAAAATTGGAATAACACTTTTCATTGAACCTTTTTCCTCTCCCTGCATAGTGTATCGGCTGTAAATCAATGTTGGGTGAAAGGTGTTTTTTCCAGTTATAAAAGACCGCCTCAGATCCCCCTGCATACGGGAAACAAAATAAAACTACTTTACTCAAATTTATAACCCCTTCGTTTTAGTGTTTAATTACACCATGTTCGTTAGATTAAATGTAATCTAGCATTCTATTGTTTATCTTTTAATTTATTCCAAAAAGGTATGTGTCCTTGAATATCATCTATAACAGAGGAGAAACCAGGTGCAAATGATAAAAAGAATCCTGTACAGTGATGAGCGTTACGGTAATCGGGATCTTCCAATAATATCATGTGAGCCTTCTTAATATTGTAGTGTGGAACAGCGGGAAACAAATGATGAACTAAGTGGTATGAATTTCTATGAGGATGTAGTAACAAACGTTCGAGCCAATTTCCAAAGGAGTTTCTGGATGCAAAGATTTCTTTATCAGATTCAAGCCCTGCATGCTCAGCCATTTCAGCCCAATATTTCAAAATTTGAAAAGTAGTTATAAAAGGGACAAACCAGTATAAAATTAACTCTTGCCAAAAACCAAAGTAAATAGAACTCGCTAGAATTACACACCAAAACGAAATTCTAACAATTTGATCTATAAGCGGTTCACCTTTTGAATATGCTGTAACCTTTATCATGCCTATTAAATAATTAGGAACGTGAACCAAAAAAACCGGCTTAACACAGTGACTTATAAAAAAAGAAATTTTATTCTTTGAAGGATTATCTAAGCCTACAATTTTGTATCTTTGTTTGTCAGGATCTATTTCACTCCATAAAAACCTGTGATGATTCATATGACTGCTGCAATAAGCCTTATAAGAAATGAATATAGGGTAAGCAGCAAAAATACTAGCCACCCATTTATTTAGTTTTTGATTTTTAAAAAGCATTCGATGACTCGCTTCGTGCATCATTATATCGAGCCCTCGCATTCTGCTGCCTATGATAAGAATTGCCAGCAAATACACCCAAATATTAGTGATGTATTGGTGGAGGGTAATGACTGAAGAAATAATTAACCAGTCAAGACCAATCGCAAAAAAGTTATACCAGTTATTTTTTTGTTGAAGTTCAAAAATCCTTAAAGTGATATCCTTAGTAAAACGGTGCTTCTCCAAGCCTTGATGAGGAATTCCATCTAAAACTCCAGCCTCTTTATTCAATTTTCTGACTCCTTTTTATATATTTTTACATTTCTAATGCCTTATATTTCACTAGGATTCAAGCTTGACAATCTTAAACTCCAAGATTCTTGATAAGAATCATAAAAAAGGGGGATTCGTCAATGACTAATCCCTTCTTCTGAATTTATATTACTTAAAATAAAGCTATCTCATTTATTTAGCAATTTGCTGAAAAAGGTCATCAATTTCTTTTACTATTGGATAGACACTTTGATCAATATTAGACAATATATGTGTTTGAATTTTAGATTTCATATTAACTGATGAATGCATTCTGACTCCAGGATCGAAGCCTAATACAAAATATTTCAATACATCATTTTGCTCCATAGAAATCCATACTCCATAACCATAAAAGATATTGTCATTACTGTTCACATGAGGTGTTAATAAGATTTTTCTATATTTCTCACTTAAGATTTTGTCATTCAAAAGCCCATTCCAGAATTTTTCTAAGTCGTTAACTGTAGAAAAAGCTCCACCATCGGGTCCACCTTTTACCGGAACAGAGTATATATTCGTTTTCCAGCCATCTTTATCATCTATGTACCCCAGCGCGACTCTATCTGGCAGTTGATCCATTCTGAAAAAACCAGAGTCTGTCATTCCACAAGGTTTGAAAATATGGTTCTCTACATATTCAGTAAAAGCCATTCCTGTAGTCTGTTCAACTACGAGTCCCAAAATAATATAACCCGAGTTACTATATGAGAACTTTGTTCCAGGGATGAACTTCATTTTTTCATTTTGAAATAGTGGTACGAAATCAACAGGTGATTGAACAGAATACATAGGCTTCTCGTTCCATATGCCTTCATAATCATCTGTGACTTCTTCATCAAAATAATCCGGTGCCCCAGATGTGTGAGTTAACAAATGATGAATTGTAATGTCCTCACTAAAGTTAGGGAATTGTATATCTAAACAATCCTTTAAACGTGTTTGAAAATCCAGCACACCTTTTTCTGCAAGCTGACAAATCGCTATAGACGTAAATATTTTACATCCTGATGCCATACCAAACCTTGTGTCCACATTGTTAGGAATACCCTCGCTGCGATTAGCTTGTCCATATCCTTCCTTTAGAAGAGTGTCTTGGTCATCCCGAACTAAGACAGCTCCTGAGAATTCTACCTCAGTATTCGAAACAATACGTCGCAGTTCATCGATTTTGTTCATACCCCATTCCCCTCCATTCATTTTTTGTAATATATGCAAAATAATGTTAACGCAAATTTCTCTTTAATATCAACAAAATTTAGAAAATTTTATCAATACCATTAAAAATGGTTATTTGTGCTTATATAGTTATAAAATTGTAGAAATAGTTAAAGAAAAGGTAAAGATTATTCAAAGTAAATTTTAATGTTGCAATTTCTTGACATCATTTCTTACAAAATATAGGCTGTATATGTATTTGTTAAAAAATTCAAAATTTTTGTGAGGTCTATATGGATTTAACAAATGAGAATGCAGAGGTTTATATTTTTAAAATAGGTCCCTTATTAACACCGGATGATATGCAAAAACAATTAGAGCAATTGCCATTATCTGAACAAAATAGAATAAATAAATATCATCACCAGGCAGACCGGCAAAGATCCTTGGCTGCTCAGGTTTTTATTCGAATTAAACTAAAAAGGGCACTAAATTGTAACCTTGTAAATATTAAAAGATCTAGTAATGGCCGACCTTATTTGTGTCCATCCACCCATACATTTTCAGGAGATTTTAACCTTTCTCACTCTGAAGACAAGATCATATGCGGCTTTTCCTCAAATGGTAAGATTGGTGTAGACATCGAATCTATCAGGCCATTAGACCTGTCTATTATTGATTACTGTTTCACACAAGAAGAGAGGAAGTATTTTAACAGCCTGCAAGATCAAGAACGCCTTTTGTTTTTTTATAAAATCTGGACACTGAAGGAAGCTTATGTGAAGGCTATAGGGACAGGTATTACAAATTCTTTTTCACACTTTGGTTTTGATATGGATATGTGGAGATTAGGTGCAGTGGAATTGAAAGTTCATATGGAAGATGCTTCGGGATATCATTTTAAAATTATAGAACATTCGAATTACGCAGCTGCAATTTGCAGTGAACAGCCGTATACAAAAATTAGATTTATTGACGATAATCCATTAAATTGCATAGTGGATTTATCCTAACTAAATACAATACATAATACCCATAAAGCCAAAAAATCACAAAATCATATACAAAGTGAGGGATAATGATGAATGCAGATGCTGAACTTCTAAGATCTTGTTGTAATAATGAATACGATACTTTAAAGGAAGTTATTGTTTGTGAACCTAAAAATATAAACATAAATAGTTTAATAAATGAGACTCAAAAGCATTACATTTCTATAGGAGTAGATGTCCAACAGGCTCGTATTCAATTCGATCATTTTACAAAGATACTAAGGTCTAATGGTATAGATACGCTTGAATTACCAACTAAAAGACTATTGAACGAACAGGTCTTCACTAGGGATATTGGCTTTACTATTGGAAATATGCTATTAGTTGGCAAGATGGCAAGTGAAGTAAGAAGAGAAGAGACATCAGTACTACAAAATTTTTTATCGAGCAACGGCATCCCTTATTACAATATATTTAATCAGTCTATTGAAGGCGGGGATGTGATTATTGATAATGAAATTGTATATGTAGGAATCAGTCAGCGAACAGATTGGAGTTCA
Source organism: Bacillus sp. ZZV12-4809 (assembly GCF_009849585.1). Taxonomy (GTDB): domain Bacteria; phylum Bacillota; class Bacilli; order Bacillales; family Cytobacillaceae; genus Cytobacillus. The sequence goes on from NZ_VCRN01000009.1 coordinate 69,247, forward strand.
TATCTTAAACTTAAACATTTTTTAAATGAACACACAGTAACCCCCCTACCCTTCTCACATCAATATTTACATCTGGATTGCGTATTTAATATCTTGTCGGAAAATCTAGCTTTAATCTATTCACCTGCCTTTTCAAGGCAAGAAATAAATCTCCTATCTGAAAAATATGATCTAATTGAAGTTGATCAAGAAGAGCAATTTTCTCTCGGCACCAATATCTTATCTTTAGGTAACCGCAGAATTGTGAGTTTGCCAAATAACAAAAAAGTAAATAACCAACTAAAACTCCACAGGTATGAAGTCATTGAAGTTGAATTTGATGAAATCATTAAATCTGGTGGTTCTTTCCGTTGCTGTACATTACCAATAAGAAGAGAAATGTCGTCCTAACTTCTCTATTTTGGAATACATAAGGGATTTTTATCCTATTAAACTCAGATAAATTTAGAGAGTTACCGAAGAAGATAGTAACACTCTTCCTTTTTTCATTTTTTTATAAATTTCCCACATCCTTTTGATTCTAAAAAATAGCGTCGGCCCTGTGGGCTGACGCTGAAAGCAATATTGTAATGTATTTCCTACAGAACTCCTAAAATACTCCCCATGCAGCCATTAACAATATCACTTCTAAACGGCTTTTTTTTCTTTCCTTTTTTAAGCAATTCCAGGTAATGATCAGCGTCATGTTACTGTAATGTTTTCTTTATAATGTCAATAATAAAATGTGAATGCTTTTTGTAAAAATCCCATGCTAACTTAACTGCTTGGATTTAATAGAAAGGATTCCTGTTTAAACTGGCCTATCAATTAACAGGTTATACCTCTGATGCAGAGGATGTTGTACATGATGTTTTTTAAAAGTTATATGATGTCCCAAAGGAGAAGCTGAGTGATCCTAAAGCCTATCTTTGTAAAATGGTCACGAATCGGTGTTATGATATACAAAAATCGGCTCGCATAAAACGGGAGCAATATTTTGAGGAATGGCTGCCTGAACTGCTGTTTCATTCGAGTACTTACGATAATACTGAACTGCAGATTCAGTGGACTTTTCAACTATCTCTTCTTTTTCTTCCTTAGACATATCATTACACCCCTGCAAAATTAATGCTGCCAAAACCAGTACCAGGATTCTCCTTTAATGCGCAATTGAACCACCATTTGCCAACACAATCTATAAAGTATAATATGAGGAAAGAAATTATAGCAAAAGAAAGAACTCTTGATCATTTCAAACAAAGTCACAAATCCCTTTGAAAAGGTAAAGTTTTATTAAGTAGAACTTCTTAACAGGAGGGAAAAGATGAAAATTTATGTGGATGCAGATGCTTGTCCGGTGAAAGAAGTTATTATTTCTGAAGCAAGGACTTTTGAAATTCCGGTTATCCTTGTTACAAGCTTTTCTCATTTTTCTAATGCAAAACAGCCATCCGGAGTGGAAACTATTTATGTTGATTCTGGAGCAGAAGCTGCAGATTATCGAATTGTGAAGTTAGTGGAAAAAGGAGATATTATCGTCACGCAAGATTATGGTCTTGCTTCACTAGGTTTAGCAAAAGGAGTGATCGTACTTCACCATAAAGGATTTAGATATACAAATGAAAATATTGACCAATTATTACAAACACGTTATTTAAGTGCAATGGCTAGAAAAGGCGGACAGCGAACAAAGGGACCAAAGCCTTTTACAGCAGAAGACCGGGAGCAATTTAGGGATCTTTTTAGACAGGTTATTTCTATTAAAAGTTAGGCTAAACTCAGAGATTCAGAAAGGAGATAAATATTTTGAAGTATATAAAATCGCAAATGCAACAACTAATTAAGGAAAATAAAGAATTGCATACACGCTTTAAAGAACTGAAGGTTGAGCATGGTCTTGAAAAAAACAATGCCCTAAAGGCCTTGTACCATTCAGAAGTTACGGATGGTGGAAAGTATCAGGCAGCTTACCAAGCACTTGAGCAGCCCAAGAAGTAATCACTTATATCTTATTTAGACTACTAAAAATTCCTCAAAAAAGAGGAGCTGTCCCTTCTTGAAATAACGTATTAACTTAACGCAACCGGCGTCAGGCCCTTTATACTTTGATAAATATCAACATTACCATATATTAACATATATAGTTTATCTGTCCAATTTGGTAAATGTTATTTCTGCTCAAATTTGATAACTCCCCCCACCAAAGCGCATCTAAAGGAAAATGGGGGATTTGTTCATGCACTTTTGATTCCATGGCTGCCTCAATCTCATTTTGCCTCTAAGCTATTCCTATTCAAATCGTTGTACACCTTTTTCCCACTACATTTCGGTAAAAATCTTCAGCAGAAAACAAAAAACACTTAAAAGTCCTTAGCCCTATGGGATATAGAGCTAAGGCTGCCTAAGGCTTTTTTATTATTTCCACTGTCTGCTTGACATGGGCAGATCACAAGAAAATGCATTACTAAACTGAGAGACAGGCGCTCATTACAGATCCTTTTTCTTAAAAAACAATTGTTTTATTTTCATGAACAATAATCCGGTCTTCTAAATGCCATTTAACCGCTCTGGCAAGAACACTTCGTTCAATAGAACGTCCGCTCTTTTTTAGATCATCTATATGATCCCGGTGGTCGACACGCTTGATATCTTGTTCAATGATTGGTCCTTCGTCAAGATCGTTTGTAACATAATGAGACGTTGCCCCAATTATTTTTACTCCGCGCTGATGGGCTCGATCATATGGCCTCGCACCAACAAATGCAGGAAGGAAAGAGTGATGAATATTAATGATCTTGAATGGATGAGCCTCTACAAAAACCGGCGTCAAAATCTGCATATATCTGGCTAAGATGATTAAGTCAATATCAAATTCTTTTAAAAGCTGCAGCTGTCTTTCTTCCACTTCCTCTCTATTTTCTTTGCTTGCTGGTATGTAAAAGAATGGAATATGCAAGGATTCTGCAATTTGTCTTGCTTCCTCGTGATTACTCACAATAAGAGCGATGTCGGTAAGCAAATCACCACTTTGCCATTCCCATAACAGCTCACGTAAACAATGAAGTTCTTTTGATACGAAAATAGCTGTCTTCTTCAATTCATAAACAAATACTAATTTCCATTCCATTGAAAATGTTTCTGCGATTTCCTTAAATTGACTCTTCAACTCTTCTTCCTTCGACTGTAAACCAGGACATTCAAACTCGATTCGGATAAAAAAGGTGCCACCCTCTGGATTTGTCGAATATTGACTCGATTCGATAATATTAGCATCATACTGGAACAGAAACTGGGAAACAGCAGCCACAATACCCGGTTGATCAGGACAATTGATAAGCAGCCGCCCCCTGTTTTTTTGACTTTCTCTAAATACTTGAAGTTGATCTTGAATAGATGAAATCATATGAATCTCCTTTTTTAATTTTAATTACTATAATAGACTTATTGTTCTGGATTTAAAAGCATATTTTTTATAAAGTTATTTATTTGGGTTTATGGAATAGTTTAACATTGAGGAATGCTGAAACTTGGTGCCAGCCCTTTCAATGGAATGGACAGACAGGCACTTCTTCGAGTGAAATGTATACGAGAAAGAGCTGCTCGAATAAGCGGCATCGTTATTATTTTACTTACATATGTTTTTTACTATTGGCCGTTGTCACTGGCTATGTAAGAAATTTTTGTAAATAAACAATTTAAAAAGTTGCCTGTCCCCAAGTATAGTAATGCCTATATAATTAGGGGACAGGCACACACCTTTATCATGATGTAAGATGTGAATGAAAAGAGCCTGTACTCAACTCGTCTCAGTGATTTATAAATTCTAAAAAATTCGTACACATTCTTATACCTGCTGGGCTTATTAGTTATGCTCTAATGCTGGAACTTATAGGTGATTTTTTTGGAAATGCATCTTAAGACAGCAAGCTCTTAGTCAAGAAATTTCCATCATACAGACGCATGTCAAAAACGGTTCCCTTAATTTTTCACCGAAAGCAAAAAAGTTCTATCAAGCAACGTGCCCCAGATATAATATATATAAAATCCCAAGTTTAAAATGAAATACATCTGTTTTTCAAAAAGTTTCCTTTGATTTTCTGCTATATAATTTGTTAAAATGCGGTACTTTAACTCCAAAGCTGTTTATAGTTAGTTAAAAAATAAACTCTTCCTAAGCCAACACTCATGTTAAGTAAAAAGAAGTTTGTGTAATAATTCTTGAACACCTCTCCTCTTTGTCACAAAAACTCTCCTTTACTCGTTTTATTTTTGGAGCCTTTGCTTTGTATCAGCATTTGGCCGAATAAGATTGGAAGTGAAATGATGCAGGAAATGTACATGCAATATAAAGGATTGCTGTTTAAACTGGCCTATCAATTGACAGGTTCTGCCTCTGATGCAGAGGATGTTGTACATGATGTTTTTTTGAAATTATATGATGTGCCAAAGGAGAAGCTGACGGAACCTAAAGCCTATCTTTGTAAAATGGTTACGAATAGGTGTTATGATATACAAAAATCGGCCCGCAAAAAACGGGAGCAATATTATGGGGAATGGCTGCCTGAACCGCTGTTTCATACGAATACGGGTGACGATTCCATCGAATCGGTTGAACGTGGTGATTTATTGTCTTATGCCATGATCGTACTGCTTGAACGGCTTACACCAGCGGAGCGTGTTGTTTTTGTCCTGCGTGAAGCACTGGGCTTTGATTATGCGGAAATTGCAGAGCTTATTGAAAAAAGCCAGGCGAATTGCCGTAAACTATTCAGTCGTGCCCGTGCAAAAATGGGGATTACCTCTGAAGAGCTTGTTCATACGGAAACAGCCCCTAATGAACTGATTACGGACTTTCTGGCAGCACTTAAACAAGGGAATATGAAGCGAATGGTATCGATGCTTGATCCTAATGTTATATTGGTCTCTGATGGCGGAGGTAAAGCAAAGGCTGCTATCTTTCCAATTAAAACGAGTAATCATGTTGCCCGCTTTCTCATGGGAACTGTACACAAAGCATCAAGAGATGAAAGAGCAATGCCAATTGAAATCAGCATAATCAATGAACAGCCTGCTTTTATACAGCGTTCTGATGGTGAAATTCAGACGGTGGGCATCATTCATACAGAGGGAAATAGGATTCGGAATATATACATTGTCCGAAACCCGGACAAATTGAATCATATAGAGGTATAATTCTTGAGACCGCTAAGATGATTTCTATATCTTAGCGGTCTTTTTTCTAAGTTTATGTTGAATGAACCTCACGTTGTTCTGCCACTCACAGTCCTGCTTTAGTCAATCCAAAAGCCGTGTCAGCAGAACCCGGCACATTTTTGAAAGCTATGCTGATACGGTTCCAGGCATTGATTGCCATAATGGAAAAGGTAAGATCTGATAGTTCCTTTTCAGAAAGATGTTCACGAACACTTTCATAAACCTCATCAGGAACACCGTGTTCAGGCAGCTTAGTCAAAATCTCAGTCCATTCCAGCGCTGCTCGTTCGCGCGGGCTAAATAGAGTGGATTCGCGCCAAATCGGGATATGATAAAGACGAAGTTCACCCTCGCCATGAATCTTAGCCTGCTTGATATGCATATCCACGCAAAAGGCACATCCATTCATTTGTGAAGCTCTAATGTGAACGAGGTGAAGTATTTTCTCCTCAATGGAACTTTCCTTCTCAGCATTAGTCAGTGCCATCATCTTATTGAGGAATTCTGGTGAATGCTCCATGTAATTTATTCGTTGTGTCATTTTGGTTACCCCTTTTCTTTTATGAATTAGCAATGATTCTTGATCTAACGTTGAAATGTTTACTGTTTTTTAGCACTATCTTGGTTGAATCACCCTCCCTTGGCTGTGTTCATAAATAAAACGATGCAGGGGTTCTTTTTGTGACGCTTATAATTAAATTAGTTTATATCTTAAGTAAACGATTGGTTAAAGAGAGTTGGTGTAAGTATAGGGGCACCATAAAATAAGGGGAAAAAATAAGATTGAGGAACTATCAAAATGTTAATCCATCTGGTTACCCGATTTTAAATACCGGGTAACCGATAAAGAAATAACAAATTCGAGGATATTCTATTAATATGCTTTCTTGTTTATTCTCCAATTTTTACTTGTTCATTCGGTGATCTACTAAGGTCGGAACATTTCCCTGCTTTTAAGATGAAGCTGTTTGATTCATCCGGAAATCTTTCTTTTAACTCACTTCCAATTTTCATCACATTATCAAGCTGAATGCCTGTTCTGATTCCCATTTCCTCAAATCCGTGAACCAGATCTTCAGTAGCAATATTTCCGCTTGCATTTGGTGCATAGGGACACCCACCAAGACCTGCAGCAGAACTATCAAAATCCTTGATCCCTGTTTCCAGTCCGGCAACTGCATTAGCAAATGCCATACCTCTAGTATTATGCAGGTGCAGCGAAAAATGAAAATCTGGGAACTGAGACTTTAGTGTTGAAACAACGGTTTTTATTTTCACCGGATTTGCCATCCCGGTTGTATCCGCTAATGAGATATCCTTAATACCCAGTTCTTCGTATCGCCTGCAAATTTCAAGATGCCTCTCAATTGGGACATTTCCTTCATAAGGACATCCGAATGCAACAGAGATGGATCCGCCAATTTGAACAAGTGAATCTTCAGCAGATTTGACGAGACTTTCAAACGCCTTCATTGCTTCAAAGGTTGTGGTATTGGCATTGCTTAAACTATGAGAGTCTGTAGCAGACAGCATTAACTTCACTTTGTCAACATTGGCCGCTATGGCTCTTTCCATCCCTTTTACGTTTGGTACGAGAGCTCTTAATTTAACTCCTTGGACTCGTTTAATTTTAGTTAAAACGGCACTCGCATCGCTTAATTGCGGAATTGCCTTCGGGTGTACAAATGAAGTTACCTCGATTTGCCTAAAGCCGCAATCAATTAATCTATTTATATATTCAACTTTTTCTTCTGTCGGAATGACTTCTGACAAACTTTGAAACCCATCTCTAGGACATACTTCTGTAATGGTCACTTCATTTGGATATGACATTGTATAACCATTTCTCCTTTTTCTCTTTTATTAAATAACCTTCTTTTCTTTAAGTTCTCGAACTCTGTTTTCATCCAATTCTAAAATGCCCTTGAGAATTTCCTCTGTATGTTCCCCTAAATCAGGTGCAATCCGATAGACTGATCCAGGAGTCTCAGAAAACTTAGGAACAATACCTGGCATTTTGATTTTCCCTAAACGAGGATGGGCAACTTCGATAATATTTTCGCGTTCCTTTATATGCTCATCATTAAAAATATCCTCAATAGATTGGATTGGGCTTACGGGAACTCCATGCTCATCGAGCAGTACCTGCAGTTCTTTTCGGGTCATGGTCTTTACCCAATCGGCAACAATTCCATTCGTTTCTTCAAATCGTTTAAGGCGCTCTGAATTTGTATAATATCTCTCATCTTCGAGCATATCCTCCCGTCCCATTGCTTTAGCGAGACGATTAAATGTACGGTCCGAACTTGTTACGAGCACGACCCAGTGGCCATCCTTAGTTTGAAAGGTTCCGGCAGGACTTGAATGTCCGCTTAATCCAGGTGATCTTTCTTTTATAACTCCATTTTGATCATAATCAGCGACAAGGAATTCCATCATTCTAAACATCGCTTCATAAAGTCCTATATCTGCATATTGCCCCGTGCCGATTTCTTGACTGTCACGGTAATACAACGCTGTAGTAGTAGCAAAAGCTACGTAAATGCCTGTAATATAGTCTAATAATGAAAATGAGGGACTGATTGGAGGGCGATCAGGATACCCATGAAGATACGTAAATCCGCTATAAGCGGTTGCTGGTGTGCCAAACCCTGCTTTACTTGAGTTTGGACCAGTCTGTCCAAATCCTGTTACTCGAATCATGACTAATTCAGGATTTACTTTTTTAAGCTGCTCATATCCTAAATTCCATTTTTCAAGGGTTTTTGGCCTGAAGTTTTCAATAATAACATCTGATTTCATTGCCAATTCTTTTAAGATTTGCTGACCCTCTTCTGTATGCAAATCTAAAGTAATGGATTTTTTATTTCTTGCAAGACCAGGCCAGCGAAGTGGTTCATCCCCATGGAATGGGCCCATTTGGCGAAGAGAATCTCCCTTGCCGGGCATTTCCACTTTTATTACTTCTGCACCAAAATCCCCTAGCAAAGTTGCCCCAAAAGGAGCTGCAATCATAGTTGAGAGATCTAATATTCTGATGCCCGCTAACGGACCATTTGAGTTTATACTCATAGAATAACTCCTTTAAGAATGTAATTTATAGGGAGACTAATGGAGTTTGTTGACTCTATTAGTCTCAACATCCCGTTTAAACAACTAATTCCTGATCCATTTCTGCCCTTTTTTTGCTTTTTATAAGCCTAAATTGATTGGCCGCAACCAGTGCAAATAATGAGATCCCGATAATATCTGTTACTAAACCACTTTTAATTAGGCATAATGCTGAAACTGCCATAATGACTTGCTCTAGAATCGTCATTCGGAGCAGCAAATATTTTTCCATTACAGATCCCACACATAAAACTCCGATCAAGGCTGTTATTAATGAAGGCAAGAGCTCCAATAGGGTTGAATCTGGTGACCATAACAAGCTGGGAGAATAAATAAACATGTAAGGAATAATAAACCCGACGATCGCAAGCTTTAATGCTGAGAATCCTGTCTTATTCGGGTCACTGCCTGCTATTCCTGCAGCAGCAAACGCTCCTATTGCGACAGGCGGCGTGACTGTAGAAAGAATTCCATAATAGAAGACAAACATATGGGCATAAATTGGCTCAATTCCCAAAGAAACTATGGCCGGAGCCGCAATGGCACTAGTCAAAATATAATTAGCTGTTGTAGGAAGCTCCATCCCAATTAATATGGCAAGGATCATCGTAAGGATTAAAGTGGTAACTAAATATCCGCCGCTCATTTTTAAGACGGCTGCTCCCATTGCCAAAATAGCACCGGAGAGGGATGATACACCGATAACAATCCCTATAACTGCACAAGCTGCGGCTACCGGAATCGCATTCAACGCACCCGATTGTAAAGCTTCTATTAATTTCTTTAGATTAATTCGGGTGCTTTTCCTGAATGAACTAAACACTATGGCCAACACAATTCCCCATACCCCGGCATACAAAGCGTCATATCCTTCAATTAAGAGATACACCAGCCCAACGATCGGGAAAAATAAATGCCCCTGCTCTTTCATGACATCCTTTAATCTTGGAAGCTCACTTTTTTCCAGCCCTTTTAAGCCAATCTTAGAAGATCTTAAATGAAGAATGACTAAGATACCTGAAAAATAAAGGATCGCTGGGATTAGCGCGTACCCAAGAATATGAACAAACGGTATTCCCAGGCTATCAGCCATTATAAAAGCGGCCGCGCCCATAACTGGCGGCATGATTTGTCCGCCTGCTGATGCTGCTGCTTCCACTCCGCCTGCAAAATGAGGTTTAAACCCGATCTTTTTCATCAAAGGAATCGTAAAAGTACCAGTGGTCACGACATTTGCAGAGGTGCTGCCGCTAATTGTTCCCATAAATGCACTTGAGATGACAGATACCTTAGCAGGGCCCCCTTTTGTGTGTCCTGCAATCGCCATGGAGACATCATTGAATAACTTTGACATTCCTGTTACTGATAGAAACGCGCCGAATAAGATAAAAAGGAAAATATACGTGGCAGAAACACCTAAAATCTGCCCATAAATGCCTTCACTTGTTAAGTAGAGATGCTGAACAATACGATCCAGTGAAAACCCGCTATGCCTTAGGGGCCCAGGAATCATAGGTCCCATAAAGATGTAGGCGATAAATATAAACGCAATAATAGGCAGTGCCTTCCCAATTGCCCTTCTGGCAGCTTCAATGACCATCAGGATATTGACTATCCCTATATAAGTATCAAGGGGGTTATGAAGCCCTCCTGTACTAATGTATTGAGGGTATCTCCAAACGAGATAAAGAGTACTGCCTGTGGCCAATAAGAGTAAAACCATATCAAAGAAAGTGATTCTGTGTTTAGGAGAGTTCTTGGTTGCAGGGAATAAAAGGAAGACTAAGGTTAGAATAAAGCTTAAGTGAATACTGCGCTGGATTAATGGAGCGAACGTGCCAAATGCCGCTGTATAAAGCTGAAAAAGAGACAACAATATGGTCAATATAGTGATGGAGACTTTCCACTTTCCAGTGAATTTCCTTCTCTTGCCAGTTAACGTTTGAACTGTCTTTTCCGTATTTCCTTTTTGCATTTACTGCACCTCCGATCACTTAATCGCGCCAACTTCCTTCAAATACTTCTCAGCTCCTGGATGCAGATCCACTACCATTCCGTTTGTAGCCGTTTCTGTATTCATCTGCTTAAAATATTGGTGGGCACTAATTAAGTCTTCTTTATTTTCATATAATTGTTTCATTACACTATAAACGACCTCTTCATCTACTTCATCATGTGCGACAAGAACAGATGCACCTGCAACGGTTGGAATCTCTTCCTCTTGATTTTCATACGTACCTGCAGGAATTGCAGCTGGTCCAAAGTCAGGGTAGGCTTCAACCATCTTGTCAATAGCTTCCTGGCTCATAGGCAATAATTTAACATCACCTGTACGAAGCAGTTCCGATACTTGAGCACTTCCGACCCCAGTTCCATAAATGTGAACGTCAACCTGGCCAGTTTGTAAACCATCAGTAGCCTCCTGTCTAGTGCCATGGACGGCTTTATAATCATCTGGCGTAATACCATATTGTTCTAACAGCTGATTCGTATTAATCTCAATGCCGCTTGCAGCAGGTCCTACCGCTACCTTTTTACCTTTAATATCTTCAATGCTATCAATGCCGGCATCCTTTCTCACTAAAATATGAAACTCATTAAAATAGATGGAGGTAAGGCCTCTCATATTTTCTATTTTCCGCCCCTCAAAAGCTCCCGTACCTGTAGTGGCTTCTCTTAAAGTCCCAGACTGGACTAAGGCTAATTCTACTTCTTTCGTTCCTAGGAAATTTGCATTTTCAGCGGAACCACCTGTTGCTTGTGCGCTTCCAACAAACCCATCAACATGATCAGAAATAATGGTTGAAATAGCACTTCCGAGCGGAAAGAAATTTCCTCCCATACTAGCAGTGCCAATTCTTAAAAACTTTTCTCCAGATCCATTCGCTTCAGAAGAAGATGAACAGGCAGATAGGAAAAGTGACATGACTACTACAAGGACAAGACCAATAAGTGAGCTTTTTTTCATTAATTATGTACCTCCTAATGTTAATTATTTATTAATAATCCATCCAATGGACGGTAATTGATTACATCTCCATCTGATGATTTCGAATATTCAAAATTCCCAAGGAAGACTTCCCTCTCATTTGGATAATCTCTTCTCCAATGAGATCCTCTGCTTTCCTTTCTCTCGAGTGCCCCTTTGATGGTCAGCTTACCCACTGTAACCATATTGGATAATTCCTGATAGGAAACAACTTCCTTGAAGTTTCGAACAGCGATATTATCCAGGCTGGATTCTACTTTACAAAGCGATTTAAGTCCTGATCGAAGTGCCGATTCCTCCCTAACTACCGACGCACATCTCCACATGATGGTTCTCACTAATTCTTTCATTTCAGATAGGGGCACGTCGCCATTAGGATAAAGCTTTAATTTTTCCAATTTGCTGGTCAGATCCTGCGGGTTTATTTTTTCATGCTGGGTAACTGCTGCATATTCAGCTGCCGATTTACCTGCAATTCTCCCAAAAACAACAGTGTCAGCAATAGAGCTTCCGGAAAGTCTATTAGCACCATGTGTGCCTGTTGCAGCCTCTCCAGCTGCATAGAGGCCTGGTATGCTGCTCTCGCAACTAGTATTAATTTTTACCCCGCCTAAAAAGTAATGAGTGGTCGGCGAAACGATCACCATATCTTTTTTAGGGTCTACACCTTTTTTCTTAAGCTGGTTACAGAAATGAGTATACTTTGAATCCAGTACTTCCTCCGGAATGCCAGTGCAATCAAAATACACTCCCCCTTCGATTCCATAGCCCCTCTCTACTTCCTGAAATATAGCCTGGGCCATTTTATCCCTCGTCGCCGCCTTATCACCGCCTTCTACATACTTGTGAATAAATAATTCCTTATCTTTATTTCTTAATACTGCACCATCACCAAAAAGCGGGTTGGATGCAGGCATCTTCATAGGCTTAATCATCTGGGTAGGGTAAAATTGGACAAATTCCATATCCTTTAAGACAGCACCGGCTTCATAGGCAAGGGCATAGGAATCTCCTGTAATCCCAACCGTATTATTATTATGAGCGAACATGCCTCCTGCTCCTCCATTTGCTAAGATAATAGCTTTACAGGAGATCTCTATGAATTCGCTTTCATTTACATCAAGGGCAATTGCTCCAGCAATCCTGCCATTTGCTGTAAGTAAATGAGTTACGGCTGTTTGTTCCAAAACTCTTATGCGCCTCTTGTTCACACTTTCGGATAAAGGTTTCATAAACGATAAGCCTCTAGCTAAATAGGAGTATCCATCCCATATTGTTGGGACAGAACGGGGATGAGAATGTCCTGGCGGCTGTCTTTTTACATACTGGCTATTTGTTTTAAAAAATTCCATGCCGCAGCTCTCCAGCCATTTTATCGTTCCCCCAGATAGAGAGGCCAATGTTCTCGTTAATTCCTTTTGATTAATGCCTTTTCCTGAGCGAATTAAATCATTAAAATAAGTTTCTTCAGAATCAGGGTTGCCCTCTTCTGGGACAACAACGGAAAAAGCGGATCCCGAAACGATTGTATTTCCGCTTCTTCCAGCCTTTTGTTTGCAAATAATCGTAATATCTGAACAGTGATTCGCTGCTTCAAGTGCAGCAATCAGCCCTGTTGAGCCTCCGCCTATAATGAGAACATCTGTAACTAGCTTCTTTCGTTCCATTCTCTCCCCCCTATCAATGTGGATATTAAAGCAGCTTATTCTTTAATTTGCCTTTCATAAATCCCATTTCTCTTGAAATCTTTTCACTTGCATCCAGAATGTCATGAATAAACTGTTCAACCTTTATTTCTGTAAATCTTACTAGAGGACCAGAGATCGTAATGCCTGCAATAACTTCTCCCGTGTAGTCCCTAATGGGTGCAGATATAGAGGCAGTTCCTTCCAGCCGCTCACTGAAGCTTGCGGCATAACCTTTTTCTCTAATATCAAAAAGCTCCAGTTTTAGATTATTTAAAGCAGATTCTTCCATTAATTCTTTTTGCTCTTTTAGTACATGTGTGATTATTTCGGGATCTGAAAAAGCCAATAATAGTTTACCTGATGCCCCTGCATGTAATGGAAGCAGTTTACCTACTTCAGATACTTTTCTAAGTGCCTGATTTCCATCAATCCGGTCAACACAGACCCGGTTCGTTCCATGAACAATATTAATATTGACCGTTTCCTGTGTTTTTTCAGAAAGTCCCTTCATTATTGGCTTCGCAACATCAACCAGCTCCAAAGAACTTTGTACGACATTGCCAAGTGATAATATTCGAATCCCAAGCCTGTATTCATGCGTATACGGGTTTTTTTCCACCATCCCTTTTGCCTCTAAGGAAGCCAATAACCTGAAAACAGTTGATTTGGTTAAGCCCGTTTTTTGGCTTAACTCAGGAACGGTTAAAGCGGGATTCTCCATTGTAAAGCTGGTAAGGATATCAATGGCTCTTTCTACAGAACGGACTGTTTCACTCATTTTCTATTTCTCCTCTATTGTTCAAAATGGAAAGGTGTATAGGATTTCAATCCATTGTACGAAATTGAAAATAAAAATTGTATATATTCAAACCGCTATACGGATTACAAATCCAAATTTATTTGATTTCATCGTAAAGGAGTTCAAGAAGACTGTCAATAAAAAATTCTGAAAAATCTAATATATATCTGCACAAACCTTGATATATCAATATTTGTAGAATGTATATTTTTCTAAATAATTTAAATAATCAAATATTATGTGTTGACTAACCGTTTTTCTATCCCGTAGAATGAACTTGCATTCCATTATACGGTTTGATTTGTTTTTATATTACAAAGGAGGGTTTATAATGGGTCAAACACTAATCGAGAAAATTGTTTCAGCACATGCTGATCAGCCCGTTTTCCAAAATGATATTGCGATCGTTGATGTCGATGCTGTAATGGCCTCAGACACCACAGCTCCCTTAACCATTAAGGGTTTTCGCGAAATGGGAGGATCGAAAGTCTGGGATTCCTCAAAAGTGGTTTTCGTCATTGATCATGCAGCACCGGCTCCAAATGAGCGGATTGCCAATCTACATAGTTTTATGCGTGATTTTGCCAAAGAACAAGGAATTACCCTATATGATGCCGGCAGCGGGATCTGTCACCAGCTAATGGTAGAGAACGGCCACGTAAAGCCCGGACAATTGGTGATTGGAGCAGATTCTCACACATGCACCTATGGAGCTCTAGGGGCTTTTGCTACAGGAGTTGGCTCTACAGATCTTGCGGCAGTTTTACTGACGGGAAAGACATGGATTAAAGTACCTGAGACGATTAAAATTGAATTATCAGGGAAACTGCAGTCTGGAGTATCAGCTAAAGATTTAATTCTATTTTTGGTAGGACAGCTAGGAATTGACGGGGCCACTTATAAAGCCATTGAATTTACAGGGGAAGCTTTAACGAATCTAAGCCTGGACAGCCGTCTTACGGTTGCTAATATGGCAATCGAAATGGGAGCAAAGGCTGGGTTTGTTGATACCGAAGGATTGAACCTTCCATATGAATACAACGATATTAAGCCGGACAATGACGCCATTTATGAAAAAATCTATTCTTTTAATCTTTCAGAACTTGAACCTCAGATTTCCATTCCACACTCACCAGATAATGTAAAATCCATCTCAGAAGTTGAAGGAATTGCCATACAGCAAGCGTTTCTCGGAAGCTGCACAAATGGCCGGTTAGAAGATTTACATGCAGCGGCAAATATTCTAAACGGAAAAACCATTCATCCAGAAGTCCGTTTTATGATAGCTGCCGCTTCAAAAGAAGTTTACTTGAAAGCGCTTCAAGATGGGACTGCAGAAATACTGACACGATCTGGAGCAACCTTCCTTCCATCGGGATGCGGCCCTTGTGTAGGCACTCATCTTGGAGTGCCAGGAAATGAAGAAGGAATTATTTCCTCCACGAATCGAAATTTCAGGGGCAGAATGGGAAATCGAAACTCCAAGGTGTACCTTAGTTCGCCAGCTACTGTGGCTGCATCTGCACTTTATGGAAAAATAACCAACCCTCTATCCCTCATAAAGGAGGCAATCCAATGATCCTGAATGGAATAGCCCATGTGTATGGAAATGACATTGATACAGACCGAATTATCGCCGGCAAATATACAAAGACACTAAATATGCAGGAACTGGCCGATCATGTATTTGAAGATTTGGATCCTGATTTCCGAACTAAGTTTCAATCCGGTGATATGTTGGTTGCAGGAACAAACTTTGGATGCGGATCTTCCCGGGAGCAAGCTCCATTGGCTTTAAAAAAAGCAGGTGTTTCAGTTGTGATTGCCAGATCATTTGCACGAATATTTTATCGCAATGCTATTAATATTGGTCTGCCAATCGTTGAAATCAAAGATCATACGATTAATGATAAGGATCATCTGCACGTTGATCTAAGAACAGGAGAAGTTCACAACCGTACAAAGTCAATAATCTATAAGGGGGCGGATATGCCTACTGTCATGATAGATATCATTAGGGATGGGGGATTAGTAGAGTACTTAAAGAAAAGAGGAACCTATCAGTTATCCTAATAGGTTTCTAAAAAGTGGTGGAGTAAAATGAAAATTGTTTTAATCGTTTGTATATCTGGAATCTATATGTCCATGATTATGGGAACTCGGCCAACGGTTTCTCTCTTTGCGCATGAGTTGGGTGCAGGCATAAATACCATTGGGCTCATCACCAGTTTATTTTCGTTGTTCCCTCTTCTATTCGCAATACTCCTAGGAAGACTCATAGACCATTTAAATTCCAAAAAGACACTGCTTGCTGGAGGTTACCTTGGCATTCTAGGCATACTCTTGCCAGGGTTGTTTCCTAATTTTTTGGGGCTGATCGTATCACAGCTCATTGCTGGCTCCGCTCAAACGATCTTCATTTTAGCTGCCCAGGATTATGTAGGAAGAATATCTACCAAAAGAAACAGAAATCAATATGTTTCTTGGTTCAGCTTTGGTGTTGCTATTGGAACCTTAATAGGCCCCTTATTGAGCGGAATCCTGTCAGACTACTTTAGCTTCTCCATTACCTTTTATGCTATGGCATTTATTGGATTCACGAGCTGCATTCTAGTCCATTTCGTTCCAAATCAAGAACCCGCCAAAAAAGGAGAAAAAGCACCTGAGAACGGAAGCCAGTCTTTTGTGGATTTGCTGAATATTCCCGGTCTAAGACTGGCGTTGCTTTTTAGCACCTTAATCTTATTTTCAAAGGATCTATATTTAACCTTCTTTCCCCTTCTTGGGGTGCAGTTTGGCTACAGCCATTTAACGATCGGCTTTCTTCTTTCGATAAACGGAATTGCGAGTGTAATCATTCGTTTTTATCTAAATCCATTAACTAACCGATATGGAACAGTTTCTGTATTTATAGGTTCTATGATTGTTACATGCGTTTCCTATGTTGCTTTGCCCTTTTTCCCTCAAATCATCATTGCAGGAATAATAGCATTCATACTGGGAATTGGACTAGGTATTGGCCAGCCGCTTTCCATTTCACTCACCATTCAAAACGCTCTAAATGGACGTGTGGCAGAAGCATTGGGGATCCGCTTGACTGTCAATCGATTAACTCAAGTTTTTACCCCTATCTTTTTAGGTGCCCTAGCAAATATCATTGGCTTAATAAATATTTTTATTGTCAGCTCAGCAGTCATCGCTGCAGGAACTGGCATAGCCCATAACAAAAGAAGTAAAGGAACAGTCAAGGGCACAAAGCAAAAGACAATGTAAAATAAAAAAAGGAAAAATCCATTTTTGAGGACTTTTCCTTTTTTTATGGAATTATTGCTGTTCTAAAGTTTTATTGAGCTTTTAAATTATCAGAAGTAATAAGTTCTGGCTGGCTATTAATCTCTGTAAAGTGATCGGGTGCAACTCTTGCTTTAACTTTCATAGCTATCATATATACAATCCCGGCAGCAACAATTGATTGAACGGCAGGCAATCCAAATGAATATACGTATTGCGTGTAGTATCCAACCAAAGTTCCTACTGCTAATGCGATGGTTGCCATCCAGTTCCATCCTTTATTGTCGACCCACTGCTGTTTTCTTATAAAGAAGAAGTCAGCCATCATGACACCAGCTATGGCTGGATAGATTAAAGCAGTCATATATAAGAAGTCCATAAAATAATCAAGGATTCCCGCCAAGGCAATGCCTATGGAAACAATCGTACCAGCTAATGTAAGAAGTGCTCTTCCCTTATTCGAGTTGACATTCAGCATGTTAGCTAAAGCCAATCCCATACTATAATTATTTACTAATTGACTCGTCCAGGTTGCTAACCATAAAATGAGAAAGCCCCAGATGGGAAAACCTAAATTCATCATCACATTGACAATATCAGCATCGCCTACTCCTATGGACATAATGGCTCCAACATAGAATAGCGGGAAACCTACTGCAATGATTCCTAATGGAATGAGTACATTGTCTTTTACTTTCGGTTTTGCATAGCGGGTATAATCGGAGGCAATAACCCATTGAGAAACATTAATACCGATGACTAAACTAACGGCAGCAAGAAAAGTCATTTGCGGTTCAGGGTTCCAGGAAGAGATCTTTTCCCAGCCGATATTTTTTAAAGCATAGAAGATACCGCCCGCAATTAATAGAAGGCCAGCAGGGACAGCTAAGTAATCAGTCCATTTCATAGATGAATAGCCAATAATGGACGGAAGTGCAAATAGCAGACCAGCTACGATTGTAACAAGCGCCCAAAGGAACCACTGCGTCTTATAGTCAATTCCAAACATTGCTGATATGGCATTTCCGGCAACTGCTGTCTGCAAAGCCCACCAGCCCATGGAAACGATAAAGATAGTCAACCCTACGATAAACCGTGCCTGGGTTGAACCAAAGCTGGTTCTGGCAATTACCGATGAAGAACGGCCAGTTTTTGCCCCTATATAGCCTGCGAGGGCATTACCGATCCATTGGAAGACAAATAGAGCTGCTGCCAGGATCCAAAATAGCTTTCCAAGTCCAAAACTGGCTGTTAACGTGGCACCTACCATTAACACCGGAATGGTAAATTCCAATCCCCCAAATATAACTGCAGGTGAGATCCAGTGCTGCCTCTCATTCATTGGCACAGATGCAAGAGCTTCATCTTTTCCACTGCTTTTCCTTAGAGATACATCTTCCATTTCTATTCAACTCCTTTGAGCTTATATCGGAATATTCTGTAAAATTTCTTTATAATAAAGACCTTGCAAATAGCAAGGTCTCTATGGTGAATAATGCTAGCCAACCAGCACCCAGACAATTTCACAATCTTCTTCACTGTCATTATAGGCAACATGCTCCTGCCCAGCGGGAATATAAGTTGCCTCCCCGCTTGAGACCCGATAAGTTTTTCCATTGGTTTCTGTTACAATGGAACCTTTTACGATAATGGAATACTCATTCTCTCTATGATTAGAAACACCAGTCAGAGGAACTCGGCTTCCTGGTGGAATAACAACTGTCCCCACTTTCAAGTCACCAGCCAGTGCTTTTTGTGAGAATACCGTTTTAAGTGGAACAGCCGCATTTGGATCGGCTTTAATACCTTCTATATTTAATACCTCCACTTTATTTCCCCCTCCGCTGACGATCTTCTGTTAAACCTTCAACTTCAAATGTTTTCTCATTTACTATGACCCCATAGCTTTTATTTGCCTGTGCAGCAGTGAGATAGCCATTTTTCACATCTTGGGCTACTTTATCTGCAGGGCGTTTATATGGGTCTCCATAGCCGCCGCCTGTAGCGGTTACTAATTTAACGACATCCCCTTTATTCAGCGGATACCTAGGATAAATTCCAAAAGGACCATCTACTTCTCCATTGGCTTTTTCAATATACACCTCATTTGATGAACCATCCTGGCCATCCTTCATTCCCCATGGAACAAACTTATTGCGTCCAAATGTTACAGACACCATTTGGCTGTCACTTAATGCTTTATAGGAACGAATGACACCAGAACCGCCTATATATTCCCCTGCTCCGGCACCATCTGTATGGAGGCTGTACCCGTCAACCATGACACCATACCTGGTTTCTGCCACTTCCACCGGAACATTATAGGTCTCTCCATCACCAATACAGAATTGTCCCCTGGCACCATCCTGTCCTTCAGAAGCTCCCCAGCCTCCAACAGATGGTTCAACAATTAAGAAAGGTTCATTTGTATCCTGATGCTGCCCTGATAAAACAACGGAACAAACAGATAATAAATGTCCCGCATTAAGCCTATGAGGCACAACCGGAGCAAGGGCTTTCCATATCAAATCTGCTCCCGCAAGCATACTCTCCCAATAGATTGACACAGGTGCAGGACGTTCGGCGGAAAGAACCGACCCCTTATCTGTAATAACTTCTAATGGGCGGAAAACTCCATCATTCGCATCCTGCGAAGGATTCGTAATCGCCAGGAAAATCGTTCGAACAGCAGAGACCAGTGCAGTATAAGAACAGTTAACAGGACCTGGAACCTGAGGGTGACTGCCTCTAAAATCAGCAACGAATTGATCATCGGTTATAGTTACTTCCACTTTAATCTTGAAAGGGCCATTTCCAAAGCCATCATCATCAATAAACCCTTCTGCGTTAAAGGTGCCTTTTGGCAATTTGCTTAGCTCCTGGCGTGCAAGCTGTTCGCCATGATCAAGCAGATAATCTACTGAGGATAAAAATAGTTCTTTCCCATGCTTTACACATAATTCCTTGACTCGTTTTTCACCTGTTTTCAGTGCGGCAACCTGTGCCCACATGTCCCCTAAGGATAATTCAGGAAAACGCACATTGGCTTCTATGATATCGACAATCGCCTGGTTTATTTCACCTTCATTAAAAAGCTTTACACTCGGAAATTGTAAGCCTTCCTGAAAAATATCTGTAGCATCATTACTGAAGGAGCCTGGATCTTTTCCGCCTACTTCTGTCCAATGGGCTTTATTGGCCGAAAAAGCAACAATTTCTCCATCAAAGAATATGGGCATGACCAATCCAACATCCGAAAGGTGTGAACCGCCACCGCCGTATGAGTCATTAATGATAATGATATCGCCCTGTTTTAACTTACCGTCCCCAAACTTTTTGAGTGTTTGCTTAACCATGTCAGAAAGCATCCCGATAAATCCGGTTACACCATTACCTTGTGTCAAAAGCTGCCCCTTTGCATCGGTCAGGCCGCTGGCATAATCCAATACCTCGTAAATAATCGGGCTCATTGAGGTTTTAGCAAGGGCAATAAACATCTCATCTCCAATAGCAACCAGTGAGTCTTTCACAATCTCAAGTGTAAATGGATCTACCTTACTCCGAACAATCTGTGTCATTTATTCCACCCCTGTTTCAATGATTAAATTCCCATACTCATCTACAGTTAAGGATTGATCAGGATAGATAACTGTAGAAGCAGACGGCTCCTCTACAATGGCAGGTCCAGAAATTTTCATGCCTTTACCAAATAAGCTGCGGCAGTAAACCTTTGTTTCCACCCATCCGCTGTCCTCGAAATAGACTGGACGCGTTTCTTTGTAAGCCTCTTGTGCATCGCTGCTTGCAGAAGTTAATCTTTTTAGTTCAGGCTTTAATACCTTCCCGAATGCAGTTAGATGAAGGTTCACAATTTCTGTTGGAGTCCCTTCAAGCTTAAAGGTGTAATGCTGCTCGTGCAGATCTCCAAAGCGTTCAACTACCTCTGAAATGGTTTCTTCAGACCATTCCCCATTCGGAACAGGAACCTTTACAGTATGTTCTTGACCCAGATAGCGGATATCCGCAAATCTTGTAAATAACACATCTTCCTCTGAAACTCCCTCTTCTTGATATTGCTTAAGGGCTTGGGTCTCAATTGAATTCCATTCTTTATTTAGCTCACTAGGATCTAATTCGTTTAATCTTCTAATGTAAGTCTGGATATAATCATGCCTTAAGTCAGTCATGAGCATGCCCCATGCTGAAAAAACTGAGGAAGCAACAGGAACAATAACCTTCTTAACCCCAAGCTCCTTAGCCAATGCTGGTGCATGCATCGATCCTCCACCGCCAAAAGCGACCAGCGAGAATTCACGAGGGTTATGGCCCTTTCGAACAGATATAAGCTTCAAGGCATTCAGCATATTGGAATTTGCTATTCGAATAATGCCTAATGCAGCCTCTTCAACAGACATGCCAAAATGATCGGCAACCTTCTCCTTAATGGCAGCCTTCACTTTCTCTAAATCGACTTCATAATCAAAGTTTTCCGGAGAAAGTCTTCCCGTAATCAGGTTCGCATCAGTGGTTGTCGGCTCCGTGCCGCCTTGACCATAGGCCACTGGTCCAGGCAAAGCACCAGCAGATTGAGGACCAACCTTTAATGAGCCCGCTCCATCTATCCATGCAATCGAACCGCCGCCATTTCCAATCTCCACGATATCAACAACCGGCACCTTGATTGGATAACCCGCACTGCGCTCATTTTTTTCAATGAAATAATCAGTAGAAACCTTTACCTCTCCCTGATTAATCAGGGAGCACTTTGCTGTAGTCCCGCCGATATCAAAAGCTATAATATTTTTCTCGTCCAGGATTTCACCCAGTACAGCTGCGCCATAAATCCCCGCAACCGGTCCAGACTCTACCATATTAATAGGCGTTTGCTTTGCACTATTGAAGGTCGTTGTCCCGCCATTTGACTGCATAATGTAATTTTGGCTATCAGTCTCGTTTTCTATTAATTTATTATGTAATCGGTTCACATAGGATGCTGCAATTGGCTTTACATAGGAATTAAGAACCGTTGTACTAGTTCGCTCATATTCCCGCCATTCCTTTGTTACCTCATGTGATGCCGTGACAGCGACTTCTGGCCACAGCTCTTTTACCAAATTGACAGTCTCCATTTCATGTACTGGATTTACATAGGAATGTAAATAGGCAACTGCGATCGCTTCCACTTCTTGTTCCTTGAAATAATGAATAATCTCTTTTAATTGTTCCTTATTTAACGAAGACAGCACTTCTCCCTTATAATTTAATCGCTCTTCTACTTCCTGACGTAAATAGCGTTCAACAAATGGTACCGGCTTTTGATACCTGACATTAAATAAATCTGGACGATTTCCACGCGCAATTTCCAGTACATCCCTGAAGCCTTTAGTTGTAATGAGACCTGTCTTAACACCTTTTCGTTCTGTAAGGGCATTAATAATAACAGTGGTGCCATGAATAAAGGTCTGGATAGCCGTTTGATCTATCCCGCTTTTCTCAATAACATCGATAACCCCTTTTTCAAAATTGGGAGGTGTGGTATGGCTTTTGGCAACCCCTATCTCACCTTCTTCATTGACATAAACCAGGTCAGTAAAAGTTCCGCCAATATCAGTAGCTACACGCATGATACTCCACCTTTCTGTATTTATAGATTTATTTATAAAGGCCAATTAAAAAATAACTGGCGTTAAAACACAAAGTAATTTTGATTCTTCACTTATCGGATTTTCAACTGTATGCGGGTAGGTAGATGGGAAATGAATAGAATCACCTTCCCGGATCACGTATTCCTTATCATCTACGTGAAAAATAACAAGGCCCTTTAATACGTAATAATATTCCTCGCCAGCGTGGCCAAATTGCTGTGTCTGTTTTTGGTTGGGTGCTAATGTAACCAAAAGCGGTTCCAGGCTTCTGCCTGGAAAATCACCATTCACTCGGACATAAGTAAATTCCGACCCCTTGATAGTAAATGGCTTATGCTCGCTGGACTTCACCATAAAATTCTGATTCGGCTTCTCATCTTCGAAAAACTCAGAAATTTTAACATTCAGTGCATCTGCTATTTTTTTCAATGAAGTAATAGCCAGGGAAGTTGTTCCTCTCTCGACTTGAGAAAGAAAGCTGATTGATAAATCAGTACGTTCACTTAATTCTTTTAAGGTATAGCCATTCTGAAGCCTTAAATCTTTAATTTTCTTGTAAATTTCATCCATAATGAACTCCTTTGAAGCAGAACTGAAATATTATAGTGTGGGTGTAAAATAATTTAAGTAATACTGTAATTAAGAGTATGATAGCATATAAGTTTTTGAATTGAAAGAAAATTTTTAATATATATTTAGCAGTAAAAATTCTTAATTCGAAAACGAGAGATGCGTCTCTTTATTAAGAAGACCTTCGCCAAAGCTTATTTAGGGCAATGTACGATATCAAATAAAAAAGAACCGATCTCCTGATCGGTTCTTCGTAATTTCTTAATTTATTGACGAACTGCCCTTCCGCTCAAAATGCCAATGTAATCTATATTCGCAAATCTCCCTGGTCCAATTATATAAAATCTCTTCATCTTCCTTATGAACATTGAAAGCCAATTTAAAAATACCGCCTTCGAAACTACTTGAACTACCGCTCGATTTACTCATAGGCATTCGGCTGCTCAAACTGCTTAACCCTGTTTCATTCCTGCTTATATTTGACAGAGTCAGCTACACCTATTAGATGCAATTACAAAAAAAGTAGGTCTTCTGCCTAATTCGAGTTTTAATTCCTGAAATTCTTGAAGAAGCTTTTCCTTATGCGGCTGCTTCTTATTTGTCATTTCTTGCAGAAGAATAAATTGAAAACCCTGTAACTGAACATTTTTTACTTATTTTATCTGGACATGGATCCCAATTGGAATCGGTTGTGTTTTAAAGAGTTCCTTGGTCTCTGTCACCTCTCCTTTTACTAGTGCTTTTTCCACGGCTTGGCCATTCTTCCCCAATACTTTTATTAAGTACATCTATATTTTCCCAAGATTCAAGTCCTGCTTCTTCAAGAGTGAATGCTTGTTGGTATCGTCTTAAGGTGAGCGGAGTCAGTAAATAAAACTCTTCCAAAGACCAATTATGATTAATGGCCAATTCATCAAAGATTTCTGTAGATATTTGTATCTTTAAAGCGAGTTCGTTGATTCCAACTGATAATTAATAGAGTTTATGATAAAAATAAAGCTGTCGAGAGTTTCTCGATAGCCTGAGGCTCAATGTGAGTCATTTTATGATAATTTTTGACTGTGTTTATCTTTTTGAAACATCATGTTTCCGCAAACATCACACTATTGTTCACACTAAAGTTTCTTCTGCTTTTTCAATTCCCTTCTTCTTAATCCACTCTAAAAAGAATGTTTCAATTGCATCTTTACTCAAGCAATCTAGGACTATTACACCGCCAGTATAATTAATATACTTTACCAACGCTTTAATATTTTGACTGATTAGGATTCCAGGATAAGCATCATTATATTTTTTTATTACATCTAACATATTGATTAGCCATTGCTTATTATTCCCAAGGTTTCTTTCTAATAATGCTTGCGCTATATTTTGATTGGATAATAGGAAATCAGTTAACTCATATGGATCCTCACGTGTTATGTCGTATGTTAAATAACCATACCACCACAATCGGGCAATACCGTTTCGGATGACCTCACGATTAGTATTAGCAAAATATCTTTCTATCGTTCCTTTAGAAACATCGTCTTTATTATTCAACCACCTGGAAGCCATATATTCCTGGTAAACACAATGTGTTAAATATGTCCATATCCTCCCATCAACAGCTTGAGTGGGCGACAAAGATCTTAATGATTTATGAATACGCTTAGCATTTTCAGCATCAGTTTTACTGATTTCTCTATTACTGCCCTCAACAATTTCCAACTTTACTTTTTGATAAGAAATCCTTGATTCTAAAAACCAATTTGCCATTCCTATATCATCTGTTAAATAGGAACCTACCCAATCTTGCGCACATTTATAGCTATCAATATTACTCATCATGTTTTCACGTAATTGTGCAACAGCATCTTCTTTCATATAGTTTAAATTCAAATTACATCCTCCTCGCTTGCCTCTAGTATTTCATCAAAAAATTGTAAGCCATTAGACAACGGATCACCTAACAATTTTTGAGCAATAACAAGCGAACTTTCCGTAATGTTCACTGGTTCACTTAATTTAATTCCTTTATCTAATAGTCGTGCATTAATTACTTTATACCACCTATGTTCGTTCTCCTTTTCTTCAATAAAATCCTTAATAGCCTCAAAATCCCCATTAAGCTCCATTAATTCTCTGCGCATTTCATCCACTACTGTAATTAAGCCAGGTAAAATAAATAAAGATGAAGTGAGTGCAGCTAAGTTACCAAATTGGTTTTGCAACCCTTTAAGATACTTATATTTTTGAAAATTCTCCTTATTTAAAGTTACAACAATCTTTTCTTCGATGTGTCGGACATCGATAGGTGGTGCTTGATTGCTGTCACTGTATACAATCGAGAAAATCGATGGTACTTTTACTAATGGATCAATTTGTTTATCAACATTAAATTTATATTCTGACCCCTCAGCTAAAACATCACCTTGAAAAACAGTAAAGCTAGCGTCCCCATAGTCCTCATTAAATAATAAACTAGAGTAATTGTTTATTTGTTCAGTCGCTACTATAAAAGTCGTAATTTCAACCCTTTTCTCCAATAAAAACGCTGGAATTATAATCAGATATTCTAAGTCATTAAATTGAAATACATTTCTATAACGTGTAGTTGAACATATAACTTTTACAACAAATGCAAGCTTTCCTTTATTTAATAAATCTTTAAGATTTTCTTCCTCCAAAACAACATCACACAAAAGTTGATAGTTCATTCTATCTATTTTTTTTGATATTTTAATATCAAACTTAGCTTTAGAGGGATCAAAATCATCCGTATAAGAAGATAACACTGGATGAGGATAATTTTTATTTGCCATTGAACGCCACTCCCATTGCAACACGCACTTTTTCTTCTAATTCAAATTCGACTTTGTTATTTCCTTCTACAACCTTAAAAGGACCAATCATGTTATTGTTAACAGATAAAGTTTGTTCCTCCAAAATCGCATTAGAAATAGTGGCAGGCACATTGAAGTCTTCGCCAATTATCTCCAAATGCAGTGTTAATTCTCCCTGTTTCCTTACATTTAAATTAATTCGATACAGACCAGTTTGAGGGTTAACACAAAACAACTTATATTTAGAAATTTTTGCTTTTTGAATTTTTTCTTTATCTTTATCTAGTTCTGGATTCGGTTCTGGATTTGGTTCTGGATTTGGTTCTGGATTTGGTTCTGGATTTGGTTCTGAATTCGGTTCTGAATTCGGTTCTGGATTTGGTTCTGGATTCGATTCTGTTGTCGCAATTTCTTCTCCACCTTCATCTGTTACCACAGGCTCACCCGAATCATCGTCTTCCCAATCACTTACATTAACCGGTTTCTTTTTTTGCTTAGGTTTAACTTTTTCTAATTCTGTTTGTAAAGGCTGCCCTCGTTCTCCCTCATTATTTAAAGTGTCAGAATCAACTTGTGCTTCATCATTATCATCAGGTAAAAATTGAGATAATTCATCTACATCAAATGATTCAACCTCTTCGAATGGAGAAAGCGATTTTATTTTTTTGTTCATCCATTTATTTAGTTCTGATAAAGCCGCCTTGATAACTTTAACATCACTTTTTCTCTTTAATTCCCAATCAGTATGTGTTGGATTTTCAACCCTCTTTAGTTCTTTATTAAATTCGTTTCCCTTAATTACTAGTACACCAGCATATTTATTAGGAATCTGATAATTTTGTTTTTCTTTAATTACCATTCCCGTTTTCCGCACCATAGCAATTTTTTTGTTATATGTATTTTTATTATCTACATACAATTGAACTTCTCCAAGCCCGCAGAAATCTTTTTCGATAAATGGCTGGATAGTGCTAGATGTTAAAACTTCGTAGTAGTTAATAACGTTGTTTTTGGAGCCATTTAGTTTCATTTTTTCAATATAAGAACCGATGCTATTCTTGTTAATTATTTGTTCTCCTACTTTTACTTCAAGAGCATTTTCATAGATTGCTACAAAGAAACTGCTAATTACAGCCTCAATTATTTCATCTTGCCAGGTTTCTCTAAAATCAAACCCTGCTACATATAAATCCGTACCGGTTTCATTTCTAACAAATATTTCATTAATTTGGCTCATATCCTTAATTGGCTGGTTTTTATCAGTTTCCCCATAGAATCCTGTAGCTTGTCGCGGTTCATCATCTTCATCCATAAATGTAATAAGTTTTGCAACACCTTGAAAAGCTGTTTTATCTTCCAAGTCTTTCGTACTATAAAAAACTACTTTTAAATTTGAGCAAACAAATGGTGCATGTTTTCCTATTCCAAATGCCCCGCCTGAAGTCTCTTCTTTATCCGAGTCCCCAACCACTTTAATTAAACGATGCCAGTTTGAATTCCTTAACTGATCTGAACCACTTAGCCCGGTTGTATTGTAATCACTAATCTTCATGAAATGTATTTCATCTGATTTAATTGTTTGTAAAGCTTTTTCCATTTCTTTTTTCGTTTCCGAACCTTCTTTAGCTTCTTTAATACATTTTTTTAAGACTTCAATATATTCTTTTCTACCAGGGAATTTTTCTGCGGGAAGATTAAACACTGAAAACTCAATATACACTGGTTTATCTGGATTGCTGCGTGCATCCAATGAATTTTGGATAGGTTCTCTTGCTAAGGCTGGATAAGGGTTTCCTCGAAAAGTTTCCATTCCTGGATCGTTTTTTCCGTTTTCAGACCCCCAATTTGTTTTAGGGAATTCCCAGCTTAATTTTTCTTTTACATTATTAAAATCCATTAAAAGTACCTCTACTTTCTAAACTTAAATGTCATGTTACTTTTGCTTTGTTCCTCTTTAAATTTATTTTTTATTATTTTTAATTCATGCTCAAGAGAATCTATTATTTGTTTAACTTGCTCACCTGAATATTCATAGTTATTTCTGTTGGATAGATTCCCAATTAATCTTAATTTTTTTATAACTTCTGACATCCTTTTTTCTGCTAACCTTTCAAACTTTTCTCTTTTTCCTTCCATCCATTGCACCTCTACGAAATTTTTTTACATTTCTATGAATATGTTTAACAGAAACCAAAATAATTAATATACTAAAACTATAATTGATTATTTTTGCACATTCAACCTTTTATTACAATTTTTTCAATATATTTACTATATATTGAAAATGTAGTTAGTATTTCTAGTTTTTTTTATATAAGATCCCCTTTCAGCACTTATAATTAATAAACAGATTCTGTTATCAACCATGTGACATCACTACCAATAATCCAACCACTAAACAATTTTCTTCGCACACTTATTTAATTATATGAAATATTTTACCAAATGAACTTGCTAAAAAAACAGAACGGTTAGTTATTAAAAAAAGCTGCATCCATTGGACACAGCTTAACTAATCACATAATCATTCTAATTAGCACTTAATACTTCTATATTATTAGCTTTTTTATCTTTTTTATCTATGTGTAAAATCCCCTTTAACTTCTGTTCAGCCTCAATACCAAGTGACTCTAGTAAGCCCTCAGCAATCGCCCTCCCAAGTAACGGAGGAACAGCGTTCCCAATTTGCTGATACTGAGAATCCTTAGAGCCAAAGAATTTATATGAATCCTGGAATGACTGAAGCCTGGCAGCCTCCCTTATGCTTATGGCCCGGTCCTTAGCCGGATGAACCCACATCGATTTTCGAGCATTTAGTACTGTATCAGAAGGTTCATTATAAGCAAGTCTTCTATAGATGGTATTCTGTGTTCTGCTATGATCTGTGTAGGTAGTTTTTAAAGACTCGTCCAAATCATGAAAGTTTTGACCCTCTTTAAGAGACTGAAATCTTTTCAAAGCTACCTCACGAGTTTCTGTTCTTACATGATTAAAGATTTTATCACTGTTGTTAAGGTATCCATTTAATGGACTGCCGATTAATGGACGATGAGAGTCCTTAAACATTTCATCTTTTTTTACGTCCACTTCCGGCGAAATGTTTTCTAAGTCACCAATCGCATCATAAATTTTGTTGTACTCATCTCTGCTTTGAAATAATGGCTCTGGTGTCACTACCGCTTCAGCTTTCAAACAGTCTTTTCTGATCCCCATTAGAATTAATCTTCTTCTTTCCTGTGCAACACCGTATTGAGCAGCATTAAAAATATACTTGTCTTCGTTAAATACATAGCCAAGATCGGCTAGCTTTCTTTTAATGTAATTAAACACATTAAAAGATTTAATAGTGATTTCGAGATCATCCTGTTTCAGCTGGATATCAAATAGTTTAACTCTATTGTCAATGACCTCCGAAAACTTATAAATGACCTTTTGTGCTTCAATGATATTCTCGAGTTTTTCTTTAAAATAGCTGTTATCTTGAGCATGTCCGTCCATTAGATTTTTCAATGTTTCTCCAAGATCTGCCCAGTCTAATTGATACAGGCTGTCCCAGTATTCGTGGTGCTGATCAAGCCAATCCTGGTTTACTGTCTTTATAAAGAATTTCTGGTTTGTTTCTTTCTGAATGAAGTTTAACAAATCTTTGCTTGAATGCTTTTTAGCATGTTTTAGAAGTGAATTTAATTTAGACATTAAATCTTTATTAATCATGAATGGTGTTAAGTCTAAAGCCTCCGTGTATGCATTCAGAAGAAAATCTCTTAATTTATCAGAGTAGGATGTGCTTTTGCCAATTTTAATATGTTCTTCTGCCGGCTCAATTCCCAGCTTAACGAGTTCATCTTCGTCACTCTCATTTAGAAAGAACTTATGTTTCTCCGATTCCATCGTCCTCACATTCTCCATCACAAAAGCTTTCGGACGAATCTCTTCAATCGCACGCAGATATTCTTTTACAAGCTGATTATTCGAAGATATAAGATTATTTTGCTGACGATTTGCATTTGAAAATCCCTGGCATGGAGGGCCGCCAATTACCACATCAATATCTCGGAATTCATCAATCTTTTCTCCCTCGTCATTTACATACTTAAGCTTTGTTATATCTTTATGTAATATAACGTCTTCATGGTTCATTTCATAGGTTTTTCTTGCGTTCTCATTGATTTCGACAGCAACTTTCACTTTGAATTTCCCGGTCTGTTCAAAGCCGCTGCTGAGACCGCCTGCCCCTGCAAAAAGATCCATTACTCTAAGTTTCTCCATCTTAAAACCTCACTTCTGCTAGAAGTAGTCTTTCTATCTATATTTTAATATAAGAACATTCGTTCGAAAAGTAGTTTTAGTCAACTTTTCAATTATAACATAATTATTTTTCTTCGATTCATGTCAAATGGTGTAATGTTCGGCACTCCTGGGTAAGATTCCAATATAAACTGAAAACCGGACGTGATTCCATGCCTGAAAAAATAACCAAAGAACAGCGCTCCAATAACATGAGAGCCATCAAGTCGCAGTCTATGCTGGAAAATGCCATCACAAAGGCTCTCTGGAGGAAAGGATTTCGCTTCCGTAAAAATGCGAAAATGTTCGGCAAACCGGATATCTCCATAAAGAAATACAAAATCGTCATCTTTATAGACTCTTGTTTCTGGCATTGCTGCCCGATTCACGGGAATATGCCAAAATCCAATCAGGAGTATTGGACAAAAAAACTGGCTCGCAATGTCAGCAGAGATCAAGAAGTGAATCAGTATTATCAGGATAAGGGCTGGAAAGTGATGCGCATCTGGGAGCATGAGTTCAAACAAGACTTTGATGCTGCAATTGACTCCATAGCTGAATTTATTAGAACCAATTCAGTTTTAAAGGAAAAACACCCTGAATCTTTATCAGAAGATTAGGGTGTTTTTCTGTTAGATTAAGTTTTTCAGTTCCTGGGAGCAGGTTTCTTTGTATTGAATCCAGCACGCTTCTTGTTTCGCCCACTGCGTCACGTTCCGCTCACCAGCAGATTCTTTCAGATAGAACAAAGTCTTATCTGCAATCGTACGTACGATATCATCCCATTTATCTGAAAGTGCCTGTTCTTCCCATACACCAACCAAATCAATTTGCTCGCTGTAGAGGTGGTGAAGCATTGCCACTGTATAGTAAATGACGTTTGCTTTGTAGCCTCTTAGCTTCATTTCATCAACGATTTCTTTGACGCGCTGATTTATGATGGCTCTGGCAATTAATTTCTGATAAACGGATAGAGTAATCTTATCCTGTGTGCTGCCGCTCCAGAAGCTCTTGTTCAGATCCATGAACTTCTTGAATGCTTCCTCGCCGCCCTTACTTGAAACGTGAGGATAGCCTTCCCAAGACATGAAATATTTTGCCAAATCAACTTTTGTAAGGACCTTATCTTTCGGGTACTGCTTTTTGAAATCGGTCTGCTCTTTTCCTCGCTTGCGGCGGTTGATGTCCACCATATACTGGCCTCTGGCACGTTCGAAGTACCATTTGCTTTCTGGCCTTCTTCCGTCTTTTGCCGGAATCCAGATATTGCGCGAGAATTTCTCCAGATCTGACATGAAGCGTGTATTGGCTAATAGATCAGATTTATTAATCTTATTTTGGGTATTGGCATATTGTGAAATTCGGGAGATCATTTCATCTTCGAGAAGATGCTGATCTTTAGAAACAAATTCATTAACCTGAAGGATTGTCAGTTTTGCCTGGACGTAAACATCCTTTAAACTAATTCCATCCTTATAAGCTTTGTGGATGGAAGCCGTTGTCTGGCCGCCATTGACAATTTGCCAGCCGCTGAGGCCTTTGATTTTATATTGATTCACTCCATCTTTTACAGGCTCAAATTCACCTGTACGCGCCACGGTTGAAATCCCGTTGTTATAGGCCACAAACATCTTGCGCTGGAATGGATCATTTAGCGTATCGCGAATGCCTTTGTTGGTTCCGCCTCTTGCCTGAAGGAAAGAACGCACATTTCGCTCCACCAGCTTTTGGCCCCATTCATCATAGGCTTTAGCAAGCAATTCAGCTGAAATATAGCCAACATAGCAGTCAAATTCCTTTACTCCGCTAGATGGATCCGGAACAAACATCATCTCGAATGTTTCACCGTAGTCTCCCTCAAAATCAATGTAATCGGTCTCGACAGCCTGCTCGGAAGTGATCAGCTGCTGCACCCGATCAATATCCCAAACCTGGACGTTCACCGTTTCGATGCCTGGAATCGTCATCTCTACCGGCTTATTTGAAGAATAGTACAGGTTTGTCACAACAAAGATATTGATCTCATTAATATTCTCCATCTCTTCATCGATGACTTTAGCAAGATCAAAAGCTTCTAATGAATGGTCAATGGTCTGAAGAAGAGACTTTGCATTTGTGACAAAGCGTTTTACCCGATTGGCAATTTCCGTGACAGCAGTCATATTGATAGTAAGCAGATCTTCTTCATTCTGCTCAAAATTGTAATCGGCCACATATAGGTCTAAAACTTGGTTCTCATCATCATAAGAATAGGCATTCACGGCAATATTTTTTGCCGTATCTTTATAAGGAGGAATAAGGATTTCCGGATCGTCAGGCCTGTCCATAAAGGAAATCATTTTCTCCAGGAATGGAACCTGATAGCTGCCCGTTTTTATTGCTTTTTCTTCCAGTTCCTCCATGAAATCGAGGAGAAATTCTTTTCTTTGTCTAGTTTCTATCATCTTTTACCCTTCCACTCTAAACATTTGATATATGGTTTCCGGATCTTTCTCATATTCCGTACAATGAGTCAGATCAATATTATAGCTAACATGGGAAATTCCCTTTGGCAGATGCTCTTTTAACAGTCGAGGAAAATCTTCCCCAGCTTCGTAAACCTCTGTTTTTTCCACAAAAAACAATGTATCCCCATATTCTTCTTCCCTAAAGCCGAGATCAGTCATTAAATCGCTGTAAATGAGTGCAATTCGTTCAGATCGTTCTGCAAGCTTGGCACGGACCTGTCCGGCCAGCTCTTGAAGACTCATGCCATGTGTCCGGCTTTGTTCAAGAAAGCAGACATATAGATAAATTGAAGAAACGGCTTCACTTAACTTAAGCTGGTTTTCACTTGATATTTTAATGGTTTTGGATAATTTATCAATCACTGTTTTGATTTCAAGCCCGCACCTGGAACCTTTGAAGTCAATCCGCCCCTTGGTCGGCCCTTCCCATTGCTCAATAATGAGAGGGGGCTGGCCTGGGTGCTTGTCCAGCCATTCATTGATAAACCATAATTCCCCAAATAGCCCCCGCTGCTGTTCATCAGAAAGCCGTTTAAATCCGCCTCGCTGAAAGAAAGTCCTCCATCTGTCAAGCACCTTATATACAGTAGAAAATAGCGAATCTTCCTTTTCTGCTATTAAATGTTCAGCGAGATTTTGGAGGACCACATCGAAAATTTCAGGGCTTTGTTCATCCTCTTGACGTATTACAAGAAAATAATGCTCTTTTAAAAGAAAGAGCTTTTCAAAGTATTCCACTTTGACAGACATACCCCGCCATTTTGGAATGGCTCTTTCCTGGCTGTCGTCCCATGCTTCCGTTCCGAGATCAATGTACAGCTGTCGGTGATGATTCGCAGGATCGATTCCTGCAAACATGACAGGACTCTCGTATGTCAGGACATTCAGCTTATATACCTCACTATCGTCCTGGTTTTTAAGTTCTTGAATCATTTGTTCAAACTCTATTTTTAGGTTCAACACAGCTACTCTCCTTAAATAAAGTTATTCAGACTGTTTTATTAGTCCGGTAGACGCTTGTATCGTCAATTTCGGTACCCGGAAAAGAAAAGGCGATTCCAATTGGCACTAGTTTTGACGAGAATTCAACACCCAGACTGCTAAAGATCTCGACTTCTGGATGCAGCGGATAAATTAGCATTAAACCTTTTTCTTTGTCACGCATTTCTCGCTTTTTTGTACGGTCTTTGATTCCTTTAATTTCTTCATAATCAAGGTCCATGTACTCATGTTTTGGAGAAACAATGGCCCCAATATCCCTAATTTGATGCTTGCTCTCAGGCGCTGTCACATTATTACCAAGAGCAGCTGCAGATTTCAGATGGATCTTTCCTAATTCAACAGGATAATCCGATAAACCAGAAGAATCTGAAGGAACCCCTTCTATTACTGCAACTGTCCAATCAATAAGCTCACCCTCATGATTAGCGCGATCAATATAATCAGCAATATAAGCTGAATTGACAATATTACTGTTAGCTGTCTGATAATCAGACAAAAATTCTTTGATAATGTCTGATTTCACACCGGAGGATGTGTAAAAATTTGTTCTTCCGTAAATAGTTTTTTCAAAGGTAAGTTTATCTGCCAGCTTTACAGTTGCATTCATATTCCCTTTTAAGATCTCTTCCCTTGGATCAAAAAATCTAGTCTGCTGAAGAGTGCCTGCATAAATGACATTAGTCGATACTGCATTTCTCATTTTCAGCGGACTGGTAAGCATCATTGTAGGATGGCTCAGCATCTTCACAGCATATTCAGAAGGAGTTTTTTTCAAGGCAGCAAGCCTGTCGAATTCCTGGCGCAGCTGAATCATGGCAATGGCCAGATGTTCAAAATTAGAAGCAATCTCATCTGATGTATAGATGCGGCAAAGATCCATATATCCCTTTCTGTAACCAAACCAGCGCCCCATCTGCATAAGCGTGTCATACATAAGCGTGTTCCGGAAGTAATAGGTGATGCTTAAGCCTTCCAGTGTTAGACCGCGGGATAGTTTGTCTCCGCCTACGGCTATTACATTCAGACCATCTTCTTTATATTGATGGTAATCCAGCGCATCCCGGCTGTTTCCATTGATTTCAAATACCTGAATCGTCTCGCAGCATTTCCTCAGCTCTTCGTATACTTCATTCCAGCCGTATTCCTCGTGGTTTTCGTTAGGCCAATCCCTGCTCACTGGAAGAATGTCATTTTCATATAGCTCCTGCAGCTCTGCAATCACACTGCTTTCACGATTATATTGCAGCTGTTTTGAGATGGCATCAAAGGTACGCAACACTTCATCTTTTACGCTTGATTGAACGTCCTTGAATCGTGATGTATGAATGAGCATGGAATTATGCTTCTTTCTTTGTCCCCTCAAATTGCGAATGGCAATCACTAGAAGGAATTCAAGCATGGCTTCACGCATTTGCGGAGGCACTTCTTCAAATTTATCTGCATCGGATTTCTTTCTAATCGTTGTAAATACTTCAAGATCTTCCTGCCGCAGATGGCGGATCAGACTTGGGCGAGTGTCTTCTGCATCTTCTTCGACATTGAAGTATTCTTCAGGTCCGCAATATTCCTTAGGCTTTGGCAGGCCGACGAGGAAATCTTTCGGATACAAGTCATCCCCTTCCTCGTCTGTCCTTCCTTCTTTACTGATCAGAAGATTGGCAAAGGGTGTTGCCGTGTAGCCCACAAAAGCTTTTCGATTAAACACTTCAAGTATCTGCCGGATTAGACGGTTAATCGTTTTCGGATCTTCATTTTTATCTGGATTGGAAGTGTCAACGGACGCCTGGTCTGCCTCGTCATCAACAATTAAGACGGGGATATCCAGATTATATAAATTACGGTGTGTAATGAGCTGATCCCGGAGCGATTCCAAGACGGTCTTGTTTTTCTTCACAACCATTAAAGTTGGAGAGTTCAGATTGCTCGTTCCTCTTTGGCTGGACTTGATATCATTTTCTTCTGTTGTCCAGGATGAAATGATATGATCAGCCGTATTGGCGTATATCTGGGCAACTCCGATTGGGTTTCCATCTTTATCAGTCCTGTTGCCGATGACCTCTTCATTCAGGCGAATCTGTGTCTGGGCTCTTAAGTCATTATGAATACCTGATAGCACAATGATCAGCTTATAGCCGACATCATAAGCCTTATTGATCAAGCCTGTGAAGTTGGCTGTTTTACCAGACTGAACATAACCCAATACAAGGCCGCGCTTATCAAATGGCTCCATGGACTTCGGATTGCCAACTGATGCCATAATTTGATTGGTTGTTTCATCAATAGCCGTCACCGCTTCCAACGGCCAGTTTTTCGCCTCCGTCAAATAACGCCGGTACCTTGTCCAGAAAAATCCGCTCGCAGCCATTTTGGGCTCAAACCAGCTTTTTTCTTTGGAATTCCTCATCACATAATCCTTGGGTACTTCCAAGCCAATTTTATATTTCATGAACATTTCAAGAGACCACTTCTGAAATTGAGCATCGTCAATTGGTCCAAATCCTGATGCCAATCCCCTTGCTAATTCCAGAGCTTTTTCTGCAGCCTCTTCCTGATTTTTATAAATAGTTTTTAGGTAAAAGTAGTTATTCGTAAAGTTTTGTTCAAAAAAGTCTTTCAAATCAATTGCTGACAATCAAATTCGCCTCCGTTGTGATTGCTATTATGGTTGCCCTGTTCAGGCCGTCAAAGGCCGGCTGAGTTAAGAGAATGTTAAGCAGCTGCTCTTCATCTTCAACCACATTCAGCTTCAGCAAGGAAGAAGCAAATTGGATAACCAGCTCTTTCTGACTGTCCGGCACATCCTGCACTTCTTCTTCCGGGACCTTTGGAGAATCTATAATATTGCTTGGGGACCCAAGCTGAACAAATTTAAGATACAAGTTTAATAGCTTTGCATTTTCATCATCCAGATTTTTTAGAAGTTCGGATAGAATAGGATGATTTCTGTTTAAAATAAATTGCGGGCCATCCTCGCTTCCGGACTGTTCCCATGTATTCAGGCCGCCCTTTACAGAAGGATTCCTCGGACCTGGCTGAGTGCGGAAATAGAATATATCTCTAGACACTTTGCGCGCAATGGAGGAAATGGCCTCCAATCTTCTTTTTGCATCTTCCGGCAGGTTAATGCCTGACTTTTTGATATCCACCTGCCAGTCTGAGTCGGCTGCATTTGGAAGATCTATGCGCACCCTGGCAAGCTGTGAAGCTGCATCTTTCGGAAACAGCCCCATCCAATCACCAAAATAAAGAAGACGATTCTCCCGGTAAATATATAACCCCTGGTGATCACGCCAGCCTTTATAGCCGCCAGCCTTTTTGTATTCCGGCTCTGTTAAATGAGAAGCATGCGGCAATATAAAGTACTGAACTTTAATTCGATTTTCATTGATCCTAAGTATCTGCATTTCGCCTTCCATGGTATTTGGATGATAACGCATGAAAGGATCCCATGGCACAATTTCCTTTCCGTTAATGAACATCTCGACTTCGCTCTTTTCAAGGATAGAATGGAATACGAATTCGAGATGCTTATTAATCCTGGCCACTTTATTATAGAAGCTGGTTTCTTTCAGCTTGCGCTTTCCTCCATACCCCATAAAGCGATCAAGCTTATCAATGCAGACAATTGTTCCGCTTTCGGATTCAATGTCACCCATCTTAGTCCTGACATCTGCAGGAATTTTGGTATACAGCTGCCACTCATTGCATTCAGATACATGATCCAGGTCCCAGCATCTCTCGTTATAAACTCCATCTTTTTTGGACAGAACACTTAACCGTTTCCCAAGCGAAAAGGATGCAGTTTTTAAACCCATCCCAAAACGTCCGAGTTCATTAGCTCCCCTTTTTGCTCTCGGATCTTTAGATCCAATATTCATGGCTGTCTGGAGCATCTCTTCATCCATGCCAGTGCCATTATCCGAAATCGTTATTATCCCATCACTTTCTCCATAGGCAAAATTAATATGTATTTTAACTGCCCTGGCATCCAGGCTATTATCAACTAAATCAGCAATCGCTGTACTTGCATTATATCCAATCGAACGTAGCGCTTGAATAACAGGCGCCGCAGAAGGTCTAGTCAGTACGGTTTCCATTCGAATAACTCCGTTTCATTACTAGGTTTGTAACAATTATAACAAAAATTTAATATATAAATAGGTAGAGATGGGGATTTACTTATATTTACAGAGTGTAAATAGATTTAAAGACAAAACTTAAGAAAATGGAATTCCACATTATATAAATTAAGATATCAAATAACCCTATCAAAAAATAAAAGCTGGAGAGCTCATGTTCACCATGCTGGGAGTCATAGCTGAATTTGAACGTGATCTGATAGCCTATAGAACGGCAGAAGGACGTGAAAGGGCAAAAACCAAAACCCAAGGAAAACACATGGGGCGTGTTGGAAAGGCAGAAAAGGACGTGAAGAAGGCATTGACTCTATTCAGAACGGGAATCAAATGGGCTAAGTGTTAATGATATTGTTAAGATGACGGGCATTCCACGTTCAACCATATATGCTAAAGCAAAAGAACAAGATTTAATTGAACCCATCCCTAGACATTACCATGGTAATTTTTACTTATTAAAAAATTGAGGGAAAGTGTGGTAATAAGGTACAATCTAACGGAACAACAAAACTTTTTAGTAGGAGAGGGATAACTAGATGAGCGTAACTAGAAAAGAGCTAAATGAACTTACTAATGAATATGACGACTTTGCTATTAATTTCATTAAAAACCTCAATACACAATTGACTAATGTTCGTTCTACGACAGGAAAGGATAAAAAATTAGAATTATTAATGGAATACTATACTTTTATGGAGTATCTTGCACAACAACCGGACATGGCAAATTCATCTCAATGGTCAATCATTCATTATACAAAAACAATGGGGGATTTATATTCTATTTATACTTTATTACGAGATGGTATGATTTACCAATCATTAGAAGTATTGCGAAGTATGACCGACACAGCCTTTTCTGCAAAATATATTAGCTTAGACCCAACAAAAAGAGGCACTCTCTTTGTTGACCATGTATATATAGAGCAGTATTTCCTTGCTTCAGACGCAGATAAACATCAGTTTGAAGCTAATTATAACACGC
Organism: Bacillus sp. ZZV12-4809; assembly: GCF_009849585.1. GTDB lineage: Bacteria > Bacillota > Bacilli > Bacillales > Cytobacillaceae > Cytobacillus. The sequence continues at coordinate 108,274 of NZ_VCRN01000009.1, forward strand.
ATAAAGGTAAGTATAAAATTAATGAATCACAAGGATTCTCTAATGGATGGTATCACCAAGAAATGAAGGACCTCATTACGAACGATCCTATATATAACACTGATTCTGCATTTAGAGGGAAAAACCCCAGTATTAAGCTAATGGCTCAAATCGGTGGTCTTATTGATTTGTACCATAGTGTATATTCATTAGGTTCGGGGTTCACACATGGTGGTTCTCACCTACGCCCATTCTTAAGTAGAATACCAGAATACAATCCACAGGTAACTCAATTTGTAATTGGCATGACTTTAAAAGTATTAACAGTGGTAGTCGACTCCATCATCAATGCCGAGAATATCAATACCCATGCTTACGAGGAACTCCATCAACTAACAAGCTTGAATATAGCAAAGAAATTGCTTTAAATGTAATATTATTGTTTAAATTATCATAAAAGGATGAACCAAAATAGATTCATCCTTTTTACCACCCATTTGGTATATAGTATACCAGTTAGCCTGTACAAAAATTAAGAGGGGTAATAAACTTCCCTCTTTGATAGAAAGAGAGAACTTCAGCACGAAGACAAATCCACCCGCCTTTTTATAATAAAGAATGTGTCCAATTAAATAGCCAGCTTTTCCAAAAATCACAATGAAATTTTATCATATGATTAGGACCAAAGAGTCTAAGTGTTCTTCTGGACCAAATAATCAAAGGCGACGCTTTATAATTAATTTCTAACCATCTTCCAATTGTCTTGACAACATTTATACCAACACGAGAAAAAATTTAACACTAATAGCAAAAAAATGTTGTAGACAGGCTCTGTAAAAATGGATGGATTAAAAATCCATTTCTTTGTTTATTAATTAGGATTAGTTCAAAGGACTAAATTTCTTTTATTCCCGAAATTCATTAGTCCTGAATCAAAGCAACAATAGGTGGATAGGCTTTTCCGACTTCATTAATTGGTATTGCATAACCTATTCCAAGATTAAGATTTTGCTGCATTTCCTTGATTAACTCCTGAATTGCTTTTACCGGATCAAGACTACCAACAAAAATTGCACCAGTTGCTTGTGCTTGTTGAACACTCCTTAAAAATGCCGATAATGAGCCATGCTTGGCATTTACTATTCCTATCAACTCTCCATCCTTATTAAAAAGAGGACCACCAGAATTACCATGATTAACTGATGAGTCAATCCTGATTAAATCATAACCTTTATCGGTCGGTGAAAAACCGGCAATATGAGCAAATAACGCTGTTATCTCCATAATTTTAGATGGGAACCCTACCACAAATGCTTCGTTACCAATTTTAATATTATCAGAGTTTCGAATGACAACTCCTTTACCCAACGACATGGTAAACTCAAGAACTGCGATATCTAATACTGGATCATTAAAAATAATATTTCCCGATTGAAAATTCCCTGAACCTGAGAATCTCACACCATTAATCAAATCTGGAAAAATGCAATGAGAACAAGTTACTACCTTTTTTCCATTTTCAATTAAAACTCCAGTTCCAGATGATACAATTTGCCGGTTCTGGTCAAGAACCAAAACGTTCACTATTGAATCTTTTACTAGCTCAAATTGAGATGAAAAGTCCATTACTTTACCCCCTATTAATTATGATAGCTTAGCTCCTTTAAAACCTTTCTTGACAAAAATGTCAATAACAAAGACCTTTTTAGAAATAAAGCATTACTCATTCCTTAGTAGATTACCATAGTACACTCAAATAAATAAAAATAATTTCTTAGTCTTTATTGTAAAATAACTTTATGAATAGGCTTTTCTATAAGTAATATCCTCTCAAGTCAACTTTGCTTGCTCAATATCTAACCTTCGCATTCATGTCATCTTAATAAGTAAAACTATCTCAAAGAGACTTGTTTAAGGACCATAATAAACAGCCCAACAAAATTTTGTTAAAGATAGAGGCCTATCCCCAGACACATTAAATCAATAAATTTCAATTCAAAAAACCGCACAGTATTCTCACTGTGCGGATGGCGCTCTCTTATTTCAAGAAAACCATGTGTAATGGGGATAACTGTTGAATCTATTACAGCTGCTTCATTTTATTATTTATAAATTATTTAGAAACCGCCCCAGCCTCAACCAGCAAATCCACAAGATGTACAGCTCTTACACTCTTCTCAAGCCCTTCCCTTTGGATGCCTAATTTCATCTGCAGCAGGCATCCTGGATTTGAAGTTACAATAATTGATGCATTTGTGTCTTTCGCATTTTTCATTTTAATATCTAATATTTCCATGGAATCCTCATAGTTAACAATATTGTAGATGCCAGCGGATCCACAGCACCGTTCTTTGTCTTTCATTTCGCGGAACCCTTTGCTTTTTACTTGCTTTAATAAAGATAATGGCTCATCTTTTACCTTTTGAACATTGATCATATGACAGGATGGCTGAAAGGTTATGGTTCCATTCACTTCCTTTGTAAAGCTCAAACCATCTAATTCAGAAAGCACCTGTGAAATATCTCTTACTTTATTAGAAAAAGCTTGTGCACGGCTTTCCCACTCGATGTCTCCCTTGAATAGTTCACCATATTCCAAAAGGGTGGCACCGCATCCACCAGCATTGTTAACAATATAGTCTGCTTTTTCCATTTCAAATGCCTCTATATTTCTTTTGACAAGATCTTTAGCGTCCGCTATTTTTCCGGCATGTGCATGAAGCGCTCCACAGCACGTCTGATTAGCAGGAATAAGTACGTCAGCTCCTGCCTTGGTCAGCAGGTCGATTGTGTTCTTATTCGTCTCATAGAAGATGGCATCCATTACACAGCCGGTAATAAATCCAACAGTAACTTTCCTGGAACCAATGGCTTTGAAGAGGTGGGCCCTGTTTTTCCGTTCTGCGGGAGATGGAAGATCAGGGAGAACGGACTCAAATTTCCCCAGATGAAGCGGGGCCAATTGGGTTATTCCTGTTCTTTGTGCCATTTTTTGCAGCCTGGACTTTTGATAAAACCATGAAAGATTACCGATTGTATTCATCCATCTCCTTGATGGAAATATTTGATTAAAAATCAATGATTCACTTATTTTTTGCGCTCTCGTTTTTTGCTCTGCAAATTCTAGAACTTCTTTTGCTCCTTCTAAAATCTTCCCATACTGTACGCTGGTGGGACAGGCTGTTTCGCAGGCGCGGCATCCCAGGCATTTTTCGATGGGTTCCCGTAAATCCTCTGCCTTGATTTTGTCTTCTGCCAGCATTTTGACAAGATTTATGCGGCCGCGCGGCGAATGCACCTCGCTCTTCATCGTTTCGTAAGTGGGGCAAACCGGCAGGCAATATCCGCATTGGACACAATTAAACGTCTCATTATAATGTAATCTGTCTTTTAGACCGGCTCCCGCACTCATTCCCTAAGCACCAGCTTCTGGCCTTCTTCAGGAAAGATTTTACCGGGATTTAAAATATTATTCGGGTCCCATATTTGTTTAATTCGTTTCATCATATCAAGTCCGGCTGCACCCAATTCCATTTCCATAAAAGGGGCTTTCAATGTTCCAATTCCATGTTCACCCGAGAGTGTCCCTCCCAGTTCAACAGCAGCTCTAAAGATTTCTTCTACTGCTTTTTCAACCCGTATCATTTCCTCTGTATCCCTTTTATCACAGATAATATTTGGATGAAGGTTTCCGTCACCCGCATGTCCAAACACGACTAGATGAATATCATATTTCTCGCGGATTTCTTTTAGTTTTTGGAACATATCGGGAATCTTGTTGCGGGGCACTGTTGCATCTTCAGATACTTTCGTCGGTTTAATTTTGACAATAGCGGGGGATACCAGCTTCCTTGCTCTCCAGTAACTCTGTGCTTCATCCTGATTTTCGGCTATTTTCACTTTCACAGATTCAAAATCTGTAAAAATCTCTTCTATTTTTTTCATTTCTTCTTCAATCGCCAGAGGGTGGCCATCAAGTTCTATTAAGAGGATGGCTTCTGCATCAATAGGGAGCCCCAGCGGCTGATAGTTCTCCACAGCTATTATGGAAGTCTGATCCATTATTTCCATTTTGGCCGGAAGGATGCCGGAAGTTAATATTTTTGAAATCGCTTGTCCTGACTGGACAAGATCATCAAAGACAGCCATCATGGTTTTTGATGCTGGGGGCTTTGGCACTAATTTCAGTGTCGCTTCCGTAATGATCCCAAGCGTTCCTTCCGATCCAACAATCAATTTCGTTAAGTCATATCCAGTTACATTCTTAATTGTTTTTCCGCCTGTTTTGATGATTTCTCCTTCAGGTGTTATCACTTCCAAACCAATAACATAATCCTTCGTTACCCCATATTTTAAGCCCCTTGGCCCGCCGGAGTTTTCCGCTAAATTCCCTCCAATTGTTGATACATGGGCACTGCTTGGATCAGGGGGGTACATGAGTCCAAACTTTTCTGCTTCCTGATTGATGTTCGCTGTCAGTACACCTGGTGATACGACTGCTACCAAATCATCCGGATAAATTTTTAAATCACCATTCCATTGGGACATGTCTAAAACCATGCCCCCCTTAACAGGGAGAGGACCTCCGCTTAAAGAAGTCCCCTGTCCTCTTGGGTATACCGGGAAATTAAATGTATTGGCCAATTTCAAAAGTGAAGAAATCTCTTCCTTATTTTTCACCTGGATGACCAGTTCAGGAAGATAGCTGCCGAATGAAGCATCATAACTATAACTATAGCGATCAGCTAAACTCGTTAAAATTTGGTCTGAAGGTATTATACTTCTTATTTCCTCCATTAATAATTCCATTCTGATGGCCCCTTTGATTATCCAATATTCAATGAGACAAACTTCTCTTCCAGATACTCCATCATTCCGTACTTGCCGCCTTCCCTTCCTACACCGCTTTCCTTCATTCCTCCGAACGGGGCTTGCGCTGTTGTCGGCATCGCATCATTAATGCCAATAATGCCATATTCGAGAGATTCCATGACCCGGAAAGCGCGATTTAAATCAGAAGTGTAGCAGTAAGATGCAAGTCCGTATTCTGGATGATTTGCCCGTTCGATTGCTTCTTCTTCCGTTTCGAAGGTGAAGATCGGCACCACTGGGCCAAATGTTTCTTCTCTTGCAATCTTCATCGATTCATTTGCATGTTGAATAACAGTAGGCTGATAGAATACACCTTTAGCAGTCATATCTGCCAGAGATCCGCCGCAAATGACCACACCGCCTTTTTCTTTGGCATCCTCCACATGTTCAACGACTTTATCAAGGCTTTCTTTATTAATTAATGGCCCAATATCTGTATCATCATCCATGCCATTCCCGATTTGCAGACGATTTACCTTTTCTGCAAACAAGCGGGTAAATTCCTCTGCGGCTTCCTTCTGAACATAAATCCGGTTTGTGCATACACATGTTTGTCCTGCATTCCTGAACTTGCTTGCCACCGCTGCTTCTGCGGCTTTCTCTAAATCAGCATCCTCAAATACGATAAAAGGGGCATGACCGCCTAATTCCATTGAAACTTTTTTGACTGTATTGGATGCGTCCCTCATCAGCTTTTTCCCAACTGCCGTTGAACCTGTGAAAGTCAGTTTTCGCACCTGCTTGCTGTCTAATAACGTTTGGGCAACCTCATTAGAAGGTCCAATAATCAAATTGGCTACTCCTTTTGGCAGACCAGCCTGATGAATGGCTTCAAAGATTTTCACGGCCGTTAGAGGCGTAGCTGAAGCTGGCTTGAGGATGACAGGACATCCGGCAGCTAACGCTGGTGCAATTTTGCGGGTAACCATGGCGGCTGGAAAGTTCCATGGTGTAACCGCGCCCGTCACTCCAACCGGCTCCTGCAGTACCAGTATGCGCTTATCCCGGCTGGACGCTGGAATTGTCTCTCCATAAATACGCTTAGCTTCCTCTGCATACCAATCCATATAGGAAATCGCCAGCTTGACTTCACCAAGGGATTCTTTCAGGGGTTTGCCCATCTCTTTTGTAATGGTTACTGCCAGATCTTCTTCTCTGTCTCTTAGACAATCGGCAATTTTTCTAAGATATTGCGATTTCTCAACTGCGCTTGTTTTCTTCCAGTCTTGAAAGGCAGCGGATGCGGCATGGATTGCTTCCTCGGCCTCTTCCTTTCCTCCATAAGCCACCGTACCGAATTTTTCTAAAGTAGCGGGATTATACACAGTAATCGATTTATTTTTATAGGAAGATTTCCATTCTCCATTAATATATAGCATGACCGTTCTCCTTTTTAGCAAGCTGCTGCAATCCTTCTTTCAGTACAGAAACTGCCTGATCAAGTTCCTCTTTTAATACCGTTACTGGCGGGATAAACCGCAAAACATTCTTCTCCGTGCCGCAGGTTAAAAGAATGACTCCGTTTTCTAAAGCAAAATTCTTCAGCCAAGTTACTGTACTGGCATCCGGGCGGCCTTTTTCATCCATGAACTCTATGCCGATCATCAAGCCCAGGCCTCTTACATCACCGATGACCGAAAATTCTGATTTCAAATCATATAATTGCTGTTTTAGATATCCCCCTAAAGTTTGGGCATTATCTATACCTTCCCGTTTTAGAATTTCAATGGAAGCCAGGGCAGCCGCACACGAGACCGGGTTTCCGCCATAAGTGCCTCCATGTGTTCCCGGCTCCCATTTCTCCATAATTTCTTTCTTGGCAATGATAGCACTTAAAGGGAAGCCTGAAGCAATTCCCTTTCCTAAAGTAAGGATGTCCGGCTCTACTCCAAAATGTTCATAGGCAAACATTTTCCCCGTTCTTCCGAAACCGGTTTGAACTTCATCAAAAATAAGCAATATCCCATGCTGATCACATATTTCTCTTATTTGTTTCAAAAATTCTTTCGGAGGTACAATATACCCGCCCTCTCCCTGTACAGGTTCAAGGATTATGGCTGCCACCTGGGATGGAGCCACTTGATACTGGAACACTTCATTGATGCTTTGAATACATCGTTTCGTCTCTTCTTCATAATTTAAGCCGGTTCTAAAAGGATATGGATATTCACAAGCATATACACTTGGAAGGAGGCCTTCATAATCCTGACGATAAGCTGAGCTTGAGAAAGTAATCGATGTGGCTGCAAGTGTCCGTCCATGGAATCCCCGTTTGAATGATAGGATGGCTGGACGCTTTGTCGCTTTTTTCGCTAATTTGATTGCTCCCTCATTCGCTTCTGCTCCGCTATTTGAAAAGTACACCATTTTCTGTGTTCCAGTTAATTCATTTAGTTCCTCCGCTAATTGAATATAGGATGGATAGTAAGCCACATTATGGCCAACATGAATCATGGTATCCAGCTGCCGCTTAACCGCTTCAATTACATCGGGATGGCAGTGTCCAACATTATTTACTCCTACACCACTGGCAAAATCGAGATATTTTTTTCCGTTCTCATCCTCTATGGTTGAGCCAAATGCTTTCGTTACACCTATCCTCGTTACTCTGTTGGCAGCCGGGGGCAAAACACGGTCGCCTCTTTCTGCTAAACTTTTATTCTCATTAATCATAATGACTCCTCACTCTCTTCACGATAATCTCGTTTCCATAGCTCAATGTATTCTTCTGCATTTTTTTCCAGGTCATGTCTTTCATTCTCTGTTAGTTCACGCACAATTTTGGCAGGAACTCCAACAGCCAAGCTGCCTTTTGGGATCACTTTCCCTGGAGGAACTAATGCACCCGCTCCCACTTGTGCTCCTTTTTCAATGACCGCTCCATCTAAGATAATAGAACCGATGCCAATCAATGCTCCATCCTCGACCGTACAGGCATGTAAAATGGCACCATGCCCGACCGTTACCATTCTCCCTATCCTTAATGGAGCCTCTGGTGTCACATGACAGATACACCCGTCCTGAATATTGCTTCCTTCACCAATTTCGATAAAATTATCATCATCTGCCCGTAAGACTGATTGAGGCCATACACTCACATTTTTGGCTATTCTGACGTCTCCTATCACTTGCGCCGAGTCGTGTATCATGGTTTCGGCATGAATGGATGGAACACGTCCTTTTAAAGGTTTAATCATGCATATCCTTCTCCTTACTGAGTAGCAGGATTTATATGTTATTTAGCTACGAGACCTAATTCTTTTAAAATCTCTTCCTTATGTTCTCCCAGTACAGGCGCAGCTTTTGCAACCTTTCCAGGTGTTTTTGATAGTTTTACAGGAATTCCCAATGCTTTTATTTTCCCGGCAACAGGGTGTACAACTTCTTCTACCATTTTTCTGGAAAGTGTGTGCTTGTCATTTAAAGATTCAGGATAGGTATTGATCGGACCGGCGGGAATCCCCGCTTTCTCGAATTTTTCCAGCCAGTAGTGTCTGGGATTCAGACTTGTTTTCTCTTCAATTAATCTGACAAATTCATTTAAATGCTGAATTCGGGAGGCATCATCAACAAATCGGTCATCCGATAAGAATTCAGGTCTGCCGATGATCTGGCAGAACACTGGCCAATGATGTGGTGTATCTGCACCAACAGTAAAATAACCATCACTGGCACGAAATGCCTGGTATGGAGCAGACAAGCGATGTCCGCTTCCAGTAGGTGCAGGTGTTTCTCCCGTAAACCAATATTGAGTGCTTTCCCAAACCGACAATGCGATTCCCGTATCATATAAAGATGCGTCAATATACTGCCCCTCATTGGAATGAACCCTGGCATACAATGCGGATAAGATACCATAGACAGAAAACAGGCCAGAACCCAAATCGATAATCGGAAGGCCGCATTTCACCGGGTTGCCATTCCGTTCACCTGTCACACTCATAATTCCGGTCATTCCCTGTGCGATTAAGTCATAACCGCCACGGGATGAATATGGGCCATACTGGCCAAATCCGGAAATAGAGCAATAGATGAGTTTCGAATTTATCTGATTGAGGGTTTCATAGTCAACTCCCAGACGCTTTACAACCCCGGGGCGGAAATTTTCTATCAAAATATCTGCAGTTTCAATTAACTTGTAAAATACCTTCTGATCTTCACTGCTTTTTAAATCAAGCGTTATGCTGCGCTTGTTGCGATTTATCGCCATAAACGCACCGCTCTCCCCTTCCTTATAAGGGGACCATCTTCTGGTACTCTCACCTTTTGGCGGTTCCACTTTTATAACATCAGCGCCCATATCGGCCAGCAGCATACCGCAATATGGTCCTGCCATGACCTGGCTCAAGTCAATTACTCTAATGCCTTCCAATGCACCCATTCAAATCATCTCCTGTCTCAAAGTCTATTTAAGGCTTTATCTTTAATTAAATAGAGTTCCTGATTGTTCAGAATAAGTCTGCCGTCAATTTCTACCCGGGGATCCTTCACGACCATATCGTAATGCCCTTTGGCCTTAACAGTTCCCCCAATATATGCATTCGTACCTAAAGCAATATGGATGGTTCCAAAAACGCCTTCATCACTCAGCATGCTGTTTTCCAATTCACATTCCGGATTCATGCCTATGCCAAACTCACCGGCAAAATAAATATTTCCTTCTTCATCATTCTTCTCCATTAATATTTTCCTGAATTGCTCCGCTTCTCTGCCTCCCGTAATCGAAACGGCCTTTCCTTCCTTAAATACCACTTCAACCGGAGTCTCCATTAAACCAACTCCCGGAATACTTCCATCCACCACTAAAATACCTTCAGCGGTTCCTTCAACAGGGGCAATGCTGGATTCTATACAGTGCGCTGCCGAAACATCCGTGCTATTTGCAAACCCTGTTAAGGCTCTGCCTGACCTGCCTTTGATGGAGAATCTTAAATCTGTTCCAAGGGATGTTGTAATGCGGACAGATTCTCCATCTGTCAATATGTCTGCCAGTTTCTCAACTTGAGGTCTTAGTGCAGCAAAGTCAGCACGCAGCCCCTTGCTTAATAAAATGTCTTCATGTGCTTCAGGTAAGATTAATACGCGGGCCCCGGCCTTTTGCGCATCATGGCGTGCTTTTGTATGGGCAATATTATAAGTTGTCGGTGCGATGATCACATCTGCCTCTTTCATAGCCGCTGCCACTGCATCCGGCAATGCATCTCCATGCCCTTTCCTTGGCAGCATTGAGATTGTGATGGGCTCTGCGTCGAGTGAACAAACAACAGATGCCAGAACTTTTGTGATTCCATCCGTTAAAAAATCTGTTAAGATGACAACCTTTTCCCCGCTCTTAACACCTGCCAGAACTTTTACTAGTGCAGTAGCAGCCGGGTACATTAGTGCTTCTTTCATTTTTAAAACAACTCCCTGATTCAATTTTTATAACTAACTATATCCCTTTAAATACTGGCGGCTTTTTGTTAAAGAACGATTCAATCGCATGCTTGTGATCCCATGTATCCTGGCATTCAATAAACGCATCCAATTCCTGTTTCATTGCTTCCTGCCACTCTGCATCCATGGTCTTCTGAATCGTGTTCTTCGCATGTCTGACTGCGATTGGAGCACGGGAAGCAATCAGCTGTGCCCATTCCTGCGCTTCTGCCAGCAGCTTGTCATGTGATACCACTCTGCTGGCCAGCCCTCTTTGAAATGCTTCCTCAGCTGTTATGGTTCTGCCTGTCAAAATCACTTCTTTGGCATATGCTTCACCCAGCAGTCTTACTAACCTGGTTGGCCCGACAACCAGTCCAACCTTTACCCCTGCTGCACATAGCTTCGCACGTTCCGACATGATCCGGATATCACAGGCTAAGGCAAGCTCGAACCCTCCGCCAAACGCATAGCCATTAACTGCGGCAATGACAGGCTGGGGCATTTCATTGACAATATCGTAAATTCTGCAATCTTCTTCTAAGAAGTGCCTGACGGATTCAGGTGTCAGCTCTCCTTCTTCGTTTAAATCGGCTCCTGCGCAAAAGGCCCGATCCCCTTCTCCAGTAAGGACAATAACCCTGACATCCGAAGAGGTTTTAAGCTCCTCCATATAAGGAACAAACTCCTGCCGAAACTCTTTCGTCAAAATATTCATTGGCGGGTTTTTAATGGTAATGGTGCAAATAAAATCTGATATCTCAGCATGAATTTTTTCCAAATTTTTCATCACCCTTCTATGATTCCTGTTCAAGCTCTGCAGAGATTCTTATTTCTTTACTGGGTATATCCTCCAGGCGTCCATCTATGCCTTTGCTTCGTTGATACTTATCCCACAAAATAACGGCTACCGGGCATAATATTGAAGTCGTAATAGTAGAAATTGAAATTTGGATTGTTGCCAAATTGGCAATCTCCTGAAAACTTTGAGCCTTTTCCACCGTCATCAATCCTGCACCCGCTGCCACTGATGCTGCTGCTGCGATCGCAGCAGGTGTACCCACTGCGTTCCCTGCTGTTGATGCTTCTGCAACAGGGCCAATTGTGCTCTTTTCTCCAAACATCCTATAAACCAGGATTCCGGTTAATGCTGTAAATATGACTGTGGCAAACCCGAGAGCCAGACCGCCCCAAACAGCTTCAGCATTAAAGAAACTCATGAAGTTCATTCCTGCGCCAAGACAGAAAGCAAAGAATGGTACAAGGAGCGTTTCACCAGGCTTTAAAAACTCCCGTATGTCTTCATCCAGATTTCCTAAAAGCATTCCTAAAGCAATTGGCAGCAAGACCGCGATGAATGCGATTAAAGGAAAATTAACGCCAACCATCCCTAAAGCCAGCATGGTGAAAAAAGGACCATCATTCAGAGTCAGGACGGAAATCGCTCCAACATCTGACCGATTCCCATACTGTCCTGTCAGCACTGCATACATTCCTTCATTCCCATTGGTCATGGCGGCAATAATAGCCAGAGTAGATAATCCCAGCAGACCGTTCATTGGGTCAAAAAACACCCCAAATAAAATACCGAATGCAATCCCGGTCAAACACTTGCTTCCAGTTAATAGAATTCCTTTCTTTAAGGCCTTTCCGCCTACCCGCAAATTCATCTGGCTGCCTGCACAGAATAAGAACAGGCCAATGAGAGTCAGGGTTCCAGTTTTAAAAAGTGCTTCCGAGAACCCACCAATTCTCATAAACTCATAAATTCCTTCTTCCACCGGCGATACCCCTAAACTCTTAAGGAAATTCATTACAATTGGAATGTGGAGCTGATCAATCGTATTAAATAAAGCACCAAGCATCAGAGGGATGACCATCAGACCTCCAGGCACTTTTTCAATTGTTTGCTTTATCCTCATATAAATCACCGCCATATCTATTATTTGATATCCTTTTACATCAATGATTTTTAATTCTGATTCTCTGGCTAGCATTGGTTATTTCAATCATTTAAGAGAGTAATAGCATTTCCGATTTTTTTACGGTAATCGAATATACATGAGTTTTTCAAACACCACATAGATGAATCCAATCATCCCTATGGATACTAATGTCGCCGTATACCAGCGAACTTCCTTGTAATACAGCATGCCAATGAGTAAAAAGATTAAGGTAGAGTATAGAAAGCCGATAATAGGTATTAACAAAAAGATATAAACAACTGTAAATAGCAGATACAGTATTCCTCTTTTAACTTCCAGAATGGAGGCAGAACCTGTTTCCCCTTCCTCCTCTTTATTCTTTCTTATCGTTTGAATAAGCTGCCAGATTGATAGACCTATCAAACTATAGCCGAGGAGCGTGGGAAATGAACGGGATGAATTTAAAAAGTGTTCTCCTGGCGGGAAATCATAACTGCCTATTACGAAAAAGAGTCCAATCGCAAAAACAATTCCCGCCAAAAGATAATCTTTATTTATTCTCATCTTTTCTCCTTTCTATCACTCTTTTGGCCGGCTAATTCCTACTTCCTCAGGTGACCGTTTTCCAACACCAATTTCCCAAAGCAGCCAGCTTGTTTTTTCGGTGATTTCTTTTGTATATTCCTGACTATCCTCAATATCAGTGAGAACAATCGCCCTTTTCTTTGCAAAAGCCTGAAATTCTTTACTGTTGATTGCTTTGTTGTATGCATCTCTAATTTTAGTGACAATTTCTTCAGGTGTTCCGTGCTTTACAGCTGGCCCCCACCAGGTTCCTTCCGGTACATATTTTTCCAAATCAGAAACAAAGTCAGTGACCGGCGGGATTGATTCAATTCCATCTACTTCAAACGCTTTATTATCCATAACAGCCAGTGAACGTAAATCACCTGCCCGAAGCAGATCTACTACCTCATTTACACCGCTGATTGAAAAATCAACCTCACCTTTCATCGCAGCCATGGCAGCATTTGAACCGGAATCGTATGTGATAATTTCGGCATCGCCGCCCACAACACTATTCACAATCTCCAGGGTGAGGTGCCATGGGTCCCCTATCGCTGCTACACCAACCTTTGCATTTCCATCTTTCAATAGCTGAATCACATCATCAAATGTCTTCAGGTCAGATTTATCTTTGACTGTAAAATTGGCAATTCCCATTGCGCCAATTCCTATTTGCTCGAAATCCTTGTATGTTAAATCTGTCATGCCCATTGTTGGAAAGACGCGGACCAGGTCTGTTTGAAATAGGATGGTATGTCCGTCAGACTCTTGTTCTTTAACATATTCAAGGGCTAATGCACTGGAGGCTCCAGGCATATTTCTTACCGCAATGGATTCTCCTAATTCTTCCTGTAGGATTGGCTGCAGGGTCCGGGCCATCGTATCAGTACCGCCTCCCTCACCAAAACCGACTATAATTTCAATTGGCTGTGAAGGATAATCATTGGCTGCTTCCTTGCTGTTTCCAGCTGCCTTTTGATTTGATTGGCTGCCTGCACAGGCACCTAATATCAGAACCACTGAAAATAGAATCAGGCACATCATTTTTATTTTCATACGTTTGCCCCCTTAGGCTTTATTTTCCCCCACAAGTGTTTTAAGCGTTTTGTCAGGTACCCATTTTGATTTAAAAGCAGAAATACAATACAGACCAGCAGGAAAAGACTAATTGGCCGCGTGAAGAATGGCCCGAACGAATAATCCGCACTAACCATGGCCCTCCGGAAATTCTGTTCCGCCATTAAACCAAGGATTAACCCTAACACTAGAGGAGGGGCAGCGAGCCCTACTTTACGCATAAGAAAACCGATGATCCCAAAAAGAAACATAATTCCAATATCAAATGGCCGGTTGTTTACCGCAAATGTCCCTACCACACTAAATACTGTTACAATCAGCAAAACTATACTTCTGGGAACAGATAGGATTTTCTGAAAAAAATAAGAGAAAAATAATCCAAATACCAGCATGAACGCAGCAGATATCGTTAAAATGATGAAAAATTGATTTAATATATCAGGGTTTTGTGTAAGTAAAAGTGGCCCCGGCTGTAATCCGTGGAGCAAAAGCCCTCCTATAATTACTGCCGTAACCGCATCACCAGGGATGCCAAGTATTAACATGGGTATATATGTACCTGGCACACAAGCGTTATTCGCTGTTTCTGCAGCAACGATTCCTTCTGGATTTCCCTTTCCAAAGGTCTCAGGCGTCTTACTTCTTCGGCGGGCAACATCGTAGGAAACCCAGGCTGCAACATCTGCTCCAACACCTGGAATCGCTCCAATAGATGCTCCAATTATTGAAGATCTTCCGCCGGCTGGCAAAAACTTCAGCAACATCTTCCACGGGGGAATAATAGATTGGAATTTATCCGGCTTTAAAGGCTTCTTTAGCTGCATAATAGAGTCGATTACCTCAGCTATTCCGAATACCCCAATTAATACGGCAATTAGGCTAAAACCGTCCATGAGAGCGCTTTCTCCAAAAGTAAAACGCTGGGCACCAGTGATTTTATCCATTCCTACAGTGGCTAAAGCTAATCCTAATATCCCGGAAATAAGCCCTTTCGATAGTGATGAAGCCGTTAGGTTTGCACTAAGAATAATTCCAAATATGGCAAGCAGAAAATACTCCCATGATCCGAAATTCATACTTATATCCAAAAGAAGCGGAGCCCCTATTAGAAATAAAACAGCTGCCAGAATAGTACCTAGAAAAGATTGAAAGGTGGCAAGTCCTCTTGCCAGGCCTCCCTCCCCCCGCTGAGCCATTGGATAACCATCCATAGCCGTTGCAGCGGAGGCAGGCGTACCTGGAATATTTAAGAAGATCGCTGGCGTGGATCCGCCATAGGTTCCTCCTATATGAACAGACACAATTAAAACCATTGCTTCTATCCATTCCATCCCCCAGGTAAATGAAATCAGCAAGGATACTCCCATGGTAGTAGTCAGACCCGGAAGTGCACCTACTGCCATCCCCGCAACTGTGCCAATAAGAAATAAAAGCATGATTTTAACTGTAAAAAAACTGGCCAGCGATTCGCCGATTAAACTTATTTCTCCCAAATAAACCTCCTCCCCCTAATCTATATAGAGCTCTCCGTCTTTCATAAGGATTTTTCCATCCACTTTGATAGTCGGTTTTCGAATAACTAAATCACAATGCCCCGGGGCTCTGATACTGCTTCCAAATGTGATCCCATTGCCAATTCCAATATGCATCGTTCCGAACTCTGCCTCGTCTTCCAGCTGGCCTCCTCTGCCAATTTTCGCTTTTGGATTCATGCCAATTCCCATTTCCACTGCGCAATATACATTGGGATGGTTATAACTTTCCAGCGTTTGCATAAGCATTTCAGCATCTTCTTTACCTTCGATGGAGACGATTTTCCCTTCTCTAAAGACGACTTTAACCGGATCTTCACAAGCCCTGCCCGGCACAATCGCCCCATCAATGTACATGACTCCTTCTGTAGTTCCTTCTATTGGTGCCACAGCTGTTTCAATGCAAGGTGGGGGAGAAATACTTCCAGGCTCATGACAAATCCCGGTTTGAGGTACGGCATGCCGTCCTGTTATAGACATGGAAAGCTCCGTGCCGATACTGGTAGTGATGCTTAATCGTTCTCCTTCTTCAAGAATGGCGGATACTTTATCGATTATTTTCTTCTGGGCAAAATAATCGATATCCAGTGAACCATCTAAGAAAACCTCTTCATTCGCATCAGGCATAAATATTAATCTGGCACCTGCATTACTGGCTTCTTTTCTGGCAGTAGAATGATTAATAGAAAAGGTTGTCGGGGCAACGATGGCATCAGCTGCTTTCATTGCCTCTGCAATGATTCTTGGCGGTTCATCCCCATGCCTTGTAGTGGGATTCATGATTGTCATCACCACTTTTGCTCCCATGCCTTCACCAACAAGTGCGAAAACCTCCCCAATTTCTGTCGTATTTGTATCCGTTAGAATCAATAGGTTTTCTCCAGGCTTTACATTTAAACAGGTCTTCAATAATGTCTGAACGGATTTCACCATAAACATTTTATTTATGATTTTCATTGCACTCCCCCTCGTTTTTTCCTTCAACTAGTTAGAATGCAAGTACCGTGCCAAGTTGTGATTTTTCTATTTTTTTCATTTACACTCCCTGTTTATAAAGGATTTACAGGACAACTTCTATTTTGCTGTAAATATCACTAAGGTCCATTGTTCGCAATTTGCAAAAAAAACATAGAAGATCTGTCCAAAATATAAAAAAAAGACAAATCTGCTATGTTTCTAAACTAATCGCAATTTGCGAACTATAATTGCATTTTGCGATTAATCTCGTATTTATTAATTTTCCTGTAAAGCGTTGCTACATTTATACCTAATTCATCTGCTGCTTGTTTTTTTCCATTTAGAGTATCACCATATCTCTTTAATACATCCTTTATCATTCTTTCTTCCATTTCTGCTAGAGTAATATTTTCTTTATCATCGTTCAGGGGATTTTGATAACGGATTCTTGGAGGCAGGTTTTCTACTCTAATCCAGTGGTCTGTTGCCATGTTTATGGCATATTCAACCGCATTTTGGAGTTCACGTATATTACCTGGCCAATTATACGAACACAGCCTATTCTCCGCATCAGGAGTGAAACCTCTCACTTTTTTTCCAGTAATTTTGTCATAGTGCTGTACAAAATGCTGAAGCAGGACGGGAATATCACCCTCTCTTTCCCTCAGTGGCGGAATATGCAGCGGAATAACGCTTAACCTAAAAAATAAATCCTGCCTGAATTCCCCATCAGCTACCATCTTTTCTAAGTTTTTATGGGTTGCTGCAACCACTCTTATATCAATATCAATAGAAGTATTAGATCCAATTCGTTCAATTTTTCTTTCTTCCAGCACTCTCAACAGCTTCACTTGTAAATGCAATGGCATATCACCTATTTCATCCAGAAAAATGGTGCCTCCTTGTGCCATTTCAAATTTTCCAGGCTTTCCATTTTTCCTTGCACCCGTAAAGGCACCCTCGCTATACCCAAACAATTCACTTTCCAGTAAATGTTCAGGAATGGCGGCACAATTTATGGCCCGAAATGGTTTATTAAATCTTTTGCTTTCTTGATGCAGTGCTCTCGCAAAAAGTTCCTTCCCCGTTCCACTCTCCCCCAGGAAAATGACTGTAGAATCGGTTGCCGCAACTTTTTTGGCTGCAGCCTTTGTTTGCAATATAGCATGGCTTTTCCCTACTATAATATCGAATGTAGAATCATCTACCTCTGATGTGATAGAATAGGCAAACTTTTGAACTTCAGCTAGATCTTTGAGCGTAATCGCACATCCAATAATTTGGCTGTTATGGATCAATGGATTAGCACTGATGATGACTTGAATCACTTTTCCATTTACAACAAGAGAACATTCCTTATCTGAGTATCCTTGTCCGGTAGAAAATACTTTTGTAATCGGCAGATTTTGAATAACTTCTGAAATATTTGAAGTTAATACACTCTGTTTTTTTATATTTAGTATTTTTTCTGCGGAACGGTTCATCTCTAATATAAATCCTTTTTGATCAACAGCAATGATGCCCTCGTACATGGATTGAATCGTCACTTGCAGCATTTGTGAGGTTGATAAATATTTCTTTAATAATGATGTTCCATTTATTTTGCTGCTGATTAAATCTGCCATTTTATCGAGATAATTTGATAATATACGGTGCTTCTCTTTAAATTCATTTTTTTGTTTTTCAGAGAATGCCGTTAAACTGATAACCCCGACAATTTCGCCCTCATGTGTTAATGGATATGAAACATCTGATTTTTCAGGGCAATTTTGATGAAGAATACAGCTTTTACATACGTCATGGAAACCTGGCTCCAAATTGTAAACAGGCTGATTTGTTTTTAAGACTTCTTCGATGATGTGTCCCCGAACCGGCTCACCTACAACTGCATGCGTGCCCCCGCCTGTAGCCGTCACAACAACTTTATTTTTATCGTAAATAATCACCTCTAAAGACAATACAGACTTAATGGCTTCTGCTACTAAGTTCACTTCTTCTTGAATTTCAAAAAGGATTGATTTACCCATTTATATCCTCCTAATACATTAGTTCCTCCTAATGAGCAGGAAAGTTTATCTGTCTCTCAGAATTGTTTCATGATATATATCATTCGATTCGAAAATTGAAAAACCTCTGGAAAATTCTGAATATTCATGGCGCTTGTGGGTTTTTATATAACTTTTTTACTAGGAAAAATTCGATATTTTAAGTTAATGATGTATAGCAGTTAGATTGATCCTGTTGGTCCAGATCCTGTTCAATATCCTTAAGCCAAAAAGAGATTGGCTCCGATGTCAATTTCGATTGTTTATTAACTCAATATTTTTCCAAGCAAAATAAGCAACTTACTGTTTAAGTTGCTTAGAAACATACTATTTTAACGCTAGACTCCGGCTGGGTGCACAGTTTCCACAAGATCTTAGACTAATAACAGTTGTCCTGCTTCTCCCACTCCCCTTTATACCATTCAGAGAAATAGCTGCCAAATCCCATCCCATGATAAAATACTACTATACTATCTAGTAAAGGAATGAATCCCTATTAATCTCCCTGATAAGGTAAAAAACCTGCCCGCAACTCCAGGCGTCTATCTGATGAAGGATTCCCAGGGTCAAACTCTGTATGTGGGGAAGGCGAAGAATCTTAAGAATCGTGTCCAGTCTTATTTCCGGAACTCTACCAATCATTCACCAAAGATAAAAAAGCTGGTCAAACATTTAAGGGATTTTGACTATATCCAGACAGATACCGAATTCGAGGCTTTTATGCTTGAATGCCAATTAATTAAAAGCATAAAGCCGCTCTATAATCGAATGATGAAGAGTCCGCAGTCATTCATTTATATCTCGATTGGTCTTATCGGCAATCACCGTAAGATTGATATTGTCTTTGAACCCAATGAAAATGACGGCAAGGTTTATCTTGGCCCTTTTACAAGCCGAAGAAATGTGGAAAGTGCTATCCGGGCGTTAAAGGATTGCTTTAAGCTGAATTGCAGCAATCCTAATGGAACAAACTCAGCCTGCCTGAGTTATTCCTTAGGCTCATGCCTTGGCCGGTGTCTTGGAGGGCCTGCGGAACAAGAGTACAATGACATTTTGGACAGGTTTATAGGTTTTCTGAAGGGCACGGACATGAGTATCCTAGAGGACATGAATCAAATGATGCTGAATGCCTCTGAAAACTTTGAGTTTGAAGCGGCGTCCGCCTATCGGGATCATATACAGGCAGTAGGCTCCCTGATAAATAAAGAAAAAGTGCTCGAATTCACGGAAGAAAACCATAATATCGCAGCGATTGAAAGATTATCAGATTCAACCTTTAAACTTTTCCTTATTAAAAGGACAGATATTCTGTTCAGCAAGAGCTATGCAGTAGGAAATATCGAGGAGAAAATAAAAACGGACATTTTAGCTCATTTTAAAAATAATGAAGCACATGCCGCTGGAGAGATTAGCAGACATGAAATCGATGCAGCACATATTATTTACCGTTATTTACACAGCGGCAGCTGCTCTTATCTCATCATACCGGAAAACTGGCTGGTTTCTGAGAATCATGCAGCCCTGGATCAGGCATTAAATAATTTACTCAATGACCTTCAACACATAGAGCCCCCTATTCATCATGAATAAGGGGCTTTTTACAATCCGATCTAGCAGGCAAAGGAGACTAATCAAACTGATCAGTTCACATACTCATTCGCAAATGCATCATCCACCCTGAAAAGAATGGTATGTCGATGGATATCATTAAAATAATACGCAGGCTCTCCCTTATGTTCCGTTACATCAATTACCTCAGGTATATCAAAATTCCGCAGCTTTCCCCTGAGCCTTTCAATCGATTTAGTGAAGGTGCTCTTTTTTACCTCCCCATCACTTCCCGTTCTTCCAAAGAAATCCCGCATGGTGATTCTTGTACATGGATTCTCCCTGCTGGAAGATAGCATAAAATGTCTGATCATATTCGCCTCGGTTGGGGTAACGATGGGATCCTGCCCATTAAATAAGAGTATGTTTTCCCGGTCATTAAAGTACAGAACCAGCTCATCGGCTTCACAGTTCTCAAATATGTTTTCACACTCTTCCTTTGAGCAGGTTTCGGTTTTGTTTTTTGTGATTTTGTAGAAGGCATGGTTATGCAGGTAGGTCTCGTTGGCTGTTAATGCTTCAGCTAACGGGGACAGCTCTGCTTTCGGGAGCTGGTCCGGATACGGAAGTTTTCCCATCGTCTCATAGGCTTCGCTCGCAACATGCAGACCGCTGTTGGCCAAATACATATGGGCATGGAATTCCTGCTGCTGATTGAGGCTGCAGTTTGGGTCACCGATCAGGTGCTTGCTTAGGGCCTGCTGGAAATAACGGACAGCAGAACCGTACTTGCCATGCTTATAAGCGAGGCAGCCGAGACGGAAATACGCTATTGGCAGCTTTTGCTCCACTCTAACCGCCTTTAAGAGTGATTCCACCGCATCCCCGTCATCCTTGAAGTGATTCATTTTTAAGTAGGAGCCATAGTTAATAAGAGTGGATACCAGCAGTCTCTTCGTTTGCTTAAGGGCGTCATCGTAGTAAGGGCCATTATTTTTGGCCAGATTGGTAAGCTTTTTAAACATTGTTTCATAGAGGATCACCAGCTGCATGTAATAGCCGTAATCGCCTTTTTCGCCTTTTTCATGCATATCATGCTCCAGTTCTTCCAGCGCATCAAGGGTTAAGTCTTTTATCTTTAACGTTCTCATTTTTACACCCCAATCTATTCAAAACGTACCATTTAACACCTTTCACTATATAGAAATCAGCCGCCAGTTTCGCGCGAATATTGTCGAATGAATTGTGAAGATTTTGTAACAGTTCTATGTCTTGCTTCTCCAAACTGACAAGATGAGCTCCTTGAAAAACGCGAACAAATGTTTTATAATTTAGTTCAATGAACGGAGGGATACTTTATGTACGTGACAGTCTCAGACTTTATTAAAGAGTGGAACAAAGAAGCACAGCTGACTCAAAACGTTTTAGAAGGTTTAACAGATGAATCCTTAAAACAGCAGGTTTACCCGGAAGGACGCACATTAAGAAGAATTGCGTGGCATTTAACAGCAAGTATTCCGGATTATTTAGCTCACTTCGGAGTAGAAGTGCCGAAGAAAGAAGATGAAGAAAATGTGCCCGCTTCGGCAAAAGAAATTGCGGATACATTCAAAAGGCTGAGTGAGGAAGCGGCTCAGGCTATCCAGCAGCAATGGACAGAGGACACATTGAGCCAGACACAGAACGCATTTGGCAGAGAAGAAACCAATGCACAAATTTTAATGGGCTTAATTAAACACATTGTGCATCATAGGGGGCAATTGACGATCCTTATCCGCCAGGCAGGGTTAAAGCCTTTTGGGGTTTATGGCCCGCCGAAAGAGGATTGGGTTCATTTAGGTGTGGACACTCCCCCTCTATAAAACGTTCAGCTTGTCGAGCGATTTTCTTAGCATAATGAATCTTCAGGATGTACATAGGAAGAAGTCTGCTTGAATAATCAGAACACTTGATGAATAGAATGTATTAGTATATTATTTAAATAAGAACACAACATAAAAATAAAGACTCGGGTGCTGTCACACCCAAGTCTTCACCTTAGCTACTCCGCAGTATAAGTTTGCGGTGGCTGAGGTCGCGATAAGAAATGACTAGTTCCACGACCCGACGGCCAAATCAGGGTGGGCTAGTCGTTTTTATTTTTGCCTGATTGTGCTGCGACAATAATAGTGACGACTAGAGTAGCGAAAGCAATCATAACACTTAGATCATCATTCGTTACGTACACGACAGCACCCCCTTCCTGACCTCGGGGGTAGCCACCGCTCCCATACCCTGCCTTGTAGCTATTCTATATTATACCATATTTGGAACTTATGTTCTAATAGTCCCAAATGACCAAAAATGTTATATAAGGAAAAGAGAACCCGCTCGGAGATCGCCGAACGGGTTTTTAGTTTGTAGATAAGGGGCTATCTATGCAGTTAGGATTATCAAGAGCTTCAAGCCCTCCGAACATTTAACTATCAATTGACCTATTGGCTACCGGCGGCTCATTAAGCCAGTCTTTCCTCACCAATAACTTAAACCCTTGCTCTGAATAGCTTTCTACCTGATGAATTAATTCCTTTAGTCTTTTCACGTGACTTTTTTTATAACTGGAAACCACAGCAGTTTGCAGATTGCCGATTCCGATTGGATTCAAGAACATAATTAAGTTAGCCATTAGTTTATCTGAAAACGGTGATTTATTCACCTTATTAACGTGAGCTTCCAGTCCGGTGGTTGTCGGGACACCGTTTTCTCTATATATTTCGGATAAAACATCGACATGATGATACGCCAAATTGGTTCCATCCTCAAAAAAACTCTTGGTGTCTCCATCCTTTGCAACATCCGAAAAAGCAGTACATAATGCTAAGCCAACATTATTACATTGAACTGAACCAAACATACTTGCTAATTCTACAGCATTAAGCGGCCTCTGCTGGGTTGATGCCACTTTAAATAACCTGCTTTCTCTGTCTTCAGCCTGTTGGTATGAAAAAGACTTGTTTTGCAGCAGGCCTTTTTGCTCCAGCAGATTTAAAATAGAAATGTCAATTTGCATTAACCTATTGAGTATTTCTTTATAGAAATTCTTAACTTCTGGGACGATTAAGTCTGTATATTGAAAAGAAAGGACACCCATTCCATTACTGGTTATATGCTTAATTATTTCTATCATTAATTGATCAGAAAATATCTTTTCTGAGGGGCTATGTAAATCATTTTCACTAAAAAACGGTGTAGCATTTAATCCATTATCAGCCAGGAATTTTGAAGCCTCTTTTTCCTGAAATGTTGAAAGTGTTTTAATCTCATTTAAAACTTCCACCAAATCAGGATCTTCAGCCGTTTCAATCAGATTTCCCAAAAAAATATTGACCATATTTGAACTTGAATGTAAGTACCAAAGAAAACCTAATTCGGTTAAATTCATCTAAATGCCCCTTCACAAATTTTTTCTTTTCTTAGTTTGTAATTGAAACTGGTAATTATTCATGACCTTGCCTACTATTTAAGCCTTTTCAATATAATGGCACCCCTGTTTAAAAGGGTTCGATATTTTTTTTCCGTATTATCTTCATTAAAATAAGACCCACACTGACACCTGGTATTACACACAAAATGGGCAGCCAAATAGGCCCTAATAGTACTCCAAAAACCTTAAAGGTAGAGGAAAATATACACCCTACCGTAACAAAGTAAGCTGAAGACACAAACGGAAGAAAAGAATAACTGTTTTTCCCTCCTCCCGCATCTTTAAAGGAATCCCACATCGCAAAGAAATACAAACAAGGGTAAAACATCAGCCACAAATAATCGGTTTCTGTAATTGCCTTTTCAATATCTCCATGAAAACTTAAAATAATGACCCCGTTGAAATTCGCCTGCACATTTATAAGGAACTCTAAAAATACTATAACCATTCCCTTGATTAATTTTCCATTTAGAAACTGTCCAAAACCGGGCAGTGCAATACTCCATAATAGCCTTTCTATAGATGTTGCCATTCTTTTCTAGCCCCTTACTTTGTCTCTTATATGTGTTCATATCTCTTCGATTAATCCCCTTTTAAAGGGCAGCAAACTGATTACCATCTGTCAATTTCCTGAAAATAACACTACGGACCACAACACTTCTTATTATGTAAGCACTCTTCACAAACTAAACTCCCATTTGAGAGAAAAAAAGCTGCCGTATTGGCAGCATGGTTTCAATCACTCTTGATTGAGTTTAGACGTCAGTAATAGATTCTTTATTTTATCCCGAATAAGTGCGGTTAAATCTGACAGAATAGATCAGCACATAAATAACGATAATGGCAGCAGACAGATTCAGCACGATCAGTGAATGGTTCAAACTGAAAAACTGAGTAAGCACTCCTACTCCAATTACGGGAACGATAAATCCTGAGTAGGCACACAAATAAAAAACCGAAATGACTCGCGTCCGTTCTTTTGGCTCCGGCAGCTGTCCAGTGAGTCGCAAGGCAATTTGAAAAGCCCACCCGCCCCCGATAGACTGGATGAAAATGCCTGACCAGAGCAGCGGCAAACTTGATGTTAAACCAGAAGAAACAATAACCCATGCCCCTATCGCAAGAAGCAGGATGCCGAATCTCATACGGGTAATGGGGTGACTTGGCCAAGGAATGAACTGTGCCAAAGCTGCACCGCTGAGAAGTGCGAAAATGATTAATCCTGACACAGATAGGTTCGACGTATGAATGACATTCTTGACAAAATTAGGAATAAGAGCAAACGCGATTCCTTGGATTGTGAAAACTGTGAAGATAGGCAATCCGGACATTGAGAAAAATGGAAAACGAATATTGCCTGGCACACCAAGTGATATCTTAGTTTTTACAGGCATCTGTCCTTTGGGAACAGTGTCTTTAGGAACTGTTTCCAGCACAATTAATGAGAGGATGAGCAGAGCAAGCAGAATCCAATATGGCAGCTGGAGTGGCAGGTAATGTATATATTGAACGATCAAACCCGCTATAGCTGGTCCCAGACCGAAACCAATAAGAATCGTTACACCTGATAATTTAAGAGCTGCACTTATTTGACTGGGTGAAGTTTGCTTCATTAGAAAAGCAGCAGCTGTACCTGTAAAGGCTCCGTATGCAATTCCTTCCAATGACCTGGCGGCATATAGCATCCAGGAATGATTGCCAGCCAGAAAGAACAATGTAGATGCGATGGAGATCCATATACTGAGGCGAATTACCCTTTTAAGTCCCCAAGTGCTGCCTTTTTCTCCCGCGATTAACAGGGTTGGCAACAAGAAAGCCGCATAAATGGCAAACAAGATTGTGATTTGCAGACTGTTCAGCCGGTAAGCTTCACTATATAAAGGGAATAACGGGGTGACAAAGGTAGCCCCGCATGACATCAATATGGAAACCAATAGCATTCTTTTCACTGAGGGATTCCCCACTTTCATTCATAAACTTACTTACTAAAAGGTAAGTATACTTCCTTAAAAAAACCGTTTCTACGGTTTTCTTAAGAATCGATTTAACTGATTTAGTACTTCTGTTAATACATCTTCACCAAGTACACGTCTGTATAATAATGCTCCTTTTACACTTGATAATATCGTTACTGCTACTTGATGTACCTCTTCAGAGCTATTTATGACATTTGCCGCTTGTGCCTCCGCAACTAATTCCTTCATTACTCTGAGCTCCAGCCTGCTGACTTCTTCAAGCTTTTCTTGTACTGCAGTTGGCAATGATTCATAATCCGTCTGCAGTGAAGAAATAGGACAAATTTCAGTGCATTCAAATCTTTGAGCCTGCTGATCGATGAACTGCTTCAGTTTCTCTTCAGCAGGAGCCGGCGAATTTTTAATTAATGACAAAGATTCCTGCAGTTTCAATAAAATACGCTCTGTAACTGCGACCCCTAGATCCTCCTTTTTCTCAAAGTGATAGTGGATGCTTGCTTTGGTCACCCCAAGCTGTTTAGAAATGTCATCATAGCTGAAGGCTACATACCCTTTTTGCTGTATCAATTTAAGTGCTAAGTCTACAATCTGTTTTTTTCTATTTTCCATACTCCGATAGTAACTTACTAATAGGTAAGTGTCAATATGGAAGGCCAGAGTTAAAATCATCGCAATATGAAAAATATCATTTACTCCATACGCATACGGGTTTTTTCCTTTTTCCTATCATTTAAAGATGGTGACTAATACCATGCCTTAATAAAATGTAAATGTGCATACAATTTTTGATAGTAATAATAATAAGTAGTAATACATGTTGGGGAGTACATTTTTTATGGTAATGGAAAAAAGTAATATGAGACCTGCAGACGTAGTGAAGAGAGCCAAAAAGTCATCTGATTTTAAAGAGATTCAAAAAAACCTTTCCGGAATCAAGATTTTCATTTTATACTTCACTTCACTAATCGATCACAAGACGATGGAGCATATATTTCTTCCATATATTAATGAGTGCGAAAAAAAGACTGACCAGGCTTTTGATATGAATCAATTTAAGATTAGCCTTCCGCTTGAAGATGTTATTAGCACGAAAGAAGCAAAAGAAATCGAAGAAAAAATACATCAGGGTTATGTCTTAATTAAAAGTGAGGATACCTCTGAAGATTGTTTATTAGTGAATATTGGCAATTTATCTAAAGGGTTAAGAGAATCTAACGAAACGGAGAATGAATTTAATGTTATCGGTCCAAAATTAGGGTTTGTTGAGAGTCTTGATACGAACATTCTTTTACTTCGCACAAAGGTAAAATCTCCTTTATTAACAACTAAAGAGATCGAGCTGGGCACGCTGTCAAAAACAAGAGTAATGATGGTTTATTTAGATGGCATTACAAATGAACAGCATATAAAATTTGTTAAGAAAAGGCTCTCTGAAATAGATTTTGATATTATTTGGGATACTTCTGCTTTAATCCAGCTAATCAAGGAAAATTCTTATACGCCTTTTCCGCTTTACTTTTCTTCAGAGAGGCTGGATCGAATATCATATTCACTCACTTCAGGCCAGGTCGTTATCTTTAGTGATGGTTCACCATACGCAGTATCAGGACCTACTACCATATTTGATTTTTTTCTCTCATCCGAAGATTATTATTATAACTGGATCATCGGGTCTTTCTTCCGTTTTACACGAATACTTGCAATCATCTTTTCAATCTTCTCTACCGCCATTTATGTTGCGGTTATGACGTTTCATTATGAGGTGGTGCCTGCAGATTTACTGGGCCCGCTAATAGAGTCCAGAGCAAACGTTCCATTTCCGCCGCTGCTGGAAGTTCTTTTTTTAGAATTGACCATTGAATTATTAAGAGAGGCAGGAGCCCGATTGCCTACTAAAGTAGGACAGACATTGGGCATTGTTGGCGGTATTGTCATCGGACAGGCTGCTGTTATGGCAGCACTGACAAGTAATATCTTATTAATTATTGTCGCTTTATCAGCTTTAGCTTCATTCACAACACCAACTATCGTTATGTCCAATACCATTCGAATTTTAAGATTTCCCTTTATCATCCTATCTTCATTCCTGGGCGGGCTGGGTATTATGATAGGTTTTGCCGTGCTTTTATGTCATTTATTTAAATTAAGATCGTTTGACACTCCTTACATGGTTCCTTTGCATCCTTTCCGAAGCAATAGTCTTGCGGATAGTATCATAAGGCCGCCTTATACTAAATTAAACAAAAGGCCGGAATATTTGAGAGCTAAAGATAAAATTAAATATTCACCAAAAGAGAGTAACAAAAAGAAGGAAGATATTAATGACGAATAACACATTTATTAAAATGGGAATTGTTGCTCTAATTCTAATTCTGACTGGATGTGTGCCTCACAATATTATTAATGAAGTCTCTCTGATGCATAATGTAGGTTATGACAAAGAAGATGAAATGCTAAAGGCAAGTGTTGTTTATCCAAATTATGCCGAGAGTGATAATCCTGCTGCTTTAATCACAGCTGCTGCTAAAAATCCATCCAGTCTGCAGGAAGAACTTAGCCATAAGTCTCAATTTCCATTTGAAATAGGTCAAGTAAGAGTAATGATATTTGGGGATCAACTAAGCAGAGATGGTTTAGCTTCTATATTAGACCCCATTTGTAAGGATCCAAAAATCGGCATAGTAAGAATTGTTATTACAGATGGAACTCCAGATTTAATACTAAGTAAAACACTTAATGAAAGTCCGCTATTCTTAATGGATTTGATTGATAAAAGTATTGAAAATGAAGGAATTCCTGAGTCTAACTCCCATGTAATGTATGACCAGTTTTTTGGAAGTGGAATTGATATGTCCTTTCCAAATCTGACAGTTGATTCTAAAGGTAAAATTAAAGTCGATGGTATGGGGATTTTTAAAGGTGAAAAATTAGCATTTAGGATCTCCGAAAAAGAAACCTTCTTATTAAAATTAATGACTGATAAAAACAAAAGGGGAGTATACAGTTTTGACCTGAAAATGCATGGACACAAAGCTAATATTGGGGTTAGAACGAACTATGGAAAACACAAGGTGAAATTCATCAAGGAGAACTTCGGGGAACATGTTAGAATAAGCCTTAATTTAGATGTAGAACTTGATGCTTTGCCTGAATGGATCAATTTAGAAGATGAAAAGGATCTTAAATTATTTAAAAACGCCGTACAGAAATCAATTTCAAACGATGCTGAATTACTGCTTAGGGATTTTCAAAAAAATGGTGTAGATCCTTTAGGTTTAGGAAGAGTGTATATAGCACATCACAGAAATTATTCTGAACAGAGCTTCTACGATAGAATATATCCTAATATGAAATATGAGGTAATTACAAAAATTACAGTCAGGCAAACTGGGGTGGGAAATTAGTGACCGTAAAAGTAGAAAAACAATTTCAAGTTTCGGCTTTTTTCACATTTTTTCTCATTCACTCTTCACAAACCGGAATTGGTATCCTAAATTTTCAAAGCCAGGTTATTAAACATGCTGAGCAGGACGCCTGGATTTCTTTAATTATAACCTGGGTTATCACCCAAATCATACTCTATATTATTTTTAAGCTATTAGGCGGGGGAACTAATGATTTAGTAGCTATTCATCAGTATTGCTTTGGAAAAGCGGTTGGCAGCATAATGTCTGTCCTTGTATTGGTTTATTTCTGGCTGGCTTCTTTGACGGTCCTCCGTGCCTATATTGAGGTCATCCAAATATGGGTGTATCCTTCTATCAAAACATGGCAGCTATGCTTCGTTTTCGGACTCACATTTTATTATATTATCTCAAGCGGCTTCCGCAGTTTAACCGGCTTTAGTTTCTGGGGAGTTATATTGCCTGCTTTTTTGTTCTTTTTAATCTACTTCCCATTGATGCATGCGAATTATATTTACCTGCTCCCTGTCTTCAGTCATTCCCTCAGTGAGCTAATTTTATCTTCTAAAGGGTATGCCCTGCTTTTTCTTGGTTTCGAGTGGATCCTGATGTATTATCCCTTCCTTAGGAGTTCAAATAACAGAGATATTTCAAAATGGGCGTATCTTGGCAATATATATACTCTCATTGTGTACCTAATTATAACAATAATATCATTCTTATACTTTAATCAAGAGGTATTACAGCATTTACCTTGGCCCACTCTAATGATGGTTAAGATCGTTAAATTCTCTTTCCTGGAAAGATTTGAATATGTATTCATCTTTATTTGGCTGTTAGTGATCATATCCCCTATATGTATTTCTTTGTGGGCATGTACAAGAATCGTAAAAAGGACTTTCTCAATTCCTCCTAAAGCGACTTTGGTAGTCTTACTGTTTGCACAGATGATTGTTTCTGTATACCTTCAGGAATTTAAGAGTATTGATTATCTGGCCAATTTTACTTCTAATGCGGGAATTGGGTTTGTATATGTGTATCTGCCGCTCCTTCTCACTATAAAATGGATTAAAAGCCAATTTATGAAGAATCGGTTAGACAAAGGTTTATGAAAAGTAAAAAAAAGAGTGCCTATCTTGTTGAAAGATAGGCACTCTTTGAGTAATTCCGGAGACTAATTAACCAACTACGTTTGAAATAACTTCGATATTACCTTGAGTTGCTTTGGCATAAGGACACACCTTATGAGCTTCCGCAACGACTTCTTCTGCCACACTGGTTTCTACGCCCTTTACAGTGATATCCATTGTAATGGCCAGTACATAGCCATCATTCGCATCCTTGCCAAGTGTAACATGTGAAGCAATATTGATCCCTTCTGTTTTAATGTTCTTTTTCCTAAGGACAGTCCCCATGGCTCCCTGGAAGCATGCGGCAAACCCTGCAGCGAACAGCTGCTCCGGATTGGTTCCGGCACCGTCCCCTCCTAATTCCTTTGGATATCTCAAGTCTACATTAAGATTATTATCGTCAGATACCGCTTTGCCATCTCTGCCGCCTTGAACATTTACAGTAGCCGTATACAACTTCTTTTCTATTTTCATCATTTTAGAACTCCCCTTTTATAATGGATTAGTAATTTTTGCTGCGATATTACCACGAGTAGCTTTCGCATTAAGGGAAAACTTTATGAGCCTAAACGACTATTTTGCCATGTTAGTTTTTGACTTTCTCTACTGTCCAAAGGCCGATGTTTTACTTATTAGAAGGTAAGATGATTTTTAAAAAGAGCATCCTCGTTTATAAATTAAGGCACTATCTGTTGAAATTATTATTTTTCAGTAGCTACATTCCCCATAGCAATAGAAATTCTATTCCAGCTGTTAATTTGATTAATGGTTAGAACAAGGTCAATATATTGCTTCTCATCATAATGTTCACGTACCCGCTGATAAAGCTCATCTGGCACACGTTTTGTCGGGATTAGAGTTATGTGCTCTGTTAATTCAAGAGCTGCCTTTTCTGCTTCAGTGTAAAACGTGCACTCTTTCCATGCACTAATGCAATATAAACGCTGTTCTGTTTCTCCCATTTTTCTCGCATCAGCTGTATGCATGTTAATGCAATAGGCACAGCCATTTATTTGAGAAGCCCGAATTTTAATAAGCTCACGAAGTTTACGGTCTAATCCTGTTGTTTTCGTATACTTCTCCATTTCCATCATTATTTTCATTGCCTCTGGTGCTAAATTGTAATAATCAATTCGTTGTTCCAATCTCAATTCCTCCTTAAGCTGATTCAATATATAATTGAACCGCATTTTGAAATTCAAATCATGGATAACATCAATCGGCGATTGATATACTCTATAATAAATTGTATACTTTATTATGTCAAACCACTTTTCTTGTTAATTAGTGCCAATTGAATATGTTTGACAATGGTGTAGAAAATTCTTAAGATAAATTAATCTCATTTATAAAGAGGTGTGAGTCATGCAATATAGTATTGGGGTTGAATACGCACTTCACTGTCTTGTATATCTAATTGATAATAAAGAGGATTCCTCCATCGGAATAAAGGAACTTTCCACCTTTCAGGGGATTTCCGAAACCTACCTATCAAAGATATTCAGTAAATTATCTAAGAAAGGGATTGTTAGTTCAGTTCCTGGAGTGAAGGGTGGCTATAAACTCGCTAAATCTCCAGAAGAGATATCTTTTTGGGATGTAATTGAAGCAGTTGAAGGTCCAAAGCCTATTTTTCAATGTAAAAACATTAAAGATAATGGTTATTTGTATAGAGAAAATATCTGCTCTCCAGGTACATCCTGTACCATCAATTTAGTTATGCTCTCAGCCGAAGAAAAAATGCGTGATTTCCTGCGGAGCAAAACACTTTCCTGGTTAAATGAAGAACTGGATCGTGTCTTGCCAAATCAAACGCGTGAAGAAACCCGAAAATACTTTTCAAAGAGCAGCATGTAGTACTAAATTAAAAGGCAATATCAGTCTATATCACACACTTTTAGACAACAAAATCACACAGAAAAACGCAGAGGTTGCAGCTAAACTCTGCGTTTTTTCGATTATTCAATGATCTTCTCTTCCATTTACTTACCTATCTTAGTTGAAAATCTTGAGAATTGAAGGTTTAACTTGATTCCCATCGAATACATAACTGAACACCCATTATGGATGGCAAGGGTATACACTTAAATGCCAGAGCTAATTGGCTGGCCCTCCTCAATAAAAAATTTAAATTAAAAGTAAGATGAAGGAATGGAAAAATTCAGAATTGCATTATTGCACATTATTTAGGAGGATTAAACAAATGAAAGATTTACAAGCATGGAAAAACAAATATCCTTTACTAAACAAACTAATATCGACAGAAGAGGCTTTTTGGATCAATCCTAATCTAGAGAAATTTCAATCTGGAATTAAAAAATCTCCCCTTACTCTAGAAGATGTAAAGGATGCAGAGGAAAGGCTGAATCGTTTTGCACCCTTTATCTCTAAAGCTTTTCCTGAAACAAAAGAATCCCATGGTATTATAGAATCTCCTCTAGTGAGAATACCTTCAATGAAAAAATCCTTAGAACAGAATTATCAGCAGCCTATTCCGGGAGAATTATTATTAAAATGCGATAGTCACCTTCCTATATCCGGATCTATTAAAGCAAGAGGCGGAATTTATGAAATTCTCAAGCATGCAGAGAAATTAGCTATTCAACATCAATTGTTAACCCTTGAAGATGATTATTCGATTTTAGATAGTGAAAAATTTCGGACATTTTTCTCACAATACTCAATCGCAGTTGGCTCGACTGGAAACTTAGGACTTAGTATTGGCATCATAAGTGCAAAGTTAGGTTTTAATGTTTCTGTACATATGTCGGCTGATGCAAAACAGTGGAAAAAAGATTTGCTGAGAAGCAAAAAGGTCAAAGTTATTGAATATGAAGCTGACTATAGTAAAGCGGTAGAAGAAGGTCGATCCCAAGCATATAGTGACCCAGCATGTTATTTTGTAGATGATGAAAATTCTCACGACCTATTTTTAGGTTATGCAGTGGCTGCATCTCGATTAAAGAAGCAATTAGAAGAGTTAGGGGTAATAATTGATAAAAATCATCCTTTGTTTGTTTACCTTCCATGTGGAGTAGGCGGCGGTCCAGGAGGCGTAGCTTTCGGTTTAAAATTATTGTTCCAGGACGATGTTCACTGTTTTTTTGCAGAACCTACCCACTCACCATGCATGCTGCTCGGCTTAATGACTGGTCTTCATGATAAAGTTTCTGTCCAAGATATTGGCATTGATAATCTTACAGACGCTGATGGGCTTGCTGTAGGAAGACCATCAGGGTTTGTTGGTAAAACTATTGAGCCGTTTTTAGGTGGAAATTATACTGTTAGTGATGAGCTGCTTTATAAGTTATTAAAGGAACTAGCTGATACAGAGGGTATCCAGTTAGAACCTTCTGCACTGGCAGGACTGATTGGACCAAGTAAATTATTTAACGAAGGCAGAGATTATTTAAAGATGAATGGTTTGACGGAAGCAATGAATAAGGGCACACATATTGTTTGGGCGACTGGTGGCAGCATGGTTCCTGAAGAAATGATGGCACAATATTATCAAAAAGGCTTGGAATTAGCGTCGGAGAAATAGAAGTAATATAGACATTGGAATCCGGAACTGCCGGACAGCCAGTGGGACATAAACAAGCAATAACCGGCATATAATGGATTGTAACTGGGAGAACCTTAAACCTCTCCTTAGTCCTGGTGAATTTCAGCCAGAGGGCGACAAAAGGTGAATCTTGGTGCATGGGTGGGCGAGTTACTAATGATCCACCCTTTTTTAATTCTCATGGATATTCTCTCTTAACCTATTTTGACACTTTTAGAAATCAGAAGGATATTTACTTAGATAGAAAAGGAGATCCGCAAGATGCACGGATCTCCTTTTAAATTAATAGCTCAAATTTAACGCATAAAAAGCTGCAGCAACATTGCTTGGTGGAATAATAGCTAATGCTGCCGGATACTCTGAATTCATCCCGTTACAGTCACAATCACGCCATCCATATTGTTGCCTGAAATCTCATATTGGCGATCCTCCGGTACATTAATCGTACCTGTCTTGGATACCGGGTAATAAGTAATCGTGTATGCTTCTCCATCAATTTCAGCTGAGATTTGCTTTTCTTCTTTTAAATACTCTAAGTATTCTTCTAAAACGAGATTCTTTTCCTTCATAATTGCACTATGAGGCAGGCCGACATAACGGATATGCCAAGGTTCATATTGTATTCCTGTTATGTCTGTCTTGTCCCTTGGATAGCGCAGGATGAACCCGTATCTCCATGCATTTTCTTCAATCCACTTGCCTTCAGGTGCATGCGCCATTTTCATTTGCGTGGAACCTACATCAAGCGATAACCCTACATTATGCTCGCTATATCCGGCTGGCAGGGCATAATCAGAACCCATCTCCTGATACAGCATACTTTGCTCGTCAAACCCACGAAAGCCGCTGGTGATGGAGAAATTGCGGACCCCTTCTTTTTTAGCGGCAGCGATCATCTTAGAAAATTCCCGTTCCACAGCCTCTGACAAAAGAGTGTCTCTGTTTAGCACAGTATAGTCCCTTGTCCCTTCATAGGCCTCAGACAGATTGATGATGTCTGATTTCACACTTTGCGGATGAACCGGATATTGATCATTCACTAAAAGCAGATTTCCTTGATAGATTTGTTCTTCCTCTATTTCTTTTTTATAATCATTAGTAGAGCTGCTATCTCCTATTTTCTTTTGGATCCTAACGTCTGGTTCAAAAAATGAGTCCAGGTTTACGAATGTCAACCCTATGAATACGACTAGTAAAAAACCCCACATCTTCATTTTACAGCTTCCTCCCTATTCTTCCTTGATTTAAGAATAGGAAAAACTATTTAAATAAAGAGTAGGGTAAAGTTTAAATTTTTCTTAAGTCCTAACTAATCTTCATTACTTGGTTCACTTTCTAGTGGCAGACGGACTTCAAAAATAGTCCGAATGACGTTACTTTCTGCGGTAATAGTACCATTATGCTGCTCTACTATATTCTTCGCTATGAACAATCCCAGACCAGTGCTGTCTTCCTGATGGGTACGTGCTTTATCACCGGTATAAAACATATCAAATAGATGTGGAAGCTCATCCGGAGGAATGCTGTCCCCGTAATTCACCACTTGAACGGCCACTTCATCCCCATCAATGGTTCCGTTAATATCGACATACTGGCCTTCATACCCATATCGGATAGCATTGGTTAGAAGATTTTCAAATACACGCGCGATCAGTTCTCCATCAGCCAAAATGGGCAGATGAGGGATGCAATCAATACGGGCAGTCAAATGATTCTTTTTGAAAGCAGGATACAATTCTTCCTTCAATTGATTAAGCAGGTCCGTTAAATTAAAACTCTTTTTTTCAACTGGGAGCATGCCATAATTCATTCTCGTCATTTCGAATAATTCATCAATCAGTTTTTCCAGACGCTGTGATTTCGTATAGGCAATGGTCATAAAGTGCCGGACTTGTTCTTCAGTCAAGGTATTGTCCTTTAGGATTAAATCTAAATAACCCAGCACAGAAGTAAGCGGAGTCCTAAGATCATGCGCCAGATTTACGACCAATTGATCCTTGCTGCTTTCGGAAAAATCTCCTCTTTCAACCGCTTGTCTCAGTTTTTCACTTGCCAGGTTAATGTCATTGGCAATATCCCGAAATTCATCATTGGACTCTATGTGAACATGATGCGAAAAGTCCCCCCTGGAGAGATGATGAATTCCGGTTGAGATTTCGTTAAAATAGATGGAATACCGCTTTGTCAGCAGGTAAAAAAATAGAAACGAAAGCGGGATAAACAGCAGTAAAAAGACGTTAATGTCGCCAATTTGTGCTATCACCAGACGATAGTATTGCAGCCTGTCCCCATACTGGACATTCTCGTGATAGTATAATTGCAATGCTTTAAAGACAATAAACGTGATAAGTCCGGAAAAAGCCATACTTAAACTAAATAGCAGAATCATCTTTGACCGAAAGCTTCGCACCAGTTTACCCATTGAACGAATACCCGACTC
Organism: Bacillus sp. ZZV12-4809; assembly: GCF_009849585.1. Lineage (GTDB taxonomy): Bacteria > Bacillota > Bacilli > Bacillales > Cytobacillaceae > Cytobacillus. Next base: position 144,169 of record NZ_VCRN01000009.1, read on the forward strand.
CCCACACGGTTTTGATCCATTTGTGGTTCTGTCTGTCTCCTTCAAGCTTTTTCCTTAGCGTACGAATATGTACCATCACAGTATTGCCGCTTTCAAAATAAGCTTCTCCCCACACCTGCTGAAAAATATTTTCCACACTGTACACCTTCTTTGGATGACTGGCCAGTAAATATAAAATGTCAAACTCTTTCGGTGTAAGGTCGATGGATTCGCCATAGAGGGTTACTGAGCGCTGATCAGGTGTAATCACTAACCCGCCATATTCCAGATAGTTTTTAGGGTCTGCTTTCGGCTGATTCAGCTGTTTAAAACGCCGAAGCTGCGCATTTACACGGGCAACCAATTCGATCGGGGTGAATGGTTTCGTCATATAATCATCTGCTCCAATGACCAGCCCCTGTACTTTATCGAAATCAGATGTTTTGGCACTTAAAAAGATGATGGGCATATTATGCTTCTCACGAATGCGGCGCGTTACCTCATACCCATCCAGCTTCGGCATCATGATATCCAAAATCAGCAAATCAACCGGCTGCGTCTCAACAACCCGGACCGCTTCCACGCCATCTGAAACCTTAATCACACGATACCCTTCTTTTTCTAAATGAATGGCAACCAGATCCGCAATGTCCTCCTCATCATCTGCAATTAAAATTGATATATCTTTCATCTTTCCACTCCTAAAAAATGATCATACTTCAAGTAAATCATGACCTATTCATTTTCTATTATTTCCTATTTTTTTTCAAAGAAATAGTCATATTATGATAGCCATAAAACTCAAACACCTGAAGCAGCAGTAAGAAGAGGCCCCCTAAAAATTCATTTTACTAAGTGTACCTGTTTTTTTTTAATGAAATGGTTTTAAATCAAAATAAAAATGCCTATCTTTTTTCAAGATAGACACTCCATATGTGAATACTTTAGAATGATTACCCAACAACATTTGTTACAACTTCGATATTCCCCTCAGTTGCTCTTGCATAAGGGCAAACCTTGTGTGCTTCCGCAACGATTTCTTCTGCCACGCTGGTTTCAACGCCCTTTACGGTGACATCCATGGCAAGGGCAAGAACAAAGCCATCGTCCGCATCCTTTCCAAGCGTAACTTTTGAATCAATATTAATGCCGTCAGCTTTAACTTTCTTTTTCCTCATAACCGTGCCCATGGCTCCCTCGAAGCAAGCAGCAAAGCCTGCAGCGAATAGCTGCTCCGGATTGGTTCCTTTTCCATCCCCGCCTAACTCCTTTGGATACCCCAAATCTACATTCAGATTATTATCATCAGATACCGCTTTTCCTTCCCTGCCGCCTTGAACATTTACAGTAGCCGTGTACACTTTCTTTTCTATCTTCATCATTTTGACAAGTCCCCTTTGCGTGATAGATTAGTTTTCATTCGTTTAGTGCTCCTGGTACTAACTTATAGTAACTATTCGCTGTTCCAATCTATTCCCCGTTAAGGAGTCATTAAACAAAGAATTGAACATCATAGAGACGTACAAAGGCATTAAGAGAAGTACAACAGACCTAGAAAGTTCTGTAAATAATGTAATTTAGAAATACAAAAGGAGCAGATTAGCCTGCCCCTTTCTCAAAAAAAGTTCTCCAAAACATTATTTAAGCTTTACTTCCGGCACCAGCTCTAATGCCCCTTGGCGGCCTCAACAGAAATGCCCCTTACTACTATCGCTTTATATTCACTGTTGTGACTTCGAACTTATCGTACCTATGCCGCGCAAACGAGTACTCAAAAGGAACTCCATTATCCAGGAATCCCACATGCTCTACCTCAAGGATTGGATCATCTGCCTTGCATTCCAAATATTCCTGATCCAATTCATCCGATTTGCAGGCTCTGATTTTCCGATGTGAACCTGCAATGGTCAGTCCTAACTTCTCCTTAATATGCTGATAGATGGAACTATAAAGGACATCATCCGTAATACCGGTAATCAGCGTTGTCGGCATGTAGGTTTTTTCAAGTACATAAGGCTCTTCTTCCACAAACCTTAAACGGATTAAATAGTATACCGGGGTTTTCCTGTCAATTGCCAGATGGGAGGCAACTTCCTCGCTCGGAAACTGAACCTCAAACTTAATCACTTCACTCGTCACTTTTTTATTTTTCAGCAGGCCTGTCAGCCCGGCCGCTTCATTACCTACTACATTCACACGGCCATTTTGGATGGCTGACTTTACAATGAAAGTCCCATGTCCTCTCTTTCGGTATAGAAGACCTTCAAGTACTAAAATATCAAGTGCACGCTTCATCGTCATCCGGCTGCAGCCGAATTCCTTCGCAAGCGTTATCTCATCAGGAATCGGTTCATCAACTGAATACTTTCCGCTGCTGATTCTCTCCCTGACTTCCGCAGAAATAGATTCATATTTGGTCATAACTGATCCACCCTAAATAAATATATTGGCTCTTACCTTAACATTATAAATAGAATATATACTAATTTGGCTAATTACCCAAAAAAGATGGTCATATGACCATCTTCTTTAGAAACCATTATGTTCAGATACAGTCTTAAACCATTGACCGCTTTTTTTAATCGTCCGTTCTCCGTCTTTAGCCAAATTAACGGATACAAATCCGTAGCGATTTTTATAGGCGTTTGTCCATGACCAATTGTCCATGAATGTCCAAAGATGATACCCTTTCACATTCGAACCTTCCTGATGAGCTTTATGGACCCATTTTAAGTGTTCCCGAATAAACTCAATCCGATAATCATCCTGAATGACGCCGCTCTCATCGCGGAATTTTTCTTCCCCTTCTACCCCCATGCCATTTTCAGAGATAAAGCATTCAATATTTCCATAGTTGTCTTTCAAATTGACAAGGATATCATATACCCCCTTCTCATAAATTTCCCAGCCGCGATGAGGATTCATTTTGCGCCCTGGCATGACGTAGTTATCAAAGAATCTCTCCGGCATGAAAGGCGCATCCGGATTTGGAAGGTTCTCTTTTGCTTTCACACGTCTCGGCTGATAATAATTCACACCCAGTATGTCGACTGTATTGTCTTTAATCAGCTCTAAATCCCCATTTTCCACTGCAGGCATAAATCCTTCTTCCTTTAAGATCTGAACAAGCTCCTCCGGAAACTCACCTTTTACAGAAGGGTCAAGGAAGGAACGGTTGAAAAATGCATCCGCAAGAACAGAGGCTTTAACATCAGCCAGGTTCCGGCTTCTTGGATAGGAAGGAGTCAAATTCAGGATGATGCCGATCTTTCCGCCTTGATTCAGCTCCTTATAGACCTTAATGGCTTTGGCACTTGATAAAATGGTATGATAGGCTACCTGAACAGCTTTCCCAAAATTGATTTCATTTGGATAATGAAAATCGTAAAGATATCCGCCCTCAACTGGAACAATCGGCTCGTTATGGGTAAACCACTTCTTCACCCGGTCTCCAAATAGCTCGAAGCAGGTTTTCGCATATACCTCATAAGCATCTACTACGTCTCTGTTCTCCCAGCCCCCCAGCTTCTGCAATTCCATCGGCATATCGAAATGAAATAAATTAACGAAAGGCTCGATGCCATTTCCAAGCAATTCATCGATTACACGGTTATAAAACTCAACGGCTTTTGGATTGATTTCCCCTGTTCCATTGGGAATGAGCCTTGCCCATGAAATTGACAGCCGAAAGGAGTTGTGGCCGATTTCCTTCATTAATTTAATATCTTCTTTGTATTTATAGTAAAACTGCGAGGTGTTCTCCGGCCCTACTCCATCAAAAAAGCGGTTGGGTTCGATTTCATACCAATGGTCCCAAATATTCTTGCCTTTTCCATCTATATCTGCTGCACCTTCCGTTTGAGTGGCTGAAGCAGAAGACCCCCACCAGAACCCCTCAGGGAAACTGTATTTGATTTCATTATTGCTGTTCATGCTGGTCATATGAAACTCTCCTATTCTATTCATTTATTTATTTTAAAGTATCATTTTGTATAAATTGTTGGTTATTATGATAATTGCAGTAATGGGTGCTCAAGCATTCTGCAGGGTATCACCTGTCCCGCTGCTCCCCCAGAGTCTCGAATCTTCCGCTGCAATGAACTCTGTAAATAAAATTCAACTAGCAAGAACCGCTGCAAAAACAGCCTTTAATAAAGAAGAGCAGTAGAACCGGTCCAGCAGATGGTTATGCTGCTTTTTCCGTTACACCTGCCCTTTTCATTTATTTTTCAATTATGCAGCCTTGCTTTCTTCTTCCTCTTTTTTCGTATTTATTCGATCAATGGCTTTCAGGAATGGGAACCAGATTGAAAATACAATTGCCATATTCACGAGCTGAAGGATTCCTCCAGCCAAGGAATTTGTGGCCATGATGCCATTGATAAAAACCGGAACTGTCCATGGAACCGAAACGCCTGTTGGCGGCGGCACAAGACCAGAGGCCGTGGCAAAATAGGAAACTAACGTAACCACCATTGGCGCTAAAATCCACGGGACGATAATGACAGGGTTCATCACAATTGGCAAACCAAAGATGATCGGTTCATTTACATTGAATAAACCAGGTCCAAGACCAAGCTTTCCGACCTGCTTCATTTGCCTGCTCTTCATAAAGAACAGAATGGCCAGAACAACGGCAAGTGTCATGCCTGTACCACCCATGCCAACTGTATAGATCTCAATAAAAGGCTTTGAAATAATATGAGGAACAGGCTCACCTTTTGTATATGCCTCAAGGTTTTCAATCATTAATGTATTCCAGATCGGGTCCATCACCGAGTTGATGATGATTTGGCCGTGCAAACCGAAGAACCAAAGGATTTGAATAAAGAAGATGGCGATCAGCGTCGGGATAATTCCGCTTCCCAAGCCAACAAGCGGTGCCTGGATGGCTTTGTAGATAACATCATGCATATTCGTGCTGAAGCCCAGAGTAACAACGATATTGATCCCTAAAAACACAGTTAACGTTAAAACAGCCGGAATAAGGGCAGCAAATGACTTCGCAACTGCCGGCGGGACACCCGGAGGCATTTTAATGGTAATATTCTTTTGGACAATCCCTCTGTAAATCTCTGCAGAAAGAAAGGCCGTTATCATTCCAAGGAACATTCCCTTTGCACCCAGGCGATCTACGGGAATAACTCCCTGTATCGCTTCTCCGGTCTCAGGCTGAAGCACAAACGGCGTCAGCAGCAGGAAGGATACTAAAGCAATGGCTCCCCCAAATATCGCTTCCACATCGTAGCTTTTTGACAGATAATACCCTATGCCAAACACAACAAAGATGGACATGATGCCCATTGTAGCCGATGAAGCGTTTCCAAACATCCCCCGGAATGTGTTAAGTGCTTCATCGCTCATCAGCTTATCCAGGAATGGCAAATTGGTTAATACGACAAAGATGGACCCAAAAATCGTCAATGGAAATGCCAGCATAAACGCATCACGAAGAACAGCTAAATATCGGTTGTTATTTAACCGGCCAGCAATTGGCACCAGGAATTTGCTCAGCTTTTCAAACATCACTTTCCCTCCAATACCTATTAAAATCAGATACTTTTTTTCTTGAATAATTCAATTAATTCTTTTACTAATTCTTTCATGGTCAGCGTGGACATTAAATGATCCTCCGCATGCATCAATAACAATGCAAAATCAACTTTTTCACCAGAAGCTTCTTTTTGGACCATCTTAAAATGGATACCGTGCGCCTGCTTTAAGTCCTCTTCCGCCTGAAGCAAGAGACTGTCTGCCTTCTCAACCCTATCCTCACGATACTCCCTCAGTGCTTGCAGTATTTTACTTCTTGCATTCCCGCTATGAAGGATGAGCATGAAATTCACCTGCTCTGCATTAAGGTTTTCTAACTCAGCTAGTTCCATTACTTATCCCCCATCAGCTTGCAAGCTTGTTCATACGCTTTTTGGCCATCTGCCATTCCATAGGCCATCATATCGATGACATCAACCTTTATGCCATATTGATTCGCTTCCTTCTGAAATTCCTCTTTAAGAAAACTCATTTGCGGGCCAATCAGCACAACATCAGCCTCCGGCATCTCCCTTTTGGCCTGATCCTGACCGACTGCCCAGATTTTCGCTTCCTCACCAATCGATTTTGCGTGCGCTTCCATTTTCGTTACTAAAAGGCTTGTTGACATTCCTGAGCTGCAGGCTAGTAGAATTTTTTTCATGACTATCAAACTCCTTAAAAAATTTTAGTAGATTTGTTAAATGAACCGCTTACAGTTCCAATTATAAACAAATTAATTTAAATGTCTAGACATTTAAATTAAAAATACGAACATTTATTTCGATCATTTCAAAGAGGAGTTTCCAAACAGTGCCTTTTTCACCTCCTTTACTCGAGCACGCTTCTGACTTCTTGGGATATTTTTGGTTCCACTGCATCCTTCGTCCGCCAGTTGATTCACTTCAGCGACTCCCAATACTTTGAGCTAATCTTAGAGTCTTCTTTTATATAAGAGATTCTTCCAATGTTCTCAGCCCCATCTTTGTATTGCGCATACAAAAATTGTATACAGCTACATTCCCTATGAAAGCGATTGCGAACGAGCTGATATGGAAGTAAAGTTAGGGTAATTGTTCAACATCTACGTCAAGGGGGTTAAGTAATGAATACGAAGGTGAAGAAGTCTTCAAGCGGGTGGGAGTTTTTCCAGGGGCTTGGAAAGACATTTATGCTTCCTGTTGCACTTTTAGCATTTATGGGATTGCTTTTAGGTATCGGCAGTTCGTTTACAAGTCCTGCAACCATCGAAAATTCACCTTTTCTGGATCATAGCGTGATTCAGGTTGTCTTACGCTTTATGTCAATGGTTGGCGGTTTTGCTTTTACTTATTTGCCGCTTTTATTTGCTGTAGCGATTCCGCTTGGATTAGTCCGCTCTGAAAAAGGGGTCGCCGCTTTTTCAGGTCTTATTGGTTATATCATGATGCATTTATCGATTAATTTTTACTTAACAGAAACAGACCAGCTTGCCGCTGCAGATGTGATGAGACAAGAAGGTCAAGGGATGGTCCTTGGCATTCAGAGTCTCGAGATGGGTGTTTTAGGCGGGATTATCGCGGGTATTCTTGTTTATTTGCTGCATCAGCGCTTCCATACGATTAAGCTGCCAAATGCCTTTGCCTTCTTTGGAGGGGTCAGATTCGTTCCTATCATTACTTCTATTGTCATGTCAGTCGCAGGTATACTCATTCCAATGATTTGGCCATTGTTTACCATGATTATAAATGGAATAGGGTCAATGATAAGCAGTGCCGGAGTGTTCGGTCCATTCCTATTTGGCGCCGGTGAACGATTGCTTCTTCCATTTGGATTACATCATATTTTAGTAGCCATGATTCGTTTTACAGAAGCCGGGGGAACCATGGTGGTAAATGGTGAGACTGTTTCAGGAGCGCTCAATATCTTCTATGCCCAGCTGCAAAGCGGAGAGCCTATCAGTTCTTCAGCAACAGCCTTCCTATCACAAGGGAAAATGCCGACCTTTATGTTTGGTCTTCCAGCGGTTGCTTTAGCCATTTATCACACAGCAAAACCAGAGAATCGCCAAAAGATTAAGGGGCTGCTAATCTCAGGAGTCATTGCTACTTTTGTAACGGGGATTACCGAGCCAATTGAGTTTCTGTTCCTGTTTCTTGCACCAGCCCTATATGGAATCCATGTGGTATTAACAGGACTAGGATTTATGGTTATGGCCCTTCTTAATGTAAAAATCGGAAATACCGATGGCGGGATTTTGGACTTCTTCATTTTTGGAATCCTGCAAGGAGCTGAATCAAAATGGTATTTGGTTGCAGCAGTGGGATTGGTTTGGTTTGCGATTTATTATTCCGTTTTCCGTTATGCCATTGTCAAATTCAACTTAAAGACTCCTGGCAGAGAAGATCAAACAGAAACTGAAGGATCGGCTGCACCTGAAGGCATCGACGGAAAAACGAGCAGCCAGGCAAGAGAATTATTATATGCCTTAGGTGGTGCAGAAAATATTATTTCGATTGATAACTGTATTACCCGATTACGGCTTGTGGTTGATGATATTCAAAGAATCAATGAACCGGCATTGAAGAAGAATGGTGCACTTGGCGTGATTAAATTAGATGCCCATAATATTCAAGTGGTCATTGGACCACAAGTAAATCATGTTCGAGTTGAGATAGATAAGCTTATAGACATTCATGAAGTGAAAAGTGGATGAGAAATCTCTCATCCCTTTTTTCATCTTACGCAGCTTTGAAAACAACTAGAGAAAAGAGGTTTATTATGAAACATCATTTTGATCAATCTATCAGTCGAATCGGGACCTATTGCACGCAGTGGGATTATATGGAGGATCGATTTGGTTCAAGTGATTTACTGCCTTTTAGCATCTCAGATATGGACTTTAAAAGCCCTCCAGAGATGATTCAGGCGATACAAAAACGCACCAGCCATGGCATTTTTGGGTATACAAGATGGAACCATGAAGACTATAAATCTTCCATTGCCGGCTGGTATAAAAGAAGGTTCGATAACGAAATACCAATAGATTGGGTAATCTATAGTCCGAGTGTCATTTATTCGATTGCAAAACTGATAGAGATTTTAACATCTGAAAGCGATCAAGTGGTTATGCAGGTGCCTGCCTACGATGCTTTTTTTCATGTCATTCACCAGTCGAAACGGGAGCTGATTCCTAACCCGCTTTTATACCAGAATGGAAAATATGAAATTGATTATGAGGATTTGGAAAAAAAGCTGCGTCATCCAAAAGCAAAGATCTTATTGCTCTGCAATCCCCATAACCCGACCGGGAGGGTGTGGACAGAGCAGGAGCTGAAGAAAATCACCGACCTTTGTGCCAAATACCAGGTAAAGATCATTTCTGATGATATTCATATGGATATTACCTTTCAAGACCACCGGTTTATTCCTATTACCAGTGTGGCAGATGATCTGCAAAATATCTATATCTGTACGTCTGCCAGTAAAACCTTTAATACACCCGGCTTGGGCGGCTCCTATCTATTGATTCCGAACGAAAAGACGAGAGAAAGCTATATGAAGCTTTTAAAATATCGGGATGGCGTTTCAAGCGCCTCAATTTTTGGAGAAATTTCCGTTATCGAAGGCTATCGTCATGGTGATCAGTGGGTTGATGAACTATGTTCCTACCTGTATAATAATATGAAATTAGTGAAGGAGTTCATCGATCAAGAACTGCCATCCATTCAATTTCGTATCCCTGAATCCACATATTTAGCATGGATGGACTGCACTGAACTTGGGAAAACCAATCAAGAGCTCCAGCAGGCCCTTGTTAAAGCGGGAAAGGTCGGAATCATGTCTGGCGCAGTCTATGGTGAGGAAAGAGGAATCTTTTTACGAATGAATGTTGGCTGTCCTCAATCTAAAGTCATAGAAGGTTTAGAGAGACTAAAACGCTCGGTTCTATCTCTTACACCATAACTGATAAGAACTCTTGATCCATGGCTGTGAAAAGGTGATATCATGCAATCGTTTATGAAACGGCTAGCCCAGCATCGGGATCAATTAAGTCAGCTTGAAAAGCAGGTACTGGATTATATCATACGCTATCCTAAGAAGATTATTAATTTAAAACTCGAAGAGGCAGCAAAGGAAATGTATGTTTCGACTGCTACCATCAGCCGAACCTGTAAAAAACTCGGCTTTCAGGGCTTTCAGGACTTTAAACTCCAGCTGCATTTAAACATTAGGGATAATGATCAAGGTGAAAGCGAGGGAATTTCAGAATCCTTATCATTCCATGTTAAACGCTATGAAAAAGATATACAGGAAGTATTAAATAGAATTGATGAAGAGAAGCTGAATAAAGCTGCTTCGCTGATTAAGCAGGCAAGACATGTAGAATGGTTCGGTATGGGCCATTCCTATTCTGTTTGCTGGGATGCTTCCAAAAAACTGCTGATGTTAGGCAAGAGCAGCACGGCTAGAATGGATTGGGATGATTTGCGGAGTGCTGCCCTCAACGTAAGAACGGATGACCTTGCTATTTTTGTCTCCTATAGCGGAGAAACCTTACATATTTTAGAGTATGCACACATTCTAAAAGAGCGCGGCATCACAATGCTATCCATTGTCGGAACCCCATCAAACGGTTTAGTAGAACTATCGGATTTTGTTTTTTACACCCCTATTGAACATTGCTACCTTGATGACATTGATATGTGCTCCCGGGCACCATTTCAACTTTTCCTGGATCTATTGCTTGTAGAATATCGGAATTTGAGCAGTGGCTCCCCATAAATAATAAAGCCTCCCTATACGGGAGGCTTCTTTAGTGTCAAAAATTCTTTTGTATTATCCCCTCTCATCCTTATACAGGACAACTTGTACTGTTCTTAATGCAACGGTTGAAAAAAAGCACTATAAGCTTTTCGCGGATTCTCGAACCACTCGGCTGCTTCGTCTGCAATCTTTTGATCTTCTGCGCCTGATAACAGGGTTTGAACAACATGCTCAGGCAGTGCCTGCGTCATTGAATTGGTCCATGCTGTTACTTCTTTTACAAATGGTTTTGTACGATTCCAATATTCCTCCCCAAGCTGGTTGTCCCATTTAGAATTTTTATTCTGGATTATAGTTTCGTATAATTGTTCAGCACAGTAGGAAGACAGATTACAGCCTTGGCCAGTAATCGGATCATTTAGAAAAACACTATCTCCACAGCCGACTATTAGTTTATTTTTCATCGTTGCATAAGGCTTTCTAATTACAGGCTTAATGGCAACCTTAAGGAAGGCATTTTCATCGGAAAGAGCAAAGCGATCCTGATCGATTCGTTCATGGATATCTTTGAAATATTGCTTTGTTACATTCCTCATTTGATTTGTAAATTCTTTTTCGTGCTTAATTTCTTTAAATACATCTAACTCCCTGTCTGGGATGGCCATAATGAACAATATCGTAACTGGCCCGTGTTCTGTGATTGCAGGAATTTCAAACATTTCTCCAATTTCAGGCAGAACTGTTACGCTTACACCAGAAGGCTCAACCGGCTTTACTCCGTTAAAATAACCAACGATGCATTTTCGTTGAGGCACTTGGAAAGGAGAAAGCTCCTTTTCAATAGGAAATGGAAAGACAGGGCCCGATTTCCCTGTACAATCAATGATTAAATCAAACTCATCTGCCAAACTTTCTGCCTGATCTTTATGGACTCTTAAAAGCCGAGTAGATACACCTTTGTTTTCAAGATCCTCCAAGCAATGGGAGAAGTAAAGACGCTGGTCAACAGATAATGCTGGTTCTTTTAGATTTCCAACAAATAGTTTTTGATCACCAATGGTCATATGGATACTGTTAATAAGCGTTTTTCCATCCCACTTTGGCATTGTAAAACGGTTTTCCCGGGTTCTTGTTGGACCAAAGTGCACTTGGGTAGACATAATCCGTCCATGTTGAATCTTTTCGGAAGAGTTTGAGTGAATAACCGTTACATCAAAATCTTCTTTAAGAGAATAAGCCAGCTGTAAACCTGCTGTGCCACTGCCTATAATACATATTTTCCTGCTCATGATTCTCTCCCCTTTGTAATTTGGTTTCCTTCCGTCAAGCAACAAAAATTCTTAATTTTCCAACTTTTACAGTCTAAATAAAACATAGAGTGTTGTAAATGCGTCAATTTATTTAATTTTCTATTACTTAATGCTAAGAAATAGCGGAGATCTTATAAATTGTGAAAATGATGATGAGGCTATCGCTTAGATAAAAAAACGGAAAAGGTCATAAACACCTCCTCCGTTTTTTGTATGAATATAGTATGGAACTTTGCTAACCTACCTGCCCTGTAGTGCCATGATATTACCTGTGTTAGTTTAATAGCTTCAAGGGGTCATTTCTCCCAGCAGATAAGTAATAATATCTTTATTTTTGCATTGCAGAGAACTTGGAATATCTTCACGAATTGATTTCAATGCAAAATAATGGGTGTTCTCATTGTCTTGAAAAAGGTTATATCGCAAAATATTCTTTTCACTTGCAACTGTACTTACAATCTGTTCAAAGAATTGTCCATAAGCAAATAGATCCTCTGAAGCTAAATGAAAGATGCCCTTTAGTTTATTTTCAATGATGAACCGTAATTGTCTTGCTAACACGACATCCAAAAGATTGCTGCATATTAAATTTCTATACACATCAATCATTTTGTCTTGTGCTGCCGATACTCCTTAACTCCATAGCCAATTCTTTATGAAACTGGAGTTGGTCAACGAAATCCCCTCTTATGCAAGAAATCACTGCGTCAGGCTTAATTGATCGTATAATTTGTCTCATCTTATCGATTTGTTGGACTTCCAATTGGAATTCCTTACTTTCGGTAAGGCTTGTAAATGAAGAAGAATATGTTCCATACAGGTCAAATCCCTCTTTAAGTTCATCAGCTAAAGCTTTTCCTACTAGACCGCTTGCACCAAGAATTAGAACCTTTTCCATTGTCATTTCCCCTTTATCGAACCTTTTTTATCATAAGCAGACAATATTAGAAAAAATTTTTTAACGGCGGAGTAATTTCATTTCGTAAACAGTTTCCAGTGCCCTTCGGAGACCACTTCGACCTCTCCTTCGATCACCTTGAGGGCGGTTTGATCATCAATTGCATATGCCTGCCCCTTCATCCCGGCGGCCCATCTCTCTGCATTAGCCATCGTGTTATACGGCAGCATTTCGTGATCCAAATGCGGGAACATTGCAAAATCGACAAGTCCCAGCGTTTCATCACCACCGTTGGGTGGATTCCAGCCAAAGAAGAAGTCCCCGATGTTTGGTGCCATCACCATGCTCCCGGCACTCATTCCCACATAGACTGCGTGCAGTGACGGCAAAAGGTCTGCGAGCCCTGACTTCCTCATCCAATGGCAAAGGTAGAGGGCGTCGCCGCCCGACACCAGCAGGGCGTCTGTCTCCCGGATCAGCGGCACCCAGCGGTCTTCGCCGATGCTTGGCAGCGCTGTGAGCTCCAATACGCCGACAGACTTCCAGTCCAGACCGACCATCGGATTCTCTTCTTTTCCGCTAATAAACTCCCAGGCTTTGACGCCAGGACCGACCCAGGGGTGTCCGTACATCGCGGTGGGAATGCACAGTGCGTTGGAGTCGGCGATTGGCTTCCCCAGCATGTCAACCAGCGCGTCATGTATGCTTTTGTTATTAATGCCTGCAGATGTAAGCAGTAATTTCATCCTCACAACTCCTTGTCATTACAAGCTGCTATTTTTTTGAATCTCGTAATTCCTTTTCAGCAAACCTGCTGCTTAATACCCAATCCGCAATAAGAAATGTATTAACCTTAAAATATACTTTAGGAATTAAAAAAACTTTACTTGCTATTACTACTTCTTCAGTAATAGTTTAAATTCCTTGTTTACCAACCTGCTCCTGCCATGGCACCCGCGGGAGCTCCCGTCCTCAATCACCGTCATTAAGAGAGCATCCAGAGTTACTTCAATTGAAAAGGCATTGGTATTAATCAATCGGAGTGATATGGCATACATGACTCCACTAAAGGAAGCAGCCACTCCGGCCGTTACTCTGGCAATCAGTTTATAGGGTAGAGCTTGATACCCTAAGGCTTCTGACGATCTTCCTTCCGGAACATGCTTTTAGCGCTCGCCTGTGGACGATTCTGTAAATAGCTTCAGCGCGACAATAACAAGCCCAAACTCACAAGAGTAATATTATAGAAGGAAGTACGGTCTTTGAATACGCCAGGCACACTGAAGGTAAAACCGGCTCCCCCAGTGTGTTAGACCCCGCTTAAAATAAAGCTAGTAAAAACGAGCAAAAATAACCCCGCCCAAACTGAAGTGGCGGGGGTAAGTAATCTATTAACTTGATCAATTAATCGTTTCTAGTGATTTTCCCAATCATATCAGCTTCCAATGCAAACCAGATAGTCTTCCCATCACAGGTTGCAATGCCATGGGGTTCAGCATTAGCTGTTACAATCGGATATTCCGCAATCACCCCATCGGCTGTAAGTCTCCCAATCTTATTTGCGCCCCATTCTGTAAACCATAAATCGTTTCCTGCCCCTGCTGTGATGGCATGCGGCTTTGCGTTTGGGGTTGAAATTTTATATTCCGTTATTTCTCCACCAGCAGTAATTCGCCCAATTTTATTGCCGATAATCTCGACAAACCAGAGGGCTCCATCGTTCCCTTTTGTTATTCCAACCGGCCCGGAAGCAGGGGTGGGAATGGCAAATTCCGTCACGTCCCCATTTTCCGTAATTCTTCCGATAGCGTTATTTTGGTTTTCTGTGAACCACAGAGCGCTATCAGACCCCATCGTGATAAATGCAGGGTACGAACCTGGAACCGGAAGGTCATATTCATGGATAGAACCATCATCCTTAATCCGCCCAATACGATTTGCATTCATTTCGGTAAACCAGATATCACCATTCGGCCCTTCCGTAATCCCATAGGGTGCTGAATCTGGCTGGGGCAAGGGATATTCCTCGATAGAGCCTTCTTTCGTTATTCTCCCGATGTTGTTTGCCCCATTCTCGGTAAACCAGACCTCTCCTTTTGATGACACCATTACACACATGACTTTTGCATCCGGCGTCGGCAGCGGGTATTCAGTTATTTCCCCATCCAATCCGATGCAGCTGATCATATTGGCTTTATGCTGTGTAAACCAGACCTCTTCCTTTTCTGAAACAGCGATTCCATATGGGCCTGTATTTGTGCGGCCAGGTTTTATCTCCTGTAATTTAAATTCCATCCTTTTACCTCCGAACCACTAAAATTTCCCCAAAAAACAAAAGCCTCCTATCTCACTTTCCGAGACAGGAGGCAGTGTGGCACAACCTTGGACTTAAATAGGCTCTTCGAAACAAAGCCGTTCTTCAAGTCAAAAAGCACACACATTCAATCCTGTCTCAGAAAAATCATCGATAAATAAAGCCCATTCCCACACGGTGTGGAACTTGAACGGGAGCCTGTACTATCGGTTTTCACTAAGTGCAGGATTAAAGGATCATGTGCTTTTCTTCACCCTTTCAGCATTGAATAATCTCACTGTATGACATTTACTGGAGGATGTCAAATGATGCTTGACTGATAGAACTTAAGTTGACAGAATAGTAAGAAATATGGCAGCGGTCTTCTTTTAATGAACCATTTTAATATATAATAGAGTGTTGGATATTACAGAAAGGTTGAGACAACATGAAAAAGGTTTTTGCAAATTACAAGCTAACCATCTTCCTGCTCCTCTCCATCCTCATCGGCGGAGTTGCCGGAGTGGTTTTTGGCCCCAAGACTGCGGTTGTGAAGCCGTTTGGGGATTTATTCTTGAATTTATTGTTTATGATCATAGTGCCGCTCGTCTTTTTTAGCATCGCTTCCAGCCTTGCAAATATGGGCGGTATGAAAAGACTTGGGAAGATTATGGCCGGGATTTTCACCGTGTTTTTTATTACGGCTGTCATTTCTGCCATCCTGGGCTTCATCGGGATTTCGATTGTGGATCCGCTGAAGAATACAGATGTCTCTGCAATTAAGAGCATTATGGCGGAAGCTACTATCGATCCTGAAGCGGAAGAAATCACATTCCTGGGTCAGCTGGTTCAGGCGTTCACGGTTCCTGATTTCCAAATGCTGTTCTCAAAGAGCAACATGCTGCAGCTGATTGTATTCTCGATTTTATTTGGATTGGCAACAGCGATGTCAGGTGAAAAAGGCAGACCGATTGCCAATCTCCTTTCATCCGGTTCAGCCGTGATGATGAAGTTTGTTGGATTTGTCATGTACTATGCGCCAATCGGTCTTGGCTGTTACTTCGCTACCATCATTGGTGAGCTTGGCCCGCAGATTTTGGGCGGATATGTCCGTGTGTTTGTGCTTTATCTGGTATTGACTCTTATTTACTTCTTTGTTTTCTTTACGCTATACGCCTTTGCGGCTGGCGGTAAAGATGGCGTCAAGGTGTTCTGGAAAAATGCGATCACTCCTTCTGTCAGTGCGATTGCCACATGCTCGAGTGCAGCATGTATCCCAATTAACCTGGCCGCTGTCCGAAAAATGGGTGTACCCCAGGACATTGCGGAGACGATGATCCCGCTTGGAGCGAACACACATAAGGATGGTTCTGTTATTGGCGGAGTCTTTAAGATCGTCTTCCTGTTCAGCTTGTTCGGAAAAGACATGTCGAGCATGACAAGCATCATTACGATCCTTGTTATTTCGTTCCTGGTTGGAGCTGTTATGGGTGCCATTCCAGGCGGCGGGATGATAGGCGAAATGCTGATCCTGAGTGTGTTCGGCTTCCCTCCTGAGGTGCTGCCGGTTATCGCTGTTATATCTACGGTCATTGATGCACCGGCTACCCTCCTGAATTCAGCCGGCAACACGGTTTCGGCCATGATGGTCAGCCGGATTGTTGAAGGGAAGAATTGGCTGAAGGAATCATTGCTAATTAAACAAGCCTAAAGAAAGGACGTGTGGAAATTTCCACACGTCCTTTTTTCTTGTTATACCCTTTTTCAACAAATGGCTATTTTATCTTCGATTTATGTTTTCCTTTAATAAAATCAACGGCTTCCCTCGTTTTATCCAGATGCTTCACAGTCTCTTCATACTGTTGGGATGCTGCCCGCATAAAAAGAATATCAATCACGTGCAGCTGAGCCATCCGTGAGGAAGTCGCACCGCTTCGGAAGGTTGCCTCTTTTGTTGTAGACGTATAAAGGCGGATATCAGCCCGATCGGATACCATGGACGATCCATATTTGGTTAAGCTTATGGTTGTGGCCCCTTTTTGATTAGCAAGCTCAATAAGCTTGGCGACTTCAATTGTTTGGCCGGAGAAAGAAATGCCTACAACAACATCTTCTTCGCTTGCATTCGCAATCACTGTTGCTGCAAGATGCAGGTCGGAAAAAGCATTCGACATGTGGTTGATCCTTAAAAACTTTTGCTGTGCATCCTGTGCGATAATATTAGAAGCCCCTACCCCAAAAAAATGAATCGTTTTCGCATTTTGTATGGCATCTACAGCTTTGGACAATTCGTCTGTACTAAGAAGCTCTGCTGTTTCACGTAAGGTTTGAATACTATTATTCGTCATTTTTTGAATAATCGAACTGAGGGACTCGTTTGGTTCAATATCCCTAAAACCTTGTTCTTTTGTTTTTTGAAGGTCTCCCGCAATCCTCAGCTTTAAGTCTTGAAACCCCTTCAAGTCCAAAGATTTACAAAGTCTTATGACAGCTGCACTGCTTGTATTGCTCTGCTTCCCTAATTCACTTGCTGTTAAGGAAATGGATTCCTTAGGGTTTTTTAATATATACGCAGCAATTTTGCTTTCTGAAGGCGGGAGCTTTGGAAGCATTTCGGACAGCATCACAAGTCCACCGGTCATAAATGACATGAACACCACATCTTTCTCTCTATAAATTGTTTTATGGTGGAATAAACTGGGGGATCTTTACTCATCCCTTCAGTTAAACGCAAAACTAAATCGTTTTTTTCATTACATGGAATGTACGCGTAATTTCAAAGCCAGTCTTTTTATACAAATACCCTGCAGAAGTCTTCTCGCCTGTCCATAAAAACCAGGCGCCATGAAGGCCTTCTGAACGCATTTTGTGCAGGCATTCGTTTAGCAGAATTTTCCCTAGCCCTTTCCCCTGCTGCTCTGGATCCACTCCAAAAGGTCCGAAGCGGTCAGGAATACCTTCATAGCCTCCATAAATACAGAAACCAACCACCTTATTTCCTTCACGCGCAACTAATATCCGCTCTAATGGAAGGCCCTGCAAGACCCCTTCGCGTATGGCTCTTCCCCAGTCCGGGTTGAACTTTATATTGGCAAATTGAATGACTTCATAAAGGTCTTTATCTTTTGCTTCATTGAAAGTATATCCTTCTTCTTCCCTTTGATTCTTTAGTGCATTCACGGCCTGAGGCACCTGGAATCCAACTAAATTGCGGTCCATGGCAACAGGTGAATACAGCTTTTGAAATCCTTGTTTTTGTAAAAATTCAAAAGCCTCCGGGTAATTTTCCTCGTCAATTCCCGGCAAAATATAATTCGGTGCATAGGAAGCAAAAAATACGTTCGTCCTGCCGTTTTCTTTTAAAAAACGAACGGCGGCCTCCATCAGCTCCTTTCCCACACCTGAGCGCCGGTAGTCTGGATGAACAAAAAAGAAGGGAATCCAGCCATTTTCCGGTTCCAAATCTGTTCCAAACATAGGCAATAACCTTCTAACAGCATAAACACAGCCTACTAATGCATCCTTCTCGAATGCTAATCGCAATCCTTGCGGGTCAAAATTCCCATCTAATAATACTAAATTTCTGAATCTTTTTGAAGTAATAGGATCTTTTGCTAAACATTGATTCCACAAACTCACAATTTTTGTTTCGTCACCTGATTGATAATAGCGGTACGTTGCCATGTATTTCTCCCCTTCCATTAACTTTACTATTCTACTTATATAATAAATAAGGCTTTGCCTGCTCATTGAATCTTTCAAGCTGCTCCTCACAAGCCTGTAAGAATTCGTTTATCTTGCCCTCTAAAATGATCGTTCTCAGCCTATTGGTCCCTGCTAGCAAATCGAAGAAATACTTTTCTCTGTGCTGAATAAATTGAAATTGTTTCGGATACATCTCAGCAATGGTCTCCAGCACAGTCAGCCCCGTTTTTAAAGAATGAACGGCTGAACGGTCTGCTATATGTAATTGAATCCCTTCACAAACCTGGTCTTTAAATTTTTGATAAAAAGGTTTAAATGATGTAGGACGGACCAGCACACCCGGGATGTTTCGTTCATTTATATTCCTGGCTAAACGGTACCCATCAATAAATGGTGCCCCGATATATTCAAAAGGGCGGGTTGTTCCTCTCCCTTCTGACAAATTCGTCCCCTCCACTAAGCAGGTTCCTGGATAAAGCAAGCCCATATCTAATCCAGTCGTGTTAGGAGATGGCGGCACCCAAAACATACCCGTTTGATCATAGTACATATGCCGTTCCCAGCCGTCCATTTTAACAACGGTTAAATCGCAATTAATGCCGAACTCATGCTTATAAAGCAAAGCGATCTCCCCAACAGTCATTCCGTGCCTATTCGGGATTGGATAAAGACCCACAAAGGATCTGAACCCATCTTCAACTAAGTTTCCTTCCACCTCTGTGCCTGAAATCGGATTGGGCCGGTCCAGCACTACAAATTGCTTTCCATACTCAGCGCATGCTTCCATCATGTAGGCCATCGTATAGATGAATGTATAGTATCGGGCCCCAATATCCTGAAGATCAAACACGATCACATCCACATGGTCGAGCATTTCCTTTGATGGTTTTTTGGATGAACCATACAGACTAAATACGGGAACCCCTGTATACGGATCAATCGAGGATTCGACACTTTCACCTTCTTTTGCATCACCGCGAATACCATGCTCTGGCCCGTATAATGCCGTTAAGTTAATTTCAGGGTGTTCATGAAAAAGGTCAATGGCCGGTACAAGCCTTTCATTCACCCCTGTCATATTGGTCACCAGTCCGATTCTCATCTTTTTGAAATGACGGAATTCATTTTCTAAAAAAAGATCCAGTCCAATTTTCATTCCTGCACCGCCTTTTAAATTTACTGAAAAAGAAAACCCGCTTAAACCTTCTGCGAGTTTTGACTTCCCATTTGAATTTGTTCTTTAGGAAATGCCCTTACTGCAATCCACATCATTACGTAGCTCATTAATCCACCGCCAATAAAGAGGACTAGAATAGGCAGGTATTTTAGAAGGATTAGTAAAAGGACAGTTCCTGCAACCATAAAAATCGTCAATAGCGGACGTCCAGCCGCTATAATGAATGAGTATTTTACATAGGCCAATGTTTTGAACTTAAAATGAACAAACACCGGGAACATATAGAGAATACATATAAAATAGATGATTAAGAGGAACAAAATGATAAACGAAAAAGATTGAAAGATAAATTGTTCTGATGTCTGAAAAAAACGAAGGTCCACATATAAAATCAAACCAATGATGATGAATAAGTAGCCAATCAGGTTAGATTGAATAAAATTTTGCTTATATGCCGCCCAAAAGGTTTTCACGACAGGCACTTCCCGTTCTCCAACCACCCATTTCCTTGTAACGGTAAACATGGCTGCTGTTGAAGGAAAAAATCCTGCTGCTCCTAATCCTGCCAGTGTAAAAAGAATCCACAGCAAATTGACATACATTAATCTCGTTATCCATTCTGATATGTCATACAATTTTCGTATCAGTCCATCGAATCCCATTGTAAGTTCCCCTCTATGTTCCATTTTTTCTAATTCATTTAGCAGCCCCAACCCTAATCGAAGAGCTGGGGCTGTCTAAATTCACGCATTAAGATTACTATTTTGCTTCTTTAAATCGGTCATAGGCAGCCTGGTGAATTTTTTCCAGCTTTTCAACTCCTAAACTCTTAAGTGTTGAAACATACTTATCCCACTGATCAAAGGATACTTCGCCAGATACAAATTTTGCCTCCATTTGCTCTATATAGCTATCAATATCCGGTTTTAACGTATTCACTTCACTTTGCTCATCCATTGTTAAATACACCTGAGGAAATGGCACTTCCGCATGAGGCAGATATTCATCCTCAACCCAACCGGCGATTTTATGAATGGTTGGATTATCTTCTTTTAGGAAGAAATCGTTTTCAATTACCATCGGTACTGGAGTTCCTGCACCAGGAGCATCTTGTGCATTCGCCTGGGTTGTATTCATCCCTTCCGGCGCAAGCAGTCTCCAGGCCGTTTTTGAATCATCTGTCCACTCCCAGTTTTCCCCTTCTACTCCTAAACGGGCAAGAATGGAGCCTTCTTCAGAGTATAAATGGTCGATCCAGCGCATTGTAGCCTCAGGATTCTTGTTTTCACTCGTTATGGCAAATCGTCCGCGTTTAACTTCAGGAATTTTCGTCACAACTTTTTTATCAAATTCCGGGCTGGTTAATGGCGGCAGTAATGGATACTTTGCTGCTTCTGTTACATCAGCGAATCCAATCATAACGATTGGCCATGTCGGGAAGACACCTACTTTATTTTCAGCGCCTTTTGCAACATACTGCTCCCAGGTATGAGAGAAGACTTGCTGGTCCAGTAATTTTTCCTCATATAAACGATTCAGGAATTTTAAATACTCCTTGTACCCGTCTTGTGTAAATGCATATTTCACTTTGCCATCGACTTCAGTTATGCCATCCGTCTGATTAACACCAAAAGCAGGCAGGATGTTAAATCTTAGATCGGCAAGGGTAGGTGCAGATAATGGGATTTCATCATCCTTCCCATTTTTATTGGCATCCTCTTCTTTAAACTTTTTAAATAGCTCATACAATTCCTCCGTTGATTCCGGCCGTTCAGCTCCTACATTTTCGAGCCAATAGCCGTTCATCCAGGTTAATGGCGCTTGGGAGTGGCTTAAATTATCAATCCCTGGCAGCGTATAAATATGGCCATCGGGCGCTGTAATGGAAGCTTTTAAATCAGGATATTTTTCCATTACCTTTTTTAAATTAGGAGCGTATTTGTCAATTAAATCCTCCAGCGGAATTAATAATCCCTGTGAACCGTAATCCACCTCTTCACTGGCCGTAAATTGGCCGCCAAAAAATACATCTGGAAGCTCTAAGCTTGAAAACGCTAATTGCTTTTTTTGTTTAAACTGATCGGAGGTGGCTGTCGTAAATTTAAAATCAATGTTTGTGAGTTCATTCATTTCTTTGAAGAACGCCATTTCGCCCCATGCAGGCTGAAGAGGAGAAGATTGCCCCATCATTTCCAGCTTAATCGGCTCGTCCACGATTGGATAATTGCTTTCATTAAAATTCTTAGGCGGCTCTTTCGGACCGGATGTTTCCTCATTTTTCGTACATCCCGCAAGTAAAGACATTGCCAGTACTGACGTTAATACAACACCTGAAGCCTTTTTCATTTTTATTTTCCCCCTTTTTAATTTCAAGCTAACCAGCCTCTTTATAAATACTGCTTTACCACCACACCCTTTCAGGAGAATATCCGCATTATTCTTTAATGGAGCCAATCATGACACCTTTAAGGAAAAAGCGCTGCAGGAATGGGTACACAATGAGCAGCGGTGCGGCAGATACAATCATTACGGCGTATTTCACAATACTTGCCACTCGTGCCTGCTCTCCAATGGCCTTAATATCCGTACCCTGCATCATGAGCTCGGTTGTCATTTCCTGCTGAATCAATATATCCCTTAAAATGAGCTGTAACGGAAATAATTCCCGGTCGGATAAGTAGATGAGACCGCTAAAATAGGAATTCCAGTGGCCCACCCCGTAAAACAAGGCCATTACGGCAATGATAGGAGCCGATAATGGCAATACAATTTGGAAAAAGGTTCTGAATACGGAGGCCCCATCCACTTCTGCCGCTTCTTCTAAACCTTTTGGGATGGTAACCCGGAAGAATGTCATCGTGACAATGATATTCCAAACAGAAGCTGCACTCGGTATAACCATCGCCCAGATTGTATTGATCATGCCTAAGTCTCTTACTAATAGATAAGTAGGAATTAACCCTCCATCAAAAAACATCGTAAAAATTAACAGACCCATTATAAAGCCTCTGCCTACCAGTTCCTGTTTGGCCAGCGCATAGGCACACGGCAATGTGACAGCAAGGTTGATAAAGGTCCCAAGCAACGTGTAAAAAATCGTGTTTCTGTATCCAATCCAAATCTCCTTACTTTGGAAAACTCTCTTAAATCCTTCAAAGGTAATATCCTTTGGAAATAGCCACATCTTCCCGGAGTTCACATAGCTAGGGTCACTGATGGAGGCACTAATGATATAGATCAGCGGATACAAAATGATGATGAGGAAAAATCCAATTAAAAGCTTATTGCAGATGTCAAAAATCCTGTCAGCTCTGGTTTCTCTCATTTAGGCCCCTCCTTTACCACAGGCTTGTACCTGTTTTTCTAGCCAGTCGATTAAAAAAGACAAGGATGATTAGATTAATAACCGAGTTGAATAACCCAACTGCAGTAGAATAACTGAATTGCCCTGTTAAAATCCCAATATCGTAGACATATGTTTGTATGACCTGAGACGCCTCTAAGTTGAGCGGGTTTTGCATAAGTAAGATCTTTTCAAATCCAACTGTCATGAAATTTCCCATATTTAAGATTAATAGAATGATAATTGTAGGCATAATTCCTGGTAAATTAATATGGAGAATTCTCTGCAACCGGGTTGCTCCGTCTACTTTCGCAGCTTCATGAAGCTGCGGATCAATCCCTGCCAATGCTGCTAAGTAAATAATTGCTCCCCACCCAAGGTTCTGCCATTCACCGGAAAATACATAAATAGCCTTAAACCATGCAGGATTCGTCATGAAATCAATCGGTTCAAACCCTAATAGCTGAATAAAATGGTTAACAATCCCTGTCAAAGGATCCAGGAAAGCAACCAGCATCCCTACAAATACAACAACTGAGATGAAATGGGGTGCATATGTAATCGTTTGAGCAGCCTTCTTGAATTTACTGTCACGCAGCTCATTTAATGAAAGGGCTACAATAATGGATATTGGAAATAGCGCCAGCTGGAATAAATTAATCGATAACGTATTCCACATTAAATCCCAGAAATAATAGGAATTAAAAAATCGGATAAAGTGGTCAAAGCCCACCCACTCGCTTCCCCATATCCCTTTCGTTGCAACGAAATTCTTGAATGCAATTTGCACCCCATACATCGGGTAGTATTTGAAGACTAGGAAATATAAAAGCGCAGGCGCTAAAAGTACATACAGCTGCCAATGCTTTTTTATTTTTTTCAGCTTTGTCCTTTTAATTTGTTTATTGATTTGTGATTCGGCTTTCCCTGTTGGGCTGATGTTTTTTTGTAAATTGCTTTCCGTTACTTGTTGGCTCTCCATCCTGTTTTGCCAACCCCCTTTCTTTTTTAAGGGAGCATCCTAAGCAGGATCAGCTCCCTTGAATGGGATATTCTATTTTGAATATTCTTAAAATTTATTATATAACAAATTTTAAAATAATAAATCAAAATTTTATAAATTTATCCGATTATTTATTTCAACCACACTGGCCAAACCCTTCATTCTTTATGTTGATCTGCTGACCTTTGATGGAAGGGTGACAGGAAGTTTTCCACTAACGGTTCCTTTGCCAAACACTGCACCTACAGCTGCTTTTAAAGCCTGGCAGGTAAATTCATACGTATTGAGATAGGCATCAACATCCGGCAAATAGGCTAAATCGTAAGGACTTCGCATCCCAATGACAACAATAGAACATCCATTTTCATACAATTTTTCAATTAAGGCGACTTGGCTGCTGCCTGGGAAAGCAGAAAGGGTTCCGACTATTATGGTGTCATATTGACTTTCCTTCTGAACAAGCTCATCCAGCTCTTCAGCTAATAAATCGTTTTTAAAAGGGTAAACATCAGCAGCTGGGTTGAATTCTTGAATTACGCCCCCTAAGTCAAACGATGAATAGCGTTTATCCTCTACTGCCATTGTGTTATTTTTTTCCGGATAGAATACGGCAATTCGATGATTTTTTTCTGTGGACAGCGGCAGAATCCCCTTGTTTTTTACAAGTGTGACGGACTGTTTATAAACGTTATACGCAAGAGCTTCATGCTCCTTACAGCCTACTGTATCTGGAACTTTAAGATCAGAAGGGATATCATTCCAGCTGCTAAGATACTTTTTCTTCAATTCGTGAATGCGTGATAAAGCCTCATCGATGATTAATTCATCGATTTCCCCTGTTTCAACGGACCGGATGATTTCCTTTAAGGTACTAACCTGCCAATTATAGCGGTGAGAAACCATAATCAAGTCAACACCAGCTTTAACGGCTTCGACACCGCCTCTCTCCACTCCAAGTGTTTGAGAAATGGCGTTCATTTCAAGACAGTCTGTTGTGACGACTCCATTAAAGCCTAATTCTCCCCGCAATAAACCGGTAATGACCTTTTTGGAAATAGTAGCAGGCCGCCCGGCTTCATTTTCAATTGCTGGAAAATAGACATGAGCAGTCATGATCGTGTCAGCCCCATCTTGAATACTATCTTTAAATGGCTTTAATTCAACTTGATTTAACCTTTCCATATCATGAGCTATCGTTGGTAAATCTTTATGTGAATCAATATTTGTATCTCCATGCCCGGGAAAGTGCTTTAATGTCGTGGCAATTCCGGCAGCCTGCATTCCTTTCATCGAGGCACGGCCAAATGCTGATACCATTTCAGACGATTCTCCAAAGGAGCGGACACCAATGACGGGATTCTCCGGATTATTATTGACATCCAGAACAGGCGCCAGGTTCCAATTGATTCCCAATGATTTCAGCTCCAGAGCAGAAGCATAGCCAATTTGATAGGCATTTTCTTCTTTTCCTGCTGCTCCTAAGGACATGGCACCTGGAAACATTGTTGCTCCCTCTCCAAGACGGCGGACAACCCCGTTTTCCTGGTCTGTGCATATCAATAATGGGTGTGAATAGCCTGCTTTCTTTGCTTCATTTTGCAGATCACTCGTTAATGCCAGCACTTCCTTGGGGCTTCCGATATTTCTGCCAAACAATATGATTGAACCAATATGATATTCATGAATTAATTCCCTTACATTCTCAGGTACCGTTTTCCCATCGAATCCAATAACCATCATCTGGCCAATCTTCTTTTTCAGTTCCATCCTTATCAAATTAACACCCCCAATTAAATTTCATACCCAGGGATAAATCCGCCTTTTCTCACATTTGTGCCTGTTGGAAACTTTAATGTCTGTGCATATTTCGTGCGATTCACGCATCCTCTGACTGTTCCCAGTGCTTTATAATAGTCATAATAACGGAAGGACTTTGATTTCATAATGAACCAGTAGTTTGATAACGCTTCCAAATACGTGTCAAACTCATCCGATACATCTACATACAAATCCGGCACATATCCCTCCATATCCTCCCAGTTTTCACTGTGATAGAACCCATAATAATGTGCTGGCAAGCCGTCTAAATCAAATCCAGGCAATCCGGCTTTTAATTGTGCTGCCTGTACGATTCTAGGACATAAGGCGTGATCAGGATGAATGCTGTTCTCCCAATGTGTGATAACGACATTCGGCTTTAATTTACGCATTAATGTGGCAACCCGGGTAATAATTTCATCATTAAACGCAAGCTCGGCATCTTTATAATCAAGCGTAATCGTTTTCGCTCCCAAGATTTCAGCCACTTTTTCTGATTCCCGGATTTTCTGTTTCCGATACTCTTCCACTGATACATCTGGCGGGTTCCCTTTCTCGCCTGCTGTTAAATGTACAAATGTTACCTCATGTCCCGCTTTTGCATATTTATGGGCTATCGCACCCGCTTGAATCTCAGCATCTCCACAATGTGCTCCTAAAACGACTAAATGCATACTGCTACCTCCTAATTTTTTTAGATTATTAACCTAATAGACTGGAATTAAATAAGCTGACCTTGATTCGCCTTATTTATCGCCTCTCGAAGGAAACCATCAGTTTCAATTAGCAGCTGTGCTGCTTTGTCGCGGGAAACCTCGCCCTTTATCATCAATATAGCCGGTTTTACCTTTTGGTTTGTTTCCTCTAAAACGTGCGCTGCTTCATCATAAGAAACACCTGTAATTTTCATTACCATGTTTCTTGCACGCTCGACCAGCTTCTTATTGCTTGCATGAAGATCCACCATTAAATTTCCATAAACCTTTCCAAGCTTGATCATCGTTGTCGTTGTCAGCATGTTTAAAACCATTTTTTGAGCTGTTGCTGCTTTAAGTCTAGTAGATCCTGTTAATATTTCAGGTCCGACAACCACTTCGATTTTATAATCAGCGATCTGACTGATTTCCGCATCGGAGTTACAGGATAGCCCAATTGTTGCGGCACCCGCTTTTTTCGCATATTCAAGAGCGCCGATTACGTAAGGAGTCCGCCCGCTTGCAGCAATCCCTACGACAATATCCGCTTGATTTACATTACGATGACGAAGGTCCTCGGACCCTTGTTCCCTGCTATCTTCTGCACCTTCAACAGCCGTAAAAACTGCACTCTCTCCTCCCGCAATAATGGCCTGTACCATTTCATGCGGTGTACAAAAAGTCGGGGGACACTCGGATGCATCAATTACCCCGATTCTTCCACTTGTGCCTGCACCAATATAAAATAGCCTTCCTCCCTTTATTAAAGTCTGATAGATTGCTTCGATTGCTTTTTCAATGTCTGGCAGCTCCCTGCGAACTGCATCAGCGATCGATCGATCCTCATCATTCATAAGCTCGATAATTTCCTTAGTGGATAACTGATCGATATTGGCAGATCGACCGTTTAATTGCTCAGTTGTAAGACTGGAGAGGTTCATTTATTGCCCGCCTTTCTAAAATAGTTAAATTTCTGCCTATTTTCTGTAAGAAATCAAGCATTAATCTGTTGCTGTGCCAATTATACAAAAAATCTGAATTTTGTAAAATAAAAATTTAAAAATTTATTACTTTTTTTGAAGAAATAATTCAATAAGGATAGGATTCGAGAACTATTTTTTACAGAATTTTCGTAATATTCATGTGAAAATATTTTAATTGTTTTATAATTTATTTGAAATATAATTTCAGAATCTATAAAGAAGGAAGTGAAAACATTGTCCTTAAGTTGAAGTAAGCAAGAGGTAAAAACCAATATTTTATAAAGGAGATGAAAATAATATTGAAAAAGCTGTCTATTTTATTAGCTTTTACGGTGATTTTTCTTGGAGGTGTGCTTGGAAATATGCCGCTGGAAGCTTCCGCTGATGAAAATTCTTATATTGAAGTGACCACGACAACAGAAGGCGGAGATACGGTGAAAGGCAATGCCATGGTATCAGCTGTACCAGCCTCTGGCAAAGCTGTTGAAAAAGTAACCTTTTATGCCAAGGCTGTAAACGAACCGGATGAGAACTATTATCCATATGCTCCCGACAGTGAAGCGCCGTATACCTGGAGCTGGTCAACCGGTGCACCATGGGTACCGGATGGTGAATACGTGTTAAAAATGGTTATTGACTATACCTCTGGTGAAACAGAAACCATCACAAGAAATATTTTCACGAAGAATGATCGTGAGCCGAATTCTCCAGATTCCCCTTCAGCATTGAATGCCTCAGCAAGAACAAACAACAGTGTAACTCTCACATGGGAACCTTCAGCCTCACAGAAGAAATTCGATTATGTCATTTATCAGGATGGAACTAAAATTGGAACAACTGCAGAGAATACATTTACCATCGAGCAGTTATCACCAGGATCAACTTATAGCTTCCGGGTCAAAACAAGAGATATTTACAATAATGTTTCCATTGACGATAACTCGATCAATGTATTAATTCCTTCAGAAAGTTCAGATCCCCTTCCGGATTTAAGCTCTATACAAGCCGAAGGACCTGCAGGTGCAACCCCTGGAGGAAGCGGGTACTCAGGTAATGTCAACTTATCAGTTTCAGCCACAGATAATGACCAAATAGCCAAAGTAGAATTCTTCGTAAAAACATACAGCGCGGATGAATCGGCTTATTGGAAATTTCCTGCCGTGCAAAAGAACGGGGACAATTATTCTGTAAACTGGCAAACAACTTCTGCGCCTGATGGAAATGTCATCATAAAAGCCGCAGCTTATGATTCAGCCGGACAAGCAAGAACCATTACAAAAGTTCTTCTAGTTGACAATGAAGATGATGGCGGTCCAGAAGAGCCTGCCTGGGAACCTGCAGAAACACCGCCGGCAAACCGGATAATCGGTTATTTAGCCGGCTGGTCAACTTACAATGGTTTTGAGATTATGAATGATTTAGATGCCAGCCGGTTAACACATATCAATTATGCCTTTGCTCTAATCGGTACCGACCTGAAAGTCAAAATGAGTGACCCTGAGCAAGACCCGAAGAATTTTGCGGAATTATCGAAGCTGAAGGCAAAATATCCTCACTTAAAATCCGTTATTGCCATTGGCGGATGGGGAGGTTCAGCAAACTTTATCGAGGCAGCATCGACTGAGGAATCCAGAGAAATTTTTGCAGACAGTGCTGTGGAATTTATGCTGGAAAATGGATTTGATGGTGTTGATCTGGATTGGGAATATCCTGTAACAGGCGGCGGTCCCGGTACATATCCAAACCCCGATGATCGGGAAAATTATCCGCTGTTATTAAAAGAATTACGTGAAAAGCTTGATGAACAGGGTGAAAAGGATGACAAGCATTATATCCTATCCATCGCAGGTGGAGCAACTGCAGGCTTTGCCAACAATACACAGCTTGGATTATCCCAGCAATATTTAGACTACGTTCAAATCATGACCTATGACATTCATGGAACATGGGAACAAAAAGCGGATTTTAATGCACCTTTATTGGACGACAATGGAAAAACCTACAGTGTTGATAAAGGGGTACAAGCCTATCTGGATGCCGGTGTCCCGCCGGAAAAGCTTGTAATGGGCGTCCCATTCTACGGTTATAAATACAATGTTACTTCTGGTGAAAATAATGGTCTGCGCCAGCCCTTTGAAGGCAGCGGCTCCATTACCTACGACCGGGTCATGAAGGATGGTGCTGGAAAACGGCTATAATCGTTTCTGGGATGAAGGATCGAAGGTGCCTTATCTTTATAACGTAGAAGAATCCATATTCATCAGCTATGATGATAAAGAATCCATGGAGCTAAAAGCTGAATACATCCGGGATAATGAACTTGGCGGAGCGATGATTTGGGAAATTAGCCAGGATTTTGGCAACGACCTGCTGGCCTCCCTTTATAATGTGTTAAAAGATCCGATTGAGGATAAGTCGCCGCCAGTGACGGTCTCGGAGGCTTCAGGAGAAAAATGGACTGACCACTCCTTCTTAGGGAGCGTGACCATCACATTATCTGCAGCTGATCACCATTCAGGTGTGGAAAAAACCGAGTATCGTCTGAATGACGGACAGTGGGAAACCTACAGTGAACCAGTTGTAATCGAGGCTGATGGAAAAACGACTATTAGCTATCGCTCCATTGACAAGGAGGGCAATACAGAGGAAATCTCATCACTGGAGGTTCATGTTACTGCCATCACATTTAATAATCTTTACGGCTTGATTCAATATGCAGACATGCACCATGGCCAAAAGACAGCACTTAAAGCAAAGATCCAGCAGGCTGAAAGAGCTAAAACTGATGACAGCCGGCAGCAGAAGCTGCAAAATGCCATTATTTTTGTAAAGCGAATCTCTGATAAGCAAATCGATTCTACATCCAGACAGGACCTAAAGATTTTCCTGGAAAAAATGATAAATAACTATTAAGCAAAAAAAGGCTGCCTGAGTACCATCTTGGGCAGCCTTCTATTTTTCACAAACTAGTTCTAATAATATTATGTAAGCGCGGACGAATACGAAGAATATGGTCACTGCGCCCAAAATGAACCCGATTCGTTAATAAAATGACATGAAGTTTGAGCTCGGGATCAAACCATATGCTTGTTCCTGTAAATCCTGTATGTCCATAAGATGATGATGAAAAGAAATCACCACAGGACGACATTTCTTCGCTCTTCAAAATCCACCCTAACCCTCGATATTCTGCATCAAAGGATGTGAAGTTTTGCCTTGCTAAAGTAAGTGCCGGCTCTGAAAGGATTCTTTTCCCTCGAAACAGCCCATTATTTTCAATCATAGAAGCATAGTTTGCGAGATCATGAACTGTGGAAAAAAGTCCGGCATGCCCGCTGATTCCGCCCATGGTCGTTGCGTTTTCGTCATGAACCACACCTTTTTTATACCCCTTTAAACTCTCACTATATTCCGTTGCAGCATATCTGGCTGTATCATAAGCCG
Source organism: Bacillus sp. ZZV12-4809 (assembly GCF_009849585.1). Taxonomy (GTDB): domain Bacteria; phylum Bacillota; class Bacilli; order Bacillales; family Cytobacillaceae; genus Cytobacillus. The sequence continues at coordinate 175,095 of NZ_VCRN01000009.1, forward strand.
GATTAAAGACCGTTTCTTTCATTTCAAGCGGGTCAAAAAGTTCCCTTTGTACAAAATCCTCAAATTTTTCATTTAACACAATCTCAATCAGTATAAAGAGGGTGATGATGCCCAGATCACTGTATATGACCTTACTGCCTATTTCCGCCTCCAGCTCCTGGTCACAAATTCTAGTAAAGATTTCTTCCATGTTCAGCTTATCCAGATAATATCTCCTGTGAGACGGAAGGCCCGAAGTATGTGTCAGCAAATGCCTGATTTTAATAGACTCCTTCCCATGCTTGGCGAACTCAGGAACAAAATGAGAGACAGCATCATCTAAATGGAAACGTCCGCTTTCTAATAGTTTTAATGTAACGGGCAGTGCAGCTACCACCTTTGTTAGCGAAGCAAGATCAAAAACTGTATTAATCTCCATTGGGGCTTTATTTGGGAATACGGCTCTGTTTCCGATAGCTTCCTGCATAATCACATCATTTTGATAAGACACATGGATCACAGCACCCGGAATATGTTCACTTTCAATCTCCTTTTGTAAAAAATTAAGCACCTTACCTTTCATCCTGACAGCACCTCAAATTTCCTTTGAAAATTTTGAATATGATTTCCACACCTTGTAACCCAGCTTCCCATAAAAATCGACCAGCCCAGTCCAATCAATGACGATGGTATCGATGTTACGCTCTCTTAAAAAAGTGATGCCAGCTTCAACAACCGCTAATCCATATCCTTTATTCCGCTCCGCTGGGTCCACACCTAATGGCCCCACCCCTCCGAGGCGCTCCTTAAACAACGGTGACCAATAAACATTTTGGGCAATAAGCGGTGATTGATCATCATTAATCCGGCAGAATCCAATAATTCTATTATCTTTTTTTAACACCACAAACTCACGGCCCATTCCGCCTTTTTTAAAATAGTGGAGTGCCTCATATTCCCACCTGCCAGGAAAACACCGGTTTAAAAACGATAACAGCTCATCCTTCTCACCGGGTTTTAACAAGGAGAAATCCACATTATCTTTTTTAGGAGGGTCAAACCTTTGATGGTCATATCTGCAGATCAAGTCATACTCATTACCATCATGGTGATACCCATGCTTTTCAAACCATTGGATTGCGTCTATGTATTGATCGGGTATTCCCGGAAAATAGTGCCAAGGATCAGAGCCAAGCTTTATCGTTCTTATATTCTGTCCTTTAAATACGCCCTCTGCGTTTTTTAATAAGGCTGTTCCAATACCTTGGCCACGAAAATCTGAATCTACCAAAAGGACGTGAATCCAGCCTGTCTCTTTATTCATCATTACATTCATATTCTCTAGCCAAGCTTTAGCCACAATAAAGCCTATTACATTGCCGTTTTCGTCCAGAGCTACGGAGGAAGCACTGTGTAAAACACTTTTATCTTCAAAACTGTTTTGGCGCAGTAATTCCCCTCTCATCGGGAAGTCCTTTCCCAGTTCCCTATTCCAAAGCAGCAAAATTCCATTTGCATTCTCTTTACTGAACGGAATGATTTGCACAGATTTGCCCCCTAACTATTTTTAAAGTTATCTATAAAACTTTTATCAAGTTCTGCACCAGCATTTATCAAACTTGCAATAGCTGAACCAGCGACAGGTGGTAAATCAGGCAAAATAATGGCCGGCTTTATGTTTTGAAATTGAAGGCTTTCTTTTATATTAGGAATAAACCATTCTGCACTGTTATAGTTTCCCCCTGCTAATACGATGGGGAGCTCTTTATTTACAGCTTTATCCTTAAACAATTTGAGGATAAGTCTGCGAATGTTTTTCCCCATCTCTATGCCAGCCTGCTTTAGAATCTCTTGCGAAATGAGATCCCCGCCTTCTGCAGCTTCAACAACCAATCGGCTTAACGACGCTATCGTCTCTCTCGCTTTTGTGAAGTCATAGATAACTGGAATCAGCTCTGGCACTCTCTTCACTTTTAAGGTATTGATAATAGCAGATGTTAAAACCGTTTTTTCTCCAAAGCCATCATACTCGTCAAAAATGGCTTTTAGCGCATGTTTTCCAATTGAGAAGCCGCTTCCCGAATCGTCAAGCAAAAACCCCCATCCACCGACTCTTGTCCGCTCACCTTCATCGTTGATTCCGAATGTAATCGAACCTGTACCGCTAATATTGACAACACCCGGCTGTCCCAGTGTTCCCGAATACAGGGCATTAACAGCATCATTATCGACTTTTAAAAGGCAATCACCCGGAAGGTATTTTTTGTATAACTGCCCCATTTTGCTCTTAACCTCTTCACGGTCAACTCCAGACATCCCTGCAAAAGAACTCTTTATTTCAGCATACTTCTCAGGTGCACGCTGCTGCAGATCCCCTAGTAATCTGCTAAGCTCTTTTTCTACAAATTCATACCCAAGGCTATTCGGATTAGTGGGTCCGACAGCTGCTTCTGCATAAACCCTTCCTTTTTCGTCACAGATAACACCTTTAGTCTTTGTCCCACCGCCGTCAATTCCTAGTACATACATGTAAAATCCTCCCTTGTAAAATTTAACTTCATTTCAATCTGCATAATACTAAAATTTTATTTTAATCATAACAGAGAGCCCCCAAAGTTATTAGTAGGTGTTCATGTTTATATTTTATGGTGTTACACAAGAATATTCAATTTTTTCTTTATTTTCACAAAATTTATTTTGGTTCTCGAAAGCTCTATTCGTTCCTAATCCGGAAACACAAGGGCATACTTTACTTTTTATGGTAATATAAATGCATGATCCTTTATGAGGAGGTAATAATGAAGCAAAGAAATTTTTTTCTATTCAATTTAAGTGCAACAGGTATTGAATTCTGCACCTTATTATATATATACAATCCTTTATAGAGGTGTTTTCGATTTAGGTTTGTTACTGCCGTTTATGATATTTGCCGTCTCTCTTTCTTACTATTATTACAAACGGGGAATGTCTACTAAATGGGCAAAGCCAGCCACTATGATATTCTTTTTTATTCCTCTATTAATCTTTATTTTTCTCAAGCCGGCCTACACTTTCGAACAGGCTAAACAATTGATTTACGAAAGTGCTTATGACGTGTCTCACACGGAGATACCGTTCCACTATACCCGGAAGATTCGCGGTACTTTATTCACGATCGGAATTACCACTTTGAAGGAGGCGGAAGATCCTTTTTAGTGCATCCTCGTTCTGGTGAAATTATTGAGATGGCACAGCCTTAATGGCGATGATCTTTCAAGTCTAATATAATGTGATAATCACAATTCCTGTGGGATAGCAAATTCAGCCGTTTCTCTATGAAACAGCTGTTTATTATGTAAAAAATTAGAACAGTAAAGGTAATAGTCAGAGACTAATTTAATATGATGCTCACCCCAAAAAAGTAAAGGAAAGTTAAATAGAAGAGCCGGATTATCAGGAAAAAAAGCATCCTTTAATCCGGCCCCTTTTATTATTTCAAAGTAATTAGCGCATTATATAACCCTCTATTTTTGCTGGAAACAGAAATTCCAGAACCGCCCTTTTCCTGAATAATTTCCATAACTACCTTTGATTTAACCTTTGCTGCATCAATTGTATATACTTTTTCGGATCCAGGTCCAAGGGTATCTTGGCAAGCAGGCTTATCATTAATTGAAAGCGATTCTTTTGTTTCAGAGTCTTTATCATACGCATTTAGTTTAAATGTCCGGCTGTTTTCTTCGCTGCTATTCTTTATTTTTACCAGTAGCTTTTCTTTTCCTTTTGCTGGAATACTGCAGCGAGATACATTCCTTTTTGCCATCTAATCTCCTCCTTTTCTAGTATTAATCTTCTTTTTTGAGGTTTTTAAGAGCATCCAGGATTGCCTGACGATTGTTGTTTCCATCTTGGCCCATTTGCATTATTGTATTTTTCAAGCTTGCAATTAATGCATCATCATTAGAAGAGCCTTGATTTCCTCTTAAAGCTTCAAGTAATGCGATTTGTGATAGTGCGATAGCCATGAACGAAGCATTATTATCACAATAGCCGATCATTACGTTATGCCCTGTATTTGCGATAATTCTGTTATTATCAAAGCTATTATTTGCTTCTGCTTCTGCTTCTGCTTCTGCTTCTGCCTCTGCCTCTGCCTCTGCCTCTGCTTCTGCTTCTGCCTCTGCTTCTGCTTCTGCTTCTGCCTCTGCTTCTGCTTCTGCTTCTGCCCATGCTTCTGCTTCTGCTTCTGCCTCTGCTTCTGCTTCCGCCTCTGCTTCTGCTTCTGCTTCCGCTTCCGCCTCCGCTTCTGCCTCCGCTTCTGCTTCCGCCTCTGCCTCCGCTTCTGCTTCTGCTTCCGCCTCTGCTTCCGCCTCTGCCTCTGCTTCTGCTTCTGCCTCTGCTTCTGCCTCTGCTTCTGCCTCTGCCTCTGCATTCTCTTCTCCCTTCTCTTCTGCGTCTGTCTCGACCCATGTGTCCGCTACTCCGTCGG